>NZ_KB911038.1:0-591799 GCF_000383275.1 Paraburkholderia caledonica | reverse complement strand
CCTGAACCTGCCGCCACCGCTCGAAGCCTTGCCACTACTGGCTTTCCCGCTTCCCGTGCCCCGGCGTCCGGAGCACGAAAGAGCGAGATTCTAGCGAGCCGGCCAGCGCCTTGCAAGCGTTATTTCGACACACGGAAATTGCGCAAGAAGCAGCGCCAGGACAACGACATAGACAAGCCAGAACTACACCATCGCGTTCTTACGCATCACTCGCTCGACCACATCGAGGTAGTGATCTAGACCCGGCGTGACGCGGTGTTCTTCTTTCGCGCGGTCATCCCACTTGCGCAGCCGGAGCGCGTCCTGCGCGTACGGCTTCTGCAGAAATCTCTGCGCTTCCTCGCTGCTGAAGATGCCGCCTTGCAGACCCAGGCTCCGCACCGAATCGGCGGAAAGCTGATCGAAATAGCCTTGGTCGATCGCGCAGAGGCAGCGCTTTGCGTCGACGTGCAAACGAATCGGCTCCAATACCGCATCGGGCAACACCGGCCGCAAGAACGGCAGCGCAAAGTACTGGTGCAGATCGTCGATGCCCCGCTCCGTCGGCGTCGCGCCCTGAAGATTCAGCAGATGCCCGAGATCGTGCAAAAACGAAGCGGCGACGAGTTCGTCGCTGGCGCCCGCTTCTTCGGCCAGCGCGCCGCTCTGCAATGCGTGCTGAAGCTGCGTCACCGGTTCGCCGCTATAAGCGATGTCGCCGTATTGCTCGAACAGCGAACGGATGTCCGTCACACTCAATGCCACGCTATTACTCCCACGGTAACGAAAAAGTCTTGAGGTTAGTGAAGCTTTTCATCGCTTCCTGAACGCCTTCCTTGTAGCCGAGCCCCGAGTCTTTGATACCGCCAAACGGCGTCAACTCTGTCCGATAGCCAGGCACTTCCCACACGTTGACCGTCCCCACTCGCAGTTCGTTGATGAACCGCGTGATCGCGTCCTGCCGGTTCGTGCATACACCTGAAGACAACCCGAAGCATGTGCCGTTGCTGATACGTATCGCGTCGTCGAGCGTGTCGAAGCTGATGATCGGCGACACTGGCCCAAAGGTTTCCTCTCGCACGAGGGTCATGTCCGGCTCCACGCCGTCGAGCACCGTAGGCGAATACAGCGCGCCATTGCGTCGATTGCCGATAAGTAAGCGCGCGCCGCCGGCAATTGCCTCATTCACGCGCGCCTCGAATAGCTGCGCCGCGGCGACGTCGATGACCGTGCCCATCTGATTAGCCGCATCGAATGGATCGCCGAAAGTCCAGGCACGCGTCTTCTCGACGACCAGGTCGGCGAAATCGGCGGCGACGCGCTTTTGCACGAGCATCCGCTTGACCGCCGTGCAGCGCTGCCCGGAGTTCTTGTACGAGCCATGCACCGCGAGCGTCGCCGCGCGCTCGAGATCGGCGTCCTCGAGCACGATCAGCGGATCGTTGCCGCCTAGCTCGAGCACGACGCGGCGGTACGCCGCCTTTGCCGCGATGTACTTGCCAATCGCCACGCCGCCCGTGAACGAGACGAGTTCAGCCAACGGGTGCGTGATAAGTTCATCGGCGATTTCGCGCGGGTCGCCGGTCAGCACTTGCAGCATGGGCGCGGGCAAGCCGGCTTCGTACAGAATGTCGGCGAGATAAAGCGCCGACAGCGGCACTTTCTCGGACGGCTTCAGCACCACGCGATTGTTCGTCGCGATTGCCGGCGCAACCTTATGCGCAACCTGGTTCATCGGATGGTTGAACGGGGTAATCGCGACGATCACGCCCGCAAGTGGCTCGCGCTGCGAAAACACGCGTCGCCGCTTGCCATGCGGCGTCAGATCGCACGAGAAACTTTGCCCGTCGTCGCGCAATGCTTCGATTGCTGCAAACCTGAACACGTCTGCCACACGACCGATTTCATACCGCGAGTCCTGCTTCGACAAACCCGATTCGAGCGAGATCAGATCCGACGCCTCTTCGGTCCTGTCACGCGACAACGCGGCCGCGCGTTCGAGAATCTGCGAGCGCTCATAACGCGTGAGCTTTGCCTGATAAGCAGCGGCGTATTCGAATGCGGCGCGCACATCATCGACGCTCGCAAGCGCGACCGTGCCTACGCGCGTACCCGTGTACGGATCGACTACATCGAGCGAGCGTGGACGCGCCGCGCGCTCGCCTTCGAGCCGCAGCGCTTCCGCGCGGAACGCCGGATGGTCCCGCAGCGTCGCGTTCATGATGCCGACACGCGGTTCAACGCGACGTCGAAGATATCGAAATTGCGCAGCCTCTTTCCGCTCTCCGCGCCCGGCAATCCGTCGACACGCCGGTTGAAAAGGAGCGGCACTTCCTGCTCGGACAAGCCGCCGTGCGAGCGCAACGGCACCGTGAGCCCCGACAGATCGTGCTCGTCGCGGCGAGTACCGAGCGCCACATGCTTCGTACCGATCACGACGATATCGCCGACGCGGTCATTCGGCAGTTCGAAGCGCTCACACGCCGTGTGGTTATCGAGCGCAATTTCGACGCCCTGCAGCCCGCGAATCCGCTCGATCACCTGCGCGGCATCGACATCGCGCGGCAAATAAACTGTCGCAAACGAACCGAGCGCGCCGTGATGCACCACATACGGATCCGTGATCGGCAAGATCACGCGCGCCTTACGCGCGCCGAGCCATTCGTCGAGCAGGTCTTGCAGATAGATCACGTTGGGCTCGCCGCTTTGCGGATCGTGCTTCGCGTTCATGCCGTGATCGGCGGTGAGACCGATCACCCAGCCGAGCGCGTCGAGCTTCGCCAGATAGCCGTCCATCATCGCGTAGAACGCGTTCGCGCCTTCGGTGCCCGGCGCCCATTTGTGCTGTATGTAGTCGGTCGTGGACAGATACATCAGGTCGATCTCGCGAGTTTGCGCGAGCCGCACGCCGGCAGCGAACACGAATTCCGAAAGCGCCGCGCTGTACACGTCGGGTAGCGGCAAGCCGACCAGTTCCAGTACTTCGTCGATGCCGTTTTCCTCGCGCGTCACCGTGTCCGCTTTTTCCGCGGAAAAGCAGATGCCGTTCAGCTGCCAGCCCAACAGCCGGCGCAACTTGTCTTTAGCGGTGACGACCGCGACTCGCGCGCCCGCTTCGGCTGCGGCGGCCAGCAACGTGCCGGCACGCAGATAGGCTGGATCGTTCATCATCACTTCCGCACCCGCGCCGCCATTCGCGCTCGGGTCCCAGAAGTAATTCCCGCAGATGCCGTGCACCGACGGCGGCACACCGCAGACGATCGACAGATTGTTGGGGTTGGTGAATGAGGGAATTACGCAATCGCCCTTGAAGGCCGCGCCGCCCTCGAGCATCTTGCCGATGAACGGCGCAACGCCCGCCGCGACCGCAGCTTCCAGATAATCGAACTCGCAGCCGTCGACGCAGATCACAACCGTCGGCTGCTCAGGCAGCCGGTAGCCGCGACCGTTGACCTCGACCGTGCGTTGCTTCGCGTTTTCGTTTGCGCTTGCCATTGTTCCCGTCCCTGCGTGCTACGCACGCGTGCTCAAGCCAATGCGTTACGACGACGCGATGGCTTCAGTCGTGCTGCAGTCGCCCTGCAGTCGTCGTTCAGTCGCCCGAAGCCGGCGCACCGCGCGCCGTTCCCAACTGCCCGGCCGCCACGCCGCCTCCCTCGCACGCCGCATGCGCGCGCTGCAAGCCGCCGTTCACGTGCGCGTGCATCAACGCCGCGGCATGCGCGGCATCGCGCGAAGCGAGCGCGGTCAGAATCGCGCGATGTTCCGCTAACGAACGCTCCATCGCATCGGCATGCACCACCAGTGCCGCGCGCCGGAAAAGACTCAACTCGCTCACCAGCCTTCGATACGTCTCGTACAACTTCAGATTGCCCGCCGCCGCCACGATCGCGTCATGAAAGGCGACGTTGGCCCGCGCGTACGCATCGTGATCTTGCGCATCGAGCGCCGCGCGCATGGCATCGAGCCAATCGCGCAGCACCGCCAACTGACTCGCGTCGATGTTCGCGGCCAACATCCGGCACGCCGCCTCTTCGAGCACCGCGCGCACCGCGTAAATCTCGTCGGCTTCGGCGAGCGACACCGTCCGCACGAACACGCCGCGATTCTTCTCGGTACGCACGAGCCCGGCCTGCTCGAGCGCGCGGAACGCCTCGCGAACCGGCCCGCGCGACACCTGCAGGCGCGCCGCCCAGTCTGCTTCGTTGAGTTTGGCGCCCGGCGCCAGTTCGCCTTCGACGATATGCCTTTCGATCTCGTCGCGAACCAGTGTCGTCAGCGAATGCCTGCGCACAACCTCAATCGGATCGACAGAAGCAGTTTGCATATATTCGGTCATTTTGACAAATTTCGCCACATAGAAAGTATGTGGAATGTCTGCGCGCCGCACGACGCGCAACCAGGGAAACGAGGAAAACGCAGGTTCAGTCGATCCGACGGCGCGGCACACGGGCCGCAATCAGCAGCAGCGCGGCGAGCGAGACGAGCAGCAGAATCAGCGACAGCGCGGAGGCAGGCAGGTAGTAGCCGCGCTCCACCTGACCGACCACGACGATCGGCACCGTCGCAAAACCGGGCGGATAAACAGTGAGGGTCGCGCCCAGTTCGCCGAGCGACAGCGCGAACCCGAGTGCGAGACTCGCGCGGATTGCCGGCACGAGTTGCGGCAGCACCACGCGGCGCAGCACCATCGACGGAGGCGCGCCGAGGCTCGCGGCCGCTTCGCGCAAAATCGTCAGTTCAGGGCGCAACGCCGCCGCCGCGCACCGGTAGCAGAACGGCAGCACGAGCGCGAGCTGGACAAAGACGACGATCGCCGCGGAACTCGACAGGTCAACCGGCCGCTTGTGATACGCGATCAGTACCGCGAGACCGAGCACCACGCTCGGCACGCCGTTGGGCATCATGGCGATGGTGTCGACGAACGCGCCGAGCCCGCGCCGGTCGCGTCCTTCGAGCGCGAGCGCAAGCCACAACCCCAGAATCGTGCCCAGCACGGCTACGCCCATGCCGATCTCGAGGCTTGTTGTGAGCGCGTCGAAGTCGCTGGAACCGAGCCGCTCGAACCAGCGCGTGCTGAAGCCGGCCGGCAGAATCGTGCCGGACCAGTGCGCCGCCACGCTCGACAAGCCGACCACGATCACCGGCAACACGAAAAGCCAGAAGCACAACAGCGCGGCAAAACCGAGAAACAGGCCGCCGAGCATCCGCACGAAGAAACTCCGGCGCACCGGGCGGGCCTTCTTGTGCATGACCGGCAGCACGGTCGGGTCGAGTTCAACGGCCATGGCCCGCTCCTTTTACCTTGCGACGGTTGACCTGGCGATACAACGCGTACAGCGACAACGACATGATCAGCATGACGACCGCACCCGCTGCCGCCGTCGGCAGATCGAGGTCGACAGTGGCCGAGCTGTAGATGGCGACCGGCAACGTGATCAGATGCGCGCTGCCAAGCACGAGCAGAATGCCGAACTCGTTGAGCGTCAGCAGAAAGCACAGGATCGTGCCTGCAGCGATACCCGGCCACGCAAGCGGCACGATCACCTTGAATGCGACCATCCAGCCGCTAGCGCCGAGACTTCTGGCGGCTTCGATCAGACGCATGTCGAGCGTGGCGAACGAAGCCAGAGTGGGCCTCACGACGAACGGCGCGTAGAACACGACCTCGGCGAGAATCACGCCGCCCACGCCGAACAGGAAATCGAGCGGCGGCGCCTCCAGATGAAAGAGCCGTTGCAAGCCGATGCTGACCGAGCCTTGCGAGCCGTACAGAAAAATCAGCGTGAAGGCGACCAGAAACGACGGGAACGCGACGAACAGTTCGAGAAACCGCGCAACCATCCGCGCGCCCGGAAATGGCTTGAAAAACAGCAACGACGCGAGTGCGACGCCGAGCAGCGATGCAAGTCCGGCGCTCGCGAACAGAATCCACAGCGTCGTGCCGATCACGCCGCGCGTCTCGGGATTGCCGAAGAACGCCGCATACGCCTGCAGGCCGATGCCATGCGGCCCGCTCAGGCTCAGCAACACGAGGCGCACGAGCGGGTAAATGACAAGCGGCCCGAGCACGACCACCGCGATGAACAGGAGATGCCATTGCGCCATGCGCTCGCGGCGTTTTACAGCGGCCCGATGCAAAGCGGCGCTCGCGCTGCGGCGGGCGTTGGCTGCCGCCGAGGCGGGAAGCGAATTCGACGCCTCAGGGGTGGATAAGGACGACATCGTCAGCCTCGTAACGCAGGGAAACGCGCGCGCCTTTCTCCGGCATCATGCCGTGGCCGCGCTGCATGGTGACGAGGAGCGGTTCATTCGGCATCGCGTCCAAAGCGACCGACACCGACAGTACCGCGCCATACCATTCGACCGATGTGATTGCGCCGTGCAACTGCCCTTCTCCAAGCGGCACGATGCGCAGCGCTTCCGGCCGCAGACAGGCGACCCGCTCGCGTTCGTTGTAGCGCACGTCGTCCATGCCGAAAGCGACTTGCGGCGGCAGCAGATTCGCCGTGCCGAGATAGCGCGCGACAAAGCCGTCGTTCGGCGCGTCGTACAACTGTTGCGGCGTGCCGAGCTGCGCGATGCGGCCGTCGCGCATCAACAGCGTGCGATCCGACAGCACCAGCGCGTCATCCTGGTCGTGCGTCACGCAGACAATGGTCAGATTGGGCAGGCGCTCATGCAGCGCCTTCAGTTCGGAGCGCACCGACGCGCGCAGATTGGCATCGAGCGCGGAGAGCGGCTCGTCGAGCAACAGCACGTCCGGCTCGATCACGAGCGCGCGCGCAAGAGCCACGCGCTGCTGCATGCCGCCGGAAAGCTGCGCGGGCATCACGTGCCCGGCGTCGCCGAGTTGCACGAGCTTCAGCACCTCGGCCACGCGTCGTGCGATGTCCTTCGCCGATATGCGCCGTGCCCGCAAGCCGAACGCGACGTTTTCGAATACCGACAGATGTGGAAACAGCGCGTAGCTCTGGAACAACAGGCCAAGGTTGCGCTTATGCGGCGGCACGTGCGTGAGATCGTGGCCCGCGACCGTAAGCGTGCCGGACAACCCGTCCGCCTCGATAAACCCGGCGATGAACCGCAGCAGCGTAGTCTTGCCGCAGCCGCTGCGGCCGAGCACGGTGAGCAGTTCGCCGCGCTGGATAGTCAGCGACAGATCGTCGAGCACGGTGCGCGAACCGAAGCGCACCGTCAGATGATCGATCTGCACGCCGCCAGGCGCGTCCGAACGCGCGGCGCCGAGCGCGTCCAGCGAGGCGTCGAGCGCGCCTCGCCCAGCAAGACTGGCCGTATTCACCGGATTCATCCTCCAACAAGATTGATGCTCAGGCAGCGCGCCGGCGATCACACCGATCGCGAGAGCGCTGCGTGCTTCGACTGGGAAGCAAGACTGGAAAGCCTAAAAAGCGGCTTACTTCGGCTTGACGACTTCGATCTGCTTGCCCGACGAACCGATCACGTCGCTCTTCCAGCGCGCGGTCCAGTCGGCTTTCTTGGCCATCACGTGGTTCCAGTCCACCGGAATCAGCTTCACGCCCGCAATCGCCTGCTTGACGGTCTCGCCATTCTTGCCGGCTAGCGGCACGTCGGTGCGGCCCGGAATGCCGAAGATGTCCGGCACCTTGGCCTGCACTTCCGTCGACATCAGATAGTCGATCAGCTTCTTGCCTTGCGCCTGGTTCGGACCGTTCTTGATGAGGCCGATTGCATACGGCAACTGGAACGTGGTCGGTTGTTCGCCCGGAGCGGCCGCGAGGAACACGGGCTTGAGCGACAGGCCGCCGTTGGCCGCGTCGTCCAGGTCCATCTGCAGATCGCCGTTCGCGAACGCGATTTCGTTGCGCGACAGCAGAACGTCGAGGTAACCCGTGCCCTTGGTGTGGAACTTGGCGCTTTGTTCCAGCTTCTTCAGATAGTCGAATGCCTTGTCCTCACCCATCAGCGATGACGTCAGGATGATCACGGCCATGCCGTCGCCCGCCGTCGCCGGGTTCGAGTAAGCGACCTTGCCGCTGTAGTCCGGGTGCAGCAGATCGGCAAAAGTTTTCGGCTGGTTTTTCGTGACTTCCGGGTTGATCGCGAACGAGAAATAGTTGTTCACGAAGGTCGCCCACGAGCCGTTCGGCGCCTTGGCGATCGCCGGCACGTTCTTGTAGTTCGCGCTCTGGTATGCCTGAAGCAGACCGCTCTGATCCGCCTGCTGGATGAACGGCGGCAGCGTGACGATCACGTCCGCCTTCGGCTGGTCTTTTTCAATTGTCGCGCGGTTCACGACTTCCCCGCTGCCCGCGGTGACGATGTTGACTTTCACGCCCTCCTTCTTTTCGAAGGCCGGCAGCACGTCTTTATAGAGATTTTCGAGGCCGTCGGCGGTGTACAGCACCACCGCGTCGGCAGCCTGCGCCTGCATGGCCACGCCACCGAACATCGCGGCGGCGACTAGCGCCGGCAGAAGCTTACGTGCGAGGCCCGTGGTCTGAAGGGAGTTTGTCTTTGTCATGTCGCTTTCTCCGAAAGGCAAAAAAACCAGACGGTCGGGAAAACCCGATACCTGTTGTGATTGAACGGCGCGTGGTGTGCGCCGTTTGCGCTTTATTTGCTGCGTGCGTGTTGCTGATGTGCCGCTTATTTGCCGCTTATGTTCCGCTTACGTGCTGCTTGCGTGACTTGTTGCATGTTGCCGCAGCCGACTCCGATGCGATCAACCGATTGCAGATTGCCGACAACTTCGCGGCGTCTTCCAAGCGAGACTTACAAACTGTCTACCACGTTCGCGCTGCCTGCCATGCCTGTATGGGCACGGCAAGGATCACAGGTTTCGGTGACAACGCCATGACTATTCTGTCGAATTCCAAAAATTGACACAATTCGCCAATAATAGCCAAGCCGAACGAGGTAGCGGGAAGTTGCGCGGAGAGATTGAGCAGAACCGCTGCTGCATGGCCGCTGACCGGGAATCGGATCATGCGGCTACGCTCTACCGGCAGCAGTCGGCGCGACGCGGGTCGCAGCTTGACGCCGTACCACGCGCACCGGCCGCGCACGTGGACTCAGGCAATCACGATTTCCGGGCCATGGGCCGTAATCGCCTTGCCGATGGCGCGCTCGGGCGCCAGTTCGGTCACGAGATAACGCGCCGACTCGATGCCGTTGATCCGCACCGGTGTGACGCGGCCGAACTTCGAATGGTCGGCCACGACGACCACCGTGTCGGCGGCGGCGATCATGCGGCTGCGCACTTCGGCGGCCATGCGGCTGTAGTCGGTGAGATAACCGTCCGGCGAAATGCCGCCTGCGCCGATGAATGCGAAGTCCGCGTGATATTGCGTGAGCTGGTGGACCGTGTCGAGCCCGAAGGTGGCGTCTTCGATATCGGACAGCTCGCCGCCCAACAGCGTGACGCGGTTGTCGTTGCGCCGTCCGAGCAGCAGCGCGATGCGCCAGTCGTTGGTGTACACCGATAGACGGTGCCGGTCGAGTAAGGCTCGCACGACCGCCTGCGTCGTGCTGCCGGAGTCGACGATCAGCGACGCGCCGTCGGGAACGAACTCGGCTGCGCGCTCGCCGATCGCGCGCTTCGCGCCGGCGTTTGCCGCTTCACGCGTGTCGAGATCGGGCTCGCGCCGGTCGCTCGAAAGCGCGCCGCCGTGGGTGGTGACGAGCAGGCCGCGTCCGGCGAGCGCGTTGAGGTCACGGCGAATGGTCTCGCGCGACACGTTCAGTTCGCGCACCAGCTCGGCGACTGACAGCGCGCCCGTTTTGGCGACTTGCGCCAGGATGTATTGGTGACGTTGTTCTGCGAGCATTCAGCGTTGTTCCTTCATCTTCCCGCGAGCGGTCGTCGCGCGGGGCATTTCTTCGTCAAGCCTTTTGCCATAACGGCTTTATGTATCTGCAAGCGGAGTCTGTGCAACTCCACGTTGCCGGGCTCGCACATTGGCATAGATGTTTATCTGCGCATTGGTCTGCCCGCGACGCTGGCAAAGACGCGGCTACACACAATGCATTCAACCGTGCCGCAATAGCTTTCGACGCCGGAATCATACACGGAGAGAAAATTGTGTGACGATTTCCTCACAGGCCGCATGGAACGCCTTCAATGCGACGCGAATGCCGCGTCAGGCACGCGCAATGCGCGCAGTTGACTCCGGGTGTGTCTCGATGCGAGCAAGCGCGTCCGTCGGTACGAAGTTCGCGCGTCCATCGCAAAGACATGATGGTTCTCTTCTTTTCCGGAGGGTTGAAATGGCAACAGAAACTTACGCAGGCCGCACTCAGGACGATCGCGCCGCGGCGCGCAAAGGCGAACGCGTCCCTGCCCAGGAACAGCCGGGCGGCTCAATGGCAGTAGAAGGTACAAAACCGGACGCGTCGCACAGCAGCGGAGAGTTGTCCGAGGAAGGTAAGCGCGCCTGGCAACAAGGCAACACCATCGGCGGAAAGCCCGGGGCTTGATTGAGGTTGAGTTGGGTCGTGACAAGCGTCCCGCCCAGGCGGGACGCGGCGTTGCAGGCGGCAGGAACTGCCGGGACGATCAGCTCTCTGCCGCATGTTCCACCGCACACCGGTTCAACGTTGCTCCGAACGCCTGGCGAGCAGTTGGCGGTGGCGCGCTTCGGTTTCGTCATCGGCGGGAAACATGCATTCCAGGCGTATCTCCTGCGCGGCAACGTTCTGCGGCGCACCAACGGTCGTGACCATCGAGAAATATCGAAGCACCGCGTCCCCGCTGATGAAGCCTAGCGGAATGACAGGAATCGTGGGCCCGGCGGACGGCGCATGATGCGTCTTCCAGTCACGCGGCACATCTGGATAGGCGAGCAGTTCGTCGAGCAGACGCCTCGTGCCGGCATCGACGACATGCCCGATCGACTCCCGATACACCCGCTGCAGCAAGCTTCGCGAGACCGTGTCCCAATCGGCCACGAATGGACGCATGCCCTGCGGGTCGAAGATCAGATGCAGCATATTGCGTGGACCTTTGCGCGAGGCCATGTCGATGAAACAGTCGAAGAAGCGCGGCGCCGCGTCGTTGGTCATCAGAACGTTCCAGTGGCGATCCATCACGATCGCCGGGAAAGGCTCATGCTGGCGAACAACGCGCTCCAACGCGGCGATCACACCGTGCATCTCCTGTGCGTTCCATGGCGTTTCCGAATACACCGGTGCATAGCCAGCCGCGAGCAACAGCGCGTTACGCTCGCGTAGCGGCACGTCGAGCGTCTGTGCAAGCGTCAGCAGCGTGTCCCGGCCCGGCACGCTGCGCCCGCTTTCGATAAAGCTGATCTGGCGCTGCGAAACGCCGGCCTCGAGCGACAGATCCAGTTGACTCACGCCACGCATGTCGCGCCAATAGCGCAGCAAGTCGCCAAGCTCACTTTGCGGCGCTTTCGGATCGGGACTGCTCGCGTTCATCGGATTTCCCTGATCAAGATAAAGAACAAAATAATTCAGCGTGCGGGTGCAAGCCAGACGAATTCCTCGAACTGCGTTTCGAGCTGCGGCTGGGTGACGCTGCCCGTATAGTTTGTGATCGTCGATGCCGCAACCACCGCAATAACTTCGAGTATCTGCTCAGCACTGAATCCGGCTTCCAGGAAACTTGTCTGGTCCGATTCGCTCAGGTGGCCGCGCTTTTCTATCAGAGTGCGCGCCAATGCGGATAGCGCGGCCAGTTCGCCGCCATCAGGCAAGACACCGCGGCGGATTGCGTCTACGTCGGCGGCATTCACCCCTTCTTTCAACGCCAGCGCCGTGTGAAATGCGACGGCCCAGACACTTGCATTCGTTACGGCGTTGGTCAGCAGCAGCGTCTGGATTTGCGGCTCGGTGAAACTGCTCGCATGCACGCGCTCGAACAGGCCGATAAAACCGTTGATCAGTACCGGCGATCGCGCCATCCTGGCCGCGATATTCGGTATCAGGCCGAACGCCTGTTGCAATTGCTGGAGCACGGGCGTTGATTCTGCCGGAGCGGATTCGATCGTGTATGTGGGAAAGCGGGACATGGTATCTCCTTGGCCTTGAGCGCAACCGGAATGGAAGCGCGACAGACACAGACTAGATGCCGGCGCTCATGGCGCCAATTACATTGCATGTAATCGCTGCGCTACATCGCAGCTCGTTGCCACGCGGCGAACCGAAGGCCAGCACGTGAACTCGTAGCCCGCTTTTATCTATCCAGTTCAGCCATAGAAAGTACTCGCAAATAAGTTCCCTCCACTGGAATAAACCCGATCGCCCTCTCGTTCATTGAGCGTTGTGACCTTTGGACGGAACAAGGAGTGCGGCCATGAAGTCTCTACTCGCAGCGTTCACCGTCGTAGCCTGCAGCGCAGCTATCGCGACACTCGCGTCATGCGGCGGCAGTTCCAGTTCTCCCAGTTCTGGGCCGCCTGCACAGTCGTCGTTCACCGCAAAGGCGCTCGTCTCGGATGGCGCCGTGTCGGCAGCACACACCGACGTCAATCTGAAGAATGCCTGGGGCGTGGCCTTTAATCCGAAAGGCTTCGTCTGGGTCGCCGACAACGGAACCAACCTTGCGACACTTTATGACGGCAACGGCGTGCCGCAATCGCTCGTCGTCACGATCCCCGACGGCAAGAACGGGACAGCGTCGCCAACAGGCATCGTATTCAACGGCACGCAAAGCTTCAACGTGACGCAAAACGGCAAGTCTGGCGTCGCCGCATTTATCTTCGTGGGCGAAGGCGGCACCGTCACCGCATGGGCGCCTGCGGTTGGGCCGACCAATGCGTTCGTCATGTACGACGACGGCACCGGCGGCGCCGTGTACAAGGGCCTCGCGCTCGCGGCCAACAACGGCAACAACTTTCTCTACGCGGCCGATTTCCATAACAACAAGATCGACGTCTTCGACACCAATTTTGCCAAGGTCGCCATGCCCGGCGCCTTTACGGATCCAGCCATTCCTGCCGGCTTTGCGCCGTTCGGCATCCAGTTGATCGGATCGAACCTGTTCGTCACCTACGCGAAGCAGGATGCCGACAAACATGACGACGTCGCCGGAGCGGGACTCGGTATGGTGGACGTATTCGATACGGCAGGTAACCTCAAACAGCACTTTGCAACCGGCGGTGCACTGAATGCACCATGGGGTATTACGCAAGCGCCGAGCAATTTCGGCTCATTGAGCGGCGCGATATTGATCGGCAATTTCGGCGACGGCACGATTAACGCATTCAACGCATCGAGCGGCCAGTCGATGGGTGCCATCAAGAGTTCGAACGGCAGTGCGATCGTCGAGCCGGGCTTGTGGGGCATTGCGTTCGGCAACGGGCTCAACAATCAGCCTGCTACTACGCTCTTCTTCGCGGCGGGGCCCAATGACGAAGCAGACGGCGTCTATGGAAGAATCGATCTGAATCCGGCATCGACCTCAAGTTCAGCCACGGGCACGAGCACAGGCACGAGTTCGAGCGGAGGGTCGAGCATCGGCATGTAGGTTCGAGGAGAAGGACGGCCGCTCATCCACAATGAGCGGCCGTATTGATTGAACACCGTGAGGGGCGGAGTCTGTGACGCAACTTGCGATGACCGCGCTGTTGCGTTCGAAACTGATCCGGCTCGCACCAAGTGGAACCGGATCGTTGCCTCTTACGCAATGGCGATCTTCACTTGCCCCTCGCAGCACGTTCCTGTCCGGGTGTGGCGTCAAAGAGCTTTCGATAACACCGCCCCAGATGCGAGGCGCTTGCAAATCCGCACTGCATCGCAATGTCGAAAATGGAAAACGTCGATTCGTGCAGGAGCTTTTGCGCCGCCTTCAGGCGCACGCCCAGGTAGAACTGCGACGGCCCCATGTCGAAGTGCTTGAGCCACATACGCTCGAACTGCCGAGGCGAAATGCCTACCAGCGAGGCGAGCGTCTGCACGGGAACGGGGCGCTCTATGTTCTGCTCCATCAGCGTAATTGCATTGACGATGCGCCGGTCCTCGATACCGTAACGCCACTGAATTGCCATCTTCTGGCTCTCCTGCGACGCGCGAATACGCGTATGCAGGAACTGGTCGGCGACATCGGCCGCAAGTCGATGGTTATGCGCGCGAGCGATCACATCCAGCATCAAGTCGATCGCGGCTGTGCCGCCGCCACAGGTGAGCCGGTCGCCGTCGATACAGTAGAGGTCGCGCGTGACGGCCAGCGAGGGAAACTCGTCGGCGAGCGCTTTCAGCGCTTCCCAATGAATCGTGCAACGCCGCTTGTCAAGAAGCCCGGCGCGCGCCAGGATCATCGTCCCGAGGCTCACGCCGCCGAGCGGTTTGCCTGTCGCGGCATAGCGGCGCAAAAAGTCGAACACCCGCTCGTTGCGGTAGTTCTCCACATCGATACTCGCCACCACGAACAGTTGGTCTACGGCAATCGACGAGGTCATAGCCGATTCGGGCTGCAGCGAGAATCCTGAACTGGACGACACCGGCTCGCCGTCCGCGCTGATCAGATGCCAGCTGTACAGCGGCTTGCCGCTCACCCGGTTGGCCGCGCGCAGCGGCTCGCTCGCGGAACTGAGCGCCATCATCGAGAAGTTGGGTACCAGAAAAAAACCGATGCGTTGCGTGTCGGGCGGCCGCTCCTGGCTCAAATCCGCCGAGCTTTCCGTCGCCGCGCTTTCCGCGTTCGCGGCGACGAATGCACCCTCCCCTGTCGCTGGCCATTGCACCTGGCGCGCGGCGGCAGATTGCGGCGTCTCGTCGTTGATTTTGCTGCGCATGTTCATGCTGGATCGGTCAAGGTGGCGAAACTGTCGCATATTGCGCCTCGCCGGTCCATTGCCTCTTTCGCTGCGATTTACCGGTCCGTTCGCAATTAATCGCCGGTGTAATTCGGCGTGCGCTTCTCGAAAGTGGCGGCGAGCGCCTCACGGTGATCTGCCGTGCGATGCACGATTCCCTGAAACGCCGCCGACAGTTCCAGCAGGCTCGGCAGGTCCATTCGCTGTCCTTCGCGAATGAGGCGCTTGCTCATGCGCAGCACGTTCGGAGGATTACTCGCGATGCGCGCCGCAAGTTCCCTGGCCGTCGACAGCAACTCCGCGTCGGGCACGACCCGCGATACCAAACCCCAGTCCAGCGCGCATTGCGCGTCGATGGGCGTGCCTGTAAAAATCATTTCGGCTGCACGCGAGAGGCCGACCGCACGCGGCAGCAACCACGCGCCGCCGTCGCCGGGAATGATGCCGATCTTCGCAAAGCTTTCCGCGAAAAGCGCGCTGTGCGCCGCGATACGGATATCGCACATCAGCGCAAGGTCGCAACCCGCACCATGCGCAGGTCCGTTGACTGCGGCGATGCAAGGCAGGTCGAGTTCATGAAACGCGCGCGGAATGCGTTGAATGCCACGCCGGTAGTTCTCGCGTATCTGCGCGGAGTTGCCGCCGAACGTTCCCACCTCGTCGCGCATGTGCTTGATGTTACCGCCCGAGGAGAACGCGGGACCCGCGCCCGTGAGCACGATTGCGCGCACGTTCAGATCGGCTTGCGCTCGCTCGAGGCTCTCGACGAGCGCATCGACCACTTCCATTTCGGTCAGTGCGTTGCGCGTTTCAGGACGGTTCAGCGTAATGGTGGCGACGCCGCCGTCCAGTTCGTAAAGTACCGGTTCGTTCATGATTACGTTCCCGTTTGCAAAAGATTCTCGTGCACCGAGGCGGCCAGTTCGCGCCGCAGAACCTTGCCGCTCGGATTCAGCGGCAAGCGCTCGACAAACAGCACTTTCTTTGGCCGCTTGTACGGCGCGAGGTCGTCACTGGCCTTGCAGAATGCGATGACCGCGTCCTCCGTCAACTGCGCGTCGCTGCGCACGACGAAAGCCGTTACCGCCTGGCCCCACTTCGCGTCCGGCACGCCGATTACCGCGGCCTCCTGAACGCCAGGGCAGTGGTACAACACCTCCTCGACTTCACGCGGATAAATGTTCTCGCCGCCCGAGACGATCATGTCGTCGGCGCGACCGTGGAAGTGGAAATAGCCGCCCTCGTCGACGCTGAACAGATCGCCGGTGTACAGCCAGCCGTCGCGGAACTTCCTGGCCGTTTCGACCGGATTGTTCCAGTACGCACGCGCGAGTTGCGGGCCGCGCACAATCAGCTGACCCACCTCGCCCGGCACGACGCCTTCTGTGGAAGGCACGGCGCGCGCAGGGTCGTTCGTCACGACACGGCAGGTGCTGATCAAAGTCGGCTTGCCGCAGGAGCCGAGGCGCGCGAGTGCGTCGCGCGGATGCAGCAGCAGCGTGAGGCTCGCCTCCGTCATGCCGTAGCCGTTGTAGACGTTCGGACAGAACTCATCGATCACGCGTTGCATCGCTGCGGCCGGAATGGCCGCGCCGCCCGTGGTGATCATCCGCAGGCTGCTGTGATCGCTCTGCGTGAATGCGGGATGAAACAACATGTCCTGAATCTGTGTCGGCACTGCAAACAGTGTCGTGATGTCATATTGCGCGATTGCGGCGAGCGTGCGCGCCGGATCGTAGCGCGGCAGCACGATGTTGGCCGCGCCGACCATCAAGTGCGGCATGAAATACGCCTGCATGCCGCCAACGTGGTAAAGCGGCGCGATGTGGAGCGCCGAGTCGGTGCTCGTGAGGCTGTACTCCATGACGCAGTTCGTCGCGATCGCGACGTCGTTGGCATGGGTGTGTATCGCGCCTTTGGGACGCCCCGTCGTGCCGGACGTGTAGACGAGCGCGGAAATATCGTCGGGCATCAGCGTGGGCAGCGGCGCATCGCGATGGCGCGTACTGTCTATCAGCGCATCGAAGTCGCGGTGATACGAAGGCGCATCGTTTCGATCTGGCTCATCCGTATGGTTCCCGTGCCCTGCCACGCGCACGTAGATGCGCAGATCGGGCAGGCCCTGCTCGATCTTCGCGACGACCGGTTGCATCGAATGGTCGTAGATCAGTGCACGCGCACCGGCATCGCGGATGATGAATATCGCTTCATTCGCGGATAGCCGGTAGTTCATCGGCACCGCAATGGCACCCAGCAACTGGCAGGCAAGATAAGCGGTGGCTGTTGCGTCCGAGGTCTTCTGGAAGATAGCGACGCGGTCCGTTTGCCGCACACCCAGATCGAACAGCGCCTGCGCGAGTCCGCGCACGTGCTCATCCCACTGTGCGTAGGTAAAACGCGCGTTACCGCAGACCAGCGCGAGACGGTCCGGGTACTTCGCGACCGTATTTTCGAACAGCGAGGTAATGGTCAGCATGATGGAAATGGAATGCGCTCAGAGGTTGATCTTCAGATCCGGGAGATCGCGCGAGGCGATCAGGTATTTCGCCATTTCCGACGTCCCGCCGACAATCGTCAGCGCGCGCGCGTCGCGATACAGCTGTTCAGCCCGGCCGTATTCCTTGGTGAGGCCATCGCCACCCAATATCTGCACCGTTTCGTTCACACAGAAATTCGCCGTCTCGGTCGCGACGAGCTTGGCCATCGCCGCTTCCTTCATCAGCGCCTTGCCGTCGGCGCCGGCGTCGTACATCTTGGTGGCGCGATAGGTAATCAGCTCGGCGGCGTCGATGCGCCAGCTCATCTGCGCAATCTTGTCCCAGATCAGTTGCTTGCAGCCGAGGAATTGCCCGAACGTCCTGCGTCTTTGCGCATGCTCACGCGCGATTTCGAACGCACTACGCGCGACGCCGAGGCCCGAGCCGCCCAGAATCGCGCGCTCGAAGTTGAACATGCCGCGCATGATGGCGGAGCCCTCGCCCGCGCCGCCCAGCAGGTGGTCGACTGGCACGCGGCAATTGTCGAATTCGACCTCGCCGACGATGCAGCCGTGCCGGCCCATGAACGTGTAATTGCGAGGAAAGCTAATGCCGCGGGCGTCCTTCGGCACCGCCACCGCCGTAATGGCAGGCTTCGCGTCATCGCGCGGCGTGATGCCGTAGGCAATATAGACGTCCGCTACCGAAGCGTTCGAGATATAGCGCTTGAAGCCGTTGACGACCCATTCGTCGGTACGTGCGTCGTATTCGACGCGTGTTTGCATGTCCGCCGAATCGCTCCCCGTGCCCGGCTCGGTCACACAGATCGCGCCGACCGCGCGGCCATCCAGAATCGGTTCGAGATACGCATCGCGCAGCGCCTCGCTCGCGTGACGATGCAACGGATATGCGCAACTCAGCGCCGTAGCAATGGTCGTTTCGAATGCATAGTTGATGGAGGACGCTTCCTCCGACAAGATCGTCGCGTGCGTGAGTCCGGGCTTTTTCAGCGAGCCGCGATAAAGGTCCGCGAACATGAGCCTCAGATAACCGGCTTCGGCCAGCGCGCGCACCACGTGCTTGACGGCTTCCCAGTCGCGCCGGTCTTCGATATCGGCCGCGCGCGGCGCAAGTTCGCGCTGCAGAAAGGCCCGCACTTCCGCGCGGAACGCGCGGTCTTCGTCGGTAAGGAGAAAATCTTGCATGGCAGGCGACGCTTCAGGTGTTGACAGGTGAATGAGCCGCACGGATGCCGCGGCCCGCATAGACGCGGGAGTCCCGCACGGTCGGCAGCAGGAAGCGCGCTTCGCGCAGCGCCGCGTAGTCGAGTTCGCCGACAACCAGTTCTTCGTCGGTAGTCGAGCCCATTGCAACCGTGTTGCCGAACGGATCGAGAATGCGCGAACCGCCCCAGAAGCGCAGCATGCCTTCGGTGCCGATCCGGTTCGCCATCACCACGGCGACCCCGTAGGTCACCGCGTAGAAGCGCAGATTCAGTTCCCACGCAGAAGGGTTGTCGAAACCGCCGCCTACCGCTTCGCGCGCCGAACTGATCGGAGCGGCGAGCAGCGTGACGCCGTCGCACATCAGGTCGTGCACGAGAGCCGGATTCCACAGGTCGTTGCAGATCGGCGTGCCGACGCGCCAGTCGCGGTCGATGCCGAATGCGCCGAGTTCCGCTCCCGGCGCGTAATACAGGCCATCGCGCAGCTTGCCGTAGGTCGCCAGTTGAATCTTGCGATGCACGTGCACGATCCTTCCTTGCGTCACGGTCGCCTGGCTGTTATAGAACTGGCCACCAGGCGCTTCTTCGATGAAACCGAACGACGTATGGAGCCCGACGCTCGCTTCGGCAAGTGCGGCAATGGCCGGGTGATCGACATGCATTGAAAGCTGCAGCGCGTCTTTGCCCGCGCTATGTCCACACAGCGACAATTCGGGGAACAGCAGCATCGAGACGCCGTGCTTGCGCGCTTCACCGATCATGCTCAGGTGCTTGCCGAGGTTCGCGTCCAGATCGCCGTACGAACTGTCGATCTGCGCGGCGGCAACTTTCAGCGCGCCGTCTCGCGGCGCGTCGAGGGAAGACGAAGGCATGTTCTTGTCTCTCAGGTTGGGTCGGATCGCGAGCGTTACAGCAGACCCGCTTGCTTCAGGAAGTCATGCGAAACTTCGCTGAACGATTTCTTTTGCACGTCGACGGAGGCGTTCAATCGAGCCATCGTCGGTGCGTCGAGCTTTGCCGAGAGCGAGTTCAGGATTGGGCCGAGCTTCGGGTTAGCGTCGAGCGTCGCCTTGCGGATCACGGGCGTCAGCGCATACGAAGGAAAGAAGCCCTTGTCGTCCTTAAGAATGACGAAGTTGAATGCCGGCACGCGGCCATCGGTGGCGAAAACGAGCGCGATGTCCACCTGACGGTCCTTCAATGCCTGATACGTGAGACCCGAGTCCATCCGCTTAACCTCGTCCTGCGAAAATTCGAAGCCATACAGTTTCTGCAGCGGACGCAGCCCGTCAGGGCGAGCATAGAACTCCGAGTTGGACGCAAAGCTCAGCGTCTTGCCTGACTTGATGGCCTTTGCAAGATCGCTAAGGGTTACGATGCCGAGCTTCTTTGCTTCGTCCTGATTCATCGCGAACGAATACGTATTGTTCGCACGAGAAGGATCGAGCCACACCAACCCTTTCCCAGCGTCCAGTTCCTTCACCTTCCTGTATGTGTCGTCCGGCGAAAGGCGATCATTGATCTTGTTGTACGTGATCAGCGACGTTCCGGTGTATTCCCAATACACGTCGACCTGTCCGTTCTCTTGCGCCGCGCGCAACACCGCGCTGCCCAAGCCGTCTTTTTTCGTAACGGTGAAACCCTTGGCCTGCAATAGCTCGGTCGTCATCTCGGCAAGCAGTTGCTGCTCCGTGAAGTTCTTGCCGCCGACCACGACATTCGCCGCCGCACAAGTAATGGTCCACGACGACGCAAGGGAAATGGCGACGAGCGCGCAGGCCCGCTTGAAGAAGGCAATGTTCATGATGTCCTCGAAGAAACGCGTATGCGTGTGATTGAACTAGCGTTGGGGAGTGACGCCGCGCGACACGAGATGCACCTGCATCTGGCCGATCAGCACGTCGGTGAGAACCGCCAGCACCGCGGTGGGAATCGCGCCTGCCAGCAGCATCGAAAAGTCGTTCATGTCGATGCCGGTAAAGATCAGTTCACCGAGTCCGCCGCCGCCGACCAGAAACGCAAGCGGCGCCGTTCCGACGGTGATAGCGAGCGCGGTGCGGATGCCCGCAAAGATCACATAAAGCGCGTTGGGCAATTCGACGCGAAATAAGACCTGCCTCGGTGTCATGCCCATGCCGGTGGCCGCTTCGATCAGCGCACGCGGCACGGCGCGCAAGCCTTCGAGCGTGTTGAGCACAATGGGCAGCAAGGTAGCTACCCACAACGCGAAAATCGACGGCCAGCGGCCAATGCCAAGTACGCTCATGGCGAGCGCGAGCAGCGCGAGTTTCGGCACGGCCTGCCCCATGTTGAGCGTCTGCAGGAGCGCTTGACCTGCGCGCGCGTGCTTGCCCGACTCGCGGCTCAGATAGATGCCGAGCGGCACCGCAACGACGATTGCAAGCCCGCCGGCTATGGCGACCATCGTCATCTGCGTGATGGACTGGTAGACGATATCGGTGCGATATTGCGCAATGGATAGAAGCCAGTTGTCCGCACGCGCTTGCAGCGGCGCAGCGCAAGCGAACAGGAGAGCGCAGCGTGAGAGCAGTGTATTCATGCGCGGGCCTCCGCTGGCAGACGCAACATGTCGACAATGTGCGCCTGATTCACGTAGCCGACGAAGCGGCCCTCGTCGTCGACAGTAGCAAGCCAGGATTGCCCAAGTGAGAACATCGACGAAATCACGCTGCGCAGGTCATCGCTATGACGCGCCACGCCTTGCACCGGTTTCGCGTGGGCTGCCATCAGCGTGCCCTCGATTGCGCTGAGCTCGGCAGCGCTCAGATAGCCTTGCGGCTTGCCCGCCGCATCGAGCAACACGATCTGTTCGACGCCGTGCCGTTCGAGCAACGCCCGTGCGCGCTCGCTGCTGTCGCCCACGCGTGCGGCGCAATCGCAGGCCGACAAAGCGTCGCTGGCACGCACGAGGCGCAGCCGCTTCAACGCTCGGTCCGCGCCGACGAAGCCGGCAATGAACGGGCTCGCCGGTCGCGCGAGGATCGTGTCCGGTGTGTCGAACTGCTCGAGCCGGCCTCCGCGAAAGATCGCGATGCGGTCAGCCATTTTCACGGCTTCGTCGATGTCATGGCTGACGAACATAATGGTCTTCTTGACCTGCTGCTGAATGCGCAGGAACTCGTCCTGGATCAACTCGCGATTGATCGGGTCGATTGCGCCGAACGGTTCGTCCATCAGCATGACGGGCGGATCGGTCGCGAGCGCGCGCGCTACCCCGACGCGCTGCTGCTGGCCGCCCGAAAGGTCCTTCGGATAGCGCGACAGATACGTCGAAGGATCGAGCGCCACGATCTCCATCAATTCGGCCGCGCGACGCTTTGCCCTCGCCTTGTCCCAGCCGAGCAGACGCGGCACCACGCTGATGTTCTCCTCGACCGTCATGTTGGGGAACAACCCGATCTGCTGGATCACGTAGCCGATCTGACGGCGCAATTCGACCACCTCGAACTCGTCGGTATCGCGGCCGTCGATAAAGATCTTTCCCGAACTCGGCTGGATCAGGCGGTTGATCATCTTCAACGTGGTCGTCTTGCCACAGCCCGACGGGCCGAGCAGCACGCAGATTTCACCCGCGCCGACTTCCATGTCGATGCCGTCGACCACCGGGGCGCTCGCGCCTTCATAGCGCTTCGAGATGCTGGAGAGCTTGATCATGATTATTGCGCGTGATGAGGAGATTTACGGAATGACGCCCACGCGCCAAGACGTAATGCCAGCCGGCCGGTCCGCGACGGGCTGCGAAGACCCTTCGGCGTCAGCAGACGTTGCACCCAGCCGAGGCCATAGTCGGCGGCAATGGCAAGAAGGCTTACGAGAATGGCGCCGGCGATCAACTGACGCGGGTCCGATTGGGAAATGCCGCGGCTGATCAGCTTGCCGAGCCCGCCTGCACCGATATAAGCGGCGACAGCGGCAATGCCGACATTGATCACCACGGCCATCCGCACGCCCGCCATGATGATGGGCAGCGCAATGGGAATTTCGACCTTCCACAGACGCTGGCGCGTGGTCATGCCGATGCCGCGCGCGGCCTCGCGCAACGCAGGGTCGATGTTGGTGATCGCCGTGTACGTGTTGCGCACGATCGGCAGTTGCGAATAGAGAAAGAGCGCAATAACGGTCGGGAGAAAACCGATGCCCTGGCCGATCACCGACAGGACCGGGATCATCAACCCGAACAGCGCAACCGAGGGAATGGTCATCAGGATCGCCGCGAAATACAACACGATCTTCGCGGCGCGCGCATTGGCCGTGATCACGATGCCGAGCGGCACGCCCGTGACAATGGCGAGACCGACACCCACGCCGACGATCTCTACGTGCTCGACGGTGAGCCTGATGATCGACGCAAAGTTATCGAGCATGAAAGCAAGGGTTTCCACGTTGTCTCCCGTTCCGGCGTTGACGGCCTGTTCAGGCGCGTGTCGGTGTGCTTCGCTATGCGGCAAAGATAGCCGGACAAAACTGGGAACCCTTCATCTGCATTCGACTTCGTTTGTCACAAAAGCGACATCGCGTTTTTGCCGCCCGGCATTTCCCTTACAGCGCGGGCGTTGGCCGACGAAGCGCTAAGGGTAATCCCCGTCCTCGAAGCGACAGGTCATGGCGGTCGAATGATTCTGGAGAATTCGGAGAAGTTGCCGGGTTCGCTGGAAGCCGCCGAAAGGCGACGGCGCGCGTGGCTTGGCGTTATCGCCCGTGCCGACCCGCCACGCTGCGCATTGTCAGCGTGGCGAGCGCGCCTGTGACGAGCCCCGTGAACAGATAGAGCCCGGAAGGACCCGCGACCGACATCGTTGCGGACGCGAGCGTCGGGCCGGTGCTCGCCCCCACCGAGAAGATCAGCAACAGACCGGCGCTCACGGCAACGCGCTCATCGGCGGGAATGCAGTCGTTCACGTAGGAGGTGACGACGCCGTACATGGAAAACGCTACCGCGACATAGAGATAGCCGAAGGCCCGGATCAACCTGTCATCGTGCAGCAGGAACAGCAGCACGCTTAGCGACCCGGTAACTGCCGCAAGACATAGCAGCACCTTGCGCCTGTCGAACCGGTCGGCCAGCCGCGCAACCGGCCATTGCGGTACGAGCGCGGCGAGCAGTGCGAAGCCCATGAAGTGAGACACGTCTGGCACCGCATAGCCGACGCGCCGCATGAATACGGGTTGCATCGTGTAGAACGCGCTATTGAGCGCCCCGGCCGACAGACACGCGGCAACGCCGAGCGGCGCCCAACGATAGATGCTCTGCAACCCCGACAGCCCGCGTGCGAGACGCGAGCCGTATGTGGCACAAGACGCGTCGAGCGCGGCCGTGGCTGCGGGCGCTGTGCCTGCGAGCGCGACCGGGATCAATGACGCCGTGAACAAAGCTGCGACCGCGCTGAAAAGTTCAAACCCACCTGGGTCCGCAAGGCCGATGAGAAACTGCCCGGTGCCGACACCGAGGTAGTTGGTGATCAGATAAGCCGAGAACACGCGGCCCCGCTGAGCGTTGCTCGCGACCTGATGCAACCAGCTCTCGACGACCGTGAAAATGCCGACCAGACAGAAGCCTGTGACGAAGCGCAGAACGACCCACATCGCGGCCGCGCTCCACACGGCGTACCCGAGCGCGCAGCACGCCGAGGCTGCGGCGAAGGTGACGAACGCGCGGTGATGACCGACGCGCGTAATGAGCGCGCCGCCATAAACAGCGCCCAATAGAAAGCCGATGTAATACGCCGATTGCACGACGCCCACCACGATCGACGGCGCCTGCTGTTGAATGAGGCGCAACGAGATAAGCGTGCTGAGCAGACCGTTTCCGGTGATGAGAATCGCGTAGCCCAACAACAGGACCGCAGTGGAGCGCAAGCTCCCGACGACTGGCGCGGACCCGACGACAGCAGCGGCGGACTTCGCGCCTGCGGTCGCCTCGCCCGGCTGGACAGCGGCGCTGAGCGAACCCGTGCTTTCCCACCCGTCGGCAAGCGGTTGCGTGTCCAATAAATAGGACGCGCCTGTCGGCTGATGGGCAGCCGTTTCGCGTGCCTGTTTCATTCGGGCTGAGTCTCGTTCTTACTGTGCGGCACGGCTGTAGCGACGTGGCGGGGTTCCTTCGAATGTAATGGTCAACAGCCGCGCCGGCATGCCGCGAATGCGACGTCCGCTGGCAGAAAAACGACATTCTTCGAACGGCCTTACGCACCGTAAGCGGCTAGCCGATCGGATGCATGATGACCACGCTCACCGAGGAAGCATCCGATAGAGTCGATGTTCCGGTAGCGTCGCAACGAGTTGCCAACCGGTTAGTGTTTCAGAAAGACGCCGTTGCGGATCGAACACAGCGAGATACACTTCCGTGAATCGGGTTTGCAGGTCTGGAAACCTGTTCTGCAAATCCGCGGCCCATGCGCGCAACATTCCGTCGTTCGCCCGGAATGCCGTGTCGCCGTTTTCGATATCGTCCTGGAACTTCCTCAATGCCGCGTTTTCCGCGCGATAAAGCACGGGCTGCTGGCCCGCCTTCAGATAGAGATCCGGTACGAGAACCCGATCGAGCGTTGCAAGCGCAACGACCTTATCCAGATACGGATTCCAGCGGTGAGGCGCGGTCCTTGGCGACGGATACGTCGTGTCCTGTTTGTATTGAAACAGGACCGAGCCCGATTTCAGCGACGCGAAAGTAGCGCGGTACGCCTGAATGGAAGGCTTCGCCGCACGCCAATCGGCAGTTACCGTCGCAATGCGAAACAGGAAAACAATCGCGAGCGCTAGCGCGCCGACCCGTTGCAGACGCGGTGCCGAAGCCCGCACATCCACGAGCGCTGTCAGCAGGAATGCGAAGCTCAGCGCGCATCGCTCGACCACGCCATAAGAAGCAAATGCGGAGAACGGCGCGAATAGCGCTACCAACGGAAGCGCAATCACCGTGATCCGGCACTCAGGCTTACAGGACCACCATTTCATTAGAAAGCCGATGGCTAATGTCAGGCCCATGCTTGCCAGCACTGCGACGTCGGCCGGGGGATTGCCGATTGCGAAGACATCGAGCCAACGGCTGACTTTGGCGAATATATGAACGAAGCCGAAGTCGACGGAGCCACGAAGTCCGCCGGTACTGCTATGCGCCAGTAATACCACGGGAAGTATCAACGGAACCAGGCTCGCGCTCGCGTGCGTGACGAGCGAGCGGATTCGCAATTTCCCTTCCTGCAGGAAGCAGCCAAGCTCCCATGTTCCTATGACCAGTGCAAAAACGGCCAGAGGAAAAAGATGGCAAAAATAAATCACAAGGGCGCTGCAAGACGACGCTATGATCCGCGCGACCGTGAACCGGCGAAGCGCCACATGCAAGGCTATCGCCCACAAACAAAGGCCAGTGCCGAACAGAAAGTTATCGTAACCGCGTATCAGGATCCAGTTGTAGAGAAGCAGAAAACTGAATAGCGGGAACCACGACCACCGGCCATTCAGAGCACGGCTGAGAACCAGGCAGCCCGAGCTTAGCAACGAGAGTTCGACAACGATAAAGAACCATGCTGCCCACTCCACCGGCATCAGCTTCGCGATCCACGGCAGGGTCAGGTCCATCGCAAGGTCGGGCAATGGGTCCCACCGAACCACGAAGTTGCCAGCGTAGGAACCGGGATGCGCCAGAATGTCTACTCTGACGATGTTATAGAAGTGCTGTCCCAATGGCGGAATCGACGAGACGAAGAGCGGCGTGCAAGCTACAACAGTAGCAATCAGCCAGACGCTCCACAAATACAACGGCCTGCCGGTATACGCCGTTCCGTTTCGAGCAGTCATCAACACCCCTTTTCAGATTGTGTAGACCTTTGGTCTTTAGATATCACCTGGAGAAGGACGGCGCTCATCTCGGCTCTTATTCGCGCAGCGAAACACTCACGTCACTGCATGCTACGTGCGGGATAAGAGTCGAGAGGGCCGGCATTCGCGTAACGCGCTCCGCTTGAATCGTTCGGTCCACCGTCTGAATGACAAACGAATCAGACAACCTTGAAGACGGAAGTGGCGAAGGCTCTGATTTCATCGAACTGGGTAACGAGCTCCAGGCACAGCACGAATCCCAACATGGCCGATGGTCCAGGATTGCGCTCGATCCAGCGCAACATGGGCGTCGCGTAATGCGCTCTCACGGAATCGCGAGTCATGATGTAGGTGATGACGATGCCAATCGCGGCTCCGGCCAACAGGTCGGTTGGGTAATGGAAGCCGAGGTAAGCGCGCGGCATGCAAATGAATATTGCAACATACAGCAGCGCAAGAATGCCAACGCGGCGAGAAACAATGAAGATGCCTACCGCAACCGACATCCACAACATCGCGTGATCGCTCGGGAATGAGCTCCACGCTGATAACAAGCTTTCGCTTTGCGGGACAACTGGGAAATGAAGATGCAGGTCGGGCGAAAACGCCGGTCGCGTGCGGAACGGTAAAAAATGCGCCAGAAGTCTTCCGGCAAGAAGAGCCAATAGCCCACTCACGGTAGTCGCAATGACGACTTCACGCCGCCATTGCCGACGCTCGGCCGACTGAAACCATAGCCACCATAAAACGGGAATCAGTACTAGACCTTTGAATGTGTACATGTCCGCGATGGCTTGCACCGCATGATTGCACAGGACACAAGAATGGAATCCGCTAAAAAAAGTCTCGATGCTCGTGTCGAAGCTATTCATTTTTCGCGTAGACAATAAGGTACGTACTGGGACAGGACGGTGACCATCCGTCTTGCGGAGTAGGCCCGCCCAACGAGTCGCTTTGCTGCCTGCGGTACACCCAGATTATGTTATTTGCCACCGTACGATGCCGGGAACCGGCTCCCGAATGCGCGCTGGCGCACGCAAGAATGAAGAAAAATCTCCGCTCGGGCCGCAAAATGCGGAATGCTTTCAGATTGCCTCAGCCTATCTAGTCGACGTCAGCCGATTAATCGCCGTCATCGGGCATTGCCACTGATCACAACATATCGTGCGAAGTACCCGCACAGGCGGGGAACATTTACGGCCGGAAAAGCGCGCGCCGCAGCGCCCGCACTTTTGAAGGAAGATATGGGCATCCCGCTTGCTCACAGATTTAACCGAGGAGGCGCTTATAGCAACGGAGCGCTGACGAAAAGAAAAGAGAAATCCAGTTGCATCGATTGAATGCTCAGAGGTCAACTTGCCGCTATCACCGTCGCCACGCAAAGAAATACTACGAGCAAGCTCAGGCGATTCTTGATGGTGAAGACAATTGGATCGTCATGCATCTCGCCGCGAAAGGCTAACATCCATACACGGCTGATCCAGAAGAGCAGCAGTCCGAATAGAAACCACAGTGCGTGAGGATGTCGATAAAGCACGCGTACATCGGACGAGTTCATATACAGCGCGAGAACCAGTACTGCGACGTAACCGGAGGCCGTGCCGAACGAACGCAGAATGCCCAGATCCTGCGTGACGTATCCGCGCCCCACTGCGCAGACTTTTGCTTCGCGTAATAGCGCGTCGAGTTCCGCATAGCGTTTGACCATGGCGAGGCTCAGAAAGATCAGAATCGAAAACATGATCAACCAGTCGGAAAGCGGGATGTCCCCCGCGGCGCCGCCGGCCACGACGCGCGCGGTGTAAAGAGCCGCGAGAACAAAGACGTCGACAAGCATGAACCGTTTTAGCCTGAGCGAATACGCAAGCGTGGTCGCAAAGTAGCCGGCCAGTACCAGCTGAAAAGTAAAAGGCAGCAGCAGAGCAAATCCCGCAGACGCGATAAGAAGCACACATCCGAGAAGCATGCCGAAAGCCAGCGACAACTGTCCCGACGCAAACGGCCGATCGCGCTTGTGCACATGGCGTCGATCCGCGTCGAGGTCCAGCATGTCATTGAGCAGATATACAGACGAAGCGCAGAAGCAGAAAGAAAAAAATGCAATGACTTCGGCTTGCAGCGTGTCTGCTTCGGTAAATCGGTGTGATGCAAGCAGCGGCACAAAAATCAGGAGATTCTTGACCCACTGGTAAACACGCATTTCCCTGACGGTAAGCGCGATTAGCGATCGCCGATCCTCAAAGAAGAGAACCTTGTGATTGACCCTTTCGGCCGCCTCGGCAATCTGGCGCGTCCCTACAACGATCGCCCGTCTACATTGCTTCCACACCGGCACGTCACATAGCGCGTTGCCGCAATAGTCGAAACCGTGCGGACCGAATTCTTCGGACAACGCATAAGCTTTATGAACACCCGACAGATTGTGGGCGTCAGTGCTTGCCAGAATCCCTTTGAAGAAGCCGAAATACGAGGCTATCTCTTCAGCGAACTTGCGGTTTGCAGCGGTGCATAAATATAGATCTCTGCCATACGACCGTTCTTCTCGCAGAAACTCCACGAGGCGCGCGTTATAAGGGAGCAACGTCACGTCGATGGCGGCACGCTGAGCAATCTGCGCCTTCAGATGAGCCTTGCCGCGCAACAGCCAGCCAATACATAAGAACGCGTACAGTGGATTTCGTTTTACAAGCACGAGGAACGATTCCACCAGGAGGTCGGTGCTCGTCAGCGTTCCATCGAGATCGACACAAAGGGGTACGCTCGCTTCGGCCATCATTTCCTCGTGTGAATGTGTTTGGATGCTCGATACGTTCACGCAACGCGCACTGCATACACTTCCCTCTCCGAGAATAGTGGTCTAGTTGTTCCGAACTGTGCGCCAGAACACATTTGTCACTGCGTCGTTAAAAAAACTGTCATAAAGGCTGCAAAGCAATTTTCTTCAGGTTTCCTTAAGTTTTTCGCCATACCATCGTGGCGGATGTATGTTCTCCGCTGTGCCGCACGAACACTATTTCGAGAACTGCTCTCCTCAGAAAACAGCGGCGCTCACACGTGTCGCTTATGTGGGTCATGAGCTTGGTTCGTTCTTCCTGCATGTGCTCGATACCGAATCGATCAGCGCAATCGCGAGCATCATTGGCTTCGAGAAAAACCAGCGTTGAAGTTCGAACAATGGTCAGATGCGATCATCAAAGAGCGCATAGCGAGACTGACGCGTCCAGCACGCTGCCTCCATAGCAAGACCGGGCTGCCGGTTCGCAGAAGCGCCCGTCGGCGCGCATTCCTGATAATCTGATTGTCCTGGCCCCGCGGCGCCCAGTTCTTGTGCGCCGCATTGCCGCCAATCGAACTGCCGATGCCCCCACTGTTTCGCCGCTTACTCCTGCTCTACCACGCACTGCGTTACGGCGCGCGCCTGATCTGGCTCGCCGCGCCAGCCAATCGCAAGCTGCACTGGCTGGTCGAGCTTGTCGGCCGCGTGCATTCGTCGACACGCAGCGCGCGCAGTGTTCACAGCCTGCTGCCCGCGCTCGGCCCACTGGCGGGTCAGTTCGCGAAGACGCTGGTCGAGCGCCCGGAACTGGCAACCTCGACATTGCACGACGCGATCGATGCGATCGATCATATGGAAGCGCCGCTGCCGCCGCGCGAATCCGAGGAAGCCTTGACACGAGCGTTCGGCCGGCCGCTCGCGACCCTCTTCAGCGCGGTCGACCTGATACCGGTGCGCAGCGGCTTCGCCGAACAGACGCATTTCGCGCGATTGCTGATGCCGGTCAACGGTCATCGCGAGGTGGCGATCAAATTGCTGCGTGCCGAACAGTTGCAGCAGATCGGCGACGAGCTTGCGCTTTTGCGATGGGTCGCCCGCTGGCTGGAAAAACTGTCGAGCACCGCACGACGCCTGCGGCTGCGGGCGCTGGCTCAAACCTTCGCGGACGAGATTCAGCGCCGCTTCGACCTGCGCGCCGAGGCCGCCAACCTGAGCCAGACCGGTCATCATTTCGAGGGCGACACGCGCCTCGTCGTACCCGACGTTATCTGGGATCTTTGCACCAGTCACACGCTCACGATGCAGCGCATCGACACGCTGCCGGCTACCGACCTGAGCGGTCTGCACGCGCATCAGGTGAAGCTCGCACCGCTCGCCGCGCATATTGTGGAAGTGGTGACCGAGCAGGCATTCGAACACGGCTTCTTTCACGCGACGCTTGACGCGCGACGGGTCCGCGTAAGCGTCGAGCCCGATTCTTTAGGACGACTCGTGCTGGCGGAATTTTCGATCATGTCCAGCCTCTCGACCGGCGAGCGCGAGTTCTTCGTTCATGGCGCGACCGCCCTGTTCGAGCAGGACTACGGCCGGCTCGCAGAACTGCACCGCGACGCTGGGCACGTGCCGCATCAGACTCGCCCCGAAATGCTCGAAGCTGAATTGCGTACCCGAGCCGAAGCGCATTTTGCGGCGGCTGCGCAAGATCGTTCCGCCGGGTCGCTCTTCCACCAACTGCTGCACGCGGTGCTTCCGTTCGATGGTGTTGTTTCCGGTCGGCTCGCCACCGCGCAACGATCGTTCCATCAGGCGGAGATGCTGGCGCGCGCGCTGCATCCGGGCGTTGATACCTGGAACATCGCGCGGCGCGTGCTCGCGGACATCGCGCGGCGCGACGTCGATCATCGCGGCTGGTTCCAGCGCATTTCACGCGAGCTGCCGCATCTCGCGCATATGCTGCCACGCGTGCCGCAACTGGCCGTGCGCTATCTGCAGCACGAACACGACCGCGCGCGCTCGCCGCGGCAAAACGCCCAACTGCTCGCCGACATCGGTCGCGAATATCGGCGTACGCGGGCGCTGTTGTGGGCGTGCGCTTTGTGCGGCGGAATACTTGGCGCGGGCACGATGTTGCTGATGCGTTGACGGATGCGGTGATGCACTGATGGCATGGCGTCGGCGGCACTAATGCGCGGACCGCATGGCGCTCAAGACGCTGACCGCCGACCAAACGCCGCGTATCAATCCGCTGTGTCCGCCCCCGCCGGCACTTTGGCGCGCGTCCTGGCGTCGGGCGCCGGCGCCCACGCTGGACGAGCCTTGCGCGCCGAATCCACCACGACGATATACCGTCCTGCCCACGGCATGATCTGCCGATCGCTCTTCAACACCCACAGCGATTTGCCCGAGTCGACGAGCGCCTCATATTCCGCGTCGAGGATCCCGTAATGATCCAGAAAAGTGTTGAGCGATGCCGGGATCCGGACGCAACCTTTCGAGTGGCGCACGCCGAGCAGCGGCTCCAGCCGGTCGGGGTCGGTGGCATGCATCTGGAATCGCATCTGCGAGATCCCGCCCTTGCCCCAGCCGCGCTCTGCCTGCGCCCAGCCCAGATCGAAAATGCGCATGTCACGCTTGCCGTAGCCGCGGATATGGTTCTCGTTCTCGGTGCCTTCAGAGCGGAAATCCATGTTGGACGGCGTGTGCTCGAACACGCCGAGCGGCGTGACGAAGTGGTCGTACTCGCCTGGCCGTCCGGTGGACACGGGCGACGCGCCGATCATCTGCCAGGCGTCGGCGGGCGCCGCGCGGAAATAGATCAGGAGCGCCTGCACGTTTGCATTGCGGTCGACCATCACGACGTATTCCCCGGACAGTTCGCCGAGCTCGTGCTCATGCAACGCCGTTTGCAGACGAGCGGCGTAGGCGCGCTGCTCGGAGGCTGGTACGTTGAGCCGTCGCGTGACGTGGCGGGCGAATACATCCCGCAACGCGAATGCCCGGCGCGGGTCCACGCCGCCGGCCGCATCGGGTGCCGCGACGGACGACGCATCGACGGAAAACGCCGCGTCGCTCGTTGCCGCAGGCGGCCCGGCAGCGAAGGCCGCACAAGCGGAGACGGCAAGCGCGAGGCCGCATGTAAGCTTGCTCAACCCGGCAAAGGTGGATAGCGCCTGGCCAGGCGTCCGCCGCATTACGCGATACGACTCACGCGCGGCGCGCGACAAGGAAAATGCATATGGCATACAGCCGGCTTTGCACTGGGCGGCGACTCGTGCAAAAGTCGGACAGACGAATACAGGCGGGCGAGGCCGCTTGAGATGGTTCATCGCGGGTTCGCACTGATGTGATTATTATTGGTTGCTCGCAGGTTGATGCGGCTCTCGGAACGAGGATGTTACTCAGCGCATGGCAATCTGTCGATGGACCTTCGGCGGGTCCGCTACGTGCTCGCCACTGTCGCGCTGAAGTTGTTTCTTTGACATTGCGCCCGGGCGCGAGGAGCACAAGATCATGAAGCAAACCGATCCAGCCGCGATTCAAGCGGACATCGCCGCCGAAATGCACGTCACTGCCGAGTTCGACGCCAACGCGGAGATCGAACGCCGCGTCTCTTTTCTCGCGAACTATTTGCGCAGTAACGGCCTGAAAGCGTACGTGCTGGGTATCAGTGGCGGCATCGATTCGACTACGGCCGGGCGCCTCGCGCAACTGGCCGTCGAGCGGTTGCGGGCCGCGAACTACGACGCGCGTTTCGTCGCGATTCGCTTGCCTCACGGCGAGCAGAAAGACGAAGCCGACGCGCAGCAGGCGCTGGCCTTTATTCGCGCAGACGAGACCGTGACCGTGGACATCAAGCCCGCCGCGGACGCGATGCTCGCGTCGCTGCATCAAAGCGGCCTGCCGTTCGCGGACGAAGCGCAGGAAGATTTCGTCCACGGCAATATCAAGGCACGGCAACGGATGATCGCGCAGTACGCGATAGCCAGCACGCGCATGGGCGTGGTGATCGGCACCGACCACGCGGCCGAGTCGCTAATGGGATTTTTTACGAAGTTCGGAGACGGCGGCGCCGATGTCCTACCGCTCGCCGGGCTCAACAAGCGGCGGGTGCGTGCGGTCGCGAAAGCACTGGGCGCCTCCGACGCGCTCGCTCACAAGGTGCCGACCGCGGACCTCGAAGCGTTGCGCCCTCAACGGCCCGACGAAGACGCCTACGGCGTTCCATACGAAACGATCGACGACTTCCTGGAAGGAAAATCCGTAAGCGATGAGGCACGCAAGATCATCTTGCGTTTTTACGAGATCACGCGGCACAAGCGCGCGTTGCCGTACACGCTGTTCGATTGGCCGGAGGTAGAAAGCGGAGACTGAGACGGCAAGAGCCGCTGAGCAACACAGCGAACACCGGTTGGGCGCGCCGCCGGCTCAAGTCTTGAAACGCCGCTTTCTGCGCATCGTCCGCGCCCTACTCGCACCTTCGCTGCCGAAGACACCAGAGGAAGGCCCGGCAGTCACTGCGCCGGTGGCGGCTCGTCGGTGAATAGATCGGCGCTCGCCTCGAGCACCATGCCGCCCAGCTGCTTGCCATGAATCTGACGCGCGATGACCTCGCCGACATACGGCACCTGCGCGTCAAGTTCGACCGTGGCATAGGCGCCGGGCGTGCCGGCGTCGACAACCTCGACATTGCGAGCGTAGTGCCCCAATTCGCGCTGGAGGAATTCGCGCACTTCCTGCTCGCTGCACGACGGCGCGATGTTGCGCACGATCAGGTTCATGCGGCCTACCCGCGGCGGCTACTGCGATCGGCGGAATGTGCGTGCACGCGGCGCAATGCGGCACGCTGTCTGGCCTGCGCGGCGGCGAGTTCACGGATGAGTGCGGCGCCCGCTGCGCCAAGCGCGGCCAATGACAGGTAGAAGGCAATCATTCGAATCTCCGGTAATTGGGCTGGCCCTGTTTCAGAAAGCCACTTGCGACCATGCATGCAGCACGTCACGGCGTCCTGGAGGACACCGCGTTGAAGACGCAGTCAGTGCACTGTACCTGAACAGCGGAACATTCGCTGGGTAGCGAAGCCGCATGCTCCCTGGGTGCGCCGGACTATGGACCGCGCTTCTGGGCATGCGGAAGCGGGTCGCAAGAAACGGACCGCCGCGTCAATCACCGCAGAGATTACGCCGGGGTGCAACGCGGCAACCTGGCTTGTCGCGGGAGGATCAGTCCGCCTGTTGAACGTTGGCTGCGCTGACCCACCACGCGTTCTTGCCTTGTGGCAGTTCGACCAGGACGGCCGACGGATCGTCGACGCCGTCGTCCGCAACTTCGCACACTGCAAGTCCATCGGGTAGATGCTTCACTTCGCCGGCAGACTGGAACAGCGCGACGCGTTGCGCATTCAACGGACGCAACTGGCGATACACGTCGAAGCTGATGGCTGCAGGCACGTCGCCGCGAATTTGCAGCGCGTCGGCTTTACCGCAATGAACCGGCTCGGCGGCGAATACGGACGCGCTGCCGGCGGCACACGCGAAGGTCAGTGCGGCAAGCGTCGCCGCGGCAAGAGGTGAATGGGTCATGATGATTCTCCAGGAATAAGTCAGGTGGTGCGATGAACGGCAAGCGACTCACGGGCGCACGTTGAAAGAAAACCCTCTTCCATCTGCACACGAGCGCGGCCAGGTCCATGCGAACGAATTTGATCAGCGGCACGCGGCTTCCGGGAACACAGCCTCAAGGCTGCGAGCCATGTCCGGCTGCCCGCCCGCTCTCGGCGCTGGTGGCGACGTCCAGCCGGCTGACGTCGCACGAGGTCTGGCTGAAGCCCGAATAGACCACCGACCAGTCGCCGACAATCGCCGCTTGCGCTTCCGCGAGACTGATCTTGCCCTCGCAGACGCAGCGCTTGAGCATGACCGCCGCGCGCGCCTTCCGGCGCTCGCCCTGGCGGCCCGCCCACGGCAGCAGACCGAGGTTGGAAGGCGCGTCCGGCGAACCGCCGAGCACCACGGGTACGCGCCTGTCCAGCGCGAAATCGGCGCCGTCGTCGGCGTCGATGCCGCGCTCGGCAAGCATCCGCTCCTTGTGCGCCATGAGTTCATCGAACGGCGGCGCGACCGCGCTGGCATAGCCCGGGCGGCATATCGTTTCGCCGATCGATTGCTGCGTGACGCGTTCGTCGAGCATGCGCGCCTCCTGCGCATACGCGCCACCAACTCGCAACGCGAGAAGCGCGGTGGCGCTCAGCGCCACGGCAAATCGCAACGAGCGCGGACGCCAGGACGCAAGCGCGAGCAGATGTGCCCTGAAGATCCTACCTATGTGGTCGCTGGAATAGCCGCTGCGACGCCTGTCTGCAATTTCTGCGTTCATTCGTCGGCGCGCCTGCGGAGGCACGCAATAGTCAATTCGCAAGGTAATTAAAACACATTCAATACGCATGCGAAAAAAATGCTTGTCCGCCGGATGCACGGCGCGCGTTGCGATGGACCTTCCACGGCGACGCAATGCCGCCGCGGACCCACCACCGCCCGACCTACTGTGCCACGCGAGCCTGCAGCGCCCGAATACGGCTGAGCGCCTCGGTGTTCGCCACCGCCGAATCGTACATTGCCGCGAGATCCGCCTTCAACGCGGTACGCGAGCCGCCGTCGAGATAAATCATGTGACCCGACGGATAGAAGCGCGCCGAAAGGTTCTGCCGAACCTGCTGACTGAGCAGCGGCATCTGCTGCAGGTCGAGCACAGTCTGATAGAACGGCGTGACGAAATCGTAGAAGCCGTTTGCCGACAGCACCTTGAGGTCCGGATTCAGTGCCATGACGGCGGCCAGATCGCCGGCCGTGTATAGAATCACGTTGCCCTTGTCGTCCACGCCCTTTTGAGCACCGGTCGGGTCGATATGGCTGAAGTCCCAGAACTGGAACGCCTGATCGTTGAGGTCCGTGAACGCCGAGTTCGACGTGTATTTCAACTGCTCGTTCAGATAGACGTTCCACATCGTCGTGTAGACGCCCGAGACCGCCGTCATGGTCGGATCGTTGCCGCCCGAGTTGGGATCGACCTTGCCGGCTATGCCGGTTCCGATCGCGGTGACCCGGCCGTCGTATGCGCCAAGCACGAGACCTTGCGGCTTGAGCAGCGTGGTCAGAAATAGCGAATTGCCGCGGCTGTCGTACGACGCGACATCGAGGCTCCACGCAAGCAAGGTCGTCTTGTCGATGCCCGTGTATTCGGCGAGTTTCTCGACCGTCGCAGAATCGGTGGTCGGGAATTTGCGCAGCGCCGCCAGGTAGTCGGTGCGCGCGAACTGCGCGACTTCTTCAGCGAATGCGCCCAGATCGGTCGGCCGCGGCGCGATGCCGAGCTTCTTGTGATACCACGCGTCGGCGGCGGCCGTGGGCAGCGCGCCGACAGGATTGCCCGCCTGCGTGTAGTCGAGAATCGACGATTGCAGCGTAATGCCGTTCAGATCGACACCGCCTTCGTGCAGCCGGTAGGCGACGACGCAACTACGCGCCGTGCCGTACGACTCGCCGAACAGGTATTTCGGCGAATTCCAGCGGTTGTTCTTCGTGAGAAAGCGCTTGATGAATTGCGCGATCGAATCCGCGTCCTGGTCGACGCCCCAGAAATCGCGGTTCTTCTTTGGCGCGATCGCCGCCGAATAGCCGGTGCCGACCGGATTGATGAAGATCAGGTCGCTTCTGTCCAGCAGGCTGTCGGGGTTGTCTTCTATCGTGTAGGGCGCGGGCGGCGTGAAGTTCGGCATCGACGTCTTGATGCGGCGCGGCCCGAACGAGCCGAGCAGCACGAACACCGCGGACGAGCCCGGTCCGCCGTTATAGAAGAAGGTGAGCGGCCGCGTTTCCTCTTTCTGGTTGTCTTGCGTGAACGCGACGTAGAACATCCGCGCGGCGGGTTCCGAACTGCTCGGGTCGACGATCACGAGATGACCCACCGTCGCCGTGTAATTAATCTTTTTGCCGTCTATCGTAACCGAGTGATGCGTGATCGCGGCACTCTCGTCCGTGGCCGTTACGGAGTCGTCAGGCCCGTTGCCGTATGCAACCGGATCGAAGAAAGGCTGATCAGCCGGCTTGCGTTTCCCACCGGCCGCTGGGGGCGTGCCCGAGGTTTGAGAATTCTGCGACGATTGCGGACTAACGGACGTTGACTCTGTGCTTGTCATGATGACTCCCTGGGTACGTTCACGTCTTGTGCCGGTGCTGCGGATTCCTGCTGACTATATAGTGCTCCGGCCACTTTCTGACCATTGGGGCTGCCGAGTCCCGTACAGGCGTCCCAGCCCGCCGACGCCGCGAAGCTGCCGTTGTTGCCCTGCGTGATGTCGTTGCAGACGCCCGCCGCCTTATAAAGCTTCGGGTTCACGAAGCCCGCCGGCTTGCCTTTCGCCGCGTTGATGCGGGCAATCAGCGCGGCCCAAAGCGGCGCAACCGCGCTGGTACCGCCGACCACCGTTTGTGTGCCCGCGACGAGCACGGTGTAGCCGGTCAGCGGCGAGGCGTCGCCCGCGACGTCGGGCACGCCGCGCTTCGCAAGCGGCTTCTTGCCACCTTTCGACAGCGCAACCGACAAGCCCTCCTGCCAGGCCGGCAACGAAAAAGCGCCACTCACGCCTCCGCCGCCGGCGCCGCCTTGCGGGCCGTCGTTCCAGACCACCTCATGCGTGATGGACGTCCCCGATGCGCTCAGGCTCGTGCCGCCGCACGCGAGTACATACGGGCTCGCCGCCGGGAAATCGACCTGATCTCCCGCGCCCGCGCCGTCGCTCGATCCGCTATCGCCCGACGCGGCGCAGACCGTCACGCCGAGCGCGGCCGCGGTTTGCAGCACGCTGTTGAACGCCTTCAGCGACTGGCTGGTCCAGATGGATTCCGGGCCGCCCCAACTGATCGAGATGACCGACGGTTTGTTGACCGTATCGTGTACCGCACGGCTGACGGCGTCGATGAAACCCGCGTCGCTGTTCGGCGCGAAGTACACGGCAATGGTCGCGCCGGGCACGATTGCGCCGACGATCTCGATGTCGAGAGTAACTTCGCCGTCGGGACCGTTGGGGTCGCCAGTCGGCTCATTGCGCGCCTGATCGACGCTCACCGACTTCACCGTGGGCGACGGCACGCCGAGGCTCTTGAAGTACGACAAGAGGTCAGCCGGGTCATACCCGCCTCCCAGTTCGATGATGCCGACGCACTGGCCGCCGCCGTCGCCTTCGGGAAATTTGTAGAGAGACGCCAGCTCCAGCGGCGTGAACGAAGCCTGATGCGTCCGGGCCGGGCGGAACGGCGGGCGGATGCGAAAGTGCGGTCGTGCCTGCGGACGGTTGTCGAGCCCGAGCACCGCCTCCACGACGCCGTGCAGATCGTCGGGCACGTTGACCACGCCGGTACGGCCGCGAAATTCCCCGGCCGTATGGTGCTGATACTTTTCAAGCTTGACTCCGAACGCATTCTGGAATTGCTCAACGGTTCCGGAGAGCAGCACGGAGCGCGCGGCCGGGTCTTCACGCACCACGCTCAGGCCATGCGCAGCCGCGAATGCCTTGACTTTGGCGATGTCGTCGGGGGCTGCGCCATAGTCTTTGGCCAACGTCTCACGCGACAGCGGTTCCACGTTCGGGTCGCCTGCCTCTATGCGTTTCATCAGCGCGTCGAACTGCGCCTGCTGCTGGCGGCGCAGCATCACGAAAACCTCGATCTTTTCCGACGGATCGCAAGCTCCGATGAGTTTCGAACCTTGTTCTACCTTTCGCTCGCTTCCGGGCAGCGGGTGCTTGGTGGCCATGTGTCGACTCTCCTGTTGGCGTGACGGCGCCGGATGCACGAGGGACTGGCGGGGGCGCCCTGTCCGCTCTCTGCCCGACGACAGACGGCACGTTGCTGATTTCAAGGTGCTGCTTGCAGGACTTCGCAAACCTTCGGACCAATGCATTCGAACACAGTTCCGGCGCAGGCGGCAGTAGGCCGAATGGCTAACGCGGCGGCGCGTCATGCGCGGTTCGCGTCGCTCCGCTATGATGCTGCAGCGGCTATCCCGCCGTTACATTGCCTTACGCGCCGTCCGCGCGGGCAATCGAAGAATCAGAGGAACCCATGTCAATTTCGATGTATCAAGCATCACTGCCCGTGCTGATTCGCGGCCTCACCAATCTGCAGGCCATCCTCGGCAAGGCTCAGGCACACGCAGCCGAAAAGCAGATCGATCCGTCGGTGTTCACGAACGCCCGCCTCGCGCCGGACATGTTGCCGCTCGTGCGTCAGGTGTATATCGCAAGCGACACCGCAAAGGGCTGCGCCGCGCGTCTCGCCAATGTCGAAGCGCCCAAATACGACGACGTCGAACAGACCTTCGACGAACTGCATGCCCGCCTTCAAAAAACGATCGACTATCTGCAGGAATTCAGCCCGCAGCAGATCGACGGATCGGAGGAGCGCACAGTCACCCTGAAAATGCGCAACGGGCCCGTCGAGTTCACGGGCCAGTCTTATCTGCTGGGCTTCGTGTTGCCGAACTTCTTCTTCCACGTGACCACGGCGTACGGCATCCTGCGCCACAACGGCGTGGAACTCGGCAAGCTCGACTATCTGGGCGGGTTGAAGTAAGCGATTGGAATAGCGAATACGCTGGGGCCGCGCCGGAATCGCGCCGCGGTGCAGCGGCACCCGGGCGCGCCGGTTCACGCGCTCAGGCGCGGGGCTGAAATGCGATGATTGCCATGCCGGCCAGCGTCACTGCGACGCCGGCTGCGTCCCACAGCGTAGGCCGCACCTTGTCGACGCCCCATAGCCACAAGATCGCCACCGCCACATACACGCCGCCGTACGCCGCATACACGCGGCCCGCGGCGGTGCCGTGCAGCGTGAGCAGCCACGCGAAAAGCGCGAGGCTGAGTGCGCCCGGCACGAGCAGCCAGACAGAGCCGCCCTCTTTCAGCCATCGCCACGGCAAATAGCAGCCGATAATCTCGGCGACGGCGGTAATCGCATAAAGCAGAAATGTTTTCATTGAAGGCGAAGCGTGGCGGTTGTGTTCGTGTAATCGCCGGCCGGACATGGCCGCTGAATGACCGCTCCATCGGCGCTCTATCGGCTTTATTAACACAATCACTTGGCGCACAGGCATGCGTCATGCGAAAGTCGCCTCACCTCCTCTGCCCTCCACAACCTGTCCACCGGCTATGAGCACAGCATCGCCCTGTATCGACATCTGCAAATTCGACAGTGAAACCGGCTTTTGCATTGGCTGCTTGCGCACCCGCGACGAATGCAAAACCTGGAAGAAGATGAAGGACAAGCACCGCAGGAAAATTATCGACGACCGTTCGCGCCGCGAACGCAAACTGAACCGGTAGAGCCGGTCGCATTCGCGTCAATCGAGAGAAAGTCGCAGTGCGAATCCGATCAGCGCCGCGGAGAAGGTCCAGCGCTGCAACGTTTGAGCAAGCGGGTGCGCGCGCATCCATCCCGCGATCCGCGCGGCGCCGATCGCATACGTGAGGTCGAAGCAAAAGCCGACCGCGAGCAGCACCGAACCCAGCTCGATCATCTGCAACGCAACGGGCCCCGCCTCCGGACGCACGAATTGCGGCAACAAGACCGAACAGAACAGCAGCGCTTTCGGATTCAGCAGGTTGGTCAGCAAACCCTTGACGAACGCCGCCCGCAACTGCCGTATGCCTGCTGTCGCCGTTGCGTCCGTCGGGCGGTTAGCTTCGTCGCGCGCCGCGCCGCCTTCTGGTAAGGCGAACATCGGCGAGCGGAAAATCTGGATGCCGATCCACGCGAGATAAACCGCGCCGCCATAACGCACCACGTCGTACAGCCACGGCGCGTTGCGCAACAGCGCGGCGGCGCCGCAAGCGGAGAGCGTGACGTGAGTCGCACGCGCCAAACCGAGTCCGCAAGCCGCCGCAAAGCCGCTCCTCACACCGCGCCCAATACTGGTTTGGAGGATCAACGCCATGTCGGGCCCGGGTACGGCATAAACGACCAGCAGCGCGGCAATATAGACAGCAAGAAGGTGTGCGGAAATCATGGGAGCCTCGTTGTTTCGAGGCTCTATCTTGCTATTGTCGACGGAGGTTTTGCTGGCGAATTTCCGGAGTTCTGGCTGGAAATTTGGCGGAATGCGCTAACATCGCGCTGTTTCCGTAAGCTTCCCACTAAAACTCGAAAAGCGCCCGCCAACCCATGTCAACTGACCTCGATAAGACCGATCGCGCGATCCTCGCCGCGCTGCAAAAAGACGGCCGCATGTCGAACGCGAAGCTCGCCGAACTGGTCGGCCTGAGCGAAACACCGTGCGCGCGACGCCTCAAGCGTCTGGAGAACGACGGCTACATCGGCCAGTACCGCGCAGTGCTCGCACGTTCGGCGCTCGGCTTCGGCGTAGTCGCATTCATTCTCGTGCGCTTCGCCGTGCACGACAAAGATCTGGCCAACCGCTTCGAGCGCGAGGTGCAGGCCATACCGCGGGTGATCGCATGTCACAACGTGTCGGGCAGCGCGGACTATATCTTGCAGGTGGTGGCGCGCGATCTGGACGACTACGGCAGCTTCATGCGCGACCAGATGCGCAGTCTGCCGGGCGTGACGTCGGTCGAATCGGCATTGTCGTTGCGCGAAGTAAAGGCCGACGGCGGCTTGCCGCTATCGTGAGCCCGAACGTGGCATAGTCACGCCATTTCACGCGGCGCGCGCCGCAACCACGAACACGGAGTACCAAATGGACAACACCGGCAACATCGATCACGACAAAGCCCGCGCCGAAGAGAGCGCTGCAATGGAGCGCGTATTGACCGCGACGCAACGCGTGAAGACAGCGTTTGCATCGTTGCAATCGCAATTTCCGCCGGCCGGCAGCGGCAATCCTTCGCAATTCGCGCTGCAGACTTTCGACGCCGCGTTGCAGGAACTGGAAGACGCGCAGGCCGCGTTCGACGAACTGCTGGGCGATCTGCTCGACGGCAATCGCTAATGCGCTGGGAATGCCCCCGTGCGGTAGCGGCTCAATAGGCGCTTGATAGCGCGGCAAAGGCGCTAGCTTCCGCTGGCTTGCAGCCAACAGCGCCCGGCGATAGATCGCTCAGTCCGGGCTCGTCTCGATCACCGGCTCGCACAGAATCGGAAAGTTCACCGAGTTCGCGATATAGCACTTCTCGTGCGCAACGTGATGCAGGCGCCGCGCGAGTTCCACATCGCCGCCCGCCTGAATCACGACGCGCGGGCGCAAAACGATCTGCGAGAAGCGCCCTTGTTGCGGGCTGTCGAGCATGGTGCCCTCGGCGTGATCCTGGTACTGCACCACGGCAATGCCGGCGTCCGCGCACAGATGCAGATACCACAGCTTGTGACAGGCCGAAGCCGATGCAACCAGCAAGTCTTCGGGGTTCCACCGCTTTGCGTCGCCCAGAAACGCGGCGTCGGACGAGCCTGGAATCTCGGGCTTGCTTCCCGCCGCAATCACATGATCGCGGCTGTAGTCGCGATATCCCGAGGTGCCGCTGCCGAGGTTGCCTGTCCACTGCACGGAGACTTCGTATTTGTGCTCACCGTATGCCATGGGCGCTTCCTGTAGTCGAATGAACCGGTTGGTGGAACGCCCATTTTAAGCCGGCCGCGCCAGTCAATCCGGCCCTCGCGGCTCGATCTATCGCGGCGCCGGGGGCCTTCCGCTCAGGCTCGGTACGCGCGGATCGGGGTTCTGGTTCAGGCTCGTGCCGTTCGCACGCATGTTGTTCGGCACGCGGCCCGCGCCGGCACCCATCACGCCAATCCCGCCGGTTCCCGCAGCACCTCCCGGCGTTGCGAGGCCGGGCGTGGGCGCCAGCGTCGTGCCCGCTGCTCCACCGCCATTGGCGCTTCCTCCCGACGGCGTAGCGCTCAAGCCGCCAACGCCCGCGCTCGTGCTGCCCGACTGCGCGCAAGCCATTCCACTAAAGCCGGCGAAGCATGCCGCGATCAGCACCGTCCGCCCCACACCGCCAGTTGCGATTTTCATCTGCTGCACTCCGTTAGGTAACGCGCCCCTCGACCAGTATGACGAACCGTTGCCCACTTCGTTCACCGCCGTCACGGGTTCTACGGGACGAGTTACCCGGGTTCTCGCGCGACCGGCACCCGGGAAAAGGACAGCTTGGGGAATAGAAACGCTCCATGCGCGTTATGATCGATCGTTACGCCATAACGGCTGATCGCGCGCAATGGAGCAAGCCTACCTTCACCTCTTGCATCAGCTGGCCGGCCATCCGGAATGGATGCTCACGGTTGTATTCTTCGCGGCCTTTCTGGAGTCGGTCGCGGTCATCGGTACCTTCGTTCCCGGCAGCACCGCAATGTTTCTTGCGGGCGCATTGACCGGCACCGGCTCGCTGGGCCTCGGCTGGGTCCTTGCATGGGCAATCGTCGGTGCAATCGCCGGCGACGGCCTCAGCTTCTGGCTCGGCAGCCGCTACAAGAAGCGGATCGTCAAGCTCTGGCCCTTCTCCCGACATCCCGAAGTGCTCGAAGCGGGTTACCGCTTCTTCGACAAGCACGGCGCAAAGAGCGTGGTGCTCGCGCGCTTTGTCGGACCGCTGCGCGCGATCGTACCGGTGGTTGCCGGCATGCTCGGCATGTCGCCCGTGCGCTTCTACGCGATGAACGTGCTTTCGGCGCTGCTGTGGGCACCGGCGCATATCCTGCCGGGCGTCGTGTTCGGCGCTTCGGTGCTGCTCGCCGGGGCCGTCTCGTTCCGACTCGTGGTGGTCCTCGCGCTGCTCGTGGGCAGCGTCTGGCTCAGCTACCGCGCAGCGGCTTTCCTGCTGTCGCACGCCAACGCGTGGTCGAACGCGGCTGGGCGGCATCTCGGCAGCTGGGCTTGCCGTCATCCCGGACCGCTTGGCCGGGTCGCGCGAAGAATGCTGGACCCGCAAGCGCCGGATGCCACCAGCGTCCTGCTGGCGTCGCTGGTCGTGCTCGTGTGCGGCGCACTGTTCTTCGGCGTGCTTCATCAGGTGATCACCGGAGATCCGCTCACTCATGTCGACGAGTCCGTGTACCGCTTCATGCAATCGGTGCGCACGCCGTGGGGCGACACGGTGCTCGCCGCTCTCGCGACGCTCGGCAGCAGCGCGACGCTCGCCGCGCTGATCGTCACCGTTACGCTGTGGATGCTGCTGGAGCGCCGCTGGCGCACCGTGGGCTACTGGCTCGCGGCCGTCGTCTTTTCGCAGATGCTGATCTTCGCCTTGCAGTTCGCCATGCAGCGCGCCGCGCCCAACGCGCTCATGACGAATACCTACGCGTTTCCGAGCAACCACGTGGCGGCCACGGTCATCGTCTATGGGTTTCTTGCGTTCCTGCTCGCGCGGCGGGTCGGCATGCTCGAAGGATTGCTGGTGGTCACCGCGAGCACGCTCGTCGTAACCGTGGTCGCGCTTGCGGGCGTGTACTTCGGCCGCTACTGGGTATCGGATGCGATTGGCGGCGCCGCGCTCTCGTACGTGTGGGTGGCGATCGTCGCGCTTACTGCGATGTTGCGTCATCCGGAGTCGCCACCGGCGCGCAGCTGGATGCCGGCAATCGTCCTCGTGGTGGTGCTCGCCAGCATGGGTCTGCAGTCGGGTCTCGGCATGATGACGCCGCCCGGCACGCCAGCGCCTCTGCCGCTCGCACGCGTGACGCAACAACAATGGACGCTTTCCGTGTGGAAGCATCTGCCGTGCTATCGCTCGGATATGGGCGGCGACCGCAAGGAACCGCTCACGCTGCAATGGGTATCGGATGGCGACGCGATCCGCCGCCAATTGCGAAGCGAGGGATGGCTCGAAGGCACCGACGTGTCCGCCCATAGCCTGCTCTCGCTGGCCTCGCCGGACGTACCCGCGGTCGCTCTGCCCGTACTGCCGAAGCTGAACAACGGAGTGCCGTCGTCGCTCGTTTTCATGCGTCCCGGCGACACGCGCGCTGAGCGCGACGTGTTGCGCTTCTGGCCGAGCGGTTATGCGGTCGGCGACGGCGCGGCAGCCGTGCCGCTGTGGGTCGGCGCCATTGCGCATGAACGGCTATCGCATTCATCGTGGCCGCTCAACATTCTGCGCGTCGATAAACAGGTGTCGCCGTTCGAGACTCGCGTGAAGTTCGTCGAAGGCCTCGGCGTCGGGGTTGTCGCGACGGTCAGCTGTCATGGCGTGCCGGTATCGCTGCTTGGCTCCGTCGCAGAGTGACCCACCTTATTCGAACGACGGGTTGAGGCGAGCGCTGTATTGCATCGCAGATAAAAAATTCAGGACGAAACGCAAGCAGACAATTCGGCGTGTCTGTATTTTCACGACCTCCGGTTTTATGTCCTGAAGCAATAGATAAATCGTTCTCTTAGGTGATCGTTTCGCCAACTTCAACCTGAATATATTTTCCCGCGCATTGAAATTCCATATAAAAGCCGGTTAATAATCTGTCCATTGGCGCACTACCGGACTTCAAAACGCGTGCATGAAATGTTTCCTTCAGACGCCATGTCTTTCGGAGTCCGATATACGTTGTACGCCGTAATGACTTGACGCAGCTTCGAATAGGGAGAGTTCATCGTGAAACGCTCACGCGCAAACCAGAGAGCGACGCTGATCGCCCTCGCCATGCTGGCAGGTTTGCCGGTCATGCTTCAGGTCGCGGTTCCCGCGGCTCATGCGCAAACCGCAGCCAATGTGTCGAAGCAGCAACTCGATTCGCTCACCGCGCCAATCGCGCTCTACCCCGACGCACTGCTCGCCCAGGTGCTGATGGCATCCACCTTTCCGCAGGACATCGGGGCCGCAGCGGCCTGGTCGAAAGCAAACTCCAACATCAAGGGCGACGACGCGGTCAAAGCGGTCGCAGCAGAGCCGTGGGACCCGAGCGTGCAATCACTGGTGGCCTTCCCCCAGGTGCTTGCCACAATGGCCTCGAAGCCCGACTGGGTCGCGCAACTGGGCAATGCGTTTCTTGCGCAGCCGAACGACGTGATGGACTCCGTGCAACGGCTGCGCAAGCAGGCGCAACAGGCGGGTAATCTGAAGACCTCCGAGCAACAGAAGGTCATCGTCGAGCAGAGCACGATCCAGATCGTGCCGGCCAATCCGCAAGTCGTGTACGTGCCGACGTATAACCCGACTGTGGTCTACGGTGCGTGGCCCTATCCAGCGTATCCGCCCGTGTATGTACCACCGCCTCCGGGCTATGCGGTCGCGAGCGGACTCGCCGCGGGCCTTGCGTTCGGCGCGGGCATGGCGATCACGAGCGCGCTGTGGAGCGACGTCAACTGGAACAATCACAGCGTCAATATCAACGTCAACCGGTACAACAACGTGAACGTCAACCGGCGCCTCGATGTGAACAGCAACACGACCCGGTGGAACCGCGACACCACGTTCAACCGGAACGCGTCCGCGAATATGGGTAGCGCTCAGCGCGACGCTTACCGGGGGCGCGATATGTCGGCATCTCGCGCGCAGGCGCAACAGACCTTGCAGAACCGCACGGGCCAGAATCTGGGCGGGAGCGCGAGCGAGCGTTTGCAGGGTATCCAGCACGGCGGCGCCAACGCGAGCAATGTCCGGTCGAGCGCACAGAATGTAAATCGCGACAATGCGCTGCGCGGCGCCGGCAACGGCGCGGCGGCGCAACAGGACATGCACCGCGGACAAGAAAGCCGGCAAGCGCAAGCCGGCACTCGCAACGGCTTTGGCGCGGGCGGCGGCGGACAAGCGCGCGGCGGTAGCCCGGGTGCTGGCGGCGGAGGGCAGTCTCGCGGCGGCGGTTTTGGAGCGGGCGGCGGACAGCCGCACGGCGGCTTCGGTGCGGGCGGCGGCGGACAGCGTCACCTCGGCCGCCAACGTTGAACGATACCCAGGAGCCGCTCATGAACCGCATTCACTCGATCCGCGTTTTCCTAGCGAACGCCGCCGCAGGGCGCTCATCGCATCGTCTTGCCAGCGCTGCAATCGCACTGTCGACGCTGTTGTTTTGCACCGCACCGGCGCAGGCCCAAGCCGTTTATCCGACACCGGAAGCCGCCGCCGACGCACTCGTCGACGCGATCGCCACCAACGATCACGCGGCGATGCAGCACGTGCTCGGCACGAATTACAACCGCTTCATTCCGACGAAGGACGTCGGCGAAGAAGACATCTACGAATTCCTCGGCGCATGGGCTGCGGGCCATCGGATCGTGGACGACGCAGCGCCGCTTCACGGCCGCCCGAGCAAGCACCTGTCGGTGGGCACGAGCGGTTGGACATTGCCGATTCCGCTCGTGCAGGCGGCCAACGGCTGGCGCTTCGATCCGCCGGCGGGCAGCGACGAAATTCTGACGCGCAAGATCGGCCGCAACGAACGCGCAGCGATCATGACCTCGCTTGCCTATCTCGACGCTCAGCGTGACTACCGCGCGTCGACCGGCCACTATGCGCAGCGGCTGCTCAGCACGCCGGGCAAGCATGACGGTCTCTACTGGCCCACCGCCGAGGGTGAACCCGAGAGCCCGCTTGGCCCGCTCGCTGCCGCCATGCCGAAAACCGGCTCGTTGAGCAAGGACGGCTACCACGGTTATCACTTCCGTATTCTGACCGCGCAGGGACCGCACGCGAAAAACGGCGCACTCGACTACGTCGAGAACGGCGCGATGACGAACGGCTGCGGCCTTGTTGCGTGGCCGAGCGAGTATGGCAAGACCGGCGTAATGAGCTTTATCGTTAATCAGGACGGCCAGGTTTATCAGAAGAACCTGGGACCGAATTCGGCGCGAGAAGCGGCAGCGCTGAAAGCGTTCGATCCCGATCCGACATGGCAACCGGTTCAGCCTTGAACGGGCCGCGATTCATGAAACGCCGATGACGGCTGTAAGCATCGGCGCTATATATCCGGCAAATTTTGCCGGTCACCATCTTGCCGCCCTATCCACGCACCGGCCCGTCTCGGCGCGGCTTGACGTCGTCGATTACAAACACCCTTCAGTATTCCGTCAGGCAGTCGTAAACCAGACATACGCCTTTCTGAATGCGGACGGAAATGAAAAACATCAAGGTATCGACACGATTGCAAGCCGGCTTCGGGCTGTTGACGGCATTCATGCTGGTGCTCGCCGCCATTGCCTTCTACGGTCTCTCGGAACTGGACGCGAGTCTGGATGGCATCGCTCGCGTGAATAACGAGGAAACGCGTCTTGCGAACGAGTTGCGCTCGTCGATACAGGATCGCGCCATCGCGCTTCGCAACCTCGCGTTGATCAGCGATCCGCGCGATGTTGCGCAAGAGGCGGAACGCATGAAAAAGCAGGACCAGCTTTATGCGGACGCATTCCAGCAACTCTCACGTATGTTCGCCGAGCCCGGCACCGCGCCAAAGGAGCGTTCGCTGCTCGATCAGATCAAGCAGGACGAAGCCGCAGCGATGGCGCCGCAGCGCAAGGCGATGGACCTCGCACTGGCGCACGACACCGCCGGCGCGATGCAGGAACTGTTGCAGAACGCACGCCCGCCGCAGCGAGTGTGGCTCGCACGCGCAGTCGAGCTGGCGGCTCTAGAGGACCAACAGAATAAGGAAGCTCGAGAGAACGCTGTCGCCACTTATGCAAAGGTCCGCACGATGGTCGCGGTCATTGCGGCTATCGCCGTCCTGCTGGGCATTGTCACCGCCGCGCTGATCTCGCGCAGCATTCTGCGCCAGTTGGGTGGCGAGCCGAGCGCCGCGCAGGAAATGGCGGCACAGATCGCCGAGGGCAATCTCACCGTCAGCGTGCAAGTGGCACCCGGCGATCGGACGAGTTTGATGGCTTCTCTGGAGGCAATGCGCGAGAAGCTCACATCGATTGTGTCCGGCATCAAAACATCGGCGGAGTCGATTTCCGTGGCTGCCGGCGAGATCGCGCAAGGCAATCAGGATCTCTCGCAACGCACCGAGGAACAGGCCGCATCGCTGCAGCAAACCGCGGCCAGCATGGAAGAACTGACCTCGACCGTGCGCAACAACACCGATAACGCGCGCCAGGGCAGCACGCTCGCGTCGGCGGCGTCGGCGACGGCGGCCTCGGGTGGCGAAGTGGTTCAGCAGGTCGTGGCCACCATGCAAGACATTTCTTCGAGTTCGACCAAGGTGACTGAAATCATTTCGGTGATCGAAGGAATTGCGTTCCAGACGAATATTCTCGCCCTCAACGCGGCGGTCGAAGCCGCTCGCGCAGGCGAAGACGGCCGCGGCTTCGCGGTGGTTGCCGGCGAAGTCCGCACGCTCGCCCAGCGCAGCGCGACAGCCGCAAAGGAAATCAAGGACCTGATAGAAGCGTCGGTGTCTCATGTGACAAACGGCTCACAGCTCGTTGAAAATGCCGGTCAAACGATGGGCGAAGTGGTGCGCTCGGTCAAACAGGTGACCGACATCATGGGCGAAATAGCGTCGGCATCGTCCGAGCAGACGAAGGGTATCGAGCAGGTCAACGTGGCCGTCACGCAAATGGACGAGGTCACGCAGCAAAACGCGGCGCTCGTCGAGCAAGCCACCGCCGCCGCACAGGCCATGTCGGACCAGGCGGAAAGCCTTCGTGCGGCGGTGTCGATCTTCCGGGTCGACGCGGCACAGCAGGCCGTGCAAAGGACGGCGCACAGCGTTCGAATGAAGCCGGCGCGCGCCATTGCGACGTCGAAGAAACCCGTGCCGTCTCAGTCGAAACCGGTCACGACTTTCGCAAAAGCCGCCGTGGCGTCGCCCATCGCGCCAACGCAGCCCAAAGAACGCGAATTGCAGAGCGCAGGCGCGGACAGCTGGGAAACATTCTGAATTTTTCGCCTGATAATAAAAAACCGGCCTGCGGGCCGGTTTTTTATTGCTCCGGGCAAGCGCTCACGCCGCGTCCCGCGCCAGTGCGCACGCTGAGAAAAAAATCTCACCGGCGACGATGGTGCACTGCAGTGTGCTCTGCCGATTCGCGCATGCTACAAACGTATCGTACGTTTCAGGCTTCGGAGACACGCGCCGGATAGCGGCGCAGAATGTCTCCAGCACCCAGTTCGCGCTGAGTTCGCCCGGAGGCTCGTCATGCCCTACGTTCCGTCAACGAGACATATCGACCGCATATGCAACGTCATAGAAGGACGGACGACGCGTGCGGGCGTCGACGGGAAGCGGCTTGCGTCGTCGTATAAACGTTCGCTCGAGCAATACCACCTCGATCCGGGCGCGACCGCCGGTCCGCGCATTCTGACCGTGCCGGAATTACGCGACGTGCAGCATCGCGAGGAATCGTTTCTGCGCGCGTCGGGCCAGTGCCTGTCGCGGCTGCACGAGATGGTGCGCGAGGCCGACTACTGCGTGATGCTGACCGACGCACAGGGCGTCACGATCGACTACCGCGTCGATAAAGACCGCCGGCACGACTTCAAACGCGCGGGGCTCTATCTCGGCTCATGCTGGTCCGAAAGCGAGGAAGGAACCTGCGGTGTCGCGACGGTGCTGCTCGACGCGGAGCCCATTACCGTACATAGAACCGATCACTTCCGTGCGGCCTTTACCACCCTCACATGCAGCGCATCGCCGATTTTCGGTTTGCATGGCGAATTGCTCGGCGTACTCGATGCGTCGGCCGTGCGCTCCCCCGACGACCGCGAAAGCCAGCGGCTCGTCAATCACATCGTGCGGCAAAGCGCGCTTCTGATCGAAGACGCCTGTTTCCTCAACGCGGCCGCGGATTGCTGGGTGCTGCTTGCGCATCGCAACCGCCATTACGTCGAAGCGCAGCCCGAGATCCTCATTGCGATCGACGCCCGCGGCCACGTCATCGCCGCAAACCGCCGCGCACGCGAATGTGTGCCGGCGCTCAACCAGTTGCCGCGTCACGTGTCGGAAATTTTTGACGTTCCCGCCGAGCGTCTCTTCAACGCGAAAGCGGGCCGCGGCCTCGTCTCGCTGAGACTGGGCGACACCGGCTCGCCGCTCTATGCACGCGTCCGTCAGCCCTCCGCCGCGCGGCTTGCGCGAAGCAGGACGGCCGCGCCGCGAGCGAACAGCAGTAGCAGTAACGCTGAGAGTGCCGCGCCGCACGCTGCGCCGGTTCTGTCCGATGGCGACGCGCTCGAACGCCGCCGCATCGTCGATGCAATGAACGACGCGAAGTGGCGCACCGAACTGGCCGCGCAAGCGCTCGGCATGTCCCGCGCAACCTTGTACCGGCGGATTGCGAAGCTGCGCATCCTGCCGCCGCATAAGTGCTAGCGGCGCTGCCCCGATTTCCCTAGCGGGCGTAGAACCCGCGCTACCAATGAAGTCCGACTATCCGTTTCAAATGGAGGAGCAACCATGTCTGAAAACACTGCAAATCAAGCGATATCCCAGGTGCTGGAAAGCCTCGAAGCCGCGCTGAAACGCGGCGATACGCAGGCCGCCGTCGACCTGTTTCAGCCGGAGTGTTACTGGCGCGATCTGGTCGCGTTCACATGGAACATCAAGACGCTCGAAGGCCGCGAGCAGATTGCCGCGATGCTCGATGCGCAGGTGGACGCGATCAAGCCGTCGAAACTCCGGCTTGCAGAGAACGAAACAGCGACGCAGGCCGACGGCATTGCGCAAGGCTGGATCACTTTCGAAACCGGAGTCGCGCGAGGCAGCGGCTTCATTCGTCTGAAGGACGGCCTCATCTGGACGCTGCTCACGACAATGGCGGAACTGAAAGGCCATGAGGAGCCGAAAGGCCCGAAGCGGCCTATGGGCGCCGAGCACGGTGCGCGCCGCGACCGCACGAGCTGGAAGGAGCGGCGCGAGGCGGAACTCGACGCACTCGGCACCTCGGAAGAGCCGTATTGCCTGATCGTCGGCGGCGGGCAAGGCGGTATCGGATTGGGTGCGCGGCTGCGGCAGCTTGGTGTGCCGACCATCATCATCGACAAAAACGAGAGACCGGGCGACGCATGGCGCAAGCGCTACAAGACGCTCTGCCTGCACGATCCGGTCTGGTACGACCATATGCCTTATCTGCCCTTTCCGGACAACTGGCCGGTTTTCACACCGAAGGACAAGATCGGCGACTGGCTCGAGATGTACACGAAGGTCATGGAGCTGAACTACTGGGGCTCGACCGTGTGCAAATCCGCACGCTACGACGAGGCCAAGGGCGAATGGATCGTCGAAGTCGAACGGGAAGGCCGCAATCTCACGCTTCGGCCGAAGCAACTCGTGCTCGCCACCGGTATGTCCGGCAAGCCGAATATCCCGAGCTTCAAGGGCATGGACGTGTTCAAAGGCGAGCAGCATCATTCGTCGCGGCATCCCGGTCCGGACGCGTATCACGGTAAGAAAGTCGTCGTGATCGGCGCGAACAATTCGGCTCACGACATCTGCGCGGCCCTGTGGGAAGCCGGCGTCGACGTGACCATGGTGCAGCGTTCGTCCACGCACATCGTCAAATCGGATTCGCTGATGGAGTTCGCCCTCGGCGATCTTTACTCGGAGCGCGCGGTGGCGGCGGGCATGACAACCGCGAAGGCTGACCTGACCTTTGCGTCCATACCGTATGCGATTCTTCACGAGTTCCAGATCCCGGTCTTCAACGCAATTCGCGAACGCGATGCGGCGTTTTACGCGCGGCTCGAAGAAAGCGGCTTCATGCTCGATTTCGGCGACGACGATTCGGGTCTGTTCATGAAGTACCTGCGTCGCGGCTCCGGGTATTACATCGATGTCGGTGCGTCCGAACTCGTCGCCGACGGCAAGATCAAGCTGAAAAGCGGCGTGGACGTGGTGGAACTGAAAGAGCATTCGGTGCTGCTCAGCGACGGCAGCGAACTCGAAGCGGACCTCATCGTGTATGCAACAGGCTACGGTTCCATGAACGGCTGGGCCGCCGATCTCATCTCACGCGAAGTGGCCGACAAGGTCGGCAAGGTGTGGGGACTCGGCTCGAATACAACGAAAGATCCAGGTCCGTGGGAAGGCGAACAGCGCAACATGTGGAAGCCCACGCAGCAGCAGGCGCTGTGGTTTCATGGTGGAAACCTGCATCAGTCGCGGCATTACTCGCAGTATCTCTCTCTGCAACTGAAGGCTCGCATGGAAGGCATTCCAACGCCTGTGTTCGGATTGCAGGAAGTGCATCACCTGTCGTAGGCGTCGAGCAGTCGGGCCGGTTTTTCAGTTCTTGTTTGTCATTCCGCCGGTCCTTCTACGCCTCCATCTCCGCCAGCAGGAAGTCGACCAGCGCGCGCTGATGCACGTTGAGCACGCCGCCGGAGCTGACAAGTGCGAGCTCGGTCGGCGGCAGAGGCGGAAAGCCGCTGCATACACGGTGCTCGGGCAGTACCGCTGTGGTCGGCAGAACGGAGATGCCGAGCCCTGAAGAAACCGCCGCCTGGATACCCGTGAGGCTATGGCTTCCGAATGCAATTCGCCAGCGGCGATGCGCCTTGTCGAGACCCCTGATCGCGCGCTGCCGGTAGACACAGCCTTGCGGAAATAGCGCGAGAGGCACGGGTTCGTCTGACGACTCCTCCGGCGCTGGCGCATGCGCGCCTCGCACCCAGACGAGCGACTCCGGCCATGAAGCCAGGCACTCCCCGCTCGCCGGCTCGCGTTTGACCAGCGCGATCTCGATCTCACCGCCCGAAAGCCTGCGTTGCAGTTCGGCGCTCATGCCGGCCACCGTTTCGAGCCGCACGCCTGGTTTAGTCTTGACGAAGCCGGACAACATCGCCGACATGCGGCGCGCGTCGAAATCTTCCGGTACGCCGATGCGAAGCGGCGTGACCGCGACGTCGCTCGTCAACGCATCTTGTGCTTCCTGCGCCAGCGCGAGCAGCCGCCGCGCGTATTGCGCGAGCAGTTCGCCGTGCTCGGTTGCCGTCACCTGATTGCCGGTTCGGTCGCGCATCAGCAACGTGCGCCCGACGAGTTCTTCGAGCCGCCGCACCTGCTGGCTCACCGTGGACTGCGTGCGATGCACGCGCTCGCCCGCACGCGTGAAACTGCCTTCGTCGACGACGCAAATAAGCGTGTTCAGCAGGTCGAGATCAAGCATGACGGACTCGCTTCGTTATTTAAGATGCAACTGACGTCGAGAGATTAATTTAATTTTCAAATATCTGTCAATGTGCTTAATCTGACGTCATTCACAGATCCACTTACGTCGGAGTCCATTCATGTCACTGCACAACACCGCCCGTCCCCGCTGGCTTACGTTCGACTGCTACGGCACGCTGATCCAGTGGGACGAAGGCTTGCAGGCGGCCGTCCGCGAAATTCTCGAAACCAAGCACGGTCACGACGTCGATCCGGCACGGCTCATCGCAGTGTACGACCGGCACGAGCATAGGCTCGAGCAGACTGCGCCGCATCGCTCGTTTCGCGAGGTGGCAGGCGCTGGACTTCATCTTGCACTCACGGAACTCGGGCTGCCCGCTGACGAACGCGATGTCCGCACATTGACTGACCGCATCTCCGCCATGCCGCCATTTCCGGAAGTGGTCGACACCTTGCAGAGACTGAAGGAAGATGGCTACCGTCTGTGCATCGTGTCGAATACCGACGACGACGTCATAGCCGGCAACGTTGCCCAACTCGGCGGCCATATCGACCGCGTCATCACCGCTCAGCAGGCGGGCGCCTACAAACCCGCGCGACGGCTGTTCGATTACGCGCATGAGCAACTCGGCGTGACGCGTGACGAGGTCGTGCATATCTGCGCGAGTCCGCATCTCGATCACGCGGCCGCTCGCGACATAGGCTTTCGCTGCGTGTGGATAGATCGCGCAACAGGCCGCACGCTGCTGCCCGACTACAGACCCGATGCAACGCTCTCCACACTCGATCAGGTACCGCCGCTTTTCGCTTCGCTCGGCTGGTGACTTTCAGGAACTACGACCATGGCGCACACGCTTTCATCCATTGGCGCGACAAATCCGCAGCCGACGTTGCGGCTCGAATCCGACGCCATCAACGAAGCACGAATTCAACTCGCGGCATGCTTTCAACTGGCGTCGCAATACGGTTTTGAAGAGGGAATCTGCAATCACTTCTCGGCTGTAGTGCCCGGGCACGACAACCTGTTCTTCGTCAATCCGTATGGTTATGCGTTCTCCGAAATCACGGCGTCACGGTTGCTGGTTTGCGATTTCGACGGGCATGTCGTAGCCGGCGAGGGCAAGCCGGAAGCAACCGCGTTTTATATCCACGCGCGTTTGCATCGATTGAAGCCGCGCGTGAAGGCCGCGTTTCACACGCATATGCCAAATGCCACGGCGTTGTGTCTGCTCGAAGGTCCGCCGCTATTGTGGCTCGGGCAGACAGCACTCAAGTTCTATGGACGCACCGCAGTCGACGAGAACTACAACGGACTCGCGCTCGACGATTCCGAAGGCGACCGGATTGCGGAGACAATCGGCGATGCGGATATCCTGTTCCTCAAGAATCACGGCGTAATGGTTGCGGGCGCGAGCATTGCAGAAGCGTGGGACGACCTCTACTACCTGGAGCGCGCCGCGGAGGTTCAGCTAAAAGCGATGAGCACCAATCGCCCAATGAAAGCCGTGCCGCACGACGTGGCGCAGCGCACTTATGAACAGATACGCGCCGGCGACAAGGAGAGCGCACACGCTCATCTGGACAGCGCAATGCGAGAACTGCGCAGGCGCGCAATCGCGTTCGAACAATAGAATTACTTGCGCGCCCGGTGCGCTGCGGCGACTGCGTCCAGCCCCGCCATGACGAAGCGGACGAAGTCTTCCACGAGCGCATTCTTATCTTTGGCAACGGCGGGCAGCAACGCTGCCTGCGCCTGCCGCGGCGCAATCATCAACGCAATGCAGGGCAGCACGGTGAACATCACCGCTCGCTGCACAGTCGGCTCCTGCGGATTCAACTGCAATACTTCCCCCATCAAACCGAGCAGAACAGCAGCTTTCGGCCGCACCGCCTTTTCGATGAGCGCTGGAATAGCGGGCGACGGCGACAGCATCTCGCGCAACATCAGCATGAATCCCCACGGCGCGCTCGTGCTGGTGGACAGGCCGACGAATCGCGAGATCACCGCGCGCAACTTGTCGCGAGCGTCGCCTGCCCCTTCTGTCAGTGCGGTCAGTTCATCGAGGCTCACCACCTGACGATGCGCCTCCACGAGTGCCGCCTCGTATAGCGCCTCGCGACTACCGAAGTGATAGTTGACGGACGCCATCGGCGTGCCCGCACGCTCGCATATTTCCTTGCTGGTGGCATCGGCGAAACCGCGCGCTGCGAAAACCTGCCCCGCAATGTCGAGCAGATGCTGGCGTGTCGCCGCTCCGTCAGGCCGGCTCGCGCGCTTCGCTGCTTTCGGCCGTGGCGGCGTCTCACGCTCGTTCGATTGCTTTGCGCGAGACTTAGCGTCGGGCTGCACTGCCCGCTTCGTCTGTTTCTTCTGTTGCGTCGCTCTCGTCTGCGTTGTTCCCTGCGCTTTTCCAGCCTTTTCTTTACGGTCGACGCGCCCTGCGGTCGTCACTGGTTTTGTTGGCATGAGTCAGTTCCGCTGAAAAAACAGTTTGAATTTGAATTCAAATTCACATAGCATTTATTTTACTTCATCCTGGCGGACCGGGCATTCGGAGAAGCATCAGGAGCGGCCCTTCCCGGCGATGAAAATGGAATGCCCGCTGAACACGCGCCGCGACCGCAGCACGGAGAGTGGAACGAGATCAATGAAGAGCTTCATCACATCAATCAGACGACCCGCATGGACGCTCTTCTTCGGCGTCCTGCTCATGGGGTGCTCGCATCGCGACGAGAATGCCTATCAGGGCTATGTAGAGGGCGAGTATGTCTACCTGGGTTCGTCGCAGGCGGGCAAGCTCACGCAATTGCAGGTCACGCGCGGACAAACCGTCAAGGCAGACGCGCCGCTTTTCGCTCTGGACGTCGTCGACGAAACAGCCGCCCTGCAGCAGGCGCGGGAGCAACTCGCGGCTGCGCGCTCTCAGCTCGCCGATATTCAAACCGGCAAGCGCGTGCCGGAAGTCAACGTCAATCGCGCACAGCTCGCCCAGGCTGCCGCAAACGCGCGCAAGGCGGCGCTGCAACTCACACGCGACGAAGCGCAATACAGCGCAGGCGGCATTTCGAAAGCTCAACTCGACGATTCGCGTGCGAATGCGGACGCCACGTCAGCGCAAGTGCGTGAACTCACGAATCAGGTGCAAGTGGCGCGTTTGCCCGGCCGCGCGCAACAGATCAGCGCCCAGCAGGCGCAGGTCGCAGCGGCTGAAGCCGTGGTCGCGCAGGCGCAGTGGAAACTCGATCAGAAGCGCGTCAATGCGCCCGCCGACGGACTGATCTACGACACGCTCTATCGGAACGGCGAATGGGTGCCGGCGGGCAGCCCAGTTGTGCAGATGCTGCCGCCGCAGAACATCAAGCTACGCTTTTTCGTGCCCGAGACGCTGGTTGGCGCACTCACGCCGGGTCGCGAGGTAATCATGCATTGCGACGGTTGCGCGGCGGATGTGCCGGCAAAGATCACCTACGTCTCGAACAATGCGGAGTACACGCCGCCGGTCATCTATAGCAACGAAACCCGTGCAAAGCTTGTTTATATGATCGAGGCGCACCCTTCCGTTGCGGATGCAACAAAACTTCATCCCGGCCAGCCGGTGACGGTGGTGCTCAAATGAGCAGTGACTCCGACTCCCGCGAGTACGTCATCGACGTGCATGAACTCAACAAGCATTTCGGCGACAAGCACGTCGTAAACAACGTTTCATTGCGAGTGGCGCGTCGCCAGATTTTCGGTTTCCTCGGACCGAACGGCAGCGGCAAGACCACGTGCATCCGCTTGATGTGCGGACTGCTCACGCCCGACTCAGGCACCGGCACCTGCCTCGGCTACGACATCCGTCGCGACAGTGCGCAGATCAAGCGCAATGTCGGTTATATGACTCAGCGGTTCTCGTACTGGGAAGACCTGACCATTCGGGAGAACCTCGACTTCGTTGCGCGCATTTACCAGATGCGCAACCGGCGCGAAACAGTCGATAAATCGCTCGAAGCACTCGGGCTGCAAAGCCGCGCGAATCAGTTGACAGGGTCGCTTTCAGGAGGCTGGAAGCAACGTCTCGCGCTCGCGGCATGCATGCTGCACGAACCCCGATTGCTGCTGCTCGACGAGCCGACCGCGGGCGTCGACCCCACTGCACGCCGCGACTTCTGGGAAGAACTGCACCGCCTCGCGGCGCGCGGCATATCCGTACTCGTCAGCACACATTACATGGATGAAGCCGAGCGCTGCCACAAGCTCGCCTATATCGCCTACGGCAAGCTGCTCGCGCAAGGCACGTCTAAAGAGGTGATCGAGTCGCAGGATCTCGCGACGTGGTCCATTCAAGGCGAGCAGCTGAGCGAACTGTCGGAGAAGCTACGTGCAACGCCCGGCGTCGATCAGACCGTTGTATTCGGCGCCGCACTGCACGCGAGCGGGCGGGATCACGCGGCACTCGAACGCGCCATCAGGCAGGCCACCGCAGGCACGACACTTCGCATGGAGCCCATAGAAACAGGTCTTGAAGACGTATTCATCTATTTGATGAGCCATTCGAAAGACAACTTTGGAGCGCGAACGTGAGCACAGGTACTGCTTTTTCGTTGACGCGCTGGTGGAGTGTGGTACTGAAAGAGTTTCTGCAACTGCGGCGCGATCGCGTCACATTCGCGATGATCGTGGGTGTGCCCATCGTTCAACTCGCGCTCTTCGGTTTCGCAATCAACACTGACCCGAAGCATTTGCCCACTGCCGTCATCGTGCACGATCAGAGCGAGTTTTCGCGCAGCTTCATTGCCGCAATGACCAACTCGGCTTATTTCGACATCGTCGAGACGCTGCCAGACGAAGAAGCCGGGCGCCGCGCGCTTGCGAGGGGCCGCGTGCAATTCGTGCTGAATATACCCGTCGACTTCTCCAGAAGGCTGGTGCGTGGGGAGCACCCGTCGCTGCTGCTCGAAGCCGACGCGACCGACCCGACTGCAACGCAAACCGCCGTTGCCGCGCTGCCGCACCTTGTGCAACCGGTCGCCGACAAGGACATCACAGGACCGCTCGCACATCTGAATGGCGGGCAAAGCGCATTTGGCGTTCAGGTTCACAATCTGTACAACCCCGAAGGCATTACCCAGTACAACGTCGTTCCCGGACTCATGGGCGTAATCCTGACGATGACACTCGTCATGATGACCGGGCTCGCCGTTACTCGCGAACGTGAGCGCGGCACCATGGAAAACCTGCTGGCTACGCCGGTTCTGCCGATCGAGGTCATGACCGGCAAGATCGTGCCGTACGTCGCCATCGGCCTTATTCAGGCATCGATCATTCTGTTTGCGGCGCGCTTCGTGTTTCATGTGCCTTTTGTCGGCAGCCTGGTGGCGATTTACCTCGCCGCGCTGCTCTTCATTGCCGCGAACCTGACGGTAGGAATCACCCTGTCGTCGCTCGCACAGAATCAGCTGCAGGCCATGCAGCTTACTGTGTTCTATTTCCTGCCGAATATTCTTCTGTCCGGTTTTATGTTCCCGTTTGCGGGTATGCCGCAATGGGCTCAATTCATCGGCAACCTGTTGCCGTTGACGTATTTCAACCGGCTCATTCGCGGCATTTTGCTCAAGGGCGTCGGATGGGCGGACCTTTGGCCCTCGGTGTGGCCCATGGCTCTATTTACCGCCATCGTCATGGCAATTGCGCTGCGCTTTTATCGGCGCACGCTCGACTAGGAGAATGTTCATGAAAACACTTCTTCTTGCCTGCGCAGTGGCTTTGAGCAGCTGCACCGTGGGACCGGACTTTCAGGCACCGGCAGTACCGCGCACGCAAAGTTATACACGCGAGACATTGCCCGAGCGTACTGTCGAGTCCAACGGAGCGGCGGGCGCCGCGCAGAAATTCAGCCTCACGCCAAGGCCAACATCGATGTGGTGGCGTCAATTCCAGTCAGACGCACTGAACCATCTCGTGGACAACGCATTGCGTGAAAGTCCGACGCTCGCGCAAGCCCGCGCCAAGCTGATAGAAGCGCGCGAAAATTACACCGCACTCGCGGGCGCTACGCAATGGCCGGGCATCGACGCAACTGTTTCGGGTGCAAGGCAAAAGGTAGACCCCGCTGCGTTCGGTATTCCGCATGTCGAGAACCCCGGGCCGTTCTCTTTATTTAGCACATCGGTCAGCGTTTCGTATGTGTTCGATATCTTCGGCGGCAATCGGCGCGCGCTCGAGGCAAGCATGGCCCAAGTCGACTACGAATCGTATGAGTTAGATGCGGCACGGCTCGCGATTGCGGGAAATGTGGTGTCTACCGCCGTGCGCCGCGCCTCGCTGCAACAACAAATAGCGCTCACGCAGCGGCTTGTCGACGCACAGGCACATCAACTGTCGATCATGGAAACGCGTTTAGCTGCCGGCGGCGTGTCGCAACTCGACGTCCGCAGCCAGCGCACGCTGCTTGCACAAACTCGCGCGTCGTTGCCGCCGCTGGCAACTCAGTTAGCTGCTGCCGACCATCAGTTGGCCATTCTGCTCGGGAGAGCGCCATCCGAAGCGGATTTCGACACCCTTACATTCGACGCGCTGCATCTGCCAGTCGATATTCCAGTGGCTTTGCCGTCAACACTCGCTCGTGCGCGGCCGGACATCCAGGCGTCGGAAGCTTTGCTGCATCAAGCCAGCGCAAATGTGGGCGTCGCCACGGCGAACCTGTATCCGCAATTCGTGTTGTCGGCGGGAATCGGCTCGGAACGCACGCGCATTAGCGACATTGTGAATGGGGTGAACGTGTGGAATATCGGCCTGAATCTGACTCAGCCGATCTTTCACGGCGGCGAACTGCACGCGAAGAAACGCGCGGCGCAGGCTGTGTACGACGCGGCATTTGCGAGCTATCGGCAAACCGTGCTGGAAGCATTGCAACAGGTCGCCGACTCGCTGACGGCAATGCAAAACGACGCACGAGAACTTCAGGCGCGCACCGAGGCCGCACAGGAGGCCGAGGCGAGCCTTGGCGTTGCTGCTCAACAATATGCGGTCGGCGGAATCAGCCAGTTTGCTCTACTCGATGCTCAACGTCAGATGTTGCAAACTGCACTCGACCAAACGCGGGCTCAAGCAAACCGCTTCACCGACACCGCTGCGCTGTTTCAGGCGCTTGGCACGCAGCCTGACAGCCAGGCTGGGAATTCGCCTGGGGATCCGCTTGGGAGTCCGCTTGGGAGTCCGCTTGGAAGCAACCCATAGCCGCCTGCTCGCTTTGCGTGGCATTACAACTGCGCTTCGATAGCCGCCTTATCGATCACGGACCACACCTGACCAATTCTTTCGCCGCGGAACTCGTAGAACACATTTTCGGTGAAAGTCACCGTTCTGCCGTTGACGTCGAGACCGAGAAATTTTCCTTTCGGTGTGCAATTGAAGCGCAGCCGTGCCGCTACATACGCGGGGTCGGTAACCATCAATTCGATGTCGAAATGAAGGTCTGGAATCTCCGCAAAATTCCTCTCCAGCATCGTGCGATATCCCGACAAGCCGATCCGCTGATCGTTGTAGTAAACGTCGTCATGGACGAATTGCGTCAACCTGGTCCAATCCTGACTGTTAAGGCACGCAATGTAGCTTCGGTACACGTTTGATAGATCCGGCTCAGTCATGGCAAGTTTCCATTTCTCGTCCAGGTGGGTGGGTTCCAGCATAACCGCTCGAAAGCTGGAATTGCGTAGTCGCGTTTCTCGAAACGACGGTACTGCGCGCGGCATACGCATTGCTGTCTCGTCGCAATGCGGCGCGCTCCTTGCGTCGCCTCTCGCCTCAACAGACGTTATTTCACGACCATGAAAAATTCGGCTTTGTGGGTCACCGCGTGCGCAGCCGCGCTCGCCATCGCGCTGGCCGGCTGCAACCGCTCCGGTACTTCGTCGACAGATCAGGCGAGCGGTGCGGCCGCAGTAAGTGGTGCCGCGCAAAGCGGGCCTGCCGTGTCGGCGCCCGCCACTGCGGCAAGCGACGCGCCTGCAGGCGCAAGTCAATAGTAATTTGACGCTGGTAGCCGCGCCACTGGCGAATTGCAGACATGCGTTCGATCCGTTTGCATGGCGAGGAATAGCCGTTGCTTAAACACTGCGCGTTGTTGCGCATTCCCTCCCCCCGCACTGATACGGAGCACCCTTATGAACGCTGTTGTATTGACCCAGCCGGAAGTTGGCCACGAAGACAATGCAATTGTCGCCTACCAGATGGCGGCGAAAGCAGTTGCCGGCCTCGAGAAAGTTGTCGAATTGAATATGCAGACCGTCAAGACGTCCTTGTCCGAGCAGCAGGCGCTTGTCGATGCCGCGCTTTCGTCGGTATCCCTGGATCAGGTAATCGATCTGCAATTCCAGCAAGTCCCCGCCGCAATGAAGAAGACCTGCGCGTATTGGGGGCATGTCGAAGACATCGCCGTGGATACGCATAACGAGCTTGCAGGCGTGCTCCAGGACAGCGTCAGCAGCTACCTGTCCACGCTGTTTTCGTTTTTTGGCAGCGCCGCTTCGATCGGCATTGCACCGGCGGAACGCACCACCGTAACAAGCCCGCTCGTGATTGACGAGCCGCCAGCCACGCAAAGTGGACCTGTCGCAATCCTGGACAGTGCTGGCAATGTCGTGTCGTCCCCAGGGCGAACCGATCTGCACTGACATAGCGCAAGGTGGCGCGGCTAAGGCGTGTTCGCCTGCCGCGCCCTCCCGGCCGGTGGCGACGTGAAAGGGCGTTAACGGCCATTACACTCAACGTTTCGCGACAAATGTCCTACATTTAGGGTCTTTACTAATATCGAAATCCGTCGCGTGTTTATCATTGGGCCACATGCATTCCAGGCAGAGGCGCGTGCGCCGTCCGCCCTCTCGGGTCCGATCAGTTTCGGGCCCCGCCTGCTTCCCACCGCACCAAATTTCCCAATGGATAGACTATGAGTAGCGCACGTTTCGCGTCGTTTTGGCATGGCCCAGAGCTTTCGGCCTATGAGGTGGCCTGTTTGAGTTCGTTCACCGCCTATGGCAGTGATGTAGCGCTTTATACGTATGGCGAGGTACAGAACGTACCCAAGGGCGTGATCGTCAAGGACGCAAGCGAAATTGTGAAGTCCGACGCGTTAACAGCATTTTCAATTGACGGTACCCCGTCAATGGCGCATTTCACCGATTATTTTCGCTTCGTCATGTTTACGAAGACGGACGAAATCTGGGTTGACACCGACATGCTGCTTTTGCGCGCGTTTGATCGCAGCCTGGAGGGCAACATTATCGGGCGGGAGTCGGCCACCAGCATCTGCACCGCTCTGCTGCGCCTCGATCCCGCCGATCCGCGCCTGCTTGAGCTTTTACAACGGATCGAGGCGATGAAAGGCACCTCTATAAAATGGGGTGACACAGGTCCGCGTTTGCTGACGTCCGTATATGGCGTAAATGCAGGAGTACCAGAAAGCGACTTCTATCCGGTACATTTCGACGATTACTACAAGGTATTTCTTCCGCAGTACTTCGACGAGTGCGCAGCGTTGTGCGCCAATTCGTACTCGCTGCACCTCTGGAACAATCGCGTTGTGAAGATGGGTTTGTTCAAAAGAGTCGGACCGCCGCGCGGCTCATTTCTTCATCACGTCTTCGAGCAAATCGGCGCGAACAAACTTTTCCGGGAGTTTTATCCCGCGAATGTCATGCAGGCGATGATAGATAACGTCGAGCAAAAGGTCGGGCGCGACGAGGGCTTCCGCAAGCTCTTGCAAATTGGCATGCCGGTCGTAAAGACGGCAATTGTGAAGCGTCTGGGGGTTTGAACACTTGAGCGGCCGCGGGGCCGTTCAGTCATGCGCCTCGCGCGACTTCGATAAGTTCCTTCACGCGCCGCGCGATATTCGTCAACAGACCCTGCGACGATCCGCCCTGCTGCTGACGGTGCGGCATGCGCTGCAAGTCTTCCCAGTCGCTCTCCAGCGCGCGGGCGTGGCCCTCCGGCGTGAACGGCCATTCCATTGCGACCGCGCGCGCATGCGCGGCGCTCTGAGCTTGCCCTGAGCGCTCCACATACGCATTGATAGCCGACGCCTCACGCTGCGCCGCTTCTCGCGAAGCCATAGCAATGAAGTCGTCGGGTCCCTCAATATGGACGCACCACAATTGTTCGCTCACGCGCGTTCCTCGCTGAATACCGTCATAAGGCGCTACCCTTCAGCAGTTCCCACTTCAGGTCCTGAAAGCAGGGGCCCTGGGTCGCCTCACTGAACTTCACATCGTTGTGTTCGCCGTTCCATTCCATAATCTGCACCTTGCCGTCACTGTCGACTGTCACGTCCCACCCAATGCATCGCGCAAACGGCACCTTGCGATGGAGTTGCAGAACGGTATCGATGCAATCGCTGAACGCAGGCATTTTCAGTCCGGCGAACCTGACTTTGGAATCGGGGTGCTCTTCAGTCGCGCCCCAATCGCTCATGAAGCCTTTGCGAGCGAATTCACCCGTTACCAGGTCCACGGGCACACAAACTTCGTCGTCCACCGTGATATGGGTATGACTCGCTCTGCCTACGCGCAAAAATGCGGCGCGCAGCGAGGCGCGGCCAAGGTCGTCCACCGCCGTGGTGAGGCGTAAGGTCGCGACCGAGTTGGCAGCGAACGCGCTCAGCAATGGATGCTGAACGATGAACTTCTGTATTACTCCGTTGCCGAGCGATTTGATGAGATCGCAGTCGAACGACTTTCGGTCAAAGAAATGAATGCCTTTGCCTTGCCCTGAGCCGTCCAGTTTGAAGACGACCTTATCGCAGTCGCGGAACACCGCGTCTTCGAGTTCGCGCTCCGGAACCACCACGTTGCGGTCCGTAAAGAACAGGCCATTTGCGAAGTAGGCTATATCGGGAAACGCGTCACCGCCAAAGATGACCCGCGACATAGGCTTCAGATTCGAGATCCTGCCGTAGCCGCCTTTCATATTGGGCACGACCACGCCGCCGTAAAAGTTGTCGGGGATCCAGCCTTCCTTGAACGTGCCGCTGAACGCAGCGTAAACGCGAAGCCAGGGTGCGTAGATCGCATCGCCGAATACGTCGAGTGCATACGTATCGGCTTGCTTGAGAGTCGCCGGGTCCGCTGGTCCGTATTTCTTCTCCAGTTGCCGCAGGACGCGCTTAGCCTGCACGCCATGCACCCGGTGGAATGCGTATCGCCCCACGCTCTTTATTGAACGTCTGGCTACTGTCTCAACGTCGATCAGTTTCATAGTCCCCTCCCCTTCTGATTATGCTTGAGCTCCGCACTTACTTCACTGCATTACTGGGGCCTCGATCCAACGGACGGATCAGTAAGCGTTGGGATGATGCAGCCCCTTGAATACAGTCGCGAAAATGATCTTGACGTCGAGCGCGAACGACCAGTTCCGAAGATAGTACAAATCGTGGGCTACGCGGCCCTCCATCTTCTCGATGCGGTCCGTCTCCCCGCGAAAGCCATTGATTTGTGCCCACCCGGTAATACCGGGCTTGATCCGATAGCGGTGAATATAGCCCGATACGATGTGCTGATAAAGGTCGTCGTGCTCGAGCGCGTGCGGCCTCGGCCCCACGACGGACATGTCGCCACGCAGCACGTTGAAGAACTGCGGCAACTCGTCAAGGCTCGTACGCCGCAAGAATCGTCCGACCCTCGTGATGCGGGGGTCGCCACGCGTAGCCTGTTCAAGCACTCCTTCCTTCTTCGCATGCAAGCGCATACTCCGGAACTTGTAAATCATAAAGACGCGACCGTCCGCGCCCTTTCGGCATTGCTTGAAGAACACAGGACCGGGCGAACTGAGCTTCACCGCTATCGCACACGCGAGAAGAATCGGCGACACAGCAATCAACGCAATCAGTGCGAAGATGCGATCGAACAGTTCTTTCTTCACGAGAGCGTTCGGCGGCAATGGTGAGGCGGCCAGGTTGATGGTAGGAAAGCCGAGCAACTCGGTCACGCTTCCATCGAAAAGGGCAAGCGCCCGGACATCCGGCATGAAGCGCACATTGATCAGATCGTTGCGGAATTCATCGACCAGTTCCAGAATCGCGCGCTCTTCCGACAAAGGCAACGCCAGCCACACTTCATCTATCTGCTGTTCGCGCACGTATTTCGCAAACGCGGCGCGCTGCTCGAACACAGGCACGGACATCGTGGTTTCCTTGTCCGGACGCAGGTTGTAGACAGCGTTTGCACGAAAGCCTGCGGCCGGCTCCATCTCCATCTTGCGCAAGATTTCGTCGCAATGTTCTCCGCACGCGGCGACAGCGACCTTCTGGAGATTCAACCCTGCGTTGCGCACTCGACCGAGAAGAACATGGGTCACCATGCGCCCCGCGATCATTGCGCCGCCAGCGATGCCAGTCCAGTACACGAACCATAACCGGGAGACGAAATCGATGCGGTGCAACGAGAACATCAACGCAAGCGCGCAGGCCTGCACCACGAGCCAGCCAAGCGCCACCTGCCCGGCGAGAACGCGTTTCGACCGGCCGCGCCACGACTGATAGACGCCCAGTGCCGGAAACACAGCGAGCGAAAACGCCGCCGCGAACGCGACAAATGCCAGGTAGAAGTTTCGTTGCGCGAAATCGTCGAAGCGAATGTGAGACGCGGCAACCGCGCCTCCGAGGATCATCGCCACATCGAACAGCCTGGCCATCAGACCTGTGATCAATCGCATAGCAGTTCCCTCGTACGCTCTCTGGTTCGCCACGGCCGATCAACCAGCACGGCCATACTTATCGTCGAATCGAACGATGTCGTCTTCGCCGAGATAGGTTCCGGACTGCACTTCAATGATCTGAAGCGGAACGCAACCGGGATTCTCGAGCCGGTGACGAATACCCAGCGGGATATACGTCGACTCGTTTTCGCCAAGAAGAAATTGTTCTTCGCCGCGCGTGACGAGAGCGGTACCGCTCACCACGATCCAATGCTCTGCGCGGTGATGGTGCATCTGCAGCGACAGGCGCGCGCCCGGCATCACAACAATTCGCTTCACCTGGAAACGGTCGCCCTGATCGATCGAATCGTAAAAGCCCCACGGGCGACGCACCTTTCTGTGCGCATCCGCTTCGGGTGACTTCTCCGCCTTGATACGCGACACGAGTCCCTTGATGTCCTGCACGTGCGAACGGTCAGCCACCAGCACAGCGTCGTCCGTCTCGACGACAATCAGATCGTTCGTACCGACGCACGCGAGCAGTCGGCCGCCTTGCGAGCGAGCGTAAGTTGCAGTCGCACCTTCGAAGAGAACACGTCCGCTCGATGCGTTGCCGCAATCGTCCTTTTCCATCGCCTGCCACACGGCGTCCCACGAGCCCAGATCCGACCAGCCGGCCTCGAGCGGCACGACCACGCCCGAGAAAGGCGATTCGGGCTTGCCTAGATGTTCCATGACTGCGTAGTCGATCGAGTCCGACGGCGACTGCAAGAACGCTTCTGCGTCGGGAACGACACAGCCGTCGGTGACCTTGGCGCCTTCATAAGCTCGCACGCATGCATCGTGTATTTGCGGCTGGAACTGACGGATCACGGACAGCCATACGGATGCACGTACTACGAACATGCCGCTGTTCCACCAGTAATTGCCGGACTCGACGTACTGCGCGGCCAGCTCGGGCGCCGGCTTCTCGACAAAACGTTCGATTCGATGTGCGCCGTCCGACAGTGCACTGCCGAGGCGGATATACCCAAAGCCCGTGTCCGGGCCGGTAGGCGGAACGCCCAGCGTGGCAATAGCGCCCGCGTCCGCGTGTCGAGCCGCAATTTCAATTGCCTTATGGAGCGCCGTCAGATCTGCAATCGCATGGTCCGCAGGCATCGCGACGAGAATTACGTCCGTGCCTTCAGATGCTGCAGTCAGCGCGGCAAGGGTCAGGGCAGGCGCCGTATCGCGGCGACCGGGCTCGACGACGATACGGGCATTCACGCCACTTTCGCGAGCCTGCTCAGAAGTTGCGAAATAATGTTCGGCACCGCACACAATTACCGGATCAGGCACGACGCTCCATAGCGGATTGAAGTCGTCCATCCGGTTCATCGTGGCCTGCAACAACGTCTTGTCACCAATCACATCGATCAGCTGCTTCGGGAATTGCTCACGCGACACAGGCCATAGACGCGTGCCCGAGCCGCCTGCCAGAATGACTTGCGCGAGCGGGGGGCATTCCTGCGATGCTACGTGCTGAGCTTCGAAGTCGGTCTCGCCGGCGGTTGCAAAAACTTTATCCATTTATCGCTCCAAGACATATGGGCCGGACAGCGATTAATCGCGTAAGCGCCGACGAAATACGCTATACGTCGGCACTTTCCGGTCTCACATGTGATCAATGACGGGGTGTGGGCATCAACGGGCTACGCGAGCCGTTCTGTCCGCGTAAAGCAAGGATGCACACCGGGTTCTCGTCCGTGGGCGTCCACCCTTGGGCACTCAGGCAGCAGCGGGTCGCTCACGAAAAAACAAACGGCATACATATCGGCGTGGCGCCAGAATGCAGATGCCACTGAAGCATTACTCGATGTGATCAATCATAGACACCTCACGCTGCACCACAGCAATCGTGGCGCGAACAGTTGAGGTTTTGGCCAGCGTGGTGGCATTAGCGAGCGCGCCCGTCTGCGAGACCATTGTTATCGCCCGCCGTCTGTGCGGCAGCGCGTGGAAATCAGTGCCTATACGTGGTACCTTCGTGGGTGCTTGGGTAGCTCATTCATCCACACGCAGGACCCAATTCGATTCAGGTTCGTCGCCCCGCTGCGGCGCGCCGCATCTCCAACCAGGTTGTGTTCGCACGTAATGGCCATGTCATTGCAGGCTATGCGCCATTTGTTTTTCGGGAGTCGCAATGGCTTACATTTCGCTACTTGCGTTGTTTCTTACTGTTACGAATCTCGTGCCACTTAGCGCGGTCGGCTTTGTACCGATCGTTCTTTACTCATGGCGTTTTTTTGGCCGGCGCTATCCGGCTTTTATTACACCATTGACGGCACTCACCGCCTTTATCGTCGTATCCACGCTGCTTTACGATCCGAAATCGTTTACCGAATTCGAGTTTTACCGGCGCGACGGCAACTTCTTCATTTCCTACGCTCCCATTTTTGCCGGTTGCCTCTATGTGCATCGGCTGGATCTGAACAAAGTGCTTCGCACGTTCTTCATCTTCGCGGTCGGGATCAACATCCCGCCATACGCTTACTACGTCGTCGAGACCGGCATACTGAGCATCTTCACGAACCCGGACAACAGCTTCGGCAGTTACTTCATTGCGCGCAACGCAGCGGGCGGATTCTTTGCCATGCTGTTCTGCCTCGGTGTTGGATGCTATCTGCAAAAGCGCAGCAAACTGCTGCTCGCGCTGATCGCGGCCAACGCAATGATGCTGTTTTCAACATACAGCCGCGGCTCGCTGCTCGGTGCCGCAGCAGTACTGCCGTACCTGTACTTCGGCCGTAAGCGCTGGCTACTGGCTGTGTTGATGGGCGGTCTGATTGCAGGCTCCCTTGCAATGGCCTTCTTCCATACCGACGGGACCATCGACTACATGGGCTACCCGTTCAATATCCACAATCAGGATGCGAAGGTCGCCAACCTCAACATCCGCTATGAATGGCTGTGGCCGCGCGCCCTCGCCTATTTTGAGCAAAGCCCGATCGTGGGCCTCGGCTTCGGTTCCTTCGACGATCACATCGGCACCGTAACTTCGTACTTTCACCTGTTCGGTGCACCTTCCGACATCGTGGTCGAACACAGCGATTCGCACGCTCATAACTCTTACCTGAATGCGCTCGCCGAAACGGGTGTGGTGGGCCTGTTCCTCACGCTGACTTTCTTCTGGAAGCTGGTGGAGTGGAGTAAAGATGGAGCGGCTGCCAGCGCGTTGGTCGGAGGCGGCCAGAACTTTTCCGCGTTCCGCTTCGTCGAAATCTCGTCCGTGTGTTTGCTGGTCATGGCGGCAACAGAGCATCGGCTCGTATCGCCTTCGAACGTTTTGATACTCTCGCTCGTCATCTCCCTGCTGCTGGCGTCACAATCCGCCAATGCGATCACTGCGGAATTCAATCGGCGCAAATCGCTGGCCCGCCGTCGCGTCTAAGAAGTTGCTACGCCTGCTGCGCTCTAGCGGGAACGTCAGTTCCCGCTAGAGCGAAACCCAACAAGAACGGGAACCCTATGTGGACAGTATTCACCAACATAGGCGATGCCGCCGTCACCTTACCCGTGGCCGCTGTCTGCGCCTGCTGGATCGCTCTCTTTAACGTCAAGCTCGCCTTCCGGTGGATCGTGATGCTTGCTGCCGGCATCGCCATTGTCGGCGCGAGCAAGATCTTCTACGCCGGCTGGGGCATCTCTTTTCCCGCTTCGCATTTCCGCGTGATTAGCGGCCACGCGATGCTGTCGACATGCGTGTGGATGGTCGCGCTCGCACTGCAATTGAAGTGGTGGCGTTTGCCGCCGTCACTCGGAATTGCAGCTGGAATGGGAATCGGCGCGCTAACGGGCGTATCGCGCCTGATGGACCTCTCGCATACCTTGCCGGAGGTGATTGCAGGGTGGATTCTTGGCGCGATCGTAGGCCTGATGTTCCTGCGAAAGGCCCTTTCCGAGCAGTCCGAACGTGCTCGGCCCGCGTGGTTGGCCGCGAGCCTTCTGTTCGTTTGCGCGCTCGCCTATGGACACCAGGCGCCGCTTCAGCGGCTTATTGAAACGCGGTCACCGCAAATACACAGCCACGCTCACTCGATCATGGCTCTTGCAGGCCGCGTCAAATATCGCATTCAAACTTACGAAGGCACGCTCGCCAGATGACGTTCGTCGACAGCCCGCTCGCGCACGAGGTACGGGCGGAGCTGTTCGATTGAGCTGCGCAGAAGCCGTGCGTCAATGAAATCCGTCAATGCGGTTTTAAAGTTCTCAGTCGAGAACCGTTCGGCATTCTGGCGGCAATTGACCGGGTCGAACAACGTAGCATTGCGCTCAAACCGTGTTACTGCTTCGAGCAAAGACTCAGCCGTTTGCTCACCGAAGAAGACACCGGTTGGCTGCTCAAGTGGCAAGCCTACAACCGATTCCAGTGCGCCTCCCCTGCCGAACGCGATCACAGGCGTTCCGCACGCCTGAGCCTCCACCACGGAGATGCCGAAATCTTCTTCTGCAGCGAACACAAAAGCGCGAGCGCGCCGCAGATGATCGACCAGCACTTCCAGAGGCTGGTGGCCGAGTATCGTCACGTTGGGGCTCGCGACCGCCTTTATGCGCTTCATTTCCGGGCCGTCGCCGATCACCACGAGCTTGCGCTCCGGCGTCTGCGAGAAAGCCCGCACGATCAGGTCTATGCGCTTATACGGCACCATGCGTGATGCGGTCACGTAGAAGTTCTCTTTCTGCGTGCACATGACCATGTTGTCGAGATCGACCGGCGGATAGATAACCGTAGCGTCGCGCTGATACGCCTTCCTGATTCTTCGCGCAATGAAGTGCGAATTCGCAAGCAGATGGTCCACGCCATTCGCCGAACGCGAATCCCAGCCGCGGATGTAGTGCAACAGCGCACGGGCCATGATGGACTTGAGGCCCTTGTTCAGGTGCGATTCGCGTAGATACTGATGCTGGAGATCCCACGCATAGCGAATCGGCGAATGCACATAGCTGATATGAATCTGATTGGGGCCCGTCAGCACGCCCTTGGCCACCGCGTGCGAACTCGAGATAACGAGGTCGTATGCAGACAGGTCCAGTTGTTCGATTGCGATCGGCATCAACGGCAGATATGCACGATAGCGTTTCCGCGCAAAAGGCATCTTCTGAATGAACGACGTGTTGACGGGCTTGCCCTTCACACAATCGCGATCTTCGAGAAAGTCGACAATCGAGAAGATGTCCGCTTTCGGGAAACATTCGACGATGCTCTTTAAAACCTTCTCTGCGCCGCCCGAAACCACGAGCCAATCGTGAACAATAGCGACTTTCACTTCAACCTCCTGTGAGATTACGCGCCGGACGCTTCAGCGCCGGCAATCCGGTTCAGTCGTCCTTGGTCGCGCCTGCCTGGGCTCTTGCGCCCCATGCAAGCCCCAGCATTCCTGCAGCGCGCCGCGCGCCCGGCACGAGCCCAACCAATTCGAGCCGGACCATGATGACCATCAGGATCACGGCGAGGGTCGCCTCGCCGATGACCCGCGCAGTTGCCATGCCAATTGCTCCGAAGCGCGGCGCGAGAAGCAGCGCCGCGGCCAGATTGACGAGGCCGGAGGCTACACCTGCAAACGCAAGCAGCCGGTCCTTTCTGCGCGGAACGAATACATAGAACGCGACGAACTCGTTGAATGCGACGAACGGGAACATCCACGCGAAACATTGAAGAACTCGAGCGGCAGGCTCGAACGCCGGCCCGAGAATCAGCGGCAAGACAAAGGGCGACAACGTCATTGCGCCGCAAAAAACGAGTAGGCCATAGCCGAGCAGAAGCGCCGCGCCTTGGCGAGTGGTCGCATGCGCGCCGTCCTTGTCGCCTTGAGCAAGCTGCCGCGAAATCGTCGGGACGAATACCTGCGATGCGGGGCCCATCAGGCTGAGCGCAATAGTCGCGAAGCGCTCAGCCGCGCCGAAATACCCAACCTGAGCAGGCGTGGACAACAACGTCAGCAGATACGTCGACGACGCCGTGAGTACCACGGAGCCCGACGAATAGCAGAACAGCATCGTCGAGCTGCGAATCAGCGGCATCACGCCTTCTAGTTTCAGACGCGGCAATCCCAGTTGTGATGTGGTAATGCCATACGAAATGATCGACGACGCCACTCCCGCAATCAGCAGGCTCGCAAGCACCCACACCGAATCTGAGGGTTCCTTCACGAAGCTCAGCACCAGCACGAGGCTCACAGCGAAGCCGAAGACCTCGATCATGATCGGGGTACGAAAACGCTGACGCCCCTGAAATAGCCAGCCCAGATTCAGCGCCGAGACGATGCCGAGCAATGTAGCCAGTACACCGATAAGAGGTCGCTCAGACAATGTCGGCGAGCACATGGTGGCGACGAGGCCGATGCATCCGCCCAGCGCGGCCAGCAAGAGCCGCGCGCTGACGTGCAGCGAGTAGATGGAATTGCACTCTTGCACCGAATGCGCCTTCGAGACTTCGCGCATTCCAACAAACGTGAATCCGTAGCTCACGAGCATCCAGATCACGTTCATAAGCGACATTGACGCGAGCACTCGCCCGTACTCGGACACGCCGAGAATTCTTCCGTAAAACGGCACCACGATGATGAGGTACACGTACCTCATCAAATATCCGCCGTAAACAAACGCAATGACGCTTGCGTTGTCTCGTCTTTCCATTCCGTTCTCCAATTGCGTATTCCTGACTTTAGCGCTGCGCCACGCGTCTGCGTGCGAGCGGGTTCGATATGTAGCGAACGACGAAGTCAGAAAGTGGCGAGTACGGTACGAGGCACAGGCCGGAAAGAAACAGCGTGCCGAACTTCTTCTTCACGCTCCAGAAAGGGTTAGCTACGATCGCATGCAGGTAGCCGCGCGAATCGTGCAACATCCAGCGCCACCGATGAACGAGCGTCGCCCGATACACGCTTGAACAGAAGATTGCCTTCTCGTGGCCAAAATCATGAAATGTCGCGGGCAACTCGATCTCCAGACGCGACCTCGCAACATTTCTCAGGATCGCCCAGCGCATGCCCAGCGCCTTCGGCGCCTTGGAGATCTGCTCGGAATTGGCGAAGGACACCGTGCCCCCGTCGGCGTTATGCACGCGATAGCCACCAAGCGACTTGCGCACCGTGGCTACCGGGCCGACTAGTGCCGCGCCGTAGATCGCAAAGAAGTCGGCGCCGTAGCGATTGATTCCCGGCGCGGGAATAGGAAACACCTGCTTGAGTGCGCTTACCCGATACGCGTTGCCAGAAGCCGGCGGCGACGGATAGAGCCAACCCGCCTGCAGGAGTTCTCCGCAGTTGGCGGGCGGTTCGGTGTTCGGCACGTAAGCCCCTGTCGCCGTTCCGCTGGCGTCCATGACGTCGAGCCGGAACTGCACCTTCGCCCAGGAGCCGCTATTGAAGACTTGCATTACTTCCGACACGGCGCTCGGATACAGGATGTCGTCCGAATCGAGAAGGATCGCGTATTCCGTTTCCAGCGTACTGATCGCGTGGTTGTATGCGGCAACCTGGCCGCCGTTTTCCTGAAAGATCGCGGTAATCCGGCTACCGTAGCTTTCTATGATTTTCCGCGATCCGTCAGTCGAACCGTCGTCGAGCACGACAACCTGCGTGCCTGGATAGTCCTGGTTGAGCGCGGAATCGATCGCGGCCGCTAGATAGCGTTCGTAGTTGTAGTTGCATATGACAACTGTGACCTGGTTCATGGCATTCGACGCTATTTTGAAATTTTCGGTGAGTCGGAATTGCTACGCAAGCGAGCGGACGGCGATATAAGCAAGGTGAGTTGGCGGATCGTTTTCGGCGCCATTGACTTTGTCCGGCACCTTGAATCGCAGTTGCAAACCGTCGTTACTCCATGTGGTCGTAATGGCATCAGGTGCACTTACTGTGCCCGTCACCGCGTCTATGAAATCAATCTTTACTTCTCGGCCCGAGGGCCGCTTAAGCCCCGCCACTGTCACAGCGCGCCAGCCCGCGGATCCATTGACCTGCAGCACGATGTCATTACCGGAGCGCAGACCGCTGCCGGATGCGCCTGGACCAAATTGCAACGGGTTCGTCAAACTTGCCAGCGAGCCCGAAACAGTCTGATGAAGTACGACGAGGCTTCTGCCCGACGCGTTGTAGGTCCGCCTGGGTGGACCGCGATGAGTTAGACGGAACGGCTCGTATCCGTCCCAGTGATAGATCATGGACACGTACTTGTTGGGTTCGTTCCAGTTACGATCGAGCGCCCACACCGCGAAGTCGAAGAAGTACTCCGCCAGGTAATGCGGATTCTTCATATACGCATCGCCGATTTCGGTCTGCCAGATACCGCGCGCCGGCCCGTTCTTCACGTACTGCTGATACAGCGGATCGAGATCGGCGACGCCCAGGTAGTGCGTGTCGAGATAGTCGACCCAGTCCAGCATGCGTTCATTCGAAGCGGGACTTCGGTACTCGAGCCACTTGCAAAAGTTGGACACGCCGCCCTGATCGGGCCAGCCGCCGTAGACGATATACGCGTTGTACTTCCGGATGATGCGGGCGGCAGGCAGATGCACACGTTCAACGTAGTCCTGCATCGCACGGTCGTACGGCTTCGCGTGCTTTTCATCCTTGTTGAAGTTCGGACCGTGCCAGAAGGTAGCCTGCGGTAAACCGCCGGACAATTTCCCGGCCGCCTCGTTCCAGATCTGGAAATAGCGCAGATTGAACGGCGGTGCGGAGTACTTGCGCACAACTGCCTCGACGTAACGGGTCCACGCCCGGACATCCACGGGCGCAGAATTGCTGTCACCGGGCACGGTGGCATTCCACGGCGGCGTATAGCCAAGCAGCAACAGCGACTTGATGCCATTGCGATTGTTCAGCAGCAGCGCTGACGGAAGATCGTTGTCGAACTGCGATCCGGTCTTGTCGACACGCATGGGCTCAGTGGGTGAATCCGGCTGGCCGGGGCCAACCGAATCGCGCCCCCAGGTGATGCCCATTTGCCGCCACATCTCGACGTCGTTGCTTGCGCCAGCCCATCCATTCGAGCCGATCAGGTCCGTGATCCTGCGACCGCCCGTACTTCCCGAACTTCCCGCTTGCGGCACTGTACCGGCCGACGACGAAGTCTTGCCGCGCGCAAGCGGTATGGCCGCACCAAAAAGGGCGGCGATTGTTCCCAACGCCCGACGTCTGCCGACACTCTTTCGAATGCGAAACATTGGCCTGCCTACCGACATGCGCTAGCCCGCCGACGCGCGGGCCGGCACGCCCGTCAACTGCACGCCCGCCTGCCCTTTGAGAATCTCGAGCACGGCTTGCGCGGTCACGTCCCAGCGAAACTCGCGCGCACGAGCGAGTCCCATTGCCCTATAACGTTGCCGCAATACGTCGTCTGTCATCATTAGAGAGATCTTCGCGGCAATGTCGTCCGCCGATGTTGAGTCGCAATACATCGCCGCATCTGCGCAAACCTCCGGTATAGAGGTCAGCGACGATGCGACTACCGGACAGCCGCAATACATGGCCTCGAGCGGAGGCAGGCCGAAGCCCTCGTACAGCGACGGAAAGATAAGACACCCGGCGTTTTCATAGAGTGCTTTCAGCTCGCCGTCAGTGACGAAACCGGCCCACACCACTCTTTCCGATTGCGGCTTCTCTTCGGCGAGTTCGCTATTGAAGATGCGCGCATTCTTGCCGCCGACCACTACGAACTTGACGTGGTCTAGGTGCCCGAGCTTCTCTATCGCTTCCAGCACGCGTTGCAGGTTCTTGCGCGGATCGAGACTGCCGACCACGACGCAATAGGCGTCCTTGACGAGATTGAGCCGCTCGATCACCGCGGGGTCCGAGGTAACGCGGTCGAGGTGGTCCGCAGCGGGACTCACTACTGCGACTCGCGATTCGTCGATCTTTAGGTGGTGGCAAATCCGCGATCGGGAGAACTTCGACACCGTCAGAATCATCGGCTGCATTCGTGGCAGTATGAAGAAACAGAGGCGGTACCACAGTACGAATTTTTTGGAGAACCCCCCCGGCACGTCATACACCGCCATGTCGTGGAGCATCACCACCTGCCGGCGTTTCAACACCGGGTTCATGTTGCAGAGGTTGACGAGCCTGACGCCTCTCGCGGCAATGGGCAGTGTGATCTGTTCCCACAGCGTGCCGCGAAGCCATGGGAAGCGTCGCTGCCATTTCAGCAGCGCGCCCGGCTCCTTTGCATCGCGCGGCACGAATACCTCGAGCTTCTCGCCCGGCGGAACCCGCATTTGCATCGCTCTCGTCAACTCATACGCGACTCTCTGCACACCCGTGACCGGCTGCGAAGTGAATTTACCGTTGATTGCAAACGCCATCTGCTTCTCCGTTTTGCGAGTTCATCGAACGACGTAGCAACTCGCTCACGTTCGCAGGGATCCACTGGTTGCGTCGGCATCGCCATAGTCGCTCGCATAGTTGGTTGCATAACCGTAGGTGCGAGTACTGCGTCGAAGCGGAATACCGTTGAACACCGCACCGGCGATGCGGCCGTCCGCGCGCTCCATCTTCTTCACGGTGTCCTCGATCTCTTCCTCCGATTGCATGCCCGAGCGCAACACGAGTAGCGATGCACCCGCTTCGCTCGCAATGATCGACGCGTCGGTGACCGCAAGGAACGGCGGCGTATCGAAGATCACCAGATCGAACTGCCCGCTCAGGCGTTCCAGCACTTCCTTGAAACGCGGCCTTGCGAGCAAGGCGGCTGGATTGTCCGGGCGCGAACCGCACGACATGAACGAGAGACCGTCGATACCCGTATGACGCAGCGCATTGCGCAGTGGCATACGGTCCGAGAGAACTTCGGAAAGACCGCCGCGATTGTTCTGATTGAAGAGCGATGCGAGATGGCCGCGACGCATATCGGCATCGATCAGAAGAACTCGCGCGCCGATCTCGGCCTGCAGCGTCGCAATGTTGGCCGCGACAAAGCTCTTCCCCGCCGATGGAGTCGGCCCGATCACCATCAGAATGTTGTTGCGTGAATGCGCGAGATCGCGTGCCAGCGAAGTGCGCACTGCTCGTAGCGCCTCCACAGAAGTATCGTTCGGGAAGCGTTCAGCAAGCACCTTGGTGCCGCCGCCTGCCACCTGGATTTCTGGCACGCCGCCCGTGGCCGGCTGAGGCAGTCCTGCTCGCGCGGCCGCACCAGGCAGCGATTTGGCGCCGGCATTCGTTCGATCGAGCAACAACTGCTGCTGGCTGAACAGGATCTCGCCGAATACCGGCACGCTCATTCTGCGTTCGACATAACGCGGATCCGTTACGCCCGTCAGCACATGTCGGCGCATGAAGACGAGCACAACGCCGGATACGAGGCCGAGTACGAGACCGCCAGGAAGCACCAGAATCGGCTTCGGTTTAACCGGACGATGCGGCGTAATCGCTTCGTCGACCACGTGCGCTCCGCCAGTGGTACTTGCACGCCGCACCTGCAATTGCTCGGCCTTCTGCACCATCCCCAGGTAGATCGTTTCCGCCACCTTCTGCGCGCGAATCAAATCGACGCTCGAACGTTCGGACGCGGGCATGCCGTTGAAATGTCCGTCGAAGCTCGCCTTTGCGTTCTTCAGTTGCGCAAGCTGCGTGTCGACGCTTTGTACCCAACGGCTCTGCGGCGTATAGCGCTCGAGCAATTGCGTGCGTTGCAGCTGGAGCGTTGCGATTTGCCGGTCAATGTCGAGGCCGCCTTGCAGGTAGGCCTGCGCCTCTGCTGTCGGCTGCATCGACTGGGAATTGGCCCGGAATGCCTTTAGCGCTTCTTCGGCTTTCCTCAGGTCTGCGAGCAGGCGAGGAAGTTCTCCGTTGATGAACGCGAGCGTGGTGGTGTCGTTGAGTTGCCGGCTGGCAATCGCCGTCGCCAGGTATTGCTGGCCCAACGCGTTCGCGACTTCAGCAGCCTTCGCCGCGCTTTTGTCGGTGTACTCGATCTGAAGAAGACCGGAGTCTTTGACCTTGTCGCTAACCTTGATGGTTGCGTCGAAACGCTTTATCGCGTCCACCGCATTCCACCGCACTACCGTGAATTCGGTGCCCGGGCGTGCGACAAGTTCATCCACGCGCATTGAAATGCCATTACTTGACACCTGTTTGCCGATAACGCCATGGAGGAATACCTGATCTTGCGGCCCGCGCAATTCGTAGGTATTGTCCTCTCCAGCAACCAGCGTCATTTTTTCTTCTTCCAGATCTTTGGGAACGTCAAGCGTGCCGATCTTTACCTGCTCGCCTCCCCATGCGTACGACTTGAGTCCAAGCCATGGCCGGGATGGCTCACCAGGCGTCGCAAACTTCTCTGCAATGTCGCCGAGCAGCGGTAGCTTGTGCGGCGTCACGGAGACGTCGAACCGGAAACGTTGGATCACTGGCTCGAGCACGGAGCGGCTGCGCATGACTCCCATTTCCGTCACGGTAGACGGTGCGGGCGGAGGCAGGTTCTCCTGATTCTGAAGCGCAAGACCGAGCGCATTCGGTTCGGGCGGATCTACGCGAATGAGTACATCCGCGGAATAGATCGGGGACGCGATGAGCAGATAAGCAGCGGCGAGGCTGACCACGACGACCGTGGTAAGTACGATCTCCCAGATATGGTCGCGCATCAGACGCAACATGGCACTGGGGCTTAATTGGCCGCGCTCTGTACTGGCAGTCGCCGGGAGCGAATTCAGAGGATAGTAGTCCACCGGTTTGATCCTTCCATGTTTGATGGGCACAGTAATGAGTCGACACCGCCTGGCTCAACCAACGGTCCGCGGCTCCTGCCGTCTCTGACAGGAACGCATATGGCGTAGGCCCGACGTTTGATCGGGGACTACGTCATGGTTTGCCAAGCCAAGTGGCTGTCCACCTGCTTGAATTGATCAAAGGCTGCGCCGTTGGCAACACGGCTCGCCCCCGTCTCCAGACTTTCAATCCCCCAGATCACGAAGCGATACGCTTGACACCGCGCTCCGCGTTTAATTCCGTACTACAAATCGTTAGCTTTTTATTACACCAGAGACCGACCTACGGTCGACTTCGCAAAGCGCGGTCCGGCCCCGGACTCATGTGAGCGATGCCTCGTCGTACGTCGTCAGTGCAAAGCACTTAAAGACACGGCAATTACTACACCTCAATCAACTTCTTTACGTGAGAAAGGTGAAGAAATTGCGCATTGCTGGCATTCGATAGCGCCTACCGGGGCAACCGCTACTTTTCTACAGATGCTGCAGTGAAGCATAGCGTCGGTTCGAATGAGTGCATCACCCGGGGCGTAAATTCGGGTGCTAATGGCCGATTCCGTGGAAGAGATCACCACGCAACACACAATTTAGAAAGTGTTGTAGCTATCTGCAATGGATGTAACAGAGTGATACCGCTCTGCGCATTCAGCGTTATGCGCCATTTGTGTCTCTTCTCACGGGGCCGATCCGGCGCTGCCGGCGTGAAATACCTCGTAAGCCTTCTCCCACGGGGCTTTGAAGGCAAAGACCGCTCTTTTGCCCTGCAAACGCGCATTCGTTCGTTCCAGCAATTGTTGCTGACTCGGACAGGCTTTCGTATGCCTTTATTCAGGCGCACAAGGTAAGTATTTCTCCAATCCTCCGAATTGCGCCAAAACACCATCGATTACCGGCCACCATCGCCAGGGTCATTTGAGTACGCTAATCTCGACACGTAGGCAGTGATTCACCCTGTTTGGAGAACTAAGCGTGACGACTTCCACCGATTTTCTCAGGTCGTACATTGATGCGCACCGGACCAGTCCAAAGGCTGCAACACGGAAAGCAGCGAAACACATTGGGCTCTTAGTGTCCCAGGAATGCTCCATGGCGACTGCTGGATCTATCGGCGACGCATTCCGTCTGGCAAACGAATTGTCAGAAGACACAGCACCCGGGTCTCCCTATTCGCTTTCAGTACTTTCTGAAAGCGGCGGGCTCGTAACCAGTTCGTCTGGCATATCGATCTGGACCCAAAGTATCGAGCGCCATCGGCTCGGCGAATTCCACGCGTTGTTCGTCGCCTGTCGCGACGCGGCGAGGGCGTTGGAATCCAACGACCGTCTGCTTTCATGGATAGCCCGTCAAGGCTCTATTGCATCGTTCGATATCCAGCAAGGCGCCAACATGGTCGTCATTTGCAAGGATCCGATGCATTCCACAGTGCCGATCTTCGTATTCGACGACGCTCCGACGACGACGCGGACCAGCAGTGCCACGCCGACAGACCTCGCCCTTGCACAGATCGAACGCGACCTCAGTACCGAGATCGCCCGAAAGATTGCCGACATGCTGCAAACAACCTACGTCGAGTCAGACAAATTCGAACTGGACGATGCGAGCATTACCACCACGACAGAGAAGATTCGCGAATCCGCGCGTTGGATCAAGGAGAACTACAGCAATCCGATCTCCGTGGCAAAGGCTGCGGAGTGCGCGGCCATGAGCAAACGAAACTATCAGCGCCGTTTCAAATTCGAGTTCGGCATGACTCCGCTCGAATACCTGCTGCGCACGCGTTTTGAAGTTGTTCGTGCGATGCTGCGCAACACCGATCTGCCGGTAGACAAGATTGCCCGGCGGTGCGGAATGGGCGACGGCAATCGCCTGGGCCGCCTATTCAAGGAACGCTACGGCATGTCTCCCACTCAATTCCGCGCGCAACAGCGCCTGGAAGTGGCAGAGCGATGCGTGGCGATCGACGACTGACGGTCCGGCATCAACACAGCGAGGCGGCGCGCGGTTGAGAGACCGCGCCGCCCGGCTTTGCGCGCGAATCGAGCGTCGCCAAGCTATCAGATATGGAACAGAAAATGACAACCACCAAATCTGCGCGGTTCTCTAACGAAGCCGGTACATCTACCCTGCGGGGCAGGAAAGCCGACATGTCGGAAGACGACGTACCCGACGACTGGCTGCTCTCGCACGACGCCGGAAAGCCAGCGCAACCGCGTAGGCAATCGAGCGTTAGAAGACTCAAGGAAGCGGCCAAATCGATGCTGCCGGCGCCCTTGTTTCTTAGTCTGCTGCATCACAAGGAGATTGGCCGCTACCCGAACCTGCGCCGGCCCACCACCTTCAACGAAAAGATCCTGCAGAAGAACTTGCGGCCGGATCCATGGTTCGTCGAGTTGACCGACAAGCTCACGGTCCGTGAGTATGTCGCGAAAAAGCTGGGCGAAAAGCACGTTATACCGTTGCTTTCCGTCCCCGACGCTTTCACGCAAGAAGTATTCGATGCTCTGCCGAATGCGTTCGTCATGAAGGCAAATCACGGCAGCAGCTATGTGGAGGTTGTCAAAAACAAGTCGGCAACTTCATTCGAACGGTTGCGGGACCTTGCAAACTACTGGCTGTCGCTCGACTTCTACAAGATTGCTCGTGAAAGGCACTACCGCAAGATCAAGCCACGCATCTTCTTCGAGCAGCTGTTACTCGACAGTAGCGGCAACATTCCCGCCGACTACAAACTGCATTGCTTCGGCGGGCGTAGCGGGCGACCGATCATCTACATCCTGGTGATTTCAGACCGATTTGGCGGGAACACAAGAGGCGATGTGTACGACGTCGATTGGAACCATCTCGACATAGCAATCGGTTATTACAAACGCAGTCCGGTGCCGGCACCCCGCCCCGAGAACCTCGATGCCATTCTGCAAGCGGCCACGAAGCTCTGCGAAGACTTCGACTATGTTCGCGTGGATCTGTACGCGCCGGATAACCACGTGTACTTCGGTGAACTAACTTTCACGCCGGGAGCAGGCGTTCTGCCCTTCACGCCGGATAGCACCGATTACGACTGGGGAAGATTGGTTCCGGACACGTTCTGCCGCTGATATCGGACAGTAGCTTCTGTCCGGGCACGGACCACTTAGTAGCCATCAAATGCAAAATGAACCCGGCCCCATCCTGCAAGCAGGCGGGAACCAGGTTCATTAACCGATAAGCGGCAAAGCGCGCTCAGGTGTCGGCGTGGCTCGACGTAAAGCTGGTGAATGCGTTGTACGGCGCGTCTATCGGTGTGCCGTTGATCATGATGCCGTAGGTGTTGTTCCCACTATCCAGCACGTAGTACATGACCGACTGAATGTTGTGCGTCTTCCGTGCGCCGTAGAATGCGGCAAGCCTGTCCGAGATGTAATTTCCGCGGTAGCTCTCCGAGCGCTCCGGACCTGCGTTCCATTCAGTGACGATAAGCGGCACGCCATAGCGGGCCTTGCAGTACGTTGCAAGGTCGAAGCCCGGACCTGCGCCGTCGGTCCCGATGTTGAACAGGTCGCCATAGACTTCGTAATTGTGCCAGGTCGTAATGTCCCAACGTACCTGCGGATGACCACCGCTGCCGTCGGGTTGCCTGCCGTCCCATAGCGCGTCGGCTGCACCGACGTCTGCAACGCAGAAATTGATGCCGCACTTCGCGGACGACTGTACCGACTTCACACCGTCGATCATTCCGCGCATGACGCCGCGCATGACAGGCCAGTTCGCATTGTTGAAGTCGCTCGCCTTTGAGCCGGCGTAGGTGAAGTCCATCACGGTCGCGTCTTGGCGCGTCAACTCGTTACCGCATTCGTAGATCGTCACGCCGTAGGGCTTCAACGCGTTCGCGACAGTCGAGCCGACGGAGTAACCGCGGCTATACGCGGTCGACTCACTTCCGATCACAGCGCCGCTTGCGTCATATACACCCTCGTCGATCAACACGAGCAGCGTGAGTCCTGCCGACTGGAAAGCCTGCGCGAGCTTGACTACAGCATTCAATTGCCTCGGATCGTCGGATACGCCAACGCGGTAGCTCGTGCAATTCATGGCCTTCAGCATCGACACGACCTTCTCAGGCGTGTACGTATAGTCGTAGTGGCCATTCATGCCGTAGAAGCTTCCTGGAACAGGAGCCACGTCGATGCGCGGATCGCTGCAAGGAAGCCATTGCTCTGCGACATCCGCGTTCACGAAGAACTGACCGGCGGTGCCGCAATGCCAGATCTTGCCGCCATACCAGAGCACAAGCGACACGTTGTACGTATTGCCAACGGTAGAGCCGTTTCTGTAGATCACACCGTTGGCGAGCGTCCATACGTCGCCGGAGCTGTCGGTGATAGAAGAGGCCGAAGGGATGACCGTTCCGTTCGCGGATGCAGCGGCAGCTTTCGCCGTTGGGCTTGCGGAAGCCTTGGCTGCCAGACTCGCGCCGCCGTCTTCACCGCCGCCACCACAGGCGCTCAAAAGATAGCTACCGGCAAGGGCCGTCAGGCCTCCAAGAAATTGTCGTCGTTTTACCATGTTTGTTTTTCCCACTGTCGAGAAAGTCTCGATAAAAAAGCCGAAGATGAGTTTTTGAAGTTCAGCAGAGTTGTTTTTAAACAGCTCTTATTAATTCGTTGTGCTTAATGATCCAGAATGACGTGTCATATCGCCAGCAACCGCTGTAATTGCAATCACATTGCCAAAGACAACGTGGACTAACATGCCCGGGCAAACAGACAAAGCTGCGCCTATCGCGATGCGCTCGACGCCGCGATACTTAATGAACCATCTGGAACGACCGCTGCGGCACATTCGCCGCTGGAACACGTCGCATTGCCGCGCAAACGTTTAACCAAGAGAACGCAATTGACAGCACTGCTCGGAAAGTTGTTCGCTTCCATGCCGCGACAGGGGTAAATCGTACCCGCTTATGTCGGGTAGGTCACATGGAAAATAGTCGTTTTCGGCCAAAAAGCACGATCCTTTCCGTGAACTTCGCATTTCGCAAAAATTTCTGCTTTCTGATGATGATCGGAAGATTAGATGGATAGCACGTCGGGCAAGCTGACCCCGGTAAGAAGTTTCGTTTTCCATGTTCCTTGCAGTAATTGTTTCCCAATCAACCGGGCGACGCGAGAGAGGTGGGAAATTTCTTCTTAAATCAGACGATTGCAGCCTGAAGAACATCATGGTTCGGTTTGCACACGGATGGAAATTTCCTCTTTCAATCTTCGTAAGAAATTTCCTTTCTCGTGGTTTACGCTATTCCGCTTCGATTTCGCGGCGCTCGCGACGAAACGGCGGCCCAAGGCAATGCTTAACCGCGAGGTGTGGCGACCCACTTTACGAAGGATCTAACGCAGCCAAAATATCCTCGATGTCCAGTCACCGCGCCGCGATTTAGATTCAACGCAGTAGTAATCCAGATTAATTCATCAAGCGTCTAGTTTTAATCTCGACCACTGATCCACGCGAAATCAAATCATGGCGATCCCTGCCCTGACCTTTTCGAAATCGCGCTGATCTTTAGCGCATCGTCACGTGTAAACAGCGTGTAGACACCACGGCGATGTCAGCCCAGGCGCTGTACCGCGCCTTGCGAACTTTGCGCAGGAGAAAGCACGCTGCATATAAAGGCCGGGCTCGTCCGCTGGCCCGCCGTTCAACGACATTGCAGAGCGCACAGGCTGGCGCGTGAACATGCTGGTCGAGAGCACGACCCAGAAAGAGTCGCCAGACAAGACACGTTAGCCGGTTCTCCAAGTTCGCGAAATTGAATGTGCGCGCAACCAGCCGTCAGACGCAGCAACTACTCGGCTACAAGCCAACAAAAGCCAACAAAAGCCAACTTGCCCGCCGAGACAAATCTCGGAGAACATTTCGCAAGCCAGGACGATGCAGCGCGAAGCCTTGCGACACAGCCGACAGCACGCGGCTAAAGCTTTTGCAATGAATGGCAGACGAGCACTACACGATGCCTATCTATGAGTGCGCCCGCACACGTAGAGGGCCATCACGCACCGGTAGGTTGAGCGTCCGGAACGGATCAGGCCGCACACCTCGATCGCCGCGACCATTTCTCCTTGCACCGCGGCAGATCACAAACTACCTTCCTTGTAAGTACTCCGCTGACTATCGGATAGTGTCCGCGAATCGATACCGCAAGCATCACCTTGCTCCGTTGTCGGCGATTCTGTTCAGCGCCCTGGCGGCCCCGTCGCCGCACGCGCACGCACAGGAATTCTCGCTGCTGGCCGGACCGCTCTTTAGTGCGGGCACGAATACCTATTCATGGAACGCCAATTATCGCGAGGGCTTGGGACGATACGCGGCATGGAGTTTTTCATGGCTCAACGAAGGCCATCTGCCCAACCATCATCGCGACGGACAGGCACTCCAGGCGTGGGGACGCCTGCCGTTATGGAACGATCGGCTCGAGCTGTCGGCGGGCGCCGGGCCATACCGGTACTTCGACACGACCGCGGCGAGCGCCGGAGGCGACTATTCCAACACTCACGGCTGGGGCGTATTGGGGAGTCTGCGCGCCGCCTACTACTTCGACCGACGCTGGATCGCCCAGGCGCAATTGAACTACGTGCATGCGTTCGGCGGCCCGGACACCACCGCGTTGATGTTCGGCGTCGGTTATCAACTCGAGGCGTCGGGTGAGCCGGGGCCACGTCAACGGCCGGTGTCGCGGACGTCGAATGTCACCGGTAATGAACTCACCATCCTGTTTGGCAAAACGATCCTCAACAGCAACGAGTCGGAATCGAGCAGCGCAGGAAGTCTTGAATATCGGCGGGGATTGTGGCGCTATGTCGACGTGAGCGCGTCATACATCCACGAAGGCGGGCATATTCAATCGCGCCGCGACGGTGTCGCGGCGCAACTGTGGGCTACCCGCGCATTCTTTGGCGACCGCCTCGCACTGTCGGCCGGCGTTGGTCCATACGTCGCGATCAAGCAGACAGACAATGTTCCGCAAGACCGCACGGGCGACGGTCGCGTATCGGCGCTTTTCGCCGTGTCGGCGAGTTATCGCTTCGGATCTCGCTGGCTCGCTCGTGTCAGCTGGAACCGCATAGTGACTCGTTACAACCGCGATACGGATCTGATCGAGGGCGGTATCGGCGCGCGATTTTGAGGGCTTGTACGAAGCAGTCAGCGAAGCCGGGCCGCTTCATACATGGATGCGCAATCCCAACGGACTACCGCGACATCATGTTCATACTGACGTTATGCATGACCCACATCGTGCCGCCGATCAGGAACAAGGCGGCTAATGCCGTATAACCGAGCGCCATGACGTTCCAGCGTTGTCCGGCCGACATGTCGATGTGCAGGAAAAACACCAGATGCACGACGATCTGCACGAAGGCAAGAATCGATAACGCGATCATCGCCGTCTGCGCCGGGAAAGTGCCGCGCATTACGAGCCCGAAGGCAGCGGCGGTCAACACCACGGACAGCAGGAATCCGCCAACATAGCCGCGCATGCTGCCGTTGCCCTGCTGCGCCGGAACTGATTGCATATGAGCCATTTACAGCACGCTCCCGAGGTAGACAAAGGAAAAGACGCAGATCCACACGATGTCGAGGAAATGCCAGAAAAGACTTAGGCACGTGAGACGCGTGATCTGGCGTTCCGACATTTTCGGACTCCGCGCGATCTGCACGGCCAGCACCGCCATCCATACGAGGCCCACCGTAACGTGCAGTCCGTGCGTGCCCACCAGCGTGAAGAACGACGACAGAAACGCACTGCGGGAAGGTCCTGCGCCTTCGGCGATCAGGTGCGAGAACTCGCGCATTTCCAGCAAGAGAAACGCAAGGCCGAGCACGAAGGTCACCGCAAGCCAGCCCAGGACGGCAGCGGACTTACCGCGCCGGGCGCCTAGCATCGCGAAGCCGTAGCTGATGCTGCTCAACAGCAGCGCGGCAGTCTCCACCGCGACGCCGCCGATGTCGAACAGATCCTTGCCCGACGGGCCGCCCGCGAACTGATGCGACATAACCGCAGACACGGCGAATAGCGATGCGAACAGCACGCAGTCGGTCATCAGATACAGCCAGAAGCCGAACACCGTATCCGACGAACCGTGGTCATCGTGTGCGCCGTGGTGCGTCACGGAGATTGTTTTCTGCGACATCGATCAGGCCTCCACAGCTTCGAATTCGCGGCTCTGCACCGCAGCGGCCGCCGGGCCACGCTTACTTTCGATTTCCCGCACGGTGTCGGCGGAGATGTAATAGCCGTCGTTGTCGCCAAAGCTGCGTGCAATCAGCGTGGCCACGATAGCCAGCAGTGCCGCGACAGCGAGCCAGGTGATGTGCCAGACGCCGGCAAAGCCAAGCACAAGACTGAACAAACCGATGAGCAACCCTGCACTGGTATTGGACGGCATGTGAATGTCCTGATATGCCTGATTGGCCGGCGCTTTCGCGAGTCCGCTTGTCGTCTCCTTCATGTGAGCGTATGCGTCGAGCTCGTGCACCGTCGGAATGATGGCGAAGTTATAGACCGGGGGCGGCGACGCGGTCGCCCATTCGAGAGTACGGCCGTTCCAGGGGTCGCCCGTTACGTCGCGGTACTCGGGTTTATTGCGGTTCGCCACGCTGACCCATACTTGCGCCACCTGGAAAACCACGCCGACCGCGATCAGAGCTACTCCGCATGCAGCCGCAATCATCCACGGATGCCACGCCGGGTTGTCGTAGTGGTTCAGACGTCGAGTCACACCCATGAAGCCCAGCACGTAGAGCGGCATGAACGAAGCATAGAAGCCCACGAACCAGCACCAGAACGCGCACTTGCCGAGCTTCTCGTTCAGCTTGAAACCGAATGCTTTCGGGAACCAGTAGTGGAACCCTGCGAGGTAGCCGAAAACCACGCCGCCAATGATCGCGTTGTGAAAGTGTGCAATCAGAAAGAGGCTGTTATGCAGCACGAAGTCCGCACCGGGAATCGCCATCATCACGCCGGTCATGCCGCCGATAGTGAACGTGATCATGAAACCGATCGTCCACAACACAGGCGCGGAAAACTCGAGTCGCCCGCGGTAGATCGTGAACAGCCAGTTGAAGATCTTCACACCGGTTGGAATGGCAATGACCATTGTCATAATGCCGAAGAATGCATTGACGTCCGCACCCGAGCCCATCGTGAAGAAGTGGTGCAGCCAGACGAGAAACGCGAGGACCATGATTGCGCACGTTGCATAGACCATCGTCCGGTAGCCGAACAACGGCTTCTTCGAAAAGGTCGCAATGACTTCCGAATAAATGCCGAATGCCGGCAACACCAGAATGTAGACCTCGGGGTGGCCCCATGCCCAGATCAGATTCAGGTACAGCATTGCGTTGCCGCCTGCTTCGTTCGTGAAAAAGTGCATGCCCATGTAGCGGTCGAGCCCGAGCAGCGCCAAGGCCACCGTGAGAATCGGGAACGTGGCCATGATCAGCACGTTCGAACAGAGCGCCGTCCACGTGAACACCGGCATTTTCATCAGCGTCATGCCGGGTGCGCGCATCCGCACGATAGTCACGAAGAAGTTGATGGCCGTAATCAGTGTGCCCACACCTGACAGTTGCAAACTCCATATGTAGTAGTCCACCCCGACGCCCGGACTGAATTTCAACTCCGACAATGGCGGATACGCGAGCCAGCCGACCTGCGCGAATTCGCCGATCACGAGCGACAGATTCATCAGGATCGCGCTAATCGCGGTCATCCAGAAACTGAGCGAATTGAGGAAGGGAAACGCGACGTCGCGCGCTCCGATCTGCAGCGGCACCACCAGATTGAACAGGCCGACCATCAGCGCCATTGCCATGAAAAAGATCATGATGACGCCGTGAGCCGTAAAGATCTGATCGTAATGGTGCGGCGGAAGATAGCCTGGAGAGTGATACGCCAGAGCGAGCTGAAGACGCATCATGACCGCGTCCACGAAGCCGCGCACGAGCATCAGCACCGCGACCACGATATACATGACGCCGATCTTCTTGTGATCGACGCTAGTCAACCACTCGTGCCATAGCCATTTCCATTTGTGAAGCCGGGTCAGTGTCGCGACCACGGCGAGCACCATGACGATCATGAGAGCGCCCGCCCCCATGATGATGGGCTGATCGAACGGGATCGCGGAGAGTGTCAGATTTCCGAGCATATGCTAACCCCTTGTGCGGCAGTTGCTGTTCTGCAAATCGAGAACATTGCCGTTGTTGTACTTTGCAATGATGTTCGTGAAGACCTTCGGGTCCACCGTCGAGAAATAGCCAACCGGCTCCTTCTCGCTCGGTTGCGCCACCGAGTTGTACTCGTTCATATCGAGCCGGCGCGGCGAGCCCTTCACTTTTTCGACCCACGCATCGAACTGAGCGGGCGTGACGGCGAGCGCGCGGAACTTCATGTCGGAAAAACCTTTGCCGCTGAAGTTGGCGGAGATACCGGCGTAATCGCCGGCATGGTCGGCTATCAGATGAAGTTGCGTCTGCATGCCCGCCATCGCGTAGATCTGGCTTCCCAGTTGCGGGATGAAAAACGAATTCATCACGGAATCGGATGTGACCTTGAAATCAACCGGTGTACCCACGGGGAACGCAAGCTGGTTGACCGAAGCAACGCCGAGTTCCGGGTAGATGAAAAGCCACTTCCAGTCGAGCGCCACGACCTCGACCTTGATCGGCTTGACCGCCGATTCGATGGGTCGGTATGGGTCGAGTTCGTGCGTGGTATTCCACGTCAGAATTCCGAGGAACAGAATAATCAGAGTGGGAACGGTCCACACCACCGTTTCGATCGCGGTGGAATGCGCCCACTTTGGTGCATAGGTCGCGCTACGATTGCTTGCGCGGTAACGCCAGGCAAACACCAGGATCATGATGATCACCGGCACGACGACGATCAGCATGGCCATCGTCGCCGTACTGATCAGCGACTTTTCGGCCACACCCACGCTGCCCTTTGGATCGAGCACGTCGAGATTGCTGCACCCCGCAAGACACGCGACGAGTCCAGCCCCCACGGGTACCAACACCCGTTCAATGGTTTTCTTATTCACCATATCTGCCTGATATCCATGGACCGATCTGGAACGCTACACAATGTTCTCGCCATGAAGACCAGACCAATTACTTCATGCGCGGTCGGATTTTAAGAGCGCCCACCGGCCTGGAACATGATCTCGGACAAGCTACATCAAACAATGTCCGCATCGGCATTCAATGCACGTGCGCATGCACATGCGCAATAGTCGCGGGTGAATGTATTTCTGATCTGCGTCAAGTATTGCGCGCTCGCGGCGGCTCGATTCGCCGCCTCGTCAATCGCAAAGACACCAGGGGAAAGAGGCCATGACGGCCTGACAGGCGCCGCATGTTCAACGGCGTGATGGAGATATTGCCGAAGCCGGATCAGGTCGTTGCGCGCTCCACGATCTGGAAGCCCACGTCGGTTACTTTGTTCTGCTCGGTGCCGGCCAGCCGGTCCAGCAGGCAGCGCGCCGCGGTCAGCCCGATCCGTGTGCCGTCGACGTGCACAGAGGTAAGCTCGGGCGTCGTCTCGGTCGCGAACTCCAGATCGCCGAAACCGCAGATCGCCAGTTGCGACGGTACGCTCAGTCCCAATTGTCTGGCCGCGCTCAACGTTCCAATGGCGAGCAGGTCCGACCCGCAAAAAACCGCGTCGATATCGGGGGACTGCTCGACGAGCCGAGGCAATGCCACCTTGCCGAGTGCAACCGAACTAGGCGGCGCGACGAGTACTTCTGCGATGTCGTGAATGCCCGCCTGCGCGAGCCGCTCACAAAAGCCACGGCGACGCGCGAGCGCCCGTTGGTCGTTTGCCGACACGAGCCCGGGCTTGCGCACATTCCTTTGCAGGAAGTGCTCGGCCACCGCCGCGCCGATCCGGTAATGCGAGAAACCGACCAGCATGTCGATAGGCTGATCCGTCATGTCCCACGTTTCGACGATCGGAATGCCGACGTTCGCAAGCCGCTCGCGCAAGGAGTCGGTGTGCGCGACGCCGGTCAGCAGCACGCCTTCGGGCCGCCGGCTCAGCACTGCGTCGAGCAACGCCTCTTCACTCGAATCGTCGTAGCCGCTCAAGGCGAGCAGCACCTGGTAGCCCGCGCGCGACATCGTCTCGCTGAAGACCTGGATCGTCTCCGAGAACAGCGAGTGGGCGATGGTCGGCACGATCGCGGCAATCAGCCGCGAGCGCGACGACGACAAGCCACCCGCAAGCCGGTTCGGCACATAGCCGAGCTTTTGCACGACCTGGCGCACGCGTTCGAGTGTTTCGGGCGCGACCGTCGCAGGACTGTTGAACACGCGCGATACCGTGATCGGGGAGACACCCGCCTGCGCCGCGACGTCGGTGATGCGCAGGCCTTTCGGGCCGCCGCGCATGCGTCTGGCGGGCGCCGCCGCGTCGGGCAGATCGGCGTCGGCGGCAGCGGGCGGTTTCTGGTTCGGCATGAGTGCTGACGGAAGTTAATGGATCGCGCGCCGTATTCTAAACTGGCTGAATCACGCTGACTTTCGCTAAATCGCGGCAACCCGCACGCAGCTCGGTCAGACGCGCCGCATGGCAAAGCGTGGTCGCACAGCCTACTCGATCACGGGGACAGCATGTTGCGCCCCGCGTGCGCCTCTTTCGCGGCGCAAGATCAACAGCGTAATGACAGCGAACACGAGCAGACAGGTCGCGGGAATCAGCATCGGCGCCTTCACGCTGCCCGTTGTCTGCCGAACCCAAGGCACGAGATTCTGCGCGATAAAGCCGCCGATATTGCCGAGCGAATTGATCGCAGCGATGCCGGCTGCAGCACGCGCGCCGAACAGAAATTTGGGCGGCAAGGTCCAGAAGCACGGAATCAGCAGATACATGCACGGCGCGCCAAAGCACAACGCGATGAATCGCAGCGTGTTGGTCGGCAGAAACACCGCGCTCAGGAAGCACACGACACCCAGCAGAGCCGAAACCAGCATCGCGACGATTGCGCGATTGCCGGCACCGCGCAACCTGGAAGGCAGCCACGCGAGCACGATGGTCGCCATCAGCCATGGAATGATGTTCAGCAGCCCGTTCGTCGTATTACTTACGCCGAAGCCTTTGACCAGCGTCGGCAACCAGTAACTCACGCCGTAGACGGAGATCGACAGCATCATGTAGTAGAGCGCCATACCGATCACGCGCGGCTCGGTCAGCACGCTGAGCAGCGAGCCGTGCGTCGCCACGCCCGACTTGATCTGCGCGCGTTCGGCGTCGAGCGTGTGCGTGAGCCACTCTTTCTCGTCGGCGGAAAGAAACTTCGCTTGTTTCGGCGACGACGGCAGCAGGAACAGCACGACGACCGTCAATAGAACCGACGGCAGCCCCGTGACGATGAACACCAGTTGCCAGCCATGCAGCCCTGCAATCCCGCCCTTGTCGAGCAGCCAGCCGCAGATCGGCGCGCCGACCATATTCCCGAGACTGCTGCCCACCGTGAAATAGCCGAGCATGCGCACACGGTGCCGCGCCGGAAACCACAGCGTGAGGTAATAGATCACACCAGGATACAAACCGGCTTCCGATGCGCCGAGCAGAAAGCGCAGCACGTAGAACATCGTGGCGTTCTGCGTGAAAGCGAGCAGTATCGTCACGACGCCCCATGTGAACATGATGCGCGCCATCCAGCGCGGCGCGCCGTACTTGTGCAGCATTACGTTGCTCGGCACTTCGAAAATGAGGTAGCCGATAAAGAACAGCGACGCGCCGAGCCCATAAGCAACCTCGGAAAGTCCGAGGCTTCCGAGCATTTGCAGCTTGGCAAAGCTGATATTGGAGCGGTCGATATAAGCGACCAGATAGAGCAGCCCCAGCAGCGGCATCAGGCGCAGCGCAAGGCGGTTGATCAGGCGCGATTCGGCGATTGCCGGTGTCGTGGTGCTCACAGCGTCTCCTCCGGCCGCGTTCGATGCGCGGACCTGTGTCCTGCGATAGATCGCGCGTGAATGACGTGTACTCAGGCGTCGCAGCGGCTCATTGGCGTTGTGCTCGCCATTGCGCATAAGCGGCCATGGTCTCTTCATTGGGCGGATACGTGCCGCGCAACGGCCGGCCTTCGTCGATCCGTTGAGCGATGAACGCCTCGAGCTGTTCCTGCTCGGCCGCATCGCGCGCGACATCGGCTGCCATCTCGCGCGGCACGATAACGACACCGTCCACATCCGCGACGACGATATCGCCCGGATAAACCGGCACGCCGCCACAGGCAATCGGCACATTCATATCGACCGCATGATGTTTCGCGAGATTCAGCGGCGCGCTCGCGCCCGCGCACCAGATCGGCAAGCCCAATGCGGCGATGGTTCCGCTATCGCGCACCGGACCGTCGGACACCATGCCCGCGACCCCGCGCTTAGCGAGGCGCAGCGCGAGAATCGAGCCCACCGACGCCACCGAGCGCTCGCCGCGGCAGTCCTGCACGAGCACACTGCCGACAGGCGCGGTCTCGACCGCCTTGCGTTGCGGATGGTCCGGGTCCTGAAACACGCCGACGTGATCGAGGTCTTCGCGCGCCGGGATATTGCGCAACGTGAACGCGGGCCCCACCAGATTCGGCGTGCCCGGTGCCGGTTTGGCGAGTGGTGCGACGCCTTGCAAAAACACGTTGCGCAAGCCGCGCTTGAAAAGTTGCGTGGTCAACGTGGCCGTGCTCACGTGCCTCAGTTGTTCGAGCGTCGCTTCGCTCACGACGATTTCGGATGCGGTCATCTCAGGGCTCCGGTTTGATTAGTGAATTTCGGGTTCGCTGCTCTTCGCACCCGGCGCATCGTGTGTGGTCGGCGCGCTTGGCACGGCCGCTGTTTTCACCGGCTCTTCGAGGAAATCGAAATCGCAACCCTTGTTCGCCTGCAATACATGCAGTTGATGCATCACGCCGAAGCCGCGTTCGAAGGGAAGCTTCGGCGGCTGCCATGCGGCCTTGCGCGCACTCAGTTCTTCGTCGCTCACTTCCAGATGCAGACGCCGCGCGGCCACGTCGAGTTGGATCATGTCGCCGTCCTTCACGAGAGCAAGCGGGCCGCCGACAAACGACTCCGGCGCCACATGCAACACACACGCGCCATAACTGGTGCCGCTCATGCGCGCGTCGGAAATACGCACCATGTCGCGCACGCCCTGCTTCAACAGCTTCTGCGGGATTGGCAGTTGGCCCCATTCGGGCATGCCGGGCGCACCCACAGGCCCCGCATGCTGGAGCACGATCACCGAATCGGCGGTGATGTCGAGGTCCTCCATGTCGATGCGCGCCGCCATATCCGCGTAGTCCTTGAACACCACGGCGCGGCCGCGATGATTCAGCAGATGTGCCTCCATCGCCGCGGGCTTGATGACGGCGCCGTCCGGCGCGAGATTGCCGGTCAATACCGCGAGGCCGTCGCTCGCCACCACAGGATTGCCGCGCTTGCGGATCACGTCGTCATTGAAAATTTCAGCGCCCGCGATGTTCTCGCCGAGGGTCGAACCGTTGACGGTCATCTGCGAGCCGTCGATCAGATCGCCGAGTTCCAGCAGCAACGCGCGCAGGCCGCCGGCATAGAAAAAGTCTTCCATCAGATACTGACCCGACGGGCGCAGATTGCCGATCACCGGCGTGATGCGCGAAAGCTCGTCGAACCTTGCCGTCGTCAGGTCGATACCGGCGCGGCGCGCGACCGCCACCAGATGCACGATCGCGTTGGTCGAACCCGACATGGCCAGCACGGTGGTCACGGCGTTATCGAATGATTTCGCGGTGAGAATGTCCGACGGCTTTACATCGGTCCACACCATTTCGACGATGCGCTGGCCCGTTAGCGACGCGAACTGCGCATGCCGCGAATCGACCGCGGGAATCGACGAAAAGCCGGGCAACGTGAGGCCGAGTGCTTCGGCAGCGCTCGTCATGGTCGACGCGGTGCCCATCGTCATGCAGTGCCCAGGCGAGCGCGCGATGCCGCTCTCAATGCCCTTCCACTCGTCTTCCGTGATCTTGCCCGCGCGCAATTCGGCCCAGTACTTCCACGTGTCCGACCCGCTGCCGAGCGTGCGGCCGTTCCAGTTGCCGCGCAGCATCGGGCCGGCGGGCAGAAAGATCGACGGCAGGTTCATGCTGATTGCGCCCATCAACAGACCGGGCGTGGTCTTGTCGCAGCCGCCCATCAGCACGCAGCCGTCGAACGGATACGACTTCAGGATTTCCTCGGTCTCCATCGCGAGGAAGTTGCGATACAGCATCGTGGTGGGTTTCTGGAACGGCTCGGCGAGCGTCATGACCGGCATCTCGACCGGGAAGCCGCCGGCCTGCCAGATGCCCCGCTTGACCTCCTCCACGCGTTGCTTGAAATGCGTGTGACACGAGTTGATCTCGCTCCACGTGTTGACGACGGCGATCACCGGCTTGCCCATGTAATCGGACGCGTGATAGCCCATTTGCGCAGTGCGCGACCGATGGCCGAACGAGCGAAGGTCGTTGACGCCATACCAGCGATAACTGCGCAGCTGTTCCGAGGTTTTGCGGTTCGCCACTGATGTCTCCATGGTAACGCTACCATCACGCCGCACGCACTGCCGACGGGTGGAGCTTTTCGGGATGAATGCGATGGTAGCGGTACCATCGTCGCCTGTCGCTCAGGGATATCACCGACACGACGCACGGCTAAGTGATTGACGGCGAAAAGCGATCGGAATAGCATTGTTCCATCTGACGAGTATCAGTTCTATCTGATAGAACACAACGGAGACGGACATATGCCTCGCAATAGCGAAACCGTGCGCGCCCCGCAAGGCGTCACGGCCAGTGGAATCGATGTTCTGGATCGTGCGGCGTCGATTCTCTTCGCCTTTCGCCGCGACGACGAACCGCTCACGCTAACCCAGCTGTCCGAGCGCACGGGACTCTACAAGAGCACCCTCTCGCGGCTTGCGCAAGCGCTTTGCCATCACCAGCTTCTGATTCGCCGCGACGACGGCCGCTTCTGGATCGGATCCGCGGCAATACATCTAAGCGCCGTCTACGAGGCCGGCTTCGATCTGCGCGATGTCCTGCTGCCCGCGATGAAGGAACTGAGCGCGGAAACCGGCGAGGCCGTCTCGTTTCATGTGCGCGAGCGCGATCACCGCGTGTGCCTCTACCGCATCGCATCGCGTCATTCGATTCGCGCGGAAGTGCAGCAAGGCGACACTCAGCCGCTCGAACGCGGCGCGGGCGGGCGCGTGCTGCTCGCGTTCGCAGGCGAACCGGGCGAGCCGTACGAAACGGTCCGCTCCCGCTACGTCTATCTGTCGATGGGCGAACGCGATCGCGAAACGTCGGGCATCTCGGCCCCTGTGTTCCGCCTTGGTCAGGAACTGGTCGGCGCGCTCGGCATTGTCGGGCCGTCCGCGCGCATGGGCATGAAGCAAATGGAGCGCTACCGCCCGCGCCTGCTGGAATTCGCGGCGCGCGTGACGAAGGCGCTAGGCGGCGACCCCGAGCCTTTGTTCGAAGCGGCTTCACTTGACGCGGCCCCTGCACACGCGCCACTTGAGCATCAGTCATTGGACGACGGGCGTTCCGGCGCCTCGGAACAGACTCAGGCGAACGAGAAGGCCTAGGTAGTCACGCGAAAAATCCCGTCATACCGCATTTTATTTCGGAGTACATAGATGATCATCGACATTCACGGTCATTACACGACCGCGCCCAAAGCGCTGGAGGCGTGGCGTAACCGCCAGATCGCCGCGCTGGGCAACCCCACCGACGCGCCCAAGCCGTCCGAGTTGCAGATTAGCGACGACGAGTTGCGCGAGTCGATTGAGACGAACCAGTTGCGCCTGATGCGCGAACGCAGGCTCGACCTCACAGTGTTCAGCCCGCGCGCCAGTTTCATGGCGCATCACATCGGCAACTTCGACGTGTCGAGCACGTGGGCCGCGATCTGCAACGAACTGTGCTATCGAGTGAGCCAGTTGTTCCCCGAGCATTTCATTCCCGCCGCGATGCTGCCGCAGAGCCCCGGCGTGGACGTGGCCACCTGCATTCCCGAACTCGTGAAGTGCGTCGAACAGTACGGCAATGTCGCGATCAATCTGAATCCCGATCCGTCGGGCGGCCACTGGACGAGCCCGCCGCTCTCCGATCGCTACTGGTATCCGATCTACGAGAAGATGGTCGAATATGACATCCCGGCAATGGTCCACGTGAGCACGAGCTGCAACGCGTGCTTTCACACCACGGGCGCACACTACCTGAACGCGGACACCACGGCTTTCATGCAGTGCCTCACATCGGACCTGTTCCGCGATTTCCCGACGTTGCGTTTCGTGATTCCCCACGGCGGCGGCGCAGTGCCGTATCACTGGGGACGCTTTCGCGGCCTCGCGCAGGAAATGAAGAAGCCGCTGCTCGAAAAGCATCTGCTCAAGAACATCTTCTTCGACACCTGCGTGTATCACCAGCCGGGCATCGACCTGCTTACAAACGTAATTCCCGTCGACAACATTCTGTTCGCGAGCGAGATGATCGGCGCGGTGCGCGGCATCGACCCGCAAACGGGCCACTACTTCGACGACACGAAGCGCTACGTCGAGGCAGCGGCCATGAATCCGGAACAGCGCCACCAGATCTACGAAGGCAACGCGCGGCGCGTCTATCCGCGCCTCGATGCCGCACTCAAAGCACAAGGACGTTGAACATGTACGAACTCGGAGTGGTTTATCGCAACATCGCGCGTGCGGACAGCAGCGTCGCGGATGGCCTCGGCGCTCTCGGCAGCGCCACCGTTCACGAAGCCATGGGACGCGTGGGTCTGATGAAGCCGTACATGCGTCCGATCTATGCAGGCGCGCCGGTGAGCGGCACCGCCGTCACGGTGCTGCTGCATCCCGGCGACAACTGGATGATGCACGTTGCAGCCGAGCAGATTCAACCCGGCGACATCGTCGTGGCAGCCGTCACGGCCGACTGCACCGACGGCTATTTTGGCGACCTTCTTGCAACGAGCTTCAAGGCACGCGGCGCACGGGCGCTCATCATCGATGCGGGCGTGCGCGACGTGAGCGTGCTCACTGAAATGGGCTTTCCCGTGTGGAGCAAGGCGATCTCGGCGAAGGGCACCATCAAGGCGACCCTTGGCTCGGTCAACGTGCCGGTGATTTGCGCGGGCGCGCTCGTCACACCGGGCGACGTGGTCGTCGCGGATCAGGACGGCGTGGTCGTGGTGCCGTCGGCGAAGGCACAAGACACGCTCGATAAAGCCACCGCACGCGAGGCAAACGAAGGGCAGAAGCGTGAAAAGCTTGCCTCGGGCGTGCTCGGCCTCGACATGTATCAGATGCGCGAGCCGTTGAAACAGTTGGGTTTGCGCTACGTCGACTGAGTATGACGTTGGGCTTTTGCTGGCCCAACGCGGCGAGCGAGCGGTCAATTCTCGCTCCCACGTATTTTCACGGCTCACTTCGCACAGGCTGTTTTCCGCAGTCGACGATGACAGCCTGCCTGTGCTGCTCATGTCATTGCTGACCGGCTTCGCGCTCGTGAAATTCGCGAGGCTTTTTCCGGAGTTCCTGTATGCCTCAGTCATTCGAACAATTCACCGGCCACATCGCGATTATCGGCTTCGGCGAAGTCGGCCCCATCTTTGCGCGCGCATTCACCGAAGCGGGCCATACGGTTTGCGCGTTCGACGTCAAGCTGCAAGACGCGGCCACGCGCGGCGCAATCATCGAGCGCGGTGAGAAAAGCGGCGCCCAAATCGCTGACGATCTTGCGTCCGCACTGCGCGATGCGCAGCTCGTGTTCTCCGCAGTCACCGCGAGCCAGGCCGAAGCCGTCGCCAGCGCCGCCGCCGCGCATCTCAAGGCGGGCCAGGTGTTCATCGATCTCAATTCGGTGTCGCCCGCGGTCAAGCAGCGCAATAGCGTAGCGATTCAGCAAAGCGGCACCGATTACGTGGAAGCCGCGGTCATGGCGCCCGTGCCGCCGCAAGGCATCCGGGTGCCGGTGCTGCTCGGCGGACGCGTCGCCGCGCAAACAGCCGAGCTTCTCAACGGACTCGGCATGCGCTCCGAAGCAGTGGCAGAGGAAGTCGGGCTCGCGTCGGCAATCAAGCTGTGCCGCAGCATCATGATCAAGGGCATGGAAGCGCTGTGCGTTCAGTCGATGCTCGCCGCGCATCAATTCGACGTGGACGGGCGCGTGCTGGCTTCGCTCGCGGCCACTTTTCCGGGTGTGGGCTGGGACAACGGCTACGAAGCGTATTTGATCGGACGAGTGGTCGAGCACGGTCAGCGGCGCTCGGAGGAAATGCGTGAAGCCGCGCTGATGCTGGACGGTCTCGGCATGTCGAGCGCGCTCGCAACCGCCGTGGCTGATGTGCAGGAGCAACTCGCCGCGCGCGCCGCGCCGCTCGTCGATGCAATCGACAAGAAAGGCAGCCTGCCGGAATGGCGGACACTGTTGAAGCCTGCGTAAGCAGTCGCGGCTGACCTGAAGCTGTCCGCTCGTTGCCCTGCCCTCGCCGCTCTTTTTCTTTTAGTGTCGCGGCGCCGGACCGGGCTTTAATCGCTGTCGACAGAACGAGCCACTCGTCCAGCCCGAGGCTTAGTTGTCTGGATGGCTCGCAACAAAACTGACAAACGCGTTGTACGGCAGATTGAGTGTCACGCCATCTATCATCAGGCCATATGTCGCGTTGCCGCTATCGAGCACGTAGTACATCACCGACTGGACGTTCTTCGTTTTTCTCGCCTGATAGTAGGTCGCATAGCGCGAACTGATGTAATCCGCGCGATAGGCCTGAGTCTTCTCCGGTCCGGTGTTCCACTCCGTGAGCAGAAACGGCGCACCGTACCGCGCTTTACAGTACGCGGGCAGATCGAAGCCGGGGCCGGAGCCGTCCGAGCCGATATCGAAGATGTCGCCGTACACCTCGTAGTTGTGCCACGTCGTGAGGTCCCAGCGTACCGTCGGATAACCGCTTGTGCCGTCCGGCTGCGTGCCGTCCCACAACGCATCGGCTGCGCCGACGTCGGCGACGCAGAAGTTGATTCCACACTTCGCCGTGGCCTGCGCCGATTTCACGCCGTCTATCATGCCGCGCATGACACCGCGCATGATCGGCCAGTTGCCGTTGTTGAAGTCGACGGCCTTCGTCCCTGCATTGGTCGAGTCGAGAATGATCGCGGGATCTCGGGTCAACTCGTTGCCGCACTCGTACATAACCACGCCATACGGCGCGAGCGCGGCAGCGACCGTCGCGCCGCACGAATGTCCCCGGGCGTACGCCACTGACTCGCTTGCAAAGAGCACGTTGCTCCAGTCCCGCACACCGATGTCGATCAGTACGAAAAGCGTCAAGCCTGCTGCCTGAAAAGCCTGCGCGAGACTGACCACCGCGCCGAGCTGCGTCGGGTCGTCGGTGGCGCCGACGCGATAGGTCGAACATCCCATGTTCGTCATGATCGACACGACTTGCGCGGGCGTGTAGCGATAATCGTAATGCCCGTTGATGCCATGGAACGTGCCGCTAGTAGCCGCCACGGAAATGCGCGGATCGGTACAAGGCAGCCATTGCTCAATGTCGTTGCACACGTAGAACTGGCCGCCCGTTGCCCTGTACCACAGCTTGCCGCCGTACCACAGCAACAGCGAGACATTCGATGTCACGCCGACCGGTGCGTTGTTGCGCAGCACGACACCATTTGCGACGCTCCAGACCGCGCCTACTTTGTCGATGATGTACGACGCGCCGGGAATCGTCGTACCGTCGGCCGAGGTGCCGCCAAGGCGCGGATCGTTGCACGCGAACCAGTTGGAACCGTTCCAGCCGTAGAACTGGCCGCCGGTTCCCTCGTGATAGATGCCGCCGCCGTACCAGAGCAGCAAAGACACGTTGTACGTATTGCCGGCGCGTACGCTATTCCGGAAGACCGATCCGCCGACCAGCGTCCAGACCGCCGCCTGGTTGTCGGTGATCGACACGGCGGGTGGGACCAACGTGCCGTCCGCCGATGCAGGCGTGCCGTGGTTCGACGCCCCGCCGTTGCTGTTCGACCCCGACGACCCGCCCTTCGAGCCCGTCGACGTCGCGCTCGTTTGCGTGCTCGGGCTCCCTGTTGTCGCCGGCGCTCCGTTGCTGCCTGTGCCGCTCGAACCGGGCGTCGCGCTGCTGGTCACGCCGGCATTGGCTGTGCCCCCGGCACTTCCGCCCGAGCCACCGCCGCAGGCGCTCAACATATAACTGCTGCCGACAGCCGTCAGCAAGCCGAGAAACTCACGTCGTTTAACCATGGCAAGGCAATCCAGCGCCGGGGCGCGCCCAAAAAAATCCGCGATCAGGGGATGTGGGATGCGTGTCCGGGAGGAGCGCCGATTTCCTTCGACATCCTTATCTACGGCGTTCGCGCCAATAAGGGAACGCCACGAGAAATGGGGCTCGGTAATTTCTTCCCGTCGCCTGCTTCAGGCGATGCAACTCATGTCTGGATGTCGGCAATAAATAGCCGCTTGCGTAGGGTGCGTATGAAAAAAACGTTGAGCGTGAGAGGCATGCCAAAGCGGCAGGCATTTGCCACCTGCCGACACATCCGCCAAAAGCGGCATCGTCAGGCGCAAATTGATGTGATTATTACGGGGTGTCAGCCAAGCGCGCTGCTAAGCTGATTTCAGCCAGTTACGTCAGACGATGCGTCGTTAGCCAGCCGCAACTGTTTACCGCCGCAGACGAATATCGGACTGATACCGAGGAGGCATCCATGTCGTTTCGGTTACCACTATCACCGGTTGAAAATTCGACTTGCCGAGTCATTGGCACATCGCATCGCTCGATCGCGATCGCCATCGCACTCGCACTTGTGGGAGTCTCTTCGGCTACCGTCGCCCTCGCGGGCGGCGTATTACCGCAAGGTGGTCAATTCGTCAGCGGGCAAGGCTCCATTAACGCAAGCGGCAATAACCTGGTCGTGACGCAGCCCGGCTCGACGCGCGGCGTGATCGACTGGCGCAGCTTTTCAATCGGCAAAGACAATGCCGTCACGTTCCAGAACGGCTCGGGCGCAACGCTCAATCGCGTGACGGGCGGCTCGCTCTCCGTGATCCTTGGAAAGCTCAGCGCGACAGGCGACCTCTATCTGATCAACCCGCAAGGAATCGTCGTTGGGCCGTCCGGCGTCGTGAGCACGGGTGGACGCTTTCTCGCATCGACGCTGGATGTCTGCAACTGCGCGTTCATGAACGGCGGCTCGCTGACGTTCTCCGGCGACTCGAATGCGAGCGTCGTCAATCTGGGCAAAATCAGTTCGACTGGCGGCGACGTATTTCTGATCGCCCGGCAAGCTGTCGTCAACGCAGGCACCGTCGAAGCACCGAACGGGACAGCGGAATTCGGTGTAGGCGCAAAACTGTTGCTGCAGGATTCGTCGAGCAGCAAGCAGCTTTTCGTGCAAACCGGCAGCAACGGCACGATTGCGAACGTGGGGCCTTTGCAGGCCGCGCAGATCAACCTGCAAGCCGCGGATGGCAACATTTACGCGCTTGCGGGCGGCGGCACACGCACACGCGCAATCGGCACCGCAACACGCGACGGCCACGTCTGGCTGGTCGCCGATGCGGGCGGGGTCACGCAGGGCGGCACGATCTCCGCCTTCAATGCGAATGGCAGCGGCGGCATTGTCGATGCACAGGCACGTGTGCTCTCGTTCGTCCCCGGCGCACAAGTGCTCGCGTCGCAATGGAACGTAACGGCTCCCGCTTTTACGATCGACCAGTCGGCCGCCGGAGCAGTTCGGCGCAGCCTCGACGCGGGGACATCGGTGAACGTAACGACCACGGGCGCGAACGGCGCATCCGGCGATCTAAGCGTCGCTTCGGGCATCAGTTGGCAGGGCCCTGCCGCCCTATCGCTCGCGGCCTACCACGATGTGTCGATTTCTCCCGGCGTCACCCTCAAGAACTCGGGCTCCGGCAATCTGACGTTGCGCGCGGACGCGTCGGGCATCGACAACAGCGGCAGCGTCGTCAATCAAGGCACGCTCGACTGGTCTGCGAGTACCGGCATCGTCAGCGCGCTGTACGACATGAACGGCAGTTACAGCCCCGGCACAGTACTTACCAACAGCGCGTGGACGGCCGCGCCATACAGCGGTCTATTGACCCAGGCGACAGCCTATAAACTGATCAATTCGCTGAGCGACCTGCAGCAGATCTCGACGGATCTCGCCGGCAACTACGCGCTCGGCAAAGACATCGACGCAAGCGCGACCTCGGGCTTCCCGCCTCCGTTCCCGTTTACACCGATCGGCGACGGCGCGACGCCGTTCTCCGGTCAGTTCGACGGCATGGGGCATGCAATCAATGGACTCTCACTGTCGAGCACGGTGCTCGTCACACCAGGCTCTATGACCGGCGGTCCCGATCAGCGCGCAGCCGGCCTGTTCGGTGTGATCGGCGCGGCGGGTGTCGTGCGTCATGTGGACGTGAATGGGAAGATCAATAATCAGCAGGGCTACGGTTCGTACGGCATGCTGGCCGGGTTCAACTACGGACTCGTCACTTACGTACGCACTAGCGGATCCGCTTCCGCGTTTGGAGGCTACAGCTACACCTCCAGCACCGGCGGGCTGGTCGGGTACAACTATGGCACGATCACGCGCTCGGGCAGCAACGTGGATGTCTCCGCCGAGGGCACGCTCGGCGGACTGGTCGGAATCAACGCGGGGACGATCCGGCAGTCGTATGCAACGGGCGCAGTGGCCGCGCAGGCGCATACTGGAGGAGGCGGAGGACTGGTCGGCAGCAACTCGGGACTCATCTCGCAGTCATACGCGACCGGACAGGTGTCGTTCCAGCCGAACTATTGCGGCGGCGGAAACGGCTCGCAGTGTTCGGACGGCAGTGCCGCGCTGGTTCAAAGAAACGACGGCACGATCGAGCAGTCGTTCGCCACCGGCAAAGTCGTACAGAACATAAATCCGACGCTCGGCCCGCCTCCGCTCGGCGTTGCAAGCACCAACAACGGCACCATTGCGGGCGACGTTTACTGGGACACTCAGACCACCCTGGCAACCCGCGATGTTTATAGCGGGACGGGCACGTCGGCAGCGAAGGGGTTGACCACGGCACAGATGAGCATGCCGTCGAGCTTCGGTCCCACCTACGACTTCAGCTCCACTGGCGCGTGGGCGATGCCTGCGGGCGCGACGCATCCGGTGTTGCGATGGCAGGTTGCCCAGTAGTTGCCCAGTAGATAGCGTCTGTCATTTTCGTGAACCACGATTCGCAAGCGGATTCAGCGCAATGACAAATACGCCCACTAGTGCAAACGCTATTCTGGTTTTGGATTGTCTCATCGCGATTCCGGTTCGTTAGCTTCACGAACCATCTGGCATGCCCGGTGTTCGCGGCGCGTCTTGCTCTATCCTCGCACCCGTCGGGACGTCCCGAGGATAGAACAGGACGACCAGCCGCGCTATTGGACCAAAGGCTCATTGTTTGCCGCGGTGCCGCCGCATATTCTAGTGAATCATCAACCGAGGCTGTGGCGGCGCGCGCGGAGAGATTGCAATGACGAAGCACCAATGCAAACAGGACGACCCGGTTAAGCGTGAGACGTTATCCAACAAGGAATATCTGCGCGAACTCACGCCAATGCAGGTCGAACTGGTGAAGCTGCAGGAATGGGTCGTACAAACGGGGCAAAAGATCTGCATCGTTTTTGAGGGGCGCGACGGCGCCGGCAAGGGCGGCACGATCAAGGCAATCACCGAAAGAGTGAGTCCGCGTGTATTCCGTGTGGTCGCATTGCCCGCACCCACGGACCGCGAGAAAAGCCAGATGTACGTGCAACGCTACCTGCCTCACTTGCCCGCAGCCGGAGAAATCGTGATCTTCGATCGCAGCTGGTACAACCGTGCAGGCGTTGAGCGGGTAATGGGTTTTTGCACCGAAAACGAAGCCGTGAGCTTTCTAAAGGCGGTGCCGCTCGTGGAACGTGCAATCGTTCATTCGGGGATTATTCTGCTCAAATACTGGCTCGAAGTCAGTGAAGAAGAACAGACTCGCCGTCTGCAAGCTCGCATCACCGACGGGCGTAAAGTCTGGAAACTCTCCGGCATGGATTTGAAGTCTTATAGCCGGTGGTACGACTATTCGCGTGCGCGCGACGCAATGTTCGAAGCGTCGGACACCGATTTCGCCCCATGGTTTGTCGCGGTATCCAACGACAAACGGCGTGCGCGACTCAATATTATTAGCGATCTGCTACAAAAGATTCCCTATAAGACGATTGCGCGCGAAAAGGTCACCCTACCGGCCCGGCAAAAGCCGAACGGATACAAGGAGCCCGACTATCCGTTCAAATACGTGGCCGAACGATTCTGACCACGCCGATTGCATTGCTCTCCTTGCGCAGCAGAGCGTGGCGCGGTCAGTGAAATGAACGGCCCGCCGGACACGGCGCGCATATACCTGCTTATCTGCACGCCCTGCTGCGTTCGATCCGCTATTTCCTGAGTATTTTCCACGGTCCGCTGCCAGTCTTGCAGACAGTTGGTGTCCAACTTTGTGTCTGCCCTTTCGCATTTGCGACGAGCGTCGTGGTGCGGCACGTCCGGTCCCCTTTCGTCGACGTGTCGTGCGGCGTAATGGTGCCATTGATCACAACCGGGTTACCGGTTCCTGCGTTACTCCACGGAACAACCTCGCCGTCTTTCTTTTCCAGCGCCTTTTGCGCGGCGTCGTTGAGCGCCTTGCGATCAGCTTCTCTCATGAAGCTGATCGGCGTGTTTTTCAGGAAGTTCAAATTCGAAGCGACGCTGCCCGCGCTCACGGCAAGCAGCACAACTCCAGTCAGGCAACGTACGAACAGGTGAGCAAGCGAACGCGGCGGTCGCATCTGGGCAAGTGCGGGGCGCCCGGTTATTGAAGGAGACGGCTCGAAACGCACCGGCTGAAAGAAACAGGCAACCGCAGCCGGAACCGGATCCGCGGCAATCGCACGAACCCGCGAGTCACCGTTCATCTGTCTGTTCATCTCGTTCTCCTCGTTACCGCCAAACTGCGTTGAGTGGGTATCATGTACTGACCTGCGGAAGCGGCGATATCGCGGCACACCAGAATATGCAGCGCCAATAGCCTGCGTCGCTCGAGTGCGTTTTGGCGCCTTTCCCGTTACGAACCTCGCCGCTTCAGTCCGGTTTACTCACGACCGTCTTCACCGCTTGTTCCGTGTCGCGGTGGGGATCTTTCGAGTCTGCCGCACGGCCTGATTCGAATTCGTCTACAACGTCTGCCACCGAATACCGGCGTCCAATCGGACCAACACGTGCCTCCAGATTCTCGGCGCGGAGTATGTCGCGCGCCTCAGCGTGCGCGCCGACTATCCGCAGGTCTATCCCTTTAGCCTGTAGTGCGCCATGCAGCGCGGCCAGCATGCGCGCTCCTGAAAGATCGACCACGGGCGACGTCGACAGATCGCATATCACGAGCTTGATCGGCTCGCTGACTTCGTGGACTTTTGCCCATACGGTCTGACGCACGTGCTCGATATTGAAGTACAGCAGCGACGCCGCGACCCGAAACACAAGCACATGCGCAATAGATTCGTTGTCGGCATGACGCTGGATATCCGAAAAGCGCCGGGTTCCGCGAATGCGGCCAAGAAACGCAACATGCGGGCGTGCGGCCCGCCTGATAATCAGCAGCATCGATACGAGCACGGCGACGATCACGCCCTTCAGAATGCCGAGCATCAGAACCGCCGCGAATGCGACAAACGAGACGGCAAACTCATAGCGACTCACGCGCCAGAGATGACGAATCTCTTTCACGTCGACCAGTCCTTTGACCGCGACCATCACAATTGCCGCGAGAACCACGGTCGGCAAGTTCCTGAGCAGTTCGGTCAGAAACATCAGACACAAGGCGATCGTCAACGATGCAAATACGAGCGCCAGCGGTGTTCGTGCACCGGCCTTGTCGTTCACGGAAGACTGGGACAGTCCACCGGCGACCGGATAGCCCTGAAACAGCCCGGCGGCCAGATTCGCCGCACCGAGGCCCAGCAATTCCTGACGGGCGTCGATCTCATAACCATGGGCTTGTGCGAGCGCACGCGCAGCAGAGACGCTCTCGACGTAAGACAGCAGCAGACAGGCAAATGCGAGCGAAACGATGCCGTCGACGTCTCGCACGCGCAGCGTCGGCAGATGGAATTCGGGTAGCCCTCGCGGCAAGGCACCGACAACAGAGAAGCCGTGCGCCGCCAATGAAGTAACGGAAACAATAATGGTCGACACGATAACGACCGCGAGGGCGACCGGCCTGCCCGGCAGGTATTTTTCGCCCAACACTAGAACGGCGATGCAGACGAGACCGAAAATCAGCACCGTCAGCGAAGTAGTAGGGATCTGCCCACCGAGAACAATGAGACGTTCGAAAAATGACTCACCCCCTCCTTTCGTGCCCAAAAGTTTCGGAAGCTGGGTCAACGCGATCGTGAGCGCAGCGCCCGCCTTGAAGCCCACAAGTATTGTTTCGCTAATGAAGTTGACAAGCGAACTCAGACGCAGCAACCACGCAATGCAGCACATGCCTGCAATCAATAAGGCAGTCAGCGCGGCAATCGACGCCCAGCGAGCGGGATCGCCATCCGCCATGCCTGCAATGGTGAGACCGACCAGCATCGAAATAGCCGACGTCGGGCCGATGGCGAGTTGCCGCGACGACCCGAAAAGCGCGTAGCACACGCCGCCCACGAGATAGCAATAGATGCCGTATTGCGGCGGCAAGCCGGCAAGCGACGCATAAGCCAATGACACAGGAATGCCATACGCGGCTAACGTGACGCCGGCAATCGCGTCCTTCTTGAGCCACTTTGGCTGATAGGAAGCGAGCCATTGTGCAGGCGGAAAGACCGAGCGCCAACCGCTGGGCGCGGCCGCATCCGTCGCCCGGCCAGCGGCGCGCACTTTATTGGTCACGAACGTTTTCCTCCAGTGCGAGAGCCGGCGAGCAGCACGTCCCGGGCAACTGGGACGGCTGCGTTGGCGCTACTGGCAGCGCGCATGACCGTACTCACAATCAAGCGTAAGCCGCTGATCAAAGACCTGGAATCGGACTTTGGTCCTAAGCGAATTGCGGGTTCTGCTACCTGACATTGCGGTCACGGTGGCCGCGTGCAAATGGGGCGTAAATGCAGCATCACGGCGAATGCATGACCAGAGGCTGATGGCGTGCCGATGTGGCGTCGAAACCTGGCCGAATAGGACCATGGTCTCATTGTGTGCGCCGGCATCTGAACGCAATCATCAGGAGACGCGCCGCTACCGGCACATAGCCCGACAGAGGAGGTGCTGTGAACACACTAAGGAAGTGCTCCGTGTACGGTTTCGCCGTTTGCATACTACTAGGCTCCGGCGCGCCGCAGGCCAAACCGATCGCCTATCCAGCCAAAGGACAAAGCGCCCAGAAGCAGCAGCAGGACGACGGTGCCTGCTATTCCTGGGCGAAGAACAACACGGGCGTCGACCCCGCTGCGGTCGCCAACGCTCCGCCGCCGCCATCGGGCCCCGCAGTGGGCGGTGGCGAGCGCGTTCAGGGTGCCGCGCGGGGCGCCGCCGGTGGTGCAGTGATCGGTGCGATTGGCGGAGATGCCGGGAAAGGCGCGGCCGTCGGCGCAGCGGCGGGCACCATGGTCGGCGGTGCCAGAGCGCGGCAGAACAGGCGTGCAGCGCAGGCTTCCGGCGAGGCGCAATCTCAAGGCGCCATGGATACATTCAACCGCGCGTATGCCGCATGTATGGAAGGGCGAGGCTACACCATCAAATGAATCGCGCCTGGTGATCGCGCTGCGCACATGCCAGTGCGTGACGCCGTCGCCGCGCGATTCGCGCGGCGGCCCCCGGTCGGACACTCGAGGAGATCAGCAATGAACACCACAAAGCTCGTAATCGTCGCGCTGGCTGCGGCCTTTTCACATGGAGTACTCGCCGATACGACGCCGAAGTACGACGTGACGAGAGAGCCGGGCAAGGTTTCCGTGACTGGAACAGTCAAGACAAAATCGACCATCGTCGGCATTGAAGCCGATACCCGGACTGTCTGGCTAAAAGACTCCAAAGGGAAGATCGTGCAAGTCACAGTTGGCGAAGAAGCGAAGAACTTCGACCAGTTGAAGCTCGGCGATACGGTCGCAGCCGAGTACACGCAAGCACTCACCTTGAGCCTGAAGAAGAGCACCGGACCCGCGACGGTCAGCCAGAGTGAAACGCTCAACCGCGCACCAGAAGGCGCAAAACCCGGAGGCTCGGCCGCCCGTGCAATCACGGTGATGGCCAATGTGGTCGCCCTGAACCCGCAGACCAGAACGGTGACGCTGAAGGGTCCGCAGGGCAATTCGGTCGATATCGTGGTAGAAGATCCTGAACAGTTCAAGCGCGTCAAGAAAGGGGATCAGGTAGAAGTCGTCTACAACGAAGCCGTTGCCATATCGGTGGAGCCGCAGCAGATTAGCAAATAAGGCTGGCTGAAAGTCACGAGAACGAATGTGCGCGCTCCGCCGTGTTGCGGAGCTGCGCGCGCTGATTGATCGAGGGGACCGCACTAGCCTCAGGTCGGCGACGCCTAGATTTTATTTCGGATTACCGATAGAAATCAGAACCGACGCCTCTCACTGTTTTTCGTGCATCGGAAAAGCTTCTCCTAAACCCCGACAGATCGGATATGTGCGCCGACATTGTCCGCTCACGCCATGGTGCGCGCGCTGCCTACTGCGCAGCGCCGATCCCGTTTGCCTTTGCATCACAGCATGATCCGCATGCCGCGTTTGCCCGCATTCACGACAACGTCAATCGGGTCCGCCTGTGCAAAGTGCTAGGATGCATTATCGGGCTTACAAACGACGGTACGCATATGGCGCATTACGCACGCAAAGCAACGTTGGCGGCATCCATCGACGAGCTTCGGCCCGCACCTGGCGAGACAGCTGCGCTCACCGACGTTTTGCGCCATTGGCGAGCCTTTGCGAGAATGACAGAGGCATTGCAAGACAATGCCCCTCTCGCAACCATCCTCGACGAGGCGGCCAAATGCGCCGCCCTCGGCTGCAATGCGCCGATGTCAAAGGTGCTCGAAGTCGAAGGAGACGGCGACACGCTGGTCGTCAGGGGACAATACGGCATGGGCGCAGACGTGATTGGCCGCTCTGCGGGGGCCGTTCAAGCGTGGAATCCAGCCGGCGAGGCACTCACCAATGCGAAGCCGGTGGTCGAGCCAGACGTTCGTCTACGTCCCCAGGATAAGGTCCCGGCCATTCTCATCGAGCACCAGGTCGTTACGTCCGTCAACCTTCCTCTTATCAATCGCAGTGGCGCCTACGGGATTCTCGAGGTGGACTTTCGCGAGCCGACGCACATCGGGGCATTGGAGATGTCGTTTCTCGCGTCGGTGGCGAGTGCACTTTCGGAGAGTATCGAGAAGTACCGGACGCGCTCCATGCTCACCGCCGATCGCGATGCCAAGGTAGATCTGTTAAGGGAGCAGCAGCACCGCATACGTAACAACTTTCAGCTCATCGTTGCAATGCTTCAACGCAATGGCGCGCTAGCCAAAGATCCGCATGTGCGCGATAGCTTCAAGCAAGTCGAGCGCCGCGTCTTCGCCATGGCTTCGCTGTACAACCATCTGCTGGGGCTAGGCGATCATGGCGAACTGGTCGATCTCGGGCGATACCTTGCGTCGATGGCCGACAGCTTCCACGACTTTTACGGCTTGCGCGAGAGCGGTATCACGCTTGAGATCAATCTCGTATCGGGCATTTCCGTGACTCTGGACACGTGTACCGCAATCGGGACGGTGGTGAACGAACTCGTTGCGAACGCGGTAGAACATGCTTTCGCCGGGACTTCAGGGCAGCTGACAATAAGTTTGACGCGAAACCCGTCGGGCGGATACACAATCTGCGTAGCCGATAATGGACGCGGCTTGCTCCCGAGCGCTCTTGAACACATCGGCCTGCGTACGAGTCGCAGGATACTGTCGAGCATCGGCGGGCAACTTCACCACCGCTCGCAACCCGCTCCCGGAACTGCGTGGGATTTAACGCTTCCGGAATAGGTGCTAACTGCAGGCGCATTGGCAAATATGCCGGTCACGCGGACGGCGCTGCAGCGAACGGTCTCACTGCACTGTGCTTACTCCACGCGCGCGCCGCACCGTATGAATGGCGAAGAATGCCCGATCAGGCCTTTCCGCGGCCGGTCTTGCCCTGAAGTTCGTCAATGCGTCGAGACGCTTCTGCCTTCGTCAGCGAGCCGTCGAACGGCTCTTTTGCTTCTTCGCACAGCGTCTTCAAGTACGAGGCTTGAGCGCCCGTCATCGGTTCTTCGCCCGTGACCCAGTCGTCCGGATCTTTCTCGGCATTGGACGTGGGATGCACCTTCGGATTGTCGTCGCCAGACCCGGCGTTCAACGTCGATTCATCTTCCGTTTGTGCGATTTTCTTTTCCGTCATATTGAATTGCTCCGTCATGTTGCGCGACGCCGACGTGGCCCGCCTGCAATCGCGACCGTCGCAACGGTCTCAAGACGTGAGCAATTCGCATGCCTTTTAGAGTGGTTGCAGCATTTTTGACGACGCGGCGCCGGTCGCGCGTCATGCCGCGACGGCTCCCCAAAACGCAGGCTGCGCGAACGCGGCAGCGTCAGCCGCGCGCCGCACGGTCAGCTGCGAATGCGGAAAATATTTCGTCGACGTTGGCGTTTGCGATCTGCCGAGCGATGGTCGGCAAGTCGCCCGAGTCAGGCGTGCCGATTAACGCATACGCAAGTTCGTTCTGCCGCCAGGACACAACGGTCATGCCGTCTACCTTCTTCTGCGCGATCGACTCGTCGGGCCGCGAATCCTTGATTACGCAAAGGGCGACCGGCACGCCGCGCTCGGGCAGGTACACAATCTGCACAAGCGGCTTGCCGTCATAACGCAAGCGCTCAACCGACTTGAACGCCAATCCTGCCGGCCGCAGATCCGGAACGCGCAAGCGAATGCCGTCGACGTTGCGGATTGCGTCGATCTTGTCGACCGCCGCCGTTCGATCCGGCGCGACACTCTCAACGGTCTCACGCGTGTACATCCGTTGATAATCCGCGGCGACGCTGACCCACGACCGCCTGTCGACGCTCGCAGTCGTCGCCGCGCCGTTGCTGAACGCGCCCGGCAGGCGCGCGTTCAATTGTTGTACGAGGCCCACGCAGAACGCTCCAGCAACGAAAGCCGCGGCAAGCCACAAAAGGCTTGGAGAGCGTCGTGCCGGCTGTCTCGCCGCGAAACCGGTTCTTTCTTGTGCGGCACTGGCCATTGCCTCGACGCGTCGCCGAAGTCCATCCGGCACCGGTGGCAGCTTCTGCCTCGCGAATGCCTCCCGATAAGGAAGCCGCGACGCACGCAGCAATTCCACGGTGCGTCTCAGATCGACCGATTCGGCCAGCGCCTGCTCGACCGATGCAGCATCGGCAGCGCTCAGTTCGCCGTCGGCATATGCGATCAGTAGGCTGTCGTCAAGCTTCATTGGACGGTACGCAAAGGGAGGAAATGAGGATTGAGCAGGCTCGGGCTCACGAAACTTACTTTTCCAAGCGGACGTCTATGATAACCGCAGCAGGAAGGACCATTGGTCTCGACCGTTTAGGCATAGATACCACTCATGCAAAATCAATGCGTGCCTGCGTGCGCAGCCGATTCTTCCTTCATGCGGCGGCCAAACGACTCTGCATACGTAGCCGAGCGCGCTGCAAGCAGCGGATCCGACGACGGCGCGATGCCGTTGGGCAGGATCGTCGGGTCGAAAATGATATCGCGGCACGGGCCGTCTATCTGCGCTTGCGCTCGATCGATCACGAGAGTGCCCACGTCGATCCGCATTCGATCCGGCGACTGCGCCCATTGCCGTGTGGAGTCGTCGGTCGTGTCACCCGGCAAAGCGACGTTCAGCATCAGGTGCCAGCGCAACGGACCGCTGCGCAGATGCTTCATCAGATCGTACGCGAGGAAGTCGGGATCGCGCAGACGGCCCGCATCCGCGGGGCGATATAGATTTTCCGGCACCACTTCCCAACGCACGAAGCGGTGCACGCCCTCTCCATTTACAGCCTGGAACGCGCTAATGCCGTAGTACGTCGCGTTGTCGTAGCCTGATGAGGGCGGATGCCGATCGAGATACCGGCCGAACGCGCGGGCCTCCGGATGGCTATCGAGAAACGCCTGCATCTTCGCAGGGTCAGCGCGGCCCGTCCCCGGATCGCGCGCATCCGCCTCAAGCTGCTCGAACAAAGCCTGAGGCGTGCGTACGGCGAATACAGGGACTGAATTCATCGCAAGACGCCATTCTTCGCCGTGCGGTAGCAGGACGCGCAGCGCGAAACTGCGCACCTGGGCGGCGCCATCGCTTTGCCCGGGATCGCTGCCAGGTATCGATAGCCGACCGACAACTGGATACTGGTCGTGCGCGAACACGCTCGCGCGCGACAGCTGTGTCCCTGCCCCGTCGCTCACGAAATGCCCCGTCACGCAAACGCCCTTCGCGTGGTTCCGCCGGAAACCGGGATGCGGCGTGGTTGTCGCCTGGAATGCATCGACGATGCGCGCCGGGCCGAGCCGCGGTGAAAACCATCCGGCGCACCAGACGAACAGCACAGCGAGCGTCGCCGGTATGGCGAGTACGGCGAACCAGCGCAATGCATACAGGACATGCCGGTGGCGGTGCCGCCACTCGCGCAAGCGATCATCGTTCATTGGCATCGGAGAGTGCCCGAAGCCGCGGCATCATGCCCGGTAGTGAAACGGGCAAACCCTCGACATCTGCTGTTGACATGATTGACTGGCGAAAAGCTGAGGCCCGCCGGACGGCGCGCGAACCGCAAACTGCGCGCTTATTGCCGGCAGACGAAAGTTCGCGGATTGTACAGCGTAGGCCAGACGTTCGCTCACAGGCGCAATGCACCTCGCGCCGTGTTCCCGTTACGCGGTACCGCACCATTAGCTACGTTGCAGAGCCTCGCCACGCGCTACTTATAGAACACATACTCGGCTAGATAAGGCGAGCTACCAGCCTCACCCGCCGCCGAACACGGCGCGGCAGGCGCCACGCCACCCACGGTCTTGACGCGCTGCACGTACCGCACCGTGGACAGCATTCCGCTCCCCGCCGTGCTATGCGTTTCCAGCAGGAGTTGCGGCACGCTCGCTTTCGTATCGCTCGGCAACTGTGCGATTGCATGCCCAACGATGCGGCTACCGTCGCTCGCTTGCCATGAAGGCCCCGCTGCGTGATTGACTACGGCGTGGCCACTGGTGTCGTATAGCGTCGCCAGCGGGCTTTTGAATACCCATTGCAGACGATGCTGCGCGTCGAACTCGCACGTGTACGTCTGCACTCCCGATGCAGTCAACGCCATGAGACGCTCGCCGGCTGGGGGATCGATGGAAGACGACGAACGGCTTGCAGGCGTCGACGCGCAGGCGGCCAGTGTCAGCACACCCACAAATGTCACGCCGCCCCATTGCAGAACTTTTCTGAACATGGATCTTCCTCGAACAAACGCCAGGACGCTCGCACCGCGGCAAATGCAAGGTGAATCCGGCTCACTCGCGCTGAACACTCGCAGAGCCGGATGCTCCGGTCAAATAAAGCGGAACGGTCGCTCCAACTTGCCGATCATGACCGTCCTTTCATAACAGTCGACGCAGCACGACTATTCCACAACACGCTGAAATTCCTCAAACGGACGATCTATAAACTTGTTGTCATGCAATGGAATAAAACTATCGCCTCAGGTGTCGCGCCGAGCAATACCGCTCGTCGGTGTCTCCCGGAAAATCGGATCGGACCTAACGAACATGTTGAAAGCGATTCATATTGGTATCCTTCAATACCGACCGTCTTGCACATGATTCATGCCTCGCCCCAAAAACAGCACGGGTGTGCACGCCGCGCTATCAGGCGAGCGCTAAGATTGCAGCCGTAGTACCCGCGCAGCGGACCTTTCGCGTGGGCTTGTCAAGCCGTTCGAACCGGCGGCAGCCGTTCCGCATAACGCCGCGGTACGTCATGGCCCCGCATTCAGGAGTTTTTCTTCCATCATTGGAGGTAGTAAGTGAAGAAGCTAACGACTGCTTTTGGCGCACCTGTTGTAGACAATCAGAATGTTCAAACAGCCGGGCCGCGCGGCCCCGCATTGCTTCAAGACGTGTGGTTCCTCGAAAAGCTCGCGCATTTCGACCGCGAAGTGATTCCCGAGCGGCGTATGCACGCCAAGGGGTCGGGCGCATATGGCACCTTCACTGTTACGCATGACATCACCAGATATACACGCGCGAAGATCTTCTCGCAGATCGGCAAGAAGACCGACCTGTTCGCGCGTTTTTCAACGGTTGCCGGCGAGCGCGGTGCCGCCGACGCCGAACGCGATATTCGCGGCTTTGCAGTGAAGTTCTATACCGACGAAGGCAACTGGGATCTGGTCGGCAACAACACGCCGGTCTTCTTCTTGCGCGATCCGCTCAAGTTCCCAGACCTGAATCACGCGATCAAACGCGATCCGCGTTCGGGCCTGCGCAGCGCCGAAAGCAATTGGGACTTCTGGACGCAATTGCCCGAAGCGCTGCATCAGATCACGATCGTGATGAGCGATCGCGGCATTCCCAAGTCTTTCCGACATATGCACGGCTTCGGCAGCCACACGTTCAGCTTCATTAACGCGGACAAGGAACGCTTCTGGGTCAAGTTTCATCTGTACACACAACAGGGCATCCAGAACCTGACCGACGCCGAAGCGACCGCCCTTGTGGGCGTGGATCGGGAAAGCTCGCATCGCGACCTGTACGAAGCAATAGAGCGCAATGAACACCCGAAGTGGACAATGTTCGTGCAGGTCATGCCCGAGCAGGACGCCGCAAAGACGTCATTCAACCCGTTCGATCTCACCAAGGTCTGGTCGAAAAAAGAGTATCCGCTGATCGAAGTGGGCGTGATGGAATTGAACCGCAATGCGGACAATCATTTCGCCGAAGTCGAACAGTCCGCGTTCAACCCCGCGAACGTCGTTCCGGGCATCAGCTTTTCTCCCGACAAGATGCTGCAAGGCCGCCTGTTCTCGTACGGCGACGCGCAGCGCTATCGGCTCGGCGTGAATCACAGCCTGATTCCTGTCAATGCGCCGAGGTGTCCGACACACAGCTACCATCGCGATGGATCGATGCGCGTGGACAACAACATGGGTGGCACGACGCCGTACAACCCGAATACGCGTGGCGAATGGCTCGATCAGCCCGATTTCAGCGAGCCGCCGCTTTCGCTCGAAGGAGCTGCGGATCACTGGAACCATCGGGTCGACGAAGACTACTTCTCGCAGCCAGGTGCGCTTTTCCGTCTGATGTCGCCGGAGCAGAAGCAGGCGCTCTTCGACAACACTGCACGCGCAATGGCGGGCGTGTCAGACCCGATTCAAAAGCTGCACATCGAGCACTGCACGAAAGCCGATCCGGCATACGGTCAGGGAGTCGCGGCGGCTATCGAGTCGGCAAGCAGAGCCAGTCCGACGCCTAATCGCGGGTTGTGACGTAACGTCACGGTAAACTAGCAGTCGGCAAACCGGTTGATATGCGATCGCTGCGAGCCTTTACGAAAAGCTCGCAGCGATCGATGATGGAATCAAGCCTCGTCATTCTTCCGCGCAATGGCAAGCTCGATCGAATCGAGCAGCACTTCCTCAGCGAAAGGCTTTCGAAGAAATCCCACCGCACCGTCGCGCATGGCCCGTTCGACCGTCTGCCCGTCGCCATGCGCCGACATGAATACCACGGGTATTGAGCGGTGGTCCGCATTCAATCGACGTTGGACTTCCAGTCCCGGCATGCCGCGCATCCTGACGTCCAGCAATACGCAAAGTGCATCGTCAATCAGCGGCGACGCGAGAAACTCCTCGCCGGAAGAGAAAGCCAACGTGCTGTAACCCACGGCTTTAAGAAGATTGCCGACGCCGCTCCGTATGGAGGCGTCATCGTCAACGATGCACACAAAACTCATAGCTGCCACCACTCCAATGCCGTTACCAGGAGGCCACGGCTTCAACCACAGTCAGACCGCGTCGTGCGACCACACCCAAACCGCGCTCGGGCACGGTTTCCGATTTCGCAAGAAACGCCGCCTTGCGCGACAACGCCTCGTTCGCCTCTCGGGATGCGTACAGCTTGCGCAGCGCGTATTCCCGGGTACTTTCGAGCAAAAAATATTCCTTCGTGTTGCTGCCGCCAGTGGTACTCACGAAGCTCTTCGACGCGAGGCCGACGATCGCTTCCGTGACCTCGTTGCACGACAGTTGACCGAAGGCGGCGACAGCGCATGCCGCTTCCAGAGAAAAACGCGCTGGAAATACACCAAGCCGTTGCAACACGAGTTTCTCGAAGTCACTCAGCAATTCATGACCCCAATCGAGCGATGCCTCCAGGGTCTGCTGACGGCGCGGCGCGGTACGGCGCCCACCAGTCAGAAAGTGGAACCGGTCGTCGAGTTCGAATATGAGCCTGCCGATGCCGAACACTGCTGCGCGCGCCGCCGCCAGTTCGATAGCGAGCGGTACGCCGTCGAGCCGACGGCAGATCGTAGCGATCATCTCGAGACTGCAACGGTCGCTGATTGCGGCGGCATTGAACGCGCTCAATTGCGCAAGGAAGAGCTTCACCGAACTGCATGCGAGGATGGCATGCAGCCCCGCGCCCACTGCGGGCGTCTCCATTGGATCGACCCAGTGCGTAATTTCGCCCCTCGTTCGGAGCGGCTCGCGACTGGTCGCAAGAAGCCGCACATCGGCGCTTGCCTGCACCAGTACGTCACAAACGGTCGCTGCTGACTCAATGACATGCTCGCAGTTATCAAGCAGAACGAGCAGCTTGCGGCCCTGGACGGCCGCAGCCAGATCTTTCAGCTCAGGAGCGTCGCCATTGCCGGCTTCTATACCCAACGCTTCTGCCACCCTGCTGACGATGCTCTGCGCCCTTGCGACCGATGCCAAAGGCACGAAACACACTTCCATCCCGGCCGCATCCGCGATTGACCGCGCGACTGCGATACCCAGTTGGGTCTTGCCGATGCCGCCCGGGCCCACCAGCGTGACGATAGGCCCCGTAGTGAGCGCCCGCGCGAGTTCCGCGGTCGCGCTGTCGCGGCCAATCAAAGGCCCGTGCATCGCCGGCAAACTGTTGAGACGACCGGCCTCAACGCGAGGCGTCGGCGCAGACGCGGGTACTTCCACAGATTCGTCTGTCTCGACCGCGAGGGTCAGGCGATAACCTCTTCCGGGAATCGTGCGGATAGCCTGCCTGTCTTCGCCGAAAATCTTGCGCAAGGCGGACAGTTGCACATGGATGTTATTTTCTCCAACCACCGACTTCGACCACACGTGCTCGAAGATCTCGTCTTTCGTAACGGTTGCGCCGCGGGCCCGGATCAGCAGTTCGAGAATGCCGAACGCGCGCGCTCCCAGCGGTACCAAGTCTGCACCGAGATAGACCTCGCGCATTTCCAGCGACACTGTTATTCGACCGATTTTGATCATGCGGGATTCACGTCTGGTTGATTAGCGGGACGGCGAAGCCATAGCTTTCATAGCTTTCGCAACCTTGCCCACGAGGCCGTGACGAGGCCAGCGCCGGTTAAGTCATGGTAATGGGAGGCGTCAGCCGAAACCACTATCCATAGGGATACGGCAGTCACCGCTTCGGCAGGCTGCCGCATCCTTCCCGCTGCCCGACTGCGCGCCACGGGCTCTTTCACGTGGCTCGTCATGGTTTACGCGCGCTTACTCACACCTTCGTATGAGACCGTCATGCTTGCGGATGCTCGACGCGAGTCGTGGCCGCGCGAAACAGAAAGCCGGCGCCACGCATCGGCCGCCCACGTGCAAATAAACAATTGGCCGTGCAGGAACGAAAGCCCGCATGTGCGACGGTCGACATACTGGCCACCATCATCCGACTTGCTGCTCTGGCCACACGGCCTGTTGCGGCTTCCTTTTGGGGAGAAACGACATGGCCGCGCGCAGAGCAATGCAATTTCGTCCCGGCTATCGCCTTGCAGCCGTTGCGGCGGGCCTTCTGATTTCGGCGTGGTGTGTCACGACTAGCCACTGCGCACCGGACTTGCGCAAAGCGCTCGAACAGACGGACCGCGACACCCGGCTGCCGCTCGAACGCATTGCGCTCGAAGCCGCCGGATCGGACACACCGCAGCGAGCGTCGGTGATGCAGGCGCACTCCCCTTTTGCAACATCGGGATCGTTGGCCGCTTCGAGCCGCCTGCCAGTCGCGTGCGACGCAGGCAAGCGGGAGACTGGCGTGCGAATCTGAAACGGACGGGCGTTTGCACAATTGCCGCGTCAGGCGGCGTGCCATGCTGCGCCCATGCCCTCTACAAAATGGCGGGAACTGGTGATGGCAAAGAAGAAGCAGATCCGTATCTACAGCGAACCCGCCGGCGGCTGGGGTGCGCTCAAAGCAACCGGCGAGGCTTTGGCATTACAGGGCGTCGCGATATCGGGCGCGAAGACGTTGCTGCGAATGAATCAGCCCGAAGGCTTCGACTGCCCCGGCTGCGCGTGGCCCGATCCCAAGCACACATCGTCGTTCGAGTTCTGTGAAAACGGCGCGAAAGCAGTGGCGTGGGAAGCCACCGTCAATCGCTGCACACCGGCGTTCTTCGCAGCGCATAGCGTTTCGGAGCTGAGCGCCTGGGACGAACATGTGCCACGAAGCAACGAGCGTCGGGTTGCCTCAGTCGATCGGCGTCGGCAAGGGTCCTGTGCTGCTCGACGAAGATCCGGCACACCACCTTCCCGACTCGCTTATCCGGAGGCGAACCCTCTCGTTCCACTGTACGCATTCGACCCGCAAAGCCATACGCCGTCCTACAAGTCCGTGCCGGTGAAGATCTCGCGCGCCGCGGCCGTTGGCGCCGACTCTTCCCACCATGCGGCCGTTCTCGATACTGCGAGGGTTCATCATGCATCTGAGTGACGTGCTCGATCTGTCGCGTGCGCAGTTCGCGATGACAGCTATCTTTCACATCCTGTGGCCGATTCTCACCATCAGCCTATCCGCATTTCTGGTCCTGATCGAGGCACTGTGGCTGCGCACCGGCAAATTCTCGTATTACCGCCAGGCGCGCTTCTGGAGCAAGCTGCTGGTGCTCAACTTTGCGGTCGGCGTGGTCAGCGGCATTCCGATGGAGTTTCAGTTCGGCACGAACTGGGCGGGCTTTTCGCGCTATAGCGGACAGTTCTTCGGCAACATTCTCGGCTTCGAGGGCGCGATGGCCTTCATGCTCGAAGCGGGCTTCATCGGCGTGATGGTGCTCGGATGGGGACGCGTGCCGCGCGGCGTGCATCTGTTCGCTACCTCGATGGTCGCGCTCGGTTCGAGTATCTCGGCGTTCTGGATCATGGTTGCCAATTCGTGGATGCAGACACCCGCGGGCGTAACGGTCGAGAACGGCAAGATCATCGTCACCGACTATGCCGCCGCGATCTTCAATCCGGATATGGTTTGGGGCGTCACCCACATGTGGGTCGCGGCGATAGAAACCGGCATGTTCGTGATCGCGGGCATTTCCGCATGGAATCTGTTCAAGCGCCGCCATCCGGAATTCTTCGCGCAATCGTTCAAGATCGCATTGCTCGTGCTCGTATTCGCAGCGCCAATCCAGATCTGGCTAGGCGATTCGAGTGGCGGCAGCGTGTTCAAGACTCAACCGGCCAAGGGCGCGGCAATCGAAGGACATTGGGTCACCAATGCGCCCGGCACCGGCGCGTCGTGGTCGCTGCTCGCGTGGCCGAACAAGGCGGCGCAGCGCAATGACTGGTCGATTGAAATTCCGGGCATGTTGAGCATTCTCGGCACCCATTCGCTGCACGGCCAGGTGAAGGGGCTCAAGGACTTCGCGCCCGACGACCAGCCGCCGATGCTTCCGCTGCTTTACTACGCGTTCCGTGTGATGGCCGGCATCGGTTTCCTCTTCATGGTGCTGGCATTCTGGACCGCATACGTTCTGCGCAAGACGCGCGGCAATCTCGAACAGTTGCTCGCGCGACGCAAACTGCTGCTTGCATGGGTGCTCTGTATCCCGCTGCCTTACGTGGCCGTCGAGGCCGGCTGGATCGTGCGCGAAGTGGGACGCCAGCCTTGGGTCGTCTACGGTCTGCTGCGCACGAAAGATGCCGTTTCCACCGTGTCGGCTTCGTCGGTAACGTTGAGCATGGTTATGTTCTTCGCCTTCTACGTGGTTCTGCTGCTGACTTTCTTCGTACTGGCGCGCAACTGGCTGCGAACCGGCCCCGACCTCAGCGTGAATCCGCAGTCCGCCACGCTGGCGGAGCGCGACACGGCAGTCACCGAGTACTAAACCACTTCATTACGAGGCCCTCCAATGGACAGCACGACTCACACGATGCTCGCGATCACATGGTTCGGCGTGATCGGTCTCATGCTCGTGTTCTATGTCATCGCCGACGGCTTCGACCTCGGCATTGGAATACTCAGCCTGCTGCGTAAGCGGCGCGAAGATCACGATGTGATGGTGCAGACAATCGGCTCTGTGTGGGACGCCAACGAGACCTGGCTCGTCGTGCTGGGCGGCGCACTTTTTGGCGCTTTTCCCGAGGCCTATGCGCTGCTTCTGCAAGATCTCTATTTGCCCATCATGCTGCTGATCGCGGGCCTGATCATGCGCGGCGCGGCAATTGAATTCAGGCACAGCGTGAGCCACGGTCCGCTCTGGGACAAGGTATTCGGAGTCGGCAGCCTCGTTGCCGCTATCGCGCAGGGCATCGTGCTTGGCAAAGTCATTACGGGTCTCACGCCCGGCGGTTTGAGCGACGTGTTCGTCGTGGTGTCGGCAGTCGGCGTGGTGGCCGGCTATTCGTTGCTCGGCTCGACCTATCTGGTCAACAAGACGGTCGGCACGATCGAACAATGGTCGCGCCGGCTTGCATTGCTCAGCGCGTTCGTCACTGTGGCAGCCGCCGTGATTCTGACCGTTGCTACGTGGTTCGTCAGCGACGTGGGGCACGTCCGCTGGAGTCAACCAGGCGTGTTCCACGTACTCGTCATGCTGGGGCTTGCCGCCGCCGTTGCCTTCGCGTTCATCGTGGCCGCGCTGTATCTGGGCAGTTCGCGCGGACCGTTCCGCGGCGCTGTCGTGCTGTTCGTACTGTCATTCGCCGGCCTCGCAATCAGCCTCTTTCCCGACTTCGTGCCGGGAAAGCTCGGCATCGTGGAAAGCGCCTCGGACACGTCGACGCTCGTATTCATGCTGATCGGGATTGGCTTTCTTTTCCCGGTGATGATTGGCTATAACCTCTACCAGTACTACATTTTCCGGGGCAAGGTCGTGACCGGATCACATGCGGGCGACTAGCGCAACGTGCTTCGCCTGATACCTCGCCGATGCGAGGAAACTGAGCCGGCTTCGCGCCGGCTTTGTTGCATGCGATCACGCCTCAAGGGCAGTGTTCAGGACGGTACACAGAATCATTGCGCCGGCATTGAGCGGCGCGGGCCGGCACGGACGCGGCTTGTAAATTGCATCGCCGCGCTTGATCGGCCGTCCGCTCATCGCACACACGCCGGCAACGCGTGCATGGCTCATGTGCCAGACCTGGTCGCCATAGGAGCAGTGTGTCGAGTCGCGCCACGCCAGCGTCGCGGTGGACGGCGAAGGCCGGTCGATCACGCGGACCTGGACCTCGCGATGGTGTCGCCGGACCGACGCGCGGCGATCCCACTGTGCGTTGTGCGTAAGAGCCGCCACGAACTCGTGGTCGTCCAAATCCGTGTCGCCCGACAGCGCGGACAGCAAGCCGAGTGTGCGCAGCCACGGGTCCGTGTAGTTCGCTTTGTCCAGCATGATGACACTCCTCTATCAGGTGAATCAGCCGATCATCGGGCACCGTTCGTCGTTCGATATCGCAGCGCCCGAACCCGCCAGCACGTCATTTAAAATCTTCATGTCGTTATGCGCGTACGCCCTATTTCCGCCGCTGCACGCAACCTCATTGCCGTCAGCGTCAAATGCCTCAAGAGCTTGTTGGTTGTGAGGCATCGCGAAGAAATGCATGGGCGTGCCTGACTGCCGCAAGAAGGCTTCACTGACTTCCAGAAACGCATGGATCTGCTTAGCGATCGACATTCTTTTTCATCCTCCAGCAATACGGGGTCTCTCCAACCAGCCGTTTGAATACGGTCGTAAAGTGAGCTTGCGAGCGGAAACCACAGCTGAGCGCCACGTCGAGAACGTTGTGGCGCGAGTTGAGAAGAAGCTGCTGTGCGTGCTCGATCCGCCGGCGCAACAAATATTCGTGAGGTCGCATGCCGGTCGCACGGCGGAATTGCGAGGCGAAATGCATGCGGGTGAGACCCGTGCTGTTGGCAATGTCGGCGAGTCCAATGGGCTCCGACAAATGGGCGTCGACGTATTCGATCGCGCGACTCAGCCGCCACGGCGGCAGTGCGCTTGCTTCCCGCGATTTGCGTTCCACCACAGTGAAGTGACGCGCAATGACACGGGAAACAATCGCGAGACTGACGCTGTCGGTAAAAAGCTTGCCGAGCGTTGCGTCGTCCGACTGCGATACGGCTAGCGCCTGCGCGAGGCGTTCAAGAGCGGGATCGCGCACCAGCTTCGGATCGTCGATGCGTAGTTCGCCTTTGTGCGGACGGCCGAACGTGTCCTCGAAACACTCGCTCAGAACCTGCTGGGAGACGAATAGATGCAGCACGTCGGCGGCAGAGTCGAACACCGCGCCGCATGGCACGTCGGGAGCGGTAATCTGAATGGCCCCAGCAGTGACGCGTCCGCGAACCAAGATTTGCCCCGCGTGAGAGAAAGTCAGCGACGTGCATTTCAGATTCATCGCAATACAATGATGCGCGGTATTGCCGTGATTGACTACCTCGATCCGCTCGCTGTCGTTACGTATCCACCGCGATACGACAATAGCGTTTTTCTGCGGCACGTTGTCGTCGCATTCATCGCCGGGACAGCGCCATTGACGCTCGCTGCCGATCGAACTCACCCTTCTTTTATGGATGACATCCACGGCGGACAAAGACATCGAACTGGTCATGATCGGTCATCCAGAATAAGTGATGTGATAGTGCGAATTGGAATGAATGCTGCAGTGACGACAAGGTAACGCACCGCAAATACGCCCACTAGCCCTACATAAGGTTGAGTCAGATGACCAATGGTTCGGTCGACTCATCTGCAGGTTTAATTGCGCAACGGGCGTGCGGGCGCGGCCCTGGGCCGTGCGTCGCGTGCACCGGGGTTCTGGCGTGTCAGGAAAGAAAGCATTGCCGCGCTTTTTTCTAAAGCGAAGCGGATATATGACCTATACGCGCGTATAACGCGGATCGTCTTCGGGGCGAATCAGTGCTCCGTGACGAATAAAGTCGAAAGCGCTGCCTGTTCAGTTACGCGAGCCGCGCGCCGCCGGACTAGCGGTACTTTGCGGCGCTTTTACGCCGAGTGCTTCGGCCTTCAAGACGAACTCCGCAAGCGAACGTGCACCCATTTTGCGCATGGCTTGCCCGCGATGGATCTTCACAGTGATCTCGCTCAGGTTCATCTCGCCCGCTATTTGCTTGTTCATCAGCCCGGCCGCGACGAACGCCATCACTTCGCGCTCTCGCGCGGTCAGCGATTCATAAGAACGGCGCAGATCGTCGACGACCCGGTTGGCTTCGCGCCGCTCCTGATCGCGCGCGAGCGCGTGCGTGACCGCATCGAGCATGTCCTGGTCGCGAAACGGCTTCGCCAGGAAATCCATTGCGCCAGCCTTCATGGCTTTCACGGTCATTGCAATGTCGCCGTGCGCCGTCATGAAAACGATCGGCAAGCCCAGTTTGCTCGCCGCGATCTGCTCCTGGACCGCGAGTCCGCTTTGGCCTTTGAGGCGAACATCGAGAATCAGGCAACTGGGCACGTCGGGCATCTCGAAGGCAAGGAATTCCTGCGCGCTGGCGAAGGTTTGCACAGCTAGCCCCACCGAACGCAGCAACATGCTGACAGCGCCGCGCATCGACTCGTCGTCGTCCACGACGTAGACCATCGTTGCGGCGGCACCGTCGGGCTGATCCCGGCTCGTATTGCTACTGCTCATGACATCTCCCATCGTCGATCGGCAGGATGAACTGCAGCAGCGCGCCGCCTGTCGCCGGCGACTCCGCCCAGATACGGCCGCCGTGAGCCTCGACTATCGAGCGGCAAATCGACAGTCCCATGCCCATGCCTTCGGACTTCGTCGTAAAGAACGTGCTGAACATGCGGTCCGCATTGTCCTCGCTGATGCCTGTACCCGAATCCTGCACGCTCACGAGCGCATGGCCGGGGTCGAACATACCTGTGGCGATACGAAGCTTTCGCGGGCCGCTCACGTCGGCCATTGCCTGCACGCTGTTCATTAGCAGGTTGATCAACACCTGCTGCAATTCCACGCGGTCGCAACACGCTTCCGGTGACGGCTCGTCCAGGTCCCATTGCACTTCGACTGCATGCCACTCGAACTCGCGCCGCATCAATTCCGCGGATTCCGTGACGATGGCGTTCAGAGCGACCGGTGCAGGAACACTGTCGCGCTTTTTGGCCATTGCCCGGATTCGCTGGATGATTTCACCGGCACGTTTTGCGTCCCGGACAATCTGCGTGACGGATCGCGTGGCTTCGTCCAGTTCGGGCGTCGGTCTGTTCAGCCACCGCAACGCTGCGCCGCCGCATGCCACGACGGCCGCAATCGGCTGCGTGACTTCGTGTGCAATCGACGCCGCGAGTTCGCCGAGCATGGTGATCCGGGTCACGTGGGCAAGTTCGGCGCTCGAGCGCGCGAGTGCTTCCTGAGCGAGCGTGGTTTCGGTGATATCCATCAGTGCACCGACATATTCCGTGCCGCCGGATTGCGGCCTGGTCAAATGGGCAACGTAGTGCACATATTTGACGGAGCCGTCGGGCATTGCAAGGCGGTACTTGACATCGACTAGTGCCGCGCCGACTTTCGCCTGTTCAAAAGCGCCACGAACTGTCGCGACGTCGGCGGGATGAGTCCGTGCGAGGATCGCGTCGAAGGACGGGACGACCTCCCGGCTGTATTCGAAGATCCGGTAGGACTCGTCCGACCACCACATCGACGCGTCGGGAAAATGCGTGGCAATACTGCCTGTGCGACTCAAACGCTGGGTGTCGGCGAGGAATGCCTCGCTGCGCTCCAGTGCCTGCTCGGCCTGCTTGCGGTCCTCGATGTCGGTATTGACGCCATACCAGCGCAAGATCGCACCGGCTTCGTCGCGCAGCGGCTCCGCACCGAGGTGCATCCACCGATAGGCGCCGGTGCCGGTGCGGATCCGGGACACGTTCTCGAACGACGCTCCGGTTGCGATTGCCGAGCGCCAGGCGCGCTGCATCTGCGGCAAATCGGCCGGATGCACGATCGCCGACCAGACGTCCGCGCCGCTCCCGCCCTCTTCCAGCGTCACGCCCATGTCGGTCCAGCGCCGGTTGATGAACGTGAGCGTGCCGTCGCCGGATGAACTCCAGACCATGCCGGGAATCGCGTCGATGGTGGCGCGCAGCTCTTCCTGCTGACGCTGAACCCGAGCCTCCATTTCCTTGCGGCGGGTTATGTCGTTGTTCGTGGCGAGCACTGCACGAGGTGTGCCGGTCGCGTCGCGCCAGAGCGCCGCGCGGGTCGAAACGGCGACCACGCGGCCGTCGCGTCGAACGCGCTGAAGCTCGCCATGCCAGCGATTCGTACGCAGCAGTTCGTCCTTGATGTCTTCGGGCGAAACCGGAAAAGAGGTCTGTGTCAGTTGATGAATCGACTGGCCGAGCGCCTGTTGCGCAGTCCAGCCATACAAGGCTTCCGCGCCGTGGTTCCAGAACGTGATGCGGTCGTTCATGTCGTGAACGACGATCGCGTCATGAGCGAGGTTGAGCAGCTGGATCTGCTCCTGCAGCGTCGTTGCGGCGGCCTGGTTCCTCAGACTGAGGACCGACGTGGTGCCGATCGCGACCAGGCTCACGAGGCAGCGCGCGGCCGCACCGTTCAGATAGCCGCCTTCATGCGACATCACGAATCCGAGCAGCGTGAGCGCCACGCAGCCCCAGGTGGTCGCGACAGTGACCGCGCGATTGTTGGTCGACGCGACGAGCAGCACCACCACCACGTAAAGGACGGCGATGGCGATATCGAGCGGCGTGAGCGCGTCGATCAGGAACACGACCAGCGCTATGAGCGCGGCGAGCGCCATGGGGATGCTGGTGTCGCGGTTCGCGGCGAGTAGAACGCTTGGGTAAGTTTTCATGGCGGCGGATCAACGCGCTACCAGGCGAAAACCAGGCGTGACGAGGCTGACAACCATGGACATAGGACTTTTTGGAACGGGCGTTCGTGAACGAATACCGGCAGCCTGTCCGTCACCGGTCAGCCGGCGCGGCTGTCCGGGCACATGACACTCAGATCTACCGGAACCAATACCTTTCAAATCTGATGGCATCATGCGCGAGCCCGCGTCAAAGGTGCTACTTATTTTTCCTTAAACGTTGCACGACGAGTTGCCGTCGTAGAACCGCAAACCGCCGTGGAAGCCATATTCCACGGCGGTTTGCGGGCATCATGCCAAGGCGGGAGGACGCCTCAATGGTGGCCGAAGTCCTTGCGCGCGATCGGCACAGTACGGACCTTTGTGTACTGGAAGACAGGCATCGCCTTGACGGCGTCGCGGGTCGCGCCCGCCCACACCAGCTTACCGTTCACGTAGTCCAGTTGCGACATGGGAATCGCGACATCGTGCACCGACACGCCAAGGAACTGATGTGCCGCGACGATTGCGAACGACGCGGCGTTATCAGGCGCGATGATGATGTCGTGCAGCGCGCCCACTTTCTCGCCGTTGTCGTTGTAGATGCTCTTGCCCAGCAAACTCTTCTTGGCGCTCCAGCCTTCAATGATCAATTGAGCCTGCTCGACGCTGATGCCGATGGGTTGCGCGCCCGCCACCTGTGCGCTCGCGGATTGACACATAGCACCGAAGGTCGATGCCGCCACGAATACCAGTGCCCACTTGAGCTTCATATTGTTTCTCCAAAAGACCAACCGGTTGAAAATGCCCGCTCGCTGCCTACCCATTCGCACGCTCGCAGCCGCGTGACGGCTCGAATGCATTGCGCTGTCCCGGAGTTTGGCGTCATTTCGGCCGGCCTGTTTTCGAATTCGCACGGCGTCGGCTGCATAGTCGCTCAACCGCCCCTGCGGGCGCCCCTTCTCGCGATCAATCCACGCTTCGTGGCTGCAGCGTCACGGTGCAGGTCATGCCCATCGCAAGCTTGATATCCGCAGAAATCCGGTCGAGATGTACGCGGGCCATCTCACGCGTCTAGCTTGCGATAGACGGACCGCCGCGATTTGCGCAAATGCACTCTTTTTGTCTATGCGACGTTCAAGAGAAAGCGGCCGGTAGCGGCCGCTTTCATGTGACGCCTGTCACGGGTACGGCTAGCGCAGATTGGTCCGTGCCAGCTCGACGATCTCGTCGCCCCGGCCGTTCAGGATCGCGCGCATCATGTACAGACTGAAGCCCTTTGCCTGCGCGAGCTCGATTGTTGGCGGCATGGCGAGTTCGTGTTTAGATACGACGACGTCGACCAACGCCGGCCCAGGATGCGCAAACGCCTGCCGCAACGCGCCCGCTACGTCCTCCGATTCCTCGACGCGAATGCTGAAAATGCCGGCGCCCTTCGCGATCGCAGCGAAATCGGTCTTGCTCAGATCGACGTTCGTGTCGAGATAACCGCTCGCCTTGAGTTCCATCGAGACGAATCCAAGCAGGCTATTGTTGAACACCACGACCTTGATCGGCAGATCGAGCTGGCGGGCGGTGAGCAGATCGCCCAGCATCATCGACAAACCGCCGTCGCCCGAGAGCGAGACCACCTGCCGCCCAGGGTTCGCGCCTTGCGCGCCCAGCGCCTGCGGCATGGCGTTCGCCATGGACCCGTGGTTGAACGAGCCGTGCAGCTGGCGCTTGCCGTTCATGGTCAGGTAGCGGGCGGACCAGACGGTGGGCGTGCCGACGTCGGCTGTGAAGATGGCGTCGTCGCTCGCGGTCTCGTCGATCATCTTCGCCAGGTACTGTGGATGGATCGGGCGACCAGCGCCGGAAGGCGTCGCCAGATCGTCGAGACCCTTGCGTGCCGACGCATAGTGCTTGCGGGCGTTTTCCAGGAAGCCACGGTCCGCTTTGCGTTGCAGCCTGGGTAGCGTGGCGGCTACGGTTTCCTTCACGGTACCAACGAGTCCGAGTGCAAGCGGCGCCCGGTGTCCGAGTTGCGAGCCCTTCCAGTCGATCTGGATGACGTTCGCGTCAGCCGGATAGAACGGACGATAGGGAAAGTCGCAGCCCAGCAACAATAGCGTGTCGCACGACATCATCGCGTGATAGCCCGAACTGAAGCCGATCAGCCCCGTCATGCCGACATCGTACGGATTGTCGTATTCGATGAACTGCTTGCCGCGCAGCGCGTGGACCACCGGGGCGCCGAGCGTGTCGGCGAGTGCGACGACTTCGTCGTGCGCACCTTGCACGCCGCTTCCGCACATGATCGTCACCGCGTCGGAATCATTGAGCATTTGCGCTAGCCGGTCCAGATCCGCCTCGGCCGGGAGGATGCGCGCCGGTGCACTGTCGACCCACGCAGGTGTTTCCGCCGGCCCTTCGCTCAGCGCGACATCGCCGGGCAGGACGATGATGGCCACGCCGCGCTCTTCGATAGCGGTACGCATTGCACGCGCCAGCACACGCGGAAACTGGGACGCGGACGAGACCAGCTCGACGTAATGGCTGCATTCCTTGAACAATTCCTGCGGATGCGTCTCCTGAAAGTAGCCTGTGCCGATTTCCGTCGACGGAATGTGCGCCGCAATGGCGAGCACCGGCTGATGATTGCGATGGCAATCGAACAAACCGTTGATCAGGTGCAGATTGCCCGGCCCGCAACTGCCCGCGCATACGGCGAGACGCCCGGTCGAAGCCGCGTCCGCGCCGGCCGCGAAGGCGGCCGCTTCCTCGTGACGTGTGTGCATCCAGCGGATCGAGCCAATCTGGTCGAGGCTGTAGGCCAGCCCATTCAGACTGTCGCCGGTCACGCCCCAAATCCGCTCGACGCCTGCCGCGGCGAGACTGCCCGCAAGATATGAGGCGATCGTGTTGCTAGCCATGTTTGACTCCTTTCTCGCAAGATGAAGATCGACTGGGCGCCGAACTCGAACGCGTGTCCGGACCGACGCGAATGCGCCCCCGCATGCGGAGGCAAATGCTTTCAGACCTGTCCAACATTATGTGAGTTACGGCCAGATGTCCTGAAACGCATCTAAAAACTACTTAATTACCCGGACAGAATTGTGTCTGCCGCCCGGCGGCACGAGGCCCCACCTATACCTCCGGATTAGATGGCTGAATGCATTGATGATCCTGGCACCCGTTTGAGGTGATGGTGCGCGCCTCCTGCCAAACGTATTGTTCTCTCAACGGGCGACATTGAATGCCCGGCTCAATCTGATCGGGAGGCGAAGCGGTTATGGACAGAATCTTCAGCATGCGCGTGTTCTCGCGAGTCGCGGAGACCGGCAACTTCAGCGCAGTGGCAAAACACATGGACTGCAGCGCCGGCAACATTTCGCGCGCGGTGGTATCGCTCGAAGAACATCTGCACACGCGGCTCCTGCAAAGAACGACACGCAGCGTGTCGCTGACGGAATGCGGCGAACGCTACTACCACCGTTGCAAGAAGATTCTGGCGGATCTCGACGCGGCCGAGGCGGAAGCGAGCAATGCGCACACCCTGCCACGCGGCAGATTGCGCGTTCACGCCGTTCCGGATATCGGGCTGAAACAGCTGACGTCGACGATCGTCGAATATCGCGAGGCATTCCCGGCTGTCTCCGTGGACCTGAAACTGCTGCCGCGCATGGCCAATCTGATCGAAGACGATTTCGACGTGTCGATCGTATCGGCGTCGACGTTGCCGGACTCTCGCAATATCAGCAAGCTGATCGGCCAGTGCGAACGCATTCTCGTGGCCGCGCCCGAATATCTCGCGCGGCATCCCATCGCCGCAGAGAAAGACCTCGCGAATCACACGCTCATGCAAGTCAGCTCCTCATTCGACGCGCCGCCGGAGTGGTCAGCGGACACGGCCGGCAATGCAGTCGGCACGGAGCTGGCCGGGCATTTCATCGTCAACAATATGCAGGCGCTTCGGATCGCATTGCTCGAAGGCGCGGGCGTAGGCGCTGTGCCGACCTATTCGGTCGCGGACGACATCAAGGAAGGCAAGCTCGTTCAGCTCTTCCCCGATTACCCACTGGAAAACGTGAATGTGTTCGCTATTTATCCGTCGCGCCAGTACGTCGATGCGAAGGTCAAAACGTTCGTTGAATTTCTCACCACCTCGTTGCGACAGAAACTGGATGTGCAGGTTGCACGCTTGCAGTCAGGGCGGCCGGTACAGACCGTTAGCGGGCAAGAATACGCCGCGTTGCAGTAAGTCGGCGTGATGCCGACAACCTGCGCCTGAAGTATCGAAGCGGACGTATCGAAGCGGAGGTATCGAAGCGGACGTATCGAAGGCGAGGCGGAATCCAGACTTCAACAGGAAGCGGCCTACACGTTCGCGCGCTCTGCTTTCGCGGACAAGTCCGGGCGGCGCGCCGGGTCAAAGAACTGGCGAACGTAGCTCGACATGGCGACCGATCCGGCAACTGCGATCAATACTGGAATCATGAACTCGGGCGACGGCCGGGTGAACTCGAAGATCAATGCGATTGCCGTCAACGGAACGCGCATCGACGTCGCGAGAAACGCCGCCGCGCCGATCACAGCGAACGCGCCCAATGGCGCACCAGGCCACCACGCCGACCAGACACTGCCCAGCACGATGGCGAACAATGCGCCGTTGCACAAGCCGGGCGTCAGCAGTCCGCCTGCCGCGCCGGCGCGCAGACTCGTCCACGTTATCAGCACGCGAAGCACGAGCAGAACAGCGGCGAACTGCAGCGTGAGCGAGCCGTCGAACCCTACCTGCGCCGGTCCCTTGCCGTTACCCAGCAACAGCGGGAACTTGATGGCGAGCAACCCGATGCAGAGAAAGTTGACCGCGCACAGCAGCACCAGTCTGCTATCGCGCGGCGCGCGGGCGCGAGCATGGTCGGTGAGCTTCGTGAACTGCCAGGCCGCGAGGCCAATAAGCGGTCCCGCCAGCGCCGACCACACGATCAACGAAGCGGTGCACGCATAATGCGGCACGTCGTATTGAGGAAAGTCGCCGAGACCGGCTCGCGCAATGAGCCCCGCGATCGCTGAAGTGACGACAGCCGGCACAACGGCTCGCCAGCCGATAGTGAAAAGCAAGCCTTCCAGCACATAAACCGCACCCGCGACCGGCACGTTGTAGACGGCGGCCAGGCCCGCGCCGGCGCCACACGCGACCATGATTCTGGATTCGGCCACCGTGAGTCCGGCGAACGACGTCAATCTGCCCGCCAGCATCGCGCCGATTTCGCGAGGCGCGACTTCCCGCCCCAACGGCGAGCCCAGCGCGACGGTGACAATCTGCAGCAATGCGTGACAGACAGTCGCAAAAACGGGCATGCGCGGATCGTCGCTCCTCACCGCTCGCGCGATGCTCACCAACGGTTTGCACCAGCGATAGACCGCCCACCAGCCGACACCCGCGACCAGCCCGCAGAGCGCGAGCATTTCCACTCGCCGTGAGCGGCTCGCAGCCGTCACGCCCTGTTGAAAGCTCTCCTTGCTGAAGATCGTTTCGACGCTGTAGCCGTAGGCGACATGCTGAACCGTATGCAACAGCGCGGCGAGACCCAGCCCGGCCACGCCGCCGGCTATTCCGATCAGAACCACTACTGCGGCCCAGCGCAACGAATGCCCCATGGAGCGCGATTCAGGTAGTGGATGCATGTGGATGGTTCGAGATAAAGGATTCAGAAACCGGCGTGCGTGCCGGTTAAATAGAGGCCCATTCTACCGATGCGGTTGTGATGCAGCCTGTAGAAAACGCACTGAATCTTCGTATAGGAACGCCGGAAAAGTACCGTTGATTGCTGCGTCGGCGCTCAACCTTCCAGCGCCATCTGAAGCCGGGCTTCGAGAAACTGCACGAGCGCGCGCACCTTGCTCGAATGACGTCGATTCGGCAGGTACGCCGCATACACGATTGCGTCGCCCTGATGAGGGCTTGCATCGAAGTTTTCGAAGAGTCGCATCAAACGTCCCGCACGAATCTCGTCGCCGACGAGCCATTCCGGCAGCAAGGCCACGCCCCGTCCTGCAAGAACCGCTTCGTGAAGGATATCGAGGCTGTTGGATAGCAGATGCCCTCGCACCTCGACACGCTCTTCGACGCGCCCTTCAACCGACTCGCGCCGGAAGGCCCACACCTGCCGCGAACGATAGCCGCCGCCGTATGCAATCCGAAGGCACTCGTGCGAGGCGAGCGCGTCTGGAGTTGGCGGGGTGCCGCAACGGGCCAGGTAGTCGTGGCTCGCTACGACATAACGCGGGTTGTCCGTCAGTTTGCGCACGATCAGGTTGGCGTCGCGATCGGGCAGACCGATGCGAACCGCGACGTCGATCCGGTCGAGCGCGAGGTCGGAGAAGTGATCCGCAACGACGACGTCGAGAAACACGCGAGGATTGGCGCACAGGAACGCCGCGAGGTGCGGGGCAAGCCGCAACCGGCTGTAGGTGGACGGCACCGATATGCGCAGCGCCCCCACCGGCGAGGCGCCGCTGTCGAACACGCTCTCGTCCGCCTCGGCCAGATCGTCGAGCACCTTGCCCACCTGTTCCACATAAGCAATGCCGGCGTCAGTCAGGCTCACCTTGCGCGGCGTGCGAGTCAGTAAAGCAGTGCCTAACGAGGCTTCGAGCGAATCCATGAGGCGCGTGACCGACGAGGTCGCCACTCCAAGACGCTGTGCGGCCTTCGAAAAGCCGCCCGCATCGGCGACTTCGAGCAATGTGGTGAGAGCGAGGAGTTTGTCCATATTTGAGCCAATCGACGTTTCATTGCGCCCAGCGCAACGCGAGATTGCATTTTAGGCCCATTCCGCCACCATTGCGCAACGCCTATGCTGCATTCCTACACATCGTGAGAGGTGCAACATGCAAACCGTCGATATCGAGGTCAATTACGACTTCATTTGCCCGTGGTGCTGGATCGGTCAACGCAACTTTGCCGCCGCGCTCGCGGATTCGGGCCTGGCTCACGCGGTTTCGATCCGCTATGTGCCGTTCGAATTGAATCCGTCGATGCCGGTGGCAGGAATGGACCGGCGCGCCTATCGCAGCAGGAAGTTCGGTAGCTGGGCGCATTCGCAGGCAATGGACGCGCAGGTCGCGGCCGCTGGACTGACAGCCGGCGCGCACTTCGACTACAGCCGGGTGTTGCTGACACCGAACACGCGTCTCGCGCATCGTCTGATGCAGTTCGCCCAGGACCGCGACCAACCGAACACGACAGCGGCGCTCTACGAAGCCATCTACCGCGCCTATTTTTTCGAAGGACGCGACATCGGCTCGCTCGACACGCTTGCTGCAATTGCCGCCGCGCATACCTTCGACGAACAGGCGGTGCGCGCGTATCTGCTGTCGAACGCAGGCGAAGAGAAGATCGACGCTGCGCGCGCGCGGGCCGACAAACTCGGCATACAGGCAGTGCCGACCACCGTGATCGAGGGCGAAACTGTGAGCGGCGCACAGCCAGCTGTCGTCTTCGCGCATGCGCTGCGATCCGCGGCACTGAGGAGCGCAGCATGAGTTCCGCTTCCGGACTTCGCGCCGTGATCATTGGCGGTTCGCTCGGCGGCCTGCTGACGGCCGCAACGTTGCGCGCGGTGGGTTGGCACGTGGACGTGTTCGAGACGTCGCCGAATGAACTCGAGAGCCGCGGCGGCGGCGTCGTGCTGCAGCCCGACGTACTGCAGGCGCTCCACTTTGCCGGCGTCGAATTGCCCGATCCGCCCGGCGTCGCTTCGGGCGAGCGCATTTATCTCGACCGGCATGACGACATTGTCGAGAAGCTGCACATGCCGCAGATGCAGACGTCGTGGAGTCTGCTGTATCGCGCAATGAAGAACGCACTGCCGGCTGAACATCTGCATGCTGGAGAAGCCTTCGTCAACTATCGCGTGCAGGGCGAGCAAACCATCGCGCTCTTTGAAAGCGGCCGGCATGAAGAGGCGGATCTGCTGATCGGCGCCGACGGTATCCGCTCGACGGTGAGAGGCCGCCTGCTGCCTGAAGTGGTGCCCGCGTACGCAGGTTATGTCGCCTGGCGTGGACTCGTCCAGGAACGCGATCTGCCGGTTCACGCGGCCGACATGCTGCGTGAGCGCTTTTCGTTCCAGCATGGCGACGGCCATTCGGCGCTGTCGTACCTGATACCCGGCGACGATGATTCGACGGTGGCCGGAGAGCGTCGCTGGAACTGGGTCTGGTACCGCAAATACAGCCGCGCGCAACTAGACGCGCTGCTCATGGACCGTGACGGCGTGGCGCGGTCGTTCTCGTTGCCACCTGGCTCGACGAAGCGTGCGGACATCGCCCAGTTGCGGGACGACGCGAGGCTCATGATGGGCTCGACATTTCGCGCGCTGGTCGATGCGACCGACGAGCCGTTCATGCAGCCCATCGTCGATCTGCGCGCTCCGCAGATGGTCTTCGACCGCGCCCTGCTGCTCGGCGACGCCGCTTCGGTGCCGCGTCCGCATACTGCAGGCAGCACGGCAAAGGCCGCTTCCAATGCACACGCGCTGGCGCTCGCGCTGCGCTCGGCACAGCAAAGCGGCGACTCGATCGATTCGGCGCTCAAGCGTTGGGAGACCCAGCAATTAGAGCGCGGCAGGCGCATGACCGAGCTGGGCATATCGCTCGGCAACCGGCTGATGAACATCTCGCGCTGATTTTCCCTTTCCCTATTTCGTTACCCCAGTTCAAGGAGCTGTCATGTCAACCGAGGCATCTGTTGCCACTCCCGGCACGAGTACCGTCAAACTAACGCAATCGCTGATCGCGCTGTTCGCATTCTGCTGCGGCGCGATCGTCGCCAACCTCTATTACGCTCAGCCGATCACCGAGCTGATCGCCCCGGACATTCACATGTCCTCCAATACGGCGAGTCTGATCGTGTCGTTGACCCAGATCGGCTATGCGCTCGGCCTGTTCTTTCTCGTGCCGCTCGGGGATCTGCTCGAGAACCGCAAGCTGATAATTACGACCGCGCTCGTGTCCATCGCGAGTCTGGGTGCTGCGGCGTTCGCGCATCAGCCGGGCTGGTTCCTCGGTATCTCGCTGCTGGTCGGCTTCAGTTCCGTAGCCGTGCAGATCCTCATTCCGCTTGCCGCCCATCTTGCGCCCGACGAATCGCGCGGCAAGGTAGTCGGCACGATCATGAGCGGCTTGCTGCTCGGCATCCTGCTGTCGCGTCCGATCTCCAGCGTGATCGCCGGTCATTTTGGCTGGCGCGCGGTGTTCGGCTCCGCCGCCGTCCTCATGGCACTGGTGACGGGCGTGCTTGCACTGACCATTCCGCGCCGCCAGCCGGAACATAAGGCCACCTACTTCGAGTTGATCGGCTCGCTTGCGCATCTGCTGCGCACCATGCCCGTTCTGCGTCACCGTTCGTTGTACCAAGGGCTGATGTTTGCTTCGTTCAGCCTGTTCTGGACCGCCATTCCCGTCGAGTTGACGCGGCACTTCGGGCTGTCGCAAACGGCGATCGGCATCTTCGCGCTAGTCGGCGCAATCGGCGCGACGTCCGCACCGGTTGCAGGACGCCTTGCCGACGCCGGGCACACGGTCCGCGCCACGTTGATCGCACTCGTGGTCGGCGCGCTTGCCTATACACCGGCCTTGATCCATCCGGCGTGGGGCGTGTTCGGCCTCGTCGCGACGGGAATCATTCTGGACTTTGCCGTGCAGATGAACATGGTGCTGGGTCAACGCGAGATCTACGCGTTACACGCAGCGAGCAGGAACCGCCTGAACGCGCTGTATATGACGAGCATCTTCGTCGGCGGCGCTTCCGGTTCCGCACTCGCAAGCCCGCTGTATCAGCACGGCGGCTGGCCGCTGGTCGCGGCAGTGGCCACGGCCTTCCCGGTCGTCGCATTGATTCATTACCTCGTCATCGGACGGCCGCACGCCGCACGCAACGCATAAGCCGATCTTGCAGAGATGCGAGTTGCGGCCGGGCCGAGCGCACATGCCGACCGGCTTAACAAAAATTCAGCGCGATTTCAGGAATAAGCGCGGCACTGCGAATACGCTACTGCGTGCAGTGCCGCGTCTGAGCAACACCCGATCGTGCAAAAGGAATAGAACATGTCTTCCCAATCGTCCCTGCTGAACAGCTACGACCTGAATGGCCTGAGCCTGCCTAATCGCGTGGTCATGGCGCCCATGACGCGTTCGCGCGCACCCGTGCGTGGGCTGCCAAACGAAATGATGGCGCAATACTACGCACAGCGCGCGTCGGCCGGACTGATCATTACCGAAGCGACGAACGTAAGTCCCGCGTCGGCTGCATTCGAACTCACGCCGGGCATCATGACCGCTGAGCAGATCGACGGCTGGCGCATGGTCACGAGCCGCGTGCATGCCGCCGGCGGTCGAATCTTCATGCAGCTCTGGCACGGCGGGCGCGTCAGTTCATTCACGCTGCCTGAAGGCGACGTGCCGCTGTCGCCCTCCGGCGTGAATGACGACCTCGAACGCTTGCAGGTGTGGGCGCAATTGCAGAACGGCCACTACACGCGCATTCATGCAACGCCGTCGCGCGCGATGTCGCTGCAGGAAGTCAGATCAGCGATCGATGCGTTCAGGCAAGGCGCGATCAACGCGATCGCCGCAGGATTCGACGGTGTGGAAGTGCATGCGGCAAATGGTTATTTGCCGCACCAGTTCCTCTCGTCCACAACGAACACCCGCGACGACCGCTACGGCGGATCGATTGCAAAGCGGGCAAATTTCCTGCGCGATGTACTGACGGAAATCGGCACGGCGGTTCCGCTGAACAAGGTCGGCGTGCGCATCTCGCCGTACGCGCATTACAACAACGTTCGCGACACCAACCCCGACGGCACCTACGACTACGTCGGCGCGATGCTCGACGAATTCGGCGTCGCGTATGTGCATGCGGCTGATACGAACGGCTGGAGCGGCGCACCCGACTTGCCGCGCATTATCGAACGCACTCGCAAGGTTTTCGACGGCACGCTGATGGTCAACGGCGGCATTGACATCGACCGGGCCGACGCGTTGATCCGCGCTGGCGACGCCGATCTCGTCGCGTTCGGCCGCGCCTACATTGCGAACCCGGATCTCGTCGCGCGGATTGCTACGGCAACACCGCTCGCGGCGCCGAAATCGGCCGGCTGGTATGGCGGCGGCGAGAGCGGCTATATCGACTATCCGTTCGGCAGCAGCGCCGGCCACGGTTTGCGACCCGGTGCTGCTGAAGCCTGACAGCGCATCTATCAGCGTATGCGCCAACGTATACGCTAAGGCATCCGAAGTTTTGCAATCAATCCATTTGAAAAGGGCGTGTGAATGACTCCAGGACCCAGATTGCTGTGGGGAACCGGCGGGGCCGTCGTGGCCGTGCTGGCTATCGCCGCGGCCTTGATGTGGAAGCCGGCCATCGCGCCCGTCGGTGCGCCGCCAGTTGCATCGTTCGACGCGCAGACGAAGCTCGCCGGCGCGCGCGTGGTGGCGCTAGGCGATTGCATCGTCTGCCACACCGGCAGGGGCGGCCAGCCGTTCGCAGGCGGGCTGCCACTCGCGACGCCCTTCGGCACGATCTACTCGACGAACATTACGCCCGACGTCGACACGGGTATCGGCAACTGGTCTCTTGAAGCGTTCACGCGTGCGATGCGACACGGCGTCGCCCGTGACGGGCACCTGCTCTACCCCGCGTTTCCTTATATTCACTTTACCCGCATGTCGGACGGAGACATTTCGGCCGCCTACGCGTATCTGATGACGCGCGAGCCGGTGAAGGCAAACGCGCCCGCCAACGAGCTGATCTTTCCGCTGAACTTCAGGCCTCTGCTCGCTTTCTGGAACATCTTGTTCCTGCGCCCCGGCCCCGAAGCGGCGGACGCAACCAAAGATGCGCAGTGGAACCGCGGCAAGCTCCTCGTCGACGGCCTGGGTCACTGCGCGTCGTGCCACTCCCCGCTCAATGCGATCGGCGGAGAAAAGTCGGGCCACGCGTTCGACGGTGGCATCGTGGACGGATGGGAAGCCCCCGCGCTCAATGCTCTCGGTGCTGCGCCCAAGCCCTGGACGCAGGCGCAACTGGTGACCTACCTGCGCACCGGCCGGGCCAGCGAGCATGGCGCCGCAGCCGGGCCGATGCTGCCCGTCACGCGCGATCTGGCCACCGTGCCGGAGCAGGATGAGCAGGCCATCGCCACCTACATCCTGTCGATCCAGAAGCCGCGGCCCGCCGATGCAAGGCCGGTGGTCACCACGTCGCTTCCAGCCGAAGCGCAAAGGGGCGCCGTGCTGTTCGCTGCGTCGTGCGCGCAATGCCATGGTCCGCAAGCGCCGATGCAATCCATCGGAGAGCGCCCGAGTCTCGCGCTCAGCACAGCCGTCAATGCCTCGACGCCGCGCAACGCGATCCAGATGATCCTTGGCGGCATCGACTGGCATGGCGAAGATGCGCTCAACTACATGCCCGCCTTCGCACAGATTTACAACAACAGGCAGGTCGCCGACCTGGCGTCGTACATTCGCGCGACCTACTCGCAGCGCGGCCCGTGGGACGACGTCGAAGAGTCGGTAGCTAAAGTCAGACAGGAGAACGACGCGCGATGATCACCCTAACCGTCAATGGCGTGCAGCACTCGCTCGATATCGATCCGTCCACCCCGTTGCTGTATGCGCTGCGTAACGACCTGCATCTGCATGGCGCAAAGTTCGGCTGCGGGCTCGGACAATGCGGAGCCTGCACGGTTATCGTGGGCGATCAGGCCGTGTTTTCGTGCCTGATTCCGGTCTCGTCGATCGGTGCGCGGCCGGTTCGCACCATCGAGAGCCTCGGCACCGTCGAGCACCCCGGAGCGTTGCAGAAGTCGTTCATCGATCATCAGGCGGCGCAGTGCGGCTACTGCATCGCCGGCATGATCATGCGCGCGCAGGCTCTGCTCGATCGCAACCCGCGGCCGACCGAGCGCGAAATGCTCGAGCACATGGAGCCCAACCTTTGCCGTTGCGGCACGCATCTGCGAATTCTCGCCGCGATCCGCGAGGTTGCGCATCTGCCCGCCGGCGGCACGCTCACGAACGAACCGTTACACACGGCAAGCCGCGGAGGCGCGCAATGAGCGGCAACGACGAAAAGATCGATGAAACGCGCCGCCGCTTCATGATGTCCGGCGCGCTGATGGTGAGCTTCAGCATGTTGCCGGGCGTCAAGGCAATGGCGCAGGAAGTGATCGCCGACGAAGGTGCCGCCGTACATATCGGCAAGGCAACGCAAGCGCTCGCAGGCAGCCTGAAGACCAACCCGTATCTCGACGCCTGGATCAGGATCGACGCGGCGGGCAAGGTGACCGTACATACAGGGAAGGTCGAGCTCGGCACCGGCGTGCGCACCGCGCTGTTGCAGGTCGCGGCGGAAGAACTGGACATGGCACCTTCGCTGATCACGTTTCTGACAGCCGATACCGGCGCGTCGCCGGACGAAGGCCTCACCGCCGGTAGCCACACGATTGCCGATAGCGGCAGCGCACTGTTGAACGCCGCAGCCCAGGTGCGCGGTCTGCTGCTCGACGCGGCAGCGACGCACTTCGGCGTGCAGAGCGGCGAACTGATCGCCCGCAACGCAGTGATCAAAGCGCCGGACGGACGCGCCATAACGTACGGCGAAGCGGTCCGTCTTGTGGATCTGCATCGGGTGGCTACGCCGACTTCACCGCTGAAGGACCCGGCGAAGTTCGACGTGATCGGCACCTCGCTGCAGCGGCTGGATATTCCCGCGAAGGTCACCGGCCTCCCAAGCTATGTCCAGGACATGACGATGCCCGGCATGCTGCACGCACGCGTCGTCATGCCGCCCGTCTATGAGGCGAAACTGCTGGAGACCAACGCGCCCGAGATTCTGAAGATGCCGGGAGTGGTCAAGGTGGTTCGCAACGGCAGCATGCTCGCCGTGGTTGCGAAAGGTGAATGGCAGGCCGTGCAAGCACAGCGAGCGCTGTCGGCGGGTTCCAGATGGACTGCCGGGCGCAGCTTGCCCGATCCGTCTACGGTGCACCGTGACCTGAAGCAGATTTCAACCGAACACATCGAGATCGCCAACGTTCATACGCCGGCCGGAACGCCGGCCAAAACATTGAGCGCGAAGTACAGCAAGCGCTACATGATGCACGGCTCAATTGGACCGTCGTGCGCGGTGGCGCTCTATAAAGACGGCGCGATGACAGTCTGGACGCATTCGCAAGGCGTGTATCCGCTGCGCGACGGGCTCGCCGAAATGCTGTCGATGCCAAAGGAAAAGATTCGCTGCATCCATGTCGAGGGGTCCGGCTGCTACGGCCATAACGGCGCCGACGACGTGGCCGCGCACGCGGCGTTGATCGCACGCGAGATGGACGGCGCACCCGTGCGCGTACAGTGGATGCGCGAGCAGGAACACACGTGGGATCACTTCACGCCTGCAATGGTCACGGAGGTCAGCGCGTCGCTCGATGCGGGCGGCACTATCGTCGACTGGAATTATTCGCTGTGGAGCAGTTCCCACAATGAACGTATCGTCAACGCGGGCCGGCTCATTCCCGCGCAGATGCTGGAAAAGCCGTTCGCGCCGGCGCCGTCGGTGCCGATGGTGCAACCCGAAGGCGGCGGCGACCGCAATGCGATTCCGCTCTACGCATTCCCCAACATGCATGTGATGAACAACTTCTCGCCGACCATGCCGCTGCACACGTCGGCCATGCGTTCGCTGGGCGCGCACATGAATGTCTTCTCGATCGAAGCCACCATGGACGAACTCGCCGCGGCCGCTGGCGCCGATCCGGTGGCGTTCCGGCTCAAGCATATGCAAGATCCGCGCGCCCGTGACGTGATCGAGCTAGCCGCGCGTCGATTCGGCTGGCCCAGACCGCCGCGCAAGCGTAATCACGGCGTGGGTTTTGCGTTCGGGAAGTATAAAAATCTGATGGCGTATGTCGCGATCGCCGTCGAGGTGTCGGTCGTGCCCGAGACCGGCCAGGTCAGGCTCGAACATGCGGAAGTGGCAGTGGACTCCGGCCAGATCGTGAATCCTGACGGCATACGCAACCAGATCGAAGGCGGCGTCATTCAATCGGCGAGCTGGACACTTTACGAGGAGCTGCAGTTCGATACATCGCGAATTCGCAGTTTCGACTGGAGCAGCTACCCTATTCTGCGGTACTCGGCGGCGCCGCACAGCGTCAACGTGCATTTAATCGACCGGCCGGGCGCGCCGTTTCTCGGCGCGGCAGAAGCATCGATGGGTCCGACCGCGGGCGCGATCGCCAATGCGTTATTCGATGCGACCGGCAAGCGGCTGCGCGACATGCCGTTGGCCGGCGAGAATTTGCGCCGGCAGATCGACGCCTAGAACATTCACCACCGGCGCGCCGTTGCGCGTTGGATGGTGCAGTGGCCGACACGATCGCCTGACGCACTGCACGTTATCTGCTGAACGACCGGCGGCTCACCACTGAACGTGACCGCCGGCTAGTTCACGGAAAGACGCTTAGGGCGAAGATGCGCCGGCTGGAGACTCAAACGTCTTCCTGCCGCAATGCGCCTGCTATCCAGCGTTCCTCCGACGCTTTGAGATGCGTCCGCATCGCCGTCTGCGCCGCGATCGGATCGCCCGACTGCAGCGCTTTCAGAATTTCCTCGTGCTCCCTTACCGCGACCGACCACGTTTCGGTGCTTTCCGAATGGTCACGAATCGCCGCAGCGATCGGGTCGTGGCGGCTATCGAACATTTCGGCAACGAAGCGGCTCAGCACTGAATTGCCCGCCGTCTCAGCGATCAGCATATGAAATTGCCGGTCCGCATCGACTGGCGACTTTCCGGCAGATGCGAGGCGTTTCATTCGCTCGACCGTGCGCCGCAGCCTGTCGAGCGTGGCCGCCGAAAGTTTGCCGGCGGCCAGTACGATCACTGTCCCTTCTATTGCCGCTCTGGCCTGCATTAATTCGGACGGACTTTCGCCCAGAGCCGGCACCGCGTTGTCACCGCCCACGTCCGGAGCGCGCACGTACACGCCCGACCCCATCCGTATCTCGATCTGGCCGCCGATTTCGAGCGCAATCAATGCTTCGCGCAATGAAGGGCGTGAGACACCCAGCGTATTGGCAAGCTCGCGCTCGGGCGGAAGACGTGCGCCGGGCGCCAGTTCGTCCTTTCGAATGAGAGAAAGGATCTGCGTGGCCACAGATTGGTAAAGCCGCTTTGGTTCAGTTTGCTTCATTGTTCAAAATGTCCTGTCGACGAGCCGCGAAACGGACCGCAGCAAAGTCTAGCATGGGGCCTGATGGCCTCGGCGGGCCAGCAGACAGAGTCGCCGCCGGGGTTTTCCCTACTGGAATGAACAGTTCTGAAATTCTACATTGGCTTGACCAAACAGCCGTTTGTGCGTTTTAATCTGCCCAAATTGGACTGACCGCTAGCCCGGCTTCGACGGGTCGAACGGTGAAGTTCTGAACATATTGGAGACGGGATTGACAGAAGCGACCACGCAGCGGAGGCCGGGCCGTGAGCCCGATGTGCCGGCACCTCGGGAAATCCTGCAACTCAAGGGTGTAAGCAAGCGATTCCCCGGTGTCGTGGCGCTCGATGGCATCGATCTCGATCTGCGCTCCGGAGAGGTACACGCCGTCTGCGGAGAGAACGGCGCGGGCAAATCGACGCTGATGAAAATCATCAGCGGCCAATATCACGCGGATGACGGCGTCATTTGCTACGAGGGCAAGCCGGTGCAGTTCGCCTCCACCTCGGACGCGCAGGCTGCAGGCATCGCGATCATCCACCAGGAGTTGAACCTGGTGCCGCACCTGTCGGTCGCGGAGAACATCTACCTTGCGCGCGAACCCAAGCGCGGCCCGTTCGTCGACTACCGCACGCTGAATGCCAACGCGCAGCGCTGCCTGCAGCGCATCGGGCTGAACGTGTCGCCAACCACATTGGTCGGCGCCCTCTCGATTGCGCAGCAGCAGATGGTGGAGATCGCAAAGGCGCTATCGCTGGATGCACGTGTGCTCATCATGGACGAGCCCACGTCATCGCTGACCGAATCGGAAACGGTTCAACTTTTTCGCATCATCCGCGAACTGCGCGCCGACGGCGTAGCGATTCTTTACATCTCGCATCGGCTCGACGAGATGGCGGAGATCGTGGATCGCGTCACCGTGTTGCGCGACGGCCGCCATATCGCAACGAGCGATTTCGCATCGACCACTATCAACGAAATCGTGGCCCGGATGGTGGGACGCGCGCTCGACGACGCCTATCCGCCACGCGAGTCGGTTCCGACGGAACAGGTCCTGATGCGGGTGCGCGATCTGCAGCGGACTGACACGTTCGGCCCGCTCTCGTTCGACCTGCGCAAGGGCGAGATTCTCGGTTTCGCGGGCCTGATGGGCGCGGGGCGCACCGAGGTTGCCCGCGCGATCTTCGGCGCAGAGCGGCTCGACTCCGGCTCGATCCAGCTGGGCGACACGCCCGTGACGATCCGCTCGCCGCGCGAGGCTATCCGCCACGGGATCGCCTACCTGTCGGAGGACCGGAAGAAAGACGGTCTTGCACTGTCGATGCCGGTGGCCGCAAACATCACGCTGTCTAATGTCCGCGCTATATCGTCGCGTGGCTTCCTGCGTTTTTCGGAAGAGACGGCTATTGCCGAGCGCTACGTTCGCGAACTCGCGATCCGTACACCGACGGTGAAGCAGATCGCAAGGAATCTTTCTGGCGGCAACCAGCAGAAGATCGTTATCAGCAAATGGTTGTACCGCGGCTCGCGCATCCTCTTTTTCGATGAGCCGACGCGAGGCATCGACGTCGGTGCGAAGTACGCCATTTACAAGCTGATGGACCGGCTGGCCGCGGACGGAGTCGGCGTTGTCCTGATCAGTTCCGAGTTGCCCGAACTGCTCGGCATGACCGATCGCATCGCCGTGTTTCACGAGGGGCTCATTACCGCAGTACTCGAGACCAGACAGACCAGTCAGGAGGAGATCTTGCACTACGCATCCGGGAGAAGTCATGCTTGAAATTACATCGGGCCGCACGCAGGCCCTGGACAAACAGGCACGACAGCGCCGTCGCGATCTGATACAGAAATTCGCCGCGCTGGGTAGCCTCGTAGTACTGATCGTCGCATTTTCGCTCACCAGCGCTGCATTTTTCTCTGTCGGCAACCTGATGACGGTTGCGCTGCAGGTCACGTCCATTGCGTATCTCGGCGTGGCCGCAACGTGCGTCATCATCACCGGCGGCATCGATCTGTCGGTCGGATCGGTGCTGGCGCTGGCGGGTGTTGCGGCCGCCCTGCTCGTCAAGGCCGGCGTACCGGTACCCGTCGCGATGGCGGGCGGCATGCTCGTCGGTGCCGCCTGCGGCTGGGTCAACGGCATCTGCGTGACGCGCATGGGGCTGCCTCCGTTCATCGCAACCTTGGGCATGATGCTGGTCGCTCGCGGTCTCGCGCTGCAGATCACCGGCGCAAGACCCGTCTCCGGGCTCGGCGACGCCTTTGGCGAACTGGGCAACGGCGCGCTCTTCAAGGTCTCGCATATCGGCGCTGACGGCTTTCCCGACACGGTCTTCCCAGGCATTCCCTATCCCGTCGTCATCATGGTGATTCTATTCGTGGCGGTTTCTGTTCTGCTGTCGCGAACCTCGCTCGGCCGTCACATCTACGCGGTCGGGTCGAACGCAGAAGCCGCGCGGCTTTCCGGCGTCAACGTGCAGGGCGTCAAGCTCTTCACCTATGTGCTGTCCGGATTGCTGGCCGGCGCTACCGGTTGCGTGCTGATGTCGCGCCTCGTCACCGCCCAGCCGAACGAAGGCGTGATGTACGAACTCGACGCCATCGCAAGCGCGGTGATCGGCGGCACGTCATTGATGGGCGGCGTCGGCACGATCTCCGGCACCGCCATCGGCGCATTCGTGATCGGCGTGCTGCGCAACGGCCTGAACATGAACGGTGTATCGAGCTTTATCCAGCAGATCATCATCGGTGTCGTGATTCTCGGCACTGTATGGATCGACCAACTCCGAAACCGGAAGTTGTAATCAGAAGACGAAGTCCAGACCACAATCAAGGAGCGAGACATGAAAAAGGTATCCGTGCTGGCTGCGGCCGCAGCAATGTGTGCAATGTTCAGCGCGTATGCGCAGGCGGCGGGCGGCGAAATTGCAGTAATCGTGAAGACGGCGAACTCCAACTACTGGCAGAACGTGCAGAAAGGCGCGACCGCCGCGATGGCCGATGCGAAGGGCTACACGATGACCTTCCAGGGTCCCGCAGCCGAATCCGCCATCGCCGATGAAGTCAACATGGTCGAGAATGCAGTGAACCGGCATGTCGCGGGCATCGTACTGGCGCCGTCCGACCCCGATGCGCTCGTTCCCGCCATGAAGAAAGCGTGGGAAGCCCATATCCCTGTCGTGCTGATCGACTCGACGGTGTCCGATGCCGGCAAGCAGTACTACCAGTCGTTCCTCTCTACCGACAACGTGAAAGCCGGCGAACTCTGCGCGAAGGCCATGATCGACCGGGTTGGGCAGACCGGCAAGGTGGCGGTCATGTCGTACGTGCCGGGTGCAGGCTCGGAAGTGGGCCGTGTCGGCGGCTTCCGCAAGTACATCGCGGCCCATTCGAAGCTGCAACTGGTGGGTCCGTTCTACTCGCAGTCGCAGATGGCGAACGCTCTGAATCAGACGACCGACGTGCTGTCCGCCAATCCCGACCTGAAGGGCATATTCGGCGCGAACGAGCCGACCGCCGTGGGGATGGGACGCGCTCTTCAGCAGTCCGGAAAAGGCGGCAAGGTCATTGCAATCGGCTTCGACGGCAATCAGGACCTGCAAGGCTTCGTTCGTGACGGCACGATTCAGGCCATTGCGGTTCAAAGCTCTTATCAGATGGGCTACAAGGGCATCCAGACCCTCGTCAACGTCATTGAACGCAAGCCCGTTTCGAAGCAGGTCGACACGGGCGTCATGATGGTCGAGAAACAGAACCTCGACTCGTCCGAAGCAAAGAACGTTCTCTATTGACGAACGGGCCGGCGCAGCGGTTTTTAGAAGCCGTTCGCCGGCATCTTCTCCATTCAGACACGCCTCCATGAAAGCTTTTGCAACTCAAGCGCTGCCACGAAGCGGGCTGGCGATGACCACACTCGGCCTCGGTTGCTCGCAACTGGGCGGCCTCTACAAGCCCATGTCGACCGCCGAGGCCAATGCGCTCCTCGAGTGGGCGTGGGACGCCGGTATCCGCTACTTCGACACTGCGCCGTTCTACGGCTATACGCTTTCGGAACGGCGCGTCGGACAATCGCTGCAGATGCGCGAGCGCGAACGCTACGTACTGAGCACCAAGGTCGGGCGGCTCATGCGGCCCGACGACACGGTGCTGCCAGGCGATGACAACTGGGCGCAACCCCTGCCCTTCCGGCCTCGTTTCGACTATACGTTCGACGGCATCATGCGCTCGTACGAGGATAGCCAGCAACGTCTCGGCATGCAGACGATCGACATCCTCTATGTTCACGACATCGGCGCGGCGACGCACGGCGATGCGCATTCACGCTACTGGGAACAGCTGACACGTGGCGGCGGCTTTCGGGCTCTCGCGGAACTGCGCGACTCGCACGCCGTTTCCGCGATCGGACTCGGCGTGAACGAATGGCAGGTCGCAGTCGATTCGATGCAGGAAGCGGATCTCGACCTCGTCATGCTGGCGGGCCGCTATACGCTGCTCGAACAGGAAGCGCTCTCGCCATTACTCGACCAGTGTGTGAGCAACGGCGTGCGGATCGTCGCTGGCGGCGTATTCAATTCCGGCGTGCTCGTGGGCAACGGCAAGTTCAACTACACCGACGCGCCGCCCGAAGTGGCACGGAAAGTCGCGCGTCTTGCCGACGCCTGCGCGAAGTTCGAGGTTCCGCTCGCTGCAGCGGCTCTCCAGTTTCCGTTGGCCCACCCGGCTGTCGTGTCGTGCGTGGTCGGTGCGCGCAGTATCGAGCAGTTGCAAAAGAACATCGCATGGCTTGAAACGCCAGTTCCGCCAGAGCTGTGGCAGGCCTTGCAGCACGAAGGGCTGATAGCCGGATCGGCTCCGGTTCCCGAGGCCCGCCGTTTCTTCACAACCGATCAGCCGTCCGGCGATCGACAAGCCCAATAAAGGATGCCAATGCTCAGCGTCATTTGTGAATCGCCCGGCGTGCTGCGCCGCGAAGACCGCGAACCACCTCGCCGCGCAGACGGCGAAGTACTTTTGCGCGTTAGCCGCGTGGGTATTTGCGGCACGGACATGCACATCTACTCGGGGAATCAGCCTTACCTGCAATACCCGCGGGTGATGGGACATGAACTATCGGCCATCGTCGCCGAGGCGGACCCCGGCGCGCACGTCGCGCCCGGCGACGCCGTCTATGTGATGCCCTACCTGTCGTGTGGACAGTGCATTGCCTGCAGGCAGGGGAAAACCAATTGCTGCGTCAACATCAAGGTTCTCGGCGTGCATCGTGACGGCGCGTTGACTGAATATCTGTCGGTACCCGCGCAGTTCGTGCACAAGGCCGACGGCGTGACACTCGACCAGGCGGCGATGCTCGAGTTTCTCGCGATCGGCGCACACGCGGTCCGGCGCGCCGACGTGTCGGCCGGTCAGCGGGTTCTCGTCGTGGGCGCGGGGCCGATCGGCATGGCGGCCATGCTGTTTGCGAACCTGCGCGGCGGGCGGGTCTCGTGCCTGGACACGCGCGCGGATCGTCTTGCGTTCTGCCGCGAGCACATTGCCGTTTCGACAGTTCAGATCGGTCCGAACGACGTGCAAGAACTTGCGGCGCTCACGGACGGCGAGTTCTTCGACGTAGTGTTCGATGCAACCGGCAACGTCAATGCAATGAACCGCGGCTTTGAGTTCATCGCCCACGGCGGCAAGTACGTGCTGATTTCAATCGTGCCGGGCCAGATCACGTTTTCGGATCCGGAGTTTCATAAGCGCGAAGCGACCTTGCTCGGCAGCCGCAATGCGACCGCCGAAGACTTCGAGACGGTTCTTGAAGCGATGCGCGCAGGCCGCATTCCCGACAAGGCGCTCAATACTGACCGCATGAGCCTGGCCGACGTGCCTACCGAGTTTCCCAAGTTGATGGAGCCTGGGCGGACCGTCGTGAAGGCACTGGTCGAGTGCTGACTGGGTTCGCTGCTGTTGTTCGAGGCGGGCGGACGTGCTGTTTTAGATCGCACGCCGCCCGGTCTTAATGTGGTTCGAGAGAAACGGTGAATCAACGCCGCACGTCGTCGGCGCTTACCTGCGCAGTCAGGCCTTTGAACGCATTCCGGCGCATCCACATACTATTTTGCGCACGAGTATCCCCTCGCCGCGCTGCAGGGAAACGGAATGCGGCGGACTAAGACACGCTTGACCAGGCTTGGAAACACGGAATTGATCGGGCATTCGCATTGATGGCGCGACGTGCAAACCGTCTGTACGGTAGCGAACGCTCGAAAACTTTCGTTTCGCCTACCATCCTGTCTGATGCTTCTTCACACGTCCCCCGGGAGCAATGATGGAAAGCACATCCAGCATGGTTCGACAGGAGCCTGGCGCTAACAATCCGCGCCAACAGGAACCGTCCCCTGAACGGCTGCTTCAGCTGGGCATGGGGTTCTGGGCGTCCAAAACCTTATTGTCCGCAGTCGAACTCGGTGTGTTCTCGTGCCTCGCGACCGGACCTCGCGACGCTGCGGAGCTCAGTGAGGCTCTCGGACTGCATCCGAGATCGGCCCTTGATTTTCTTGACGCGCTGGTCGCATTGAATCTGCTGGAACGCGAAGACGGCAAGTACCGCAATACGCCAGACGCCGGGCTCTTTCTGGACATGGCCAAGCCCAGCTACGTAGGTGGGTTGCTGGAAATGGCCAACGCGCGCCTGTATCCGTTCTGGGGCTCTTTGACGGAAGCCCTCCGCACGGGGCTGCCCCAGAACGAGGCGAAAGGGGGCGGCAATCCCTTCGATGCCATGTATAGCGACGAACAGAAACTACGTTGTTTTCTCCGGGCGATGAGCGGGGTCAGCCTGGGCGCGGCCAAGGCGATTGCGCAACAATTCCCGTGGCAAAACTACAAGTCTTTCATTGACATCGGCGCCGCCCAAGGCGCCTTACCTGTACAGGTCGCGCTCGCCCATCCCCACTTGCGCGGCGGCGGCTTCGATCTGCCCATAGTGGGCCCTGTGTTTGAAGAATACGTAGCATCGCACGGCCTTCAGGAGCGGCTAAATTTCTATCCGGGCGACTTCTTCAGGGATTCCTGTCCGGCGGCCGATGTGCTCGTGATGGGACACATCCTCCACGACTGGGATCTCGGGCAGAAGCTCGAGCTTCTCGCGAAGTGCTATGCGTCGCTCCCGCCCGGCGGTTGCCTGATCGTCTACGACGCGGTAATTGACGATGACCGCAGGCGCAATGCCTTTGGCCTGCTGATGAGCCTGAACATGCTTATCGAGACACCAGGCGGTTTCGACTATACCGGTGCGCAGTGTCGCGAATGGATGCAGCAAGTCGGCTTTACACAGGTACGCGTCGAGCCACTTGCCGGCCCCGATTCAATGGTGATTGGAACCAAATAGAAACTCGCCGCGAGATTCGCAGGCGTTCTCAGGGGCGAAGGAGACGCCACCGTACTGGTCTGGACCGCTGGCTCGTTGTGCAGGACATGCCGTCGTCCGCAACGTCGGATCAAGGACGCGCTCGATGGCTTCACACGGCAAAGGAAAAAACTGCCAGCCTTCTTGCGCGCCAGCCGGGCACCAAAGACTGCAGAGATCCGCGCAAATATTCCCAATCAAAAGTCAATCACAGCAGTGCGCGTGGCCGGCGCCGCCAGCATTTTGGCGCGTGCACGACGACTCACTGGCTTGCGTTTTCGTTAGTCTCGCCTAACGTGTAGCTTACGTATTTCAGCAAGGGGGAACTGAAACGCACTACTGAATATTCGGAAGCATCGGTTCTGCTGTTTGGACCTAAGGCCTGGCTTCGGTTGCGCGCGATCCGGTCAAGCTTTGCGGCGTAGATTTTTTGCTTTAAGCATTGCGTTGCGCAACCAATAAAAGCATGCGCGCATGCTCTCGGGGGATTATGAGAGGAGAGATCGCAATGAACACGATGTCAGTTCCCATTGCGCAGCTTTCGAGAAGATTAGCATTCATCCTGCTGATCTGGAGCACCCACGTATTTGCAAGCGTTTCCCTAAGTCCTACGTTACCGGGTGCCGCGATACAGAACAGCACGGTACTGCTTGTCGCGCTTCCTATCAAAAATTTTGGCGATACGGACGCTGATAATGTCGTGATTCGTAGCGTCGTACTCCTGGGCGGATATCTCCAGAGCCCGGCTCGTTTGCCTGTATCGCTCGGCACCATTGCGTCGGGCGAGCGGGGAGTACTTAATCTGAGCTTCATTGTGCGGAAGCTCGACCCAGCAAAAACCTACAAGGTGCTCATCGAAGGGCAATATGGTGGTCGAACTGCCGGCGGGGCGCATCACGGCAATAATCGCGACGAGCGGCGAGAGAATGGAAAAGATAGGGACGATAGGGACGAAAGGGGTAAGGGCGAGCATGATCACGAATTTCATTTTGTAGTTGATGTGCAATTACCGCCGCCCGCACCGGGTTCGGACACTTCCTCTAGCAACCGTGGTCCCACCCATGCAACGCAGGGGCCGTATCCGCTACTGCCACAGCCGCCGCAAACTGAGAGCAATGAAGACCGCGCACCGACGCCGATCGGATCCCCAAGCTTTCTGTTCCCCCATACGGCCACCGACACCGGCCCAAAAGCGCTGCAATTAACGTCTTATCCGGGGACATCACCTGACGGAGCGGTAGGCTTCATCGTCAACACCAACGCGAACGGAATTGCAGATCGTTTCCCACCGGACCCGAGCGCCGTTGGGTCTGGAACTTCATCGAATCTGGTCCTGGCTACCGCGAACCTGTACCTCAAGTACTCAACTGACGGTGGATCAACTTTTACGACCGTTTCCAATTTCTCAACCGTATTCGGCGATCAGCCGGACGGCGGGTACTGCTGCGATCAAGTGGTTCACTACATGCCGAGCATCGATCGTTTGGTCTGGCTGATTCAGACTAACCAGCCCAAAGATTCGGCAGGAAAGCCGACCGGTGGGAACCGGTTGCGGATAGCCTGGGCGAGACCCGCCGATGTTGCCGCCAACTTCAACACGGCCTGGACATGGTTCGATGTCACTTCAAACTTTCTCGGATTGGGCAGTGATTGGCTGGACTATCCTGATCTGTCGACGTCGGATGGCTACCTCTACGCGTCAGTGGACGATGTGACAGCGGGCGGCCTTGTGGTCATGCGCATCTCCTACAAAGACTTGCAGCTTCCCGCCGGCAATATTGTGACCTGGGATTTCACCGCTCCAAAAAATGCAAAGTCAGCGGTAGCTTCTCACCTGGCTCAAAATGCGACAGGCACGATGTATTGGGCGGGCCATGACGACAATAGTCACTTGCGAGTGTTCAGTTGGGCAGATGGATCGAACCGCTATTTCTGGAGCGCGCCAAAGCCGCACAATAGTTACGCGAGTGCGGACTACACTTCGAAGGCCCCGGACGGCCAGTATTGGTACGCTCCGCGACCGAAGGGGGATAACATCACCAGCGCAGTTCATCGACCGGGCGAGTTGTGGTTCGCCTGGACGGCAGCGCGCGACACAACGTTCGCCCAGCCGTATGTGATCATCGCAAAACTGAGCGATAGCAGCTTCGATGTCACCAGCGAGCTTGAGGTCTGGAACTCAAACAACGCTTACGCCTATCCTGCGCTTGCTGCCAACTCCACGACATCGGAAGTCGCTATTTCGTTGATGTGGGGGGGCGGAGACAAATTCTACCTGAATCATGCCGTCGGATTCCTCGGCGACTTCGTGGTCTGGATAACCACCTCCAGTGACGTGACCTTCTCTCTCAACACGGCAGGAACAACGGGTTGCGACGACGCATCCGGCGGTGCAGTAAAGGGACGCTGTACACGTTCGGGTGACTACCTGTCGCTCCGTAGGGTTGGAAACTCGAGCGGCCTGTTTAGCACCCTGGGTTACGAGATCAAGCTCGTCGATCCAACGCGCTCGACCGACTGCGCGACGGCTCCCGGCTGTCGGCAAGACGTTCGTTACGTTGAGTTCGGGCGGCCTAGGGACATACATGGTGGAGGCGACCTCATTCCGTAAAAAGCGGTTGGCCCTTGCGTAGAAGCCCGACGTTTCAAAAGCTTTAGTGCGGCCTCGCGATTGTTCGCGTGACGGGGGCCGCCTCTGTCGACCTCCAAAATAGAAGATGCCGCAACCAGGCCGTTGGGAAGTCGCGGGCGGCGGTGATTAGCGCCCGCGGAGGACACTGGACTCTTCGGTCCGATGCATTCTTCGAAGCGACCATTCGCCGCCTGAAGATATCAGTGCCGAATGACCGCTTGCTGAGTAGAGCCGACGATTGAGTGCCTGGGCCAACCAGCCAGCAAATGACCGTAACTGGCCGACCGCCGCCTGACTTAGCGCCCCGATTTTGGAGAATAATCGGTGCTATTGGATGCGACCCATTTTGCACTATCCCTGTCGTAGGAGTGTCCGGTGATCGGCATCACACTAAGTTGGTAAAGTTCATCTTTCTCGTCCGGCATGGCCTGCCATGCGGTCGGCTCGACACCATACCCTTGCTCAGCATCTTGCTGGGCCTCGTCCAAAGTTGGACACCAATGATCCCCTTCAACATCGCGAGTTGGCGTCGACCGACATCGAGCGCAACCACATAAGTCCCGATTCTGCCCCCACATAACTGACAATCCGATCCTAGATCGCCTTGGCGTATAACTTAGTTATCCCTATCGCAAGAACTTTCGCCTGCGTGCCTTTAAACAAGTTGACACACCCAGCAGGTCCAAGGCCGCACGCCTCAAAACGGCACCCGGCACAGCGTGAGAGTCCCGGCACCCGACGTGTCCCCGGCGCAAGCACGACAATGAGGCGATATGCACAACATAAAGTATTTCGAGTCCAATCGCCATACCACTTGGCTCGAGGCGTTCTTCGACCTGATTTTTGCGGTGGCGATCGCTGACGTAACGCATATCTTGAGCCACACGCGCGAGGGTCATCTCGACCCACTCCAGTTCTGGAAATTCGTCCTGATTTTCATACCTTTGTGGTGGATCTGGGCCAGCCACACCATGTATGCCAATCGGTTCGATGCCGATGACCGGAAGCATCGGCTGGCAACCCTGTTCATCATGTTCCTGCTGATTATCATCTCAGGCCTGATCGACCGACGATTCCTGGCCAGCTTTGAGGCCATCGTCGTCTGCTACGTGGGTTCGAAATACATCATCGCCATGATGTATTTCGTGTCGAAATACCGGCACAAGAAAAGCGAGGGACTCACAACGGCAGTTGGCTGGGTGATCGTCGCCGGCACCACCATCAGCCTCGCTTCGATCCTGTTCCCGGCGCCACAGCGATATGTCGTGTTTTACCTTGGAATACTGTTCGATCTGGTTGTATTCATCTTTTTTTTGCCGCGTCGTCTCGAGGTCATCCCAGTGCATACCGAACACCTGATCGAGCGTGTGGGCCTGCTCACGATCATCCTGCTCGGAGAGTCCGTTAGCAGCCTGTCCACGGGACTGGCCAACATCAGCTGGACTGTGGAGAGGCTGCTGACCGCCGCCACCGGCTTCGTGATGATATCGGGCATCTGGTGGGTCTACTTTGACAGCTTTCACCTGCTGACCAAACAGAAGATCACGACCGGCCATTCGGTCCTGTACTCGCACTTTTTCGTCTTCATCGGCCTGTCGATTCTAGCCAGCCTGATCCGGCACGCCACCCTGGACGACATGGTGGTATCCGATTTCCGCGTATTGTCGGTCATCGGCGCGGTCTGCTTTTTCATTGGCAAGCAGTACGGCTATTTTATGGAGCGTCCCGAGCTGCGTCCCCAACTGGTCGTCAACACCCTGGTCGTCTTCGTGTTGGCCGGGTTTGCCCTGCTATTGCCCAGAACCGGTTACATCCTGCTTGGTCTTACCGCCGCGGTGATTTGTTACGCTTTCCTCAGCCTCAGATACCTGAACGTCCGGCCCTGATGCCCCGACTGATCGCGCGGAATGCGACAAGGGCCGACTTTGCCATGATGGTCGAATGCATCGAGCGCTCCGAGGCCGGACGGTCACATGCTGAGACATCAATGGCTCTCTTCGTGCTTCCCAGATAGAGACGAAATACCTTTGCTTCGGCTTAGTTATCTTTTGCTCACGTATCCATATGCCAACCTGAAAGCACGCACGAGCACTAATATGAATGGCCGCGAATGGCAATGTGAGGATAGCTCCGTGAACGCATCGGTTATTTCGGCTCTGGCGGCACTTGTCGGCGCTGCGATTGGCGGCCTGACTTCGGTTCTTGCTTCATGGCTGACCCAGCGCACCCAGGTTCGCGCGGAATGGTTGGCGCATGACCGCGTCCGCCGGCAGGAACTCTACAAGGAGTTCATCGAAGAAGCGACGAAGTGCTACGTTGACGCGCTGCAACACGGCGAGCCGGACCTGCATGCACTCGCCAACCTCTATGCGAAGATCAGCCGCATGCGGGTCCAGTCGTCGCGTAAAGTCGCGGATGAAGCCGATCTTATCGGACGCAAGATCGTCGACACTTACCTCGCGCCGGACAAGACCTTTGTCGAGTTGCGTCAGATGATCGCGGACGGCTCGATCGACATCCTCGGCAACTTTGGCGAAGTGTGCCGCGCGGAATTCGAGTCGCTGCGCGCGCAGCAGTTCTGAAACCTGCTCACGCCCCGTTCAACGCGGCGTGAGTTCGACAGGTGGATCGGCGCGATAGCCGCCGCCGAGCGCCTTCGTCAGTGCGATCTCCTCACCGAGCATCTGACCGTTGAGCGTGAGCAGCGCGACCTGTTCCGCGATCACCGGCTGACGTGCCTCGAGCGCCGCCACTCGGCTCGCCAACCCTCGCTGATAGTGAGCTTCGACGCTGTCTCGCGCGAACGCAACGAATTCGATCCGCTGCTTCTGCAACTGCGCCTCCGCATCGAGGGCCTGCAGACGGCTGCCCGTCTGCGCGACATCCCGCACCGCGTTCAGAACAGCCTGGTTGTACTGCTCGATCAACAGGTTGCTGCCCTCGCGTGCACCGCTCAGATTCGCGTTGAGCCGGCCGCCATCGAAGATCGGCAGAGTCAGGCCCGGAATCAGGTTGATCTGCTGGCTCGCATGCGTGAACAGGTCGGCAAGGTGCAACGCGTTGAAGCCGAAGAAAGCCTTGATGTCGAAGCTTGGATAGAATGCCGCCCTGGCCGCGTCGATCCGGTGGAACGATGCCTCGACATACCAGCGCATGGCCTGCAAATCGGGCCGCCGGGCTAGCAGTTCATAAGAGAGCGTCGCCGGCAGGGCCGCCTGCGAGCGCGGCAACGCAACGGGATTGATGACGGGCAGGCCATCGGGGCCCGCGCCGATCAGCGCGCGCAATGATTCGCGCAACTGCCTGATCTGCGCTTGCGCCGAGACGATCTGCCGTTCGATGCCCAGTTGCTGCGCGCGGGCTTCTTCGAGCCGGGTCCTGGCTTCGAGGCCGCGCGCCGCGCGTGCTTCGTGCGCCTGCACTGTGAACACCGCTACCTCGTGCAACTCGTTCAGCAGATCGATGAGTTGATAAGTCGTCTGGATGCCGTAGTAAAGCTGCGCGACGTCGGTCGAGATTTCGAGTTCGACAGCGGACGTCTCGGCCAGCCGCGCATTGCTCACGCCGACCGACGCCGCGATCTGCGCGCGCTGCTTGCCCCAGATGTCGACGTCCAGACTTGCGCCCACTCCGACGATGCCCTCGGTGTACCAAGGGCCTGTCAGCCCCAGCGCCGGTACGTTCATCGCAAATGGGCCGAGAAAGCCGTTCGCCGATACATGTTCGCGATCCAGCGACGCCAGCGCGACCATCTGAAGGCTCGATCCCGTCCTGACAAGCTCGACATCCGACCTGGCCTGCGCGACGCGTGTGCGCGCAATCACCATGGTCGGCGCGTCGCTCAGCGCCTGCTCGATCAGCGCGTCAAGCTGCACATCGTGATAGCGCGTCCACCAGCGGGCGGAGGGCCAGCCATCGCGCGCGAGGTGGATGTCATCAGCAAGATTGATCTGCTCGGGCGCGATCTCGGCATAGGGCGTGCCGTTATGATGAATCAGTGCGCAACCCGGCAGCACCGACGACAACCACGCGACGCATAAGAAGCATCGACGCCATCGCCAACCACGCAAACCCGTTCGCGTATTCATGTGCGTATGGCCTGTGATGGCGGCGGCGCGACGGCTGCCTCGACGCGCCAGTCTGGCAGCCCCGCGACCTGCCGCGACAAGTCTTGTGCGGCGTCGAAGAGCGGCTTGTCGGCCGGTTCGATGGCTGGCGCAGCGATCTCAATGCGCCGCGGTGCCTGCGCATCGGGTGGGTTGGCCGCAAGCTCATCCGCATACCGGTTGAGTTCGACGCAGACCTGTTTCTGGGCCATGCGCACTGCGTCGACAGTGTTCGGGCTTGACGATCCCGCTTGCGCCGCGAGCGTGCTGCGCAACGCATCGCCAGCGAGCATGATCTCGCGGCCCTGCGCGAGAACAGTTTGCGCGCGCAGCGTAAGCTCGCCCTGCTCCCCTTCCTGCCAGGCGGGCTCGAGCGCGACGCGCGACAGCGTCGCTTCGACATCGGCCAGCACGGCCCACGCCTGCAACTGCCGCTGCGCATCGCTCAACGGATCCTGTTGGTCGGCGCCCGCCTGGAAAACACGCAATTGCGCGGCAATGGCACGCAGCATCGTGGCGAGTTTCTGCCGCAGCACGTCGCCCTCGCCCTCGCGCCAGAACGACATCTGCACGAAGGTCGCCACGCCGACACCCAGCAGAATGCCGACCATCCGGTCGCGGATATCAGTGAGGTTCGTGGTGGGGCTGAACTGATCGAGCAACGCGAGCGAGAAGGTGAACATCAGCTGAACGCCGACGTAGCTGATGCGCTCCGAACCTGCCGAGATCCACGCCGCAAACGCGGCAACGGGCAGCGCCATCAGCAGCAAACCGACGATATCCTCCAGATGCGGAACGACGAACACGACCATGAAAAGCGCCAGCGCACTGCCGACGGCGGCTCCCGCCAGCCGCAGCAACGCACGTTGCGTCGATGCGCCGAGGCTCGGCAGCGCGACGATCAGACAGGTCAGCATGATCGTGTGAATGCCCTGCCAGTCCACGGCGTTGTAGAACACGTAGCAGACCAGCACCGCAAGCAGCGTCTTCAGCGAAAAGCGCATGTACGCTGGATTGGTCCATGCGTCCGGCGCGACCATGGGCTCGCTCGCGGGCGGCTTGCCGGGTTCGGCATCGCTTGCAACCCGATCGGCGAATGCGCGCAGCGCCCGTTGCAACTCGCCTGCGGCGGGAATCGCGTCGGCGGCAGCCCGTTCTTCAGGTGTTGCCGTGCTCATGTAACGATACGGCTCGCCTGACATTACCGCCTCGTCGAGCGCGCGGCAGTTGACGCGCAGCTCGCGCAACGCAGCCAGTTGCCCGGCTGTCGCTCCCTGCCAGTCAGGCGGCAGTTCACTCGCGCCGCGATAAAGGCGCGATACGGTCGCGATGCACGCCAGTTGCAACGCCTGATGCTCGCGATAGTGGGCATCGCGCATCGTCGTGAATCGCAGCAGCTTTTGCAGCGTCACCGCGTCTCGCTGGACGGCCGCCAGCGTGATCGGCGGAGTATGCGTCGTGCCGTCGATCAGTTGCGTGAGGCGCGTTTGCAGCGCCGTCAGTTGCCGATGGATTTCCGCCTTGAGTTGCAGTTGAGGCTCGGCAGGCAGCAGCAGCGTGTTGACCACGAGCGTCAGCGCGATCGGATAGTTGACGGCAACCCACACCCATAACACGGCCCGGATCAGGAGCTCCGCCTGATCGGTCCGGTCCACGAAGCTCTGCACGTAGATCACAACGATCGCGACGATGAAGAACACGACGCCGATCCTGAGCACGCGAAGCAGGTACACGCTGCAAAAAAACAGCAGGCTCGCGATGACGATGCGCAGCAACGGGTAGTCGAAGGTGAACTTCAGCAGCAGGATTGACAGACCGATGGCGAGTGTCGACCCGATCATGAACATCAGTCCAACCAGCCGCGTGAGCACCACGTTCGACTGCGTGACGTAAAACACCACCAGCAGCGACAGCGCGAGTTCGGGTACTTCAAGCGTCATCGACGCGACGATCACGATCGCGCTCGTCAGCACGCAGCGCAACATCACGTTGAGCCGCCCAGGAAATGGAGCAAGCTCGCGCTTCAGGAAATCGCCGGTATTGCGCAGCAATACGGGCATGGCGAGCAGGTATTCGGCGGCGGCCATGGACGCTCCTCAACGGGCTTCGCCGTCGTCGCCGCGCCCGGGGTGCAGCACAGCCACCGCCGATGTCCCGACGCGAAAGAGTTCGGGGTTCGGCTTGTCGACGCGGATCTTCACCGGGAAACGCTGCGCCACGTGCACCCAGTTAAGCGTGCGTTGAATTCGCGGCAACCCCCCCGGCAAGGCCAAGCCGCCTTCATCGGGCGCGACGCCGTAGCTGATCGAATCGACGGTCCCCTGGAAGCGCTGGCCCGTATCGCTCATCAGGTAAACCGTGGCGGGTGTGCCCGTACGGATGTCCTTGAGTTCCGTCTCGCGAAAGTTCGCAACCACGTACCAGTGGCGCGTGTCGATCAGCGTGAAGACGGGTTTGAGCACCGACGCGAACTGCCCCGTCGAACTCTTCAACGACACGATGCGTCCGTCGAACGGTGCTCGCACCGTCGCATATTCGAGGTTCAAGTCGGCGATCGCGATTTCCGCCATGACAGCGGCACGTTGCGCGACCAGCGCGTCGACGCCGCTTACAGCTGCTGCCGCCTGCTGCGCCTGCAGTTGCGCGGCGCTGAGTTCGGCCTGCGTTGCGCGTTGAGCGGCGCGTGCGCGGTCGACCTCCTCCGCGGATACGTAACCATGTGACAGCAGCGGCTCCATACGTCGCAGCGTGTCAGACGCCTGGGTCGCGGCGGCTCGTGCACGCTCGACAACCGCGCGCACCGACTGCGCGTTGTACTGCTGCGCATTGACCGTGCGCTGGGTCAGCTCGATCTGACGGTCGAGCGCGACGAGGGATGCCTTGCCCCGTGCCAGCGCATCCTGATACGGTCGCGGATCGATGCGAAACAGTAGATCGCCCTGCTTCACTGCCTGGTTGTCGCGCACCGCCAGCTCGACGATGCGCCCATTCACCTCGGGCACGACGTCGATCGTATCCGCGTAGACATAGGCGTCGTCGGTGCGTGGCTCGCGGTCCAACTGACGTATGACAAAAATCAGCAGTAACAACGTCACCACGACCAGTATGATGGCCGGCCATGCCTGCTTCTTTGTCTTGCCGGCATTCGTTGCCATTGTATCCACCTGAAGGAGATTCAATGTTGAAACAACATCAGCCAAACAGCGAGTGCGATGAAAGTGACGAGAGTGGGATACACGACTGCTGAAGGTCCCAGCAGATGGTCGATTTGTAGACGCTTGAGAACGAGAAAGATGACGATCGTGAGCACAACACCCGCGGCAATACAGAACAGCCAGTCTGGAAAGTACGCACCGAGCACGCCAATGGACGGTGCGTTTGTGCACGCCGACACAGCAATGGCCGCAATCCCGGCTATGCCCATTGCGCGCCCCGGGCTTCCGCTTCTGGCCAGTGGCATGTGATCGCTCCAAAGTCGTCGTTTTGTTCGGATCGATGTCACGCTTTGCAGCTTCGCAGACATATCCTGCCTGATCTGCCGGAATTCTGAAAGCGAACGGGAACTCGAATTAGCGAAAACACGACCAATGTGTGACGTCCGCGAACTCAATATTGGCAGGCCGGTTCTCTCTTGAGGTTTCTTGCCCGGCCGGTGATTGGGAGGAACTTGACGATCACGTCCGACCTGCCCAAAGCGCCCACGGCGTCAAAGGCACGCTCTACCTCCCTACGGCCGTACCGATGTATCGACATTCGCGCAAACGGTTTCGATAAACAGATATTAGTTCGACCTTCATCCGATTTCACGACGCGGAATAAATAGCCATGTGCCGTGCGCTGCATGCGGATGGTCGACACGGATGCAGCCATATCATTGCTGGCTGGTGACGGCCCTCATACACCAGCGATGCAGACACACGCCTCGAGCCGATGCCGGGAGCGCACGCGTAAGCAGTACGCGATGAACCGCTTGCGTCTCGCGACCGACCATCTCATGCATGCCGGGTCAGACGTTGAGAGGGATCTCGTCACGCGGTGGCTAACGGCATGGGCTGGGCCATTGGCGAGCTTCAATTTTCTGCCGTGGTTAAAGGACGCTTCGGGAGACGAAAAGACGGGGCGACCGGCCGAAATCGCGAGGGGGAGTTTTTGACACATCCCGAGCGGCAGCTTCACAACAATTTTATTTCGCCGCGATCCGCCGAAAGTAAATACACACTGGAGAACTACCCCGCTGGATATGCCTACAAGCTCAAGTGGGTCATGAACCCACTTAGCCGCAACCTTAGTCGTGTAAGCGGTGAGGGCTTAGCTACTTCAGTGCATCGCGAAGTTCCGGCACCAGCGTGAACAGATCGCCAACAAGGCCATAATCGGCAACGCTGAAAATCGGCGCTTCCGGGTCCTTGTTGATCGCGACGATCACCTTGCTGTCCTTCATGCCCGCCAGATGCTGGATCGCCCCGGAGATGCCGACCGCTACATACAGCTGCGGCGCGACGATCTTGCCGGTCTGGCCGACCTGATAGTCGTTAGGCACAAAGCCCGCGTCCACTGCTGCACGCGATGCACCCAGCGCCGCGTTCAGCTTGTCGGCCAGCGGCTCGAGAACCTTGGTGTAGTTCTCGCCGTTGCCCAGGCCGCGCCCGCCCGAAACGATGATCTTCGCCGACGTCAGTTCCGGACGATCCAGCTTCGTCACTTCACGGCTGACGAACTGCGAGATGCCCGCGTCCGCGGCTGCTTCGATCTTCTCCACCGTCGCGTTGCCGCCTTCGGCTGCAACTGCGTCGAAGCCCGTCGTGCGTACGGTAATGACCTTGATCGGATCGGCCGACTGCACCGTCGCGATGGCGTTGCCCGCATAGATCGGGCGCTCGAATGTGTCGGGGGAATCGACCGCGGTGATATCGCTGATCTGCGCGACGTCGAGTTTCGCTGCGATACGCGGTGCGATGTTCTTGCCGTAGGCGGTGGCCGGCGCGAAGATGTGCGAGTAGTCCTTCGCGATGTTCAGCACCGTTGCTTCGACGTTTTCCGCGAGCCCTTCGGCCAGTTGCGGCGCGTCGGCCAGCAACACTTTGGAAACACCGGCGATCTTCGCCGCCGCATCCGCTGCAGCCTGCGCATTCTGACCTGCGACCAGCACATGAATATCGCCGCCGACCTTCTGCGCGGCTGCGATTGTATTCAGCGTAGCGCCCTTGATCGACGTGTTGTCGTGTTCTGCTATTACAAGATTCACCAGATTCGTCATTTCATTCGTCTCCGTGCGCTGCTCACAGCACCTTGGCTTCGGTCTTCAGCTTCTCGACCAGCGTCTTCACATCCGGCACCTTCACACCGGCGGAGCGTTTCGGCGGCTCGACAACCTTCAGCGTTTTCAGACGCGGCGCGACATCGACGCCGAGGTCTTCAGGCCTGATCGTTTCGAGCGGCTTTTTCTTCGCCTTCATGATGTTCGGCAGCGTCACATAGCGCGGCTCGTTCAGGCGCAGGTCGGTGGTGACCACTGCGGGCAGCTTTAGCGACAGCGTTTCGGCGCCGCCGTCGACTTCGCGCGAAACGGTTGCCTTGCCGTCGGCCACGACCACTTTCGACGCGAACGTTGCCTGCGGCAGGTTAGCCAGTGCGGCAAGCATCTGACCGGTCTGGTTCGAATCGTCGTCGATAGCCTGCTTGCCGAGAATCACCAGTTGCGGCTGCTCCTTGTCGACCAGCGCCTTGAGCAGTTTGGCGACCGCCAGCGGCTGCAGTTCTTCCGACGACTCGATCAGGATCGCGCGGTCCGCGCCGATGGCGAGCGCCGTGCGCAGCGTTTCCTGCGATTGCGTGACACCGGCCGATACCGCGATCACTTCAGTCGCCACACCGGCTTCTTTCAGACGCACCGCTTCTTCAACCGCGATTTCGTCGAACGGATTCATCGACATCTTTACGTTCGCAATGTCGACGCCCGTGCCGTCCGACTTCACTCGAACCTTCACGTTGTAATCGACCACTCTCTTGACTGGCACCAGGATTTTCATACCGTCTCCTTCGAATACGTCGACGACGCGTGCGCCGCCATTGGCGAACGGATCATGTCTGCCGCGCGCTCAGCCAGCATGAGCACCGTCGCATTGGTGTTGGTCGAGGTTATCGACGGCATCACCGAGCCGTCGACGACGCGCAGGCCTGTCGTTCCGCGCACCCGCATTTCAGAATCGACAACGCTCATTTCGTCCTCGCCCATCCGACACGTGCCAACCGCGTGGTACACAGTCGAGCCATTGTCACGCACGTATTGCAATAGCGCTTCGTCGGTGTCGGCCTGACGGCCCGGTACGGTTTCATCGACGATATAACGGGCGACCTCGGGTTGAGCGAAGATCCGCCGGCCAATCTTGAGTCCTTCCACCATCGTGTTGCGGTCGAGTTCACTGCTCAGGTATGACGGTGCAATGGTCGGCGCTGCCGTGATCTCGCTGCTGGTGATGTGCACATGTCCACGGCTCTCCGGGCGCATCTGCCAGACGCCGCACGAGACACCGGGCTCCGACTCGAGCACGCCGATCCGTCCCTCGGCAAAGCTGCCGGGCGCGATCACGAACTGCACGTCCGGACGGGTAGCGAGGCGCGTCTGCGCAAAGCCGCCGACGAGCGCCGCACTATAGGTCAATACGCCGGTCCCTGACACGACGTAGCGCATCATCTCGCGCGCGAGCGCAAGTCCGTGCGCGCGCTCGTTCGCGGTACCGGCACCGCGCACTCTATAGCCGAGCCGAACGACATAGTGGTCCTGCAAATTGTTGCCCACGCCAGGCAACGCGATCCGGGTTTTAACGCCTGCATTGTCCAGCACAGCCTTGTCGCCGATGCCACTCATTTCGAGCAGCCTCGGCGTGCCGACCACACCCGCGCTCAGAATCACCTCGCGGGTCGCGCGGATCTGCACCGGAATGCCCGCGCCCGTCGTCCCATTGATGCCGCTCACATGCGTGCCGTTCATCTCGAGCGTAGACACCTGAAGGCCGGTCACTACCGTAAGGTTCGGGCGCGCCATTGCCGGCCGTAGATAACCGCGCGCTGCGCTCGACCGGCGACGTCCGTCGCGCGTTTGCTGGTAGTACCAGATCGACGGACCGCGCGTGTCGCTGTTCGGATCATCGACGAAATCGAGACCCGTCCTCTGGGCGGCCTCGACGACCGCACCGCAAATCTCCGGCGGGTTCTTCACGCGGCTGACCTGGATAGGACCGTGCGTGCCTCGTTGCGGGCTGCTGCCCTCGGTCCACGTTTCCGAGCGGCTGTAAAACGGCAGACAGTTTTTGAAGTTCCAGCCATTCGCACCCGACTGCTCCCAGCTATCGATATCCTCCGCAAACGGGCGCACGTACAGCAGGCCGTTGATGGCACTGGAGCCGCCGAGCCCGCGTCCGCGTGGAAACAGGATGGCACGGCCACTCGTCCCGGCGTCGGCCTCAGTGCGATAGCGCCATGTCACAGTGGGATGATCGAGCAATCGCACGAAGCCTGCCGGCACGTGGATGAACGGGTGACGATCGCGCTCGCCGGCCTCGACCAGAATCACCTTGATGGCTGGATCTTCGGTCAGACGGTTCGCGAGCACGCAGCCCGCCGTCCCCGCGCCGACGATCACATAATCTGCTGTGTACGATTTCATGACTTCGCTCCGGCAGCGGCTAATTCACGACCTTCCAGTGCAGCGATCTCCTCCTCGCCGAAGCCGTATTCGGCAAGTACTTCAGCTGTATGTTGTCCGAGCGTAGGCGGCGGGCGGCGGTAGGCAACGGGGCTGCCGTGAAAATTCACCGGACTCGCGATGTTCGTTACCCTACCCGCGACCGGATGCTCGATCTCGACAACCGCATGGTTGTGCGAGATCTGCGGGTCCTGCGTCAGCGCGGTGTGATAGTCCTGCACGATCGCGCATGGCACGTCCGCGGCGCTAAGATGCGCTACCCAATATTCCGCGGTATGCAGCAGAAATTGCTCCTCGAGGATCACGTCGAGTGCATGTCGATTCGCAGTTCGCGCGGTGTTGCCGATAAAGCGTTCATCGCTCAGCAATTCTTCGCGGCCAAGCGCGCGGCAAAGGTTCTGCCAGAATTTCTCGGTGAAGCAGGCTGCAAAGAAATAACGGCCATCGGAGCCCTGATAGTTGCGGTACGGCACCATCGTTGGATGACCGCTGCCGAGACGTTCCGGCGCTTTGCCGCTTCTCAGCGTCTCGCCGTCGCGCGGGATGGTGCTGAACAGCGCAGCTGAGAGCAGCGACGTATCAATGCGCTGGCCTTCGCCATGCCGTTCGCGATGTAGCAACGCGGCCGATATCCCGAACGCGAGCAGCGCCGCCGCGCCGAAGTCCGGCAACGGCGCACCGAGCCGGACTGGATTGCCGCCAGCTTCGCCGGTCATGTCCATGAGACCGGCCACTGCCTGCACGATCGGATCGTTGGCGGGCCATGCGGCGTAGGGACCGCTTTGTCCGAACGCCGACACGCTGGCGTAGACGATCTTAGGATTGCGCGCCTTGACAGCCGCGTAGCCGATGCCCAGCCGATCCACCGTGCCCGGCCGAAAGTTCTCCACGACAACATCCGCCTGCTCCGCCATGCGCAAAAACGCATCACGCCCTTTCGGCGACTTCAGATCGAGGCGGATGCTGCGCTTGTTGCGGTTTTGCGATAGGAACTGCACGCTTTCGCCCTGGACGAATTGATTGCCCAGTTTGCGCGAGAGGTCACCCGCCATTGGCTCCTCGACTTTAACCACGTCCGCGCCGAGGTCAGCAAGCAGCACAGTGCCGACCGGACCAGCGGTCATGACGGTGAGATCGAGAATACGGTAACCCGACAACGGGCCGACTTGTTTCTTATCCATGATGTGCCGCCTGCAAATGCGATGCGTCCGTAAGTTCGGCCCGCGGGTAATCGAGCACGTCGAAGGCGAGACTGAACGGGTCGGCCTCACCACGCGTGATGGTCAACGCATGGCCGAAACGGGCATCGTCGCGCTCGGGAAAGTCGGTGCGGTAGTGGCTGCTGCGCGACTCGCGCCGCTCGATACACGCCTGCAAGATGACTTCGGCAGTGGTCGCCATGTTGTCGATCGTCAACGCATCGATCGCTTGCTGCGGCGAGGCAGCGCCACCCGCCGCGAACTGCGCGCGCGCCTCGCGAACGGCGGCTAACGCGATGTTCAGACCACTCTCCGTCTTCTCGACGAGGCAATGCGCTTGCATCGCCGCGCGCAGATCGGCGGCGATACGTTGAGCGTCGAACGAGGCGTTCGGTTTTAGCGCTGTTCCGAGGCGCGTTGCGAGCGGCGTTACGTCGGGCTTCCCCGGCGCACCACTGTCGCGCGCAAACGCGGCCGCGCCGACGCCTGCGCGATGTCCGAAAACCTGACCTTCGGCAAGCGAGTTGCCGCCCGGGCGATCCGGGCCTCGCACGCCACCAGCGAGCTCCCCGACTACGAACAGCCCCTCGATGGTCGACATCGCGTCGGTGTTCGTCATCCGCACGCCACCGTTCAGGCATTGGAACGCAATCCCGACGTCGAGCAGATCGCGCTTCGGGTCGAGTCCCTTCGCGCGCATCCAGCGCAGGGTGTTCGGAATGGTGGCCGCCAACCGCTCGTCCGGAATATCGGCGAACGAGAAGTGCACCGCACCGCGTTCCGTACCTCTGCCCTGAGCGATTTCCGTCGCGATCGCGATATCGATGTAGCGCGATTCATTCGAGATCGTGAACGGGAACACTTTCTCGTCCATCGCGGCTTCAGGCGTCACGCTTGCCGGTAGGTAGTCTGCCAGGAACTCATGACCGTCGCGATTGAGCATCCTCGGATGCAGAATGAAGCAGGACTTGCTGAAGAGTTGCACGTAAGGGTGCACCATCGCCGGCCCGAACTGGTGAAACTCCATGTTCACAAGTTCGGCGCCATGGCGGAAGCAGATGGCCTGGCCGTCACCGGTCATTTCCGCTGTCGATACCTGCTGCGAGAACAGACCGTGCGCGCCGCCGGTGCCAAGCACAACGGCGCTCGCGGAAACCACCAGCAGCCGCCGCGATGCAAGGTCCATCGCGACCACGCCGCTTGCGCGCCCACTTGTATCACGCAAAAGGTCGATGAGTGCCGCTGGCTGACGCGTCTCGACTCCTAGCTTCCTCGCTTCGTCCGCGAGCGCGCTCACGAAGGCCTTGCCAGTTTTCCCCTTCACGCCCAGCGCACGCGCATACGTGCCGAAGTCGCTGCGGATGAGTTTATAGCCCTCGTTGACCCGGTCGAACGGCACACCGAGCTTGATCAGGTCGGCAATGCGCTTCGGTGCGTCCTCCGCCAGCACGCGCACCAGCTCGCGGTCGATGAAGCCGCCCGCCGGACGCATCGTGTCTTCGTAATGCACCGTGGCGCTGTCGTCGGCGCTGCCATAGCCAGCCGCTCCCATGCTCATGATTTCGCTTGCGCCGTGCACGGTGCTACCGCCCTGCCCGACCGGCGCCTTTGCCAGCACGAGGACCTTCGCACCAGCCTGTGCCGCCGACACCGCTGCACGCGAAGCCGCGCCACCACCGCCAACCACGACTACGTCGGCTTGCGCGTAGTCGACGCCAAAGCCGAGTTTTTCCAATGTCTGAACTGCCGTCACGTCTGTCTCCGCTTACGATTTAAGCGCGCGCGCCACGATGTTGCGCTGGATTTGATTGGTGCCACCGAAGATCTGGAACATCTTGGCTTCGCGGTAATGGCGCTGCATCGCGTATTCGGCGGAGTAGCCATTGGCGCCCATGATCTGGATGCCGTCAGTGGCGACCTGCACGTATGTATCCGATGCCAGGTACTTCGCCTGTGACGACTCGACGTCGCACGTTTCGCCTTCGTCGAGCAGTTTGGCCGCGCGAAACGCCATCATGCGAGCAGCATCGACGCGAGTCTGCATGTCGGCGAGCATGTGCGACACCGCCTGGAAATCGATGATCGACTGCCCAAACTGCTTGCGATCGTTCGCATACCAGCGTGCAAGATCGATCGCCGCCTGAGCGCCGCCCACACACATCGCCGACAAAGCGATGCGCTCCTTGGACAGCACCGTGGTGAGTTTCTTCCAGCCCACGTGCAAGCCGCCCACAATCATTTCTGCGGGAACACGGACGCCGTCGTACACCACTTCGCAGGTGCGGATGGCGTGGCCGCCGAGCAGGTCGATCGGATTGATCGTCAGGCCTCTTGATTCTTTAGGTACCAGAAAGAGGCTGATCCCGTCGTGCTTCTTCGCTTCTGGATTGGTGCGCACAGCGGTCAAGATATAGTCGGCCTGCATCGCGCCGGAAATCCACATCTTGGTGCCGTCCAATATGAAGTCGTTTCCGTCAGCCACGCCGCGCGTCGTCAGCGAGGCAGCATCTGAGCCGGAGCCGTTTTCGCTCAGGGCGAAGGCGAGAAAGGCGCGACCTTCAGCGAGCTTCGGCAACACCTCGCCCTTGATATTGTCCGGCGCGAAACGAGCCAGCGCGCCGCCCACCATGTTCACGTTCGCATTCCAGAAGCGCGCAAGCGCAATGGTGTGATATGCGACGATCTCGAGATAAGCGGCCATGTCAAGATAGCCACCGACGCCGCCGTACTCCTCGGGCAGCGTGATGCCGAACCAGCCCTGTTCCGCGGCCACCTTCACGAGTTCCTCGGGGAAGCGCTTCTCTTCGTCGCACTGGCGGACATACTCCGGCGACGCATGGCGCGTCAGCACACGATTCACTGAATCGCGGAATTCGAATTGATCGGCGTTCAGATACGGTTTAAGGTCGCGCCGGTTGACGAGATTGCTTGCGTATTCGGGATTCACTGTGTCTCCTCCTTGTCCGATCAGGACACCTTGCGTTGCGCCAGGACTTCTTCTGCCTGCCCGAGCGGAATGGCACGCAACATTTGCGAACGCGACTTCGCCCCCGTCATCAGAAACGCGAGATCCGAGCCGCTGAGAATGAAACGCGCGCCTTTCTGCACGTAGGCGGTCATCAGCGCTTCGTCGTACACGCCGCCCACGCCCGGTACCTTGCCGTGCCGATGGCATGCGGCGCACACGGCGTCGATGGCGGCCGCCACACGCGTATGGCCAAGTTGTCCAGTGATACCCAGATCCGCCGCAAGGTCGGTCGTGCCGACCAGCAGCACGTCGATGCCCGGCACCGCCGCGATCGCGTCGGCGTTCTCGAGGCCTTCGCGGGTTTCTATCATTGCCACCACGAGCACCTCGTCGTTGATCGCCCGAACCACATCGGCGATCGGGAGAGCCTGGAATCCGACCTGCGGCAGCATGCCCGGGATCGACCGACCGCCCGCCGGCGGGAAGCGGCACATATTGGCGATCTGCATGGCCTGTTCGGGCGTACTGACGTGCGGCACCACGATGCCCATCGCGCCGGTATCGAGCAGTCGTGTGGCGTGGAACGGCTCATGGCCCGGCACGCGGATGATCGGCGTCACACCGCCCACCAGGGCCGCCGCGCAGATCTGCGCGGCGGTGTCGATGTCCATGGAGTTGTGTTCCATATCGATGAACAGCCAGTCGAAGCCGGCCGTCTGCGCGATCTGCGCGATGTCGACAGTGCGAGCCTGGCGCAGCCCCATGCCGAGTGCCAATTCACCTGCGGCCAATTGTGCTTTTGCGTGGTTCTTGATGGTTTGCATGATGGATTCCATTCAGGCGGTTGCGTCGAGCGGCTCGTCGTTAGCCAGTTCGAGGTTGATGAATTTGGTGTCCAGGTAGTCGCGGATCGCGTTCGGACCACCTTCACGTCCAAACCCGCTGTCCTTACTGCCGCCGAATGGCGTCTCCGCCGTCGACGCCACGAACGTATTCACACCGACGACGCCAGCCTGCAAGCGCTCGGTTGTTTCCAGCGTGTTGCGCATCGAGCGCGTAAAGACATAGGCCGCAAGCGCGAATGGCAGCCGGTTCGCCTCGGTGATGACTTCGTCCATCGTCGTGAACCGGTTGAGAGTGCCGACCGGGCCGAACGGCTCGTCGTTCATCAGGCCAATGTGCGGGGCGGGGTTAGAAATGAGCGTCGGCTCGTAGAACCAGCCACGGCCGAATTGCGATGGACGGCGGCCACCGCATAGAACGCTGGCGCCTTCACTCACGGCTTCGTCGACGAGGCGTTCGATCGCCTCGCGGCGCTTCGACGTGGTCAGCGGACCGAGGTCGGTGTTCTGCTGCAGCGGATCGCCGACGCGTAGCGCCGTCGAGCGCTCGACCAGCGCTTTCACAGTCTTGTCGAAAATCGATTCGTGGATATAGAACCGCGTCGGCGACGCGCAAACCTGGCCCGCATTGCGGAACTTGCCCAGCGATGCGAGATGCGCGAAAGCATCAATGTCTGCGTCGCGATGCACGATCACGGGCGCATGGCCGCCGAGTTCCATCGTGACCTTTTTGAGCGTTTTCGCGGACATCTCGACGATCTGACGACCGATGGGCACCGAGCCGGTGAAGCTGATCTTCGCCACGCGTGGATCGGCCATGACCGTCGGCGTAATTGCGTCGGCTTTGCCGATCACCAGATTGACCGCGCCCTCGGGAAACCCGGCGTCGACGAAGCAGCGCACCAGGCCCATCGTCGCCCCGGCCGCTTCGTTTGACGGCCGGATCACGATCGCATTGCCCGCGGCCAGCGCCGGTCCCATCTTGCGGGCCAGCAGCAACAACGGGAAATTCCACGGCGTAAAGGCGGCGACCACACCGAGCGGCTCGTAATGCACCAGATACCGTCCGCCCTTGACGCGGCTTTCGTATGACATGCCGAACACGCGCCGTGCTTCGTCGGCGAACCAGTCGATCGACTCAGCTGACGCGTTAGCTTCCCCAGTGGCCTGGGCGATCGGTTTGCCGGTTTCCAGTGCCACGATTCGTGCGAGCTGCGGCGCGCGTTCGCGGATGAGCGTTGCGGCTCGGCGCAGCAGTGCTGTGCGCTCCCACGGCGTGAGCTTGCGCATTGCGGCTGAAGCTTCGGTCGCGGCATCGATGGCCTCAGTGACCTGCGCCGGCGTGGCCAGCGGCATATAGCCCAGCCGCTCTTCGGTCGCCGGATTGATCGAGACCTGCCCGTTGTCAGCCGTCGCAGACTGCCAGCGACCGGCGATCAGCATGCCGTGCTCGCGGTAGTGCCCTTCTAGTTCCATTGCCTCCTCCTGATAAGTATCACGGACCACCCATCTTCCAGGTGCTTTCCCGGTGTTTCAGTGCATGCACTCTTTTTCTTATATCAACACCTTGACAGCTAAGTGTCAACACTTTTAGAGTGTGTGTCAGCGAAATACGATCCGTCGCATGCACTTGCGAAACCGACGGATCGCTAAAAAGAACGCCGCGGCGCCGCCGAACGCGTCATGCAGCCCTCCCTTTCCTATGGAGCGAGACAAAATGAGTTCGTATTCCCGTCGTACCTTTCTGCAAACCCTTGGAGCAGCCGCGGTGGCGACAACCGGGACCGGTTTGTTTCCATCGCTGGCGTGCGCCCAGACCGCGCAGTTCAAGCTGAAGTACGCGAACAACCTGGCGCTGTCGCATCCGCTCAATGTCCGCGCAAAAGAAGCGGCGGACGCCATCAGGAAAGAAACCGGCGGCCGCGTCGACTTGCAGATTTTCCCGAACGGTCAGATGGGGACGGATACCGATATGCTGTCGCAGGTCCGTTCGGGGGCCATCGACTTTCTCACTCAAGGTGGCGTGGTGCTGTCGACGCTCGTGCCGGTCTCCGCGATCAACGGCATCGGCTTCGCGTTCAAGGACTACAACCAGGTGTGGGCGGCGATGGACGGCGACCTCGGCAGCTACATCCGCAGGGCGGTTTCGAAGGTGGGGCTCATCGCGATGGAAAAACCGTGGGACAACGGCTTTCGCCATCTCACGAGTTCGGTCAAGCCGGTGCTAAGTCCGACCGACCTCAAGGGCCTGAAGATCCGTGTGCCGGTCAGCCCTCTTTGGACCTCGATGTTCAAGGCGCTCGACGCGTCGCCGACCAGCATTAACTTCAGCGAAGCCTATTCGGCATTGCAAACCAAGGTGGTCGACGCGGAAGAAAACCCGCTCGCGCTGATCGAAACCGGCCGCTTTTATGAAGTCCAGAAGTACTGCTCGTTGACCGGCCATATCTGGGACGGCTTCTGGTTCCTTGCCAACGCGCGTTCGTGGGGCAACCTGCCGCCGGACTTGCAGACCATTGTGGCAAAACACCTGAATGCGGCCGCGGTGGCTGAACGGGCGGACGTCGCCGCACTGAGCACATCGCTCGTCGAAACGTTGCGATCGCACGGTATGGCGTTCAACAAGCCCGACATCCAGCCGTTCCGCGCCTCGCTGCAAAAGGCCGGCTTCTATGACCAGTGGCGCAAGAAATACGGCGATGAAGCCTGGGCGTTGCTCGAGAAGTACACGCAGAAGCTCGCATGAGCGCGGACCACCGAAGAGTTTCTGGAGAACGAGTCATGACTTCCCGAGTTCATCCCGAGCAGGTGTTCGCCCACGACATGGGCGCGCCGAAGGAACGACATGCGGCATCGAAGGTCGTGCGTGTCGGCAGCACACTCGATACGGCCATCAAGTGGATCACTGAAGTGCCCGCTGCGTTGCTGCTGGTGGCCGAAGTGGTGCTGCTCCTCACCAACGTTTTCTGCCGCTACGTGTTGCAGGATCCGTTGATCTGGGGTGACGAACTTGCGTCGATCCTGTTCATCTGGCTGTCGATGCTGGGCGCAGTGGTGGCGCTGCGCCGCGGCGAACATATGCGACTGACGATGTTTGTCGACAGAATGTCCCCGCAAAATCGTGCGTTTGCGGAGACGGTCGGAAATTTCATCGTGATGACTTTCGTGCTGCTGCTGGTTCGACCGGCTACCGACTGGGCGATGAACGAATGGATCATCAGCACGCCGGCGCTCGAGCTGCCCAATACCATCCCCGCGGCCGCGATTCCCGTGGCGGCTGCGCTGATGCTCGTGCTCGCCATTACGCGGTTGCTCGAGCGCTCGTCGCTTCGCGATTGCCTGAAGGCTTTCGCGCTCGTGGCCGGTGTTGCCATTGCGCTTTACATCGCACGGCAAGCGCTCGCGCCACTGACCGCGCTGAGTCTGGTCCTGTTTTTCGCCGTCGGCGTGATCACGATCATCTGTCTCGGTGTGCCGATCATGGTCGCATTCGGCGTGTGTACGTTTGCTTATCTCGCAACCGTCACGGGCGCACCGTTGACCATTGTTGTGAGCACGATGAATCAGGGAATGTCCAGCCTGATCCTGCTCGCCGTCCCGCTGTTCATCCTGCTGGGCGCACTAATGGAAGCGATGGGACTTGCCGAAGCGATGATCCGTTTCCTCGCTTCGCTGATCGGACACAAGCGTGGCGGCCTCGCCTACGTGCTAATCGGCGCTATGTACCTCGTGTCCGGCATCTCCGGCTCGAAGGTGGCGGACATGGCCGCGCTCGCGCCCGGCCTGTTCCCGGAAATGAAAAAGCGCGGCGCAAACGAAGGCGACCTGGTCGCAATGCTCAGTTCGGCGGCTGCCATGTCGGAAACCATTCCGCCCAGCCTCGTGCTGATAACGATCGGTTCGGTGACGGGAGTTTCGATCGCGGCGCTGTTCACAGGCGGCTTCATGCCCGCCGTGGTCGGCGCGGTAGCGCTCGCGGCAGTGGTCTGGTTCAAGAGCCGTAGGGAAAGCCTGCAAGGCGTGCAACGGGCCTCCTGGGGCGAGGTCGGCCGCGCATTCCTGATCTCGCTGCCTGCGCTCGCGCTGCCCTTCGTGATTCGGGCGGCCGTCGTGGAAGGCATCGCGACGGCGACGGAGGTGGCGACAATCGGCGTGGCTTACACCTGTGTGGTGGGTTTGCTACTCTATCGCCGCTTCGACTGGAGCCGGCTCTATCCTATTCTGGTGGAAGCGGCGTCGCTGTCCGGCGCGATTCTGATCATCATCGGGTGTGCGACCGCGATGGGATGGGCGCTCACGCAGTCAGGCTTCTCCGCGCAACTCGCCTCTATGATGATGGCTGCGCCGGGGGGCAAGCTCGGCTTCCTGGCGATCTCCGCGATTACGTTCGTGATGCTCGGCAGCTTTCTTGAAGGGATCCCGGCGATCGTACTATTCGGGCCGCTACTGTTCCCGATCGCGCGCGCGATGGGCATCTCGGACGTGCACTATGCAATGGTCGTGGTGTTCGCGATGGGACTGGGCCTGTTCGCCCCCCCGCTCGGCCTTGGCTTTTATGCGGCGTGCGCGGTCAGCAAGGTCGACCCGTCCGCCGCGATGCGCCGCGTTTGGCCGTATCTGGGGGCATTGGCGGCAGCCCTCGTCGTGATAGTGCTGGTTCCATGGGTATCGGTAGGTTTTCTGTACGTAAAATAGGTAGCAAAAAATGGCACAGATAAGGCAATCGTCATGAAAAGCGCGCTCAATGGTGCACAGAACAGCAAGGTGAACGCCCGCGCACCGGAGGTGATTGCGTCGAAACTCGACGACATTCGCGATCAGGTGCGCGCCATGATCCAGCGGGGGGAGTTGCGCCCCGGTGAACGCGTGAACGAGCAGGCGCTCGCGAATCAGATCGGCGTCGGCCGTAATTCGGCGCGTGAGGCGCTACGCTCGCTTGAACAGGCGGGGCTCGTTCGCATTGTGCCGAACCGGGGCGCGGAAGTGCGGCGGCTGTCGCTAGAAGAGGCAATGGACCTCTACGAAATCCGCGCCGGACTCGCACGCACGGCGGGACGCCTCGCCGCGCTGCGCCTGACGACCGACGAGGAGCATCTGCTCGGGCTCCTCCTTGACCAGATGGACGCGGCCGTGGCCGAGCGCGACAGCCGTCAGTATCAGACCCTGAACACCGAGTTCCACCGTCAGTTAATGGCGGCGACCAAGAATCCGCGGCTGATCACGATCAATCAGGCCGTCGAAGACGAGCTGACGCTCTACATTCACAAGGGCGTGTATTCATTCACGCAAATGCAGCGCTCCTCGAAAGAACACCGCGAACTTTTCGAGGCGCTGCTCGCGGGTCAAGCCGACGCGGCTGCGGAGGCTTTCGAGAACCACGTGCAGACCGGAAAGAAACGCATGCTCGACACTGTGTCCACGAGCTCGTCCGAACGTTAATGAAGTGGAGCAGCTCGTTGAAAACCATCGTCTTTCTGGACCGCGCGACGCTGTCGGCCGATCTACCGGATTTTCCGTTTCCGCATCGCTGGATCGAATATCCGTCTACGACGCCGGAACATGTGGTGGAGCGTTGCCGCGATGCGCATATCGTCGTGACCAACAAGGTTCCACTGTCGGGCGATGTGCTCGAGCAGTTGCCGCATCTGGAACTGATCGGCGTCCCGGCTGCGGGCGTCAATCATCTGGATACCGAAACATGTCGCAAACGGGGCATCGGCATCGTCGCGTGTCCGGGCTATTCGACGATTTCCGTGCCCGAGCACGCGTTCGCGTTGATGCTGGCGCTCCGCCGCAACCTTATGCCTTATTGGCACGATGTTTATGCTGGCGGATGGAGCGGATCACCCACGTTCTACGCCGAACTGCATCCGATCCAGGATCTGCACGGATCGACGCTCGGTATCGTCGGTGCGGGTCACGGTGGAAAGCGTCTTGCCGAACTGGCCGGCGCGTTCGGCATGCGGGTACTGTTCGCGGAGCGCAAGCGCGCGAGGTGCGTGCGCGACGGCTATGTGGCATTCGACGAGGTGCTGCGTGAGGCCGATACGATCAGCCTGCATTGCCCGCTTACCGACGAAACGCGGCATCTGTTCGGTCTCGCAGAATTCGAGCAAATGAAGCGCAGCGCGTCACTCGTGAACGCCGCACGCGGCGGTATTGTCGACGAAGGGGCGCTGATCGAGGCACTCGACCGCAAGCTGATCGCGAATGCCGCGCTCGACGTCCTCGAGCAGGAACCGCCCGCGGCCGATCATCCGCTGCTGTCCCGCGCGCGCACCGATCTGATCGTGACGCCGCATGTTGCATGGCGGACACAGGTGGCCATGACGCGGCTCGTCACGCAACTCGCACGAGGCATCGAAGAGCATTACGCGCAGCGTCAGCTGCCCGAGTAAATCGGGCCCTGTCCACCCGGTGTGAATTGCTGGAATGCCTCGCTGTGCGACGGAGCCGGCGCCGCTTGTGGCCGCGCCGCTGAAGCCGTTGCCGGCTCGCGCAGCGTAAGCGCGCTGTCCGCGGTGATCGGCACGCTGGGCTTGGCGAGGAGTTCGGTCTTTCGCATCGATCCCACCGATGTTCCGAAGTAGTAGCCGATGATGCTGATCCACGCCGTACCCAAAGCCCCGACGACGACGTTGACGAGATCCTTGTTCGTGCCCGGCAGCGGCTGAAAGGCCATCAGCAGCAGAATGCCGAAAAAGCCGGCGGTGACCGCCATCGCAAGGACTTTGGGTACCCAGTCCTTGGTGCTGACTCCCATTGCGCGCGCGTCGGCCCGATCGGCAGCCTGAATACGCGCCATATCGCTTTCATGCGCGAGGCTCGCCTGGGCGGCAGTTACCATCAACTGTTGGAGCTGCAACGAGTTTGCGTTCTCGGCTTGCCGGACCTTCTCGAGTGCGCTGGGATCGTTCAACGCGAGTTCCACGACGCCGGGGTCGCTCGGCGTGCCGAGCGCATGCGAAATGATCGCGGCGGCGGCGGTCACGCCCACACCGATTGGACCACCCACGAGGCCCGCGAGAAGCGGTGCGCTGCTGCCGATGTTCGACGCTACTTTAGACCAGTCCATCATGCTGCTCCCAGGAGAAGATTAGCGGCCATTCGTTCGGTCCATCCACGGCTGAAATTGGGCCATGCATGCAGGTTGCGCAGGTAACGCAAGCGATAAGCGGCGAAGCGCATGACGAACTTCAGCGGGTCCGCGCTTTTGACTGCATCGAGTGTGTCCGGGCCGAACTTGCCGTCTTCTTTCGCGCCGGAAGCTTTTTGCATCCACAACACCACGAGGCCGCCGTTGTAATTGGCGTCGAAGATCTGGAAGGCAACGCGCGGGTCGAGCTCGTCGAGATGCAGCGGGTCCCAATACTTCTGTTTGGCAATCTGTCTGGCGGTATCGAGCGGCAGGTCTTTCATGGCGCCCGCATAGCCCGCGCTGCGTGCCACGCGCGCCGTGACACCCCACATCGTTTCACCGCCAGGGTCATGCGGATTGAAGGAGTAACCGCCCTCACTACCAATCAGGGCCCTGAACGCATCGTCGAAACTGTCCATCGAACATCTCCCATTCAACCAGGTGTGTTACTGCAACGGGTGGGTACTGCGGGACTAAGCCATCTTCATGGCCGGCTATTCGTTACGCGGTTTGCAACGCAAGCGAGGCGGGCGGAATCGCAACAGGCCTGACTCCGTCATTGGGCTTCGACGGGTCTGGGCGATCGCCTCCCTGCGCCGCTCTGGCGAGCCGCGCCAGATGACTTTCGCGCACCGACAAAGTCCCGGCGTCGAGTTGCAACGCTTGAGCGTATTTGCGCGACGCGCCGGACAGATCGCCCTTGCGATCCAGTGCCCGGCCCCATTCCGCGTAGGAGGGCGCCAGATCTGGGCGAAGTGCGACGGCGCGCGAGAGTTTTTCGATGGCTTCGTCGTAGCGGCCGACAGTGACGAGTGCTTCGCCCCAATCGTGCAGGTTGTCGACAGAGTCTGACTTCATTCGGTCTGCCTGCTTGAACGCATCGAGGGCTTCGGAATAGCGATTCGCGTGCAACAGCACGTCGCCGAGAAGACGCAAGTTTTCCGCCGTCTTCGATTTCTCGCTCGCGCCGGCTCGCAAGGCTTCAAGTGCGTCGTCGATTCGATGCTGCTGTTCGAGTGCAATGCCAAGGCTTGCGTGCAGCACCGCTGAATGCTGGTACAAGGTCAGCGCCTCACGTGTCTGCTGCTCGGCCTCTTTGGACAGCCCCTGATCGGCAAGCAGCCACGCTTTGCCGGCGAGCGCCCATTCGCCTTGCTCGGAGGCGGGCAGTGCGAGCACTTCGTCGTAGATCGCGACGATCTCACCGTAGTCGCATTGCGCGAGCGAACACCTGGTTTTCTGCACTTGCGAGTAGAGATGACTAGCGAGAATATTCGGCTCCGCAAGACGCATGGCTTTGACTGCGATGTCGTGTACGAACTTCTCCAGATCGCGTCCTTCGAACGACACGGTGCTTTCGCGGGAATTAAACGGACCGCCTTCAATCTGCACATGCGCCACGTAAGAATCCGCGCTGCCGTTGACCTTTGTGATGCCGACATGAACGACCACGTCCGTGCGCTTGATGACGCCTTTGATGAAGCGCACGGTGGTTGCATACGACATCTCCTGACCGGGTATCTGAATGTCCGGTTGTGCGTCGTTGTCTGTCATCGTGTCGTGCGGAATCGACTCGGCGTCCTGACCGATGGCTCGCATCGAAGACATGATGCGTTCCGCGAGAAAGTGCGATGTATAGCCGCGTTCCACCAGCGACTGCGGCGTTTCGACGGGCGGCACCAGCAATTGCCGCGTGAGTACGCCGCGCACGACGAGGCAGAAAAAACCGATGGTGAGCACCGCGAAAACCCACGGCAAAACATACGGCCACAATTGTTTCGGGCCTCGTCCGATGAAGCCGGCGGCCCGCAATCCGAACGGCACCAATCCCACCGGGAAGTCGCGCCGTGCCGTATGGCGCTTTGAACGGCCGCCCACGCGAAAAGGCCGGCTTCGCCAGTTCACTGGTCGACGTTGGCTCTGCACACTCGACATGACGCACCTCGATTCAACGGATGTTGGTAAGTGCACGACTGGGTGGTGTTTATTACGCATCGACCGTGCCATTGCGCCCAGTACCTTATGTAGCGGGCGTGCAGAGGACCGCGCTGCATGCCGGCGCGGAATTGTGTTGCGTGGTGGCCAACGGATGTTGCGCGTGAGTTTGCTGACGGGAGACAGGTAGTGGGAGGAGGCGGGAATGAGGCTGGCAGGCTTGCACGCCAGCATTCAGTCCGGTCGTGACACCGCAGGTCGTCACGCCAGTCGAGCAACGTCGCTACTGCTGCGGTGACGCTTCCACAAGGCTTTTGAGTCGCAGGACTGCCGTATCCGATTCAGACTGAATCCGCGCGCGCAGCACGGACCAGTTCAATATCGCAAACCATAACGACGGCGCGCGATAAGTGAAGTCACGTTCAAAACGGGTTCCGCTCACGGTCGATGTCAGCGAATAAGTGACTGTGCCGGCCGATCTGCCGTCGATCTTGCCTGTTATCACCCATTTGCTCGGCCGAACACGTGCAGCGACTGTCCATACAACGCGGCCGCGCCTCCCCGCCACCCTGAACTCCTCCGTCACCTGCTCGCCCACATCGAGGGAATGGTCTACCGATCCGCTGACCGCGAGCGATGACGGATGCCAGAGGGGCCAGTGAGCCGGCGTCGTGACATAGTCGAACACTACCGAGGGCGGGCGCTGTATCGACGCAACGGTAACGATGCGCGTGTCGAACTCGATCCGCCGCGGCAATGGGAAAAAGAGCACCGCAATCGCGACGAGCACCGCCAATATTGCGGTAACGAACCGTGTACGGGTTTGCATAGCGCCTCGTGCCGTTCGCTGTAACAGGCGAAGCTATTTTACGGCGGAGTAGTAGGCACGACGATTGGCACGCCCCGATGCCCGCCCCAAGGGAAATCCCTGCCCTACTGTTCCCATTGAGTGGGAATATGATTTTTGAAATTCGAGAATCATCTGGCATTCTGCGTTCTTGATAGGTCGTGGGCCGCGTAATCGTGAACGTTGAACAGGGTGTGACAGGGGCTGAACGCGTGTTGCTGGTGCTGGCCGCGCTCGCCAGTCATGGCAAGGCGATGTCGGTCAAGGATCTGCTGGCCGTAACCGGGCTTGCGCAGAGCACGCTGTACCGTCAGATCGCGCTGCTCAAGCGCTGGGGTTTCGTCGCCGAAAACGCCGGGTACTACGCGCCCGGTCCGATCAGCTTGCAACTCGCGCTTGGCTTCGATGTGAATTCACTGCTCGTCGAAGCGAGCCGCAGTGAGATGCAGCAGCTCGCGCGCGCGTCGCAGGAAAGCATTGGGCTGGTGGTCGCGGTCAGGCATCAGGTGATGTGTCTCGAGATGGTCGACAGCCAGCATTCGTTGCGCTGCTCGTTCGAGAAAGGCCGCGCCGTGCCTCTCAAGGCGGGCGCCTCGGCGAAATGCCTGTTGGCATTCATGGCCGGCAGGGCGCGCGCCGAAGTGCTCGACATCGTGTTCGACAACGACCCCGTCGGCCGCGCCGCGATCGAAGTAGAACTTCAACAGATTCGAGCGCAGGGTTACGCCGTCAGCGACAGCGAAGTCGACCCGGGCGTGTGGGGCGTCAGCGCCCCGATCTTTCATCACAGCGGACGCGGCACCGGTAGCGGCGCGTCGATCACGTTGATGGCGCCATCGACGCGCGCCATCGGACGAGAAACCCAATTCATCGACGGGACGCTACGTACGGCCCGCGCCATTTCCGAGCATATGCAAACCGACTAACGGGACGAAGCGTTTTTCAACTTCGTCCTTCGATTCGGGTCTCGACTTAACCGCACGACTTGATAAAACCACAAGGAGCCTACTCCATGAAGCTGCAACGACTGTTGTCCCTCGCATGCATCTCGTTCGCCGTGACGTTTGGCGGATTTCCCGGCGCGGCGTCAGCACAAACGCCGGATGTACTGAACGTTGCCACCGACGCCACTTTCCCGCCAATGGAGTACACCGAGAACGGCGCGCGCACCGGCTTCGACGTCGACCTCATGAATGCGCTCGCGAAAGCGATGGGCAAACGCGTGCAATGGACCGACATTGACTTCAAAGGGCTGATTCCAGGTCTGATCGCGCATCGTTTCGACGCTGCGATCTCCGGCATCTACATTACCGACGAGCGCGCGAAAGTGGTCGACTTCACCGATTCGTACTACGCGGGGGGCCTGGCCGTGCTGGTCAAAAGCGATTCACCGGTCAAGACGGTAACCGATCTGAACGGCAAGAAAGTCTCAGTGCAGGTGGGCACGAAGTCGGTGAATTTCCTGCGCGATAACTTCCCGCAAATCAATCGCGTCGAGGTCGAGAAGAACCAGGAAATGTTCGACCTGGTAGGCATCGGCCGGGCCGACGCTGCTGTGACGGGTAAGCCAGCTGCGTATCAAGTTGCGAAAACGCGGGCCGGCTTCCGCGTACTCGACAAAACGCTGACAACTGAAGCCTACGGCATCGCCGTGCGCAAAGACGAGCCGCAGTTGAAGGCAGACCTCAACACCGCGCTAGCCAAGATCAAGGCTGACGGCACGTATGCGGCGATCGTCAAGAAGTGGTTCGGCGCGAGTGCGCAATAAACGGCCGGACAAACCAAATGGAACTTGACTTCTCGCCGGTGATTGCCGGTTGGCCGGACATCATGCACGGCGCGATAGTGACGGTCGAAGTGACCGCCGCGTCGCTCGCGCTCAGTTGCGTGCTTGGTCTGTTGATCGGCATCGGCCGGCTCACGCCGCAGCGGCGCATCGTGTACGGGTTCTGCACCGCGTACCTGACGTTCTTCCGCGGCACGCCGTTGCTCGTGCAACTCTTCCTGCTGTTTTTCGGCCTCCCGCAATTCGGCATTCTGCTGCCGGCGTTTTTGTGCGGCATGCTGGGGCTCGGTCTGTATTCGGCGGCTTACGTATCCGAGATCGTGCGCGGCGCGATTCAGTCAGTCGATCGCGGGCAGATGGAAGCGGCGCGTTCGATCGGCATGTCGTCCGGGCAGGCGATGCGCGCGATCATTCTGCCGCAGGCGATCGTGCGCATGATCCCGCCGCTCGGCAACGAATTCATTGCGTTGATCAAGAACTCGGCGCTGGTGTCGCTGCTGACAATCGACGATCTGATGCATGAAGGCCAGAAGATCATCAGCGTGTCCTATCGTTCGCTAGAGGTGTATCTCGCCATCGCGCTGGTGTATCTGGTGTTGACACAGGCGACTAATTACGCGCTGCATCGCGTCGAACGCCGCTTGCGTGCTGGAGGAATGGTGCAATGAATACCGTGGCCAAAGTCAATGAGCCTATCGTCAGCATTCGCGGGCTGACCAAATCGTTCGGCTCGCATACCGTGCTCAACGGCATCGATTTCGATATCCATCCGCAGCAGGTCGTGGTGGTGATCGGGCCGAGCGGCTCGGGCAAGAGTACATTTCTACGCTGCTGTAACGGACTCGAACAGGCAGAACGCGGCACGATCGACATTTGTGGGCATCGGCTAGTCGACCAGGGTGCGATGCTCAAGGAGCGTTCGCTGAATGCGCTGCGCACCGAAGTCGGCATGGTGTTTCAGTCGTTCAATCTGTTTCCGCACCTGTCGGTGCTGCATAACATTACCGTGGGTCCGCGCATGTTGCGTGGCGCCAGCAAGGCGCAGGCCGAAGCGGCTGCGATCGCGTTGCTGGAGAAAGTCGGGCTTGCGCACAAGGCGGATGTGATGCCGGCGAGTCTGTCGGGCGGTCAGAAACAACGGGTTGCGATTGCTCGCGCGCTAGCGATGCAGCCACGGGTCATGCTGTTCGACGAGCCGACGTCTGCCCTCGATCCCGAACTGGTCGGCGAAGTGCTGCAAGTGATGAAACTGCTCGCGAGCGAAGGCATGACGATGGTGGTCGTCACGCACGAAATGGGCTTCGCGAAGGAAGTGGCCGACGTGGTGGTCGTGATGGACGGCGGTGTGATCGTCGAAGCAGGACCGCCCGCGGAGATTTTCTCTGCGCCATCGCAGCCGCGCACACGCGCATTCCTGCAGGCGGTGTTGTCACGCGCATGAGAGTCCCATTTGATGGCAAGGTGTGGGCAGGCCGTTCCGACGACGGCGAGCCCGGCGACACGCGGCGTGTTTTCAATCAGGTGACGCCGTTCGGTAGCGCGCAGCAGGTGCAGCGCGATGTGCCGGTGATCGTGGGCTTCAGTTCTGATGAAGGAGTGCGCCGCAATCAAGGCAGGATCGGCGCAGCGCATGCGCCCAAGGAATTGCGCCGTGTGCTGGCAGGCTTGCCGGCCAAAGCGGCGATCGCCGCGCTTGCCGACGCAGGCGATGTGGTGTGCGATGACGGCGACCTCGAAGCCGCGCAGGCGGAACTGGCCCACGTGGTCAGCGAGGTGCTGGCGAGCGGCGCACGCCCGTTGGTGTTCGGCGGCGGTCATGAGGTCGCGTGGGGCACGTATAGCGGTTTACGACTGCATCAGCAGCGTGAAGCCGGGAATCAAGCCACGCTGCTCATATCGCGCAAGTTGTTAATCATCAACTTCGACGCTCACTTCGATCTGCGTCAGAAGCGTCCTGCGAATTCCGGAACGCCGTTCGATCAGATCGCGCTTGACTGTGAGGAACGAGGGGTGTCGTTCAACTATGTGTGCTTCGGCATCAGCGATCTCGGCAATACTGCGTCGCTATTCGCGCATGCGGAGCGACTCGGCGTGCGCTATGTGTTAGACGTCGATATGCAGGAAACGCAACTGCCGCAGCGTCTGAATGAGCTTCAGAAGTTGCTGGACGCGGCGGATGACGTATATCTGACAATCGATCTCGACGTGTTGCCGGCCGCCACGGCGCCGGGGGTGTCGGCACCCGCTGCGCTGGGCGTACCGCTATCGGTGGTTGAAGCGATGGTGCTGCGCGTGCGGGCTTCGGGCAAGCTCCGCGCGTCGGATATCGCAGAGTACAACCCGACGCTCGATCAGGACAGACGCACCGCGAGAGCGGCCGCGCGACTCGCGTACCGGTTGCTTTGAATCATGCATCTTGCTTGACGTCTATGAGGCAGGCGCGCTCGCAACCAGGCAAACACTTTGTCGTTTCCTGGGCACTAACGGCTTATCCATTTGACGCCGCCGCAGTAAACTGTGAGTCATGGCTTCTGCAGGAGGACATCATGCGTCTCGTCGACTGGAACGTTCAGTGGGGACGCGGTGTAGACGGCCGCGTCGACCTCGCCCGCATTGTGCGCGAGGCAAAGGCGCTGTGCGATTTCGACATCCTGTGCCTTCAGGAAGTCACGCGCGGCTTTCATGAGGGACAGACGCAGGGCGGATTGGCAGGCGGCCCCTCTGCCGACCAGTTCGCCGAACTCGCCGCGTTGCTGCCGGACGCGACGGTGGTCGATGCGATCGGTTCCGATCTTCCGCCTATCGGGCCAGCACGACAGCGGCGTCAGTTCGGCAATGCAATCGTGAGCCGACTGCCTGTCAAGCAGGTGCTGCGTCATTCGCTCCCGTGGCCGGCCGACCCCGCCAAGCCGTCGATGCTGCGTGTCGCTCTCGAAGCCGTTATCGAAACCGATATTGGCCCGCTGCGCGCCATCAGCACTCATCTTGAGTTCTATTCCGAGGCACAGCGGCTGGCGCAAGTGACGAGGCTGCACGAATTGCATCAGGAAGCGTGCGACCATGCGCGCCGTCCCGCGCAAGCGGAAAAACTGGACAGTCCCTTCGCCGACACGGCACGTCCTATGTCTGCCATCGTGTGCGGCGATTTCAACAGCGCGTTCGAAAGTTCTGCTTATTGCAGGATGCTGGAGCCGATTTCAGGCGCGCCCGCCTTCGCCGACGCATGGGCCTGCGCGCACCCCGGCACCCCGCGGGCTGCCACAGTCGGTCTGTATGATCACGAGCAATGGTCCGACGGACCGTTCGCATGCGATTTTGTTTTTGTCACCGAAGATCTGAAGCCGCGCATCGTGGATTGTGACGTGGACCAGAATAGCCGCTCGTCCGATCATCAACCGCTGTGGCTCGAATTGCGCTGATCCGCGAAGACGGACCAAGGCAACAAGTGCCGCCCCCCGCGGCACCCTTCGAGTAGCCGCCCTACGACTCGAGCGAGCGGCTAAAAACTGACCGACTGCAGCTAGCGGCGTACAGCGAATCTCGGCCGGTCAAGATTCCTCAGTGGTTGTGGTTGTCGTCATCGTCACGACCGTCGCGGTCAAGACCGTAGCGACGGTTGTCGCGGCAATCCCAGCGATGATGGCCCGGCAGCCCGGCAATCTTGCGAATCCGGAGACCATCGGCGACATACAGGGCACCGTCACGCGCGAACGCGAGGCCCCGTGGCTGCATGAGCATAGCCTGAATGGCGAGACCTCCGTCACCCGAGTAGCCCGCCGTACCCGTGCCGGCGATAGTCTCAATGGTTCCCGTCTCCCGGTCTACCTGCCGCACGCGGTAATTGGCGCTATCGCTGATTGTTAGCGTTCCTGCGCAATCGGCCGCAATATGCGATGGATAGTTAAGTAGCGCCTGCGTGGCAGGCTGTCCATCACCGTTGTAGCCCGCCTGAAAAGCTACTCCTGTCGTCCCCGGATAGACCCCCGCGACTGTCGTAAATGTTTGACGCTGTCTGTCGAGTTCGCGAACGGTGTTAAGACCAGCGTCGGCAAAGAACATGTCGTTGCGCCGGTTGAACGCCGTCGTGATGTAGTAGAGGAAGCCGGCTTCCGCCGCGGGGCCGCTGGCCGGACCCGCTCCATTTATGCCACCGCCCACCACTGTCGCGATGATGCCGGTGCGTCGATCGACGCGCCGAATGCGCTCGTTGCCAGAATCGCTGATGACGAGGTTTCCGTCGCGATCGAAGGCGATGTCCGTCGCGTTGATCAACGCAGCACTTGCGGGCCCTCCGTCTCCGGAGAACCCACGTTGGCTTCCTCCGGCAACCGTGTGAATCGTCAGCGTGTGATGATCGACGCGCAAGATGCGGCTGGTCGACCCATAATCGGCGATATATACATCGTCGTCTGGTCCGACCGCTACACCTTGTGGATAGTCGAGGTTTGTCGCTGTTGCTTTCAACCCATCGCCGTTATAGGCCGTTTGACCGGTGCCCGCGAAGGTGGTGATGATCCCGGTGGCGTGGTCGATACGCCGGACCACATGGTTCACCGGTTCGGCAACAAACAGGTTGCCGTGGTGGTCGACAGACAGACCCTCTGGAGCAATGAGTGCTGACGTAGCCTGCCCCCCGTCGCCAGCGTACCCTTGCACCCCAGTGCCAGCGATCGTGACTATTGTTTGAGATTGCGCCCATGCTGCATAAGGTACGGCAAGCAGCATGATCCACGCAGACCGGATAAGCCTTGCACGAATGGAGCATTTCATCGCTGACCTCCCTAAGGTGAACAGCTGAAACGATTCTCACCGAAGCATTTGCTTCATGCGAGGTCCATGCGCTTGCCGCCAGGCGTTCGCCATCTATTGACCAGCTGCCCATGCCGAGCCACAGGCGTCCGTTTGACTGCCGGCGACGCATTGCGTCCGTGCGGGCCGAGGTAGGTTGGAGATGTCAGTCCCCCATTCCGCGCGAGGCGCGGAATGGCTGACGACGACTGCAGAGCTGACCTGACACCGCGTTGGTCGTAGTGTCTGAAGAATAGACACCCGTGTCGCCGATGCATGCCGATACCTATGCTTTTTGCGCCTTCTCGAGGCGAAAAATTATTCAGTTCTGGTTGAAAAACAATCAAGCCCTAGACCAATTATCACAAGGCCCTGCTGAATGGAGAATGCATCCGGTTCGCAGCGCTCCGTGCCACCGAGCAACTCAAAACCGATTCTCACCAAACCAACACATCCGGAGAACAATCATGTCCCGCGCTTTCCCGTTCGTTTCGCAAGTCGGTGCCGCTTTCGCTGCTTCGGCCGTCATGCTGTTTGCCGCCGCATTGCCTGCGACCGCAGCCGCGACGTCCGCTGCTGACGACCACCTCGTAAAGCCGCAAACGTTGATTGTCGATCACACGCTTCCGAAGAAGCAGCTCGATGCGCAGATTCGCGCCGCTCGGACTTACGATACCTTCTGGACCACCGGCGACGAAGCGCAGGCCCGCGCCGCGCTGGCGGAGAACTTCACCGATCGCACATTGCCGCCCGGCCGTCCGCAAGGCATCGCCGGACCGCTCGCAGCATCCAGGGCGTTCCATGCGGCCGTGCCCGACGTTAAGGCGTCGGTCGAGCAGATGATCGTGGCCGGCGATCGCGTCGTGACGCATCTACATTTCACCGGTCACTTCACCGGCACCTTCAACGGCACTCAGGGCAAAGGCCAAACAGTCGATTTCATCGCAACGGACATCTACCGCATTCGCGACGGCAAGATCACAGACAACTGGCATCTCGAAGACAATCTGACCTTCCTGCAGCAACTCGGCGTCGTCGCGAAGTAGTCACCGGTACGCAACGAGGTTGAGCAGGCCCGAAGCAACCCCGCGAGGCGTTCACCGAACGTCAAGGTTGGCGGCCCAGTTGCTGCTCCGCGCGGGTTCGCTGCGCCTGCGCGTCCATCAGCAGGCGGTACGACGCGTAGTACTTGTAGATGTTTCGCACGTACGTGGTTGTCTCAATGCCAATCTTCTCTGCCACCACGATCTCGACGTTGTTGAACCAGACGTCCGGGTTGAGGCCGCGGGCCGCGGCCTCCTTGCGCATCTTCGCGATGCTTCCGGGTCCGGCGTTATAGCTCGCGAAGGCGAACAGCGGGCGGTCCACCTCGGAGAAGTGCGCGTCCTGGAAGTAACGCGTCATGAGTCGATCGAGATACTTGGCGCCGGCATGAATATTCGACTCCGTTATCCGGATGTCGCCGACATTAAGTTCCTTACCTGTGGCCGGCATTAATTGCATGATGCCGACGGCTCCCACGCGGCTCTTGGCCTGCTGATCGAGCTGCGACTCCTGATAACCCTGGGCCGCGAGCATGAGCGGATCGAAGCCGTATTGCTGGCCGTACTTCGCGAATAAGGCCACCGTCTGATTGAAGCGATTGAGTTCGGCACTCTCAGCATTGTTATGGATCTGCTTGATGCCTTGCATATACTGTTTGAGGCGAACCTCAGCGACGCTTTGCTTCGTGATGAAATTGTCGTAAAAATCGCTGATCACAGCTTTGAGCTTGGGACTCTGTTTGCGAATAGCCCAACCCACATAGCCTCCCTCACGCACTGACATGTTGTCGTGCACCTTCACATTCGGCAGCATCTGCGCCCACATCCGCGCCTTCCAGTCGTCCACCACCAGGATCTGAAGCAGACCGACGTTCAGCATCTCCATCGCATCTTCGTCTTCGAGTGCATCCGGCAACAGCACAAGCCGCATCGGCGGCTTACCGGCTTTCTGGAAGCGGCCGTTAAGTGCATTCAGACTTTCGTAGTAGCTACTGGAGCGGCGCACGTGAACCGTCTTTCCGCTTAGATCGTCGAGCTTCGACAATTCCGGCGATTTCGGCCCCGTCAGTACCAGCTCACGGGTTGGCTTGAGGGCGCGCGCCGTGACGAAGTCGGCCTGTTTCAGACGCTCGTCGGTGACGGTCAGGTTGCCAACGGCGATATCGCCCATGCCGCTGTTGAGGCTGGGCAGCAGCCGATCGCGCGTCGTCGGAATCATGAACACGGTGATCGGGCGCTTGTCGAGTCGATCGGCGTAGGTCTTGTTGACGTACCGTTCGAAATCGCGCACGAAATCTGCGCTCAATCCTCGTTCACGTCCCCGGTCATTGAAATACAGCGTACGACTAAAAGGTACGAGCACGCGGATCACGCGGCGTTCGAGCATTGCGTCGAAATCGCCGCGCCACGGCTTGTTTGTCAGATCGATCCGGCGCGGCGGGCTCGCAGGCACCGGTTTGGAAGGCACGGACGGCGACGACGCAGCCGAAGCCTTGGTTGCCGGTCCAGCTGCGGCGCAAACCGTACTCCATGCGCACAGCGCAAAGAGGCCTGCCACCGTCCAGAAACGAGCAGAACGCATGATGTACACCGTTGCGGTTCCGGGCCGCCGCGTCAGCGCTAGCCCATGTTGACCGTCGTCCTGCGGGGCGGTCGATTCGAGCGGGAAGCTCTTTAAGCACTGCACTCCGGCTCATTTACAGCATAGTTGCCTGCGAAAACGGTTCAAGGTTTATCGCGGCTTTGAAAGCGGTGAATACGGCAGTAGTTTCAAGCTGATGGCAATATCGGTTTCTGCCGGCTGGCTTCGCGCTGTTCTTTATCGCTCATGATTGGCTTTCACCAGTTCTGCGTCGGCGTCGCCAGCTTCAAGGCGATCGGCACGAGAGATTCCGTGATCGGAAGGGACGCCATACTTCGCGCGCTGCGGTGTCCCCGCCCTCACCCATAGCGCCATTCAAAACCCTTTTCGACGCGCCGCACGGTCCCCGCCGATGTCTCGGCAAAATGCGCGGCAAACACCGTCGCGCCCGTGTCCGCTGCATGTGCGAGCAGACGCTCGCGTGAAGCGCGGGCCTGCTCCTGATCGAGACAGAACATTGAATTCCATTCGGGCCGATGCACTTGCACCGCGCTGTGCATCACGTCGCCGGAAAAAAGCGCGGTCTCGCCACGCGAACGGAGCTCGATGGCCATGTGACCGATGCTATGGCCGAAAGTCGGCAGGAAGCGGATGCCGTCGAGAATCTCCGCACCTGCATCCGGCACGGCACGCGCCTGACCGGACGCGATGACCGGAAGCACACTGTCGTCGAACACCATCCGCCGCGATGCGCCTTCCGGAGTAGCGAAGAAGTCGCGTTCGCGCTCGCCGAATACGTAGGTCGCGTTCGGAAACACGGGCGTCCATCGACCGTCCTGCCAATGCGTATTCCAGCCGACGTGATCGACGTGCAGATGTGTGAGCAGCACGTAGTCGATATCCTCGCGCCTGAAGCCGGCCGATTCGAAGCGTTCGAGCACGGGATTATCGAGCTTGTCGAAGAGCGCGCTGAACGGCCGGGACTTGCCATTGCCGATGCCCGTATCGACGACCATCGTCACCCCGCCGACTTCCACGACCCACAGATGCGTTTTCAACGGCACTCGCGCGTTAGTGAGATCCAGGCTTTCGGTGGCGAAGCGTTCCTCGAGCTCCTGACCATCTTCATCGCTCCACGCCGGGAACAACAGGTTCGGCGCGAGCGCGAAGCCGGTTTCATCGACCCGCGTGATGGTCGCGGCGCCGACGTGATGGACTTGTGAGGCGGGTTTCATGGCAATCCGTTCTCTTCGGTTCGAATGCAGGTTTTAGTATGTGTGTCAGTGCGCGTTTCACTCGGCCGTCGCAGCGCGAACGCGCCGGGTCGCCACTGCATAGAGTAACGCGCTGACGAGCGCCGACACGCCACCGACCATCGCCAGCGCGCTTCCAAGACTCGTTTCCGTGTGTCCCAGCCGTTCGTTCAGATAGCCAACCGACAGCGGCCCCACGCCGCCGCTGATCGCATTGGTCATGAAGACGAGCAGCGCCAGCGAACGGCCGCGCATGCGGTTCGGCACGGCGATTTGCAACGGCACGGGTGCAAGTCCCATTGCGATGCTGGCGGCAAAAGCGCTGACGCCATAGAGCACGATGGCAAGGCTGCTGCTCGCGACGAGCGGCATCGCGATCGCGGCGGGCACCAGCAAGGCAACGGCGCACGCGGAGAAGCCGAGCACTTTGCGCAAGGTGGTGTCGTCGGTGACGCGCGTTGCGAGCATTCCCGCGCATGCCACCCCTAGAATACCGCCGACCATGTACGCAGGTGCCGCCATCTGTCCAACGGCTTTCGGTGCGAGGTGGAAATGGCGCATCAGCAAGGTCGGGAACCATGCGGCGTGCGAGTAGAACAGCGTAATCAGCGCGACGTAGGCCGCAAAGTAAGGCAGGCAGAAGCGATTGCGCACGAACAGTTCGGCGAGTACGTCGCGCAGCGACGGCATCTCGTTCTGCGCCTGCGCTCCACGCATGCTGGTTTCGAGCCGCGCCGGTTCGCGAACCGTGAACGCGACGAGCGCGGCCAGCAGAATGCCGGGCAATCCCACGGCAACAAACACCGCTTGCCACGGCGCAAAGCCGTGTGCGCTGAGCCACGCGCTGCCGTCGCCCGCAGCTGCCGCCGACAACAACATACCGCCGCCGAACAGCGCGGCGCCGCCGCCTACATACGGCCCGAGCATGAACACGCTACTCGCGCGTGCGACGCGGCGCGGCGCAAAGATGTCGCTGAAGATCGACAGCGCCGCGGGACTCAAGGCGGCCTCGGCAACCGCCGTTCCGGCGCGGGCGAGCAGCAGTTCCGTGAAGTTGGTCGCGAAGCCGCACGCCATTGTCGAGATCGCCCAGATCGCGATGCATGCGGCGATCAGTTTCACGCGGTTGCCGCGATCGACGAGCCTCGCGACGAACACACCTGCCGTTGCGTAGCACATCGTGAATGAAAATCCTTGCAGCAGGCCGATCTGCGTATCGGTAAGCGCGAGCGACTGCTTGATCGGCTGTACGAGAATGCTGACGACCTGGCGGTCCAGATACGAAAATGCGAAACAGACGAAGAACAGCAGCACGACATACACGGGATGGCGCACGCTATCGAAAGACCCGGTATGTGCAACGACATCGGCGGGTTGGGTCGAAACAGGGTGAACGTTCATGCGCGGTCTCCGGCGTTGATGGACTTGGCTCAATCGGCGTTGGCTCGTGCAGCGAGTAGCGCGATGCAGTCGCCGGGTTCCACCCGTGCAAAGGTCCGCATGCAAATGACCATGCCGTCGCTGCGGAACGCAATATCGGCCGGCGCCTGCCACGGGCGGTGCGGATCGTACAGACGCCCCGCCAGCTGATCCTCGCGCACCTGATCGCCGAGTCTGAACGCGGGTTCGAATACACCCGCAAGCGGCGCATACACGTATGCACGCGCGCCTTCTACACGTAGAAAGCGCGTTTTGCCGGCCGGTGCCGGCTGCGTGTCGGAGACCACACCGAGCCGGACCAACACGCGCTGCAAGCCGCTTTCGACAATCGCCAGATTCGCGGCGTCGCAGCCCGCATGTCCGCCGAACTCGCCGCACAGAAAAAGCTTGCCGTGCCGTTCGGCTGCGGCCGCGAACGTGCGGTCTTCGCCGAGCAGGTCCATGATCATCGTGTTCGGCGCGCCGAACTCGCGCACGAGGTCCATATACAACGCGTGGCGCTCGCCGTCGGCAGGCGGCGACGCGAGCAGCGTGGGCGCATGCTCGAACGACGCGCCGCCGGCATGCAGGTCGATCACGACATCGGCGCGTGGCAGGAGTTCGCTTTCGACGTAGTGCGCGATCATTTCCGTCGGCTGGCCATTTCGGGCACCAGGAAACAGGCGGTTCAGGTTGCCGCGGTCGATCGGCGACGTGCGCGTGCCGTTGACGAAGGCTGGAAAGTTCAGACCCGGTATCACGATCAGGCGACCGCGTATGGTCATCGACGGCATGCGCTGCATCAGCTTCATCAGCGCGACCGGTCCTTCGTATTCGTCGCCGTGATTGCCGCCCGTCAGGAGAACGGTCGGGCCCGTACCAGCACCAGCGTTGAGCACGGCAAGCGGGATCGGCACGTGACCGTATGCCGAGCGGTCGTGCGAATACGGCAGACGCAGTGTGCCGGTCTGGAAGCCGGAGCGTTCGAAGTCGATATCGGTAGCGATGAGCGAAGCAGAAGTGGACATGGCGCGAACAGTAAAGAGCTTGGGGTGCCTTTACTATCGGCGACGAAAAAACGTCCGGCCAATGCCGTTTTCTGCTCCTGGCGATGCCTTGCAGGCATCGCTTGCCGGTCGCTATGTCAGCAGGTCCAGAAAACGCTTCAGCGTGGGATTCGCTGCGTGCGCCGCCTCATGTGCGACGAAGCAGAATTCAAGCGGCAAGGAAATCTCCAGGTCCAGCAAGTCGACGAAACGCACTCGTGCGGGCGGCCTGTCGCGATTCGCGGCATTGACGATGGCCGCGCCCATCCCTGCCGAAACCAGTGAAAGTATCGCGGTTTCCGTCGACGCCTCCTGTCTGATATCGAGCGTGAGCCCGCGCTCGGCGCAGGCGGACAGCAGACGATCGTAGTAAGCGGGATAGACGCGGCGCGGGAACGCTATGAACGGCCTGCCGGAGAGTTCATGTGCGCTGACCGCGCCTGCGCTGCCGTGCGGCCACGCTTGCGGCACGGCAAGCACCACGCCTTGATCGAGCACATGCAGGCTCGCGATGCCTTCCGGCAACGCGCCGAAGCGATAGCAGAAGCCGCCGTCGAGCCGTCCCGCGGCGAGCGCGTCGAGTTGCTCGGGCGTGTTCATCGGCGTGAGTTCGAGGGCGACATTCGGTGCTGCCTGTTCGAAAGCGCTCAACGCGCTCGAAACGGGCCCGCTCCACACGGCGTTTTCAACGAAACCGATGCGCAGGTGACCTTGCACGCCGGATGCGATGCGCCGCGCCAGCCGGTTGGCGGCATCGACACGCGCAAGGATCTCGCGTGCTTCCGAGAGATACGCATCGCCGGCGGGCGTCAGCTTCAGCCCGCGCGGCGTGCGCTCGAACAGCGCGGCGCCGATGGCGTCTTCGAGATCCTGTATCTGGCGGGAAATTGCAGGTTGCGTGACGTGCAGCTGCTCGGACGCCGCCCGTACGCTGCGCAACTCAGCAACAGCAATGAAATAACGAAGATGCCGAAGTTCCATGCTCATTCCAGCAGTTCAGATTGTCAGCAATGATCGCAGAATTGCGCCGCGACCACGCAGCTTGCCCAGGCAGGGCCGGCACAGCGCCGATTGATAACCAATGGACATCAATCGTTAAAAAGATTGCACTTATCGTTTTGCCGGGCAAGGGCCAATATTCGCGAATCCACAAAGAGCGGAACCACAGCATCTTTCGGGATTTCAGGAGACAACGATGCACCCCTCGCCCTCTACCCTTTCGTCGGGCCGTTCAAAGGCCGCGGCGGTTTTCCGCGTAACGGCCGGAAACTTTCTCGAGCAGTTCGACTTCTTCCTGTTTGGCTTCTATGCCACCCAGATCGCCAAGGTCTTCTTCCCGGCCGACAGCGAATTCGCCTCATTGATGATGACGTTCGCGGTCTTCGGCGCCGGTTTCCTGATGCGACCGCTGGGCGCAATCGTGCTGGGCGCGTACATCGACGACGTCGGTCGCCGCAAAGGTCTTATCGTTACGCTCTCCATCATGGCGAGCGGCACCATCCTGATCGCGTTCGTGCCGGGTTACGCAACGCTTGGCCTGCTGGCGCCGGCGCTCGTCTTGATCGGCAGGCTGCTGCAAGGTTTCTCGGCGGGCGCGGAACTGGGCGGCGTCTCGGTGTATCTCGCCGAAATGGCCACGCCGGGCCGCAAGGGCTTCTTCACGAGCTGGCAGTCCGCGAGCCAGCAGGTCGCGATTGTCGTGGCCGCAGCCCTCGGCTTCGCGCTCAACCAGTCGATGAGCGCCGCTACCATCGCGTCCTGGGGATGGCGCGTTCCGTTCTTCGTCGGCTGCATGATCGTGCCGTTCATCTTCATGCTGCGTCGTAACCTGCAGGAAACCGAGGAGTTCAAGGCGCGCCAGCATCGTCCGAGCATGAAGGAGGTGTTCCGCACGCTGGTCCAGAACTGGACCGTAGTGATTGCAGGCATGATGCTGGTGGCGATGACCACCGCGAGCTTCTATCTCATCACCGTCTACGCACCGACTTTCGGCAAGACCGTTCTGCACCTGAGCACCGCCGACAGTCTGCTCGTTACGCTGTGTGTCGCCGTGTCGAATTTCGTGTGGCTGCCGATCGGCGGCGCTCTGTCCGACAAGCTCGGCCGCCGGCCGCTCCTCGTCGCGATGACGGTGCTCGCCATCGCGACTGCCTACCCGGCGCTGTCGCTCCTCGCCCACGCGCCGAGCTTCCTCAACATGCTGCTCGCGCTTCTTTGGCTCTCGTTCATGTACGGCATCTACAACGGCGCGATGGTCGTCGCACTGACCGAAGTGATGCCGGCACAAGTACGCGTCGCGGGCTTCTCGCTCGCCTATAGCCTCGCGACGGCGGTGTTCGGCGGTTTCACGCCGGCGATCTCCACGGCGCTCATCCACATGACGGGCGACAAGGCCGCACCTGGCTACTGGATGAGCTTTGCCGCTGCATGCGCGCTGATGGCGACGTTCGCACTGTATCGCCGCCGCGCAACGACGCTGACTCCGGCGCACTGATCCGCTTCCGCGCTCCGCATCCAGATACACCCTCATTCCGACACCACTACGATCATGAGAAACCTGATTCGAAAACTGTGCGCCGCAGCACTGATTGCAACCTCGGCCGCCGCGGCGAACGTGCACGCCGCCGACTTGCACGTCATGAGTTCCGGCGGCTTTACTGCGGCGTACAAGGTGCTTGGCCCGAAATTCTCGGCGGAGACGGGCAACGCGCTCGACACCGCGCTCGGTCCGTCGATGGGCAAATCGCCCGAAGCGATTCCCAACCGGCTGGAGCGTGGCGAGCCGGCGGACGCCGTCATCATGGTCGGATACGCGCTCGACGATCTGATCCAGAAAGGCAAGGTCGTCCCCGGATCGCGGGTCGAACTGGCCGATTCGCGTATCGGCATGGTCGTTCGCGAAGGTGCGGCGAAGCCCGATATCAGTTCCGTAGACGGGCTCCGGCAGACGCTGCTGCATGCGAAATCGATCGCCTACTCGGACAGCGCCAGCGGTGTCTATATCGAGCGGGAATTGTTCAAGAAGCTTGGCATCGAGGATCAGGTCAAAGCGAAGGCGAAGATGATCCCGCGCATTCCAGTGGCCTCGGTCGTGGCGAACGGCGATTACGAAATCGGCTTTCAGCAGGTGAGCGAGTTGCTGCCTGTCAAGGGCGCGACGTTCGTCGGCAAGATTCCCGAATCGCTGCAGTCAGTCACGCGTTTCGCGGCCGGCATTCCGGTCAGTGCACAGCATCCGAAAGAAGCAAAAGCTCTGCTCGACTATCTCGCTTCGCCCGGCGTCCAGCCAGAAGTGAAATCGACCGGACTCGATACCGTTTCCGCTCATTGACGCAAACTTGAAGGAAGGCTTGCTTGCTGCGGCCTTCCTGTCACATTCCCGGGGTTCGCCTCGCCGAGTCCTCCGCACCGTCCGCGTCGCCTGCAGGTGCCGCTGCCGCCCCCAGCATCTGAGCGAGACGCGCACGGTCGCACGCCCCTTCCCACATCGAAACGAAGATCACAGCGCAAGCGTTGCTGATAACGCTCGTCAGCGCGCGCGCCTCGGACATGAAGCGGTCGATGCCCACCAGCAGCGCCACACCAGCTACCGGCAGATCCGGGATCACCGTCAGCGTCGCGACGAGCGCGACGAGTCCGCTACCCGACACGCCGGCAGCCCCCTTTGACGTGAGCAGCATGACCGCTAGCATCATCGCGATCTGAGACGCGGAAAGCGGCACGTCGCACGCCTGCGCGATGAACATCGAAGCGAGCGTCAGATAGATCGCGGTGCCGTCGAGATTGAACGAATATCCGGCGGGCAGCACAAGCCCCACGACCCCTTTGTCGCAACCGAGCGCCTCGAGCTTGACGATCAGGCGCGGCAGTACCGGCTCCGTGGAAGATGTCGCGAGAACAATGAGCAACTCCTCCCGCATGTAGCGCAAGAGCCGCCAAAGCGCGAAACCATGCAGCCGCGCGAGTGAAGCGAGCACCAGCGCAATGAACAGCAGGCATGCCACGTAGAAGCACACCATCAACATGCCGAGCGAGCCGACCGAGCGAATGCCGAAGCGGCCCACCGTGAACGCCATCGCACCGAATGCGCCGAGCGGGGCAAGCCGCATGATCATCGCGAGGATCCGGAACAGGACGTGCGCGACGCCGTCGATTAGTGCGAGCACCGGCCGGCCCGCCTTCGGGCAGGAGTTCAGCGAGAAGCCGAAGAGTAGCGAGAGCAGCAGTACGGGCAGTACGTCACCCTTCTCGAAGGCGCCGAGCATCGTCTCGGGGATGACACTCAGCGCGAATGCGACCAGGCCGCCCGGCTGTGCGTGCTTCACATATTGCGCGAGGATGCTCGTGTCCAGACCGTGCGCGTCGATGTGCATACCCGCGCCCGGTCGCAGAACGATCGCGGTGACGAGCCCGAAAGCTAGCGCCACGACGGTGAGCAAGTAGAAGAGCGCCAGCGCCTTGAAGATCGTGCGCCCGATCGCCTTGCCGCTCGCAAGCGACGTGATCCCCGAGACGATCGTACAGAAGACGATTGGCGCAATCATCATCCTTACAAGGCCGACGAACGCATCGCTGAAGGGCTTGAGCAGCGCGCCCGCTTGCGGCAGGAAATGACCGACTGCGACGCCGAGCACCATGCCCAGCAGGACCTGCACATAAAGCGAACGAAGCGGTCTTGCCGACCTCACGATGCGGTCTTCCGGACTGTCCGTTCTTTCGCAGACGTGTTGACGTCAGAACCATCGCTGCCTTCGACCCCGCCCCGCCTCATCTCGACAATCGTTCTGTGAAACTCCTGCGCGGCCGGAGTAAGCGGACGCCCCCGGCGCCTCACGATTCCTACGCGCCGCTTCACTACCGGTTCAACGAGCGGCACACTCGTGAGGATCGGATGATCGCGGCCGGGCATGGCCATCGACGGCACGGCGGCGACACCGAGCCCCGCTTCGACGAGGCCGAGCATGGTCGTGACGTGACGGGTCTCGCAAACGCTCGGCGCGCGCGGCGCCACTGCCGAGAGTGCCTGATCGAGCAGCAGACGGTTTCCGGAAGTCTTGTCCACTGACACGTACTCATGCTCGTAAAGCTCATTCCAGGTGACGCGCTTCTTGCGTGCGAGCGGATGATCGCGACGGCAAGCGGCAACGAAGCGCTCCTGCAGCAGCACCTTGAACTCGACCTCGGACTCCTGGCTACCCATGAAACTCACGCCAAAATCAGCCTCACCGCTGATCACAGCGCCAAGCACCTCATTCGCGCTCGAATCCAGCAGTTTCACCCTGATGCGCGGAAAGCGGCGATGGTAGCTTGCGACGACGTTGGGCAGAAAGTAATACGCCACCGACGGCACGCAGGCAATGGTCACATGACCCAGCCGGCTTGAAGAGACATCGCGGATGCCGAGCAACGCGACGTCGAGATCGTCGAGCAGTTGTTCGGCGCTCGGGGCGAACACGCGGCCGACGGTCGTGAGCGTGACGCTGCGCGTGGTGCGCTCGAAGAGACGCACGCCGAGCGCTTCCTCGAGTTTCTCAATGCGACGGCTCAAGGCCGGTTGGGAGATGCTGACAGCCTCGGCGGCCTTGCGAAAGCTCCCCAGTTCCACCACCGCGCGAAACGCCTGCAAGTCGTTCAAATCGAAATTGACGCCCACGAGTTACTCTCCACATCCTAGATGTGCTCATTTTGCATGACGCGGCTGGATTTTTTGGCATAGCCACGAGTCTTTTCCCTACCGCCGGTAGTGCCTCCAAGCATATCGTGAAATTCCGATATATACTTCGTTCTGTAGCGATGCAAACTTGTGGGCGGCAATTTGCCCACGCCTGACCATTAAAGCAGCTCTGGTAGTTGACGAATGAAACGAACTCCCATCGCGCCTGACATGGACGCGATCCACAAGGCGCTCGCCAATCCGGTGCGTCGAGAGATTCTTGGCTGGCTGCGCGAGCCGCATGCGCACTTCGCCGATCAGGAACTCCCGCTCGACCATGGCGTATGCGCCGGCAAGATCGACGCGCGCTGCGGACTCTCGCAGTCCACGGTGTCGGCCCACCTCGCGGCGTTGCAGCGCGCGGGGCTCGTCACGTCGAAACGCGTGGGGCAATGGGTGTTCTTCAAACGCAACGAGCCCGTGATTCAGGCTTTTCTCGAGCATATGAACTCGAAGCTTTGACCGGTCTTGCGTCGCCGCTTCTTTCACTCTTTCGTTGCAATGCAACTATCTCTCGGCTCAAGGCGTCCTCGCCTCAGCCAAAGGTGAACATTTATGCCGACTCTTTTCGATCCGCTGCAAATTGGCGACCTGACGTTGTCCAACCGCATCATCATGGCGCCGCTGACGCGTCAGCGCGCCGAGGAAATCCGCGTGCCGAACGCGCTGATGGCGAAGTACTACGCAGAACGCGCCACGGCGGGCCTCATCATCAGCGAAGCCACCTCAGTCACGCCGCAGGGCGTCGGTTATGCCGAGACGCCGGGCATCTGGTCGCAGGAACAGGTGGAAGGCTGGAAGCTCGTTACCAACGCAGTGCATGCAGCCGGCGGGAAGATTTTCCTGCAACTGTGGCACGTGGGCCGCATTTCCGATCCGCTGTTCCTCAATGGCGAATTGCCGGTCGCGCCGAGCGCGCTCGCCGCGAAAGGCCACGTGAGCCTCGTGCGTCCGGAGCGCCCGTATGTCACGCCTCGCGCACTCGAACTCGATGAAATCGCGGGCGTTGTGCAGGCATTCCGCAAAGGTGCTGAAAACGCGAAAGCAGCAGGTTTCGACGGCGTTGAAGTGCACGGCGCAAACGGTTATCTGATCGACCAGTTCCTTCAGGACAGCACCAACAAGCGCACCGACGCGTATGGTGGCCCGATCGAAAATCGCGCGCGTTTGCTGCTCGAAATCACCGACGCATGTATCGACGTGTGGGGCGCGAATCGCGTCGGCGTACATCTCGCGCCGCGCCGCGACTCGCACGACATGGGCGACTCGGATCCGGCCGCGACCTTCGGCTATGTGGCTCGCGAACTCGGCAAGCGCAAGATCGCGTTCATCGCCGCGCGCGAAGCGTTGGGTGAGGACCGTCTCGGCCCGCAGCTGAAGAAAGAGTTCGGTGGCCCGTACATCGCAAACGAGAAGTTCACGAAGGAAACCGCGCAGCAAGTACTCGACGCAGGCGAAGCGGACGCGGTGGCGTGGGGCCAGTTGTTCATCGCAAATCCGGACCTCGTGCGCCGCTTTGCGACCAATGCGCCGTTGAACAAGCCGAATCCGTCCACGTACTACGCACGTGGTGAGACGGGTTACATCGACTACCCTACGCTTGAAACGGTGGAGTAAACGCAAACGCGTGATCGTGAATGAGCCGTAATGTGGCTGTAAAAGCAGCGGCTGTAACGAGCAGCGAAACGACGCGCAGCGAAAAGCGGCGGGCGTCATCGGAGAGTGAATCTCCGGCGGCGCCCGCCGCTTTTTTCCGTCTGCGGCGACGCTCGTCTCTGTAACGCAAACCGTTAGTCAAGATCGCGCCGCATGAAAATGCGTTTTGACTCGTCGAGGCCTCGCGCGATATGTGCATCACGCCGTGCGCGTAGAGCCACGTCGAGTTCGGCTTCGTCTATGTCGCGGAAACCGAGTCGCCGGTAATACGGTGCATTCCACGGCACTTCGCGATACGTCGACAGGACCAGTTGCATGATCTGCCGCGAGCGCGCGAGTTGCGCAACTTGCTCGATCAGCGCGGCGCCGATGCGTCGACCGGCATGCGACGTCAGTACATCGAGCTCCTGGATGTAGATACGCGCGGGCTGCGGCTCGAACATCACGAATCCGACGCAGGTTCCCTCGGCATTCACCGCCACGATCAGCTCCTGCGCCGCGATCTTCCGCTCCACGAAAGCGAGACTCATTGGCGGCGCATCGGCAATGCCCGACATGCCGACGCTGACAAAGCGCAAGCTTGCCTCGAATTCGATTGTGCGAACCGTTTCGGCATCGCCGGGCGCGGCAAGACGGAAAGTCACATCGGCTAACTGTTGCATGGTGTTTTTTGACGGTTGATGTTCGGCCCGTTCACGGATGCGACACGCGATATTGACATCCGCGCGGCCAAATACACAAGTATCCGCGCGGCGGCCGGACTACACTGCTGAACATCCGACAACCTGGGGCCAGCATGCAACTCATGCAAATGCTGCAGATCGCTCTGCACTTCGATCAGCACCTGAGCAGCCTGATCGTCCAATACGGTACAGCCGTGTACGCGATGCTGTTTATTATCGTGTTCGTTGAAATCGGCTTTCTGCCGTTATTTTTCCTGCCGGGCGATCCGCTCATTTTCATTTGCGGCGGGCTGTCAGCCACCGGCGCGTTGAACGTCTGGCTCGTGATGTCAGTGCTATTCGCGGCTACTGTGGCGGGAAGCATCGTCGACTATGCAATTGGGCGCGCGATCGGTGAAAAGGTTTATACGGCCGATTACCGCTGGCTCGACAAGAATGCGCTGCGCCGCGCGCATGCGTTCTACGAAGCTCGCGGCGGACTGACCTTTCTGTTATCGCCATTCATCGCCGTAGTGCGTACTTTCGCGCCGTTCGCGGCCGGCGTTTCGCGCATGACGTTTGCGCGATTCGTGTCGTTCGTGACCGCGGGCGCCGCACTGTGGATCGGCTCTCTCGTCGCGGCCGGCTATCTGTTCGGCAATGTGCCGCTCGTACGCGATCACATGAGTTCCATCGTGCTGTTAGGCGTCGCGCTAGGCGTCGGATCGCTGATCGCAAGCGCGTTGTGGCGACTCGTCAACAGCCGCTCGCGCATTCATTGAGCGAGTGCTTTCAGCTTACTTTCTGTGCGCTCCTCTGCGCGAATCGCGCGGGGCTGCCGCCCCGCGTTTGCTCCCCCGCATGCACCGCTAGATCCAGCCTTCGATATTCAGCCCGCTCGCGCGTTCAGCTTCTTCCCGCGATACAGCGCGCACGGTTTGCCCGAAGCTCCAGATATGCCCCTCCGGGTCCCGCGCCGCGTAAACGCGGTCGCCGTAAAACTGATCCGCGGGTTCGCGGGTAATGACCGCGCCGGCCGCACGCGCGCGAGCGCAATGTTGGTCGATACCGTCGCTCAGTTGCACATGCACTGACTGTGTATTTTTCCCGCTCACAGTAACCGGGCTCACGGAGTCGGCCGACCATTCACGGCTGATCATCACGTAGCTGTCGCCGTAACGCATTTCGGAGTGTGCGAGTTGCCCGGCGTCGTCGGTAATCACGAGTTGCCGGGTGAAGCCGAAAGCCCGTTCGAGCCACTCAAGAGCGGCCAACGGATCTTTGTAATAGAGCGCCGCGCCGAATGACGGTCGATGCAACGATTCGCTCATGACATCCCCTTGCAGGCTCAGCAAACGCAACTTGAATGACCGCGGATCGAACCGCGCATCCACTCAGCCGCGCGCATACTATTGGCTGGCGGACGAAGCAGGCGCCGCGCTGCTGGGTTGACTCGTGCCGCCCGCGGCCGCGCTCTCGCTCGCACGCTTCGCGGCGTCGCTTTGGCCACTGGTTCCGTTCGCGCCCGCCGAATTGCTCATCACGCCGCTGCTCGCGGAACTCATCGTGTCCTTGCTGGTGTTGTCCTCTTTCTTGCAGCCAGACGCACCCACGGCCAGCGCCGCAATGGATATGGCGAGTAACGCGCTCTTCGGATTGCAAAGCATGGTGGCACCCGTTCGGTTTCGATTCGTCGTTGCGCGAAGCGCGGCATGACTCCTCGATAGCAGAACGGCGCAGCATCGACTGTGCCTGGTGAAACTAATAAATCATTCCACGCGGCGCGGCAAGCGGTTTGCTGCAACTCCCGTTACATGGCCCACATATCGCACACTGCACTCCGTCAAACCCAGGGAGAACCGGATCATGCTGCTTAGCGACGAAGAACTTGCGCGCCTTGACGGCGTCGCGCCGTTTCTCGAGAGCGAGGCGAAGACGTCGCTCAACTTCGCACCGAATTATGAAGTCACCGCCGAATTCGAGACGCATCTGCAACCGGGACTGCGCATCCGTGCCCCAGCGTCGGACGCGGCATCGGAGGACCCAGAAGCGCCGCCGTATCCGTTGAACCTCTTCGTCGGATTGCCGCTCGATGAGTTACGCAACCTCGCCTACGCAGACGATATGGCGCGCGAGGCGATGATTGGACGCTTCGGCGCGTCGTTTACCCCGCGCCTGCTGCGCGCAATCGAAAAAGAAACGCCAGGGGCGATCAATCTCGATGCAGGGATCCAGAACGATTCGGGCACGCTGTCGGTGATGCTCGACGAGCCAGAGCAACGGTGATCACCACACGCCTGGAACGCCCGTCGGAGATTCCATGGCAATGCCTTAACAAGGACGCGCGAGCCACGTGTATTTACTTCCCGGACGCTTGCACATTTGACAGCGGAGACAGTGGCCTCCGCGCGTCACGCGCCCGGGTTGGTCTACCGGGCGCTATTCGTCGCCCACTCCTTTCGATACCTCGGCGGGGCTGCCGTACTCCTGATCCGGCAAGCGTTCGAGTGCATCGAGCACCTCGTCGTCGGCGCCATTGCCCTTTGCGGTGTCCAGCAGGCTTGCTTTGTCGGCGGGATACGAAGCGCCCTTCAGCGCCTTCTGGACATCGATGAATTTGCGGATGGGACCGCCGTTCGAACTTGAATTAGACGTCGCCATGTGCCTCTCCTTGGTTGGCATGCAGTCCCGCTAATTCAGCATCGCGCGTTCCTCGCGGGCGCCCAGCCCTTTACGCGTGTCCTGCCGCCGCAATGCACCACTAGTCTGTGTATCTGCATAGCAGGAATGAATCTGGCTCGACAGTTTGATTCAAAGAGCCCCCGTTAGTTGGGATGGCTCACTTTCTTCACTATTGCAAGCAGGGGATCTTGCCGTGAGCACAGCGGACCGCGAAGCCATTCTCTTCAACCAGCAAGCGATTCTGGCGGAATTCGGCGAACTTGCGCTTCGCTCCGACGACCTCGACGAAATATTGTGCGAAGCGTGCCGTCTCGTCGCTCAAGCGCTGCAAGCCGACATGGCCAAAGTCATGGAATTGCAGGCCGATCGAATTACGCTTCTCGTGCGCGCCGGCGTGGGCTGGCCGCCGGGCGTCGTGGGCCATGCCACGGCGCGAGCCGAACGCGGCTCGTCGGAAGGTTATGCGCTGCAAACGGGCAAGCCCGCAATTTCGCCCGACATCGCTGCTGAAAAGCGCTTTCGTTATTCGCAGTTCATCGTCGACGCGGGCGTGAAGGCGCTGATCAACGTCGTGATTCTCGGCGGAAAAGAACGGCCTGCATACGGCGTGTTGCAAGTCGACAGTCGCACACCGCGCGACTTCAACGACCTCGACACGGAATTCCTGCGCTCATATGCGAACCTGCTCGCCGCCGCGGTCGAACGGCTTCGGATTGCGGCCGAGACGCGCAAACATGCCGTCTCGCTGCACGAGAGCGAAGAGCGCTACCGCATGCTTGCGACACAGATACCGCAACTGGTGTTCACCTGCCTCATTACCGGCGAGCGCACGTGGGGCAGTCCTCAGTGGATCGAATATAGCGGCATTTCGGAGCAGGACAGCCTCGGCTTCGGATGGCTGGATGCAGTGCATCCCGGCGATCGCGAGGCAACCATGGCGGCGTGGAGCACGTGCGGTGTGGAAGGAGAATATGCGGTCGAGCACCGCATTCGCCGCGCGTCCGACGGCACGTACCGCTGGTTCCAGACCCGCGCGAAGCCGTTGCGTGCAGAAGGCGGAATCGCGGCATGGCTCGGCACATCGACCGATATCGAAGATCAGGTTCGCGCACGCGAAGCGCTCGAACGCGGCAGCGAGGAGCTCGAAAGACGTGTATCCGAGCGCACCGCGGAATTGCAGCGGGCGGTGGATACGCTTCATCGTGAAAGCCGCGAACGCTCGCGCGCCGAAGAACGTTTGCGCCACAGCGAGAAACTCAAGGCCATTGGCCAGCTCACCGGCGGCATCGCCCACGACTTCAACAACATGCTGCAGGCCATCATGAGTTGCCTGAGTCTGATCCGGGTGCGCATGCAGCAGGGCCGGCCAACCGACGTCGTCACGCTGGTCGAGCGCGCGGAAAAAGGCGCAAGCCGTGCGGCGACCTTGACACACAGGCTACTCGCGTTCGGACGCCAACAAACGCTCGAGCCGCGTCTCGTGAGCCTGGATGCGATTGCGCACGACATGGAAGACATGATTCGCCGTGTCGTCGGTTCGGGCATCAACCTGGAACTTAAACTCGGTGACGGGACGTGGCTGGTTTTGTGCGACCCGAACCAGATGGAAAGCGCACTCGTCAACCTGTGCGTGAATGCTCGCGACGCGATGCCGGACGGCGGATGGCTCACCATCAGCACGAGCGAAGTGATATTGACCGACGCAGAAGTTGCCGGATTCGACGACGCTCAACCCGGACGTTACTGCTGCATTGCTGTGTCGGACACGGGCACCGGCATGTCACCGAAAATCATGGAACACGCGTTCGAGCCGTTCTTCACGACAAAACCGTCGGGCCAGGGCGTCGGTCTTGGCCTCAGCCAGATCTATGGCTTTGTCAGGCAATCCGGCGGAATCGTGCAGATGGAAACCGCCCTCGGCAAAGGAACGACCGTACGCCTGTGCCTGCCCGCCTCCGTGCAGAAGGAAGATATGCAGGACGAGTACAAGGACCCCGCAAAAACCATCGTCCTTGTCGAGGACGAAGAAATCGTGCGGGAAGTCACCGCGGAGCAATTGAGGGAACAGGGCTACCGCGTACTGGAAGCGGACAGCGGCGCGGCGGCACTGCGGCTGCTGCATGCAGGCGCGCGTTTCGATCTGCTGATCAGCGACGTCGCTTTGCCCGGCACGGTCAACGGCCGGCAGGTCGCCGAGGCCGTGAGACAACGGTATCCGTCGATGCCGGTCATTCTGGTCACCGGCTATGCGCCAGGCGATGCGCTCTCCGATATGGAAGTCATCCGCAAACCCTTCGCTCCCGAAGTACTCGCCGACCGCGTGCGCGCAAAGCTCGAACAATTGCGTACCGATGCAGACTAGACTGTTTACTTAACCCGCCGTCAGTAGACTCGAGTGGCTACTGACCTAACAGAGCCACACGCCATGCCAGTTTATGACTATGAGTGCGCCGAATGCGGCGCTTTCGAAACGGTGCGCCGCATTGCGGAGCGTGACGAGCCAGTGGCGTGCCCTCAGTGTGGGGCCACCGCTGCACGGGTGGTAATCGGCGCGCCTTCGCTCGGTGGCGGCTCGCCCGACGCGCGCGAAGAAACCGGAGGCTATGGGATGCGGCATTTTGGCGGATGCTCCTGCTGCTGAGATGTCGGCACGCAATGTGCTATCTCCCGGTCATGAGCCAACATCCCGGAGAAAGAAATGCGACCAGGAGAATCCCGCTCAAGCGCGGAAAGCATCGACACCGTTCCGCAGACGTCCAGCCCTGCCTACGCAGCGCGCAACCCCGTCACGCGCGCGTTCGACAACTTCGCGAGTTCGGTAACGCGGCTTGCCGGATCACCGATTGCGTTTGGTATCGCCGTCATCACGGTTATCGTTTGGGCCGTCACAGGACCCTTCTTCCACTATTCCGACGCGTGGCAACTCGTCATTAATACCGGCACGACCATCATCACTTTCCTGATGGTCTTCATGATCCAGCAAAGTCAGAACAAGGACAGTGTTGCGATGCATCTGAAGCTCAATGAATTGCTGGCTTCGCATCGCGCGGCAAACAATCAGTTAATCGGCATTGAAGACGCATCCGAAGACGATCTTCGCCGGCTCGCCGAAGCGTATTTGCGGTTGGCGAGCAAGGTAGGCACGCAAGGCAAGCACACTGTCGACGTGGATGCTTGCGTGGAGAAAACCGGCGCCGGAAAGGGCAAAGAGCACGAACGCGCTTAATTCTGTGCGTCGCCCGAATCGGCCGAGGCGCCTTGTACACCAGCGTCGGAATCGAGATAGCCAGGCAGGCCCAGCGCAGCCTGGCTCTTCGCCAGTTCAACCGCTCGTTGCACCAGTGCAGCGTACTCCGATGAGTCTGCGGGAAGCGGGAGCCTTTGGCGGAAGAAATCCGCCCAGCGGAATTCCGCCAAAGGCACGCTCGTTCTCTGATAACCGCCGGCATCGCGCACCGAAGCGGCGAGGCTGCGGAATTCGTCGTCTATCATTTCCCAGACGTGGAGCGGCATATCGGCAAAGGACACCCGCTGGCCACGCTGATCGTATGGAAATGTCCAACGATTGTTTTCGAGCGTGAGCCAGAATTCGGCCGGCGAACACGTGGACAGATCCCGGATCAGCACGACAGGTACCGACGTTATATCGGCCTGCCAAAGAGCCGCAGCCACGTGGTGATGGTCGATCACGTACGGCTCTTCCTGGGGTCCAAGGACGATCGGGACGGGTTTCTCCGCAATGGCCATGTCAAGGTCATGACCGGACAGCGACTGATAGAAGCGCGTTTTCTCCTCTACCTCGCGCAATCCGTGCGTGACTTGCGTGGGGCGCAAACGATCGATGTCCAGTGACTTCATTGACGTCTCCATTGTTATTAGCGCAACGCGATGGCTCCCCGCCTATCAGGCGGATCAGTACTCCGGGTTCAGCAGGTCCGCCGCGACAACTTCGGCGCCCTTGCGCGCTGCGGCCTCACGTGCTTCAAGCGCGGTTTCGAACGGACCTATCATCGGCGCGCCGTCGTACGGAAATATCAGCCGGTCGTCTGTTATGCGTACGACCTTCAGGTCGCCGGTAAACGTGCCGGTCACAGTACGCCGATACGTCGGGTAGATTCTGTAATCGCTGGCGGTAATGGTTATACCGTCGGGCGATGCCGGATGCCGCAGCGAACTATTGTGAAAGTGCAACTTCCTTCTCACCATCTCGATTCCTGCAATTGCGAGTCGACTGTTTCAGGGGCCGGGAAAAACGCGCATCGATGCGTCAAACGCAGGCGCGGCGCACATCGAATGCGCGCCGCGCCCTCTCCCGCGGAACGGGACATCAGCGCCTGAATTACGGCGCCGGTGAAACGTTCAGCGGCCGATCAGGGCTGACGTTGGCCGCCCTGGTGCTGCGGCGTCTTCTGCTGATTCTGCTGTTGCTGCCCGCTCTGCTTGCCCGCGTTCTTCGGATTACCCGGTTGTGTATTGGATTGCTTCGGATCGCTCATTTTCAGCTCCTTCATGCACGAAGTAGTTCGTCGAAGTACTGCGCACTGCTTGCAACACTAATGGGGACTTTCTTCCTCGTATTCGGTACGAACACCCTGCGGCAGCCAAGGCTCTTTATGGCAGCACCATAATTCGTAACTCGGCTCGTAAAGCCCGACGCTATCGAACGCGCCTAGCGGTATGTCGAGTTCATCGCTGTCCACGTACTCCATGAACGCAACTGACCCGCAGGTCTGGCAGAAATATCGCCTGCCTTCCGCCGAGCTTTGCCACATCTGGACCGGCCCGGACAACTGGACGGCGTCGCGCGCGAACATCGCATATGCGCCGAATGCACTGCCATGCACGCGACGGCAGGTCATGCAATGGCACAGAGAGACGCGCCTCGGCGCTGCACTCACCTCGAACCGCACGGCTCCGCATGCGCACCCACCGGTCTGCGCCGTCTTGCCGGCTGCCGAGCGCGGGGCGTCCTCAGTGTGCATATCGCTCTCCCAATACGATGTTGCGGTACAGACTCGCGAGCCCGAATCAACGCAATGCCCGGCGCCCGCCGAAGAGCGCAGCAGGCCGCGTGCCACGCGGCACACCACCCGCCACGCGCATGCCATTTCGTCTGCGATTCGAGCATTGACGTCGAGCCCGAATCGCAGACAACAACAGTACTACTGGGTCACGCCCTTCTTCGCCGCAAGTTGTTGAGCCCGCTGGTAATGCTCCTTGATTGTCGGCAACGCCTTTTGCGCGGCCTTCTTCAGGTCGGCGTTCTGCCCTTCAGCAATTTCCTTTTCGAAGGCGGCAATGGCTTGCTTGTGGCCTTCAAGACCGACCTTCTGGATATACGCCTGATCGAATTCCTTGCCCTTCAGCGGCTTCAATGCGTCGAGCACACTCGGGTCCGAATTGTCTTTCGGTACTTCCACGCCATGCGGCGCGGCCATTTTCAGCTGGACGGTCAGCTTCGTGTGATCGAGCATCATGTGATGCGCAAATGATTTCACGTCTTTATCACTGGAATTGCTAGTCGCGAGTTTTGCCGCGTCGATCTCCGTCGACGAAGACATCGAAGCGGCCTGAACAAAGTCTTTGTCCACCTGTGCGAGCGGATTGGCGGCGGTAGTGGAAGCGGCTTGTGTCTGTGCATTCGCGGCGACCGGAAGCAGGCTGAAACAACCGCACGCTACTGCAATTACTGTCATCTTTTTCATGCGTTTCCTCACTGATTTTCTAACGGGTAGCTCAAAGCGGCGCAATGTTCGTTGCGACATGAGAGACGCAGCAACCGCCATGCCGCCTCTGCGGCCGTGATGCGCATTACGTCGATTTTGGCCCGACGCGTGTTCGTGACCGCAGCATTCCCCAAGCAGAAATTGCGCGGTTCTATCGCAACGATTACAAGCATGCTTGACGAGAATCGGCGCCGTTTGAATACATCCTGGGATGCTAGCCGGGAGCGCCCCTTGCTCGACTCCCGTTGCCTTCCAACCAACCCACGGGAGAATGAAATGGCGACGAAACCGAATGACCAGGACGACACCGCGCAAAGCACGGGTAACGACCAATCTGGAGAAGGAACATTTGAAACCGATGTCTCCGAAACCGACGACGAGGGCACCACAGTCCGGCAAGCGGAAGTAAAAGAGGACGATCTGTCGGAAGTGAAGAAAGACAACTCCTGAAGCCTGCGACGATGGCCGCGTTCGCATGTTGCGCGGACGCGGCAGCCACCCAACCTCAAGACACGACTGCCCCGTGAGAATCGCTCAAGTCGCCCCTCTCTACGAATGCGTCCCCCCCTTCGCTTACGGCGCCACCGAGCGCGTCGTGTCCTACCTCACTGAAGAACTCGTTCGACGTGGCCACGATGTCACGCTGTTCGCTACCGCCGACTCCACCACGGCTGCACGTCTTGTACCGATCTGCGAGCGCGGACTATGGCGCGATACGACCGTGTGGGACACGCTCACGCACCACGTGAGGCAGCTGGCACGCGTCGCAGATCTGGCGAACGAGTTTGACGTCGTGCATTTTCATGGCGATCCGCTGCACTTCCCGCTAGCACGAGCGTTACCGTGCAAGTCGCTCACGACGCTTCATGGGCAATTGCTGCCTGTGGATCACGGGCCGCTTTTTCGCGAATTCGCGTCAGCGCCGCTCGTGTCGATTTCCAACGATCAGCGCAAGCCGGTGCCATCCGCCAACTGGCAAGCAACCATCTATCACGGTCTGCCACTCGACGAATTCGAGTTTCAGCCGGAGCCTGCGTCGTATCTGCTCTTTCTCGGCCGCTTGATGCCCGGCAAGCGGCCCGACCTCGCCGTTGAAATCGCAAGGCGCGCCGGACTGCCGTTGAAAATGGCCGGCAAAATCCATCCCGGCGAGCGGGAGTACTTCGCACAGCAAATCGAACCGCTGCTGGAAGATTCGCGCGACTTCACCGACTACCTCGGCGAAGTCGGCGGTGACCTACGCAGGCAACTCATCGCGAATGCGCGAGCGCTTCTGTTTCCAGTGGAATGGGCGGAGCCGTTCGGGATGGTGATGATCGAGGCAATGGCATGCGGCACGCCGGTCATTGCATTTGGACGTGGCGCGGTGCCCGAAGTGCTGACGCATGGCGTGAACGGGTTCATCGTCGATAACGTCGAACAGGCTGTCAGCGCGGTCGCGCGCATCGGCGAAATAGATCGCGCAGAATGCCGCCGCTCGTTCGAGCAGCGCTTCACGGCTGCACGCATGGCAGGCGACTATCTGCGCGTGTATGAAAATCTTCTCGCGGGAACGCGTGCGCCGGCGCCGGCATCCGATACAGACACCGGCGCGGGCGCACGACTTTTCGGCTAGCAATCCGCCGGGCCGAATCAATCCGCCACGGCCCGCGGCGGGGCCGTGGCAAACAGCATTAGCCGACGTTCACTTCAATGCGGCGTGGCCGCGCTTCTTCGCGGCGCGGAATGACGAGCTTCAGCACACCATCCTGAAGGTTCGCCTCGATTTTCGAAGTATCGAATTCCGCACCCAGCGTGAACGAACGCGAGAAATGCGGCGCGCGGATTTCCGCGTGTTGCAGACGCAAGCCGGCGCGCGTCGGCACGCTCGCTTCGGCCTCGATGTGCAGATTGCCGTCGTGCACGCGCACCTCCAGCTTCTCTTTCGACACACCCGGAAGGTCGGCCCACAGCGTGACGCCGTGCGCGTTTTCGATCACGTCGACGGGCGGCGTCAGCGTCGCGCGCTGCTCAGCCGGCTCGCGCTCGCCGCGCGCCACGGGTTGCTGCTCCTTTTGAACAACTTCGGTCGTATCGCTCATGATTCGCTCCATCATCGTGAGGTCATTGAATGGTGATTGCACGCGGTTTGGACGACTCGCGCTTGCCGACGCTAATCGACAGACAGCCGTTCGTGTAGCGCGCCTCGACCTTGTCGGGGTCGGCCTGCTGCGGCAGTTCGATTACGCGGCGGAAAGAGCCTGTAAAACGCTCCTGAGCATATTGGCGCGTGGACTCGTCCGCCTCCGGCGCGACGCGCTTGCGCTCGCCGGCAATCGTCAGCAAGCCTTTGTCGATGGATACGTCGAGTTGCGACGCATCGATACCGGGCGCAAACGCGACGATCTCGATCGAGTCGTCGGTGGTGCCGATATTGATTTGCGGAAAGGCCGACAGACGGCCAGAGCGGATGCTCGAAGGGAAACCGCCGAACACCGCCGACATCTGCTGCTGCAAACGGTCGAGCTGGCTGAACAGGTCGGTCGCGAAGTAAAGGTCACTCATGATCGTTTCCTCCTCGGTAGTACCGGGGCAAGGAGACGGACGGGCCTACGCGCTCCAGTCCGCCTGCCCGCACCCGCTGACAGACAAATCGAAACACGCAGCGCGCCGCCGGAAACGGCGCGTCTGCCTGAGCGGAATCTAAAGTAGATTCGGCCACGACGATTTCAAGACCCTTGTGCGCAAATTTTTGGCCTTGAAAAACACAACGGAAACCACATAGTCGTGCGAGATCAAAGTGTCGGATAAACAGGCATGGAATTCGATTCGGACTGGCTGACTCTTGGACGGCATCGGGTCTACCTGCGCTCGCCAGGAGGCTTTCCAACGGAAGCAATGCGAACCGCCGTGGACGTCATACGCATTGCGATAGAAAACAATATGAGTGCGCGCGCAAGGCTCGTGGATGTCACGGTGCGAGAGGAAAAATCGTACGACGTATCGGTCGGAACGACCTTCGCGGAAGACCGGCTTTGCGCCCCGCAACTCGAAGCGGCAATTGCCACGGTTCTCGGTTTGATGCCCTCGCAAGTGCGGATCTTCGTGACAGTCGTCACGCAGGAAGAAGTGGACTTGCACTTCGGCGTATACGAACGGATGCTGGCCGAGAAGATCAGTGGACTGGCGCCTATCGGGCGCATTGAGCAGGATAGCGCGCGCCTTTGCGCACAGACAGCGGCGCAAGACACCTTGGGCACGTTGGAGTTTTCCGACACCGTTGACGCTCTGCGCAGCAAAAGCTGAGCATGTTGACCGCAAAAGCCCAGCCTTAAGATTTCCTTCAGAATTGCGCGATAAATTTAATGAAAGCCTTTTGCCACGCGACACTGGCGAGCAACGCTCGCCAGACATCAAATAAAAATACGAGAGAACCCCTATGCCGAAGGGACCTTCAGCCGCCGCCACCGCGACTGCCCGTGTTACTTACGCGGTTGAACTCGCGCGGGGTGCCTCGCACATTAGCAGTACATTAAGTCCGGAAACCGAAAGGCGCGCAATCGTCGAGACGATCGGCGAGTTTTGCGACCTGTACGGCGAAGCGAAGCTGCCCCTGTTCCAGAAGCTCCTCGCAGAAGAATTGCGACAACGCGGCAAGAAGGAAGCCGCGCTTGCGGTCGCTCAATTCAAGTTCGTCTGCAATTGCGCCGGGCGCTGACGCGCGGGAAGCCTACTCCGACTACTTGTCGAAACCGCGCAGCATCGCACCCAATTCGTCCATGCTATAGGGCTTGCGCAGCGCGCCCCAGCGAAACGGCAGCTTGTCCACCGACGGCATCTCGTGACCCGAAGCAAAAATCACACGTAACGTGGGCCGAATCTGCGTAGCCCGCTGCGCGAGTTCGAGACCGGACATGACCGGCATGGACAGATCGGTGATCAACACGTCGAATGGTTGTTCCGCGAGGAGCTGCAGCGCTTCTTGCGGCGAGCCGGTGACAGCGGGGTCGTGGCCCAGCAGCTTCAGCAGCTCGCCGATGGCCTCGGAGGTATCGAGATCGTCGTCGACCAGCAGCAGGCGCAGACCCTTGTCAGCCGCTCCCTCCTGATTTTCGCCAGTGTCATCGTTACGGGCGAGCGGAGGGACGCCGAGTATCTGCCGGATCTTGTATGCCAATTGTTCGCGGCTGTATGGTTTGCTCAGCAATTCAACGCCGGGATCGAGCCGACCGCCATGCACGATCGCGTTCTGCGTATAGCCGGACGTGAACAGCACCTTCATGCGCGGCAACAACTGCACCGCCTGGGCGACCATCGCGGGGCTGCGCAGCGGGCCGGGCATCACCACGTCTGTAAAGAGAAGGTCGATGTGCACGCCGCTGCGAACCACTGCGAGCGCCTGCTCGGCGTCGTTGGCTTTCAGCACGCTATAGCCGAGACCCGACAGCGTGTCGACCACCGTCGATTGCACCTCCTGGTCGTCTTCCACCACCAGGATCGTTTCCGTCCCGCCGAGCAGCGCCAGGGTGACCGGCGGCGAGGTCGGCGCCTCGACCGCTTCTTCCATCGAGCGCGGCAGATAGATCTTCACGGTCGTGCCGTGTCCGACTTCGCTGTAGATCCTGATGTGGCCGCCGCTCTGCTTGACGAAGCCATACGCCATGCTCAGGCCGAGGCCGGTGCCCTCGCCTTCGGGCTTGGTCGTGAAAAACGGATCGAACGCCCGCTGCACGATATCGGGCGCCATGCCCGTACCGGTGTCGGTTACGGCAAGCATCACGTACTGGCCGGAAGGCACGTCCGGGAAGCCCGCGACGTACTGATCGTCGAGCATGGCGTTCGACACTTCCATCGTGAGCTTGCCGCCCTCCTTCATCGCGTCGCGGGCATTGATCGCGAGATTGAGGATCACGTTCTCCATCTGGTGTACGTCGACGAGGGTATTCCACAATCCACCCGACACGACGGTCTCGATCTCGACCGTTTCGCCGAGCGCGCGGCGCAGCAGGTCGTCCATGCCGCGAATCGCGGCCGCAAGATTGATGACGATAGGCCGCAACGGCTGCTGGCGCCCGAACGCGAGCAATTGCGACGCGAGCTTCGCGCCGCGCTCCACCGCGTCGATCGCCTTGTCGAGGCGCTCGCGTGTCCAGCCGTCGCGTTTATGCCGGCTTTCCAGCAATTCGAGGTTGCCGCGCAAAATCTGCATGACGTTGTTGAAATCGTGCGCGACGCCGCCCGTCAGCTTGCCGATGGCTTCCATTTTCTGCGACTGCACGAGCGCGATGCGCGTCTCTTCCAGCAGACGATTCGCTTCCATGCGCTCGGTGATGTCGCGCGTGATCTTCGCAAAGCCGACCAGCGCGCCGCCGTCGCGGATCGCGTCGATCACGACGTGTGCCCAGAAACGCGAGCCGTCCTTGCGCACGCGCCAGCCTTCTGCTTCGAAACGGCCGTCGCGTGCAGCGGCGGCGAGCCCGCGCTGCGGCAGTCCGCTGCCGGCGTCTTCAGGCGTATAGAAGCGCGAAAAATGCGAGCCGATGATTTCACTGGCCGTATAGCCCTTGATACGGCGCGCGCCCGAATTCCAGTTGGTCACCATGCCTTCCGGCGACAGCATGAAGATCGCGTAATCGGTAACGCCGTCCACCAGCAGGCGGAAACGGCGCTCGCTTTCGAGCACCGCGTCGTGCACCGTCTTTTTGTCGGTCATGTCGCGCACGATCTCGCCATAGCCGAGAAGCGTGCCGTCCTGCGAGCGCAGCGCCGTGAGCACGACGCTCGCCCAGAATGCTTTACCGTCCTTGCGCAGGCGCCACCCTTCGCTCTCGAAGCGCCCTTCGCTACGCGCCGTGTCGAGCGCCCTTTGCGGCGAGCCCTTCGCGCGCTCTTCAGCCGTGTAGAAGATATCTAGCGGCTTGCCGACGACCTCGTCCTCGCGAAAGCCGTGAATGGCTTCGCCGCCCGCATTCCACGAGCGGATGCGGCCGTCTTCGGACAAACCGATCACCGCGTAGTCGCGCAGGGATTGAACCCAGATGTTGGCCCAGTTCTGAACGATGTCATCGGGCTCGTATGCATGCGCCATTAACCTGCTCCGTCGAGAATAGGCTGTGGACCTAGTCTGCTTCTGGCACGCCGCTGACGGCGCACCGCATATTGTTTTCTACTCTTCCCGTTGTTTTGCACGTAAAGCTCAAGGCAAGCCGGTCCTTTTGCGGCTTTATGCGCATCTGACATTTTATTAGCGAACGCCGGCGATATGAAGAGTGTTTCCGTAAGACCGCCACGACGAGCGTAAGCGAGTGTAAGCGGCCTGAGCCGCTCATGGTACGCCCCAACCCCTGATCCGGCCCGGTACAGGGATTGCTAAGCCACTCACAAACGCCCCACGAGCCAATGCGCCCAAGCATGAAAACCGGCCAAGCATCCCGAACCGATCTGCAGAGCGTTGCAGGCAGGCCGCCGCGCGGCGCGACTGCGCCCAGGGCCGCAGCCGCTTTCGCAGTCGCTGTGGCGGCTGCTCTATCCGGCGGCCTTGCGTTCGAAGCACAGGCCGCTCCGGCTCATGATGCGCTGCGCCCAGCAGGCGCGCAGGCCGCACACATCTTCTCACTCTGGACCGTTACGCTGACCGTCTGCTCGCTCGTGTTCGCGGCGGTGCTGATCGCGCTGCTCTTCGCCGTGGCGCGGGCGCCGCGTGTCAGCCGCGATGCGAGCCCGGATCTGGGCTCGCTCGAGCGCCCGGAGAGACGCGTGGGCCGCGTGGTGAGCGGGGCGTCGATTGCGTCGGTAGTGTTGCTGTTCGGGCTGCTGCTCGCCGATATCATGACCGATCGCGCGCTCTCCCGACTGCCCGTCGCCGACGCGGTTCATCTGGAGATGACCGGGCATCAATGGTGGTGGGAAGCGCGCTACGCGGACGACACGCCCGGCAGCGGATTCGCCGTCGCGAACGAACTGCACGTGCCAGTTGGGCGGCCTGTCGTCATTTCGCTCAAAGCCGACGATGTGATTCATACGTTCTGGGTGCCGAATCTGCATGGCAAAAAGGACATGATTCCAGGCCGCGAATCGACAATCGAATTCCGTGCCGACCGCGCCGGCACGTATCGCGGGCAATGTGCCGAATTCTGCGGTCTCGAACATGCGCTGATGGCATTCACGGTGGTCGCCGAGCCGCCCGCCCAGTACGACGCATGGGTCGCGCGGCAACGAACGCCCGCGCCGCAGCCTGTCGACGCGCTACAGGCGCAAGGCGAGCGGCTCTTCACGACCGGCAACTGCGCCGGCTGCCATACCGTGCGGGGCACCTCCGCAAACGGGGTGATCGGCCCGGACCTCACCCACGTGATGAGCCGTCCGATGCTGGCCGCCGAAACATTCGAAAACACGCCCGCCAACCTAGAGTCCTGGATCAAGGCGCCCGGCAGCATGAAGCCCGGCACCACGATGCCGGCAACCCAGCTGTCGGCGCAGGATCTGAATGCCCTTATCGCATGGATCAGAACTCTCCAATGAGCGAACGTCAATCTTCGCCCGGGCGGTCGGCCGCACATCTGGTGGATGGCCCCGCTGCCGGCCAGCAGGTCGCCGAAGCGCTTGCGCGCACATGGAGCGATTCACCGGGCTGGCTGGGCCGGCTCTCCGCTGTCAACCACAAGACCGTGGCGCGGCGCTTCGTGATCACCACGTTCGTTTTCTTCCTGTTGGGCGGCCTCCTCGCGCTCGCCATGCGACTTCAGCTCGCGCGGCCCGGCAATCGCCTCGTCGGTCCCGAGCTATATAACCAGCTTTTTACGATTCACGGCACGACGATGATGTTCCTGTTCGCCGTGCCGGTCATGCAGGCCGTCGCCACCTGGCTCGTGCCGCTGATGATCGGCGCGCGCAGCGTCGCCTTCCCGCGGATGAATGCCTACGCCTACTGGGTCTTCCTGTTCGGCGGCGTGACGCTTTACGTGGCGTTCGTGCTCGGCGCCGGTCCGGACGCAGGCTGGTTCAGTTACGTGCCGCTCGCCGGGCCTGATTACTCGACGGGCAAGGGCGTCGACATATGGGCGCAGATGATCACCTTCACCGAACTCGCCTCGCTGCTCGAAGCGGTCGTGCTCATTACGACGATCTTCAAGATGCGCGCGCCCGGCATGTCGCTCAACCGCATGCCCTTATTCGTGTGGGCCACGCTGATCACGCAATTCATGGTGCTGTTCGCGATGCCGGCGGTGATGCTCGGCAGCACCGCACTGATTCTCGACCGTCTGGTCGGAACGCATTTCTACAACGCGGCGCGCGGCGGCGACGTATTGTTGTGGCAGCACCTATTCTGGTTCTTCGGGCATCCCGAGGTGTACCTGATCTTCATTCCTCCGCTCGGCTTTCTTTCTTCGATCATTCCAACCTTCGCGCGCCGCCCGATTTTCGGCTACCCGGTCATGGTGCTCGCGCTGATCATGACGGCCTTTCTCGCGTTCGGTCTCTGGGTGCATCACATGTTCGCAACGAGCATTCCGGCGCTCGGCAAGAGCTTTTTTACAGCAGCCAGCCTGATGATCACCATCCCGTCAGGCGTACAGATCTTCTGCTGGATCGCGACGCTGTGGACCGGACGTCTCAATCTGAAGACGCCGCTATGGTTTGCGCTCGGCTTCTTCTTCATTCTCGTGCTGGGCGGCATGACCGGTGTGATGCTCGGATCGGTAGCGCTCGACTTGCAGGTACACGACACCTATTTCGTGGTCGCGCATCTGCATTACGTCTTGCTCGGCGGCGCGGTGTTTCCGCTATTCGGCGCGTTCTACTACTGGTATCCAAAAGCAACTGGCCGGCTAATGAACGAGACGCTGGGGCGCCTGCAATTCTGGCTGTTCTTTATCGGCTTCAACGTCGCGTTCTTTCCGATGCACGTGCTCGGTCTGCACGGCATGCCGCGCCGCGTGTGGACCTACCCGCACGGCATGGGCTGGGACGGCATGAACCTGGCTGCCACGATAGGCGCGTTGACGATAGGCGTCAGCGTGCTGCTGTTTATAGTCAACGCGATGCACAGCTACCGGCATGGTGAAGTGGCAGGCGCCGATCCGTGGGGCGCGGGCACGCTCGAGTGGAGTACCACGAGTCCGCCGCCGCCGCACAACTTCGACGCGCTGCCCGTGGTTCACGGACGCGACCCGTTGTGGGAGCCGTCCGCGCAGCCTGCCTATGTCAGCGGCCTTGCTGCCGAAGCGCGTGAAGTGTTGTCTACTACTGCGCTCGACGCGTTGCCCGATTTGCGTCTGCTGTTTCCGGCGCCTTCCATCTGGCCGTTTATCAGTGCGGTGGCGACCACCGTGCTGTTTATCGGCTCGATCTTTTCGCCGTGGGCTGTCGTGTGGGGCTCGGTGCCGGTCACGATCGCGTTGATAGGCTGGTTCTGGCCAAATCGCGGCCAGAACCAGCAAGCGGTCCAACTGGAGCAGCGGCCATGACGGAACTGCGCAAAGCGCCGGTAGACGCGATGCAAAACGATGCGGGCGCCACTCCCGTGCTGATGCTGGACGTCCGCCATCTGCCGAGCTTCGGCTTCGGGCATCGCAGCCTGATGTGGTGGAGCACCATCTGCCTGATGCTGATCGAGGGGACCGTTTTTGCCATCGCGGCAATGACGTACTTCTATCTGCGCGGGCTCACTGCAAAGTGGCCGCTCAACGCGGCGCCGCCCGATCTTCTGTGGGGCACCGCAAACACCGCGATTCTGCTCGTGAGCATGTGGCCAAACCAGCTTGCAAAGCGCGCTGCGGACCGCCAGCAGCGCGCCCGCGCGCGTCTGTGGCTCTGCGTATGCCTGGTTTTCTCTGTGGGCTTTCTGGTGGTGCGCGCCGTAGAGTTCGCCGCACTGAACGTGAGCTGGTACACGAACGCCTACGGCTCGGTCGTGTGGCTGCTGCTCGGCCTGCACACGACGCACCTCATTACGGACACACTGGACACCGCGGTGCTCGCCGTGCTGCTGTTCACCGGTCCGTTCGAAGGGAAACGTTTCGTCGACGTGAGCGAGAACGCGCTGTACTGGTACTTCGTCGTACTCAGCTGGTTGCCGATCTATGCGGTGATCTACCTCGCTCCCCGCTTGTGATGGAGGTTTGCCATGCGAACCTGGCTCGCGCTCCTCGGTGCGCCTTCCGCGGTACTGGCCGCGCTGAGCGCTGACTATGCGCTCGTCACGCCCTCCTGTGCGTGGCGAACGGTCCTGCCTCTGGGCAGTGTGACCGGCACTGCGCTGCTGTTTTCAATGGTCGCGACGCTGCTGGCGTGGCGCCGCTGGCGCGAGGCCGGCATGATCGCCCCCGCGACAGCGACCGCGCTCCCCGCGCGTCCCGCAATGCTTGCGTGCGCGGCCACGTGGGTCGGCATGCTTTCGACGCTCGCACTCGTCGCAATGTGGATACCGCAATGGCTTATTTCCCCCTGCGTGCAATGAACAAATCAATGCGCCGCGCACTCGCGTTCGCCGCGTTGTGTATTCCGCCAGGCGTACACGCACATGTGTTGACTGCCGCGGAGAGAAGCGCGCCGCCCGTGCTGCGCTGGACTTTCGAACCATGGGTCGTCGCACTGCTGGTCGTGAGCCTCGGCCTCTATGCAGCCGGCTACCGGCGCCTGCGCGCGCGCAGCCGACGCGGGCGCGGCATTCGCACGCGTCAGCTATGCGCATTCGTAGCCGGATGGCTCGCGCTCGTCGCCGCGCTCAATTCGCCACTCGACGCATTGAGCGCGGCGCTCTTCTCCGCGCATATGGTTCAACATGAACTGATGATGATCGTGGCCGCTCCGCTGCTCGTGCTCGGCCGACCGCTCGCGGTATGGCTGTGGGCCTTTCCTCCGGCGGCACGGCACGCGATAGCCGCCGCCGTCCGCACGCCGGTGCTGTACGGACTGTGGCACGCGCTGTGTGCGCCGACCGTCGCATGGCTGCTGCACGCCGCCGCGCTGTGGGCGTGGCATATGCCGCGCTTTTTTGAAGCGGCGCTCGCGTCGGCCGCTATTCATACGCTTCAGCACGCGAGCTTCCTGCTAAGCGCGCTCCTGTTCTGGTGGGTCGTTTTCGGCGAAGGCGCGCGGCGCGATCAAAGCGGCTATGCGATGTTGTCGCTCTTCACGACGATGGTTCACACCGGCGCGCTGGGCGCATTGCTGACGCTTGCGCCGGGGCTCTGGTACCCGGCGTACATCGAGTCAACCTCGGCGCTCGGCTTCGATCCGTTGCAGGATCAACAACTCGGCGGCCTCGTGATGTGGGTGCCTGGCGGTCTGGCGTATCTGATCGCAGCGCTTCTGACTGGCGCGCGCTGGCTGATGCATCGTGCGCCAGTGACGCTCATGCCTAACACGCTGGCCGCGCGGCGGGATACCACCTCATGATGCGGCGCTTCAAACTGATCGTGCTGGCCGGCACGGCGATGCTCGGCGCGTTCACGACTCCGTGTGTCACAGCCGAGCCCGCCGGCGCATCGGACCCGGCGCTCGCGGCCCTCGTAGCGCGTGGAGAATATCTCGCCAAAGCGTCGGACTGCGCGGGTTGCCACACGGCCGTCGGCGGACAAGCCTATGGCGGCGGCTTGGGACTTACATCGCCATTCGGCACGATCATGAGCAGCAACATCACGCCGGACCGCCGATACGGCATTGGCGCCTACAGTTACGAAGATTTTGCACGCTCCGTGCGCGAGGGCGTGTCGCCGGGTAACAAGCGGCTTTATCCGGCGATGCCGTATGCGTCGTTTTCAAAAATGTCCGACGACGACATGCGCGCCCTTTACGCGTATTTCATGCACGGAGTAAAACCGGCGCCCGAACCGGCTCCGCCCACCAAGCTGGCGTTCCCCTTCAATCAGCGCTGGGTGCTCTATTTCTGGCAACTCGCGTTCGCACCAACAGAACCCTATCGGCCGAAGGCCGGACGTGACGCGCAGTGGAATCGCGGGGCATTTCTCGTGCAAGGTCCGGGGCATTGCGGCGCATGTCACACACCTCGCGGTCCAGGCTTTCAGGAACGCGGCTACGACGAGTCGTCGCCCATGTATTTGACGGGTGGAGTCAATGACAACTGGTTCGGGCCGAATCTGACCGGCGATCCGGGCTCGGGACTCGGACGTATCGGCGAAAAAGATCTTGCCGCATTTCTGAAGACGGGACACGGTGCGGGTCTCGTCGCATTCGGTTCTATGGTCGAGCAAGTGGAAGACAGCACTCAATATCTGACCGACGAAGATGCGCTCGCCATGGCGCACTATGTCAAGTCACTGCCGGCGCAAAAGCCGTCCGGGAGCTATGAGCCGCATGCCCAGCCCGACTTGCCGACGCGCAACGGCAATCGGGTCGATGCGCCTCAATCGGTCGGCGCGCGGGTCTATATCTCGTTCTGCGCGCGCTGCCACGGTGTGCAAGGTGCGGGCATGCCCAATGTATTTCCGCGGCTAGCAGGCAACCCGTCAGTGATCACCGAAGATACGACTTCGCTGATTCGCTTAATGGTGGAAGGCGGCAACAGTCCCGCGACTATCAGTGGACCGCCGCGTCAAGCAATGCCGGGCTTCGCTCAAACGCTCACCAATGCGCAAATGGCGAACGTGCTTTCATGGATCCGCACCTCATGGGGCAATGACGCGCGACCTGTAACGGCCAACGACATTCAGTCGTTGCGCGAGAAAATTCACAAGTAGCGCGGCTCGCAGCCCGCGCGATCCGATTGCATTACGCCCCTCGCGTGGTGGCTTCGCGCTGGTTATCGGGCGCCTGTCCGTCGAGGCGCTTTTCGAAGCAGCACGAATCGTCTTTGCCCACATACGGCCCATACGGTTCGATGCGATGGAAACCGTGTCGCTCGTAGAACTCGATCGCGCGACGATTGTTCACGTGCATGCCGAGCCATAACGCCTGATAGCCTAGCTCTGCTGCTTCTTTCTCGAGTCGCGCGAGAATCGCACTGCCTGCGCCCTCCGCGCCGGGGCGCGCATAAAGGCGCTTGATCTCGGCAATGTGCTCGCCTAACGGACGAAACGCGCCACAGCCAAGCGGCGTCGAAAAACCGGTCCTCGCAACGAGAAAGCGCGAGCGCTCAAGCGCGACGTCGTGAATGGAAAAGCGGCTTTGTCCGCCGTCGCCGGTGAACACGGCCAGCGTCGCGCTCAGTTCGTCGAGTAGCGTCTGCGCGTCAGTCGAGGACGGATCCTCGCGGTTGATAACGATTGTTGGAAACATCATGTACGTCGCCTCCTTTGCCGTCGCATGCGAAGCAAAAAGAGCAAGCGCTGTACCGACGGTAAAGCAGCGCGCAAACGCTGAACATGGGGCGAAAAAAAAGCGGCTCGCCGTGTGGCGAGCCTAACCGAACAAACAACCATGGCGTCCCGGTGAAGGGACACGTTGATCGAGCAATCGCCGTGCCGCTGGATGAAGACGACTGCGCAACGGGTATTGCACTTGCTCGCTGACAACTGACTGGCTTATCGTGACAAACGAGCCCGGATAAACGAGGACGCAAAAATGAACATTCCCCGCAGCGTGGTTGGGTTTCTATCGTCGCGCGGTCTTGTGATCGCCACCGCCGAATCGTGTACCGGCGGTCTCATTGCATCCCTGCTGGCAGACGTGCCGGGCAGCGGCGCATGCCTCGACGTGGGCCTCGTCGTTTACTCGCCAACGGGTAAATGCGGTGTACTGAACGTGCGGTCGCAGACGATCGAAGAACATGGCCTGACGAGCGAGGCAGTCGCCCGGGAGATGGCCACAGGTGTACTCGCCCTCGAAGGGTGCTCGGCCAATATCGCAGTCTCGAATACGGGGCTCGCGGGTCCGCCGCCGAAAGGCACGGATCTGCCGGCAGGCACACAATGCTTTGCGTGGCGTTACAAGCGCCGGGACGGTGAATTCATGTTTGCCGAAACGCGAGTGTTCGACGGAGACCGCACCACTATCCGGCGAAACGCAGCGCTTTACGCGCTTTCGCGAGTCGAGTATTACTTCAATCAGTTGCCGAACGTACGATACGCTCGACCCGGTTCGCCGCACTCCGCCTGAACGCGTCGCGAACGCCGCATCGGGCTGTGTTCAACACTGGTTGGAGCGGATAAGCTGCCGCTTCCGACCGGCTATTCATAGGCGCCGCACATCATGACGCAATCATTCTTCAATTTGTACAGTCACGATTTTGCACGTGTCGCAGTTGCGGTTCCCGTGTGCCGCGTGGCCGATCCGCAATTCAACGCGCAGCAGACGCTGAAACTGGCCCGCGAGGCCGCACAAAAGGGCGCACTGCTTGTCGTGTTTCCCGAACTCGGCATATCGGCCTATACGTGCGACGATCTCTTCCACCAGCGAGCACTGCTCGACGCGTGCGAATCGGCTATCGGTGAGATCGTTGCGGCCTCTACGAGTATTCCCGCGGTACTGCTCATCGGCGCGCCACTGAAGATCGAGCATAAGCTGTTCAATTGCGCATTGGTGATTTCGAACGGCAAGCTGTGCGGTGTGGTGCCCAAAAGTTACCTGCCCAACTACGGCGAGTTCTACGAAGCCCGCCAGTTCAGTGCTGCGGAGAACGCGTCTAGCTCCGAAGTGACGTTATGCGGACAGCATGCGCCCTTCGGCGCGTCATTGCTGTTCGACGTCCCGCACGCGCCGCTCTTTCGCTTCCACGTAGAAATATGCGAGGACGTATGGGTTCCCGTGCCGCCGTCGTCGTTTGCGGCGCTCGCGGGTGCAACGGTGCTCGTCAATCTTTCCGCATCCAACATCGTGATCGGCAAGTCCGGTTATCGGCACCAACTAGTGGGGCAGCAATCCGCGCGATGCCTGTCCGCGTATCTATATTCGTCTGCGGGCCGGGGCGAATCTACAACCGACCTTGCATGGGACGGCCAGGCGCTGATCTACGAAAACGGCGAACTGCTCGCCGAATCGGAGCGTTTCGTCGACACGTCCCATGTGATTTACGGCGACATCGACCTCGAACGGCTGTCGCGCGAACGGATGAGGCAAACCACTTTCGGCCAGTCCACGCGCCGCCATGCAAACGAGGTCTGCAAATTCCAGGTGATCAGCGTGCCGGCTTCGCTTCCCGATGCGGAGCATTTGCCGCTCATGCGTTCAATCAACCGTTTCCCGTATGTGCCGTCAAATCCCGCGACACGCGATGAACGCTGCGCCGAGGTCTACAACATTCAGGTGCATGGGCTGCTGCAAAGACTCGGCGCGGCCGGAATCTCGAAAGTGGTTATTGGTGTCTCGGGCGGCCTCGATTCCACGCAGGCGCTGCTCGTATGCGCAAAAGCCATGGACCGGTTGAAGCTGCCGCGCTCGAATATTCTCGGTTACACGATGCCGGGCTTCGCGACCAGCAGCCGCACACTCCAGCAGGCGAAAGATCTGATGCAAGCCGTGGGCTGCTCGATGGAGGAAATCGACATACGCCCGAGCTGCATGCAAATGCTTCACGACTTGCACCATCCGTTTGCGTCGGGCGAAAAACAATACGATGTCACGTTCGAAAACGTTCAGGCGGGCGAGCGCACCAGCCACCTTTTCAGGCTCGCCAATTTCCATCAGGCAATTGTGATCGGCACAGGCGACCTGAGCGAACTGGCGCTCGGGTGGTGCACCTATGGCGTGGGCGATCACATGTCGCATTACAGCGTCAATGCGAGCGTGCCAAAGACGCTGATCACGCATCTCGTGCGCTGGGTCGCCGAGTCGGGCCAAGTCGGCGACGCGGGCTCGCATGTGCTGGAGCAGATCCTGGCGACCGAGATCAGCCCGGAACTGGTGCCCGGCAAGGTCGACAAAGTCATCGACCAGAAGACCGAAAGCATTATCGGTCCGTATGAGTTGCAGGACTTCAATCTCTATTACCTGTTGCGCTTCGGCTTTTCACCGTCGAAGGTCGCGTTCCTCGCGCATTGCGCATGGGCCGACCGCGAGCGCGGCGTCTGGCCGGCGGGTCCACATGTGGCGCGCAACGAATACACGCTTGGCGACATCAAGCGCAATATGGCGATCTTCGCCGAGCGCTTTTTTCACACCAGCCAGTTCAAGCGCTCCTGCATTCCGAATGCACCCAAGGTGGGATCGGGCGGCTCCTTGTCGCCGCGCGGCGACTGGCGTGCACCGAGCGACAGCGAGGCGACGGTCTGGTTGCGAGACATCGAAAGGATTCCCGGCTAGCGGGACGTTGCAGGTATGGCGAATGCGGTGTGTGGCGCATCCGCGAGCGCCCGCATGCCGGATTCGCGTGCTCATGTGCATGTCGACTTCGCGTGCAGACAATCCCCACAAACCGACGCGCGGCGCCGCGTCATTCTGGAGAACTGCCATGCCCGATACCAATTCGTCGATGTCTCCCACCATTACCGCGATGATCCGGCTCGATCATATGCATGTACTTGCCGCGTTTCATCGTTATCACACAGACACGCCGTGGTGGCGCAAGCGCGCAATCGTCAATTCGGTCTGTGCGGCACTCGAAATTCACGCACAACTGGAAGAAGAAATCTTCTACCCGGCATTGGCCGGTGTAATGAGCGAGGATAAAACGCTCGAAAAGAGCCAGCCCGAACACGACGAAATGCGCGCCACGATCGCAAAGCTACGCGCAAGCGGACCCGAGGATGCTGCATACGACGGTCTTTTTCAGCAACTGATGCGCGAGGTCATGCATCACGTGGCCGACGAAGAAACCGTACTGCTGCCTGCCGCTGAGCGGGCCTTGAAAGGCGAGCTGCGTTCGCTCGGCTCGAAAATGACGCGCCGTAGAATGCAGCTTCTTGGTGAGCGTCCGCGGGAAATTGCAGTGAATACCGCAGGTACATTCCCGATTGCGACTTTCCTGCTCGGATCTCTGCTCGTGATTGGCGCGACGCAATGCTTGCCGAAGTCGCGCAGATCGCGCTACGCCGATTGACCGCGCTGAAAGCGGCTCCGGAATCCGCCGCCGGGCAATCGTCGCCCGGCGGGTCTGTCATGCACCAGATGTAGCAACCGGCTTTTCGACAATCCGCACCGGAATGGACTTGGCGCCAGGCACTTTACTTTCTTCGGCGTAATGCCAGAGCGGCAGCAGCGGATTGCATTCCGGGTAGTAGCCGGCAATGCAGCCACGCGGAATGTCGTAAGCCTTGACGGTGAGTCCGCTTACGCGCCGGTCGAAGCCGTCGTCGGAAATGGTCTGCAAGCCGATCTTGTCGCCTTCGGTTAGACCACTCGCCGCCATATCGTCTTCATTGATCAGCACAATCATGCGGTTACCCTTCACGCCGCGAAAGCGATCGTCCAGCGAGTAGATCGTCGTATTGAACTGGCTGTCGGAGCGCAGTGTCATCAGTCTGAGCGCGTCCGTCTCGCGCTCGGGCATGTCGGGATCTTCGCCGAGTGCCTTCGGCACCTGGAACTCCGCCTTCCCGCTTTTCGTCTTCCATTGCCGCTCGCGCGCGGGTAGAGGTTTGTGAAATCCGCCCGGCGTCCACATGCGCTGGTTGAAGTCGTGGAATATCTCCGGATAAGTCTTTTCTATTTCATTACGCACGATCGAGTAATCATCTCGCCACGCATCCCAATCAACGTTGAAGCGAGTGCCCAGTGTCGCTTTCGCGATTCCCGCGACGATATAGGGCTCCGAGCGAATGTTGTCGCTGGCCGGTTCCGCCACGCCGCGCGAACCGTGCATGCACGCGGTGCTGTCTTCCATCGAGACAGCCTGGTCGCCGCTCGCCTGCCGGTCGATTTCGATGCGGCTCAAGCACGGCAAAATGTACGAGATCTCGCCATGTACGAGGTGACTGCGATTGAGCTTGGTCGCAACGTTCACATTAAGGCGCAAACCTCGCCACGCGGGTTCTATCCGCAAGCGGTCCGGCACGGAACGCACGAGATTGCCGCCGAGGTTGAATACGCCCTTCACCTCTCCTTTGAGCATGGCTTCAAACGCTTCGACGGTATTCATGCCTGTTTTGCGCGGCGGCTCGAACGAGAACTGGCTTGCCAGCTTATCGAGCGGCGCCAGTTCGGGCTTTTCTGTAATGCCGACCGTGCGCTGCCCCTGCACGTTGGAATGACCGCGCACAGGTGATGGCCCAGCGCCGGGCTTGCCCACGTTGCCCCGCAGGAAGAGCAGATTGCACACCATGCGGACGTTTTGCACGCCCAGCCGGTGTTGCGTCAGTCCCATTCCGTAGTGGACGATCACTGCATTCGCCTTCATGTATTCGTCTGCGGCCGCCTGTATCGCGTCGCGAGTCAGACCGCTGACCTTTTCTATGTCCGCCCACGAAGCCTCGCGTGCATAGTTCGCGAATGCTTCGTAACCGGTCGTGTGATCGCGGATGAAATCCGCATCGACGACACGCGGCGCACCTTGCTGGATGGCGAGATCGTCCGCGGCAATCACCGCCTTGCAGATGCCGAGAATCGCAGCGGTATCACCGCCGGTCTTGAGTTGATGATATTGCGTGCTGATCTGCGTGTTGTCGGGCGTGAGCATTTGCACCGGCGATTGCGGATTCGCAAAACGCACGAGCCCCGGCTCGCGAAGCGGATTGAACGTGATGATCGGCACCCCGCGTTTGCGCGCGTCCTGCAATTGATGAAGCATGCGCGGGCTATTGGTACCCACATTCTGGCCAAAGAAGAACATCAGGTCCGTCTTCTCGAAGTCGTCGAGCGTAATGGTGCCGACGCCTACCCCGATTGCTTCCTTCAGCCCGACGCTGGTGCTTTCGTGACACATGTTCGAGCTGTCGGGCAGATTGTTCGTACCGTACATGCGCGCTAAAAGCTGGTACATGTACGACGTTTCGAGCGACGCGCGGCCCGACGCATAGAACACCACACTGTCCGGCTCGAGCTTGCTGAGCTCGCGACCGATTTCATCGAACGCCTGTTGCCATTCCACTTGCACGTATTTGTCGGTGGCTGGATCGTAGCGCATCGGCGCGGTGAGCCGCCCCGCTTCTTCCAGGTCATGGTCGTGCCATGACAGCAGTTCGGTCACGGTATGCAGCTGAAAGAACTCAGGCGTCATTCGCTTGGACGTCAGGTCCCAGGCAGTAGCCTTCGCGCCGCTCTCACAGAACTCGAATACGTGCGGGTCGGCCGGCTTGGCCCACGAACAGCTCACGCACATAAAGCCGTCCGGCTTGTTCTGCTTCGCGAGCACGGCACTGTCTTTCAGGCCGACATGTTCCTGCGCGAGAATTGTGGTGACTGCCTTCAGCGATCCCCATCCGCCCGATGCGTAGGGGTAATCTCGTGTCGTGTCCTTTTCTTTCATTACGGTCTCCGCGCGAACGTCAGTACAGAACGAGAGCAAAGTGTGTACCTGTTGGCGAAAAGAGCGCATGCTCCTGACAATAGGTTTACACGCCTTTCGCATGGTCTTGCGCGGGTACCCGCGCTATGCCTGCAGACACAGTCAGGCCACGCATTTGCATTTACATTGCTTATATTCAGAAGCATGCGCTGCGGCGCAAATTGCGAATCCGTCCATCAGGTCAGCCACGTCCTTATTCGAGGTACCGTAATGCCCCCCTCGGTCGACGCACTGTTTCTTGCCCGAACGCAGTTCGGTTTCACCATCGCCTTTCACATTATTTTCCCGGCAATGTCCATCGGGCTTGCCAGCTATCTTGCAGTGCTCGAGGGCGCATGGCTCTTCACCGGCAAGCCGGTATACCTGGCCGTATTCCGCTACTGGCTGACGATTTTCGCAGTGGTATTCGGCGTCGGCGTGGTGTCTGGCCTTGTCATGTCGTATGAGTTCGGCACCAATTGGGCGGGCTTTGCCTATCGCGCGGGACCCGTTGTCGGCCCGCTTATGGGTTACGAAGTACTAACCGCGTTCTTCCTTGAATCGGGCTTTCTTGGTGTGATGCTGTTTGGCATGACCCGTGTCGGCCCCAAGCTGCATTTTCTTGCCACAGTGCTCGTCGCTATCGGCACTTTGCTAAGCGCCTTCTGGATTCTCGCTGCAAATTCATGGATGCAAACGCCGCAAGGATTCGAGATGGTCGACGGTCGCTTTGTGCCCACCGACTGGCTCAGCATCATTTTCAACCCTTCGTTCCCTTACCGGCTCGTGCATATGGTGCTCGCGGCCTATCTGAGCGTGGCGTTCATCGTCGGCGCGGTGGGTGCGTGGCACTTGCTGCGCGATCCCGGTAACGAGCCTGCGCGGCTCATGGCTTCCATGGCGCTATGGATGGCGTGCATCGTCGCGCCGATCCAGATTCTCGCCGGCGACGCGCACGGTGTGAACACGCTCAAGCATCAGCCCGCAAAGATCGCCGCACTCGAAGGCGACTGGGAGTCCAAACCGGGCCAACCGCTGATTTTGTTCGGTATGCCAAACATGAAGACCGAGACTACCGACTACGCAGTCGAGATCCCGCATCTGGGCGCGCTGATCCTCACACATACATGGAACGGTTCTATTAGAGGACTCAAGGAATTCGCGCGAGAAGACCGCCCCTTTTCACCGCTTATTTTTTGGGCTTTTCGCGTCATGGTCGGCCTTGGCGTGCTGATGGCGCTGACCGGTTTCGCGAGTCTGGCACTTCGGGCGCGTCATTCGCTTTATCGCGCGCGCTGGCTGCACCGGCTGATGGTCGCAATGGGACCGTCCGGCCTCATTGCCCTGTTATGCGGCTGGACCGTGACCGAAGTGGGCCGTCAGCCTTACACGGTGTATGGCCATTTGCGCACCGCCGACAGCGTGTCGCCCATCGCCGCGCCCGGCGTCGCGACATCGCTTGCGGCTTTCGGCGTCGTGTATCTGATCGTATTCGGCGCGGCAATGGTATTCGTACTGCGGCTCATGGCGAGGCCGCCATCGCTCGCGACAGAAGGGCCCGCCAAGGACAAGCCGCATCGCAGCGCGGGCATCACGCCCGGACCGGCGCAACGGCAGCCCGCATCGACCACCACTGGCAACACTTCTGCACGGGACGATCGCCATGACCGCCACGATTGATCTGCCGCTCGTCTGGGCGGCCATCCTCTCGTTTGCCGTGCTTGCCTATGTGCTGCTCGACGGATTCGATCTCGGCGTGGGCATCCTGTTCGCCGTCGAGCGCAGCCGGGACGATCGCGACCTGATGGTGAACACCATCGCGCCCGTATGGGACGGCAATGAAACATGGCTCGTGCTCGGCGGCGGCGGACTTTTCGCCGTGTTTCCCCTCGCCTATTCGATCATCCTTCCAGCGCTCTATCCGCCGATCATCGCGATGCTGCTCGCACTCGTGTTTCGCGGCGTGGCCTTTGAATTCCGTTTTCGCGCGACGGGTTCCGGCCGCGCGTGGTGGGACGTCGCTTTCTTTTCGGGTTCCACCATGGCCGCCTTGTGCCAGGGACTCGTGCTGGGCGGACTGCTTCAGGGCATCCACGTGAAGGGAGTGTCGTATTCCGGCGGCTGGTGGGACTGGCTTACCGGCTTCACCGTGCTGTGCGGCCTCGCCGTGGTCGTCGGCTATACATTGCTTGGATCGTGCTGGCTGATCTGGCGCACCGAAGGACCGCTGCACGAGCGCTGCCGGCGTTATGCGCGCACCACGGCAGTGGCGGTGCTTGCGCTGATCGTCGTCGTCACGCTGTGGACGCCAATGTTGCAAGGCTCGCTCGCTGCGCGCTGGTTCCGCTGGCCGGACATTGCATTCACCGCCGCCGTGCCGGTACTGCTGATTCTTCTCGCGGCCGGCTTCTGGCGCAGCCTTTCGGCGCGGCGCCAGGCGCTGCCTCTACTCTTCGCCTATGGCATTTTCGTTCTTTGCTATGCAGGTCTTCTGATCAGTCTGTATCCGTATCTCGTGCCACCTGCCATTTCCTTCCGCGACGCGGCCGCGCCCCACGCAAGCCTCTTATTTCTGCTGGTGGGCGCAGCGATTACCGTTCCGATGATTCTCGGCTACACGGTGTATGCCTATTCGGTTTTCAAAGGCAAAATGCGTCCCGGCGAGGGATATCACTAACATGTGGCGACGATTCGCATGGTTTGTCGGCCTGTGGTTGCTGGGCGTTGCGACCGTCGCGCTCGTGGCAGGCATATTGAAAGCTGTATTACACGCCGCTACGCATTAAGCGATCTTCGAACGTTTTGCACGCGCCGCGGCGGCTGGAATGTTTGCGCGCCGACGCGTAATGTTTTCAACCGGATGCACATTGGAGTGCATTCGCTTACTTGACGCAGAAACTCGCGCGCCTGTCGCAAGCGCGCGGCGGGCCTTAACCGCGACGCTCCTGCGGCGCCCGCTCGCGCGCGATCCTCAAACGCTCTTTCAGGGCAGCGTGTACGCGATCACGTAATCACCTTGCTTCGTGCCGAGCGAGCCGTGCCCGCCCGCGGTGACCAGCACATACTGCTTGCCGTTGCTGTCGGCGTAGGTCATTGGCGTTGCCTGCCCGCCTGCGGGCAAGCGAGCTTGCCACAGCCGGTCGCCAGTCCGTACATCGTAAGCGCGCAGATAGTAATCAAGCGTACCGGAGAGGAATGCCACACCGCCAGCAGTCGTGATCATGCCACCCAGACTCGGCACGCCGAGCGGCATGGGAATGGGCAGCGGCGCGCTATCGCGGATGGTGCCGTTCTTGTGTTCCCACACAATGTGGTTCGTGCGCAGATCGACGCCCGCGACATATCCCCACGGCGGCGCCTGGCACGGAATGCCGAGCGGCGAAAGGAACGCATTGAGCTCGAATCCATAAGGCGTGCCGCGAGCGAGCTTGATGCCGCTTGTTTCACTGCCCTTCTTCTCTCCGTTATCGGACGGAATCTGCGAGCGCGGCACCAGCTTTGAAGTGAAAGCCATGTAACTCGGGTTCGCGATCAGTATTTGCCGAACCGGGTCCACTGCAATGCCGCCCCAATCGAACACCCCGAAATTGCCCGGAAATACGAGCGATCCCTGCTCGGACGGGGGCGTGAACATGCCGTCATATCGCAGCGATTTGAACTTGACGCGGCACCACAGCTGATCGAAAGGATTGGTGCCCCACATGTCGCGCTCGCGTACTTTCGGCGGTTTGAAGTTCAGTGCGGAGAACGGTTGAGTAGGCGAAGTGTGATCGCCGGTTCCCGCGCCCTGCGGTACGGGTTCTTCCGTGATCGGCACGATCGGCTTGCCGGTCTCGCGGTTCAGCACGTACAAACTGCCCTGTTTCGTCGATGCGATCAGCGCAGGTTGCACGCCACTGGGTGTCTGCAGATCGATCAGCGAAGGTTGGCCGCCTACGTCCATGTCCCATAGATCGTGGTGAGTGAACTGGTAATTCCAGCGCATCTTGCCGGTCGCGAGATCCAGTGCAACGACGCCCGCCGCCACCTTCTCCGAAGCGGGCGTACGCATGCCGCCCCACTGGTCGGGTGTCTGATTGCCGAGCGGCAGATACACCATGCCGAGTTTTTCATCCACGCTGAAGACCGACCACATGTTCGGCGAATTGCGAACGTACGTCTGATTGCCGGTAATCGGCTGGGTCTCGTCTGGATTGCCCGCATCCCAGTTCCACACGAGATGGCCGTCGTGCACGTCGAACGCGCGGGTGACTCCCGAGGGTTCGTTGGTCGACTCGTTATCCGTGACGTGGCCGCTGATAATGACCAGATCGCGAGTTACCGCGGGCGGCGACGTCGAGTAATAACCGCCAGGGGTAAAGGGACCGATATTCGTGCGCAGGTCGATTTGACCGTTATTGCCAAAATGCGTGCATGGCTGACCCGTGTCGGCATTGAGCGCAATCAGTCGTGCATCGGCGGTCGGCAGGAAAATGCGGCGCGGACATTCGGCGCTCACGGCAGCGGCGGCCGTCTGTTGGGTCGCAGCCGATGTATCGCTGGCGGCCGTGGCGGCGGATGCCGATTGCTCTGCGCCCGCCGCTGTGGAAGCACCGTTGGCCGCGTCAGTGGTCGCTGATGCGCCATCCGCTGCAGGCGCCGAGGCCGATGCTTGGGGATTCGAAGCGGCAGCGCTCGCATCAGTGCTTGCAGGCGCGCCTGCAGCCGCGCCTTCAGTAGGCGCTGATGCCGCCGCATTATCGGCCGCTGCTACCGCGGCATTTGCCGGATACATCGCGTCGTCGTGATATGACACGCCGCGGCAAGTCATATGCTCCCAGTGCTTGAAGCCAACGGGACTCTGAATATGCGGATCGTATCGCCAGAGTTCCTTGCCCGACGCCGGATCGAGCGCGATCACGATACTGTGCGGCGTGCAAAGGAAGAGCTTGTTGCCGACCTTGATCGGCGTGTTCTCATCGGTAGTTTCGGTGGGGTCGCCCGGGCCCGGCTTGTCGCCTGTTTCGAATTGCCAGGCCACTTTCAGTTGCCCCGCATTCTCCGGTGTGATTTGCGTAAGCGGCGAATAGCGCTGACCGAGCGGCGAGCCGCCGTAGTCGGTCCAGTCGGCCGCCTGCCGGTTCGCGTCACCGGCAATTGGTGTAGTGGGTGGAGCGGCAGTGGAAGCCAGGGTGCCCGCGCGATCATACGGATGATTGAACGCTGTGACGAGGCCGAGGAGTACGGTCAGGATCACGGCGGCAGTCAACGGCACGACGCCCTCGCGATGCGCGGCCGGTGGCCCGAACACCAGTTTGCGTGTGACGGGCGGCAGCAATAGCCACAAAGCAAGTACGAGCCACACCCACAAGCGCGGCAACAATTGCCAGAAGTCGAAGCGCGCTTCCACCACGGCCCAGATCGTCGAACCGAACAGAATCAGCGCGAATAACCATAGCGCCGAACGTCGGCGAATGCTGAGCAGCACGCCGGTCAGCGCAATCGCGATCCCGGTCACCACGTAATACCACGAACCACCCAGCGCGACGAGCGGGACTCCGCCCCCAGCTAGCGCCAGGCCGATAATGATAAAGACGACAGCGGGGACGGCAAGTGCGGGAGGAAACCGATGTGGCTTCGACATATTCACCACCTCTACAGACAATGATTCGAATTGGATTACACGAGAAAAACCGACCGTTTGGCCGAAAGCGCCGTTTGTGCAAGTAGCATTTACAGTTCCCGGTGGACTCATCGGCAAGGCATGCAACATGCAACGTGTGCCAAAGTCGCACTGATTACCCCGAAATGTCATGAAGCATCGAGCCACCGTCCTTTGCCTGCGCGCTAATCACATCCTGCTGGTCGCGAGATCCAACGGACGGTGGGCGCTGCCCGGCGGTCGATGCAAGATCGGTGAGCCCGCGTTCGACGCGGCCGCTCGCGAGCTTCTTGAAGAGACTCAAATGAGCGGCATCCCGCTCCAGTACATTTTCGAGTTCTGGGGCGCCCGCACTCGACACTATGTATTTGCCGCGCGTATTCCCGAGCACGTCGAGCCGATACCGAGCAATGAAATCAGCCGATGCCGCTGGGTCAGCGTGAAAGACGTTCGTTCGGCATGGGTCAGCGTGTCGACTCGCGGCATCGTTCAGATACTTCTGGAAGAGAGCAGTCCGATGGGGCCCGCTCGGAGGTCGAGTCCATTGCGGGCGTTCTGAGCGCACCGGCAAGCGTGGCACGAGCGTTGCATGACGAAGCTTGTCGCTTACTTACCCACGGAGTTTCACAATGGCAGGAGATAACTCGTTCAAGCCCGGCGAAATCGTCAAGACCTCCGGCATCTATTCAGTCGTTCACGACGACGGCAAAGACACCTTCGAAGTAACGTGCGTGGAGGGAGAACATTTTCCGCCTACGCGCAGCGGCAAAGGCGCACACTTCGAGCTCAAATATGCGGCCACGCACGCGCATCGGCACGGTGAGCTGAAGGGAAGTGAAGCAAGGCAAAACGCCTAACCGGCGACAAATCGTCGAAACAGCGCGCCCGGCGAGGAGCACAGAACGATGCCTAAAACTTCCGCTTCGCCGTTCGCTCTTGCCGAGCGCGCAATCATCAGCCTGTACGACGGCGGCGTGCTATCGCCCGCTGTCCTCGAACGGCTATTGGCCGTTTTCGCACAAGAGAACACGGACTGGGACACGAAACCGTCTCAACGCACCGTCGACGGACGCTCGCTTCACGAAGTGGTCATTCTCACCATGCTGCCAGGCGAATCTTTACGTTCGGCGAGCAAATCCTTCCTGTCGGTAATCGAGCACATAGGCGGCGTATCGCGAACTAAAAATCCTGCGAGCGCGGCGGAGGACGTAGACGAGCACGAAGAAGAATCCGCGGACCAGGACGACGACAGCGCAGAACTGGCGCAGCAATTGTCCGGGAGTGCTCGCGCTCCGCGGCGCGGCCGTGCCGCGAACGTGAAAGACAAAGCGAAAGACACCGCCAAAAACAAAGAGAGAGACTCCGACTCGCCCACGCGGCAGCCGAAGAGAACGGCAGCGTTCAATCCGCTGCTGAACGCTGCAGCACCGCGCAAGAGCAAAAACTAAACTGCGGCGCATGGGCACAGTGCTTGCGTTACCCCGTTCAAACCTGCCGCCAGGCGGCGTTTCAACACGGAGAGCGACATGCCCGAGAAACAACCGAACCCAAATACAGACGATGCACTCGAACTGCTGATCGCGGATCATCGCGCCGTCGAGCGGCTATTCACCGCGTTCAAAGAAGCTAAAGAAGACGATCTGGAAGCGAAAGCCACGCTGGCGCAGCGCGCGTGCGAAGAGCTCACCATTCACACCATCATCGAAGAAGAACTGCTCTACCCCGCTGCGGCTGAAGCGCTGCCGTCAGGCGATGTGGTCGACGTGGAGGAAGCGTACGTCGAGCACTTTCTCGTGAAAACACTGATCAGCAAATTCGAAACGCTCAAGGCGGGCGATAAAGGCTTCGACGCGACGTTCAAAGTGATGAGCGAAATGGTCCAACATCACGTGGAAGAAGAAGAGAACGAACTGTTTCCGGAATTGCGAAAGGCCAATCTCAATGTGAAGGGACTGGGTCAGAAAATCGCGCAGCGCAAGATGGAACTGCAGGGCAAGCTCGACGCAGTCGGCAGCCGTGCGGTCGGCGACAAGACCTGACGCGCGAAGTTGTCGCGGGCCATGCGGGGCGCGTGGCTCGCAAAAAAACCGGCCCTTGAATGGGCCGGATCACACGATCAAAACCGCTCTCTCAGTCCCGCGTCGCTTTTCGCCGGCGGGACTTCCCCACTTACTTCTGCTGCTTCGCCTTTTCGTTGCCGGCTCGCTCAGCAAATTCGGTCAGCTTCAAATCCGTCGCCTTTTCTTCTTCCAGCGTTTCCTTCAGCAGATTGACGGCATCGGTGAAACCCAGCTGCTTTCCGATCGCGCACAGGCTGCCGTATGCGGCGATTTCGTAGTGTTCCACCTTTTGCGCGGCAGCGACCAGGCCGGCATCGAGCACTGCGCCTTTCTCCATTTCGTCGATTAGCTCCTGCCCTTCCTCGATCAAGCCTTCCATCGCGACGCACTTCATTCTTTTCAACTTCACGCCACTCGTTTCTACAACCTTATCGATTCTTTCCACCTGTCCTTGCGTTTCCTCCAGGTGCATTTTGAACGCCTCGCTCAATTGCGGATCGGACGCAGCACGCGAGAGTTTCGCCAATGCCTTGGTCAACTGCTTCTCGGCGCTGTAGATATCCGACAGCATGTGAACGAACAGATCGTCGATGGTCTTTCGCTGTGTCATGTGCAACTCCCAAGGTAGTGGTTAGGAGCCCTGCAATCCGCAACGCGTGTGCCAGAACATTGGCACGCGCGTTGTGACGATTTAATGGCTCAGGTATGCGGGATGCGCAAGGAAGCGTGCAGTCGAAAGTTTCCCAACCATACTCAGCGGAGAAACCAATGTTCGTCCACAACAAACGACTTCAATATACCGTGCGTGTCGCCGCCCCCAATCCGGGCCTCGCCAATCTGATGCTCGAGCAATTCGGCGGACCTCAAGGCGAGTTAGCGGCCGCGTGCCGGTACTTTACTCAGGCCGTCGCAGAAGACGACCCGGGCCGCAAGGATTTGCTGTTCGACATCGCTACTGAAGAACTGAGTCACCTTGAAGTAATCGGCTCCATCGTCGCTATGTTGAACAAGGGCGCGAAAGGCCAACTCGCTGAAGGCGTCGAGCAGGAAGCAGAGCTGTATCGCTCGTTGACAGGCGGCGGCAACGACTCGCATACCACCGCGCTGCTGTATGGCGGCGGACCTGCGCTCACGAACTCCGCGGGCGTACCGTGGACGGCTGCGTACATCGACACGATTGGCGAACCGACCGCCGACCTGCGCTCGAATATCGCTGCCGAAGCGCGCGCGAAGATCGTCTATGAGCGCCTGCTGAATGTCACGGACGACCCGGGCATCAAGGAAGCGCTCGGTTTCCTGATGACGCGCGAGATCGCTCACCAGAAGTCGTTCGAGAAAGCGCTGCACTCGATTCAGCCCAACTTCCCGCAAGGCAAGCTGCCGGGTGTTCCGGAATTTACAAACGTGTACTACAACATGTCGGCCGGCGAAGGCGACGCACGCGGTCCGTGGAACGAGGGCCCGGAATGGGAATTCGTCGAGGCACCGCAGCCGGCAGTGGATGGCGGCGACGGTCTGCCATCGGTCAACGTGACGCAAGCAGATGTCGAAGTGCTAGGCGCGCTGGCCGAGAGAACCGCATCGGATACGGAATCGGATCCGATGACGGGTGCCGATCTTGGCTCGGGTAAGCAGCCGGGCTAAGCGCTTATCCACGGCGGGCTGCCCCGCGATCAAGAAGAAAAAATGCCGCGAAGCGCATTGCGCTTCGCGGCATTCGAACATCAGTTCCACGCTCTTTTAAAAGCATAGGCGTCCGCAGCGAGGATTACCTCGCGGTCGCAATGTGCGCATTCACCTTGACTGGCGGCGGGTGGTCGAAAGGTGGTTGCGGCACGAAACTGCTGATGACACCCGGCTCGAAGACGAGACAGCAGGTCGAGCCGCCGTACTGGAAGAAGCCTATTTCATCGCCCTTGGCGACGCGCTGGCCAGGCAACGCCTCTATCATGCACGACGACACGTCGGCCATGCCGACGAAAAGGCAGCCGACCTGACCGATCGCAGGATCGTCGCTTTCGATAACGATCACGGCGCGCGCCGCCACCGCGGTAATGTAGCCCTGCGAATCGTTCAGACCGCCGGCGTCGCGGCCTTCCGAATCGGCGTCGGAATAGTAGGTGCCATCCAGCGCGTACGCTTTTTTGATGACGCCACTTACCGGCGCATGCCACCGGTGATAATTGAATGCACTGAGAAAGGACTGATAGATCGAGCCGCCGACAAAACGCTGTGCAACTTCGCGCTGGCTCGCAGAAAACATATCCAGTAGCGAATAAGGCTGTGCCTTGATCCAGAAGGTATCGGTCAGCTTGACGTCTGTCTGGATGTTATACGGAGCCGCCTCGCAGGCGCTGACAATGATCTTGTCGTTATCCGGCTGATCGACTGGCCGTACGCCCTCGCGGAACCGGCGCGTGAAGAAGTCGTTCCATGACGAAAAGCCCCAATACGGCTTGTCGGTATCGCAGACGAACTGCGACATGCCGATCTGCTCATCGGCCTCGGGCGAAAACCATCCATTCGGCGCCGACGTATTCAGGTGTTCACGCGAATGCGGCCCACTCAGGAACCCGCACCAGCAATTGAGCACGCGTTTAAGCCGCTGGTTCAATGCCGGGTCGCGGAACAGCGCGTAGCCGGACGGCATGCACATCGGCCAGTCCAGCACCGCATTCAATGGGCAGTGAATCAGACTGGTCTCGCTGAACGGCGGCGCATAAGTCATTACGTAATCGATGATCACCATCAACTCGTCTATTGACGTATAGCCGAGCACATAACCAGCGTCGCGGGCCTGATCGATTGCGCGCGTCATATCCATGCGAAGAACGGGGTCGCCGCTCAGAAGCGCGGCCAGATCTTCTACCGCCGACGTTCGCGGCGCGTGCATCGCGCGAGCGCGGGCTTTTTCCGCGAGGTCGGTGCGATATCGCGCGAGATGCTCTTCGTTCGATGGCAGCCAGCCGCCGAGCCTGCGCCGCTCGATGGCGGTTTTGTCGTTGTCTGTCATGCTGATCCTTTCGGCTCATCGGAAACAATACTCCCACCGGTTTGCAAAGGTCATTCCTGTTAGCTTCAGGTCACGTTTCAGAACCAGGCCCGCAATTTGCACTCCATCTGTTCCTGTCGTCTTTAAGCAAGTCCATCATAAAATGATGCAATCGCGCGCACGTCTGCTCGTCGTTTCTCCACATCTCGACGACGCCGTTCTGAGTTGCGGGCTGCTTCTCGCAGCTAATCCATCGGCCATTGTTTGCACGGTGTTCACCGCGCCGCCGCCGGAGAACATGTCCACTGACTGGGACCGGCAATCCGGTTTCACGGATGCGTTTGAGGCAATGCAGACGCGCAAGCAGGAGGACATTCGGGCGTTGCAAAAGCTCGGCGCACAGCCGGTACATCTGTCCTTCTGCGATGCGCAATACCTGTTGACACCGAGCCCCGATGATCTGACCGGAGCGCTTCGCCGCACGCTCAACGAGCACAGTCCAGAGAACGTGTTCTTCCCGCTGGGCATCTTCCATTCCGACCACACTTTAGTGTCGGACGCATGTCTCGCGCTGATCGACGTCATGGCCGACACCGCATTTCACGGCTACGAAGACGTGCCGTATAGGCAGAGGCAAGAAGCGGTATTGGAGCGCATTGAAGAACTGACCAAAAGCGGCTACGCGCTGTCGCCCACCACCGACATGGGCGCGCCGGTCAATGCATTCAGCGCGCAGGAGCAGATCAAGCGAGAAGCCATTGCCGCCTACGCGAGCCAGTTGCGCGCGTTCGGCCCACAGGGGCAAAGCTCGCTTTATTCGACCGAAAAGTATTGGCGGCTGCAAAGAGCCTCAAGCTAGTTGAAAGCGGACGGCACACCGATTGCTTGAACGGGGCATCGCCTCGTCAAGAATAAAGAACCGCATGGAAAAAAAATCGCTTTCCCGGCGCATTTCGGTCGTCGTTCTGACGTACAACCGCGCCGATGAGCTTGTGGCCACCCTCGAGCGCCTACTCGCCCTTCCCGAAAACCCGCCCATTTTTGTCGCGGACAACGGCTCCAGCGATAACACCGTCGCGCTCGTGAAGGCGCTGTTTCCCACTGTATGCATCGTCGAATGCGGGGCGAATCTCGGCGCGGCCGGACGTAATCGCGCCGCCGCGTACGTCGGCACGGACTACGTGGCCTTCTGCGACGACGACACGTGGTGGGAGCCGGGCTCCCTCGATCGCGCGGTGCAATTGCTCGATGCGTGGCCGAATGCGGGCGTACTGAGCGCGCGCGTGGTGGTCGGCGAAGATAACCTCACGGACCCGACCTGCTCGGTCATGCGTGCAAGTCCACTCGGCAGCGAAGGGCTGCCGGGCCCCTCGTTGATCGGCTATATGGCAGGCGCATGCGTTTTTCGCACGTCGCTGTTTCGCCAACTGGGCGGCTACGAGCCACGCCTTTTTATCGGCGGCGAAGAAGAACTCGTCGCGCTGGACGTGCTGGCAGCCGGGCACTCGATTGTCTATTGCGATCAATTGACCGTGCACCATCATCCGTCGCCGTCACGCGATAGCGGCTTGCGGCGCCGCACACTCGCGCGTAATGCCGCGTGGATCGCGTGCTTGCGCCTGCCCTGGCCCGAGGTGAGCCGCGCGACCATGCATGCGCTTGTGACGTTCTCACGTGAAGGCACCCTCGCGCGCGACGCCGTTCCGCTGTTGAGCGGGCTCGCATGGGCATTGAGACACCGCAAGCCAGTACCGGCTCAGGTGCTGAGCCTGCGCGAACGGGTACGCACGGGCGAGCGTCAAATGGCGGCGCCGGTGCCGCCCACTGCCCGCGCAAAACCAACGGTAAGCAAAGTCGACGCGCGTACCTGAGCCGCAGGACGTGGAGAGGCGCACATGCGCGCGGCGAACGCGCACCGCCTCACGCTTCATACGCCCGTGCGTGCGGACGCCATCGCCAGATTGCGAATTTCGCCTATCAGCTTTTCAGGTGCAACCGGCTTCGAAAGATGCGCCTGGAAACCGGCCATCTGCGCTCTCATACGGTCTTCCCCCTCCGCGTAGCCGGTGATTGCGATCGCCGGCACGCGGTCCTGCAGCGGCAGTTGCCGATCGGCTTCAAGGCGTCGCAAACGGCGCAGTACGTCATAACCGTCTTCGTCCGCGAGCACGATGTCGCATAGCAACGCATGCGGCCATTGTGTGGTCGGTGTGGCGGCGAACCAGTCCAAGGCCTCCTTGCCCGACGACGCGGTTCGCACGCGCGCGCCACTCGACACAAGCACCGCTTCTAATGCGTCGAGCGCATCTTCCTGGTCGTCGATAGCCATGACAAAGAGACCTTCTAGCGGCGCCGCGCCGTCCACTTCCGAGGTCAACGGTACCGCTGCTGAACCGGCGCCTGAATCAGCGTCGGCCACCGGACGCAAAGGCAGCATGGCGACATAGGCGAGCCGCCCGTTGAGCGTCATTAGCGTGAAACTGCCGCCCGCCGCAGCCAGCGCTTCCTCCATATAACGAGCAGCCGCTTGCGACAGTTCAGCGGGCTTTTCGCCCATGCCGAGTACCGTGACCCACACCTGATTGTTATGCCGCTCGACGCGAAGCTCGATGCGCTGCCCCGGCCTCGCGTGCACGATCTCGTTGCGGCACAACTCGGCGATCAGCGGTTGCAGCACGCTCGGGTCGCCGGTCACACGCAGATCGTTGTCGCTGATCTGCGGATACAGCGTCACCCGCTGCGCGGCAATTTCGTCGTGCAACGCGTCGATCACGCCGGCCATCAGCGCCGCGAGGCTGACCGACTGCGCGGTGAGCTTGCGTTGCGCGTGCTCGAGTTCGCCCTGCTGCCATTGCAGGGACCACATCTTCGCGTAGACGCCTTCACGCGTGAGCAACTCGCGGTGCGTGCCCTGCTCGACCACGCGGCCATGCTCCATCACCAGAATCCAGTCGGCGTCGACCACGGTCGATAGCCGGTGCGCGATCACGATCGACGTCCGGCCTTGCGCGAGCCGCGTCAATTCAGTCTGGATCGCCCGTTCGGAGCGCGTGTCGAGCGCGGAGGTGGCCTCGTCGAATACGATGATGCGCGGGTCCTTCAGAATGGCGCGTGCAATGGCAATGCGCTGGCGCTCGCCGCCCGAGAGCCGCACACCGCGCTCGCCGACGCGGGTGTCGTAATGATCGGGCAGACGTTCGATAAATTCGTCGAGTTGGGCCGCGCGCGCCGCCCGCACCACATCCGCACGCGTTGCCGAAGGCCTGCCGTACGCGATGTTATAGGCAATGGTTTCGTTAAACAGCACCGTGTCTTGCGGCACGATGCCGATTGCTTCGCGCAGGCTCTTTTGCGTGACATGACCGATGTCCTGTCCGTCTATAAGAATCCTGCCGCTGTTTGGCTGATAAAGACGAAAGAGCAGCTTCACGAGTGTCGACTTGCCCGACCCACTGCCGCCTACAATCGCCAGCGTCTTGCCAGGATACGCATGAAAGTCCACGTCGCGCAGAATCTGCCGAGCCGGGTCGTAGCCGAAGTCCACATGCTCGAATGAGATTTGCCCTGCGCTCACCACTAGCGGTTTCGCGGCCGGTTCGTCGATATCCTCGCCAACGCGCCCACGCGCGGCGAGTATTTCGAACATGCGCTCGACGTTGACCATCGCGTCGTTCGTCTCACGAAATACGAAGCCGAGCGTATTCAGCGGCATGCAGATCTGGATGATGTACGCATTGACCAGAATCAGATCGCCGACAGTCATGCTTCCGGCCACCACGTGCTGCGCCGCGAGCAGCATGATTGCGCCAATGCCGAACGCGATCACCGCGCTCTGCCCTACGTGCAGCGCCGTCAGCGCGCGCTGATTGGCCGTTCTGGCGTGCACCCACTTGTCGAGCACGACCGACAACCGCTTCGTTTCGGTGTCTTCGGTGGCGAAGTATTTGACCGTGTCGTAGTTAAGCAGACTGTCGACGAGCCGGCCATCCGATTGCGCCTCCAGAGCATTCACCGCGCGCTGGAACGCAACGCGCCGCCGGGTGAACACGAATGTATATGCCGCATAGCAAACGAAGGTTGCCGCAATCGCGATCATGAATTCGCGCGCGTAATTGTGGACCATGATCGCAACGATAGTCGCGATCTCGAACGCGGTCGGCACGATCGTAAATAGCGCGACGCCGAGCAGAAAGCCGATGCCGTCGGCGCCCTTTTGCACGTCGCGAACTATTGCGCCGGTCTCGCGTTTCGTGTGAAAGCGCGCACTCATACGATGCAGATGCGCGAAAGTCCGCTCGGTAAATGCGGCGACGGTGCGCTGCGTGACGATGCTGAATACCACGTCGCGCGCTTCGTTCAATGCATCGCCGAGAAAACGCAGTAATGCATAAGCCAACACGAGGAACACCGGGAACAGCGCCTGCGCGACCGGGTGCCCCAGTTCGTCGACCACATGCTTGAGCACGAGCGGGATCAGAACAGTGGAGAGCTTCGCGGCAACCATCAGCAGCAAGGCAGCGACGGTCTGGTTGCGATAACGCCAGACTGCTCGCATCAGGTCGGCGGCAATGCGGCGGGTCAACTGGGAACGGGGCAGCGTTGCGGAGTTCGGCATGGTGTCCTGAGAAGGCCGCGGCAGCGCGTGAACTGCAGCCCGGCATTAGATTCCACGAAGCGGATTCGCAAAGCGGCGCGACGAGTAGCGTGCATGTCGGGCACGTGCGCCAGGGGCAGTAATGCCCACACAGCGGAGCACACCTCGCAGCAAACCCTGCGCCCGCCGCCGGACAAAACTTAGCATAGACGACACATTAGCGGCACGCGATGAAAGCCGCACGTTGAAGAAAATATTTTCGTCCACGTTGGTGACGGTGATCGAACTTACATGGCCGCTTGTAGAAAAAGGGAACGCCACACCGTTTCCTTGCTCGAAAAAAGGGAACGCTACAGCGCTTCTCCGCACCCAACACCGCATTGCGCTTCGCCCGTCACTCGCAGCGCATAGGCACAGCGCATGCTGATGCCGGATAACAGCGTTGTATTGCGTGAAATTGCATAAGAGTGCTCAGCAAAACGCGCCATGGACACCCCCGCTAATGCCAATCTCCGCGAAGGAATCTCAATGAAGATCGCCCTCATCAGTGAACACGCCTCGCCCCTCGCCGTCGCCGGAGGCGTCGACAGCGGAGGACAAAACATCTATGTCGCGAATGTTGCGCGTGAACTGACAGAGATGGGCCATCAAGTGGACGTGTTCACGCGGCGCGACCGCGCGTTGCTACCGCTCATATCCGACATGGAGGGCGTCCGCGTGATCCACGTCCCGGCAGGGCCGCCGATGCAGTTGCCGAAAGAACTGCTGCTGCCCTTCATGGATGAGTTCGCCGCGTTTCTGATCGAATTCTTCCGCCGCGAGAAAACGCCATACGACGTCATGCACGCGAACTTCTTCATGTCGGGCCTCGCGGCATTGAAGGTCAAAGCGGCGCTCGGCGTGCCGCTCGTCACGACGTTTCATGCGCTCGGCCGTGTTCGGCGGATACATCAGGGCGCGAGCGACGGCTTTCCTGACGAGCGCTTCGCAATTGAAGACGACCTCGTCGCGCAGTCCGACGTGGTGGTCGCGGAATGCCCGCAGGATGAAGCAGACCTGATCGAGCTTTACCACGCCGACCCCGCGCGCATCGAGATCGTGCCGTGCGGTTTCGACGCCGACGAGTTTCACCCGATGGATCGTGCAGCCGCTCGCGACGCACTCGGCTGGCAGCAAAACCAGTTCACCGTGCTTCAGCTCGGACGGCTCGTGCAGCGTAAGGGTATCGACAACGTGGTTCGCGGCGTGGGTGTACTGAAGAAAGCCTTCAGGACTTCCGCGCAACTCTACGTGGTGGGCGGCAACTCCGACGCGCCGAATGAAAAGGCCACGCCGGAAATCGCGCGCCTTCGTGGCATCGCGCGCGAATGCGGCGTAGCTGAACAAACCATTTTCGTGGGACGGCGCGGGCGCGCGCAATTGCGCTACTACTACAGCGCGGCAGACGTGTTCGTGACGACGCCCTGGTACGAACCGTTCGGCATCACACCGGTCGAGGCCATGGCTTGCGGCACGCCGGTGATCGGCGCCGATGTCGGCGGCATCCGCTATTCGGTTGCAGACGGCATCACCGGCTTTCTCGTGCCGCCGCGCGATCCGGCTGCGCTCGCCGCGCGCCTGAACCAGTTGCGGCGCGACCCCGCGCTCGCTCGCAGGATGGGCGAAGCGGGCGTCGAACGCGCGCGCAAGGAGTTCACATGGCGCGGTGTGGGCGAATCGCTCGCGCAGATCTATATGCGCACCGCGCGGCTCGTGCCCGCCAAACCCACGGAAGACCGCGTGGAAGTTCCGCTGCGAGCTGCGGCCGGCGCATCGTTCCGTTAGGCGCCGCGCAGCATTGCAGCGCTGATAGCGCAGCCAGTTGTGTCGAGCCGGTGCGGACGCATGGTCCGCTTGCGGCGATTCCGCCCACATTTTTCTACACCGCCTTCGTCATGCTGCGACCCGCTGTATTTCTCGACAAAGACGGCACGTTGCTCGAGGACGTGCCCTACAACATCGACCCTTCGCTGATGCGCCTCGCACCGGGCGCGCGCGAAGCGTTGACGCTGCTCGCGACCCAGCCGTTCGAGCTGTTCGTGATCAGCAATCAGTCAGGCGTCGCACTCGGCAAATTCCCGCGAGCGGCGCTAAAGAACGTGGAAGCCGAACTCACGCACATGTTCGCCGAATCCGGCGCGATGTTCTCCGGCGCGTACTGGTGCCCGCATCATCCGGACGGCACCGTTGCGCCTTATTCGACCGCCTGCGATTGCCGCAAGCCAGCGCCAGGCCTGTTGCTGCGCGCAGCCCGCGAGCATCGGCTGGACCTCGCGCGCAGCTGGTTCATCGGCGACATTCTCGACGATGTCGAAGCGGGCAATCGTGCCGGATGCCGCACGATTCTGCTCGACAACGGCCACGAGACCGAGTGGATAGAAGGACCTCAGCGCGTTCCTACCGCGCGCGCCGCGGATCTGCACGAGGCTGCCCGGATCATCGCAAACGCTCTGGAAGCAGCGGCGCCGCCCGCGCCCGCCGGCGAGGAAACCGCTCAATGAATGCGCCGCTGCTGATCACCCAGCCGACACTCGCTCACGCTCGCGTGCCCGACAGCCCGCAGCTTGCGCATTGGGGCGAGGAGATCAAGCGCATTCTGTGCGTGCGGCTCGACAATCTCGGCGACGTGCTGATGACCACGCCCGCGCTGCACGCACTGCGCGAGTCCTCACCCGGCCGCCACATCACGCTGCTTGCGTCGCGCAGCGGCGTTGCACTCGCGCCGTTTCTCGACGATGTCGATGACGTGATCGAATACGAAGCGCCGTGGGTTGCGAATCCGCCGACGAGCGCGCGCTCGCTTGCCGACGATCAGCGCATGCAGGAACGATTGCGTCGCGGCGGCTTCGATGCCGCTGTGATTTTCACGGTCTATAGCCAGAGCCCATTGCCTGCGGCAATGCTGTGCCATCTGGCGGGCATTCCGCGGCGGCTCGCGCATTGCCGCGAGAACCCGTATGAGTTGCTGACAGACTGGCTGCGTGAACCGGAGCCGCAGCAGCGCACCCGTCATGAGGTGGAACGGCAACTGGACCTCGTGCGCCAGGTCGGCGCAGAAGCCCCCGACACGCGTATGCGCTTCACGGTGCATGAGTCGGACCGGCGAACGCTTGCAGAGCAGTTTGCCGCGAGAGGCATCCACAGCGGCACAAAAGCCGACACGCCGTGCATCGTGTTGCACCCCGGTGCAACCGCCGCATCGCGACGCTATCCGCCCGAGCGCTTCGGTCACATCGCGACGCGCCTTGCCACCGAAACCGGAGCCCCGCTTCTGATCACCGGCAGTGCGAGCGAGCGTCCTCTCGTCGACGCGGTGATCGCCGCCGCTGCGCCGCGAGTTCGCTCACAACTGCACGATATGAGCGGCGCGCTCACGCTCGGCGAACTGGCAGCGCTGATCGAACAAGCGAGCGTGCTGGTGTCGAACAACAGCGGGCCCGTGCATCTCGCGTCCGCGCTCGGCACGCCGGTCGTCGATCTGTATGCGTTGACCAATCCGCAGCACACGCCGTGGCAGACGCCGAATCGCGTGCTGTTTCGCGATGTCGAATGCCGCTGGTGCTACCGCAGCGTGTGTCCTCAGCATCATCATGCGTGCCTGCTGGGCGTCACGCCCGGCGAGGTCGTGAAAGCGGCGCTCGAGTTGCGTGCCGAAGCACGAACTCGCGCAGCCTCCGTCGACTCCGACGCTCACCGCTCGGACGCTATCGAATTCAACGCCCACCACAGCGACGCGGCGCCGCCGCTCGCCGATGAACCCGTGGCTCCCTGAAACCCACTCCTACTGCGAACGCCCATGTACACACTCGGAATCAATGCCGTCTATCACGACAGCGCCGCAGCCCTGCTGCGCGACGGTGTGGTGCTCGCCGCCGCCGAAGACGAACGCTTCACGCACGTCAAGCATGCGAAGCGCCCCGTGCCCTTCTCGACCTGGCAACTGCCGTTCGACGCAATCGATTACTGCCTGAAAGCCGCCGGCATCACGCTCGCCGAAGTCGATCATGTGGCCTACTCATACGATCCGAGCCTCTTTAGCGGCATGCCGAAGCGTCCCGGCGCGACTATCGAGTTGCCCTTCGATCCCGCGAACACGCGTCTGTCCGACCCGTCTGCATCGCCGTGGGACCCGCTCTTTCTCAGCTATATCGCGAACGCCAAGGGCCAGTTGCTCGACGGCGCGCCGCATCATTTGCGCAAGCGCTTTCAGGGTGTGGACCGCGACAACGGCTTCAAGTGGCATTTCGTCGACCATCACCTCGCGCACGAGGCCAGCGCGTTTCTCGCCGCCCCGTTCGAGAATACGGCGGTGCTCACCATGGACGGCCGCGGCGAAGGCGTGACGACCAGCATGGGCCAGTTCGTCGACGGGAAATACACGCGGCTCAAGCAGGTCGAACTGCCGCACTCGCTCGGACTGCTTTACGAAGCGGTAACGGACTGGCTCGGCTTCCTGCATTCGTCCGACGAGTACAAGGTGATGGCGTTGGCGTCGTACGGCAAGCCGGAATACCTCGACGTGTTCCGCGATATCGTGCGTTATCGCGGCGACGGCAGCTATACGGTCGACGCCCCGCGCCTCGTCCAACGCTTCGGTCCGGCACGCGAACGCGGCGGCCCGCTCGAACAGCGCCACTTCGATATTGCCCATTCGTTGCAGCGCGTGCTCGAAGAAACGGTACTGCAACTCGCGGGCTGGCTGCATGAGAAGACCCGCTTGAGCAAGCTCAGCATGGCAGGCGGCGTCGCATTGAACTGCGTGATGAATTCGAAGCTGCGCGACGCAGGTCCATTCGACGATGTGTGGGTCCAGCCCGCAGCGGGCGACGCGGGCACCGCGCTTGGCGCAGCGTTGTGGATCGATTCGCGCGAACGCGGCGAGCGCGGCGATCGCAAGCGTCATTGGGTAATGGACCACGCGTACCTCGGTCCCGAATATCCGGAACAGGAAATCGAACAGTTCCTGCAATGGTCGAAGGTGCCGTACCGGCGGCTCAACGACATTGCCGGCGAGACCGCCGACCTGCTCGCGAGCGGCAAGGTGATCGGCTGGTATCAGGGCCGCACCGAGTTCGGTCCGCGGGCACTCGGGGCGCGTTCGATCCTCGCTTCGCCGGTCGATCCGCACATGCAGGCGAAGCTCAACGAGATCAAGGATCGCGAGGACTTCCGCCCGGTCGCGCCGGTCGTCATGGAAGAACATGCGAGCGAATGGTTCGTGAATGGCCAGGTCGCGCCGTTCATGCTGTTCGTGTTCGACGTGCGCGCCGACAAGGCCGAGCGCATTCCGGCAGTGCGTCACGTGGACGGCACCGCGCGCGTGCAGACCGTGAACCGTTCGCAGCACCCGCTCTACTACGATCTCCTGTCCGCGTTCAACGAGCGCACCGGAGTGCCGATTCTCGTCAACACGTCATTCAATACGCGCGGCGAGCCGATGGTGAATTCGCCCCGCGATGCGGTCGAGTCGTTCTGGACTTCGCCGCTCGACGCGCTCGTGATCGGCCCCTTCGTCGTCGAGAAAGCGCGGGGCGGCGCATGAGTCCATCCGCTACGCGACCGATCGACGTAGGAGGCAGCTTCGGCAATCCGCATAGCGAGGCCGAGCCGATTGCGGCCGGGTATCCGGGCGTGCTGCTCGCGCACCTCGACGTGTCGGTGGTCGTGCCGACTTATCGGCGGCCCGACATGCTCGCGTCGTGTCTTCGCGCATTGACGGAACAGGACTTTCCCGCAGATCGCTACGAGATCGTGGTCTGCGACGACGGTCCCGACGAAGCAACTCGCGCATGCGTCGCGCGCATTGCGGGCGAGCAGGCAGAGCGCGGCCTCGCCGTGCGCTACGTGCCGGTGACTCGCACACAAGGCCCCGCGGGCGCGCGCAATGCCGGTTGGCAACACGCGCGCTCGCCGGTAATCGCCTTTACCGACGACGACACGCTGCCCGATCCGCAATGGCTGCAAGAAGGGCTTGCGGCGATTCGCCAGGGGGCGGCCGCCGCCGCGGGCCGGATCGTCGTGCCGCTGCCCTCGTCGCCGACCGACTACGAGGCGGATGCGAGCGGCCTCGAGCGTGCGGAATTCGCGACCGCAAACGTATTCGTAGCGCGCAGTTTTCTGACGATGACAGGGGGCTTCGACGAGCGTTTCACCTCGGCGTGGCGCGAAGACTCCGACTTGCAGTTCACGCTGCTGCAAGCGGGCGGCAAGATCGTGCGTGCAAGCGATGCGGTGGTCGTGCACCCGGTGCGTCCCGCGCGCTGGGGCGTCAGCATCTCGCAGCAGAAAAAGAGTCAGTTCGACGCGTTGCTCTACAAGAAGCACCCTGAACTGTTCAAAACGCGGATTCGCTCGTCGCCTCCGTTGCTGTACTACCTCATTCTCTGCGCCGCATTGGCCGCGCTGGTCGGCATTTTCGTGGGCGATGGCAATACCGTGACGCTAGCGGTGCTGGCGTGGTTCGCACTGACGGCTTATTTCTGCGCAATGCGTTTGCGCGGGAAAGACCGCAGCTTGCGCCACGTTGCCGAAATGGCGTGGACGTCCATCCCGATTCCATTCCTGTCGATCTTCTGGCGGCTCTACGGCGCTGTACGTTACAAGGTGTTCTTCTTATGAATGCAGACTCGTTCATCGCCTCTGCCGCGCCGCGCCGCATAGCGATCTTCCGCGCGTTGCAACTGGGCGACATGCTCTGCTCGGTGCCCGCGCTGCGAGCGCTGCGCGCGGCCGCGCCGCAAGCGCATATCGCGCTGATCGGCTTGCCGTGGGCGCGGTCGTTTGTCGAGCGCTACGCCGATCTCATCGACGAACTGATCGTCTTTCCTGGAGCCGCAGGCTTTCCCGAGCAACCCGAGACGGACGAAGGGCTGCCCGCATTCCGTGAATGGATGCGCGCCCAACGCTTCGACCTCGCGATCCAGCTTCATGGCAGCGGCGGCATTGCGAACGATCTGCTGCTTGAGTTCGGTGCCAACGCCTATGCGGGCTTCGTACAACCTGACGAGCGGCCGCGTGAAGGCGTGTTTATCGACTGGCCAGACGACCTGCCCGAACCCGAGCGCTACCTTGCATTGATGAGCGCGCTCGGCGCCGAAACCACCGAGCGGCAATTGTCGTTCCCTCTTTGCGAGCGGGATGGCGACGAATACGCGTCGTTAGTGGCCGCGCACGGCATCGAAGCAGAGCGCCTCGTGCTGGTTCATCCAGGTGCGCAATTGCCCTCGCGCCGCTGGCCGGTCGAGCGTTTCGCGGAAGTCGCCGACCGACTCGCCGCCGACGGCTGGCAGATCGCCATCACCGGCACGGCGGCGGAAGCGTCGCTGACCGGCGCGGTGCTCGGCGCGATGACCGCGCCCGCGTTGCACCTCGCCGGTTCGACATCGCTCGGCGGACTGGCTGCGCTCGTCGCGCACGCGCGACTCGTCGTCTGCAACGACACGGGCATTTCGCATATCGCCGCGGCCATGGCGACCGCGTCCGTCGTCGTCGCGTCGGGCAGCGATACGCGCCGATGGGCGCCGCTCGATCACGAGCGGCACCGCGTGCTTGCCGACTATCCGCCGTGCCGCCCGTGCATGTTCCGCGAGTGTCCTTACGGCCACCCTTGTGCCCTGAACATCGGCGTGGACCGCGTCGCCGAGACGGCGCGCGCCCAACTGGCCGAAGTTCGCGACGCGCATCCGGCCAGTGCCTGCGCATTGCATACGCATGCCGAAACCGGATCCTTCGAGGAGTTGCACCATGCTGCGTAACTGCCGCCGTCTCCGTGTGCTGACATGGCACGTGCACGGCAACTACCTGTACTACCTGACACAGGCGCCGCACGATTTTTATCTGGTGACGAAGCCGGGTCATCCGCCTGGTTATGCGGGCAAAGTGGGCGTGTTGCCGTGGGGCGACAACGTCCACGAAATCAATGCGGACGACGTGCCGGATCAGGAGTTCGACGTGATCCTGTATCAGCACAAGACGCATTGGGAATACGACCGCGAGCATGTGTTGAGCGACGCGCAGCGCCGCTTGCCGCGCGTGTATATCGAACACGATCCGCCGCAGGAAAACCCGTTCCAGCAATGGCATTGGGTCGACGATCCGGACACGCTGCTGGTTCACGTCACGCACTTCAATCAGTTGATGTGGGATTGCGGCGTGACGCCCACGCGCGTAATCGAACATGGCGTGGTGGTGCCGGAAGGCGTGCGCTATACCGGCGAACTGGAGCGCGGCATTGTCGTCGTGAATCATCTCGCTCAGCGCGGCCGGCGCCTCGGCGCCGACGTATTCGCCGACGTGCGCACGCGCGTGCCGCTCGACCTGGTCGGCATGGACGCCGAGCGGCTCGACGGCATTGGTGAGGTCGGCAATCTGGATCTCGCCGCGTTCACCGCGCGCTATCGCTTCTTCTTCAATCCGATTCGCTGGACCAGTCTCGGCCTCGCCATCGTAGAGGCGATGACGATCGGCATGCCGATCGTGGGCCTCGCGACTACCGAACTGGCGACGGTGATCCGCAATGGCGAAAACGGTTTCGTGCATACAGACGTGAATGCGCTTGTCGACGCAATGCACGAACTGCTGCGCGATCCTGCGGAAGCCCGGCGCCTCGGCGAGGGCGCGCGACGCACGGCGCAGGAGCGGTTCCACATCGACCGTTTCGCACAGGACTGGCACGACGCGCTGCTGCAAGTGACCGCGTAGGCCACAGATCGGCGCGGCTTGCGCCGAACAAACGTAAGACGACTAGGACCACGCAACATGAAAGAACTTACCCGCAAGCGGATTCTGGTCACAGGCGGCGCCGGCTTTCTCGGCTCACACCTGTGCGAGCGGCTCGTGACGCAAGGCCACGACGTGCTGTGCGTCGACAACTTCTATACGGGCACGAAGGACAACATCGCGCATCTTCTCGATTGCCCGAACTTCGAGCTGATGCGTCACGACGTGACATTTCCGCTCTATGTGGAAGTCGACGAAATTTATAACCTCGCCTGCCCTGCGTCGCCGATTCACTACCAGCATGATCCGGTACAAACCACCAAGACGAGCGTGCACGGTGCGATCAACATGCTCGGACTCGCCAAGCGCGTGAAAGCAAGAATCTTCCAGGCATCGACGAGCGAAGTGTATGGCGATGCGCTCGTGCATCCGCAGAAAGAAGACTACTGGGGCCACGTCAATCCGATCGGACCGCGCTCCTGCTACGACGAAGGCAAGCGCTGCGCTGAAACGCTCTTCATGGACTACCGCCGTCAACATGGGCTTTCCATTCGCATTGCGCGAATCTTCAACACGTATGGACCGCGCATGCATCCCGCCGATGGCCGCGTCGTGTCGAACTTCATGATGCAGGCACTGCGCGGCGAGCCGATCACGCTGTATGGCGACGGCTCCCAGACGCGTTCGTTCTGCTACGTGGACGACATGATCGACGCGTTCATCCGTTTGATGAACACCGCCGAAGACCCCGGCGGGCCGGTCAATCTCGGCAATCCGCACGAAGTGAGCATGCGCGAAATCGCGCAACGGATTGTGGCGATTACGGGCTCCAGTTCGCCGCTTGAATTGCATCCGCTGCCGACCGACGATCCGTGGCATCGTCAGCCGGACATTTCACGCGCGCGCGAGCTGCTCGGCTGGCAGCCAAAAACCTCACTCGACGACGGACTCAAAGAGACCGCGCGCTATTTCCGTGCGCGGATCGAGGCATCGTCGGAAGCGACTGGCGACGTTGCCTCGATTGGAGCGCATGCGGATCAGCGCCCCGCCCTCACGTAACTCGCCAGAAACGTGCGGGTGCTGCCGTCGGGGAACTGCACGGCCACCTGCTCGCCGCTCGCCAGCGCGACCTCACCGGCGCCATAGCGCGGCACGCGCACGGCATCGCCCGGAGTCCAGACGCGTGGTTTGCGCGACTCCTCACGCTTGCGTTGTGCAACTTCATTCGCGTGCGTCTCCGGTGCAACGATAGCGTCGGACGCCATGTCGATCTGCGGCGGATTCACGCAGTTATCGCAGACGCCGCAGCGCTCGGCGGCAGGCGAGTCGCCGTAATAGTCGAGAATCGCGCGCCACCGGCATTGACCCGTTTGCGCGTAGTCGATCATCTGCTGCAGCGTTTCCCTGTCGTGCGCGCTCATCTGCTCGAATTGCGCTGCGGCATTGGCAACCGCGTCGCGCGCGGATTCCTTCGCGCCCTCGCGGCTTCGCAGACGATAGCGACGCTGCCGGTCGCGGCCGGCCACGCGGGCGTCGACCAGCATGTTCAACGCGGTTTCCAGCTTGCCCGCACCGACATCCGGCAATGCCTGCTTGAGCGCGCCCAGCGTGACGCCCTTAGGTTCGTCGGCAATACGCGCGACAAGCGTGTCATACACACGCTGCGCGAGTTCGACACTCGGATAGCGTCCCGCAAGGAAAAATTGCTGGATGCGCCGGTCGTTCAGATCGAATAGCAGCACGCAATCGGCGGGCTCACCGTCGCGGCCCGCGCGTCCCGTTTCCTGGTAGTAAGCGTCGAGGCTGCCGGGAATCTGGTAATGGATCACGAAGCGTATGTCCGCCTTGTCGATGCCCATGCCGAACGCGTTGGTTGCGATCATCAAACGGGTGGCGCCCGACATGAACTGCTCCTGCGCCTCTTCGCGAGCGTCAGCCGCCATTCGCCCGTGATAGCGCGAGACCGACTCGCCTGCCTCCGTGAGCCAGCCGTAAATGCGATCGACGTCGCGCACAGTCGCCGCGTAGACGATGCCGGTCCCGCTGAGCGATGCAATCAGCTTCGACAATTGCTCGCGCTTGGCGGTCACGGCGCGCGCTGCGCCGTCCTTGCCTCCCGCCGTGCTGACCTGCACGACGCGGTAGCGCAGATTCTCGCGATACGTTCCAGTGCGAACCACACGCGGTTCGCGCAACGCAAGCGAGTGCACGATGTCGTCGAGCACGCGCGGCGTGGCCGTAGCAGTCAACGCAAGCACCGGCGGCTGCCCGAGCGACTTCACCGCAGCCGCGATCTGCAGGAACGCGGGGCGAAAGTCGTGTCCCCATTGCGATACGCAGTGCGCCTCGTCGACCACCACTAGTCCAACGCGGTTTTCGGGGCGCGCGCGCAACGTTTCGATGAAGGCCGGTTGCGCCAGGCGCTCCGGCGTCACGAACACAATGCCGCTCTCGCCTGCCGCAATCCGTTCCAGCGCTTCGCGCTCGGCGCGACTACGCAGCGTGCTGTTCACGAGTGTGCAGTCGATTCCAGCGGCCAGCAGCTTGTCGGCCTGGTCTTTCATGAGCGCGATCAGCGGCGACACGACGAGCGTTGTGCCCTCGAGATGCAGCGCCGGCAACTGATAGCAAAGCGACTTGCCCGCGCCCGTCGGCATCGTGGCAAGCGTGTCGTTGTGTTGCAATACGCTGCGGATAATGTCCTCCTGACCGGCGCGCAAGCGCACGATACCGAACATGTCACGCATGGTCTTGCGCATGCTGCGAAGCCGTTGGTCGACTGTCATAGTTGGAAACAAGCGTCCTTGCGGGCGTTTTCGCCCGCGGTTGTAGTGAGATGAGTGTGAAAGACGAATTCCCGCGCGTAGCGGCGTGACCCGCCGCTCACGGCTGCAGCTTGACCTTGATCCAGCCCGGCTCGCGATTGTCGAACGCGCGATAGGCCTCGATCGCGTCGGTAATCGGCTCGCGCTGCGTCAGCACGGCAAGCGGATCGAACGAGCCGTTACGCACGATCTCAACGAGATGCGGCGTAATCGCGCGGTGATTGCAGTTGCCCATGCGCACGACAAGATTGCGATTCATTGCTTCGCCGATCGGGAAAACGCGGTCGTTCGGCGGATACACGCCGATGATCGACACGGTGCCCGCTTTCGCCACCGCTCTGACCGACCACGTCAATACTTGCGACGGTCCGCTGCCCGGACGCCAGTTATCGCCATCGGGGTTCGTATCGGGCGCAATCTCCTTCACTTCCTTGTCGAAAGCCTGTTGCTGGTCGCGCTCTTTCTGCGCAGCCGGGCCGTGCTCGGCACGCACCGCGTCCACGCCCACTGCATCGATCACGCGATCCACGCCGATGCCGCCGGTCAGTTGCAAAATCATGTCGACCGGATCTTCCTCGTCGAAATTGATCACTTCTGCGCCTTGCGTGCGAGCCATGTCCAGCCGCGACGCTATGCGATCCACCGCAATCACGCGGCCGGCGCCCATCAGCTTCGCGCTCGCAATGGCAAATTGGCCCACTGGACCCGCTCCGAACACCGCGACCGTATCGCCGGTGCGAACGCCCGCCAGCTGGGCGCCGAAATAGCCGGTGGGAAAGATATCGGAGAGCAGGATCGCGCGATCGTCGTCGATTTCGTCGGGCAAACGGATCAGGCTCGCGTGCGCCAGCGGCGTGCGCGCGTATTGCGCCTGCAGACCCTGGAATGGGCCGGTCGTTTTCGGGCCGCCGAAGAATGCAGTGCCGGCGCTCGCGCCATTCGGATTTGCGTTGTCGCATTGGGCCGTGTAGCCCGAGCGGCAATAGGAGCAAAATCCGCACGAGATAGTCGACGGAATCAGCACGCGATCGCCTTGGCGCAGATTGCGCACACTGCGGCCCACTTCCTCGACGATGCCGATTCCCTCATGACCGAGAATCGTGCCCGGCACCATGCCGCCCAACGTGCCACGCACCATATGCAGATCGGTGCCGCAAATCGCGCTGGACGTGAGACGTACGAGCGCGTCGGTAGGCTGCTCGAGTTTGGGATCGGGAACATTGTCGAGACGGATGTCCCCTATGCCGTGAAATACCACTGCTTTCATCTGCACTCTCCTTCTCTCAGGTCTGGCAGCGTCGCGGCTTATGGCTGCCTGCATCGACAGCCCGCGTCGATTCCGCGGGCCTTGTTACGGCACAGCAATCCGCGTGCAACGCTTCGTGTGAAGCGTCGGCAGCGAAGCGGGTATCGCTTTTGCTCGATTTCGATGTGCGTGAACGAAGCGTCAATCAACCAGAGAGGAGAAAAGCATGAACCAGGAACCGTCCGATCCCGTGGAACGCGCGGACCAGCGACGCGAGAAGCTGGGTGATGGAGACGTCAAGATCAAATCCGACGGCACAGTGGAAGAGCGGGAGCATGGAAGCATCGACCCGACTCTGGTTCCGAAGGGAAAAGATCACCCGTCTGAAGGGCCGTACACCCCTGAGCACGATCACGTGGACCCCGATCTCGAACCGGGTGGCGCCGAAGGCCATCCAACCAGCAAGGGTGATTTGTCGGCGTAACGCTGTTCGCGTGTTGCTCGCATTACCAGATGGTCTGCAAACACACCGTGCAAGATAAGCCGATATAGCGCGCAAACTCAACGCTGAATCAAGCGTGCCCGCCGTCGCGGAGGGCACGCTTTCTACGCCGATGCGAAGGCTTATGCGGCGCTCGTCGCGCTTCCCGCACGCAGGCGCTGACCCGTCGTCGACGACTGATCACCGCGCGTATAGGGCGCAAGCGCGTCCGGCGTGCGCATGTCGCGTGGCGTTTCGAAGTCCGCGAGCGCGGCACCGCGCATCTGCTCGGGCGAGCTGGAAAAACCGGTGCGGTCGCTATAGTCCGCCGACGGCAAACGCGGCGCGCTCTCCGCGCAATTGGCGGCATACACGTCGAGCGCCGTGACGCAGACCACGTTCACGGCCGCGGCTGCCGCCCGTTGCCGGTCGCGTGCGTTCCACTTGTTCGACGACAGCGCGAGCGTGCCAAGGTCGAGCGCATCGCCGCCCACGCGCGCCCACAAGAACGGCCGCGGATCGCGCGACGCCAGTATGCCGACGCCGCACGCAAGTTCGCGCAAACCGTAAAAGCGCATGGTGCCGGGTCCTGTCTCGACGCCTGCCACGCGAGCCATCATGCGCGGCGCGACCAGTTCTGCAAGGCCGAGCGCAATGCTGTACCACCCAAGGCCGCGCGCGATCGAATCCGGTTGCGGCAGTCGTTCCTTCAGAGCGCGAGCGCTCTCCTGCTTCGGTTCAGTACGGGAATCCATTTACATCACCTTCATTCTGGGGAGCCACGTCAGCGCAGCTCACATGAAATAACAAACAGCGCCTGTGCCGCGACGATTACTGCCCGACGCGTCAAGGTTTGAGCACGACCTTGATGCAGCCGTCTTCCTTGTCGCGGAACGTCTTGTACATGCGCGGGCCTTCATCGAGCGAAACCGTGTGCGTGATAACGAACGACGGGTCGATCTGCCCTTCCTGGATTCGCCGCAACAGATCGTCGGTCCAGCGGTTGACGTGCGTCTGTCCCATGCGCCATGTCAGGCCCTTGTTCATCGACGCACCGAACGGAATCTTGTCTACCAGACCGCCGTAGACGCCCGGCACCGACAACGTTCCCGCAGGACGGCAAACGTAGATCATCTCGCGCAGCACGTGGGGCCGGTCGGTTTCGAGCATCACGGCCTGCTTTGCGCGGTCGTACATGGAGTCAACCGAACGCGTTGCGTGCGATTCCATGCCGACAGCGTCGATACATTTTTCCGGCCCCTTGCCGCCCGTCAGTTCCTTCAACCGTTCGAGGACGCTCTCTTCCTTGAAGTCGATCGTGACAGCGCCGCCCGCGCGCGCCATCGAAAGGCGCTCAGGGACGTAGTCGATCGCAATCACCTGCTTTGCGCCGAGCAGCACGGCGCTGCGAATCGCCATTTGCCCGACCGGGCCGGCGCCCCAGATCGCGACGGTATCGGTAGGCTCGATATCGCATTGCACCGCAGCCTGCCAGCCGGTCGGAAAAATGTCGCCGAGGAAAAGCACCTGCTCGTCGCTCAGACCGTCCGGAATCTTCACATGCGTTTTGTCCGCAAACGGCACGCGTACGAATTCGGCCTGCCCGCCGGGATAGCCGCCCGTCAGATGCGTGTAGCCGAACAGGCCCGCCGTGGTATGGCCGAACATCTTGTCGGCAATGTCCTTGTTGCGATTACTCCGTTCGCACACAGAAAAGTTGCCGCGTTTGCATTGATCGCATTCGCCGCAGATGATGGTGAACGGCACGACCACGCGGTCACCCACCTTCAGTGCGCTGTTCTCCTTGCCGACTTCCATCACCTCGCCCATAAATTCGTGGCCCATGATGTCGCCGGACTCCATGCCGGGCATGAAGCCGTCGTAAAGATGCAGGTCGGAGCCGCATATCGCGCAACTCGATACCTTGATGATCGCGTCGCGCGGATGTTCGATCTTCGGATCGGGCACAGTGTCGCAGCGGATGTCTTTCTTGCCATGCCATCTAAGCGCCTTCATATATCCTCCACACTGAACGGTTCAACTACTCGCGGGTGAAACGCGAACACATGCGCATCCCGCGTGCCGCGCGGTCTCGTACCGCGCAATAGTCGCCGCATCGCACGTGGAGCGATGGCGCCGGCATGAAAGCGTCAAATCGCGCTAGCGCTGAAACACACTGCGCGCAGTCCTCGTGAGCCACGCCATTACGCTTGTGCGTGCGAGCGTTCCGATCGCTTTGCGCGGCCCGAGAAGCACGGCCGCAAGACCGGCCGCGAGCACCAGAGCCAGGTAAGGCGTGTCGGCGAGAGAACTCATTGCGTTGACGGCCGGCACACCCGCTATCGTGGTTCGCCGAGGTGTGTGCAACGCCAGATTTGCAGACAGCAGGCGCGCGCGAGAGGCGGCCATGCGCTGAAGGATCGCCGCGCGGCGTTCCTGATGCCAGGCTGGATCGTGTTTCATTTCAGGGCGTCCTTCAGGGCTTCCAGGTCATGGGACACTTCGTCGCGCAGCACATGCAACGGCTCGACGGGCTTCTGGGCCTTCATCATCGCGAAGGTGGCGATCGATATGACGAGCCATGCGGCCGCAACACCCCACGCAACAGAAATGACGTAAGGCGTGTTCCACGCCGTCACGATGATGGCCACGCACAGAAAAGAGAGGGTGAACATGGCAGCGACCGCCAGCACGACCATCGCGATGACTTCGCGCACCAACCGCCCTTTCGCCTCCTCCAGTTCGAGTGCCAGAAGTTCGGCGTAGTCCACCGCCCGACTGGAACAGAAACGCGCCACGTTGCGCCACTGGCTCACTTTGGTATGTATTGACATCCTGTATCTCCCGCCAGCAATTGCCGTCACGGGCGCTCGCCACCGGTTGCGTCAACCGACGACGAGCGCTTGATCCGAACGATGCAATCGACTCTGTGTCAACCGTATCTAACGGTAATCCCTGTCGCCGCGAACGTCGCGGGCGGTTGCCGAGCGCAGCGCGCCGAGAATGAAACCCGCGGCCGCCGCAATCGCGAGCGCAGTGAACGGCCGCTCCGTGGTCGTCTCGCGCACGACGTCCGTGAGATCCGCCCACACCTGTTGAGCCTTGCCGCTTAGTTCGCGGGCGGTGCCGGCCATCTGGGTTCCGGTGTCGCCGAGCATCTCGCCCGCCGCCTCCTGCACCTTGCCGCCTATTTCCTTCACTGCCCCTTCCACTTTTCCTGTTTCCATGTTTGCTCTCCGTGGTTTGCGCGCACTAGGGTGCACAACACTGGCCGCGCAGCCGGAGCCCCGGCATGCGTTGTCGTCACGCCGCAAGAAGCGCGCCGCGTGAACGCCCGAGGAGAACTCATCGGTAGTAGACGGGAGTGAGCCGAAGGAAGCCGGCGCGCAAGAGAGAGGAACAGGGACGAGAACGGCGGATGCGGCGAGAGAAACGGCGGATACAAGCGAAGTACGAATAGCGCATCGCGCGTATCGAAAGCATCGAGCCTGTGCCCGACGTCAAAAACGCGCCGTTACATGGACGTGCGCGTTGGCGCAACCAGGGTAAGTCATGACGCGCGCCTATGCGTTGGAGGCGCGCGTTTCAGTGTCGGACGAGTGGTTTAACTTTGCGGCAATGCGCCGTTGAGCAGACGCTGCAGTGTGTCGATCTTGCGAAGATGTACGCCCCACAGCTGGCCGCCGTCTTTGATGCGACTCAGACGCTCGTGCCAGTAGCTGAGCGGAAAAGCTGAATTGTCGCGGGCACTTGCATGCGAGCGCACGAGAACCTGTTCGATATGGGCGAGATCACGTTCGATCATCGCCTGTCGCATGGAGCCGAGAGTTCTGGAATTGAAAGTTTGTTGCATGACAGTGAGGGCGGCGGTAAAAACGGCTATTACAGCAAGCCGCGTGCCGCGACTTCACACGGCCTCCGTTCGATACCGCCGAAATCCATGCGCCACGCGCTATTCGACGATTTGGAAAAGCTCATGCACGCGGCATGGGCTCCCGGTTTTTCGCGCCAGGCATGGCCCAAAACGGTGGATATCCCTATTCCCTTTTTACAAGCCTGTCCCTGCCGCTGTGAAGCCAGCCAGCGCACAACGCGAAGACTCACGCCGATTCAAGCTTCCCTTCCCCGCGCCGATAACAAACAGGTGACGATCCACTTTGAAGGAGCGTTCCCGATTTACCGGCTGTCATGGTTCCAACTACGCGCGCTTCTTTTTTCCTTTCTCAACGCCTGGTCGCCTGTTCTGTCGCGGGATTGGCAACGCTCTGTTCGCCGGCAGCTGTCGCCGGTAACGAGCCTCGCGCGAGCGCAGCTTCGACCCCGGACACAGAGGAGTTGGCGGCGATGCCATTGGAGGCGCTGATGCAGGTCACTGTCAGCACGGCGTCACGTTTCGATCAGTCGGTTACCGACGCACCGGCCGCCGTGGTCGTTCTTACCGCGGAAGACATCAGTCAGTTCGGCTGGCGCACGCTTGCCGACGCGCTCGCGTCGTTGCCGGGCCTGTATGTGACAAACGACCGCTCATATGAATACCTCGGCTCTGGCGGCTTTCAGCGTCCTGGCGATTACAACAGCCGGTTTCTGCTGCTGATCGACGGCATGCGTACGAACGACGGCGTATACGGTCAGGCGCCCATCGGCACGGACTTCCCGCTCGACATGGATCTGGTGAAGCGCATCGAGTATGTGCCGGGCCCCGGTTCGGCGATGTACGGCGCGAACGCGCTTTTCGGCGTGATCAACGTGATCACCAAAACCGGCAGCGATCTGGCGGGCGCGGAAGCCGCCGTCGCGGTGGGGAGCTTCGGCGAGAAAAAGGCGCGTGCGTCATACGGCTGGCATGGTGCGCACGGTGCCGACATTCTTGTTTCCGCGACGTCGTATGGACGCAGCGGTCAGGATCTGTACTATCCGGCATTCGACACGCCCGAGCAGAACAACGGCGTCGCCAACCGGCTCGACTACGACCGCGCGCAGAACTTCCTCGGCAAGGCCGCGTATGGCGATTTCCGCCTCACGTTCATTTACGGAAACCGCACGAAGGGCGTGCCCGATGCGCCGTACGGCGCGGTGTTCAATGCGCCCTTCAGCGTGACGGACACGCGAAGCTATCTGGATCTCTCGTACCAGCATTTGCTTGCCGACGGCGTCACGCTGGCATCGCAAGTGTACTGGGGCCGCTACGACTACCGGATGCCGTCGGTCTACGGTCCGCAACCGTATGTGGCCAATGTCGACGGCAGCCACGCGCTCTGGTACGGCGCCGACGTGCACGCGACCGTGTCGTCGATCGACAAACATCGAATCGTGATCGGTACGGACTTCACCCGAGACGCGCGCCTGAACCAGTACAACTACAACGTCGACCCGTATGCGCAATTGCTCGACGACCATCACAGCGGCAACCGCGCCGGTGTCTATATCGAAGACGAAATCACGTTGCCCGCCAATTTCACGCTGAATGCGGGCTTGCGTTACGACCAGCAGACGGCCTCGGGCGGCAACCTGAGTCCGCGCATCGGGCTCATCTACAAGCTGACTCCGCGCGATACGTTCAAGCTGCTGTACGGCGAGGCCTATCGCGCGCCGAACGCATACGAGATGTACTACGCTGTAGGCGGCGCCGACGGCCAGTTGGGTAATTCATCGCTGAAGGCAGAGCACATCGCGACGACCGAACTCGTATATGAAAGAGCCGTGTCCGCGATGGCCCGCGCGACACTCTCGCTGTTCCAGTACAACGCGCGCGAGCTGATCTCGTCGACACAGCAGAGCTCCGGTCTTTATATCTTCCGCAACGTCGATCGCGCCACCGCGCGAGGCGCGGAACTCGCCTATGAGCAGCAAATGGCAGGCACGCGGGTGCGCGCGAGCTATTCGTACCAGATAGCTCACGACTCCAACACCGGGGCCGCACTCCAGAATTCGCCGAAGCATCTCGCGAAGGCCAATGTCGCTGTGCCCTTCTTCGCGAATGCGTTGGTATCGGGACTCGAAGTGCAATGCACGTCCACGCGACTGGCTGCGGTCGGCGAGACCGGCGGTTTCTGCCTCGCGAACGTGACGCTAAGTTCGCGCCGGCTGATTCGCGGTGCGGACCTGTCGTTTTCCATCTATAACCTGACCGATAAACGGTACGCCGACCCAGTGGGTCCGGGCTTCACCCAGGAGACAGTTGCGCAGCAAAGCCGGACCTTCGTGTTCAAGGCCGTCTACGGGTTCTGACATGAATCGCGTTCGCATCAGGACCATAGCGGCGTGTTTCGTGTTCGCGTCGCCGCTGATCGTGCAGACATCGGTCGATGCGCAGGTGGACCTGTCCGCGCTCGAGGCGGCCTACATCTTCAACTTCGCGCAGTTCACCGACTGGCCAGCGGGACGTTCGGCGGACAACCTGCTCTCGGTATGCGTGGATCAGGAGAGCCCGCTCGGTCAGGCACTCACCAAGCTCGACGGCAAGCGTGCGGGCAAACAGGGATGGCGCGTTCGGCCGCTGCCTCGCACGGAAAAAGCCGCCGATTGCCACCTCGTCGTGTTAACCGGAAGCACTCCATTGAGCGCCGCAGTCAAGGCGCTGCTGACATCCGACGCGCCCGTCGTGATCGTGAGCGAGGTCGACACCACCGAGCAGGGCTGGGTGATTCGCCTCGTGCGCGACGGCGATCATCTGAAGTTCGATATCAACGTCAGCGAGGCTTCACGGCGGCGCATCACGCTCAGTTCGAAACTCATGCGCCTCGCGAGGACGGTTCTATGAAAAGTTTCTCCGCATGGTCACGGCTTGCATGGCCACGCGAGCATGTGAACCTGGTCGGCGTGGCGATCGCGCTGCTCATTTCGAGTGTCGTGCTGCTGATCTATCAGGCGCTTTCGCTGCGCGCGTCGCTGACCGACGACGTCAGCATGCAGGCATCGGTGCTCGCGGAGAATCTGACCGCCTCGGCCATGTTCGGCGACCGCGAGGCGACTGCTGAAATACTAGGCTCGCTTCGCAAGGTTCCGCATGTCGAGAGCGCAACCGTCTATACGCCAGATGGCGAACTGTTCGTGCGCTATGCGCGCCCCGGGCTCCGCCGCGCTGACTACGAAGAAGGCACGCTCGAGAACGTGGGCAACTCGCGCCGTCTTTCACTCGAAGACATCTTCGTCGCGGCGCCCATCATTCATAACGACCGGTTGCTCGGCAGCATCGTCGTCGTAGCAGCAACTGACGCGATAAAAATGCAGCTTGCCCAGTACGGCTGTTTTCTCATTGGCGCGTCGCTGTGTTCGGTATGGATCGCATCGCTCGTCATGAAGCGTATGCGCGAGCGAGTGTCGCGCGCGGAGAAAGACCTCGAATATCTTGCTTCGACCGATCCGCTGACGGATCTGCCTAACCGCCGTGCGTTCTACGATGAACTGAAGATGCGCCTGCACAAGGCAAGCGCCGCCAACAAACGCGTCGCGCTGATGATGGTGGACCTCGACAACTTCAAGACCGTCAACGATACGCTGGGCCATGGCGCCGGCGATGAACTGCTCAAACAGGTCGCCGAGGCGTTGCGCAACGTCGTCCGGCCTCACGACCTGGTGAGCCGAATCGGCGGCGACGAATTCGCTATCGTGCTCGGGCCCGATGCAAGCCGGGTTCGCGCACGCGCGACTGCGGGCCGCGTCGCACGCAACCTGTCACGCCCATTCGTTCTGCACGGTATTGAGTCGGCCGTATCGGCAAGCGTAGGGTTCAGCGTTTATCCCGAGGACACCGCCGAAATCGCGGAGCTGGTGAGCAATGCGGATATTGCGCTGTATTCGGCTAAAAGCAGGGGCAAGAGCATTGCCGTCGAGTTTCAGAGCGAGATGACAGCCGAGGCGCAACGGCGCGCGCGCATCGAAGCCGAACTGCGCAAGGCGCTCGAACAGGACGGGCTCGACATTGTCTATCAGCCGCAATTCGATTGCCTTTCCGGCCGCCTGCTCGGCGCGGAGGCGCTGGTCCGCTGGACGCATCCGACGGAAGGCCCCATTTTGCCGGCCGAATTCGTTCCGATTGCCGAAAACAGCGATCTGATCGTCGCGCTTGGCCGCTGGGTCTTGTGGCGCGCTTGCCGCGACGCCGCGAACTGGAATGCCGGCAAGAATGCAGGCGTGCATGTGGCCGTGAACATTTCCGCACGCCAACTGCGAACCGAAGGCTTCACGGACGAAGTCTGCACCGCGCTGAAGAAAAGCGGCTTGCCGGCTTCGCTGCTCGAACTCGAACTGACCGAGAGCCAGTTGATGTCCAATATGTCGGTGGGCATTCAGGCAATGCAGGAATTGCGCGCCGCCGGCGTGCGCCTGTCGCTCGACGACTTCGGCACAGGCTACTCGTCGCTGTCATACCTGCAGTCTTTTCCCGTGCACAGCATCAAGATTGACCGCAGTTTCATCTGTCCATTGCCCAATGGCGGTCAGCCCATCGTCACCGCGATCATTTCGATGGCGCATAGCTTCGGCCTGCTGGTCGTCGCGGAAGGCGTCGAGTATCCCGCGCAACTCGAATGGCTTTGCGACGCGCGCTGCGATGTGGTTCAAGGCTTCCTGACGGGCCGTCCGATGCGGCTCGAACAATTGCTCACGATCATTCGCGCGGAAGAAGAACAGAAAGACACGCGTAGCAGAACGCCGGTCGCGCCGCGGCCGCACCGCGTGCCAACCGCCTGAGAGACTGACGGTCCACTTGACCCGTGCCATATATGAAGGTAGCCTACACAGGTTACCTTCATATATTCGTCTGGCTTTCTGCTGGCACACATGGGCAAGAACGATCCGCCGCTCGACTCCGATTCGCTTCACACACTCGCCGAAGACCTGCGGGTGCTGACCGGCAAGCTGCGTCGCCGTCTGCGCGAAGAGGCGCATCTGGGCGATTTCACTCCTTCGCAGATACAGGTTCTCGGCCTGCTTGAGCGCGACGGCCCCGCAACGGTCACCGAACTCGCGCGCAGCCAGGGCATGCGTCCGCAATCCATGGGCGAGACGCTTTCTGTTTTGAAAGCCGCAGGGCTAGTGAGCGGCGCGCCCGATCCGAACGACGGCCGGCAAACGGTTCTTTCGCTCACGCCCGCCTTCCGCAAGAAGATCAAGGCAAGTCGCGCCGCACGCGAAGACTGGCTGTTTCGCACTATCCAGACGCGCTTTTCGGCAGCCGAGCAGCAGCAACTTGCCGCTGGCGTCGAATTGCTCAAACGCCTGACCGAATCGTAATTCTCACGCAAACCAGAACTGGAGCTCACATGGCACTGACCACGCTCGACGCAAAGACCGCACTGGTGGTGATCGACTTACAGCAAGGCATCGTCGCAATGCCCACCGCTCATCCCACGGCTGAAGTGGTCGCGCGCGCAGCCCAATTAGCCCACGCGTTTCGCCGCCACGGTCTGCCCGTCGTACTCGTGAACGTGGCGGGCGGCGCGCCGGGGCGCGCGGAGCAGGCGCGTCCTACCGGCAATTTCCCCGCGGGTTTTGCCGATCTCGTGCCCGAACTGAACCGGCAGGAGTCAGATCATCTGGTGACGAAACGCACGTGGGGCGCGTTCACGAATACTGATCTCGAAGCGTATCTGCGCGAGCAAGGCGTGACGCAAATCGTGCTGGCGGGTGTGGCGACCAGCGTCGGCGTTGAATCAACCGCGCGTTTCGCCCACGAGCTAGGTCTGAACATCGCGTTTGCTGTCGACGCGATGACCGACCTGCACCTGGACGCTCACACGAACAGCCTCACGCGAATCTTCCCTCGGCTCGGCGAAACGGGCACCACGCAGGAAGTGCTCGACATGCTCGAACAAACGCGCGCATGAGCATGCGCTGCAGGCCAGACACCATCCAGACATTCGTAGGAGATAAATTCCGGTGAGCAGTACGTTCCGTTCGCTGCGCAACTTCAATTACCGTGTGTGGGCGAGTGGTGCGATCGTTTCCAACGTCGGTACATGGATGCAGCGCACCGCGCAGGACTGGCTCGTCCTCACGGAACTCACGCAACACAACGCGACTTCCGTAGGTATCGTGATGTCGCTGCAGTTCGGGCCGCAAATGCTTTTACTGCCGCTCACCGGCTATGCGGCCGATCATTTCGACCGTCGCAAGCTCCTGTTCATCACGCAGGCGGCAATGGGCAGTCTCGCGCTCGGCCTTGGGCTGCTTACGATCACCGGCCTCGTGCAACTCTGGCAGGTCTACGTTTTCGCAGGACTGCTCGGCTGCGTAACCGCATTCGATTCGCCCGCGCGTCAGACTTTCGTGTCGGACCTCGTCGGCGAAAGCGATCTTTCCAATGCGGTCGCGCTGAACTCCACGTCGTTCAATGCCGCGCGAATGATCGGTCCGGCGGTGGCGGGTCTGCTGATCGCGTCGGTCGGAACGGGCTGGGTGTTTCTGATCAACGCGCTCTCGTTTATCGCCGTCCTCGGCGCGTTGCGCATGTTGCGCGCTCGCGAGCTACATGCAAAGCCTCGCGCAATGCGCTCGCGCGGCAGCTTCGTGGAAGGTTTCCGCTACGTATGGAAGCGCCCCGATCTGAAGGCGGCACTGCTCATGCAGTTCCTGATCGGCACGTTCGGCCTTAACTTCCCTATTTTTATTTCGACGATGTCCGTCACCGCATTTCATGCGGGCGCGGGCGAATACGGCGTGTTGAGTTCGACCATGGCGATCGGTTCCGTCACCGGCGCGCTGCTGGCCGCGCGCCGCGCGCAACCGCGCATGGCGTTGCTGCTCGGCGCTGCGGCAGTATTCGGCGTGGGCTGCACGGCAGCTTCGTTGATGCCAAACTATGTGCTCTTCGGCGTGATGCTCGCCTTCATCGGCGTGTCGACGCAAACCTTCAACACGTCCACCAACAGTCTCGTGCAACTCTCCACGGAGCCGGCCATGCGTGGCCGCGTGATCGCGATCCTGCTCGCCATTGCGCTCGGGGGCACTCCGCTTGGCGCACCCGTGGTCGGCTGGGTCGCGGACCGTTTCGGCCCGCGCTGGGCGCTTGGCGTGGGCGCGGCGTCGGGCTTCGCCGCCGCGCTCGTGGGCTTGCTGTACCTCGTCAAATACAGGGGCTTTCGCGTGTATGTCGACGCGGGACGTCTGCACTACAGCATTGACGAGCCACGCCAGGCGCCGCCTTATGTGAGCCCCGCGATGGCCGTACAAAACGCAGTCCTGGATGAAGCTGAAGAAGAGTCTTCATCAGGTGTGTAGCGCGAGTTACTTCGCGACCGGCATCGTGAACTCGGCACCCTTTGCGATGCTATCCGGCCAGCGCTGCATGATGCTCTTGTAACGTGTATAGAAGCGCACGCCTTCTTCGCCATACGCGTGATGATCGCCGAATAGCGACCTCTTCCATCCACCGAACGAGTGCCATGCCATTGGCACCGGAATGGGCACATTGATGCCGACCATGCCCACCTGAATTTGCCGGCCGAAAGCGCGCGCCACACCGCCGTCCGACGTAAAGAGCGACACGCCGTTACCAAACTCATGCGCGTTGATGAGTTCCACCGCGCTTGCGAAATCGGGCACTCGCACCACGGCAAGCACTGGGCCGAAGATCTCTTCCTTATAGATCTTCATTTGCGTGCCGACATTGTCGAACAGCGTTCCGCCAATGAAGAAGCCTGCTTCGTTCGCGACCGGATGCGCGCGGCCGTCCACGATGAGCGTCGCGCCCTCTTCTTCGCCCGATGCGATATAGCCCGCGACTTTCGCCTTGTGCTCCGCGGTCACGAGCGGGCCCATTTCAGCGTCGAGGTTCTCGCCGTTCTTGATCACGAGCGACTTGACGCGCGGCACCAGTTTTTCGATCAGCTTGTCGGCGACATTACCCACTGCCACCGCCACCGAAATTGCCATGCAACGCTCGCCGGCCGATCCGTATGCCGCGCCGATCAGCGCGTCCACGGCCTGGTCGAGATCGGCGTCGGGCATCACCACGAGGTGATTCTTGGCGCCGCCGAGAGCCTGCACGCGCTTGCCGCGCTTCGACGCCTCCGTATGGATGTACTCGGCGATCGGAGTCGACCCGACGAACGACAGTGCGGCGACGTCCGGATGTTCGATGAGTGCATCGACGGCCACTTTGTCGCCGTTGACCACATTGAACACGCCGTCCGGCAAACCGGCTTCTTTCAACAGTTCCGCAATTCGCAGCGACGCCGAAGGATCGCGTTCCGACGGTTTCAGCACGAAGGTGTTGCCGCAAGCCAGCGCCACGGGGAACATCCACATGGGCACCATGACCGGGAAATTGAACGGCGTGATGCCCGCGACCACGCCGAGCGGCTGACGCAGATTCCAGTTGTCGATGCCGCCGCCGATCTGGTCGGTGAAATCGGTCTTCAGCAGATTCGGAATGCCGCACGCGAATTCGACCACTTCGATGCCACGCACGACCTCCCCTTGCGCGTCCGTGAACACCTTGCCGTGCTCGCGCGTAATGAGCATCGCGAGTTCGTCGTGGTGCTTGTTGAGCAGTTCTTTGAACTTGAACAGGATGCGTGCGCGCTTGAGCGGCGCGGTTTCGCTCCACGCGGCGAAGGCGGCTTTCGCGGATTGCACTGCAGCATCCACTTCCTCGATCGACGCAAGCGCGACCGCCCCTGTCACCTGACCCGTCGCGGGATTGAACACTTCCTTGAAGCGGCCGCTGGCAGGGTCGACCGCAACCCCGCCGATATAGTGGCCGATCTGCTGCACCGAAAGTTTCGCTTGTTCGTTTGCTGCGTTCATTGATTACCTCGGATTCGGGATGTGCCGCGGCATACGGACCGGGCGGACAGACGGATTGGAGTCCGTCAACTGTATCCACGCTGCGTCGCATATTCCCGATACAGCAAAACAGAACCGCGCCTCACTGTATTGTTTTTTGCGCGGCAACTGTGCTGGGCGCACTGCGCGCGACCGGCGGCGTTTTGCGTTCTGCGGCATCGCAGCATGCGTTTGCCGCAACCTTGACCCCGTCGTACAAATCCTGGTTGCATAGTTGGCCCGCCGGTCGCCAAATGAGGCAGCCGCAGAAGCTGGTCACCCAAAAAATCAGGTGAGGAGGCGCAACATGACAACGAATGTATCGGTGGATGACCGCAAGCATCGCGGGCAGGCGCGCAAGGCAACCGCCAGTGGCTGGATAGGCTCGGCACTCGAATACTACGATTTCTTCATTTATGCGCAGGCAGCGGCGCTGATCTTTCCTCAGCTGTTTTTTCCGTCCGGCAATCCAAAGATCGCGATCGTCGCCTCACTGGCGACTTACGGTGTGGGTTATGTCGCACGGCCAATCGGCGCGTTCGTGCTCGGACATTGGGGCGACACGCATGGCCGCAAGAACGTTCTGCTGCTCTGCATGTTCCTGATGGGCTTTTCGACGATGGCCGTGGGCTTCCTGCCCACCTATCAGCATGTCGGCTTGCTTGCACCGGCGCTGCTCGTTGTGCTTCGTCTGATTCAGGGCTTTGCGGTCGCCGGCGAAATCTCAGGCGCGAGCTCGATGATTCTCGAACATGCGCCATTTGGACGACGCGGCTATTACGCCAGTTTCACGCTGCAAGGCGTGCAGGCCGGACAGATTCTCGCTGCTGCCGTGTTTCTGCCGCTCGCCTATTTCATGGAGGAGAGTTCTTTCAATTCGTGGGGCTGGCGTATTCCATTTCTACTGAGTGCCGTGGTGCTGGTGGCTGGCTATATCATCCGCCGCGAGGTCGAGGAAACGCCCGCTTTCGCCAAAGAAGACGCGAGCGGCGGCGTGCCGAAGTCGCCGATTGCCGAGGCGTTCCGCTACAACTGGGTCGACATGCTGCGTGTGGTGGGCTGCTCGCTGATGAACGTGATTCCCGTGGTTGCGACGATTTTCGGCGCTGCCTATGCGGTGCAGGCCGCGTACGGTATCGGCTTTTCGAAAAGCGTCTATCTATGGATTCCGGTGATCGGCAACATTGTGGCCGTGCTCGTGATCCCTTACGTGGGCAATCTGTCGGACCGGATCGGCAGACGCCTGCCGATCATTGTCGGCGCACTCGGCGCGGGGCTTCTCTCTTTTGCGTACCTCTATGCGATCAGTATCCACAACGTAGCGCTCGCGATCGTCATGTCGATCCTGATGTGGGGCATCGTCTACCAGGGCTATAACGCCACATTCCCGAGTTTCTATCCAGAACTTTTTCCGACCCGCTCGCGCGTCTCCGCGATGGCGATCGGGCAGAACATCGGGACGACGATTACGGCGCTGCTGCCCGCACTATTTGCGTATGTCGCGCCGCCGGGATCGCACAATGTTCCGCTCACGATTGGAGCGATCACGTTCGGCATCACGATTATCGCGGCGGTGACCGCATGGAGCGCGCGGGAGAACTACCGGGTCAAACTGTCCGATCTGGGCCAGCCGGGCGCGGTGCCGCTCGACAAGACCAGCTACGACCGGCTGAGGGCAGAAACAATGGCGGAATCGAAAAAGGCCGTGGCTTCTTAGGCAGAAGAACAATGCGCGTTTAGCGCCATTGCGCAGTCAACTCGTTAGCGAGGACCATTTGCTCGCGCACTCGTTCGATGAAGGCTGCCTCCATACCGCTTTGCGCCTTGAGAAATTTTAGCGCTGCCGAATGGACTGCGCGCATCGACCCGCCGTCTATTGCGCCGATGCGCGCCGCGTTGCGTCGCGTTTCCTCGACCAGATCGCGCGCGCCGCTGAAATCGGGCGACAAGCCGCTCTGCGCCTCGAAGCTCGCTCGCAGACGAGTTGCGTATTCGCGCGACTGCCCAAGCTGGTCCATGTCGATGAGCAGATCGACTCCTTGCCCCATTCGCCACGCGCAAAGAATCCACAGCGCGACGAATGCGCGGTATGCATTATTGCCTTCCGCGCTGCGTGCGTACTGTTCGCAGGCCATGGCGTAGGCGTCGTCGGAAGCCGGCGTGGCGGGCGGCAACTTTGCATCGCACATGTCGATAACCTGCCTCACCACGGGTTCCGCACGATTCAATCCAAGCACGCGAAAAGGCGCGGCCACAAAAAACGGATTACGCCACTGCTGGTTGAGGAGCCAGCCAGAAGCAAATTGCGAAGCGGGATTGCGCAACACACCGACATGCATCGCATCGGGAAAGGCGTGTCTGAGCCACGGCAACCTTCCTGATGACCGGCAGAACTTGAACACCGGCACGCTGCCTTGCCGCGTCGAGTGCTCGCACAAGTTGCGTAAATACGCGTGCAGCGCGGGGAATCCGGCATCCGGCACGTCGCCGAAACGGTCAATGCTGAATTGCCTGCTGTAGCCGGCCACGCCGCGCGCGCCTTCTTGCAGAAAGGGCGTGTACTCGTTGAAGTAAGGGGCATCGAGCGGCGGATGTCCGGAGGTCAGCGTGGGACGGCTTGCGGCAACATCGGCGAGACTCAAATCAGCCAGTACGTTGCTGAGCGGCTCGTAAAATCCGGTTACAGCGTTGAGCGCCCGGAGACGGGACCACACCCAGGTGCCTGCGCTCCGCCACCCGGTGTGCAAAAATACGCCCTGTTTCAGGGCACTTTTCGGCGCGGCGTCGACCTCATGTGACAACGGCATCGGTGTTCTCTTTAGTGAAAGCGGTAGGGAATCATCTGCGCATACTGTAGCGTTTAGAGCTGTCGTCTGCGTTACAGAAGCACCACTTTACCTTTCATCCTGCACCGCCACTGGAAGCGTGCGGACAAACGCATTAAGCTCCAGGGTCCAGGACTGAAAACAGCACCTTCATGAACGATTCCGCCGATATACGCTTCCTGCTGACCATACGCGAAAGCGGCAGCCTCGTCGCCGCGGCGCGAAAGTTGGGGCTGTCGCCTTCGGCAATTACGCAGCGTCTGCAACAACTGGAGAAGAAGCTCGGTGCTCAACTGCTCAATCGCAGCGCGCGCCGCCTTCAATTTACCGAAGAAGGTACGCTGCTCTGCGAGCGCGGCGCGGAACTGGTTCAGCAGTTCGATACACTATTCGAAGATCTGCAGACGCGCCGCGGCGGCCTGATCGGCACATTGAAAGTCAACGCGCCGCTCGGTTTCGGGCGGCGTTACGTGGCGCCCGCAATTGCCGACTTTCAGCAGCAGCATCCGGATATCGACGTCGCGTTGACGCTGTCGGACCAGCCGCTCATGGAAACGGCTGAACGCTTCGACATCGTCGTGCATATCGGCGACCTGCCGATATCCAACCGCGTGGGTTACACGATCGCCCCGAACGCGCGCTTCGTATGCGCGGCGCCCGCGCTCGTCAAGCGTATCGGCGCGCCCGAGTCGCCCGACGACCTCGCCGGGATGCCCTGTATCGTGCTTCGTGAGAATAACGAAGACGTCACCCTCTGGCAGTTCAGCCGCGGCCGCACGCGCCGTAGCGTACGCGTTTCATCGCACCTGAGCTGCAACGACGGCGACGTGATCCGTCAATGGGCATGCGAAGGCCGCGGCGTGATTCTGCGCTCCGAATGGGACGTGGCGGACGACATCGCGAAAGGAAGGCTCGTGCGCCTGCTGCCCGCGTGGAAAACTCCGGACGCGAACGTCATCGCGCTCACCCATCAACGTGCTGGCTTGCCCGCGCGTACACGAACTTTCATGCAGCACTTGCAGGCGAGATTCCGGCCGCTGCCGCCGTGGCGAATCTCGCATTAAGCCAGACTGAATCTATGAATTCGATCGGTTGAAGTTTCGCGCCGCATGCCGACTTTATAATTGGCGCCTGGTGTCCCGCTCCCACGGGCTTGAGCCGTATCCTCCAAATCCCGCCCATTTCCCGGTGAAAGCATGAAACTCGAACAGATCGAAACGCCCGCGGCCCTGATCGACATCGGCCGGATGCAAAAGAACATTGCGCGTATGCAGGCGCATATGAACACGCTCGGCGTCGCGTTCCGTCCGCATGTAAAGACCACCAAATGTATCGACGTCGTGCGGGCGCAAATTGCGGCCGGCGCGCGCGGCATCACTGTCTCCACGCTAAAGGAAGCCGAAGCGTTCCATGCCGCCGGCGTGAATGACATTCTTTACGCAGTCAGCATCGCGCCTTCGAAACTGCCGCGAGCCTTGGCGCTGCGCCGCCAGGGCTGCAATCTCAAGCTGGTGGTGGACAACCCGACCGCGGCAGCGGCCATCGCCGCGTTCGGCGATCAACACGGCGCAACGTTCGAGGTATGGATCGAAGTAGACACCGACGGGCACCGCTCCGGCATCACGCCGGAGCATGAGAGCTTGCTCGACGTCGGCCGGATTCTGCACGAGAACGGCATGACAGTCGGCGGTGTCATGACGCACGCGGGTTCCAGTTACGAACTCGACACCCCAGAAGCGCTCGCCGCGCTGGCGGAACAGGAGCGCGCCGGCTGTGTTCGCGCGGCGCAGCGCTTGCGCGAGGCCGGCATTCCTTGCCCGCAGGTCAGTGTCGGCTCCACGCCCACCGCGCTCGCGGCCACGCAACTGGATGGCGTGACCGAGGTGCGGGCGGGCGTCTATGTATTCTTCGATCTCGTCATGCACAACGTCGGCGTTTGTGCGCTCGAGGACATTGCGCTGAGCGTGCTGGCCACCGTGATCGGTCATCAGCCCGAGAAAGGCTGGGCCATACTCGACGCCGGATGGATGGCTTTTAGCCGCGATCGCGGCACGTCGGAGCAGGCGCACGATTTCGGCTATGGCCAGCCGTGTCTGCTCAACGGCACGCCGCTTGCCGGCTACGTGGTGAGCGGCGCGAATCAGGAACACGGCATTCTTTCACCGATCGAAGAAGGCGCTCATGAAGCTAACGGCGACATTACGCGACGCTTTCCGATCGGCATGAAACTGCGCATTCTGCCCAATCACGCGTGCGCGACGGGCGCGCAGTTTCCTGAGTACTACGCCGTTGCGCCAGACGGCCAGAGCACGCCCTGGATGCGTTTTCAGGGCTGGTAAGCAACGCCGCGTGCCCGCTCAGTCGTCTTCTTCCTCCAGACCGGCCAGCAGATCGTCCACGGCGCGATAAACCCGCTCGACGATCTCCGGCCCCACCTTGCGCTCCAGCTCCCGATAGTGCGCCTCCAGATCCTTCGAGATCACGCGCACCAGCTCGACGCTCGTGTCCGTTAGCGACACGAGCACGCGGCGCTGATCTTCCGCGAAACGCTCCTTCGTCACCAGTTCCATGCTCTCCATGCGTGCGAGCACGCCTGCCATGCTCGGGCTCGAAATCGTGCAGATGTCGGAGATATGGCGCGGCTCCATCGGACCGTGCTCGTTGAGCGCGCGAATCACGCGCCATTGCTGCTCAGTCAAACCATGCGCGGTAATCAATGGACGAAAACGCTCCATCATTTTTTCTCGGGCGCGCAGCAACAGCATCGGCAGATTGCGGTGCAGAACTCGTGTGGAAGCGGACGAAGACATAGTGGACGATGGTTGGAAGCAGCCGTCGAAGCTTAAGGGAAAACCCGCGATCAGCCGACTGGCTATTGACCCTGGATCATATCAAGCGCAATACTACTAACATGTTAGTGTTTATGCCAAGTATCTATCCAAGGGCACTGTCAGGTCATGTTTGTACTTGCCGATCATCTGTTGCACCCTGAAGGCGACGCGCTGCCTCGCGATGTCGACGCGCAAGCCGCAGCGGCGTTACTCGCGCGCGGCATCGCCTGCCGTCCGCCGGTTAGCGGCGCGATTTACGGAACATTGCTCAATGACCGTGCGGCGCTAGAGGCGCTAGGCGATGCAATGCACGCGGCGCCGTACAAATCACCGCCGAAAGCGCCGGTTCTTTATCTGAAGCCGCGCAACACGCTCGCGGGGCATCGCGCGAAAATCGTCATACCCGACGATACACTCGGCGTAGAAATAGGCGCGTCGCTCGGCATCGTGATTGGGCGCACCGCAACGCAGGTTAGCGTGGAGCGCGCGTTCGATTACATCGCGGGCTATACGGTCGTGGCCGATCTCAGCGTGCCGCATGCGAGTGTCTATCGACCGTCGGTGCGCTTTCGCGCCCGCGACGGCTTCTGTGTGGTCGGACCCGCGGTTGTTGCGGCGCGCCATGTTGCGAATCCCGACGACCTGGCCATCGCGGTGTCGTTGAACGGTGCCGGTGCTATAGCGGCCAGTACCGCTTCGTCGGTACGCGGTGTGGCGCGACTGCTTGCCGACGTCACCGAATTCATGACGCTCGCGGCGGGCGACGTCATCACGCTCGGCGTTCCGCATGGCTCGCCCATTGCCCACGTCGGCGACGCGGCGACCCTTTCGATCGGCGAGCTGCCGCCGCTTCACGTGTCGTTCACCGGCCCAAAAGAATTAGACGGAGAACAGCCATGATGCGCGGCCGTGTTGCATTTGCCGGAGCGATTCACGAAGCCTATCCGCATCCACAAGGCGTGCTGCTTGCAGACGGCCGCGTGTGTCGCGAAGATCAGGTCGTCTGGCTCGCGCCCATTGAAGTCGGCACCATCTTCGCGCTCGGTTTGAATTACGCCGAGCACGCGAAAGAGTTGCAATTCAACAAGCAGGAAGAGCCGCTCGTTTTCTTGAAGGGACCGGGCACGGTTCTCGGTCATCGGGGCTTTACGCGCCGCCCGGCCGACGTCGCCTTCATGCACTACGAGTGCGAGCTCGCTGTCGTAATAGGCCAGGGAGCGCGCCATGTGACGCGCGACAATGCGATGCAACACGTGGCCGGCTATACGATCGCCAACGACTACGCGATCCGCGACTACCTCGAAAACTATTACCGCCCCAACCTGCGCGTGAAGAATCGCGACGGCGGCACGGTGCTCGGCCCATGGTTCGTCGACGCCGCCGACATTGAAGACGTCACGCAACTGGAGTTGCGTACGTTCGTCAACGGCACGCTGCAACAGCGCGGCAATACGCGCGATCTCGTGACCGATATTCCCGCGTTGATCGAATATCTCAGCAGCTTCATGACGCTCGCACCCGGCGACGTGATCCTCACAGGTACGCCCGAGGGTATTGTCAATGTGAACGCGGGAGACGAAGTGGTGTGCGAGATAGACGGCCTTGGCCGTCTCGTCAATACGATTGCATCCGACGCGGACTTCGGCCGCGCCTGACCGCCAGAAAAAAGCAAAGGACAACGCAATGCGAATCGAACATCTGATCAACGGCAAAGCAGGCGGCGCGAAAGATTATTTCGAAACGGTCAATCCGGCGACGCAAGAAGTACTTGCGGAAGTGGCCCGTGGCACAGAGGCGGAAGTCGATGCCGCGGTGCGAGCCGCAAAGGAAGCATTCCCCGCATGGGCAGGCAAGCCCGCTGCGGAACGCGCAAAGCTGATTCGCAAGCTCGGCGAACTGATCGCGAAGAACGTGCCCGAGATATCGGAAACCGAAACGAAGGACACAGGCCAGACCATTTCGCAGACGCGCAAACAACTCGTGCCGCGCGCGGCCGACAACTTCAGCTATTTCGCCGAGATGTGCACACGCGTGGACGGCCACACGTACCCTACCGACACGCATCTGAACTACACGCTTTTTCATCCGGTCGGCGTGTGCGCGCTCATTTCACCGTGGAATGTACCGTTCATGACGGCGACATGGAAGGTCGCGCCCTGTCTCGCGTTCGGCAATACCGCGGTTCTGAAGATGAGCGAGCTTTCGCCGCTTACCGCGTCGATGCTCGGCAATCTCGCTCTGGAAGCGGGAATCCCAGCAGGCGTGTTGAACGTCGTGCATGGTTTCGGCAAAGAAACGGGCGAGCCGCTCGTCGCGCATCCGGACGTGCACGCGGTGTCCTTTACCGGATCGACTGCAACGGGCAACCGGATTGTGCAGAGCGCCGGACTCAAGAAGTATTCAATGGAACTCGGTGGAAAGTCGCCGTTCGTCATTTTCGACGACGCCGATTTCGAACGCGCTCTCGATGCCGCCGTATTCATGATCTTCTCGAACAACGGCGAGCGCTGCACGGCCGGCTCGCGGATCCTTGTGCAAAAGTCGATTTACGCGAAATTCGCTGAACGCTTTATCGAACGCGCGAAGCGCCTCACGGTTGGCGATCCGCTTGCCGACAGCACGATCATTGGACCGATGATCAGCCAGGGGCACCTGGCGAAAGTGCGCAGCTATATCGAACTCGGACCGAAAGAAGGCGCAACGCTTGCCTGCGGCGGTCTCGACATGCCCGGGTTGCCCGACTCCATGCGTCATGGCAACTTCGTGATGCCCACGGTATTCGTCGATGTCGACAACCGTATGCGTATTGCGCAGGAAGAGATCTTTGGCCCCGTTGCGTGCCTGATCCCATTCGACGACGAAGCCGATGCGATCAGACTCGCTAACGACATCTCATACGGTCTGTCGAGCTACATCTGGACGGAGAACACGGGGCGCGCGCACCGTGTGGCGGCTTCCGTCGAAGCCGGCATGTGCTTCGTCAACAGTCAGAACGTGCGCGACCTGCGCCAGCCGTTCGGTGGCACAAAGGCATCGGGCGTGGGGCGCGAAGGCGGGACGTGGAGTTATGAAGTGTTCCTCGAACCGAAGAACGTTTGCGTGTCGCTCGGCTCGCATCACATTCCACGCTGGGGCGTCTGACACGCCGACGTGTCGAGCGCGAGCCGCATTGCGTTTCGCGACATAAACAAGAGGAGACCGCGATGGGCAAACTCGCGCTGGCAGCAAAAGTGACACACGTGCCGTCGTTATATCTGTCCGAGCTCGACGGTCCGCACAAGGGTTGCCGTCAGCCCGCAATCGACGGCCATCGTGAGATTGGCCGGCGTTGCCGCGAACTGGGCGTGGATACGATCGTCGTGTTCGACGTGCATTGGCTCGTTAATAGCGAGTACCACATCAATTGCGCGCCGAAGTTCGAGGGCATCTACACGAGCAACGAATTACCGCATTTCATCAAGAACATGCCCTACGCTTACCCGGGCAACGTGGACCTCGGCAATCTGATTGCGGAAGTGGCCAACGAAATGGGCGTGAAGAGCCGCGCGCATAGCGAGACCACGCTCGAACTCGAATACGGCACGCTGGTGCCCATGCGCTATATGAACGGCGATCAGCACTTCAAGGCGGTGTCGGTAGCCGGCTGGTGCATGTGGCATGACCTTGATACGAGCGCGCGCTTCGGTCTCGCGGTGCGCAAGGCGATCGAAGAGCGTTACGACGGCACGGTCGCGATTCTGGCAAGCGGTTCGCTGAGTCACCATTTCGCCAACAACGGCACCGCCGAGCAGTTCATGCATAAAGTATGGAGCCCGTTCCTCGAACAGATGGACCGCAGGGTTGTCGAGTTGTGGCAAGCCGGTGACTGGAAGACGTTCTGCGAAATGCTGCCGCTTTACAACGAAAAATGCTGGGGCGAAGGCGGCATGCACGACACGGCAATGCTGCTGGGCGCGCTCGGCTGGGACCGCTATGACGGCAAGGTGGAAGTCGTCACGCCTTATTTCGGCAGTTCGGGTACGGGACAGATCAATGCGATCTTTCCAGTGACTCCACTGACCGCCTGACTTGCGTAAAGGAGACTGACGTGCCGCATCTAACACTCGAGTACAGCGCGAATCTTTCTGACGCAGAAAGTATTAGCCGCCTGTGCAATACCCTCGCTCAATGTCTTGCTGAACAGCGCGATAACGAACAACGTGTCTTTCCGCTTGGCGGCATTCGCGTCCGCGCGTTGCGGTGTGAACACTATTGCATTGCAGACGGACGCGCCGACGCAGCATTTCTCCACGCAAACCTGAAGATCGCTGCGGGCCGCTCCGATGCCACGAAGAAGGCAACGGGCGATGCGCTATTCGCGCTCATCAAACAGCACTTCGCCAATGAGTTCGAACAGAGCGGGCTAGCGTTATCGCTGGAAATCAACGAATTCAGCGAAGCAGGCACCTGGAAGCATAACAACCTGCACGCGCGGCTCAAAGCGCAGTAGCGAGCCGGAACACACTGACAGCGGCTCAATAGAGAACTCATCATGCTAGACCAACAAACCATTCGCGAGCTCGCCGCACAACTCGACAACGCGGAGAAAACACGCACGCAATTGCGCCACTTTTCCGCGGCTTATCCGCAGATGACTGTCGAAGACGGTTACGCGATCCAGCGCGAATGGGTGAACCTCAAGCTCGCCGAAGGACATGTGATCAAGGGGCGCAAGATCGGCCTCACGTCGCGCGCGATGCAGCGTTCTTCTCAGATCGACGAGCCGGACTATGCGCCGCTGCTCGACAGCATGTTTATTGAAAACGGTCAGGACATTCGCGCGGACCGCTTCATTGCGCCGCGCGTCGAAGTAGAACTTGCGTTTGTGCTTAGCAGGCCCCTGAAAGGCCCGGGCGTTACGCTGTTCGACGTGCTCGATGCAACGGCTTATGTGACGCCCGCAGTGGAAATCATCGACGCGCGCATCGAGCAGTTCGACCGCGAGACGCGTGCCCCGCGCAAGGTCTACGACACTATCTCCGACTTTGCGGCGAATGCGGGCATCGTGCTGGGCGGGCGTCCGGTGCGTCCGCTCGATGTCGATCTTCGCTGGGTCGGCGCGTTGCTTTATAAGAACGGCGCCGTCGAAGAAAGCGGGCTTGCGGCGGCCGTGCTGAATCATCCGGCTACAGGCGTCGCGTGGCTCGCGAACAAGATCGCCCCTTACGACGAAATGCTGAATGCGAACGACGTGATTCTTAGCGGTTCTTTCACGAGCCCGATTCCCGCCAGAGCAGGCGACACCTTCCACGTCGATTATGGTCCGCTCGGCGGCATCGGATTGAACTTCATTTGAGTACGCACATGTCCCTGCCGCAGAACACATTCAAACGCGCACTGCGTGAAGGTACGCCGCAATTCGGCTTGTGGGCGGCACTGGCCGACGCCTACGTGACCGAGTTACTCGCCACTGCGGGTTTCGACTGGCTATTGATCGACAACGAGCACGCACCGAACGACGTGCGCAGCACGCTCGCGCAGTTGCAGGCGGTCGCGGCTTATGCGTCGCATCCGGTGGTACGTCCTGTGCGAAGCGATAGCGCGTTGATCAAGCAGCTGCTCGACATCGGCGCCCAAACGCTATTGCTGCCGATGATCGACACCGCAAGTCAGGCGGCCGACGCGGTGGCGGCAACGCGCTATCCGCCGCAAGGCATTCGGGGCGTGGGCAGCGCATTGGCGCGCGCATCGCGCTGGAACCGCATCCCCGACTACCTGACCCGCGCCGCAGACGAACTCTGCGTACTGGTTCAGGTGGAGACCGTGGAAGGCATGAACAACCTGGCGGCGATTGCCGCTGTCGACGGCGTGGATGGCGTGTTTTTCGGACCTGCGGATCTGAGTGCGTCGATGGGTCTGCTTGGCCAACCCGGCGAGGCCAGCGTGCGCGAGGCGATTCGCGGCGGCATCGAAAGCGTACGGCGCGCGGGCAAGGCAGCGGGCGTACTGGCGCCGGATCGGGCGATCGCCGAAGAATATCTTGCGGCCGGTGCGACGTTTGTCGCTGTCGGAACGGATACGGGTTTGCTGAGCCGCGCGGCAGCAGATCTGGCGGCATCGTATAAGAACACTGCGGGATCGCGCGTCAGCGCGCGGGGCGGGTACTAAAGAGCCGCAAGCAAGGCCGCAACCAGCACCGTAAGGCAACCGCGTTTCGTCATGCCTCGCGGCTTGACATTTATATACTCCACGAGGTATATAAACACTATGGACTCAACATTTGCTGTCATCGCCGAGCCGAGCCGCCGCGCTATCCTCAGTCTGCTTGCCTCTTCGGAGCAATCCGTGGGCGATATCGAGGAACAGCTCAAGCTCTCGCAGCCGTCTGTTTCAAAGCATTTGCGAGTGCTTCGAGACGCCGGCTTCGTTGAGTCGCGTGTTGAGGCGCAGCGGCGTGTGTATCGGATCAAGCCCGAGCCGCTTATGGAAATCGACGCCTGGCTCGCTCCGTTTCGCCGTTTCTGGTCGGTTCATCTCGACGCGCTCGAGCGTCATCTCGATCAGACCCATCCCGCACCGCCCCGCAAGGAGAAGAAACGATGAGCAATCGCGAGTCTTACCGGCCCGGTCCTGCCGCCGGAGCCAAAGTTCAGAAAGACGGAGACAGATGGACACTCGTCCTCGTGCGTGAGTTGTGCCATTCGCCGGACAAAGTGTGGCAAGCGCTGACAGATCCTGCCAGCCTGCGCGAATGGGCACCGTTCGACGCGGACCACAGCCTTGGCTCGGTCGGTCCAGTCAAGCTCTCCACGGTGGGCACGCCCACACCGCAAGTGTCCGAGACTCAAGTGACCCGCGCCGACGCGCCCAACCTGCTCGAGTATCGCTGGGGCGAGAACGATCTTCGCTGGCAGCTCGAAGCGCTCGGCGACGGCACGCGTCTCACGCTATGGCACAACATCGATCGCAACTTCATATCGATGGGTGCGGCCGGCTGGCACATCTGCCTCGACGTACTCGACCGCTTGCTTGCCGACGATCCGATTGGACGCATCGTTGCCGGCGAAGCAATGAAATTCGAGTGGCCGCGCCTGAATACCGAATACGCAAAGCAGTTCGGCCTTTGAACCGGAAAGCCGAGGAGAACGATATGAACCGCTCCGCTTCCACAGAAACCCAGTCGGCCTCCGAACTGATCGACAAAAGAATCGCGGACCTCGGAGACTGGCGCGGGACGACCTTGAGCGCGATGCGCAAGCTCATCAAAGAGGCTGATCCGGATGTGGTGGAAGAATGGAAGTGGATGGGCACGCCTGTGTGGTCGCATGACGGAATCATCTGCACGGGCGAGTCTTACAAGTCGGTCGTGAAACTGACCTTCGCGAAGGGGGCATCGTTGGAAGACCCGGCGAAGCTGTTCAACTCCAGCCTCGACGGAAACGTGCGGCGCGCAATCGACATTCATGAGGGTGAAGAACTCGACGCGGATGCGTTCAAGTCCCTCATTCGCGCCGCAATCGCGTTGAACACGTCCAGCAAAAAGGCAAAGCCGAAGCGAGCGAAGTAGTCGCGGCTCCGGGCCGCAGTGCCTGCAAGTCGAGGCGCGCTTGCGCCGCTCCTTGTTAATTGCGCACGCCGAATCGCGCCACGCACGCCTGCCTCACTCTTTCGACGACCACGGCCCATTCCTCCCCTCGCTCGCGACGAAATAGCCGCAGCGTGTGCGGATACCACGGCGAATCGCTACGCTCGTGCATCCAGCGCCAGTCGACATCTTTTTCCGGCAGGACTACCCAGCAGGGTTTGCCGAGCGACGCAGCGAGATGCGCGATCGACGTATCCACGCAAATCACCAGATCGAGTTGCCCGACAATCGCAGCGCTGTCGGCCAGATCGGTCACCATCGAGCCGAGGTGAAGCAACGGCTGACCGGCAGGCGGATTTCGTGCTTCGTCCTCGCCCTGCCCCTTTTGCAGACTCACGAAACTCACGCCGTCTACGCTCCACAGCGGCGCAAGCGTAGCGAGTGACGGAATCGAGCGGTTCGCGTCGTTATGATGCTTCGCGTTGCCCTTCCATACGAGGCCGATTCTGCGACCCGGCGGCAGCGCGTCGATAACGGTCTGCCACCGTTCGACGAGCGACGGTTCCACCGAAAGTCGGACCGGTCGCGGGATGGTGTCGACAGCCGTGCGCAGATGCAGCGGCGCGCTCAGCAGACTCGTCCAGCAGTGGTAAGCGGAGGCGCGCGCGACGGCCGTGTCGTGGTCGAGTACGGCATCAACGCCGTCTACGCGAGCCATTAGCCTATGCAGCGCAGGCGCGCAGGCGAACGCGACATTCGCTGCGCCCTGCGCCTTCAGCAAGGCGAAATAACGGCTGAATTGCAGCATATCGCCGAGACCGTCTTCCTGCCAGACGAGCAGCGAACGCCCCGACAGCGCGTCGCCCTGCCACTGCGGACAACGCAGTCTCTGAGCAGAGTGCCGATGCACGAAACCGGCTAGTTGATAACGGCATTCGTATAGCCGCCACCCTTCGTCGAAACGCCCCATGCCGAGTAACAACGTAGCTAGCCCGAAGCGCGCTTCGCCGTAATCCGCACGTAATTCAAGCGCGCGACGATACGCACTCTCTGCTCCGGGCCAGCGCTTCAGCTGCGCGAGCGTAGCGCCGAGGTTGTAATGCGCTTCAGCGAGATCGGGATGAACGGATAGAGCCTGCTCGAAGCACTCAACAGCTTCAGGCAAACAATCGAGCAGGCGCAGCACGCAGCCGAGATTGTTGTGCGCGGGCGCGATGCCGGGCCGCAGACGAACCGCTTCCCGGTAAGCCTCTGCGGCCTCGGTCAGACGTTCGAGCTTGAAGAGTGTAATGCCGAGGTTGTAGTACGCCTCGGCGTAATCGGCACGAAGCGCGATTGCCTTGCGGTAGGCCGCCTCCGCCTCGGGCAGCCGCTGCAGATCGGTCAACGTGGCCCCGAGATTGACGTGGGCTTCCGCGTAATCGGGCCGCATGGTCAACGCAAGCCGGCACGCGAGTTCTGCCTCGGTCAGGCGCTGCGCTGCCTTGAGCGCGCCTGCAAGATTGTTCAATGCCTCTGGATACTGCGGCCTGATCGTGAGCGCCTCGCGATAAGCAGCGTCCGCTTGCGCGACGCGGCCAAGGTCCATCAATACGTTGCCCAGGTTGTTGTGTGCTTCCGCATGCGCCGGCAATCGGACGAGCGTCTCGCGATAAGCGGCTTCGGCCTCGTCCAGGCGTTGCAGTGCGTGCAGCACGACGCCGTGGTTGTAATGCGCTTCTGCGTGATCCGGGCGTAGCACGAGCGCCCTGCGGTACGACGCTTCCGCATCTTCGTGGTAGCCCTGTGCATAAAGCACTGCGCCTAGCTGATTGTGGGCATCTGCATGGCCGGGCTGCAGAACGATCAGTTGCCGGTAGATTGCCTTTGCCGCGGACAGACGTCCGCGCGCTTTCAGCAACTCGCCGAGGCTTTCATATACCTCGACGTAGCCGGGCATCATGCGCAAACACCGGCGCCAATAACGCTCGGCATCGTCCGGCTCGCCGAGACGGCACGAAGAAGCGCCCGCAAGGTTGAGCGCGTCGGCCATTGCGTGAATCGCAGCGCCGTCCAGCGCGCTTTCGTCCCGCTCGATCACCGGCATGACGGTCGATAATGCCGCAGCAAATTGATCCGCGGAATAAAGCGCCATCGCCTGCTGGTTCAGTTCGGTAATAGAAGAGGCAAGCGTCTGCGTGAGATTCATGAGTCGGGTTACGTTGCGGTCTGGCATTCGCGCACGGAGTCGCGCATGTTGCACGAAAGCGAACATGTAGCACGCAGATTAAGCGATGCGGCGCGATTGTAACGGCGCGAAATGAGCGGTTTTACACCGTCAATCCGCTGCTATAGCCGGGATCAGGCAGAAAAAAGCGGCGCGCAATGCTAGAATCGCCCGCGTTTCCTTGCTCATCGCCATGACTCCACGTTCCCGCAACCGTCTGACCGCCTGGCTTGGCCTCATCGCCATGTGGCTCGTCGTGTTTGCGCCTGCCGCGAGTCAGGTGCTGGCGTCCAACCGCGCGCAGGAGCCGATCGCCGCGTTGTGTTCGGCGCTGCAAACGGTCCAGCCCGGCGCGGCGAATCAGGCAGCCCATGCCGATGCAATGGCGGTGCATCTCAGTCACGACGACGCCTTCGGCGCTTGTGGGTACTGCCATCTCCTGCAACATCACGTGGCAATGCCCACGGTTGCCGCAACGCCCGCGCCGCTAGCCGTTATGGCTGCGGGCACTGCACCGCCTGTTCTCTCCACCCGCTTTACACCGCTCGGCGCGTTCCCGTCCGGGCGCCCAAGAGCACCCCCTGTCGTTTCCTGATTGTCGTTGTTCCTGATCGCGCATTGACCGCATTCGTCGCATCCGTCGACGGCGCGCGCGATCGTCCGTTCAATGCATCAAGGAAACTGTCATGTTCATCTTCGCGTTGCGAAGGTTGCCCGCTCGCGTCCGCTTCGAGCGTGGCGCCGGCGTCGCCACTCGTGCCTTCCACACCTTTCGGGGTTTCACATTCGCGCGATTGCATTGCGCTTCATTTGCGTCGTATTTGCACGCATTCTTCCCGGCTGCTGTGACGGGCCTGGCAGGTTTCGCGGCGTTGTCAGCGTCGCCCGCTCGTGCCGATACCGTCAGCGCCGACACCACGTTGCCCACCGTAAGCGTGAGCGCGAATAGCTCCGCCGATCAGAGCGCCGCAACGCGCGCGGTCGATCCGGATCTGCCCGCCACGGTCGAAACGGTTACGCGCGATCAATTCTCCAATTGGAATGTCGTCAACACCGAAGACGTGTTGAAGTACATGCCGAACCTTGCGGTCCGTAAGCGTTTTATCGGCGATCTGAATTCGATCATTGCAGTACGCGGCACAAGCAACACACAGAGCGCACGCGGTCTCGTCTATGCGGACGGCCTGCTGCTCAGCAATCTGCTCGGCAACAGCTTTTCTTTTCCGCCGCGCTGGTCGATGGTCTCTCCCGACGAGATCCAGCGAGTCGATGTGATTTACGGCCCCTATTCCGCGCTATATCCGGGCAATTCGCTCGGCGCGACGGTGCTGATCAGCACGCGCATGCCGAAGAAGTTCGAAGCCGAGGCCGACGTAAAAGCATTCACCCAGCATTTCAGTCTCTACGGCGTGAATCGCAATTTCAACGGCAGCGAAGCGAGTGCTTCGCTAGGCGACCGGATCGGCAAGTTCTCTTATTCGCTGGGCGTGAACCACCTCGAAAACACGAGCCAGCCGCTGCAATTCGCCACACTCGCCAAATCGGGCACGCCTGCGAGAGCAGGCGACACGCCCGTGACCGGCGCCTACTTCTACAACAACCAGACCAATACGCCGACAGCCATACTCGGCATTAACGGCGAAGGCATTGAACACACGGTGCAAGACCAGTTCAAGCTGAAGATGCAGTACGACTTTACGCCGACACTGCAAGGTGGTTTCACGCTGGGCTATTGGCATCAAACGTATAACAGTCAGACGTCGAGCTTTCTGCGCGACGCAAACGGCAATCCTGTGTACAGCGGAAAGGTAGCCATTGACGGATACGAGTACACCGTTCCAGCAGCCGCGTTTGCACCGAGCCTCGGACATAGCGAGAACTGGCTGTACGGCGTGTCATTGAAAACGCGCCATGCGACGGGCTGGAATGGCGAGGCAATCGCATCGTATTACGACGTGGGCAATAGCGTCGCGCGTCTCGCCAATTCCGGAGCGCCCGGCAATGGCGCGGGCACTGTCACTTTCGGCGACGGTACCGGCTGGAAAACGCTCGATCTGCGCACCACCTACACACCAGAGTCGACGCAGGCGGGGCTGACCAATCACGCGCTCAGCTTCGGCTATCACTACGACAATTACTTTCTCGACAACGAAAGCTATTCGACGCCCAACTGGCGCGATGGCGCAGCCGCTACGTTTGCCAACTCGTTCGCCGGCAAGACGCAAACTCAGGCGCTGTACGCACAGGATGCATGGCGCTTCCTGCCGCGCTGGAAATTCGTGTACGGCATACGTTACGAAGACTGGCATGCGTACGACGGATCTCAGTCTCTTTCGGGTACCACAATCGCGCCGGGCGACGCGAATCAGCGGCACTTTTCCCCGAAGGCTTCTCTTTCGTTCGACGTGAGCGACGACCTGACGTTGCGCGCTTCAATTGGCCGCGCGTATCGCTTCCCAACCGTCAGCGAACTGTTCCAGGGGCAAATCAATGGTTCGTCAATCGTCAATAACAATCCGAACCTCAAACCGGAAGACGATCTCTCGAAAGAACTCACAGCCGAATGGGCGCACTGGAATGGCATTTTCCGCTTCTCGCTGTTTCAGGACGACGTGAAGAACACGATCTTCAGCCAGACGGATACGACCGTGATTCCAAACGTAACGAACTTCCAGAACATCGGCAAGGTGCGCTCGCGAGGTGTCGAAACGAGTTATGCGGGCGAGAACGTATTCATGCGTGGACTGGATCTGCTTGCGAGCGTCGCATATACGCAGTCGAAGATTCTCGCTAACGCACAAAACCCCGCAAGCGTCGGCAAGTACTTTTATCGCATTCCATTGTGGCGCGCGAACATTGCAGCGACCTATCACTTCGACGAGCGTTCGGCACTGACCCTTGCCGCGCGCTACTCAGGCCGCCAATACAACACGCTCACTAACACCGACACGAATCCGGACGTATTCGGCGGTACGAGCTCATACGCAGTGGCGGACGCGAAGTTCACGTTCAAGCCCACGAAGCTAAGCGAAGTGGGCATTGGCGTGGATAACATTTTCGATGAGCGCTACTACGTCTATCACCCGTATCCGGGCCGCACCTTCTATGTGGAAGCGAAGCTGCGCATGTAATGCGCGGCGCCGTGCAAACCGGAAATACCAGATCATTTTTGCAGGAGGATTTCATGTCCACCACCATTCAGCAAAATGCTGCATCGGGCACCGCGACCAACAGCAGCGGCTATCGCACGCTGTGGCGATGGCATTTCTATGCCGGACTGTTCGTGATGCCGTTCCTCGTCGTGCTCGCAATAACAGGCACGCTGTACTGCTTTCAACCGCAGATTGAACCGCTGCTTTATCCGCAGCTTCTCGTCGTCGAATCTCGAACCGCACCGCGTATGCCAGCCGACGCACTGCTCGCGCGAGCGCAGGCTGCGATGCCGACAGGTTCCGTTGCAGTGACCACCGTTATCCCGGACACGCCTGAGCGCAGCATGGAATTCATCTTCCGTCTCGCGGATGGAGAAAAGCAAAGCGTGTATGTGAATCCGTATAACGCAGAAGTACTCGGCACGTTGAGCGTCGAGAATCGCTTCATGCAAATCGACCGCATGCTCCATCGCAAGCTGTTGCTGGGCAAGCCCGGCGAGTTGCTGATGGAACTCGCCGCATGCTGGACTCTCGTGATGATCGGCACTGGCGTTGCGCTGTGGTGGCCGCTTGGAGCGACGCGGGCACGCGATGCGCTGGTTCCGCGCTTCACACTGAAAGGCCGCCCGTTGTGGAAAAGCGTTCACGCGGTAATGGGCATCTGGCTCGCACTCGGCGCGCTGGCATTCGTGTTGACGGGTCTTCCATGGTCCGGCTCGTGGGGCAAGCAGTTCAAGGCACTCGCGAGCGCCGCCAATCTCGGCGCGCCGCCCGGCAGCTGGGGCGGCTTGCCGTTGCGCTCCGTGCTGCCTGTCGCGGCGCGCGGCGACGTGACGGCGAACACGACGGAAACAAAAGCTCATGCAACGCACGCCGGACACGCCGGGCACGACACACAGGCTGCGCAGGATAACTCGATGCCCGGCATGGTCATGGACGACTTGCCGTTGCCGCAAGCGCCGTGGGCCGTCGGCAATGCGCCTGTGCCCGCTTCCACCAATGCAGGAACAACGCCCCCGCTACCGCTCGGGCGGATCGTCTCGCAAGCGGCGGCGCTCGGCGTGACGAGCGGCTACAACATCGCATTGCCCACCTCGGCAACGGGCGTGTACACCGTCTCGTACTTCCCGGCCGATCCGCAAAAGGAACGCACCATCTATATCAACCAGTACAGCGGCACGGTGCTCAAGGACATTCGCTATGCGGACTACGGCGCAGTATCGAAAGCGGTTTCCTACGGCACGTCATTGCATATGGGCCGCTATTTCGGCGTTGCCAATCAGATCTTGTGCGCCATGATCTCGCTCGGACTTGCGATGATGGCCGTAACCGGCTGCGTGATGTGGTGGAAGCGCAGGCCGCAGCGCTCGCTCGGAGCGCCTTCGCGGGAAAGAGCCGCACCGCCGATGCGCGGCTGGAAGACCGGCCTAATCATGCTGGGCATCGTCTTTCCGTTGATGGGGGCCACGCTGATCGTAGTGTGGCTCGGCGACCGCGTACTATTCGGACGTGCTTCGCGGCGCGACCGAGTTACACCGTATGAGTCGGCGGAAGGGTAACACCGTGCGCCCGAAAGACTTTCAAGCGCACCGTAAGCGGTTCAGCCCGCCTGAATAACGTCGATGCGCAAAGCCGGCGCGCCTGCTGCAATCGCGAGAAGATGATCGACATTCGGATGCGCGCCTGGCCGGTTGCGCGCGTCGGCGGTATGTTCGCCGAACACCGCGAGACCATGCTCGGCCGCTTTGGCGTCGAGCGTGCCGAATGTCTGCTGCAAATAGTTGTACACCGCGAGCGAGCCCTGCTTGCCAGGCTTGTTCTCGATGCTTGCCGCCACCGTGCCTTGCGCGTCGATCAAATCGATGCGCACGATACCGTCGATTGCGGGCATTTGCGCAAGGTTCTCTTTGAATACGTTACTCGCCTGAATCACTGAAACCACTCCTTTTAAGCAGGAAAATTGCCACGAGGGCCGTATCTTATCCGATAGCCCCGTTGTATCGCGCCGCCTCACGGAGTCCAGCGGTAAACGATCATGCTCGACCCGTTGTAGTTGTCTTTTGTGACCACGTACTCACCGCTCGCTCGCATGAACGCGCGAAGCCCGTACATCGAATCGACGTCGTTGCCGACATCCACCGTACCGGGACTGTTGTTGATTAGCGTGGTGTCGAGTTGACCCGTGGTGAGATTGAACGCGTCGATGTTCGGCACCGTATGCACGTACCCGACGAAAAGATAATTGCCCGCTGCTGTAATCGACTTCGGATTGGCACCGGTGAGTTTGATCACCGGCTGCGGCCGCGTGGTATTGCCCGCACTCCAGCCGTGATAAACCTCGATGCGCGATTGAATCGCCGTCCAGTCCCAACTCCCCGCAACGCCTTGCGCGAGAATCATCGTGTCGCTCTCCGGCAGATAGATGATGCGCGTCAACGGCCGGATACTCAGCGGAATGGAAATCGTGATTGCCGGTCCCCACAACGGTTTGCCGTTTCCGTCGAAACCGGTGAGCGGGTAGTGATAGATATGATTGGTCCTGTCGAGACCGGCCCACACATCGCCGCGGCTATCAATGCAAAAGCCCCCCGTTATCTTCACCGTCGTGTTGAACGCGGGTCCCGGGATCGATCCGTCAGGTATCGCAATGTAGCCGCTCGCCGCGTTGAAATGATAGAAGTTAAAGGTATCGGGATTCTGACCTGACGCAACCAGAATACGGTTTCCGCCCACGCTGACGAGTTGACCGAAGTGCTGCCCGCGCTGGGTGTCGTTAATGTTCAGTCGCGGGTCTGAAGGATAGGTGAACGGATCGACGGTATTCGCAACGAAGGTGCCGCCCGCGCCGCCCGTATAAATGTGCGCGCCGCTGTAAAACCAGGCGCCGTCTGTCATCGGGTCGGGCGCCGCGACGGCTTCGAAGTTCAGTGCCTGCAATTTCCATTTCATATTGCCGCCGCCGTCGTATGCATGCAGATCCGTCGGGCCGTTGCGCCCGAGATCCCAGCCGCCGCCCCACGGATTGTTCAGCACATAAAGGGTACCGGATGCGTCTTTGCCAATGCCCGCCACACGCGTGAAGCGCTTGTCGCCAACCTGTCCTTTGATTCCCGTCGTCGTGTCCAGATAGCCGCCCTGAACGCCGAAGGTGCCGGCCAATGTCGGCGTGCCCGCAACGTTGTAGATCTTGATGTTCATGTCGGGCCCTTCGTCGCCGACCATGAGTCGTCCCGTCGACACATCGAAATAAAGTGCCGAGGGCCGCGATGCAGCAGGCATCTGGATCGTGCTCAAAGGCGCACCGCCCGCACTGAATTCGGCTACAACGCCTGCACTTTTTCGCGCCACCCACAAATTGCCCGCGCTATCGAGCGCAAGCGCGCCTGGAGCGGATACGTTAATGTCTTGCTGCCAGACGCCGTCGGTCGTAAAGACGCGGACACGGTTGCCATAAAAGTCGCTGACGTAAAGCAGCGTGCCTGCCGTGGCGAGCCCGGTGATGACATCGGCGTGAGGTATGCCGGTCCACACGCTGACGGGAATACGAAGTTCGAGCGCTTTCGTCGCGCGGTTATAGCGCCCCACGGAGCCGCTGCCAAACGACCTGTTGTACTGCAACGCCGTAAAGATCGACGTCGCATTTCCTGTTATCGCGCTGCCCTGAAAGTCCGCGTGGGTGCCGATCGAGCCGATGCTCTGGCCATTCTGATAGATCGCCACACCGCCCTCGTTCTCGTCCCACAGCGACGACGTGTAAATCACCCCTTCAGGCGCAACCCACATCGAGCGCGCGCCGTTGCCTACGTGCGCCGCGAGCGTGCCGTAGGTATTGGCGAGCCAGTCGGTCGTGTATTGCGCATGGCACACGCAGGCAAGCGCCATTAGCACGAAGCCGAACAACGCGGCAGCGATCCGCTTTGTGATCATCGACGATTGCCTCCAGCGGTACTTCGTTTGCGTCACCGCGCGCATGACGGCATGCGGCCGTTTCAATTCGGGAGTGCCGGCTTACGCCTCGGCGAGAATCTGCTGGATGACCTGCTCGAAAGTCTCGACAGGTTGGCCGCCGCTCACCAGGTAGCGGCGATTGAAAATGATCGCAGGTACCGACTGGATGCCATGTGACTGGAATTCCTCTTCTTCCGCGCGAACCTCGTCCGCGTAGTCGCCGCTTTGCAGCACGTTGCGCGCCGCATCGGCGTCCAGTCCCACCGCTTGAGCCGCTGCGACGAGTACATCATGGTTGCTCGGGTCGCGTCCCTCGGAATGATAAGCGCGCAGCAATTCGAGCTTGAGCGGCAACTGCTTGCCTTCGAGACCGGCCCAATGCAACAGGCGGTGCGCATCGAAAGTGTTATAGACATAATTGCGCGGTCCGAAATTGAAGCCGACGCCTGCGCCGCGCTCGCGAATCATCTCTTGCGTCTGCGCAATCTGCTCGGGCGTGCGCCCATACTTCTTACCCAGATAGTCGACGATCGCCTCGCCCTCGGGACCCATTTGCGGGTTCAGTTCGAACGGATGCACGACGATCTGTGCATCTACGGCATCTCCCAGGCGCGCCAACGCGAGTTGCAGCGAGGAAAGGCCGATGGCGCACCAGGGGCATGCGATATCGGAGACGAAATCAATTGTGAGCGGTTGGGACATGGCTTTCCTAAAGGCGATGGGGTAACAGGTCGAGACAGTCGGAAACAGGCATATTGTTACCGATCCCGGCTATTCACGTCTCCCAGCGCGGCAAGGCGCACCGCTGCACGCGTGCGCGCTATGCGCCTCGGCTCTTTCTGATCAGCAAACCGATTCCGCCAGCGATCCCGATACTGGCCAAAGCGCATAAAACGCCGCGGTGCCGAACCGCTAACATTTCGAGGCTTGCGGGCTTCGACTCGCTGTCAAAACGTCCGTGCGCGCCAAAATCGCCGGGTACTGGATCGAAGAGATTGCTTGGCGCGTCGGGGCTGAGTGGTTCGTCGGTGAGTTGCCCCTCGTAGCCCGCCTTTGCCAGATATCTGTCGAGCAATCCGGGTGCGACGCGGTTTGCAAGAATCGCCTTCGCCGTCGGAAATCCCACCCATACCTGGCGTCGTTTATGCGTTGCGGCGAAATAGATGGCACGTGCGGCCACTTCCGGCTGGAAAATAGGCGCGACCGGTTTTGCCTTCCTGCCCATCTTGTTGAGCGCCCAGTCGAACTGCGGCGTATTCAGTGCCGGTAGATCGACCATGGTCAAATGCACATTGAGCCGGTCGTGGATGATCTCGGAACGCAACGCGTCGGTGAAGCCGCGCACCGCGAACTTCGCTCCGCAATAAATCGACTGCAGCGGCACCGAGCGATACCCAAGCGCGGAACCCACGTTGACGATAGTGCCGCGATTGCGCGTACGCATTCGCGACAGCGCGGCCATCGTGCCATGCACCTGGCCGAGATAGGTTACCTGGGTTCCTCGCTCGAATTCCTGAGCGGTAAGTTTCGACATGGGTGCAAAGACGGTGGCCATTGCAACGTTGACCCATACGTCGATAGGACCGAGTTCCGACTCCGTGCGCGTGGCGGCTTCTTCTACGCGTTCAGCATCGGCGACATCCGTCGGAATGGCTAGTGCGCGAACGCCATAAGCATGCTGGATCTCGTTGGCGGCGCGCGCGAGCCGCGCCGGGTCGCGCGATAGCAATGCCACATCGTAGCCGTGCCGCGCGAACTCCTCTGCAGCCGCGCGTCCCGCTCCGGCACCCGCCCCGGTTACGACGACAACTTTGTTCATAGCGATCCCTTGTGCTTCGTGCGCACAACACGTCCGCATAGCAGTGCAGCAAAAAGCGAGCCCACTCGATTTGCATGACATGTTGATTCTTTCTGCATGAAAGAACGCGGAACGCGCTTTGCAACGCTGTCTGGATCTACATCGTGATTACTTTTGTGAGGAGCCATCCATGTCCATTACCGTCGGCGACTTCATTATCGAGCGACTACAGGCGTGGGGCGTGCGCCGTATTTTTGGTTACCCTGGCGACGGCATCAATGGCGTATTCGGCGCGCTGAATCGCGCACAAACGGAGGCCAAAAAGCATCGCAAGACCACCGGTCAGCCGGAGCCGATCGAATTCATTCAGGTTCGTCATGAGGAAATGGCGGCCTTCATGGCATCGGCTCATGCCAAATTCACCGGCGAACTCGGAGTTTGCATTGCGACGTCCGGACCCGGCGCATCGCACCTTGTTACGGGACTCTACGACGCCCGAATGGATCACATGCCAGTGCTCGCGATAACAGGTCAGCAGGCACGCTCAGCGCTCGGCGGTCATTATCAGCAGGAAGTCGATCTCGTCTCGCTGTTCAAAGATGTCGCAGGGGCGTTCGTCCAGCAGGCCACGGTGCCCGCGCAAGTGCGCCATCTCGTGGATCGTGCGATACGTACTGCACTTTCCGAGCGCAAGGTGACCGCGCTCGTTCTGCCGAACGACTTGCAGGACTTGCCTTACGAGCCGCCCGCTCGCAAACATGGCACGTTGCATTCGGGTGTCGGCTATCGGGCGCCGCGTCTCGTTCCACAAGCGGAAGATCTGCAACAGGCCGCGGACGTGCTCAACGCCGGCAAGAAAGTCGCGATACTCGTCGGCGCCGGCGCCTTGCACGCGACCGATGAGGTCATCGCCGTTGCTGAGAAACTGGGCGCTGGTGTCGCGAAGGCGCTGCTCGGCAAAGCCGCACTGCCCGACGATCTGCCGTGGGTCACCGGCTCCATCGGTCTGCTCGGCACCAAGCCAAGCTATGACCTCATGACCGAGTGCGATACGTTGCTGATGATCGGCTCGGGCTTCCCATACGCAGAGTTCCTGCCGAAGGAAGGCGCGGCGCGCGGTGTGCAGATCGACCTGAAGGCCGACATGCTGAGCCTGCGTTATCCAATGGAAGTGAATCTTGTCGGCGATAGCGTGGAAACGCTGCGCGCGTTGCTGCCGTTGCTCGAACACAAGCAGGATCGCGAGTGGCGCAAAACGATTGAAGGCTGGACTGCCGACTGGTGGAAGACGCTCGACAAGCGCGCACATGAGCCGGGCAAGGACGCGGTCAATCCGCAACGCACCGTGTGGGAACTGTCGCCGCGCGTCCCTTCGAACGCGATTGTGACGAGCGATTCGGGCTCCTGCGCGAACTGGTACGCACGCGATCTGAAAGTACAACGCGGCATGATGTGCTCGCTGTCAGGAGGTCTTGCGTCGATGGGCGCGGCCGTGCCGTATGCGATCGCGGCGAAGTTCGCTTATCCAGAGCGCCCAGTGATCGCTCTGGTCGGCGACGGCGCGATGCAAATGAGCAACATGGCCGAACTCATTACCGTTTCGAAGTACTGGAAAGGCTGGGCCGATCCGCGCTGGATCTGCATGGTGCTGAACAACCAGGACCTGAATCAGGTGACGTGGGAACAACGCGTGATGGAAGGCGATCCAAAATTCGAGGCATCACAGGACATTCCCTCCGTGCCGTATCACAAGTTCGCGGAGTTGATCGGCCTGAAAGGCATTTATGTCGACGACGCAGAGCAGATGGGCGCCGCGTGGGACACAGCGCTGGCCGCCGATCGTCCCGTCGTGATCGAGGTGAAGGCGGATCCGAACATCGCGCCGTTGCCGCCGCATATCACGCTGGCGCAGGCCAAGGCATTTGCATCGACCTTGCTGAAGGGCGATCCCGACGAAGGCAATGTGATCGTGCAGACCGCGAAGCAGGTGCTCGGCGCAGTGCTTCCGGGTCACCACGACGAGTAAGCGTGCGGCGCTGGCAATCGACCGCTTCACATGGCGAACGGTAAGTCGCATAGCTGACCATTTCGTACGGCATGGCGAATGCTGCCCTAAAGAAAATCGCCAACTAACTAGATGGAGGACCGCATCATGAAGCTCTATTACTCACCGGGCGCGTGCAGTCTGGCCGATCACATTGCCATGCACGAAGCAGGCATGGATTTCGACCGCGTACGCGTCGACCTGAAAACGAAAACCACGGAGACGGGTCAGAATTTCAACGAAATCAACCCGAAGAGCTATGTCCCGACATTGGAGTTCGACGACGGTCAACGGCTCACGGAAAACGTCGCAATCCTGTCATGGGTCGCGCAACGCAAGCCGTCACTGTCACCGTCGGGCGAGCTAGGCGCGACACGTCTGGTCGAGATGCTGGCTTTCATTTCAACAGAGTTGCACAAGCAATTCGGCCGCGTATTCAAACCCGCGTCGAATGAAGAAGCAAGTGCCGCGCGGGAGAAGCTCGGCCAGCGCTTCCAGCTCGTTTCGACCATGTTGAAGGGCGACTATCTGTTCGGTGCAGAAGCAAGCGTCGCGGACGCGTACCTGTTCACCATGCTTCTATGGGCCAAAGAAGCGAACATCGAAGTGCCGCAAAAACTTTCGGAATTCGCACAACGCATGCGGACGCGGCCTGCTGTACAACTCGCGCTGAAACACGAAGGGATCGAGTAAAAGAGCATGCCCGCGTTAGCCGCGGCCGCCGACGCGGTTTTGCATCGGCGGCTGCGAGCGGTCGCAGCTGGCCGTGTTATCTACTCTGCGTTCGAACCGTCGAACTGCACTATCTCGATCCAGTTCGCGCCCTTGCCCACCGGGTATTGCCCCAGCGCGCTCAATGCACCGGTCTTCGGGTCGATCCTGTATGCGCTCAGGCTCGTCGACAACTGTCCGACCGCGAGCAGATAATTGCCCGATGGATCGACGTTGAAGCCGCGCGGCTGTTTTTCGGTGGCGTAAGTGCCGATACGTGTCAGCTTGCCCGACGCCCGCTCCACGCGATAAGCAGCGAGCGTGCTCGAAGTGCGTTCCGACGCGTACACGAAGCGGCCATCCGGCGTGATGTGAACATCGGCGCCCCATGGCTTATCGCCGGAAAAATTGGGCGGCAGAATGGAAATGGTCTGCACCGGTTTAACCGAATCACGCTGATTGTCGAATGCGAGCACATGCAGCTTGCCGTCGAGTTCATCGATCAGATAAACAAACCGGTGATCCGGCGAGAACACGAAATGGCGTGGTCCCGATTTGGCGGCAAGCGAATACGCGGGCGTGGCGTCTTCGGTCAATGAACCCTTCGACGGATCGAACTTCAGGCGCAACCAGGCGTCGGAGCCGAGCACCGACGCGAATACATAACGGTTATCCGGCGCGTTGCGGATAGCATGCGCCATTGGGCCTGTTTTGATGATCTGCTGAACGTCTAGCGCCACACCATTCGAGTCGATGCTGTTCACGGCCAGCAGATTGCCGCCGTAAGAAGCAGAGAACAGGTAACGGCCGCTCGCATCGGTGGACACGTAGGCCATGCTTTCCGCGAGCGGCGCCTTGCCCAGTTCGCTGAGGCGGCCGTCGAGCGGATTGATTGCGAAGCTCACCACGCGATAAGGTTTCGAACGCACCCCTGCGTAAAGCCGCAAGTGGTTCGGCGACAAAGCCATTGGCATGACGGTGCCGGCGAGCCCCACCGTCTCCACGGGCTTCAGTGCGCCATTCGCTGTATCGAGGCTGAACACCGAGATGTCCTGACTATCCGCGTTCGACATGTACGCGTAGGTGGCGGCATGTGTAGCGGCGGACATCGTTACACCGGCTAACAGAATTGCGAATACACGCGAGACGGCTTTAACGCCCATGTTTTTATTTTCCGATTGAGTTGGATACGAACATCAACCTGGGTTAGCGGAGGCGGAATGCCGACACCGCATCGGTCATCGACTGGGCCTGATGCTCAAGAGCACTCGCTGCGGCTGCAGCCTCTTCAACGAGGGCCGCATTCTGCTGCGTCACCTGGTCCATCTGGCTCACGGCCTTGCCAACCTGCTCGATGCCAGCGGTTTGCTCGACGGTTGCCGACGTGATCTCCGCCATGATGGTCGCAACGCCTTGAACCGCTCCAACGATTTCGGTCATCGTGTGGCCGGCCTGCGTGACGAGTTCATTACCGTGCCGCACGTCATCTACCGAAGCGGAAATGAGCGACTTGATTTCCTGCGCGGCACTCGCGCTGCGCTGAGCGAGCGTGCGCACTTCGCCGGCAACGACAGCGAAGCCGCGACCCTGCTCGCCGGCCCGCGCCGACTCCACAGCGGCATTGAGCGCCAGAATGTTGGTCTGAAACGCGATGCTGTCGATCATGCCGGTAATCTCCGCGATCTTCTGCGAGCTAGCGGTGATGGCGGTCATGGTCTGCACCGCGCGCTGCACGACGTCGCCGCCACGCTGCGCCACGTCGGCAGCGCTTGCCGCGAGCGTGCTCGCCTGGCGAGCGTTATCCGCGTTCTGCTTCACGGTGGAAGTCAGCTCCTCCATGCTCGCCGCCGTTTCTTCGAGCGATGCCGACTGCTCCTCCGTGCGGCTCGACAAGTCGAGGTTGCCCGCGGCAATCTCACGCGCGCCGCCGTGAATCGCCTCGCAATTGACGCGAACGTTCGACACCGTTTGCGCGAGCCCGGCCTGCATGCGCGACATCGACATGAACAACTGGCCGATTTCGCTCTTGCTGCCTTCAGGAATAGAGGTGGTCAAATCATTGCCGGCAATCCGGTCGAGCAGTCTGGACGCCTGCTGTAATGGGTTGATCACGATCTTACGCAACGCGAAGTGCGTGGCAACGATCAATGCGAGAGCGAGTGCGACGCCCGTGACGACCATCGTGACAATCCAGCCGTATTCCCGTTCGTTTCTCGCCGCGGACTCCTTCGCCAACGCACCGGCAAGGTTCTGAAACTTCTCCACGTTCGCCGAATAGACCTGACCGGCAAGCGTAATGTCGCGGTCGTTGATTGCAACGTAGGCGTCGGTGTCGCCACGCTGGAGTGCGTCGAACGACTTCTTCAGTGTTGCGGCCAGCGCATTCGAAGAGTCGACAAGCTGCTGTTTCAGCGCATCGTCCTGTCCCACGAATCGGGACGCCGACGCGAAAGCACGCGTTTCGGCGTCCGCGCGATCGAGGGTTCGCTGCGCGCTAGCGAGTGCAGAATCGCGAGTGGCGAGATCGTTGCGCTCCTTCAGCGCCGCGTAGGCGCGAGTGAGGGCTGCGCGGGTACGGGTGCTGTCTTTGTAGCCGTCGTTAGCGAGTATCTCCTGAGTCGCAATCTCCTGGAGCCGTTGCGCGTTCTCGTTCGAGCGGCCAAGCGCGAAGACACCCACCACGCCGCCAAACGTGATCATCGCGGCAAACAGGACCAGTACTGCGAGTAAGCTTTTTCTTACTGTGAAATCGCGCATGCTTTCCGAACCCGTTCGTTGCCTGTCTCTCTGGTTATTAACGGCAGATGATGCGTGAACTTGAATGTGACCGGCCCCGCGCGGTGCATCGGCACCCCACTGCATGCGCCGCCTTGCCCTGTCCGGCCTGACGCCGCTCTTTACTGGCGGACCGACTCTGGCGCACAATCTCAGCCGAAACCGCTGTCCATCGCCATTCCCATGATGCCGATTATTCGCATCGTCGTTCCAATCCGGCAGCGTAGCGACGTGCTGCACCGTGCGTCTTTCTAATTGGACACCTCATGAGCGACAAAACTTCTGGTAAGCGTGAAGATCTGCTGGCAGGCGGCAGCCGTCACCACCAGATCTTTCCCAGGCTGAACGACGCGCAGTTTGCGGTACTGGAAAGATACGGCGAGCGGCGCAAGCTGAGCGCCGGCGAGGTACTGTTCACCGAAGGCGATCGCCACGTTCCGATGTTCGCGATTGTGTCAGGCACCATCGAGGCGACGCGCGGCAGCGGCGAGAACCTGCATTTTCTGGGTACTCACGGGCCCGGCAGCTTTACCGGCGAAGTCGGCACGCTGGCTGGGCGCGGTGCGGTGGCGTCGACACGCGCAACGAGCGATTGCGAGGTGATCGTGATCGACGAGGAATCGCTGCGCGCACTCGTGGTTGCCGAAGCGGAACTGAGCGAGACGATCATGCGCGCCTATATCCTGCGCCGCGTCGCGTACATTCAGGATCAAAGCGGCGGCGTAGTCGTCATCGGCAGTTCCGGCTCTTTTCCGACACTCGTATTGCGGCACTTCCTGAGCCGCAACGCGCAACCGTCGGCATACTTCGACATTGCCGAGCACGAAGAGGCCAAAGCACTGCTCGATCGCTACGGCGCGACTGAGGAAGATCTGCCGGTACTCGTCACGTTGCAGGGCACTATTCTCAAGCGGCCGACGAATCGCGCGGTGGCGGACGCGATTGGCCTGAGCCCCGACAGATTGAATGGCGAGCGATTCGACGTGGTGGTGGTCGGCGCCGGACCCGCCGGTCTTGCAGCGGCCGTGTATGCCGCATCGGAAGGACTGCGGGTTGCGGTTCTCGACACCAAGGCGCCCGGTGGCCAGGCGGGCACCAGCTCGAAGATCGAAAACTACTTTGGTTTTCCGACGGGCATCTCCGGCCAGGCACTCGCCGGTCGTGGCTTGTCCCAATGCCGGAAGTTCGGTGCGGAAGTCGGTGTGCCGATCGAGGCACTCGGTATCGAATGCGACAAGGGACAGCCGTTCCATATCCGCCTGAATTACGACGAGCATGTTTATGCCCGCGCCGTTGTGATCGCAACAGGCGCGCGTTATCGCAAGCCGGAGCTTGAGCGGCTCGAGCATTTCCAGGGTCGGGGCGTCTATTACAGCGCAACGTTCATGGAAGCCGCGTTTTGCGGAAATGAAGAACTCGTCATTGTCGGCGGAGGCAATTCGGCGGGACAGGCAGCGGTCTTTCTATCCGGATTCGCCCGTCACGTGCATATCGTGATTCGCGGCGAAGGACTCAACGCCAGCATGTCCAGCTACCTGATCCGGCGGATCGAAGCGGCGCCGAACATCACGGTTCACGTGCGAACACAAATCGTCGCGCTAAATGGCGAAGAACATCTCGAGTCGATTCAGTGGAACCAGCAGGGGCGAATCGAGGAAAAGGCTATTCGCCACGTGTTCCTGTTTCTCGGCGCGCAGCCAAGTACCGGATGGCTTGGCGACTGCGTCGAACTGGACAAGAATGGCTTTGTGCTGACAGGCCCCGATGTCGCTCACAAGTGGACGTCGGAACGTCCCGCGCATTTCCTCGAAACCAGCAGACCCGGCATTTTCGCAGTGGGCGACGTGCGCAGCGGTTCGGTGAAAAGAGTCGCGGCGGCCGTCGGGGAGGGCGCGGCCGCGATTCAGTCCCTACACCAGTACCTTGCGCTCGCACCGTGACATTCAATACTCGACGAGTATGGTGACGCGCCGATTCGCAGCATTGGCCGCCGCGTCGTTGCCGATAACCAGCGGAAAATTGTCGGCGCGGCCAATGGCGGCCATACGGTGCGCTTCAATACCCTTGTCAGCGAAGAAGCGCACGACAGCCCCAGCACGAGCGGAAGACAGTTCCCAATTGGATTCGTACTTCGCCGTCGATATTGGCAAACTGTCCGTGTGTCCTTCAACCAGAACGTTGTTTCTCGCGCGCTCACGCAGCACCTTGGCGATCTGATCCAGCACAGCGAACGATTCGGGCAAAAGGCGAGCGTCGCCGGAGTTGAACAGTACTTTCGCGTTGATCGCAATTTCAACGCCTTGAGGCGTGTGCGAAATCGTGATCTGACGGTTGCCCTGCAAAGGCTCCAGCAACGAGAGAAGCTGCTTCTTCGCAGCTTCTTTTGCATCCGTTGCGGCAACGGGCGGCTGCACGTCGACAGCCTCTTTCACCGGGTGATGTTGGAGCGTTTTTATTTGCAACTCGCTGTTCTTCGCGAGTTGCAACACATACAGCGCGAGAAAGAGCACCATCAGCGTGGTGATCAGATCGGCGTATGAAAGCAGCCAGCGGTCCGACTGCTCGCCGCTATCGTGACCGTCCTGATGCGCTGTCTTGTCCGTCGGAAGACGCTTGCTGCCAGTCGAAGTGCTCATACACGCGAGTCCGCTATGAATTGATGCTCAGGCATTGCCGAGCCATTAGCCGAGCAGTTCGGCGGATCGTTCGCGCACGTCGCCAGCCAGGCGCGTTTCGATGGTGTGCGGCGATTCCTTTCGCGAGATCGCGAGTAGGCCGTCGAGGTACAAACGCCTGAAACGCAATTCGCTGTCCACCTGAGCGCGGATCTTTCCGTATAGCGGCAGAAACACGAGGTTGGCTACGGCCAGGCCATACAGCGTTGCAACAAACGCGACCGCAATGCCCTGCCCCAGTTGCGACGGTTCCAGCATATGGCCCGTCACCTGAATGAGGCCCAGCACCGCGCCCAGAATGCCGAACGTCGGCGCATAACCGCCCGCCTGCTGCCAGATTCGCGCGGCCGCCATGTGGTTACGCTCATAGGCATCGACCTCGCGTTGCAACGCATCTTCGAGCACTGCGGTCGATACGCCGTTTGCCAGCAGCTCCAGACCTCGCTTGGCAAACGGGCTAATCCCGTTTGCGTCGATCGACTCGAATACCAGCATGCCATTGAGTTTCGCCTGATCGCCCCATTCGAGCAGAACAGAAAGGCTCTCGCGATCCACTTGCCGCGCCTTGACAAAAGCAAAGCGCAATTGCTTCACGCCGTCATAGAAGCGCGCCCACGTGTTCTGGATCATCACGGCCCCGAAGGTGCCCCCAAGCACGATGACAAATGCCTCCAGTTGAAAGAGCGACGTGAAGTTACCGCCCTCGAGCGAGAAGCCCGCGACGATTGCCGTCAGGCCGAACACTACGCCAAATATCGTTAGAAGATCCATACGTCCTCGCCACCGGCTGCTGCAGCCTGCGAATTACAGTTAAACGTTCAAGCGTTGCGCCCGGTGTTGCGGACCGGGCGCCGCAGGCATCAGGACTCCGCCGGAGCAGTATTTGCCACGGGTGACTTCAGCGCTCGCACCGTATCGAGGAACCGCTGCTCGATTTCGATGATCTCGACCGGGTCGATCTTGATCTCTCGACGCATGACCCACGACACCTCTTTCTTCCGGGCTTCCGTCATCACCGATTGCAGGCGCTCGTCAATCGGCTGTCCCTCAGACGCGGACAGCAGTTTCGCGAGGTCATAGGTATCGAAAGCACTCACCGCTTCGAACAACGTGCGCTGATCGACAAACTCCAGATCGTCGAGCGATTTCAGCTCGCCTGCGCCACGCGCGGTGCGGCGCGAGAAGTAGCTGAGACCTTTTTCCTCGACGTAGTTGAGTACCTTGGTCTTGCGGAACGCGAAGATGTCCTCGGCGATCTCCGCGTGAGAGAGCTTGTTCAGAATCACTTTCCGGTCGACGCCGATCAGGGCTTCCAGGTCGTCCAGTTCGATCAGTTCGAGTTCGCTGCTGATCGATACATCCAGATCGTGGTCCGCGACCTGCTGCGCGCGTTCAGTGATTTTCACGGCGTCGAACGTGACGAGTTGCCGGCCCGCCGCGCCGTCACTTGCCGAATAGCGCCCAGACGTATTGTTCAGCCGCTCCGAGCGTCCCCCTTCGATGGATACGAGATTGAGCTTCTCCATGCGCTTGAGCATTGCCATCACATGTGGACGCGAGTGGCCCGCTATCGCGTTGCATTTCTTGATGACTTCGGAAAGCGGAATCGAGATTTCCTCGTTTTGAGGACGGCGCGCGCGTCCGTCGAATCTGTCGTTCGGTTCGGCTCCGGCCATCAACGAAAGAACGTGCGCATAGGAAAGGACGCCGGGTAGAAAATCGGCATGTGTATTAGTCGCGAGAATGTCGTCTTTCTTTTTGACGCGACGGATCATCGTGCGCACGATATGGCGCAGCAGCGGCGAGACGCGCTCGAGTTCTTCTTCGACAATGCCGCCCGCGATGGCGGTAAGTTGGCAGAAGCTCAGTGCCTTCGCGGTGTGGGCTCGCGGCTCGGGCGGCAACAACGCCGCTTCGCCGAAAAACTCGCCCTTGCCGAGCGTGGCCAGAATGACCTTTTTTTCATCGCACTGGGTGGAGATTTCGACTTTGCCATCTGCAATGACGTAGATCACGGCGTCACCCAGGAAGCCTTCTGAATAGATGACTTCGCCCGGAGCCGCGGTGCGCGTCCATGGCGTGCGTTGTTGGTTCAAGATTGGTACCCCCGATGAGCTTTTGGTCCAGCGCGTGCCTTCTTCAGGCACGAGTCAGTTCGACGGTCTGACATATTTCACTAGATAACGACAAGCTCATCCCAATCTTTAATGAGGGCAAACGCGACGGCGATCGCGCAAACGTTTGCCACTCCTACTCTCAACGCTCAATACGCGCGACTCGATTTGCTATTTCTTTGGTCACGAGTCGGCAAGGTCACCGGTAGCCGCTTTAACCCTTCGTCGCGCCGAATGTCAAGCCTGCGACAAAGTGTTTCTGCATCGCGAAGAACATTGCGACGGAAGGCAGCGCAGCGAGGATCGAGCCGGCGGAAACGAGGTTCCATGCGGTCGTCCATTGCCCCTTCAGCGCGGCCACACCGACGGTGATCGGCGCGGCGTCGTCGCCTTGCGTCAGGCACAACGCCCAGAAATAGTCGTTCCACACGAAGGTGAACACGAGAATCGCCAATGCGGCGAGCGCGGGCCGTATCAGCGGAAGGACGATTCTGAAGAACACCGTCCACTCGTTCGCACCTTCGATTCGCGCCGCCTCGACCAGTTCGAACGGCAACTGCTTGATGAAGTTGCGTAAAAAGAGAGCGCAAAAACCTGTCTGGAACGACACATGGAAAAGAATCAGGGCGCTCACCGTGTTGAAAACCCCTAGCTGCAACGACAGATCGCGTACCGGGATCATCAATACCTGCACAGGCACGAAGTTGCCCGCGACAAAAGTAGCGAACAGCGAGGAATTGCCGCGAAAGCGGTAGATTGCGAGCGCAAAGCCGGCCATTGCGGCGAGTGCAATGGAACCGATCACCGCGGGCACGGTAATCAGCACGCTGTTCCAGAAGTAATGCAGCATCGGCGAAGTGGTCAGCGCCTCGCGATAATTGTCGAACAGCGCAAAATGCTTCGGCCATCCCCAATAGTTACCCTCGCTGAGTTCTTCGCTCGAACGTATCGATGTGACGAGCACTGCGATCATCGGTAGAAGCCAGATCAGCAATGCGATCGGCAGCGTCAGCTTGTAGACGCGGCGCGTTGCCGGTTTCCACTTGTCGATTGGAATTGGAAACATGGTTGGCTCCTTATTGCTCGGCGCGCAGCATCCGCCGCAAGTGATAAACGATGTACACCAGCATGATGCCGAACAGCACGACGGCCACTGCCGCCGAATAGCCGATGCGGTAGTACTTGATTGCCTGGTCGTACATGTAATAGGCGAGCACGGTCGAACTTTCGAAAGGACCGCCGCCGGTCATCACCGAGATCAGATCGAAACTACGCAATGCGCCGATAATCGTGACGACGATTGCCATAAAGGTGGTGGGCCGCAATTGCGGCAGGATCACATGCCACAGCATCGACCAGCCGCGTGCGCCCTCCATGCGCGCCGCCTCGATCTGTTCCGCGTTGAGCGAAGTGAGGCCTGTCAGATAAAGGATCATGCAATAGGCCGTTTGCGGCCATAGTGCGGCGAACACAATGCCTAGCGTTGCGTAGCGCGGATCGCCGAGTACCGGCACGCCGTGGCCGAGAATTACCGCGAGCAAGCCGAACGTTGGATCGTAGAACCACGAGAAGATCAGCCCGACCACCACACCGGACAATACGAACGGTGCAAAGAAGAGCGACTTGACGATCCGGATGCCTGCCACTGCCTGGTTCAGATACAACGCGACGGCGAGTCCCATCGGCGGTGCGAGCAGAAACAGCAGGAGCCAGATAAGGTTGTTCTTTAGCGCCGTATAGAACGTCTGCGTATGGAACAACTCGGTGTAATTGGCGAGGCCGACGAAAGTCGGCTCCGTCATGCCGTCCCAGTTGAAGAAGCTCAGGCGTATCGTCGACAGAATCGGCCAGATCACATAAATGGCCACCATCACACAAGCGGGCGCGAGAAACAGAAAGGCGGCGCGTCGTTGACGCCGTGCGGTAGGCGAAGGACGACGCCCGCGCGCGTGGATCCGCGTGGTGCTGCCCGACGCAGGCAGCGGCGAGCCGCCTGGTCCAGCGGGACCGCCCACAGTATGACGAGTGACGGAATGCGACAAAATCATTCTCCTGTCGACCAGAGTTAGTGCTTTAGCACTTACTCTGGTCCCATGCAAAGCGGTCGACCAGAGTTAGTGCTTCAGCACTTACTCCGGTCCCGTGCAAAGTCGCCGTCCAGACACCCCGAAAGGCGCCTCAACGGCCGCCACCGCCCACTACTTCTTGTAAATGCGCTTGCGCGTCTGCTCCAGTTGCGCGAGCACGCTGTCCAGCTTCGACGGATCGGAGACGAACTGCTGCATCCCCTTCATGCCTTCATCCGCCATTTCCTTCGTCATGTCGCGATCGTAGAACTGCGCAATGCCGCCTTTCGTATTGGCAAGAATCTGGAAGCCGATCTTGGAGATCGGATCTTCCGGCTCCGGCGACTTGCTATTAGCCGACAGCGACCCGAGACCGGCAGCAAGCTTCGCGCCGATTTCAGGCGTTTCGACAAACGCGAGGAACGTGTGAGCGTCCGCCTTGTTCTTCGCCTTCGACGGGATATGCAGCGACTCGACCGGTCCGTCTTCGGCGGTCGGCACATTGGCGTCGATGATCGGGAACTGGAAGTAGCCCATCTCCGGTTTCACATTCGGCGGAAAGCCTGCGGTGATGAAGGTGCCCATCAGCATCATCGCGGCCTTGCCCTGGAACAGGAACGGCTGCACCGAATCCAGATCGTACGACAGGGAGTTGTCGATGAAATAACCCGCGTCGATCAACTGCTTCCACGTCGTATAGACCTTCTTCACACGCGGATCGGTGTATGCAATTTCACCCGCCATCAGCTTCTGATGAAACGCATTGCCATTCAGGCGAAGATCGAGATAGTCGAACCAGCCGGCGAGCGTCCACGCATCGCGGCCCGCCACGGCAATCGGCGTAATGCCGGCGGCCTTCAGCTTCTTGCAGTCGTCGAGAAACTGATCCCACGTTTTCGGTTCACCAGAGATGCCGGCCTTCTGGAACAGATCCTTGCGATAGAACATGCCCCACGAGTAATACACCGTAGGCGCCGCATATTGCCTGCCCTTATACGACGACGCTTCCTTCGTCGAGGCATACATGTCGTTCCAGCTGTTCTTCGCCCAATCGCCGCTCAAGTCTTCAAAAAGACCGCGCTGTGCGTAATACGCCATGCGCTCGCCGTCATGCCAGTTGACGATATCGGGCGCGACAGTGGAGAGCCAACCCGGCAATTGCACTTTGTACGCTTCTTCGTCGATAAACGACACCTTCACGTCGATGCCGGGATGTGCCTTCTTGAATTCATCGACAACAGACTGCCAGACCGCGCGCTGACTCGCCCCCTTGAATGCGATATTCGCGGTCAGCGTGCCGGCCTGAGCAGTGCTGACAACCGACGTTCCGAGAGCCGCCGCAGCGACCGCGAGTGCCAGCAGAACCTTGCGTGGTTTCATTGTCATGCTACCTGTCTCCTTTATTCCTGATTTTGCATCGTTGTCATTACTGCATGGAATTCCGGTTTGCACATCGTCCTGCTCCCCGCAACTGTCATCCGGCTCGATACACTGCCACGCCTTGTGGCTCGACAGTACTTGAGCCGATCACAAATGCGTTATCTGCCGCACCGGTGATCGTGTGCGCGTTGTCGCCGTAGTTGAACACATAGGTCAGCGCGCCGCACCGGCTAATGCGGACGCTCTCGCCGAGCCGCACCGTTTCGACACCGGCGCGTTGTGCGATCTGCTCGAAGAGCCGGGTCGTCAGCGCGTCGTCGAACAAGCTGGCGAGGTAATGGAACGCACCGCTACGCACATACGCCGGTTGTCCGTCGGCGAAACGCGCCAGTACATCGAAAGAATTCGTGTCCTTGCTTTCGATGAAGTCGCGCCAGTGACGCGCGACGCCGTCTTCAACACTCGCGTCTTGCGTACCGGCAAGCCGCACGGCCTCGGTCACATTAGGCCGCATCGATTCGACGCGCCAGACACGCAGCGGCAACACATCGGCGAGCGCACCCGGCGGCAGATTCGCGGGAATCTGCAAGTCCTGAGTCTTCGAACCGGTGCGCGGCCCAAGCACCACCTGCGCCCCCGAGCTGGCAAGACGCGCGGCCAGATCCGCCGGCACGACCGGCAACGGCGGCACGACGATCAGGCTGTAGCCGTCGAGCGACGCGTCGACCGGCACGACATCGACATCGAGACCTAACGCACGCAATGCCGAGTAGTACTCGAATGCGAAGCGCGGATAGTGAAAGTCCGCACCCTGCGGATGGATCTCGAACAGCCACTTAGCTTCATAGTCGTAGACGAGCGCCACTTTCGAACGGACCGCGGCATCGGCATGCGCATTAGCCGCAAGCACCGTGCGAATTTCCGACGCCACCTGTGCCGCCTCGCTACCGCCGACGTCGAGCCGGTTATCCGGCGTGTTCAGGCCCGCATGCATCTGCTCCTGCGCGAACGGCGCCTGACGCCAGCGGAAATACGATACGCAGCCCGCGCCGTGCGCGAACGCTTCCCAGCTCCACAGCCGAACCATGCCCGGCAATGGCGCCGGATTCCACTGCGCCCAGTTCACCGGACCCGGTTGTTGCTCCATCACCCAGAACGGCAGCTTCGACATACCGCGATATACGTCGTGATTGAACGATGCAAAATCCGGATGACCGCTGCGCAGCCAGCGCGCTTTCACATCGGGCGCGAACCATTGTTCTTCCAGCGCGCCGAGCGGATAACTGTCCCAAGCGGCAACGTCGAGATCGGCAGCGACCTTGTAGTGATCGAACTCGGTAAAGAGCTGCATGAAGTTGTGCGCAACCGGCCGCCCCGGCGAATGCGCACGGATGATCTCGACCTGCATGCGGTTATAGCGCGCAACTTCGTCGGACGCGAAGCGCCGGTAATCGAGCCGATGCGAAGGATGTGCCTCGGTCACAGTCGCCACCGGAGCGTCGATCTCGTCGAAGCTGCGGTACTCCATGCTCCAGAACACGGTGCCCCACGCGCGGTTTAATTCGTCGATTGTTGTGTAGCGTGCCTTTAGCCACTCGCGAAAGCGCGCCACTGCTGCGGGCGAATAACTCACGACTGTGTGATGACAGCCGAACTCGTTATCGGTCTGCCAGTACGCAACGGCCGGATGTTTGCCGTAACGCTCGGCAATTGCAGTGCAAATCTTCTGCGATGCCGAGAAATACGACGGCGACGAGAAGTCATAATGACGGCGCGAGCCGAACGCGCGCGGTCGGCCATCCGCGCCAATCGGCAAGATGTCCGGATGGCGGTCGATCAGCCACTTTGGAGGTGTCGCGGTGGGCGTGCACATCACGACTTGCAAGCCTGCGGCGCCGAGTACTTCGATTGCGCGATCGAGCCACGCCCAATCGTATTCGCCAGGCGTCGGCTCGATGCGGCTCCACGCAAACTCGGCGATTCGAACCTGCTCGATACCGAGTGCTTTCATCCGGCGCGCGTCGTCTTCCCACATCGACTCGGGCCAGTGTTCCGGGTAATAACAGACTCCAAGGCGCATCCGAATGTCCTTTATGCGTAGTGTTCGACGGATTCAAGCGAAGGAGCGGCGAAGCCGTCTTCGGTGAACAAATGAGTGGCGTGGCGCGGTACCCGCAGGTTCGCGCGATCGCCTGGTGCGAGTCGCGTATCGCCCGGTGCTTTCGCGATGAGCGCGACGCCGCCGGGTTGATCGAGGTGCACATAGCTGTGCTCGCCAAGCTGTTCGACGAGCGAGACGGTGCGCGAAAGAACGGCGTCGTCGTGAGACGAGGACAAGTCGGCGAATTCAAGGTGTTCAGGACGCACGCCGAGCGTCACCGCTTGCGAGACTTGCAACGCGGCACCATCCGCAGGCACGCGGACGTTCTCGTGCGTGTGATCGAGCGTCACTACCACGCCTTGCGCGTCGACAGAAGCGATACGTCCCGGCAGAAAGTTCATGCGCGGCGACCCGATGAACCCCGCGACGAAGCGGCTCCTGGGTCGGTGATACAACTCCAGCGGCGCACCGATTTGCGCGATGCTGCCGTAACGTTCGGTGTCTTTCCCGGCATGCAACAAGACGATCTTGTCCGCGAGGGTCATCGCCTCGATCTGATCGTGCGTCACATACACCACGCTCGCCTTCGCGAACTGCTTGTGCAGCCGCGCGATTTCGATGCGGGTCTGGCCACGCAGCGTTGCGTCGAGATTGGAGAGCGGTTCGTCGAAGAGAAACACGCCGGGTTGGCGCACAATCGCGCGGCCAATTGCAACGCGTTGACGTTGACCGCCGGACAGTGCTTTCGGCCGGCGCTCGAGCAGCGCTTCCAGTTGCAGAATGCGCGCGGCTTCGCGCACCTTGCGGTCGATCTCGTCTTTTGGGGTTTTGGCGAGCTTCAGTCCGAATGCCATGTTCTCGAACACGGTCATGTGCGGAAAGAGCGCGTAGCTCTGAAACACCATCGCCACGCCGCGCTGCGCCGCCGGCACGTCGTTCATGACCTTGCCGCCGATGAACAGGTCGCCGTCGGTGAGATCTTCGAGCCCTGCGATCATGCGCAGCAACGTAGACTTGCCGCAGCCTGAAGGGCCGAGAAAAACGCAGAACTCGTTCTCGCCGATCTCGAGATCGACGTCGCGAATCACCGGCGCACCGTCGCCATACGCTTTCTGCACGCCTCTTAACGAAATGCTCGCCATCGTCTCGACTCCGTGATTTAATCGGCTCGACGGCGGAGATTAAGCGCTTAATCAGCAGGGCCTAAAAAATCGATCGCGTGCGATCGTCGGGCCTTGCCTGTCTCCGCTATCGTTTTGTCTGTGCGACAGATGGTGCCGCGCCTTGCCCGTCGATGCAAATGCCGGGCAGCCATCCCAAATAATGAAGAGACATGCCCACACTTAGCGAAGTCGCGCGCCATGCCGGCGTCACGCCTGCCACCGTATCGAATGTGCTGCGCAATCGCGGGCGCGTCGGCGAGAGCACACGTCAACGCGTTCTCGAAGCCGTCGACGCGCTCGGCTACCGGCCGCACCTCGCCGCCCGCGCGCTCGCCGAAGGGCGCGCCCCGACGCTCGCCTTGATGGTGTCGAGCATCGCCAATCCGTTCTATCCCGAGTTTGCGCTAGCCGTCGAACGCGCGGCGCGAACCAGCGGGCATTTCGTGATCATTTGCAATACTAACGAAGATCCGCTAACGGGCCGCGCGTACCTCGACCAGATAGCCGGCACGCTTTCCGAGGGCGTGCTCGTGACCAACGCGAACCTGCAGTTCGCAGACCTTCACGTGACGGAATCGCGCGGCACTCCTGTGGTTTTGTGCATGTGGGAGCGACCCAACGAGCCGCCGGGCCTGCCCTGCGTTGCGGTGGATTTTCGTCTGGCCGGCGAGCTTGCCGGAAAGCATCTGCTCGAATTGGGACATCGGCGGATAGGGGCGATTGTCGGCAGCAAGGCTTCCGGTATTCACGCGGCCCGCTATGAAGGGTTCGTCGATGCGCTGCGTGCGGCCGGGGTCCGCAAAAACCGCGTCAAACATGCTGCAGATACGATCCAGGGTGGCTACAGCGCGGCGCGCGAGTTGCTCGAGGCCGATCCGCAACTCACTGCGATTTTCGCGACCAACGACCTGCCGGCGCTCGGCGCGATGCATGCCGCTGCCGACCTCGGCCTCGCCGTACCAGCCGATCTTTCCGTGATGGGCATCACCGACATCCAGCTCGCGCGCGAGTCGCGGCCTGCATTGACCACTGTCGCCGTGCCGACCGTCGAAGTCGCCGGGCTTGCGGTTTCGTTGCTGCGCGAACTCATCGAATCGTCGTATGGACAGGCCGGCCCCGGCGAGGCCAATGTGCCGATGCGAATTTCGTCGCCGCCGAAGCTCGTGGTGCGTGCGTCGACTGGCACGCCGCGCTCCCGCTGAACGCGAATTGAAGCTGGAAACCTCGTCGTCGTGAGCCGCGTGGGCGCCCCTCACGCCCTCCTCGATGCAGTCAAAACGCACGAAACACCTTTCTACCTGCTTTCACTGAAGCCAGGACTTTCCCCAATCCGGCCGCCCCGGCGCTGCGCTGCACCATCTCGCCAAAGCCCCCGCCGCACAAGGCTTTCCCGGACTTTCCAAGGTGCGTCAAGCTCGGTCCCCGTCCAACGGGATTCCTTGACGCGCCCCTCCCCGCCTGCTGTACTAAATCAACCAAAGTGATTTAGGCGGCGTCCACGGTCCTACTTCGACCGCTCGGACGTGCCGCATTCCAGGTTGCGCCCGCGCAGCGTTCGCGTGTGCAACCGCCAGCAGTTCCAAGAACGTCATTGCCAATAACCGGAGGAGCGTCCCATGAATCTGAATTCCCGCAGGCTTCCTGTCGCCAGGAAGATCGTCTCGATGTGCGTCGCGGCGTCGGCGGTCTGGTGCGCGAGCGCAAGTCAGGCAGCCGACCAGCCGGTCGTCGGTCTCATCACCAAGACCGACACCAATCCGTTCTTCGTGAAGATGAAGCAAGGCGCGGAGGCGGCAGCGTCGAAAGACGGCGCCAAGCTGATTACCGCAGCCGGCAGATTCGACGGCGACAACGCGAGCCAGGTGACGGCAATCGAAAACATGATGACGGCTGGCGCGAAGGCGATTCTGATCACGCCAAGCGATACGAAGGCGATCGTGCCGAGCATCAAGAAAGCGCGCGCCGCCGGCGTGATGGTGGTCGCGCTCGACACGCCGACTGACCCTCAAGACGCCACGGACGCCCTCTTCGCGACCGACAACTTCAAAGCCGGTGTGCTGATCGGCAAATACGCGAAGGCGGCGTTGAACGGCAAGCCCGCGAAGATCGCCACTCTCGATCTCGCGCCCGGCGTCTCGGTGGGCGTGCTGCGGCATAACGGCTTTCTGGAAGGGTTCGGCGTAAAGCAAGGCGACCCTTCGATCGTATGCAGCCAGGACACCCGCGGCGATCAGGCCAAAGGCCAGACGGCGATGGAAAACTGCCTGCAGAAATCGCCGGATATCAACGTGGTCTACACGATCAACGAACCGGCGGCTGCGGGCGCGTATCGCGCGCTAAAGGCAGCGGGAAAGGACAAGAGCGTGATGATCGTCTCGATCGACGGCGGCTGTGAGGGCGTGCGCAACGTCAAGGCCGGTTCGATCGCCGCGACCTCGCAGCAGTATCCGCTGAAGATGGCCGCGCTCGGCGTAACGGCAGGCGTCGATTACGCGAAGACCGGCAAGAAGGTTTCGGGCTACCAGGACACGGGCGTGACGCTGATCACGGACAAGCCGATGTCCGGCATCGACAGCAAGGACACGACCTTCGGCCTCGACAACTGCTGGGGCAACAAGTAACACGCACTGTACGGCGGCCCGCTCGCCGGGCCGCCGGATGATTCGCCGCGCGGCGCACGCCACGCTCATGTTTCGAGGACATCCATCATGTCGACTCCTTCCGCTCCCGCGGGCCATCCGCGCCATTTCTCAGACCGTCTGCCGTCGCTTGCCGAAGTCGGGCCGCTCATAGCGCTCGTGCTGGCTTGCGGTTTCTTCATCTCGCAGAGCAGCCGTTTCCTGTCGTTCCAGAACCTCTCGTTGATCCTTCAACAGACGATGGTCGTTGCGGTGATCGCAATCGGCCAGACGCTGATTGTGCTGACGGGCGGCATCGATCTCTCCTGCGGCATGGTGATGGCGTTCGGCTCCATCATCATGACGAAGTTCGCGGTGACGTTGGGCCTGCCGCCCGCACTCGCGATTCTGTGCGGCATCGGCGCGAGCACATTGTTCGGCGTTCTCAACGGTGTACTCATTACGCGCATCAAATTGCCGGCGTTCATCGTCACGCTCGGCACGCTGAACATTGCGTTCGCGCTCACGCAGATCTATTCGAATGCGGAAAGCGTGTCGAATCTGCCGGACGCAATCATGTTCTTCGGCAACACGTTCAAGCTCGGACCCGCCGACGTCACCTACGGCACCGTCCTCACATTGCTGATGTATCTGGCCACGTGGTTCGTGTTGCGCGACACGGTGCCCGGCCGCCATCTGTATGCGCTCGGCAATAACGCCGAGGCCGCGCGGCTGATGGGTTTGTCGTCGCAGAAGATCCTGCTGACCGTCTACACACTGGCCGGCGCCATTTACGGCGTTGCTGCGTTGCTGTCGGTGTCGCGCACCGGCGTGGGCGATCCGCAAGCAGGCCAAACTGAGAACCTCGATAGCATCACGGCAGTAGTGCTCGGCGGCACGAGTCTCTTCGGCGGACGCGGGTCGATTTCCGGGACGCTGCTCGGCGCGCTGATTGTCGGCGTGTTCCGCAACGGCTTGACCCTGATCGGCGTTTCTTCGGTCTACCAGGTATTGATCACCGGCATGCTGGTGATTCTCGCGGTGGCCGCGGACAAACTCTCTCATCGCCGCGGTTGAGCATTCAATCGCAACCTTATTGCATGGAGCCTGAGTCAGCGCATTGGCTAACTCAGGCCGACAGGAGCCCGTCATGTCGACAACTACTTCCGCTTCCGCCGCGTTGCCCGTTCTGCAGGCGCGTGGCCTCGTCAAACGTTATGGCAATGTGACCGCGCTCGACGGCTGCGACTTCGAAGTGCTGCCCGGCGAGATTCTCGCAGTGATCGGCGACAACGGCGCCGGGAAATCGTCGTTGATCAAGGCACTTTCCGGCGCGACGGTGCCGGACGAAGGCGAAATTCTGCTCGACGGCAAGCCCGTCAAATTCCGCAGTCCGCTGGATGCCCGCGCGCAAGGCATCGAGACCGTGTATCAGGAACTGGCGGTCGCGCCGGCTATGAGCATCGCCGAAAATCTGTTTCTGGCGCGCGAGTTGGTCAAGCCCGGCTGGCGCGGTTCGATCTTCAAGATGATCGACAAACGCCGCATGCTTGAAGAAGCGACCGCTCATATGAAGGATCTGCAAATCGGCATTCGCTCGATGCGTCAGGCGGTCGAAACGCTCTCCGGCGGTCAGCGTCAAGGCGTTGCCGTTGCGCGCAGCGCGGCGTTCGCGCGGCATGTGGTGATTCTCGACGAGCCCACCGCAGCACTCGGCGTGAAGGAAGGCAACATGGTGCTCGAACTGATTCGCCGCGTGCGCGACCGCGGGCTGCCGGTGATTCTCATCAGCCATAACATGCCGCACGTATTCGAAGTGGCGGACCGCATCCATATTCAGCGGCTCGGCCGCCGCGCCGCGCTCGTCAATACGAAAGACGTGCATATGTCGGAGGCCGTTGCGATCATGACTGGCGCAAAAGAGGCCGACGTCAAGGCGATTGCATGATGCAATCACATCGCTGAGGGGCTCATGAGCATGGATACCACAGGCATGCGCCCGCCCCTCAAACGCACGGTCGGCTCCAATCAGGTCGGCATGCGGCAATTCAACGAGCGCATCGTGTTGCAGACAATCCGTCTGCATGGACCGTTGCCGAAGGCAGACGTGGGTCGTCTCACGCGTCTTTCGATGCAGACCGTATCGATGATCGTCGATCGTCTGATCGACGATGGTCTGCTGGAAAAGCAGGCTCGAGTGCGCGGCAGGATCGGCCAGCCGTCGGTGCCGATTGCGTTGCGCGCGGACGGCGCGTACACGATCGGCATCAAGGTAGGCCGCCGCAGTCTCGACGTACTGGCGATGGATTTCGCCGGCCGCGTGGTATGTCGCGATGTGTTCGAGTACCCGTACCCTGATCCGCGCACGCTGTTTCCCGCACTCGAAAGCAAACTCGCGCGCGTGAATCAGGCGCTCGGCGCGAACGCCAGCAAAGTTGTCGGCGTGGGCGTGGCTGCGCCGTTGTGGCTCGGCGGCTGGCGCGATTTTCTCGGCGCGCCGCCCGACGCGCTAGACGCATGGCACGAGATCGACTTGCGCTCGCGCATCGCGACCATGACGGGGCTGCCGGTCGAATTCGCGAAGGACACGACAGCCGCGTGCGCTGCAGAACTCGTGATGGGCCAAGGGCGCGGCATTCACAACTTCCTGTACCTGTTCGTCGGCACGTTCATTGGCGGCGGCCTGGTAATCGACGGCCGCCTGCACGGCGGGCCGCACGACAACGCCGGCGCGGTCGGCTCGATTCCGCTGCGCGACGGCGGCGCGCGCAAACCTGCGCGGCAACTGTTGCACGCCGCCTCCGGTTTCGTACTGGAACGCCTGTTGAGCGACGCGGGAAAACCGGCAGCCGCCGCGCACGATCATCGCGCGCTGTCGCCGGAAATGTGGCGGCATACCGAGGAATGGCTCGATACCGCGTGCCCTGCGATTGCCAACGCGCTCACCAGCGCCGCCGCGTTGCTGGACCTCGAAGCGGTCGTGATAGACGGCGAACTGGACCGGCAAATGGTGCGCGAAATCATTCGCCGTACCGAGCGCGTGCTGGACCGATTCGAATGGGAAGGCATGGTGCGCCCGCAACTATTGGAAGGCGCAATTGGTGCCGACGCGCGTGCAATGGGCGGCGCAATTCTGCCGCTCTACGCACACTTCGCGCCGGTGCACGAACTATTTCTCAAACCCGCGACAGAAGCCGCATATTGAAGTTGACGTACCGCGGCCGCTTCACTGCGCGACGACCTTCTCGACAGAGATAGAAGCGGTCTTTGCAGGCGCAGATTCGAGCAAGGGCTGCAACGCGGGCGCCATCGACTTCAGCAGTTGCACCGAAAGCGCACTCGTGAATTCATAGTGCGCCGCGTAAGGTTCGTGCACCCACGCGGTCAGCGTGCCGTAAAAGCGGTCGCCAATGGCGAATACGAACGTCGCACTGCGGTTCACCTTGCGCGATTCAATAAGGCGCGCGCCCTTGGCGAATACGTTAAAGCGCTGATCGCCCGTACCGGTCTTGCCGTAGACCTCCATGGTCCGGCCGTCCGGGAATGTCATGCCCTGCGCGAGACGCCGTGCCGTGCCGCCCGTCACGACATCGCGCAACATGGCCTTCACGATCCCCGCAATTTCAGGCGAAAGTTGCTGTTGCGGAGCGACGGACGCACGACGGAAATGCGTTTCGTACGGCGTGTCTTTCGCGAAGTCCAGTTGCGTCAGGTTTTCGGTCGGAACCTTGTTGCCGTCGTTTGCGATCAGGCCGATCAGTTGTGCAAGCGCTGCGGGTCTGTCACCCGACGCACCGATCGCAGCGGCATACGAAGGGGTAAGCGTTGCAAACGGATAGCCGAGCGCCTGCCACGACTTGCCGATTGTGTCGTACGCGCGCAGCTCGACCATGCGTTTGATGCGGCGATCCTGCGTTGCGTGATAGCGCGTCTTGAAGAGCCACGAATAAGTCGACAGACGCACATCGCTGCTTGCGTTCTGAATGTCGCTGAGCGTGGCGTTCGGATGTTCGCGCAGATAGTTGAGCGTCCACAGTTCGAGCGGATGCACACTCGATATATAGCCCCGATCGTTCAGGTTGAAGCGGTCGATTGCGTACTTCGCGTAAAGGTTCGCGAGGTCTTCGTCGTCGAGCACCGAAGCGGCCGGCGTATTTTTCAGCGCGGCGCGCATCTTCTCGTTGAACCACGCGTTGGATTCGTCGGGCGCAACGCTACGCAGCACCGTCGCGATCTTGGGCGGTGACTTGCGCACGCCGAGCAGCAACAGCGCCAATGCCTGCTCTCGCGTTTTGCCGTGATACTTCGTGTAGAAACGATTCATGTACACACGGCTTTCCTGATCGGCGAAACGCGTCAAGTACATTTTGCGGATCGCCGGATCGCCGAGCCATTGCGACGACGGTCCCGTGGTTTGCACCATCTCGTAGTGGACGATATCGCGCATCAGCCGCACGAACACCAGATTCACCGAATGCTGGAACGCACGACGGACAGTAAGAATGCGACCGTTGTCGTCGGATTCGAAGTTGTTGAAGGTTTGCGCGCCACCACCCGTGTAAAAGGTTTCGCCGGGACTCGCGGAGTACTTGCGCTCCACGGCCGCGTCGAGCATGGATTGAAGCGAGCGATCCTTGGTGTGCGAGAGATAGTCCAGCGCCCAGCGTGTCAATTGATCGCTCGGATCCGCCTTGATGGTTTTGAGTTCCGCCGCGCTTCGAGCAGCGTAACGCGCATGCAGCTGGGACACGATCTGCAAATACGTCACTACAGTACGCAGTTTTGCAGTGGATCCGAGGTTCAAACGTGCACCCGAATTAATGTCGAACGGCTGGTTCACGCTGTCCGTTTGCACGCGCACGAGGTTCGCTCCGTCGCGCCGCTCGAATAGCGTGAAGCTGTAGGCGATTTTCGACGGATCGTCCGATGCGCGCAGCATTTCGAAGCCGACAAGGCCCGCTGCCTTCGCGCCGTCGCGTGTCGCGGCAGCGGCAAGCCGTTCGCTCACGGCCTGCTGCACTGCGTTGTTGAGCGTGCCGGTGGCTTGCAGATCAAGCCGGTCGAGTTCGTAAAAGCTCGGAATGCCGAGCGCTGCGAGCAGGTTCGAGCGCATCGACGTGACGGCTTTGCGCGACACGAACGAGCCGGCGTTTTGAGCGGGTTTGCCCGCGCGGTGCAAATCGACCGTGGCAGAAAGCGCCGCGTCGCGCAAAGCGGCGGAAATCACGCCGCCGTTCGCGAGCAGCCGCAAATAACTGTCGGTCAATCGTTCAAGCTCGGGGTAACCGCGATGCAGGAAATACGACGGCGCGCGCTGGGCGATCATCAGAGAAAGCACCTGGCGAAATGCCTCGCCTTGCTGCGGCAGGTTCTCTGTGGTTGCAGGCGCGTTCAGTATGCGGTTCACATCCGCGAAATCGCGTCCGTACCACGCGGCGAGACCGTCGCCCATGCCGCTGATTTCACCGACGCCAGGTTGCGCCGCAAGCGGAACCGAATTCAGATAGTGCATGACGATCTGCCGACGCGCAGGCATGGTCTGCGGACCGTTCAGATAGGCACGCACCGAAGCGGACGCAATCTGCCTCAGCTTCTCCGGCGGCGTCGCGGTGCGGCCGCCCGCCGAGTGACGGAATTTCTCGATCTGCGTGGCGAGCGTGCTGCCGCCGGGCGCCGCCTGGTGATGGTTGAATACGCGTGCGCCCTGATCGGCCAGCGCGCGGCTAAAGCGGCCCCAGTCGATGGCCGGATTGCGGTTAGGTTGATTCGGATCGAGCAGATAACGGTCTTCAATAAACAGAAGCGAGTTGACGATGACAGGCGGAATCGCCTCGAAGCTGTCGTACACTCGCCCCGGAAAACTCGCGCTAAACAGCGGTGTGCCGGTGCCGTCGAACAGTTGCAAGCCGGCCTGGTCCTTCTCGGCGTACGGCAAGAAAAGGTTTCTATCTGCTATCGAAAGCATGCGCTCCGAACCGCGCGCCTGTGCGGTGACTTCGAAGCCGCGCTGCAGCAAGCGCTGCTGGATTGACGGCAGCAATGCGTAGCCGAGGCGGGTGTCGTACGGACCTTTGTCCGCCTCGGGAAAACGGATGGAATGGCTCGGACCGTCGTCTACAGAGAAGGCGATGTCACGCGTGAGTTCGGAGAGGTAGTGGGCCTGCAGTCGGGAAGTTTCTATTTCAAGTTCGCACAGGCGCACAACCCACGCCAATCCCAACAACAACGCCGCCGCCAGCGCCCATTTGAACCACTTGCGCACCGAAGCGGTGCCGGTGGCGCGAAGCGGAAATCGAACCGATGGCCGATTCATGACTGCTCTCCCCGAATGGGCGCCAGCCTTTTCAATCCGACGCCCTCAAAGCAGTGTAGCGCGGGGGCACACGCGCAATTGGTTCGGATTTACCCCCAGTGTCGCCGCTACAACACCCGTCGCAAGAACATAGCAAAGCGCGAATTGCCGTGCGATATTCGACGTCTTGTCGGGCTCTGAAAAAACGCTGACTCAGGCAAGTTTTCGCTTCGCAGTTGCATGAGCGAATTTGCGCCCCGGCTTTGGCGTCAGGGTAGACGCCGACCCGGGCGCGCGTTTTGACTGACGGGTTTTTTCCGGCAAGTTCTCCTCTACTTGCATCTGCTGCCGCAGCAATTCCACGAAGCGCTCCGCAGGCGGCGACAGCACGCCGCCTTTACGCGTCACGACGCCGAACGTTTGCGAAGGCGACTTGAGCGCAACCGGCACGCGGCGCAGCATTTTTTGCCGAATAAACATGTCAGCAATGGCGGTCGGCAACAACGACACCAGATCCGCACTGCTTTGCAGCAGGGCGACAGTCACAAAAGTGGATGCAGTGGAGATCGGGTTGTCCGGCATGGCCAGCCCCGCAAGATCCATTTCCCGTTCGAGCAGCGCGTGCAGCGGCATATGCGACGGATACACCACCCAACGGTGATCCGCGAGGTCGCTCAGCTGCACATTCTTTCGCGGCAGCGCCGGATGACCGTACCCGACCACGACGGACAACGGCTCGTCGGCGAGCGGACGATACTGGTATTTCGACGGATCCGCAGCCACGGCGGCTCGGCCGATCACGAGATCCAGGCGGCCGTCGTCGAGTTGGGCGAGCATGCGCGCGCTCGTGTTTTCCACCACTTCGATAGAAAGGTTCGGCTGCCGCGCATGCAACTGGTTGATGGCCGGAATCACGCATTCGGGAATCGCGCCCATGATCGCGCCGATCGCAAGGCGCCCGCCGTGCCCCGACCGAATTTCGGCAACGTCCTGACATAGCGCGGCGAGATCCGTCGCCACGAGGCGCGCGTAGCGGATCACGCAATGCCCGAGCTGGTTCGGGATCATGCCGCTTTTCGTGCGCTCGAAAAGCGGCGCTTCGAACATTGATTCGAGTTCCTGCAACGCTTTGCTTGCGGCCGATTGTGTCATGGACATCATGCCTGCCGCTTTATGCAACGACTTCTGGTCGTCGAGCGCGATCAGCAACTGGAGTTGCTTCATGCGCAGTTTGCCCAGCAGAACATTCAACGTATTTTTCATGAAGACGGCGGGTGAGTCGTAAAAGCGATCACGAGATGGAAACAATTCAATATACCTGCGTGCCGCGCAGTCGTATAGTCGGCGGCAATAAGCACCATGAGACCGCTTAACGCACTTCACGCACTTGAAGCACTTGAAGCACTTGAAGCACTTGAAGCGCGAATCGCGACCGACAGAGACACTTCCACCGCCTCATCACATTCCAAAGCGCCCATATCATGAATCGACCCGTTAATCCCGCGGCAATGCGCGGCGTGTTCCCCGTTGCGCCCACCATTTTCGACGACGCCGGCCAGCTCGACCTGGAAGGCCAGAAGCGCTGCATTGACTTCATGATCGACGCGGGCTCGAACGGTTTGTGCATTCTCGCGAACTTCTCGGAACAGTTCGCCCTTTCCGACGAAGAGCGCGAGACGCTGATGCATGTCGTGCTCGAACATGTGGCGGGCCGCGTACCCGTTATCGTCACGACCACGCATTTCAGTTCGCATCAATGCGCGGAACGCAGCCGCCGCGCGCAGGCAGCGGGCGCCGCAATGGTCATGATCATGCCGCCCTATCACGGCGCAACGATTCGTATCGGCGAGCGCGGCATTGAAGAGTTCTACCGCACGGTGTCCGACGCGATCGATATCCCGATCATGATTCAGGACGCGCCGGTCAGCGGTACGCCGTTGTCCGCTCCGTTTCTCGCCCGTATGGCCAATGAGATCGAACACGTGTCGTACTTCAAGATCGAAGTGCCGCAAGCGGCGAACAAGCTGCGCGAGCTCATTCAGTTGGGCGGCGACGCGATCGTGGGACCGTGGGACGGTGAGGAAGCAATCACGCTGATGGCCGATCTCGATGCAGGCGCAACCGGTTCGATGACGGGCGGCGGCTATGCCGACGGTATCCGGCTGATCGTCGACGCCTATGCTGCAGGCGACACCGAAGCAGCCGCCGCTCACTATCAGCAGTGGCTGCCGCTGATCAACTACGAGAACCGCCAGGGCGGCCTCGCATCGTGCAAGGCGTTGATGAAGGAAGGCGGCGTGATTCGCTCCGACGCAGTACGTCATCCATTGCCGGCAATGCACCCGGCCACGCGTGAGGGACTGCTCAAAATCGCGCGACGGCTCGATCCGCTGGTGCTGCGCTGGGCTCACTAGAAGCGATATCGGCGCCATAGAAGAAGCGGCGCGGCTGGACGCGGACATGCGATTGCCGCTACGCTAGCCGCCATGGAAAGTTTCTACGAAGCCACTGTTACACGCCCGTCCGCCTATGCGCCGCTCGTCGGCCAACATAGCGCGGACGTTTGCATTGTCGGCGGCGGACTTGCGGGGCTGTCGACGGCGCTAGGGCTCGTTGAGCGAGGCGTGAAGAACGTCGCGGTACTCGAGGCGCGGCAGGTCGGTTACGGCGCATCGGGACGCAACGGCGGCTTTGTCTTCGGTGGCTACAGCCTCGATTGTGCCGACCTGCTGAAAACGCTCGGCGCGTCTCGCGCGCGCGAGCTATATGCGCTTACCACCGACGCCGTCGATCTGATGCGGGCCCGCATCGCGCGTTACCGCATAGATTGCGATGTCACCGACGCCGGCGTAATTCTCGCGAACTGGTTCGACGAACCTGCGCGGCTAGAAGCTCAGCGTCGTCTCATGCTCGAATCATTCGGCGTCGACTGGGAACCGGTGGCAGCCGAACATCTGGCGCGCCAGTTGAAAACGCGCCGCTATCACGGCGGCCTGTACGAGCGCAACGCGTTTCACTTTCATCCGCTGAAATACGTGCTTGGCGTGGCACAGGCAGCGGTCAGCGCCGGCGTGCGGATTCATGAGCAGTCGCCCGTCGTGCATTTGCAGCGCGACGGTGCGGGCTTCGTCCTGCGCACGCCGCAAGGCGTCATCGACGCGCGGCACGTCGTGATGGCGGGCGGCGGGTACGCGCGCAACGTCTACGCGAAGGTGGAGCGCGCGGTACTGCCCATCGCCACCTATGTGATGGCGACCGAGCCCCTCGGCGCGCGGCTGCACGATGCGATCGACACGCGCGCGGCCGTCTACGACACGCGTTTCGCGTTCGACTACTACCGGCCTCTGCCCGACACGCGCATTCTCTGGGGCGGACGCATCTCGGTGCGCGACCGCGCGCCGGAAGTCATCGCCCGATTACTGCGGCGCGATCTGCTGAAGGTGTATCCGCAATTGCACGACGTGCGCGTGGACTACGCGTGGGGTGGCCTCATGAGCTACGCGCGTCACAAGATGCCGCAGATCGGCCGCACCGCGGACGGCGTCTGGCATGCGGTCGGCTTTGGCGGACATGGCATGGCACCGACCACCGTGTCCGGCGAACTGCTGGCCGCGGCGATTGCAGGCGAGCGTGCGGTTCCGGAGGCATTCGCCGCGTTTGGCCTCACGCCTGCTTATGGCGCGCTCGGTCTCGCCGCCGCTCAACTCACGTACACCGCGATGCAAACGCGCGACGTATTCGCCGCGCGCCGCACGCGGGCGCGCCACTCCGTCTGAAAACACATCGCGCGGGCTGCAAACGCGCGGCTATGTCTGCACAGCTTAATGCGTTGCCGGTGCGGTGTGCCGAGGCAGCGGCACGTCGATGCAGGCGGCTTCCGCTCATGTGCCCGAAACGCTGCCAGACCGCTGCGATATGCCGCCCGTTTCGCGTAAAAACCCCGCGCCAGAGGCCATTTTCGCCATGCTAGAATGCGCGGTCACTGCCGCTCGAATACACAATGAAAAAGGGAAGCAAGGCCGCCGAGCCCGATACCAACGGCATCCCGTCCGACGCGCCGCGCAAAGACGCCCGACGTAGCGACGCCCGCCGCAAGTACGATCCCGAGCAGACGAAGCGCAATATCCTCGACGTCGCGACCCAGGAGTTCTCCGCGATGGGGCTGACGGGTGCGCGCGTCGATGCAATCGCGGAGCGCACCAACACCACCAAGCGCATGCTGTACTACTACTTCGGCAGCAAGGAAGGGTTGTACCAGGCGGTGCTGGAGAAGGTGTACGGCGACATTCGCGAGCTCGAACAGGATCTGCATGTCAGCGAGCTCGACCCGGTCGAGGGCATGCGTGCGCTGGTCGAATTTACGTTCGACTATCACGACCGCCAGCGGGATTTCGTGCGCCTCGTCACGATCGAGAACATCAACGGCGCAAAGTATGTCGAGCAGGTGAAGAGCTTCAAAGGCCGCAACGTCACCGTCATTCATACAATCGAAGACCTGCTCGCGCGCGGCATCGCGGCGGGCAAGTTTCGCAGCGACGTCGACCCGATCGACCTGCATCTGCTGATCAGCTCACTGTGCTTTCATCGCGTCGGCAATCGTCATACGTTCGGCACGGCATTTGGGCGCGATCCGTCACATCCCAGATTGCGCGCGCGTCATCGCGCAATGATCGTCGATGCGGTGCTGCGCTTCGTTCGCAAGGAAAATTGACGAGCCTCTTATAGTCCACTTTCACGGACGAATGAAAAAAGGGACGTGGCCTGCGCCACGTCCCTTTTTTTTCGCAGTCGAACGGGTGCTCAATCCACCAGCACGATCCGCTTGATATCGCCGACGATAAAGATGTACGACAGCGCGCCAATCAACGCAATCACGCCGATGAACACGAGCGCGCCGACAAACGACCCGGTCGCCGCGACGATAAAGCCGACCACGAGCGGCGTCACGATGCCGGCCAGATTCGCGGCGAAGTTGAAGATGCCGCCGGTCACGCCGAGCAGTCCTTCGGGCGCGATATCGGACACCAGCGTCCAGCCGAGCGCAGCCATGCCTTGCGCGAAGAATGCGACCGACAGGATTGCGATCACCGCGACGTTGCTCTCCACATAATTGGCCAGAATGATCGTCGAGGCCAGCAACAGGCCGGCGATAATCGGCAGCTTGCGCGCGACGTTGGCGGACTTGCCGCGGCGCAGCAGCCAGTCGGAGAAGAGCCCGCCGAACATCACGCCAATCGACGCCGCGATGAACGGCATGATCGCGAAAAAGCCGATCTTCAGCCAGCCCATATGACGTTCGGTGGCGAGGTAAGTCGGGAACCACGTGAGAAAGAACACGAGCGTCGAGTTGCCGGCGAACTGACCAAGACAGATACCCGTCAATTGACGGTGCTTGAGCAGGCGGCCAATGGTGCGCCATTCAAAGCCGCCTTTCGCGGGCGCGGCAGCAGCGCCGCCATCCTTGTGACGGTGCGTGAGACCGCCACCAGCCTCGATATAGTCGAGCTCCGCCTGATTCGCCGACGGATGATCTCGCGGCTCGCGATACATGAGCCACCAGATCACACCGAACACGATACCCACGCCGCCCACCACGTAAAACAGCGAACGCCAGCCGAATGCGCCCATCAGCATGAACAGGAACGGGCTGAAAAACGCGAGGCCGATATATTCGCCGACAGTGTAGGTGCCAGTCGCCATCGCGCGTTCGCTCTGCGGGAACCACGTCGCGACCACGCGGCTATTGGTCGGGAAACACGGCGCTTCCGACACGCCGAGACCGAGGCGAAACACGAACAGTCCGGCAATGCCGTGCACGAGCCCTTGCGCGAGCGTGCACAGGGACCAGAAAGTCATCGAGAGGAAGTAAGTGAGCTTGCTGCCGAAACGGTCCAGGAAGAGGCCGCCCGGAATCTGAGAAGCAACGTAGCTCCACGAGAACACCGAGAACAGCAGCCCCATCATTGCAGCGTTGATGCCGAGTTCTTTGGTCAGCTGCGGCGCGGCAATGCCGAGTACCGTGCGGTCGAGATAGTTGATCATCGTGCCGACGGCCAGCAACCCCAGTATCTGGTAACGGGCGTTGGAGCGTCGCGCGGTGCTGGCAGTGGTGCTTGCGCCGGCCTGACGCGTCACGTCGGCCGGTCTGGTTTGAGTCGATTGCGGCATGGGGTTGTAGTCTCCTCTCATTGATCATCTATCGTCGTTTGCCGGTGTGCGCTACCGGTTAGCGTTCCAGCAACGACTGGAAATGCGTGTAGACGCGTTCGGCGTCCGGTTCGAGCCCGGTGAAAATGCGCATTGCGTCGACGGCCTGGTACACCGCCATGCCGCCGCCGCTCAGCGTGCGGCAGCCGAGAGCTTCAGCTGCCTGCAACAGCGCGGTGCGAATCGGGAAATAGACGATGTCGGCCACCCACAGACCGCTATGCAGCAATTCCGCGGGCAAAGGCAGTCCCGGCAATTTGGCCATGCCGGTCGGCGTTGCGTGAATCAGGCCGTTGGCGGCCGCGAGCGTCTCTCCGAGCGACGTGCCAGCAGTGACCGTCCGATCCGCAAAGCGCTTTTGCAACTCGGCAGCGAGCGACGCGGCACGAGCGGCGTCGACGTCGAACAGCGTGAGCGTTTGTGTGCCCATGGCGAGGGCTGCGTGAGCGACCGCAGCGCCCGCGCCGCCCGCGCCCAGTTGCACCACCCGGTCAAGCGCCACGTCCGGCAAACCGCGGCGGAACGCGCGGGCAAAACCGGACCAGTCCGTGTTGTGCCCGATCCGTTTGCCGTCCTTGAAAAGCACGGTGTTGACTGCGCCCAGCGCACGGGCGTCGTCGGACAATTCGTCGAGTAGCGGAATGACGGCCTGCTTGCACGGATACGTTATGTTCAAACCGTTGTAGCCCATGCGCTCGGCCGCGACCAGCAGATCGGGCAGCGCTGCTACATCGAGCTTCAACGCTTCCAGATCGATTCGGCGGTACACGTAATGCAAGCCGAGCTTGCTGCCCTCTTCCTCGTGCATCGCGGGACTCAGCGAGCCGCCGATGCCCGATCCGATCAGACCGACCAGATAAGAATTTGCACTGGCCCGTGCGCTCGTTTTTGCATTCGCTTGTTCATTCATTGGCACGTTCATTTCGCCGCCCTATTCTTGAGGATGGTGGCCATTCGCTCCAGCGCGAGCACGTAGCCTTGCGTGCCGCACCCGACGATGATTGCATCCGCCACCGCAGACACATACGAGTGATGACGGAACGGTTCACGTCGATGCACGTTTGAAATATGCACTTCGATGACGGGCTTTTCGATTGCGCTGAGCGCGTCGGCGATGGCCACCGACGTGTGCGTGTATGCAGCGGGATTGATGACGATGCCGTCGACCTTGGTGCGCGCTGCGTGTAGCCAGTCAATCAGTTGATGCTCGGCGTTCGACTGGCAGAAGTCGATTGAAAGATCGAGGCGTTCACCGGCATCGCGGCAGAGTTTCGCGACATCGTCGAGCGTTTCGGCGCCATAGATGGCCGGCTCGCGGGTGCCGAGCAGGTTGAGGTTGGGTCCATTGAGGACCAGTACGGAAGCAAAACTCATGACATCGATCTCCTGTCGGCAAGAGTTAGCGCTTTAGCGCTTACTCTTGCCCCATGCAAAGCTGTCGACTGGAGTTAGCGCTTTAGCGCTTACTCCAGTCCCATGCAAAGCTGTCGACGGGAGTTAGCGCTTCAGCGCTTACTCTCGCCCCATCCAACGCAGTTGCAACAAACTCGAACAATGAAGCGGATCGCGACAAGCGCAAAACGCTCCTCAACGTAAAGCGAAGTGTGCTCGCATGAGCCCTCTCCGTCATTCGGGGTTTATACGAATTTGTACCATCTAGTTAGTTTGTATAGACTATCGAAAAATGCGCTTACTATGGACAGTTGCGGCCTGTCGCTTGCTTCACGAGTAACGAACTAGCCCATTTTGCGCGCCGCAACATGGCAGTGGCCGGGCGCGTAGGCTTCAATGGCGCGCGCTCGCAATCTCCGTCCGACTGTTTTTGCAGGAGCTGTTCATGCAACGTTCGATTGCCACCGTCTCGATCAGCGGCACCCTCGTAGAGAAGCTCACCGCGATCCAGGCGGCCGGCTTCGAGGGCGTCGAGATCTTCGAAAACGACCTGCTCTATTTCGATGGTTCGCCCGCCGACGTGCGGCGTATCGCCGAAGATCTCGGGCTGAAAATCATGCTGTTTCAGCCGTTCCGCGATTTCGACGGCGTAAGCCCTGAGCGTCTCGCGCGCAATCTGGACCGCGCAAAACGCAAATTCGACGTGATGCATGAACTGGGCACGGACCGCATTCTCGTATGCAGCAACGTGTCGCCGGACACCATCTGCGACGATGCGCTAATGACCGACCAGCTCGGCGCGCTCGCGGAAGCTGCAGAGGCGGCGGGCGTCGTCGCCGGTTATGAAGCGCTCGCGTGGGGCCGGCACGTCAAGACGTACCGGCACGCGTGGAAGCTCGTGAACGCGGTAAATCACCGCAATCTCGGACTCGTGCTCGACAGCTTTCACACGTTGTCGCTCAACGATGCGGTGGACGCAATCGCCGACATTCCAGGCGAGCGCATCGCGTTCGTGCAGATCGCGGACGCACCCAAGCTCGCCATGGACGTGCTGGAATGGAGCCGCCATTACCGCTGCTTTCCGGGCCAGGGCGATTTCGACGTAGCCAACTTCACCGCGCAAGTCGTCAAGACGGGCTACAAGGGCCCGCTTTCGCTGGAGATATTCAACGACGGCTTTCGCGCCGCGCCCACCAACATCACGGCTGCGGACGGGCATCGCTCGTTGCTGTTCCTGGAAGAACAGACGCGTGCGTTGCTGCAAGCCGCGCGCCAGCCGGTCGGCGAGCTGTACGAATCGCCCGCGGCTCCCGCGCACGTCGGCTATCAGTTTCTGGAATTCGCCGTTGACGACACCACACGCGCGCATCTCGCCGACTGGCTCGGCAAGCTGCGCTTTCGCCAGGCAGGCCAGCATCGTTCGAAAGATGTGACGCTGTATCAGCACGGTGCCGCTTCGATCGTGCTGAACGCGGAACCGGATTCGTTCGCCAATGCGTTCTTCCAGCAGCACGGCTTGTCGCTGTGCGCGTCGGCGTTTCGGGTGAATGACGCGAATCAGGCTTTCGAGCGCGCCGCCGGCTTCGGCTACGCGCCGTTTTCCGGTCAGATCGGCCCTAACGAACGCGTGCTTCCGGCCGTGCAGGCGCCAGACGGCAGCCTGAATTATTTCGTCGACGAAACACCCGATCAGCCCACGTTGTTCGAAGCCGACTTCGTTCTCACGGACGTCAACGGCCCGTTCGAAGTCGGGCCGTTGACCCGCATCGATCATGTGTGCCTCGCCGTGCCGGCGAATTCGCTCGATACGTGGGTGCTGTTTCTGCGCACCGCCTTCGGCTTTCAGGCGGAGCCGGGCGTGCTCGTGCCCGATCCTTACGGCCTTGTTCGCAGCCGCGCGCTGCGCAGCCGCGACGGCTCGGTCCGAGTGGTGCTGAACGCTTCAGTCGATCACCACACGGCGGTGGCCGAGGCGCTGCATACCTATCACGGCTCCGGTTTAAATCACGTTGCATTCAGCACGAGCGACATCTTCAGCGCGATTCCGGAATTCGTCGCCGATGGCTTGCCGGTGCTGCGCATCCCGCGTAATTACTACGAGGATCTCGCCGCCCGCTACGAACTGCCCGACGACATGCTGGAAGCGCTGCGCGAGCACAATATCCTCTATGACCGCGATGAACGCGGCGGCGAGTTTTTCCACGCTTACACGGAACAGCTCGATCAGCGCTTCTTCATGGAGATCGTCGAGCGGCGCGGCGGTTACGACGGCTACGGTGCAAGCAACGCGGCGGTGCGGCTCGCCGCGCAAGCGCAGCGGCGCAAGTAGGCGGCGCTCGCCGGCGCCTTGCGTGGACCGGGAACGCCAATCGAGATTCACGGCAAGTCGCGTCGCATCGGCCGCCTTGAGAAACGTGACGGCGCGGGCACGCGTCGTGCGGCATCCGCGGGAGTACGCCCTACGCCCGATATAATGGCGCCTTAAGTCGCGGTCCGCGCCGCGCGGCCGCGTCGGTACTCGGGTCGGGCGGTTCAAGCAGGTCGGCTAGGGCGGCGGCTACGCGATAGCAGCGCTCGCGACGCCTTTAGCTCGAACCCGCGGCCACCGTCAGCCGAATGAAACGCCAGGAGAGATATGAAGAAGTTTGCCGTAGTCCTGTCAGTTCCCGTGCTTCTCAGCGCTTGCGCCTACTTTCAGAAGAACCCGGATGCCGGCGAGCCGGTCACGGACACCAATACGCAGCGCTCGGTCAACGATGTCATCGCCTGCCTGACGCAGTTGGCGTCGAATCATAATGCCGCGTTCAAATCCACGTCGATTCCGCAAGGCCAGATGCTGGACTTCGGCGATTCGAACATCATCAAGGTGCGCAGCGACAACGGGGCGACCACTTACCGTTTCTATGCGGGCAAGCGCCACGTGAACAATCTGTGGATCGAAACGGCGGGAAAAACCTGCGCGCCGTAAGCCGGGGTTGCCCTAGCGGGCAAAAAACGCGGCGCTGTTAAGCGTTGGTAAGGTGCGGCGGTGCCATCTTCGTGTCACGGTGTTACAGGACAATGGGTCTTAAGAATCGTTTAAGACTTCGTCCGCATGATGCCTCGGACACGACCCAGCACGAGGTGCGCACCATGAACCAACCCGAACCGAATACCAACGACACGCCCGCGCCGGCAAGGCGTCCGACCATCCTGCGGCGCCTCCTGAGTCATCACGAACTGGCGACGTTGCTGCTTTTGCTGCACGCGCCTATCGACGCGTCCGCCAAACCCGAGATTCCGCAACTGCACGAAGCCGGCCTGATCGAAACGATCTCGAACGAAGCGGGCGGCTCGCGCATCCGCCTCACGCCTGAAGGCAATGCCGTGCTGCGCGGGCTGGGCGTCAAGTAACGCACGCTTTACGCCTGCCATACGCCGTACCCTGCTTCGCGTAGTCCAATCGCCAGTTCCACTTCCATTTCCTGTGCGCCGCGATACGGCATGGGATTGAACACTTCATACAGCTCGGGCACAAGGCGCACGCCATAATCGCGCACATAGCGATTTGCCTGAATGCCGGCTTTATGCCGGTCGAAGCGCAGATCGGGATCGAGCCCGGTCATCCCCACATACACACACGGCTTGTCGAACCGGTAATCCGGATTCGCGCGGCGAAAGCGCGCCTCGTTCCAGACCTTGTCGTCGAGTGCGACGACGTACACATAGTAATGATGCTTACGGCGAACCATATGCCGACGCTCAACTCCGCGAAGTGCCGTGCAGCAGCATCCGGTATTCGGTCGGCGTAACGCCGACGGTCGCCTTGAACTGACGCGTGAAGGCGCTGTGGTCCGTGTAGCCGCACAGTGCGGCGACGTCGGTTACCTTGTCGTGCGAGACCAGCAGTGCCGTGGCGGCGTCGAGCCGTGTCTTCAGCAGAACCTGGCGCGGAGTCAGATGAAATACCTTGTGAAAATACCGCTCCAGTTGCGCGACGGACATGTCCGCCATCACCGCCAACTGCTTGAGATTCAGCGGCTGCACATAGTTTTCCTGGATGAACTGCACCACCGCGGCGAGCCGGCTATAGGCAGGATGGCTGCTTTCGTCCGCCCGCAGATCGCGTGAAATGCCCGCAAGCCCGACGATCACGCCCGTGGCGTCGCGCAACGGCTGTTTGGTGGTCAGACACCAGCCCGGCTGGCGGCCAGGATAAAGGTGCAATTCCAGTTGATCGATCATCTGGTTGCCGACGTGGATCACCCCCTCGTCCTGCGCCGTATAGATGCGGCCGAAGCGGCGCGGGAACACATCCTCCGCGGTTTTGCCCAACAGCGCCGTCTTTTCCTTGAAGCCGCAACGCGAAGCCAGCGTGCGGTTGACCAGCGCATAGCGCGCGTCCGCGTCTTTCACAAAGAAAACGACGTCGGGCAGCGCGTCGAACACGGGCTCCAACTGCCTGAAGTGCGACAGCATGCCGGACAACGTTGCTTCGTCAGGTGAAAACTGATGAGCCAGCGTGTTCATCGTGCAGGTCCCGTGGGTCCAAGCCGTTTATAAGAGCGCAGGAGTAAGCGCTGCATGCCGGGCGGTTGGCTTGCGGTCGATTCGCGCTGCATGCGCGGTCGATTATAAAGCGGCAGGCTGACCGACAATATCCGCTCGCCGGACGCGCGGTGCGAGTCAGTCCACCTGCGGCGGCTGTGCGCTTGCCGCGATCAGCGTGCCGATTTGCGTGGGATTGAACGGCGGACGGGGCGTCGCCGACGGCCAGCCGAAGTAGACACTCGCGGCCGGGTCATCGAGCGCCCTCTTGCTGCGTGCGTACCGCCTGGCCGTCGCGGCAAAGCGTCTGACACGCGAGCGCGTGCGCGCGTCCGTCGATCGTCACGCTGCATTCCTGGCATACGCAGGCGACGGTGGCGATCTACAAACTGCTGAAAGCAGGACGGCTTGAAGAAGCGCGGACGAGAGCTAACCGCAAAGTTCAGGCGGCCTGCTGCTGCTCATGTATCGCCTCTTCCTGACGCAGATGCAGCAGCCTGTAGCCGCTCTTATAGACCGGCTGCAAGCGGAACTCGTTTTGCGGCTCGATCTCGAGCAACAGGCGCAGCCGCGACACATGGCTGTCGATCGTGCGCGTGAACTCGCGGAATTCACGGCCCCACACCATCGCGAAGATGTGATCGCGCGACATGACGCGGCCAATGTTCGAGAAGAACAGCGAAGCCAGCCGGTATTGCGTGCCGGATAACGAGACCGGCTGACCGCGCAGCATGACGATCTGCCGATGCGTGTCGAAACGGTACGGTCCTACGTCGAAGCTCGAAGTGCTGAAGCGGTCCGGATAGGCGCGCCGCAGCATCGCCGCGACGCGCTCGCGAAACTCGGCGGGACGCACCGGCAGCGCGGTGTAGTCGTCGGCGCCGTTGACGAACGCGCGCACCATACTTTCTTCCGACGTGTCTCTCGACACGAAGATCACCGGCACGCGGTCGCCGCCGACCGCCCGCGCCGTCCTCAACACCTCGGTGCCCGACAGACGGGTGCCGTGCCAGTCCAGCACGAGCAGATCCACGGTGGACCGGGCCAGCGTTTTCGACATGGTGAGACCGTCGTCGTAGCCCGCGCAGGTATGGCCGGCACTCGTCAGGATTTTTTCAATCGACTGACGCATGACGGGATCACGTTGAAGAATGGCAATGCGCATGGGATGACTCTTAACAGGTGGCGTGGACGCGATTCTCAAAGGCGCCTGGCCCCTATCCCATAGGATCAATCCGAATTTGACGCGCGCTCTGACGAATCGCATCGACGAGTGGCCGACGGACTACAGCCGCCTTCGCACGACACGCAGGGTTCGTCGCAAGATCCGGGAAATTGCAGGACAGGCGGAACTTTTCCCAATCTAATTAAGCACTTCCCGAAGCGAATCGCTTTCATCCTGTAAAATCCCGCGCTGGCTTCTTTCGTCATCGCGCCGCCCTACCCGGGCCGGTGCGCCGGTGTCCCGCGCTCTACCCAGCCGCCGCCACACTTCTCGCCCGACGACCGCCGTTTTTCCACGCGACACGTGGTTTCCAATTCAAGACAACGACAAAGCAATGCAAGCGACAAATCTGGGTGGAGCGCAGGCTGTCACCCCACGCCCTCTTGGGCGCAGCGACTACAAGACACTCGGCCTCGCCGCTCTAGGCGGCGCGCTCGAGTTTTACGACTTCATCATCTTCGTGTTCTTCGCACCGGCAATCGGCCAGTTGTTCTTCCCGGCCGCGATGCCGGACTGGCTGCGGCAGGTGCAGACTTTCGGCATCTTCGCCGCGGGCTACCTCGCGCGACCGCTCGGCGGCATCATCATGGCGCACTTCGGCGATCTGTTCGGCCGCAAGCGCATGTTCACGCTGAGCGTGCTGCTCATGTCCGTGCCGACGCTGATGATGGGCCTGTTGCCCACCTACGCGAGCATCGGCGTCATGGCGCCGGTCCTGCTGCTGCTATTTCGCGTGATGCAAGGCGCGGCTGTCGGCGGTGAAGTGCCGGGCGCATGGGTGTTCGTCTCCGAGCACGTGCCGCAGCGGCACATCGGCTATGCGTGCGGCACGCTGACGGCGGGCCTCACTGCCGGCATCCTGCTCGGTTCGCTGATCGCGTCGGCGGTCAATCGCAATTTCGCGCCCGCCGAGATCGCGGACTACGCGTGGCGCATTCCGTTTCTGATCGGCGGCGTGTTCGGCATGTTCTCCGTCTACCTGCGCCGCTGGCTGCACGAGACGCCGGTCTTCGCCGAACTGAAGCAGCGCAAGGCGATTGCCGCCGAAGTACCGCTCAAGGCCGTGCTGCGCGACCACGGCCGCGCGGTGATCGTCTCGATGCTGCTTACGTGGATGCTGTCCGCCGCTATCGTCGTCGTGATTCTGATGACGCCGACGCTGCTGCAGAAGCAGTTTCACATTGCGCCGGCCACCGCTTTGCTGGCCAACTGCGTGGCGACGCTGTGCCTGACGATCGGCTGTGTGTTGGCGGGCTCGATCGCCGGCCGCATCGGCGCGGGACGCACTATTTTCATCGGCGGCCTTGCGCTGGCCGTGACGTATTACGTGATGTTCCAGCAACTCTCCGTCGATGCCTCGGCGCTCGTGCCGCTGTACGGCGTGACCGGGCTGCTCGTCGGCGTAATCGGCGCGATTCCGTTCGTGATGGTGAAAGCCTTCCCGCCGGTCGTGCGCTTTTCGGGCATCTCGTTCTCGTACAACGTCGCCTATGCGATCTTCGGCGGCCTCACGCCAATCGCCGTGTCGCTGATGATGAAGTCCAACCCGATGGCCGCGCCGCTGTATGTCGGCGCGATCTGCGTGATCGGTGCACTGACCACGCTGTTCATCAAGGATGCGCCGCAGAAGCGCTGATCCAGCGCACGCGGTGGTGAAGAGAATGGCGCGCCTTCGGGTGCGCCGTTTTTATTTGCGGCGGCGTTTTCCTGTCCGCTTGTAGACAGCGCCCGACTCGTCACCCCATTCCGGAGACCACGGCAGCTACAGTTTTCGACCGACATCGACACTTCACGCCGGCCCGAAACATGGTGCGCCACATCGCGCCTACGATATAGCGCATGACCTCCACAAAACGTACCGTTTCGCCCGCCCTCGGCCGCGTGCTCGCGACTGTCAGCGTGGGCTTCGTCGTCACGCAACTCGACGTGACCATCGTCAATATTGCGCTGCCTGAAATCGGCGCGAATCTGCACGCCAATGTCGCGGGCCTTCAATGGGTCGTCGACGCCTACACGCTCGCCTTCGCGGTGCTGATGCTGTCGGCCGGTGCGCTCGGCGACCGCTTCGGCGCGCGCCGGCTGTACGCGGCGGGTATCGTGCTGTTCGCGCTCGCGTCGCTGGCTTGCGGCGTCGCGTCCGGCGCGCCGATGCTGGTCGCCGCGCGAGCGTTGCAAGGCATCGGCGCCGCCGCGATGCTGCCGAACTCGCTCGCCTTGCTGAATCAGTCGTACGGACACGACCCGAAACTGCGGGCTCGCTCCGTCGGGCTGTGGACGGCGGCGGGCGCGATCTCCATCGCGGCCGGCCCGGTAGCAGGCGGGCTGCTGATCGCCGCCTTCGGCTGGCGCAGCATTTTTCTTGTCAATCTGCCGATCTGCGCTGCCGGTTTTCTGGCGACCCTGTTATGGGTGCCACGCCCTGAAGCCGCTGTCCCGGCAACCGCTCATCCGGAAACAGCCGATCCTGAAACCGCTCCGCCGACGCCGCGCGGCATCGATCTGAGCGGCCAGACGCTCGCCATTGTCGCGTTGACCGCGTTCGTCGCCGCGGTGATCGAATGGCGGCCACTCGGCTTGAGCCATCCGCTCGTCGCGGGCGGTTTCGTGCTTGCGGCGCTCGCCGGCAGCGCGTTTGTCGCGGTCGAAGCGCGCGCGAGCGCGCCGATGCTGCCGCTTTCGCTATTCGCCGGGCGCAGCTTCAGCGCGGCCGTGCTGTTCGGCATCTGCGTGAACATGACCTATTACGGGATGGTGTTCGTGCTGAGCCTGTACCTGCAGCGGGTGCGCGGCTACACAGCGTTGCAGGCCGGTCTCGCATTTTTGCCGTTGACGGGCGGCTTCCTGATCTCGAACGTCGCAAGCGGCTGGGTGGTGGGCCGCTTCGGCGTGCGTGTACCGATGATTGCCGGCGCGATCACCGCCGGGCTTGGCTACGGCCTGCTGCATCTGGTCGACGCGAGCACGCCGCTGATCGGCCTGCTGCTGCCGTTCCTGCTGATTCCGTCAGGCATGGGACTCGCCGTCCCCGCGATGACGACCGCCGTGCTGGCGTCGGCGCAAGCGTCGCGGGCGGGCACGGCGTCGGCGGTATTGAACACGGCCCGGCAGGCGGGCGGCGCAGTGGGCGTGGCCGCATTCGGCGCGCTCGCGAGCGGGTCGGCGGCCACGCAAATCGTCTCGGGGATGCAAGCGGCGACCGCGATCTCGGTCGGCCTGCTCGCGTTCGCTGGCGTGATCAGCTGCCTCGTGCATCCGCAGCCGCATTCGTCGTCGCAGGCAAGGCGTGAGGCGGATTCTGCGCCAGTCGGCAATTCGCGCTGAGCCTGCGCGTCCGGCCGGACGGCCTTTGCCGACGACACATGAAAAACGACCCCCGCGGCTCGGGCGCCTCGGGGGTCGTCGACAGAATTGTCAGCGGTGAATAAGACCGCGTGCGTAAAGCAGCCAGGCGCGCTACAGCGACGCCTCCTGAATCGTTCCGGTATTGATCGCGGCTTCGATCAGCCCTTCGCTTTGCGCCTTGCTGATTGCGTCGGCAATCAGTTTTTCGGGCTCCTCGATCTCGGCCTTGATTGCGCTCAGGAAGCCGGACGCATCCAGCACCACGAGTGTTTTTGCGGACTCGGCGAGGCTGATGATCACGCGATGCGGCGTGGGCCCTTCTCCAAGACTCGCGCACAACTGCAACACTTTGCCGCCAATGGATTGCTCGAAACTTTGAATCATATTTACTCCCTTGTTTGCAGCCGGAATACGTCAGTCAGGCAAAACCAGCGGGGGATCGCTGAGCGTGGTGCGCTCAAAGACCCAACCCGCTGCGCGGCGCGCGCGCACCGTCGATACTGATACGCCCCGCGCCGGTCACGAACAGCAGCAGAAAACCGCCGGCGATCCCAATGTTTTTCCAGAAATGGATCACCATGTCGCGCTGCAAGGCGGCGTCCGTCACGTTCCAGAAGTCGTGGCCGAGGACCGCCGTAGCCACCGTATAAACCGCCATGATGAGCGCGAGCGGACGCACCTTGAAGCCGACTATCAGCAGGAGCCCGCCCACTGCCTCGACCGCGGTGGCGATCGGCGCGGCGATCTGCACGAAGGGCACGCCCTTGGAGTGCAGGTAGCCGACAAAGCCCGCATAGCCCAGCAGTTTCATCACACCGCCCCATAGAAACAGAACAGCGAGAGCAATGCGTGCGATGAGAATAACGCCGGAATCGACGGGACGCGTCATGGGGGACTCCTGTAGATGAATAAGCAGCAGACCCGACTAAAAGGCCGCAGTTCCCTACTTTGCCTCTGAGCATATGTGCATTGCCCGCGCTTTCCAAGACGGGCAAGCATTTGAACGACGCAAAGCGGCAGACTGACGACTACGAGCGAGGGGCGTCCGGCGCGAGCAAAACGCCTTTTGTGAAGACGAAGCAGCCATAGCCGCGCTCCTCGCCGGTGGCGATCACACAATACGCCTTGCGCGCGCGCTCATAAAACGCGAACCGTTCGATGGACGCAAACGGCACGTCGCGCCCTTCGGCGGCATTGACCTCGGCCTGCGCCTCGCGCTGCACGGCGGGCATGGTATGCGGCTCGCCGACCACTTCCATGCGCGATGCGGGTTGGTCGATGAACGTATCGAGCGGCATGACCGAGAGCACGGCGCGGATCGCACGCGGCGAGCTCACGCCGTCGAGACGAAGCAGCTTGCCGAGCACCGAGGAGCGCGCGACGGAGTTGGCCGGAAAGTTGGCGTCGCAAATAACGAGCTCGTCGCCGTGTCCCATTGAGCGCAGGGCATGCAGTATGTCGGCGTTGAGCAGAGGATCGAGATTCTTAAGCACTGTGTCTCCATGCAAGTTGCTTGCGGTTATTCGAATGGCTCGCATTGCGGCAATCGATTGTAGCAAGCAACGTTGCGCGTTTCGGGGAGATTCCAGTGAAGAGTGCACGACGTGCCGCCCCCGCGCCGCGGCGCGCCGCCGCAACGCCACCGCAACCATCCGACGACCGCGAGCAGCATCAGCCCCGCGCCGCCCGCCACCGGTTCGCGCCAGCCGAGTAACGCGGTAAACATGAATGCCCGCGGGCCGGCGAGCAGCGCGAAGCCGGCAATCGCGCCGCAGAGCGCGTCGATGGCGTGTGCGTATCGCGCAAACTTGATGACGGGCTCGTGCATGATCGTCTCCACGCAAAGATGACAGTAGCGAAGCAGCGAACGCTGTGCGATCAGGCGCCCGTGGGCACCTGATCGAGGAAGCCGGTCACCGCCTGCAGACGGCCGTGCGCGTCGACCACGCCGAAGTCGGAGCCCTTGACGATCGCCTCGCCGTCGGGCGTGACGAGCGCCCACGAAAAGCGCAGGCGGTTGCCAAAACCGTCCACGTCGGTCGAGCGGCGAAACGTGTGATGCGCAAAGCGCTCCTGGACCGCGCGGATCATCGCGTCGATGCCGTCGTGGCCGGAGCCGGCCATCAGCGGGTCGCGGTAGTCGGCGTCGGTCGCCCATGTCGCGGCGATCAGCTTGCGACGGCGCTCGCCATCGGTCTCGTTCCATGCGTCGAAATAACGGTCGATCAGATCGGTATGCGCGTTCATCTGCAACTCCTTGATTGGCAATGACTGAGCGCTACGCTCGGCATACACGTCGCATGCGGCGGGCTCGGAGTGAAGATTCGCGGATAGCGGGCCGCGCGTCGATTACGTCGCAGGTAATCGTTGTGCGGCGCGTCCCGGCGGTCCCGGTGTTAGTGCGCGGCAATGCGTCGAGCGCATTACCTCGCAGGTAATGGATCGGCGCGGCGCTTTAGCTATCATCGTTGGCATGAACACACTTTCTTCTGCGCAAAGCGCCCCGTCGCCACGGCCCGCGACCAGCCGCACCGTCGGCGATCTGCTGCGTGAATGGCGGCAGCGGCGAAGGATGAGTCAGTTGCTGCTCGCCGCCGAAGCCGACATCTCGACGCGGCATCTGAGCTTCGTCGAATCCGGCCGCGCAATGCCGAGCCGCGAGATGGTCATGCATCTTGCCGAGCGCCTCGACGTGCCGCTGCGCGCACGGAATGCGTTGCTCGTCGCGGCCGGTTACGCGCCGCTGTTTCGCGAGCGTCCGCTATCGGACCCGCAACTGAGCGCCGCGCGCGAAGCCGTCGAACTGGTGTTGAAGGGCCACGAACCGTATCCGGCGCTCGCCGTCGACCGGCACTGGAACATCGTCGCCACGAATAACGCCCTCGGGCCGCTCCTGTCGGGCGCGAGTCCCGATCTGCTGAAGCCGCCCGTGAATGCGTTGCGCCTGAGCCTGCATCCGGAAGGCATTGCTTCGTCCATCGTCAACTGGCATGCGTGGCGGGAGCACGTGCTCGCGCGGCTGCAACGGCAGATCGACGTAAGCGCCGACCAAACGCTCAGCGCGCTGCGCGACGAACTGGCGGCCTATCCGACGCCGCCGGGAGCGCAGCCGCCCGAGCCCGGCGAGAGCCCGCTCAACCAGATTGCGGTGCCGCTGCGTCTGCGCACGCCGCTTGGCGTGCTGTCGTTTTTCAGCACGACGACGGTGTTCGGTACACCGGTGGACGTGACCTTGTCGGAACTGGCGATTGAAGCGTTCTTTCCGGCCGATCCGCAGACCGCTGCCGCATTGCACGGCTTGACCGACAACCGGCGCTCAGACGGCGTGCACGGGGCGACCGCCGGCACGTGAGGGGTTGCGGGCGGCGGCGTCGGCGCCATCGGGCGCGGCAGCGGCAAACGGTGACAAACAGCGACGCGCCCCGCGCCTGCGAGGATATGCACTACGTGCTATCTTTTTCGATCCTCATTGCGCTTTCGCTCGTCTGCCAACAACGCTCGCCAGCCGCCCGCCGGGCCGCCGGCGCGCGTGCGTTGACAGTCAATCTCATCATGTCCGAACTTTCCTCTACTCTTTCTCCCGCGCCACGCCGTTTCGACCTCAACCCAAAACCGCTTGCCGCGGCTCTCCTTCTGATCGCGCTCGGTGCCGTGTATCTGGCTCAGACCGTCAGTGGCCGTCAGGCCGCGCTCTATATAGTCGGTGCACTGCTCGGCATGTCGCTCTATCACGCGGCGTTCGGTTTCACGTCGGCGTGGCGGGTATTTATCGCCGACGGCCGCGGCGCGGGGCTACGCGCGCAAATGCTGATGCTCGCCGTGGGCGTCGTGCTGTTCTTCCCGGTGCTCGCGTCGGGGACCTTGTTCGGCCATCCGGTGGTGGGGCTCGTAGCGCCCGCCGGCACGTCCGTCCTCGTCGGGGCCTTCATGTTCGGCATCGGCATGCAGCTGGGTGGCGGCTGCGCGTCCGGCACGCTGTACACCGTCGGCGGCGGCAGCACGCGGATGATCGTCACGCTCGCGGCATTTGTAACAGGCTCGGTGGTGGCGACCGCGCACATGCCGTTCTGGACCGCCCTGCCCGCCTTGAAGCCGCTGTCGATGGTCAACACGCTCGGCGCCGGCGCCGCGATCGCGCTGAACCTGGTCATTTTCGCGGTGATCGCGGCGCTGACCGTCATCGTCGAACGGCGGCGGCATGGGCGCCTCGTCAACGAGCCGGCACGTGCGCCGCGCGCATCGCCTTGGCTGCAAGGGCCGTGGCCGCTCTTTGTCGGCGCGCTCGCGCTTGTGCTGCTCAACTTCGCGACGCTTGCGCTGTCGGGCCGTCCGTGGGGCGTGACCTCGGCGTTCGCGTTGTGGGGCGCCAAGCTTTTTGCCGCGCTGGGCGTGAACGTGGCGAGCTGGCCGTACTGGGCGACCCGCGCGAACGCGGGCGCGCTGGCAGCGCCTGTTACACATGACGTCACCACGGTGATGGACGTCGGCATCATTCTCGGCGCCATGGCCGCTGCCGCGCTCGCCGGCCGCTACGCACCGGTCTGGAAAGTGCCGGCGCGCTCGCTAATCGCGGCTGTCGTCGGCGGCCTCCTGCTCGGCTACGGCGCCCGCCTCGCCTATGGTTGTAACATCGGCGCCTACTTCAGCGGCATCGTCTCAGGCAGCCTCCACGGCTGGCTGTGGCTCGTCGCCGCCTTCATCGGAAACGTGCTCGGCACGCGCCTGCGGCCCGCGTTTGGGCTCGAAGTCGAGCGAGTTCGCCCGACGGGCTGCTAATTCTTACCGATCCGGTTACAAACTCGCCGAGTTTGTAACCGGGGCGCCATCTTTTCGTTACAAAATCGGTCCGTCCCTGAAACAGGAAATCGGAAGGTAGTAATTACACGACCCGGCGCGCGCTTTTCGCTTCGTTTCCATTCAGTCTTAATTACCGGTTCTCTCCGAACCGCCTCGGTGTTGCGCGGACGACACGGTCTAATCCCCGCCGTACAAGGGTTTTCATGGATCTGACGAAAGCTCGACAAGGCGGAAAAGGCGTCCAGCGCGGCCCATTACAAGTCCGTGAAATTCTTACCGAAATTTCATGTACTTTTTCGAGATATTTTTTTGAGAAGGGATTGATTTCTAGTTTTGCCCTTCATACAATTCGTCCCAAGCTGTTACGAAATGTAACGCGATGTATCAAAAGGTCGCCATGTGTATCAGGGACGACTTGTAGCCGAAGGACAACGTTTTCGGCGAGGCATAAAAGACATAACGGCAAAAAGCCGACATAGTAATTCGGGGCTTCGGAAACAGAGAAAATGGACCGTAGCAGCGAGACGCTGGACTCAATCCGCGAGATTAACCTGTCGTACATCATGCTTGCGCAACGTATGTTGCGTGAGGACAAACCGATCGGAATGTTCCGTCTGGGTTTGTCGTCGGAACTGGCTGATCTGCTTGCCGGGCTGTCGCTCGCACAGATCGTCAAGCTGGCCTCTTCCGATCAGCTGTTGTGTTTCTTCCGCTTCAACGACCACTCGATGCTGTCGGCGTTGACGCAAACGACGAAGCACACCGCAGTTGCACCGACTCACGCGGCCATCCTGCTTGCAGGCCAGCCCGCTGAGCAATTTGCCTAATAGGGTGACTGCGATGCTCAAGCGTAGCCTGACGGAAGATGCACAAGAAGTGTTTCGTGCGATCGCGTTGATCGAACTCGGCGCACGCATGCAGGTGCTCGAGAGCGAGTTGACGCTCTCGCGTGACCGCATGATCCGCCTGTACCGCGAGGTGAAGGGCGTATCGCCGCCCAAGGGCATGCTGCCGTTCTCGGCGGACTGGTACATGACGTGGCTTGCGAACATTCACGCGTCGCTGTTCTACAACACGTACCTGTTCCTGAAGAACGAAGCGCGTTGCTCGCATCTCGATGCGCTGACCAAAGGGTATCGGCTGTATCTCGAACACTGCAAGCACAGCGAAACCGAGCCGGTGCTCGACCTGACGCGCGCCTGGACGCTGGTGCGTTTCTTCGACGCCGACATCCTGCAGTTGACGAAGTGCTGCCGTTGCACCGGCAAGTTCGTCGCACACAAGCACGACCTGCAGCACAACGTCGTGTGCGGCGCATGCCAGCCGCCGTCGCGTGCCGGCAAGACGAAGAAAGCCGCAGCCGCTCGCCAGGAAGCACTCGAAGCCGCGCAGGTCGCCCAGGCCGCCTGAGCCACGCGGCTTGCCAGATTGAAATTCGATGACGGCTGGTCCGCCCGATTCGAATCCGAAGCCTCAAAGTAAAAGGTCCGCCAATTTGCGCGGACCTTTTTTTGTTCGACGTTCGCGCTCTTCGCGCGGCAACGCGGCGATGCATCAGGCCGCGCCGCACTTCGCCCATTCATTCCCCAACGAGTCCCACCGTCTGCACGACGAGCCACAGGTTCGCCGCGGTAATCACCGCGAATAGCGTCCACGCGACGATCCGCGTGAGCAGCGTATTCGCGAACTCGCCCATCAGCGAGCGGTCGCCGGTCATGCGGATCAGCGGATAAAGCGCGAACGGCAATTGCAGGCTGAGCACGACCTGACTCGCGACGAGCAGCTTGCCCACCGCGCCGTTGCCCATCATCTGCACGCCGATCAGTGCGGGAATCAACGCAAGCGCCCGCGTGATAAAGCGCCGCTGCCAGCACGGAATCTTCAGCTTCAGGAAGCCTTCCATGATGACCTGCCCGGCAACCGTGCCGGTGAAGGTCGAACTTTGTCCCGACGCGAGCAGCGTGATCGCGAACAATACCGCCGCGAAGCCGGTGCCGACAATCGGCGCGAGCAGCTTGTAGGCGTCTTCGATTTCGGTGACCTGATTATGGCCGGTCGCATGAAACGCGGCGGCCGCGAGAATCAGGATCGCCATGTTGATCATCAGCGCCAGCAGCAACGACCCGATCGTATCGATGCGCGACATGCCGATCGCGGAGCCGATGCTCGCCGGATCGCGCTTCACCGCTCGCGTTTGCACGATCGACGAATGCAGATACAGGTTATGCGGCATGACCGTCGCGCCCAGAATCCCGATCGCGAGATACACCGGTTCGCGCGAGCTCAACGCCTGCCACGACGGAATCAGTCCTTGCGCGACCGACGGCCAATGCGGCTTCACGAGTGCGAGTTCGACGATATACCCGACGCCGATTGTCGCGATCAGTCCAAGCATGATCGCTTCCAGGTCGCGGAAGTTCTTGCCCTTCAGGCCGAGCACGATCAACGTGTCGAACGCGGTCAGCAGCACGCCCGTGGTAAGCGAACATTTGAAGAGCAGATGAAAAGCGAGCGCGCCGCCGAGCACTTCCGCGAGATCGCACGCGACGATCGAAAGCTCGGCAAGAAACCATTGCCCTCGCGCGACCGCAGGCGAATAACGCGCCCTCGACAATTCGGCCAGATCGCGCCCTGTCACGATACCCAGGCGCATGCTCAGACATTGCAACGCCATCGCCGCGAGACTCGACAGCATGACGACGAACAGCAGGCTGTAGCCGTAACGCGAGCCGGCTTCAATGTCGGTCGCCCAGTTGCCCGGGTCCATATAGCCGATGGAAACCAGCAGACCGGGGCCGGCGAACTGCAGGATCTTTTTCCAGAAAGGCGCGCCTTGCGAGACGGCGACCGAGCCTTGCACTTCAGACGGGCAAAACGGCGCTGTTGCCGTGGTCGGTAATTTGAACTGCAATCCGGAGATCTCTTGAGAAGGAATAAACGCGGCGCAGACTGGCTGCACCGCGGACCGCCTCAAGTGTACAAAGAAACTTCCGGCAATGTCCCGCTGAGTGCATAACGGCCGACATCGCGCACGCGATAGTCGAGCGGATCGTGCAGCGTGTGCACGCGGGCGTTGCGCCAGAAACGATCGAGCGCGAGCGGTGCATGTGTGGCGCGCGCGCCGCAGGCGTCGAACAGTTTTTCGCTGACGTCGAGCGCCGCACGATGCGCGACGATTTTCGCCTCTGAAGTAGCGAGCGCAACGTGGGCTCGCGCTTCGGCGGAAAGCGACGGGCCTTCGCGCCATGCGGCATCGAGCGCTTGCGCGGCGCGCACGGCCAGCGCTTCGGCGCTCACCGCCTGAATACGCATCTCGCCGAAACGCTGGATCAAGTATGGATCGTCGGTGGCTTTCGTCACGCCCGAAGTCATCCACGGCTTGCCGTATTGCGAGACGTACGCACGCGCTTCTTCGAGCGCGCCTTGTGCGATGCCGACGAACAGATTGGTCATGACCTGCTGCGAGACGAGCGTGCGCAAACTCGCATACGGCGTATCGCCACGTTGCAGGACTTCTTCCGGCTCGACGCGGACCTGGACAAACGACACGCTGCCGCTATCGGTCTGCCGCTGCCCGATCGGATTCCAGTCTTCGTTGACGGTGATGCCCTCGCGCGTGGTCGGCACGACTGCGAACATCGTGCTGCCGGTCTGCGGGTCGTGCCCGGAAACCGTCATCATGTGCGAGCCGCGCGTGCCCGAGCAAAAGCCTTTCTCGCCGTTCAGAACATAGCCGCCGTCGCCGGTTGCGTTGGCAACGAGCCGGGTGTCGAGCGGATTCACCGCGTTGCCCCACCACCAGCGCTCTTTTACCGTACCGCCCAGGTAGCGGTCACGCTGCTCTGCGTTACCCCACACATAGACGCTGACCTCTTGCAAGAACGTGAAGCCGAGCAGATGCGCGAGCGCGCTGTCCACCTGCGCGATCTTGCGAATAGTGTCGTAGATTTCCGGCCACGAAGCGCCCTCGCCGCCGAATTCGCGCGGCACGGCAAGCGTGAGCAAGCCCGCGTCGGCGATCCACTGCTTCTCCTGCGCGGCGTGGCCGCCGGCGAGGTCGCGCTCCGCGGCACTCGCATGCAGTGCCGCGAGCAGGCCGGCGAGATCGCGCACGGTTGGTGCGGCGGACGCCTCGCGCGTCTGCAGCGCCGCGGTCTGGCGAAAATCGTTCATGCTATTTCCACGTGATGATGTTTTCGAGGCGACCCTGCAGTGCAGGTGGAATGGGCTCGCGGGAGGCTTGCGGCGCATCCGGCAGCTTTCATGATAGGCGGTGAGATCCGCGACCGATAGGGCGCGCGTCATTCGTCATGCGAATGCACTGTGTCAGCAGGCCGACGCGAACACGGCAGTCAGTATTTGAATTCGCCCCTCACGCGCGCTGCGCGAGTCGCCGCACGAAGCGATCGCCCACCAGTTGCACCGTAGTTACAATCGCAATCAGCAACACGATCACCGTCACCATCACCGTCGTATCGAAACGCTGATAGCCGTAGCGGATCGCAAGATCGCCGAGGCCGCCTGCGCCAACCGCACCGGCCATCGCCGAAGATCCGATCATCGCAACTACGGTGATCGTGAAGCCGCCCACGATGCCGGGCAGAGCTTCGGGCAACAGCACATGCCAGATGATATGCCTGCGTTGCGCGCCCATTGCCTGCGCTGCTTCTATCAGGCCGCGGTCCACTTCGCGCAGGCTCACTTCGGCTACGCGGGCGAGGAACGGAATCGCGGCAATGCTGAGCGGCACGATTGCCGCCCATACGCCGATAGTGGTGCCGATCAGCAAGCGCGTGAGGGGCAGCAGCGCGACCAGCAGAATGATGAACGGCGTCGAGCGAAACGCATTGACGAGCGCGCCGAGCGTGCTGTTCACCGCGCGCTTTTCGAAGATGCCGCCGCGTGTGGTCGTGACCAGCACCAGCGCCAACGGAATGCCCACCAGTGCTGCGATTACTGCGGACACGCCGACCATTACAACCGTATCGCGTATCGCCCCGACGAGTTCCGACAGCCAGAGATCAGACATAACCCAATACCTCGACGTGGTTAGCGTGGCCGCGCGCGCGTTCGACCAACGCGGCGACCTGCGCATGCACCGTGGCGCCTTTTTTCGCACGGACCTGCGCGGATACGATGAGGCGCCCTTGAGCATGCCCTTGAATGCGGTCGATCCCGCCATGCACGAAGCTCACGCCGCCTCCGTCGATGCTCAGCGCGGAAGTCAGACTGGCGAGGTCCGGGTCACGTGCATTGCCGCCAGTAAAGCGCACGTCGAGCAGAACGCGCGCGTCGGCTTGCGCGATCCCGGCAAGCGGCTTCACGCGATCGGCAAGATCCGCAGGCAAGTCGTGAACCAGCGTGCGCAGCAGCGCCCGCGTTGCATCGTGCTGCGGCTCGCCGAACACACGCCACACCGGGCCTGTTTCGACTACGCGGCCACGCTCGATCACGGCGACCGTATCGCACACCTCACGAATCACCTGCATTTCGTGCGTGATCAGAACGACGGTCAGGTTTAACCGACGGTTGATGTCGCGCAGCAGCGCGAGAATCGCTTGTGTCGTTTCCGGGTCGAGTGCGGATGTGGCTTCGTCGCACAGCAGAATGTCGGGGTCCGTGACGAGTGCGCGCGCAATGCCGACACGCTGCTTCTGTCCGCCGGACAAGCTCGCTGGATAAGCGTCGCGCTTTGCCGCGAGGCCGACGAGTTCGAGCAACGCATCGACCTTCCTGTCGATCGCCGCTTTCGGTACGCCGGCAATCTTCAACGGCAATGCAATGTTCTCGCGCACGGTCTTCGCGGAGAGCAGATTGAAGTGCTGAAACACCATGCCGATGCGACGGCGCAGCGTCACGAGTCCGCGTTCGTCGAGTTCGCCGACATTGATTCCATTCACGCGCACCGCGCCCGAACTCGGCTTTTCGAGTCCGTTCACGAGCCGCAGCAACGTGGACTTCCCTGCGCCGCTGCGACCGATAATGCCGAACACCTCGCCGCGCGCAACGTTCAACGTCACCTCTGCGAGCGCCGCGGTCGGGGCACCGCTGGACCCCGCGAACACTTTGCCGACGTGGTCGAATACAACGGCCGACTGCGCCGGCGCCGCGTTCGCACGATGATCGGCCGCGGCAGACGGTGCTTCTTCGATGAACTGCGGCACGTCGAAAAGATTAGCCATCGCTTCGTTCCTCTCAGGCTTCCACGGTTTGTTTGATGCCGCTTTGCGGCGCTCGCCGATGCTGTGCGCCGGCATGCACGTCCGGTAAACGCGCGCGGCCGCCGCCGAACAGCTTCTCTCGCAGCGTAGGCGCGGGATCGTAGTCTTCCTTGTAGACGCCGCGGTTCTGCAACTCCGGCACGACGAGGTCCACGAAGTCCTCGAACGATTCAGGCATCACCGTGCGTGTCAGATTGAAGCCGTCAACGCCCGCTTCGTCGATCCACGACACCAGTTCGTCCGCGATCTGCTGGGGCGAGCCCACCACCGGTTTTGCGCGACCGCCGAGCGTCATCTGTTCGAGTACTTTGCGCTTGGTCCAGACGCCGCTCACGCTCTTCTTCGAAATGGCTTCGACCGCCGATTGCATGGATTGCGTCTTTACATACGAGATCGGCTCATCCAGCTCGTATTGCGAAAAGTCGATACCTGTCGAGCTGGAGAAATGCGCGATGCCGCCTTCAGCGCTTGCATAGCGCCGGTACTCTTCGAACTTTTCCTGTGCGGCTCGTTCGGTTTCGCCGACCACCACGGTGATGCCCGCGAAGATCTTGATGTCGTCAGGCGAGCGCCCAAAGCTCACGGCTCGTGCGCGAATGTCGTCGACGATCGAACGCGTCAACTGCTTGTTCTGTCCGCCGACAAACACGCACTCCGCATGGCGCGCCGCAAAATCCACGCCGCGGCTCGACGATCCGGCCTGATACAACACGGGTGTGCGTTGCGGCGATGGCTCGCTCAAGTGAATCGCGTCGATCGAATAGAAAGGACCGTCGTGTTTCACGCGATGCACCTTGCCCGGTTGCGAGAAGATGCGTGAAGCGCGGTCGCGCACCACCGCGTCGTCTTCCCAGCTTTGTTCCCAGAGCTTGTAGACCACATCCATATAGTCGTCGGCACGGTCATAGCGGTCATCGTGACTGATCTGTTGCGCGAGACCCATGCCGCGAGCGGCGCTATCCAGATAGCCGGTGACGATATTCCAGCCGACCCGCCCTTTGGTCAGATGGTCGAGCGTCGACATGCGCCGCGCGAACAGATACGGCGGCTCATACGTCAGATTCGACGTCACGCCAAAACCGATATGACGCGTCACATTCGCCATCGCGGGCACGATCAGCGAGGGATCGTTGATTGGAATCTGCACGGCTTCGCGTAATGGCGTGTCCGGACCGCCCTGATACACGTCGTACACGCCGACAATATCCGCGAGAAAGATCCCGTCGAACTTGCCGCGTTCGAGCGTTTGCGCAAGACTCGTCCAGTAGTCGAGATCGGTGTAATGCGCCGAACGATCTCGTGGATGCGTCCACAAGCCGTGATTGATATGGCCCACTGCATTCATGTTGAATGCGTTCAACAGAATCTTCTTCTTCGGCATCGCGTCACTCCCGTTGTTTCTGATCAGCGCGGAATGCACCGCTTACCAGGCGACCGCGTACAGAGTGCCGAATGCTTTGTCGAGCGCGGCGCGCACAGCCGGCGAATGCTGATAGATCGAAATGAACTTGCGAATGCGCGGATCGTTCACGCTCTCCGGACGCACGACCCACTGAATTGCGTAGTTCTTGTTCTCCAGACCGTCGAACAGCAGCGCGCTATTCGGGTCCGTCGTACCCGCAAGCTTGATGAAGCTCGGATAGCCTTGTGCAAGATCGACATCGTCGAGCGAACGCGCCAGTTGCGATGCTTCCAGTTGAACGATCTTCAGATGCCGGGGGTTGTCGATAATGTCGAGCGTGGTTGCGCGATAGTCGATTCCGGGCGTCAGCTTGATGAGCCCCGCGCGTTGCAGCAGCAACAAGCCGCGCCCGCCATTGACGGGATCATTGGCAATCGCCACGGTCGCGCCGTCCTTCAACTCGTCGAAGCGTTTGATCTTCTTCGAGTACAGACCGATCTTCATGATCGTGCCAGGGGCAATTGCGACAAAGTTATAGCCGCCCTGCTTCTTCGCGTTCTCAAGAAACGGAATGTGCTGGAAGTAATTAACGTCGATATCCTTATTCGCGAGTGCGGCGTTCGGCGTGTTCCAGTCTGTGAATTCGATCACCTTCACGTCGAGCCCCTGCTCTTTCGCCTCGCGCACGGCTACTTTGAGTGCCTCGATTTGCGGACTCGTTGCCGTGCCGATTTTCAGTGTCGGCGCGTCCGCTGCGTATGCGTGCATTGCGGGCACAGCCAGTGTGAAGCCGAAGGCGCTGACAAGCGCGAGCGCCGGCGCGTGAAAAAAACGCCGCATGTTTGAAGCGAAATTGCGCATGGTGGACTCTAGTAGTCGATACGTGATGTGGTTCGCGGCGAGCCTGTTCGACAGCCCGCGTCATGGTGCGAATCATCATAGAGTCCACGATACCTACGGGTCTACGAACGGATTTTCGAATGGAAAGTGCTAAAAAAGATTTGCGCAGAAAAAAGCCGGACCGCGCTCATCGCGCGATCCGGCCTGTTTGCAGCACTCGAGTCCAGCCTCAGCAGTAAAACGTCTAGCGCCTGGCCACCTGCTCGGCAGGCGCCGCTGACGAAGCCGGCGTTGCAGCCGGTGCAGCGGAGCCGACTGCGGTGTCGGACGCAGCCACATCGCCCCAGCCGCCGCCGAGGGCGCGAATCAGGTTGACCGTCGCGACAGCCTGCGTGCCCTGCAAGTGGCTCGCCTGCAGTTGCGTACTCAACACCTGCCGCTCGCCGTCGATCACGTCCAGATAGCTGACCGCGCCTTCGGTGTACTGCGTGCGCGACAGACGCGCCGCGCGCTGCGAAGCCTGCACGGCATTGTTCTGCTCGCGCATCTGGTCGTCGAGCAGGCGCAGGTCGGCCAGGTTGTCCTCGACTTCGCGGAACGCGACCAGAACCTGCTGACGATACTGCGCGACGTCCTCGTCGTATTTCGCACGAGCCTGCGCGAGATTCGCCTTACGCCGGCCGCCGTCGAACAGAGGCAACGTCAATGCAGTGCCGGCAAACGGTCCGAGAATGAACGCGCGGCTCGACCACATGAACAGATTGCCCAAGGTTGCCGACTCATAGCCAAATGCGCCAGTGATATCGAGCTTCGGGAAAAACGCCGACTTCGCGAGACCGACACGCGCGTTTGCCGCCGCCATCGCGCGTTCGGCTGCCGACACGTCCGGCCGCCGTTCGAGCAGCGCCGAAGGCAAGCCCGGCGGCACGCGCGCCGCTACCGGCACGAGCGGCGCTTCTGCGAACGAGAAGTCTGCCGGCGGCTTGCCGAGCAGAATCGCGAGACTATGCTCTGACGCCGCGCGCTGACGTGCGACGCCCACGGCATCCGCACGCGCACTCGCAAGTTCGTTGCGGGCGCGAGAAACATCGAGCTCGCTGATGTCGCCTTCCTTGAAACGACGCTCGACGAGCTTCAACGTATCTTCACGCAATGCCACTGTGCGGCGGTACAAGTCCTGATCGGTATCGAGTTCGCGCAACTGGAAATAGTTTTGCGCGACGTCGGCCTGCAACGACAACTGCACCGAACGGAACAGCGCTTCGCTTTGCTGCTCGTCCGCACGCGACGCATTGACGTTAGAGCCGACACGCCCGAACAGATCCGCTTCATACGACGCGCCGACCTGCGCACGCCAGATGGTGCCGGTCGTGCCGCCCGCGCTATCCGGCTGGAATTGCGACGCTGCGGACGCACGTTCGCGAGTCGGGCCGAAGCCCGCATCGAACTTCGGGAACCAGTCCGATTTGGCTGCACGCGTCACCGCACGGGCCTGTTGCACGCGCGCTGCTGCCGCCTTCAGGTCCTGATTCGCGGCGGCTGCCTGCTCTTCGAGCGCGTCGAGTTGCGCGTCGCCGAAAATCTTCCACCATTCGCCGCGATGCGCGTCGTCGGCAGGTTGCGCCGTCTTCCACGTGCCGGCGTCCGGTGCCGATGCAGCGGAGGGCGCCGAAGCTTCCGTGGCCCCCGAAGCCGCTACCGGCGCTTCCTTGAACGCGGTGGGCGTATCCACTTCCGGCCGCTTATAGGTGGGCTCCACCGAGCAGGCGGCGAGCAGTGCAAGCAGCAAACCGCTGGCTGCTGCCCGGCCCCATCCACTCAAACTTTCAAAGCGTTTCATTGTTGTTTTCTCCTCAGGCGTCCGTGACCGGTGCGCCAATGCGCGGCGAATCCTTCTGCGCGACATGAATCGTCCCGCCGGCCAACGTACGCAGCACCACATAGAACACCGGCGTGAGCATCAGCCCGAACAGCGTGACACCGAGCATGCCGAAGAACACCGCGACACCCATTGCGTGACGCATTTCCGAACCAGCTCCGGTCGACAACACGAGCGGCACCACACCCATGATGAACGCGATCGACGTCATCAGAATCGGTCGCAGACGCAGCCGGCTCGCCTCAATCGCCGCCGACAATGGCGTATGTCCATCGTGTTCGAGTTCTCGGGCGAACTCCACGATCAGAATCGCGTTCTTCGCCGACAAGCCCACCAGCACCATCAAGCCGATCTGCGTGAAGATGTTGTTGTCGCCGCCCGTGAGCCACACGCCGGTCAGCGCAGACAGCACGCTCATCGGCACGATCAGGATCACGGCGAGCGGCAGCGTCAGGCTTTCGTACAGTGCGGCAAGCACGAGGAACACGAGCAACACGCTGATCGGGAACACCCACAGGCCCGCATTACCGGCGAGAATCTGCTGGTACGTGAGGTCGGTCCATTCGAGCTTGACGCCGCGCGGCAGAACTTCGGCTGCTACGCGCTCAGCCGCGGCTTGCGCCTGACCGGACGAGAATCCCGGCGCCGGTCCACCGTTGATGTCCGCTGCCGTATAGCCGTTGTAACGCACGACCATTTCCGGACCGAACGTCGGCGTGACCGACACGAGCGACGACAACGGCACCATGTCGCCCGCGGCATTGCGCGTCTTCAGTTGCAGGATGTCGTCGGCGCGTTGACGGAACGGCGCGTCTGCCTGCACCCGCACCTGATACACGCGGCCAAAACGGTTGAAGTCGTTCACATACAGCGAGCCCAGATAGATCTGCATCGTGTTGAACACGTCGGTAACCGGCACGCCGAGCTGCTTCGCCTTCACACGGTCGAGGTCCACGTTCAATTGCGGAACGTTGATCTGATAGCTGGAGAAGGTCGGGCCAAGTTCAGGCGTTTGCGCGGCCTTCTTCACGAATGCCTCTGCTGCCTTGTTCAGTTCCGCGTAACCGAGCGCACCGTGATCCTCCAGTTGCATCTTGAAACCGCCGAGCGTGCCGAGACCGAGCACAGGTGGCGGCGGAAACACCGCGACGAACGAGTCCTTGATCGCGCCATATTGCTGGTTCAACGCGCCGGCAATCGCACCCGCCGAGAGCTTCTTGTCGCCGCGCTCCTTGAACGGCTTGAGCGTGACGAACACAATGCCCGCGCTAGAACTGTTCGTGAAGCCGTTCACCGACAAACCCGGGAACGCCACTGCGCTTTCCACGCCCTTCTGCTTGAGCGCAATCGCGCTCATGTCGCGGATCACTTTTTCCGTACGATCCAGCGATGCGCCATTCGGCAACTGCGCGAACGCAATCAGGTACTCCTTGTCCTGCGCGGGCACGAAGCCGCCCGGCACGACACGCGAGATCAGCACCGTTGCACCGAGCAGAATCGCGTACACCGCGAGCATTGCACCCTTACGGCGCAGCACGCCGGTCACGCCGCGGCCGTATGCCGTCGAGCCGCGATGAAACACCTTGTTGAAGCCCTTGAAGAAGCGGCCCAGCACGCGGTTCATCACACGCGTCAGCAAGTCTTCCTTCGCACCGTGACCGCGCAGCAGCATGGCGGACAACGCCGGCGACAGCGTCAACGAGTTGAACGCCGAGATCACCGTCGAGATCGCGATGGTCATCGCGAACTGCTTGTAGAACTGACCCGTGAGGCCCGTCATGAACGCGAGCGGCACGAACACGGCGACGAGCGTGAGCGCGATGGCGATAATCGGCCCGCTCACTTCCTGCATCGCCTTGTAGGTTGCATCGCGCGCACTGAGACCGCTTTCGATATTCCGTTCGACGTTCTCCACCACCACGATCGCATCGTCCACCACGATCCCGATCGCGAGCACCATGCCGAACAACGACAACGCATTGATCGAGAAACCGAACGCAAGCAACAGCGAGAACGTACCGACAATGGACACCGGCACGGCGATCAACGGAATGATCGATGCACGCCACGTCTGCAGGAACACGATCACGACGATCACCACCAGCGCGATTGCTTCGAGCAGCGTATGCACGACCGCCTCGATACTCGAGCGCACGAACTGCGTCGGGTCGTAGACGATCTTGTATTCGACGCCCGCGGGCATGTCTTGCGCGAGGTCCTTCATCGCGGAGCGAACTTCGTCGGAAATCGCGAGCGAGTTCGCGCCTGGCGCCTGGTTGATTGCGAGCGCAACCGCCGGCTTGTTGTCGAGCAACGAACGCAGACCGTATTCCGACGCGGCCAGTTCGACACGGGCGATGTCACGCAGATAAGTCACGCCGCCATCGGGCGCGGTCTTCACGATGATGTCGCCGAATTCGCCCTCGGTCTTCAGACGGCCGCGCGCATTGACCGACAACTGCAATTGCGTGCCGGGCACCGAAGGCGATGCGCCGATCACACCGGCCGCCACCTGAATGTTCTGCTCGCGAATCGCGTTGACTACTTCGGTCGCCGTCAAACCGCGTTGCGCGACCTTCTGCGGATCGAGCCACACACGCATTGCGTAGTCGCCCGAGCCCCACAATTGAACCTCGCCGACGCCCTGAATACGCGCGAGCCGGTCCTTGACGTTCAGCAGCGCGTAGTTGCGCAGATACGTCATGTCGTAGCGGTTATTCGGCGAGATCAGGTGGACCACCATTGTCAGCGTGGGCGAACTCTTGATCGTCGTTACGCCGAGCCGTTGGACGTCTTCCGGCAAACGCGGCAGTGCCTGGTTCACGCGGTTCTGCACCAGTTGCGTTGCGAGGTCCGGGTTCGTGCCGAGCTTGAACGTGACCGTCAGCGTGAGATTGCCGTCGCTATTTGCTTGCGACTGCATATACAGCATGTTCTCGACGCCGTTGATCTGCTCTTCGAGCGGCGAAGCGACGGCTTCCGCGATCACTTTCGGATTTGCGCCAGGATACTGCGCGTGCACCACGACCGACGGCGGGACCACTTCGGGGTACTCGGAGATCGGCAGCTTGAAGAGCGAAATGACGCCCGCCAGCAGAACCAATACCGATAGCACGCCCGCAAAGATCGGCCGATCGATGAAGAATTTGGATATGTTCATTGGAAGCTCTTGATGTTGGAGCAAGCGGTTGGAGCAAGGCGCCGCGCGTTCAATGCCGCGGCGGCGACGCTCACGAATTCTTGTCCGCTTTGGCGCGCGTCTGTGCAAGCGGCGCGCTGTTCGGGTCCTGGTCGGTCGTCATGGGCACCATGTGCGCGCGCACTGCATCGCCCGGACGCACACGCTGAATGCCGTTGACGACGATCCGGTCGCCCGCTTTCAGTCCGCCCTTCACGACGCGCAGGTTGCCCTGCATATCGCCTACGGAAATCTCGCGGTACGCAACGTGATTGTTTTGATCGACCACCAGCACGAACTTCTTGTCCTGGTCGGTGCCCACGGCGGCGTCGTCGATCAGCAGCGCGGGGTGCGGCTCGCTGCCGCCCACTTTCACGCGTGCGTAGAGGCCCGGAATCAATGTGCCGTCCTGGTTATCGAAACGCGCGCGAACGCGAATCGTGCCCGACGACGTATCGAGCCGGTTGTCCACCGACTCGATAACGCCATTGCGGGAGTAGCCGCTTTCGTCGGCGAGACCGAGTTCGACCGGCACCTTGCCGCCGTCTTTTGCACGACGCAGGTATTGCAGATACGTTTGTTCGTCGGCGTCGAACGATGCGTAGATCGGCGAAACCGAGACGAGCGTGGTGAGCGGCGTCGAGCTCGCGCCCGCCGACACCACGTTGCCCACCGTGATTTCCGCACGCGACACACGGCCCGAAACCGGCGCAACAATCTTCGTGTAGCCGAGATTGATGCGCGCGGTTTCGAGCGCGGCTTGCGCGGCCTTCAGGTTCGCGCTCGCTTCGCGCGCGGCATTCTGCTTCTCGTCGTAGTCACGCTTCGCGATTGCGTTGTCGGTGATCAGGCGCTGCGCGCGCTCCCAGTCGCTTTGCGTGTAGCCGGTGCGCGCCTGCGCGGCCGCGAGCTGCGCTTCCGCTCGGGCCACTTCCGCCGCATACGGGCGCGGGTCGATCACGAACAGCGTGTCGCCTTTCTTCACGAGCGCGCCGTCCTTGAAGTTGACCGACACGATCGTGCCAGGCACCTGTGAACGGACGTCCACTTTTTCGACAGCTTCAAGGCGGCCCGAATAGCTCTGCCAGTCGGTAATCGTCTTTTGCACCACAGTGGCGACATCGACTTCCGGCACGATGGTCGGCGCGGCAGGCGAACTGGCGTCGACACGAATCGCGCCGAACGTGCCCAGTCCGGCTACGACGATCACGGCTAGCGCGGCTATCGCCACACGGCGACGGGAAAGAGGAAGAATGGTCATTTGAAGCTCCCGGTATCGTTGATTGAAGTTCTGCTTATTTGTGTTTCATCGATGGGCGCGCGCATCGAAGCGCCACTGAAAAAATCGCACCGCTTCCTGCAAGGCGGGCGGATGATCGGCCAACGCCGCATGCGAGACGGCCGGATAGCGGACCACCTGGGTCAGCACACCTGCGTCGATCAGGCTGCTCGCGTATTTCTCCGCCTCGACGTGCAGCACGTCGTTTTGCGCCGTCGCGATCAGCGTGGCCGGCAGGCCCGCGAGTCGCGACGATTCGAGCGGCGCCGCATACGGATGCATGCGTTGCGACGCTTGCGGCAAGTACGCGCGGTAACAAGCCGCGCACTCTCTCGCCGTGATGTCCGAGCCGAGGCGCTTTTCGTCGCCGAGGCGGGTGAGACTCGGGTCCAGCATCGGCCCGAACAAAGCCTGCGCGGCGATCTGCACGTCGCCGCGATCACGCGCGATGAACGCGAGGCAATTGGCCAATTGACCGCCGGCGTCATGGCCCGCTACGCCAACCTTTCTGCTATTGCCGCCAAAAGCGCGCGCCCGCGTCTGTACCCACAATGCCGCGCGATGCGCGTCTTCAGGCGCGGCGGGGAACGGAAACGCCGGCGCCAGCGAATAACCGACCGACACCACCAATGCCGGTAAATGTTCTGCGAAATAACGCGAGGCAAAGTCGGCTTGATCGATAGATCCCTTCGTAAAGCCGCCGCCGTGAAAATAAAGCAGTACTGGCAGTGCGGTTTTCTTTCCCTGCCGATACAAACGCAATGTGATGTCCTGAGCGTGCCCTTCTATCTGCACGTCAGTGACTTCGAGTGCCGTGCTGTCGGCCTCTACCGGTGCACTGCCGGTGGGCTCAAAGGAGTACGGCGGTTTAAATGCTTGCATGTCGAGCCGCGCAATGCGCAAAGAACTTCAATGGTGCGAATTGTGGGTTCGGCAGACTCGTAAATAAATGCCTATAATCCGGCAACACAATTCGGCGCCCCTGAACAATCCAACCGATTGCTCCGCGGATTCGAATCCTGATCAGTACGCCTGCCCCTTCTGGAGGTTTGCAATGGACCGGCTTCAGGCCATGCAAGTGTTCACACGCGTTGTCGACACCAACAGCTTTACCCGTGCGGCGGAAACGCTCGACCTGCCCCGCGCATCGGTTACCACGATCATTCAGAACCTCGAAGCGTTCCTCGGCACACGGCTCATGCACCGCACTACGCGGCGCCTGTCGCTCACGCCGGACGGCGCCGCTTATTACGAGCGCTGCGTGCGCATTCTCGCGGACGTCGAAGAGACCGAGGCCAGTTTTCAGAGCGGCAATAAAAAACCGCACGGCAAGCTGCGCATCGACATGCCCGGCTCGATCGGCCGCTTGCTGGTGATTCCTCAACTATGTGAATTCCACACGCGCTACCCGGACATCGACCTGCAACTCGGCTTGTCGGACAGACAGGTCGACCTTTTGCAGGAAGGCGTGGATTGCGTGGTGCGCGTCGGCGCACTCCAGGATTCTTCGCTCGTGGCGCGGCGTATTGGCCTATTCGAGGGCGTGACGTGCGCGGCCCCGGAATACATTGAACGGGCCGGCATGCCGACTTCGCTCGACGACCTGGAAAATCACAAAGCAGTCAATTATTTCTCCAGCCGTACGGGACGCACGCTCGACTGGGCGTTTATGGTTGATGGCAAAGAGGTTGAAGTAAAAATGAAGGGCATTGTGTCGGTGAACGACGCCGATGCCTACGTGACCTGCGGGCTGGAAGGTTTTGGCCTGATTCAGCCGGCTCGTTTCATGGTGCTGCCGCATCTGCGTTCAGGCCAACTGGTTGAAGTACTGCCAGAACTCAAGCCTTTGCCGATGCCGATTTCCGCAGTCTATCCGCACAGTCGGCATCTGTCGCCTAAAGTCCGTGTTTTCGTAGACTGGATCGCCGAAGTATTCGATCGCTGCCCCTTGCTGAGCGGCCGCGGTGCGCTCGATGCAACATGCTCGCAACGCACACTGGAAGAACGCGAATCGGCTCCGGCACTCGACACGCCGATTATTTCCGAATGGGTCGCGTAATTCAATTAGATTGAAGTACAAAATCTGGAACAGTGAATTCCAACCGCGGCGCTAATGCCGCGGTTGTTGTTTGAGCCCGTGTTTGTAGGGGTCGTCGCGCGATTGTTCCGAAATCGCGACAATTCATTTCGCGAAAGCGCGATTTATCGAGGCCGGCTCGAAGTCTACATTTCACCCTGTCGCAGCGCCCCTCGTGCTGCAAACGAATCGACAGGAGTGAATCATGAAACGCAATCTTCTCGCAGGTCTTGCTCTCTCGCTGCTCGCCAGCGCGCCGGTATTTGCACAAAGCAACGGCGGCGGCAACGGCATTGGCCACGCCGGTTCTTACCAGACTCAACCGACTTCGACGACGAGCGGAAAAACGCGCGCCGAAGTGCAGGCCGAGCTGGTTGCCGCATATCGTGACGGTTCGTTGCCCGCGCTCAATCGCACGAGCTACCCGAACAAAGGTCTGATCGGCCAGACGCAGGCCGCGCGCATCGCGTTGCAGGAAGGCACGAGCGGCGACGTCACTCGTGTCGCGAATGGCCAGTAACGGGCAATAAGCAAAGCACGAGCGGAGCAACAAGCGGGGCATTGAGCAAAAAGGAAAGTAAACGCCAGAATCGTTAGTTTTCCGGAATAAATGCGAATCGCCACGCTAGCTTTCCAGTTTTCATAAAGGAGCACATCATGACACCTTCGGAACTCGATCATTGGGATACGGACGCCGCCGTCTGGACACCGTTTCGCGCACCACAACATTGATTGTCGCGCGCCATTGCAGTGCGGGCCGCATGAAGCGGCCCGCACACAATTAGCTGGTTAGCGTTTGGGCACGCCCTCGCGCCATTCGCTCCAGTGCGTGACAATGTCCTGAACGAGCGGATTACCCGAGCGGTACAGATTTTCGAGAGCAATCGTGAAGCCGCCTTGCGCGGAGTAGTTCAGCAGGTTGTCGGCGCTGGTCTGTCCGTCGTACGGACGGTCGAAATCAGAGCCCGCACGCACCACGGCAACGCGGTTCAAATCGACCTTGTGCACCGAAGCCGCGCGTTTTAGCGCTTCGTACGTGGCATTGTCTTCCTGCTGCGTGGTGCAATACACGCCTTTTTGATCCGTCAGGATCTTGGTCCAGTCGCGAGCCCGTTGCCCGAGCAGCGTGCCCGACCACCACGTATCGCCGGCGAGCGTATCGCATTGAATGACGGTCGGCGGACGATTAGCCGGCGCGTATGAATACTTCGCCCGCGCGGCCTGCGCCTGCGCGTTGTCCGAAAGCACCACATTGCGCGACAGGGCGAATGCGGTATCGGCGAGTTGCGTATTGAGCTGGAACACTTCGGTCCGGTAATCGAGCGGCGGCTTTTCCGACGGGCTCTTTGTGTTGATGCCGAGATAGCCAGTATTCCAGCCGGCCGGAATCTCGCGCCCGTCGATTTCCCATTGAATGCCGAAGTCGACGAGATATTTGGCCCACGCAGCGGAGCCGACCGTGCCCTGTTGAGGATCGATGCCGGCAATACCCGCCACCATGAAATACGTGTGCCGCAAATCGAATCGCGGTGAGAACGTCAATGCCATGATCGACGCGGCGGCGTTCGTGTGACCCATGCCGGTCGTCATTACGCATACGTCCTGGCGGTTGCAATGTACCGCCGGGTAATCGGGTGACAAGCCGTCTACCGGAATATCGCGCCATGGCCCGAGCTTATCGAGCCACACCTGGCCCTCCGGACCGAACATCGAAATAATCATCACCTTGACTGGCCGCCCGCGCGAGCCGCCGCCGTCATGCGAGAAAGTGTCGTTATCGTCCGCGCTTGCCGGCCCGGAAGTAAAGGCTGTGCATGCCGCGAGTGCAATGACCGAGAGAGCGTTAAACGTGCGAGTCAGCATCGTGATCTTCCTTTTGCTTGTGATGCAGTTTGGGAGAGTGCCGCCTTCAAGCCGAAAGAAGTATAGATGCGAAGAAATTATTTTCCACTACATGAAGTGTCGATTGCGTAACTCACGCAAAGCCCTACGCGAGTTACGTGTGCGGAAAAAAGATGGTTAGACGCGCGGCACGTCTGGTTCAAAAAATACCCAGCGCACCTGCGGAAATGCGGCTTGCAGATCTGCCTCGATCACGTTGATCGCGTCGACCAGCGCGCGGCCGCTCGCGTAGTCGATCATCTCAGCCTGCACGGCGACCACCACATGACGTCCCCATTGCAGGGTAATCATGTTGATGATGCTGCGAATCTCACCGCGGGCGCGCAAATGCGCCTCGATTGCGCGGCGCACTTCAGGGCTTGCCGATTCGCCGACGATCATTGACTTCACCTCGCGCGCCACGAGGCCGGCAATCACCATCAGCAGCAAACCAACGGCGATGGAACCCAACGCGTCATAGACAGGATTGCCGGTCACCAAAGTGAGCAGCACGGCCACGAAGGCCATTCCCAGGCCGGCCAGCGCGGCAATATCCTCGCCCGCGACCACCAGCAACTCAGACTCGCGCGTTTCCCGGAACCAACGCCAAAGCGATTTCTCGGGGTGCACCTTGCGGATCTCCCTCATCGCGCCCCACAGCGAGAACGCCTCCAGCACCACGGAGACGCCGAGCACTACGAGCGCGACATACGCATACTGCAGAGGCTCGCGCGCGACCAGGCGATGCACGCCTTCGTACACTGAGAATGCGCCGCCGACAAAGAACAGCAGCAGCGCGACCAGCAGCGAATAAAAGTTGATCTCGCGCCCGCCGCCCATCGGATGCAAAGGGCTTGCGGGCCGACGCGCCTGGCGCAGGCCGAAAAGCAGCAGCAGTTGATTACCGCAGTCGGCGGTGGAGTGAATAGCTTCGGCGAACATCGAACCGGAGCCGGTGAACGACGCAGCGGCGAACTTGCAGACGGCAATGCCAAAGTTGGCGGCAAGCGCATAAATAATGGCTTTCGGCGATTCTTCTTTCATCGTCGTGGAGGGCGTTAGTTGATTTTCAAAAGGCTTTCACTTGCCGGGAATCCGTATTATGGACATGCCGGGCAGCGTGCGTCCAACCGCGGTGCTATGCGCACCGCGTGCGTGGACCTTTGGCCAGCCTTTCTTTACCGCTTCCTCCACGCAATGCTCATGCCCTCTCGAGCGCAGCCATTTCCCGAACAATCACCAGCAGCATCGACAGGCTCGCTCCGCCAGTGGCCCTCAGGTCGGCAAGCAGGCGCGCATAACGCTCCAGTTGCGTGGCGCGCTTGTCGCGCCACGCCTGAACCAGCGCGTCCGGCGTGGCCGCGTCGTCGGCGCTGGCAAGCGCGCTCATCGTGAGCGCGCGTTTGAGTCGCGCAAGTTCGGCCAATGCGGACGCGCGCGCCAGCATGTCCCAGTGCGACTGGGCGGGCAGCGCAGCCGCGCGTTCGCTGATCCAGTTGTAGTTGAGCAGCGTGCCGAGCGCGAAGTACACACCCGCCACCAGTTCGAGCTTGCGCTTGCACGTGGACGCCACTTCTGCGATGTCGAGCAGCGCGGCCGAAATTTCGCCGCTCGCAATGCGCACCGCGAGTTCGCTATCAACGCCGGCGTCGACCAGCACACGCTGGCGTTCGGATAGCGCTTCGAGATCGGCAGCCGGCAGCAAAGCGGGCCACTGTGGCGCGAGACGCTGCGCGGCGTCGCGGCAACGCGCGAGCAGACCGGTCACGTCGTCGCTGTTCACGCCCGGCGACGACAGATGCCGCAGGAACCACAACGCCGATCGTTCGACGAGCCGCGCGACCTCGACGAACATGCGAGCCTGCACGTCGTCGGCGACGCGGTTATCCAGCGCGTCGATGCTGCGCCACACATCGTCGAGATCGAAGACATCGCGAGCCATGATGCAGGCCCGCACGATGTCGCCGGGTTGCGCATCGGTTTCCTCCATCAGCCGATGCACGAACTCGCAGCCCACGCGGTTCACCAACGCGTTGGTTAGATGAGTCGCAAGGATTTCGCGGCGCAGAGGATGACGCTGCATCGGCTCGCTGAAGCGCTGGCGCAAAGGCCTCGGAAAATATTCGATCAACATGTCGCTGACGAGCGGGTCTTCGGGCACCGAAGAATCGAGTAGCGCGTCGTACAGCCACATCTTGCTGTACGCGAGCAGCACCGCGCGCTCCGGCGTGGTGAGCCCTTGTTTCGCGGCCTGCCGCTCGGCCACTTCTTCGTCGTTCGGCAGAAACTCGATCGCGCGATTCAGGCGGCCGGCGCGTTCCAGATAGCGCATGAGGCGCGTTTCAGCGTCGAGCAGTTCGACACCATAACGGCCTGCAATGGAAAGCGCCTGAGTCTGGTAGTAGTTGTCCGTCAACACGAGCAGGCCGACTTCGTCGGTCATTTCCGCAAGCAACGCGTTGCGTTGCTTGGCGGTCATCTCGCCGTCGGCCACCACGAGTCCCAGCAGAATCTTGATGTTGACTTCATGGTCGGAACAGTCGACACCTGCCGAGTTGTCTATTGCATCGGTATTGATGCGGCCGCCGCGCTGCGCGAACTCGATACGGCCGAGTTGCGTGAGCCCCAGGTTGCCGCCTTCGGCTACGACCTTGCAGCGCAAGTCCGCGCCGTTCACCCGGATCGCATCGTTCGCGCGATCGCCAACCTGCAGGTGCGTTTCACGTGAGGCCTTCACATACGTGCCTATGCCGCCGTTGTAGAGCAGGTCGACGGGCGCTTGCAGAATCGCGCGCATCAGTTCGGCCGGCGAGAGCGCCGCTGCGCTGATGCCGAGTACCGATTGCACGGCCGGCGAAAGGGCAATGGTCTTGGCCGTGCGCGGAAACACGCCGCCGCCCGCTGAAATCAGCGAAGGGTCGTAGTCGGCCCAACTCGATCGATCGAGAAGAAAGAGACGTCCGCGCTCGGCAATACTGGCTGCCGGATCGGGATTCGGGTCGAGGAAAATATGCCGATGATCGAACGCGGCCACGAGCCTGATATGCGGCGACAACAGCATGCCATTGCCGAACACGTCGCCGGACATATCGCCGATACCGACCACCGTGAAGTCCATCGTCTGCGTATCGACGCCCATTTCGCGGAAATGCCGCTTGACGGACTCCCAGGCGCCGCGCGCCGTGATCGCCATTTTCTTGTGGTCGTAGCCGACCGAGCCGCCCGACGCAAACGCGTCGTCGAGCCAGAAACCGTATTCCTGCGAGATCGCGTTCGCGTAGTCGGAAAACGTAGCCGTGCCTTTGTCCGCGGCGACCACCAGATACGGATCGTCGGGGTCGTGCCGCACTACGTCGCGCGGCGGCACGACCGTCGTGCCCGCGAGATTGTCGGTCAGATCGAGCAAACCGCGCAGGAATGTTTGATAGCACGCAATGCCTTCGCGCATCCATGCATCGCGTTCCGATTGCGGCGGCGGGTTCTTCACGACGAAGCCGCCTTTCGAGCCGACCGGCACGATCACGACGTTCTTCACCATTTGCGCCTTCATCAGACCCAGCACTTCAGTGCGGAAATCCTCGCGACGGTCCGACCAGCGCAAGCCGCCGCGCGCCACACGTCCACCGCGCAAATGCACCCCTTCGACGCGCGGCGAGTAGACCCATATCTCGAACATCGGCTTGGGCTCCGGCAAGCCGGGCACCTGCGCCGGATTGAACTTGAACGATAGATACGGCTTCGGCTGTCCGTCAGCATCGAAGACGTAATAGTTGGTGCGCTGCGTGGCCTTGATGACGCCGAGAAACTGCCGCAGTATCCGATCCTCGTCGAGATTGGGCACCTGGTCGAGCGCGCTGTCGATCGTCTTCAGCAAATTCTCCACGCGCGTCTCACGTGTGCCGGCCAATGACGGGTCGAAGCGCGCGATGAAGAGTTCGACCAGCATGCGCGCAATCGCGGGATTGCCGGTCACCGCGCGTTCGATATACGCATCGCTGAAAGTCGAGCCCACCTGACGCAGATACTTTGCGTACGCACGCAGTATCGTCACTTCGCGCGCGCTCAATTGCGCGCGTAGAACGAGGCGGTTGAAGTCGTCGCTTTCTATCGCGCCGGTCCACACCTGCTCGAACGCATCTTCGAAAAGATCTTTCACGCGCTCGATATCGAACTCGGCGTCGTCGACCACTTCGAGCCCGAAGTCGTGAATCCACGCCGGTGTCGCGCCCAGCGCTTCGATCAGATACGGCCGCTCTTCATCGACACGCACGCCCAGGTGTTCGAGCATCGGCAAACTGCGCGACAACGCGATCGGCATTCCCGCTCGATAGACCTTGAAGCGGAATGCGCGCGGCCCGGCTTCGATTGGACGATACAGGTTCATCGCGAGGCGCTCGCTGCCCTGCACGCGCTCGATCAGTTCGATGTCGCGCACCGCCGTGCGCGCGGCGTAGTCGTCGCGATATCCCGGCGGAAACGAATCCGCGTAGTGCTGCAGCAGACGATTGCCCTGCTCTTCACCGAACGCGTCGAGCAGCGCATCGGCGAGATCGTCCTGCCAGCGGCGCGACACCTGCACGAGACGTGCTTCGAGTTCGCGCGTATCGACATCGGGCATGCCGCCCGGCTTTGCGTGCACGACGAAGTGAATGCGCGCAAGCGTCGATTCGGAAAGCAGCGGCGTGAACTCGACGCTCGCTCCGTTGAATGCTTCAGTAAGCAGATTGGCGATACGTTGCCGCAAATCGGTGTTGTACTTGTCACGCGGCACGAACACGAGACACGACACGAAGCGGTCGAAGCGGTCGCGCCGCACAAACAGGCGCGTGCGCTGATGCTCCTGCAAACGGAGCACGCCGAGCGCGATATCGTAGAGCTGGTTCTCGTCGGCCTGGAACAGTTCGTCGCGCGGATACGTTTCCAGCACCGTCACGAGCGATTTCGCCAGATGACCTTTCGGCAAGAATCCGGCGCGCCTCACGATGTTCGCGCACTTGCGCCGAACGATCGGAATCTCGGCCGCCGACACAAAATACGCGGTCGACGTATAGAGGCCGATGAAGCGCCGCTCGCCGACCACCTTGCCGTCAGCACCCGCGAGTTTGATGCCTACGTAATCCAGATATCCGGGCCGATGCACGGTTGCCCGCGAATTGGCCTTGGTCAGGAAAATCGGCGAGGCGCTCGAAATGATTTCGGCAGCCGCCGGCGGTAAGACCGTCACCTCTGGCGACGCTGCGGCTCCATCCGTTGCACGCAGTTCATCGCGCATGATGCCGAGGCCCGAGCCGGGCACCGCTCGCAGTCCGTAGCCCGTGCCCTGCTGCACGAGTTCGTAATCGCGGTGGCCGAGAAAGGTGAAATGGTCGGCGACCATCCATTCGAGAAACGCGCGAGCTTCCATCGCATCCGGCCCGCTCTCGCCGACTTTCATGGCCTTGATCGTGACGCGTGCGAGTTCCACTATCTTCGGCCAGTCTTCGACCGCGGCGCGCACGTCGCGCAGCACTTTCGCGATGTCGTCGCGCAGCGCGTCCAGTTTCGCCGCGTCGCCGCAACGGTCGACTTCGAAGTGAATGAACGAAGCCAATTGCGAGCGCGTGTCGGCAGCTTCTTCCGAGCCCTGCGTCACACGCGCGATGTCGCCGTCGGGTCCACGCCAGATGCGAAACACCGGATGCACGACCGAATGCAGCGCGAGCCCTTGCCGATTGACCGCCATCGAAACGGAGTCGACCAGAAACGGCATATCGTCGTTGACGATTTCTATTACCGTGTGATCGGAGTGCCAGCCATGCTGCTCGAGAATCGGGTTGTAGACGCGCAGCCTTTCCCTGCCGGGCACAAAGCGTTGCGCGGTCTGCCAGTGGGCAAGCGCGGCGCCGTACAGATCGGGAATGGAGCGGCTTTGCAGATCGTCGACGTCGACGAAATCGTAGTAGTGCCGCAGAAAGGGCTCGACGATGTGAAACGTCGGCTCGGGCAAGCGCGCTCGTGCAAACTCGACGACATCGTTCAGCAAGTGCGTGACGGCTTCTTCGTTCTTTGCTTGCATGATGAACTCCCCGGCTGTCGGCAGTGGCGGGTATCGCCCGGATCGCATGCATCGTCTGAACAAGGATTATGCGCCTGCACGCCGCAATGCGACCCATGCACCGACTTAGGTTATACCCGCTGCCCGGCCTTATGCTGCAAGCGCGCAATCGCCATTTGCCGCACGTGGTCCGCTTCGGCGGCTTCGGCGGCTTCGTGCGCAAGCCATGCACTCACCTGTTCGCCGACCCACGCGGGATCGTCGTGCGGCAGGTCGTGGCCTGCCCATGCATGTTGGCGATGACACGCGCCCCACGCTGCGGCCAGCTTCGCGGAGCAAACCGGATCGACGAGCCGGTCTTCATGCGAAGACAGAATCAGCAGCGGACAAGCCGGTTTGGCCGCGCCTGCGGTAAAGCGCGCCGCCGCCGATAACTGGCGCAACGCATTGCCGCGGCTCACCGGCGCGCTGCGGCGAATCATGCTCCATGATTGCAGATCGGCTTCAAGGGTATCGACGTTATTACAAGTCAATCGATGAATGGCGGACTCAGCGCGCACCGCGTCGTTCCAATGCATGGCTGTTGTCAAAAGATCCGGCCATGCGGACGGACGCAGCCGTTCGTGTACGCGGCTGAACGGACGCATGCTCGTGTTGATCAACACAAGGCGCCCGATTTCGTCGGGGTACCGTTGCGCCCAGGCAGTCGCGACCATGCCGCCGAGCGACATCGCCAGCACGTTGAATGGGCCGCGCGTGGATATATCCGTTGGATTGGCGCCGACCGTGCTCGTGCCGTCCGCCACTCCTTGCACAGCAGCAATGCGCACGAAGTCGACCATCCCGGCGACGGTCGCTGGCGCGCGCAAGTGTGCAAATTCGCCGTTGCCCGGCAAGTCGATCAAGCTCACGCCCGAAGCGCCCGCGGCTTCACGTAACACATCGGGCAGACGGCCCCAGTGACGTGTCTCGCGGGTCAGTCCGCGCAGCAAGATCCACGTGCTCATGCGTTGTCCGGTCTGTACCAGTGATCGATCGCGCTTTGCAGCAATTGCTCGCGGCGATTGCCTTGCGGCAGCCAGCGCTGCGCCGAAAAAACGGCGCGCGCCAGAAAATCGAGCAGGTTCGCGTGGCGCCGCAGAACACGCGCCGTGCGATGCGCCTTCACCGGATTGAAGATCCCCTGACGCGAGAACAATTGCCGCGGGTTCTTCTTGATCCATAGCCACGAACCGAGTTCTAGCGTCATCGGCAGAAAGACGTTGGGTGCGGGCGCGCGGTCGTACGCGAAGTCCCACAGATCGCCGTGCAGCAGATATTGATGACTCTGCGGCTCGAACGTATAGCCATGATGCGGATGCGAACGCTCGAACATGGTTTTCAGCACGTACATTTCCGGCAGATGCGGCATCAGCTTGCGCGTGCGCGCATACGGAAACCAGATGCTGTCGTTCCAGCCGTACCCCGAATGGCAATCGAGCGCGATGCTCAAGGGCCGCGCGGCCAGTTCCGTTTCGACTACCTGCAGCAGCGCGGCGGCCTCGGCTTCCATCGCAGCGCCGCGGCGTCCGCGATACCACGGCAGCCACGCGCCGACGCGCTGGCCGCCCGCCAGCAGCGGCACGCGCTCGTCCGCGTTTTGCGGCGCGTTGCGCATGAGGTCGACGCCGTTCGGATTGGCTCGCGTGGCCGCCCACATGCCGCCCGGATTGACGATCGGCACGAAGATAAGGCGAATCGACTGAAGTTGCCGGACCAGCAGTTCGTCCCATTCGAGCCGTGCAAGCAGCGCGCGCATGTAATCGAGCACGAGTTGCGAGCCGATTCGCTCGAGCCCATGGATCCCGCCGAAGAAGCCGATGGCCGGCGCGCGCGGATCGGTCGAACCGATGCTCGCGGTATGCACGCCGAAACGCCGGCCGCGCACCGTCGTCTCGCAAAGCGTGCGGATCGCAAAGCTCGCACTGCCCTGATCGAGGATCGCCTTGAGATCTTCGTACTCGGCAAAGCTGTCGGGAAGGAAGCTCAAAGGCTGCATGGGGGCGTCGCGAGGAGTGCTGGGTATCGGGGACGGCACGGCGAATGAAGCAATATAGCCTGGCCGAAGGTCGGGATGCATGACGGCTGCGCAGAGGCGAAACGCTGACATACGCGCGTCATATTAACGTCGCATGGACGTCATCATGACGTCATCCGGCGCGCCACAAATTGCCTCCTTTTTCCTCATAAAGCCCCTCCATTTTGGTCGTGCACTCATCCATTTGCGTCTTCTGCTGGAATAATCACGGGCTTGCGGCCAGCAGTCAGGCCAGCCAACCCAGCCCTGTCCTGACCTTCGATGGAAACCCTTGTCGTCTTGCTGGTCCTGCTGTCGGCGCTCCTGCACGCCACGTGGAACGCCTTCCTGCATCTGTCCGAAGACCGTGTGTGGCTGCTCGGCATGATGGCGATTCCCTACATCGCCGTGAGCGCGGTCGGTGTGATCGTCCTGCCATTGCCGGCGCCCGCCGCGTGGCCGTACATCTTCGCGTCGGTGGTCCTGGAGTTCGGCTATCTGCTGGCGCTGATCCGCGCCTATCGAAGCGGCGACTTCGGGCAGATCTATCCGATTGCGCGCGGCCTGTCGCCGATGCTCGTCTTCGTCGGCGCATTGGTATTCGCGCATGAATCGCTCAAACCGCTCGCCGCGATAGGCGTCGCGCTGGTGTCGATCGGGATTGTCTCGCTCGCGTTTCGCCGCGGCATGCGCTTCTCCGGCGAAAGCGTGCCGTTCGCACTGTTGACGGGATTTTTCATCGCGACATATTCGGTCGTCGACGGAATCGGCGCGCGCGTCGCAGGCAATGGCCTTAGCTACATCATGTGGGTCTATCTGATCTGGAACGTGCCGCAGTTTCTGCTCGCATGGCATTGGCGCGGCGGCGCCAAAGGGCTTTTCATCGGCCGCTCGGTGGTGCTCAAGGGCATGGCGTCCGGCGCGCTCGCGCTCGTCGCGTATTGCCTGATCATCGAGGCGTACCGTTATCTGCCCATTGCGATGGTCTCCGCGCTACGCGAGTTGAGCTCGATCTTCGCGGTGTTGATCGGCTGGCTTTTCATGCGGGAAAAGCTCACTGCGCGGCGCATCGTTGCATGTGCACTGGTGACGTTGGGTGCGGTGCTGATCCGCATTTGATGCTGGCGGCGCGGTCAGCGGCCTTGCGCTGACAAGTTGCCGCTTCGGAACTGCAAATTCTCAATCTCGAACTTCGCCTGGCGTGCTCACGCAGGCGCCGCCCTTCTCCTCAGCGCCCCCAATTGGCTCCACCGTTTTCATTTAAATGGCTCTGAAGCTAAGAGCCAAATCTAACTATAGTCGCTCCATGTGCCGCGCGACGCGCGGCGTCCGCCGACACAGAGGAGCCACGCGATGAACCTGAAGAACGCAGAATTGAAGAGCCGCAAGGATGCCGCCACGCCGCGCGGCGTCGGCGTGATGTGCGATTTCTATGCAGAGCGTGCGCAGAACGCGGAACTATGGGATGTGGAGGGTCGCCGCTTCATCGACTTCGCTGCGGGAATCGCAGTGTGCAATACCGGCCATCGTCATCCAAAGATCGTCGCCGCCATTCGCGACCAGCTGGACCGTTTCACGCACACGGCGTATCAGATCGTGCCGTATGCGTCGTATGTGGAACTCGCGGAAAAGCTCAACGAGCGCGCGCCTGGCGATCATCCGAAAAAGACCGCGTTTTTCACGACCGGCGCGGAAGCCGTTGAAAACGCGATCAAGATTGCACGAGCCGCGACCGGCCGTCCGGGCGTGATTGCCTTCACCGGCGGCTTCCACGGCCGCACGCTGATGGGCATGGCGCTGACCGGCAAGGTCGCGCCGTACAAGGCGGGCTTCGGTCCGTTCCCGTCCGACGTATTCCACGCTCCGTTCCCCAATCCGCTGCATGGCGTGAGCACGGCCGATTCGCTGAAGGCCATCGAATTCCTCTTCAAGGCCGACATCGATCCAAAACGGGTGGCCGCGATCATCTTCGAACCGGTTCAGGGTGAAGGCGGTTTCTATCCCGCGCCGGCCGAGTTCGTGCGCGCGCTGCGCAAGCTCTGCAACGAGCACGGCATTCTGCTGATAGCCGATGAAGTGCAAACCGGCTTTGCCCGCACCGGCAAGCTGTTCGCAATGCATCACTACGACGTGGTGCCCGATCTGATGACGGTTGCCAAGAGTCTCGCGGGCGGAATGCCGCTGTCGGGCGTGATCGGCCGCGCCGACGTCATGGATGCGGCCGCGCCCGGCGGGCTCGGCGGCACCTATGCGGGCAACCCGCTGGCGGTGGCCGCCGCGCTTGCGGTGCTCGACATCATTGACGAAGAGAAGCTGTGCGAGCGCGCTACGATCCTCGGCGACCGCGTCAAGGCGAAGCTGATCGCGCTGCAAAACGAGGCGCCGCAAATCGCCGACGTGCGTGGCCCGGGCGGCATGGTGGCCGTCGAGTTCTGCAAGCCTGGCAGCACGGAACCCGACGCTGAATTCACGAAACGCGTGCAAACACGCGCGCTCAAACGCGGCTTGCTGCTGCTCGTGTGCGGCGTCTATTCGAACGTGGTGCGCTTCCTGTTCCCGCTGACGATCGAGGACACGGTCTTTGACGAAGCGCTGGCGATTCTCGAAGACGTCATCAAGGACAGCGTAGCTGTCGCAGCTTGAGGAAACGCCCAATGACCACGCTCACTCTCAAAGACCCGGCTCTGCTGAAGTCCCACGCCTATCTCGCGGGCGAATGGCAAGGCGCCGACGACGGCTCTACCTTCGAAGTTGTGAATCCCGCAACCGGCGAAGTCGTCGCGACGGTGCCGCGCATGGGCACCGCGGAAACGCGCCGCGCCATCGACGCCGCCAACGCCGCATGGCCCGCATGGCGCGCGAGCACCGCCAAACAGCGCGCGGTGATCCTGCGCAAATGGCATGACCTGATGCTGGAGAACGCCGACGACCTCGCGCTCATTCTCACCACCGAGCAAGGCAAGCCGCTTGCCGAGGCAAAGGGCGAAATCCAGTATGCGGCCTCGTTCCTCGAATGGTTCGCGGAAGAAGGCAAGCGGCTGAACGGCGACACCATTCCGACTCCCGCAAACGACAAGCGCATTGTCGTGACGAAGGAGCCCGTCGGCGTTTGCGCGGCGATCACGCCGTGGAATTTTCCGGCCGCCATGATCACGCGCAAAGTCGGTCCGGCGCTCGCAGCGGGCTGCCCGATCATCGTCAAGCCGGCGGAAGCGACGCCGCTTTCGGCGCTCGCGCTCGCCGTGCTGGCCGAACGCGCAGGTGTACCGCGCGGCGTGTTCAACGTGGTGACGGGCGAGCCGAAAGCGATCGGCGCGGAAATGACCGGCAATCCGATCGTGCGCAAGCTGTCGTTCACCGGCTCGACGCCCGTTGGCCGTCTGCTGATGGCGCAGTGCGCGCCAACGGTAAAAAAGGTGTCACTCGAACTGGGCGGCAACGCGCCGTTCATCGTTTTTGACGACGCCGATCTCGACGCCGCCGTGGCCGGCGCGATTGCATCGAAATATCGGAATAGCGGCCAGACCTGCGTTTGCACGAACCGCTTCTACGTGCACGACAAGGTGTACGACGCGTTCGCCGCGAAGCTGCGCGCCGCCGTCGAGCAACTGACCGTGGGCCGCGGCACCGAGGCAGGCGTCACACAAGGTCCGCTGATCAATGAGGCGGCGGTGCTCAAGGTGGAGTCGCATATCGAAGACGCGCTCGCCAAAGGCGCGCGCGTCGTGACGGGCGGCAAGCGTCATGCGCTCGGTCACGGCTTCTTCGAGCCGACCATACTCGCGGATGTCACGCCCGACATGAAAGTGGCGCGCGACGAAACCTTCGGTCCGCTTGCGCCGCTGTTCCGGTTTTCATCGGACGAGGAAGTCATCGCGCTCGCGAACGACACCGAGTTCGGCCTCGCATCGTACTTCTATAGCCGCGACATCGGACGCGTCTGGCGTGTCGCCGAAGCGTTGGAGTACGGCATGGTCGGCATCAACACAGGACTCATCTCGAACGAAGTCGCGCCGTTCGGCGGCGTCAAGCAGTCGGGCTTGGGGCGCGAAGGCTCGCACTATGGCATCGACGACTACGTGGTCATCAAATACATGTGCGTGGGTGGAATCTGAACGCAAAAACGGCACGCAAAAGCGTGCCGTTTTTTTTCGCGCGGCGAAAGGCGCCGCGCCGCTTTCCGTTACTGCCCGACGTAGACCGGAGCCGAATACGAGCTCGACGTCACTTCAGCGCGGTTGCCTGCTTGCGACGAGCCGTTCGTTGCCGAACCGTAGCCGCTCGTTTGAGCCGCACGGTTCTGTGCGGCGACGCGCGCTTCGGCAGCCTGGATATTTGCCGGGTAATCGTAGTCGTTCGACGTTGCCGGGTTATATCCCGCCTTCTCCAGCTGGATCAGTTCGGCGCGGACCTGAGCGCGGGTAACCGGCTGGTTCGATTGCGCGAAAGCGGCGAGCGGTGCAGAGATAAGAGCGGCGATAACGGCAGCTTCGATCAGGGATTTCATGATTACTACCTCCAGAGATTGTTCTGTGCTGGGCTGAAGGCGGTTTGTCTTCAGCAGATGGACACAGTTTAGGAGGCCAAGAACCTAGGGTAAACCCCAGATCATAGAATTCACTATTGTCGTATTTGTGATAATTCGGCAGCATGCGCGCTGATTAGCGCGTTCTTCGACACGAGACCGCCGGTCACCTGACGGTCGCTGCGCGGGCTTGTGCCGAATCGCGCGCGATAGGTCCGCGAGAAGTGCGACGGTGATTCAAACCCGCACGCGACGCAAATCGACGTAATGGACATGTCGGTCTGCTGCAGCAACTCACGCGCGCGAGCAAGCCGTAACTGCAGATAAAAGTGCGTCGGCGTGTCTTTTAGCGACGCGCAGAACAGCCGTTCGAGCTGCCGGCGCGTCACGCCGATCTCCTGGGCGAGCCGGTCGGGCGTCAACGGCTCTTCCATGTGCTGCTCCATCACGCCGATCACCTGAATCAGCTTGCGGTTGTGCACGCCGTAGCGTGCTGCGATCTCCATGCGTTGATGGTCGGAGCGCTGACGGATGCGGCTCACCACGAACTGCTCGGACACCGCCGAAGCCAGCGCCGCGCCGTGCTTGCGGCCGATCAGGTCGAGCGTCATGTCGATCGACGCGGTGCCGCCTGCGCATGTAATGCGCCTCGCGCCGATTTCGAAGAGTTCCTGACTGGCATTCAGCGACGGATAGCGCTCGCGAAACGCCGACAACGCCTCCCAATGCACGGTCACGTTGTCCTCGCCGCCGAGCAGCCCAGCTTCCGCGAGAACGAAGCTGCCCGTGTCTATCCCGCCGAGCGTCGCGCCGGCCCGGTCCAGGCGCCTGAGCCACTCGGCCAGTTCGCGCGTGTAGCAGGCGAGCGGCTCGAAGCCCGCCACCACGAACAGCAGCCGCGCATCGTTCACTTCGGCGATGGCCGCGTCGGCGTTAATCGAAATGCCGTTGCTGGCTGCGACCGGTGTGCCGTCGAGGCTCACGATGCGCCAGCGGTAGAGCTCGCCGCGAAAGCGATTGGCAACGCGCAACGGCTCGACCGCCGACATGAAGCCGATCGCCGAAAAACCAGGCAGCAGCAGGAACGATATCTCTTCAGGCATTGCGCGGGACCCGGTCAGATGCGAAGACGAAGATGCGAGACGAAAGCGGCAAGCGCAAGCCGCCCCGCGGTTCCGGGCGAGCGTAGCAAGCGCGTCGCGGGCGGGCAAGGCGTGCCAAAAATCTCCCAGCCAATTGCTGCGTTGCAACCGCACGGCAACGTCGGCGCATGCTGGTTTTCCCTTGTTGTCGCGTGGAAGCAAGAACGGGTCGCTGACGGTCGCTTTGGCGGCAATATGGGGCATTAACGTTAGGGCATCGAGGCAGGCGATTTCGTGAGATGGCAGCCGTGCCTTGCAGCCTCACCGGTAAGCGGTCCATTCGACAACGCGCGGTTAAACGCGCACAAGCGTCAATAGGGGAACGTCATGGAATTACGCATCAAAACGCGGCTGGCCCGGCTTGCGTACCTCGCCGCCGCATTCGCCGGCGCCGTTACCGCACTGCCTGCGTTTGCGCAGGACCCGGCCACCTGCCGCGCCGTGCATTTCGCGGACATCGGCTGGACTGACATCACGTCGACAACTGCACTCGCGTCCACCGTTTTCGAGGGGCTCGGTTATCAGCCGGTTACCACCGTCGCTTCCGTGCCGATTTCGTTCGCGGGCCTGAAGAGCAAGCAGCTCGATGTGTCGCTCGGCTACTGGTGGCCGGTGCAGGAAAAAGCCATCGCGCCGTTCGTCGAATCGAAATCGATCCAGGTGTTGCAGCCGCCCAATCTGACGGGCGCAAAGGCGACCTTCGCGGTGCCCGCCTATGCGTATGACGCGGGCCTCAAAACATTCGCGGACATCGCCAAACATCGCGATCAGCTCGACGGCAAGATCTACGGCATCGAACCCGGCAGCAGTGCGAATGCAGCCATCCAGAAAATGATCGCGACCAACCAGTTCGGTCTCGGCGGATTCAAGCTGATCGAATCGAGCGAAGCGGGCATGCTCGTTTCCGTGGACCGCGCGATCCGCGACAAGAAATGGGTGGTGTTTCTCGGCTGGGAGCCGCATCCGATGAACATTCAGATCGACATGAAATACCTGTCCGGCAGCGAGGGCGTATTCGGTCCGAACGACGGCGAAGCGCGCGTTTATACGCTGACGTCGCCCGATTATCTGACGCGTTGCCCGAACGCCGGCAAGCTCGTGAGCAACCTGCGCTTCTCCACGCAACTGGAGAACCTGGTCATGCAATCGGTGATGAACAAGCAAAAGCCCTCCGATGCCGCGAAGGCGTATCTGAAGAAAAACCCGCAAGTACTCGACGCATGGCTTGTTGGCGTCAAGACCTACGACGGCAAGGACGGTTTGCCCGCGGTCAAGGCCTACCTCGGGCTATGAGTCGGCGCGCGAGTCGTGACACTTTCATTTACAGGACCTGGTAAGCATGAACCATGAAGTCATCGTGACCTGCGCGGTCACCGGCGCGGGCGACACAGTCGGCAAGCATCCCGCCATCCCTGTCACGCCCAGGCAGATCGCCGAGGCCGCGATCGAAGCGGCGAAAGCGGGCGCCACGGTCGCCCATTGCCATGTGCGCGATCCGAAAACCGGACGCGGCAGCCGCGATCCGCAGTTGTATCGCGAGGTAGTCGACCGGATTCGCTCGTCGGGCACGGACGTCATCATCAATCTGACTGCGGGCATGGGCGGCGACCTCGAAATCGGTCCCGGCGAAGACCCGATGCGCTTTGGCGCGAACACGGATCTGGTCGGCGGCCTGACGCGCCTCGCGCACGTCGAAGAATTGCTGCCGGAAATCTGCACGCTCGATTGCGGCACGCTCAATTTCGGCGATGGCGACTACATCTACGTTTCGACGCCCGCGCAACTGCGTGCCGGAGCAGCGCGCATTCAGGAACTCGGCGTGAAGCCGGAACTGGAAATTTTCGATACCGGCCATTTGTGGTTCGCAAAACAATTGCTGAAGGAAGGCCTACTCGACGCGCCGCCGCTGTTTCAACTTTGCCTCGGCATTCCGTGGGGCGCGCCCGCAGACACCACGACGATGAAAGCCATGGCCGACAACCTCCCGCCTGGCGCGCAATGGGCGGGTTTCGGCATCGGCCGCATGCAGATGCCGATGGTCGCGCAGGCGATGTTGCTCGGCGGCCATGTGCGAGTGGGCCTCGAAGACAACATCTGGCTCGATAAGGGTGTGCCCGCAACGAACGGCACGCTCGTACAGCGCGCGGTGGAAATCATCGAACGCCTGGGCGGACGTGCGCTGACACCCGCCGAAGGGCGACGCAAGCTCGGCCTGCCCGCGCGCGGAGAACGGCAACTCGAACGACGCGTGGCCGGTGAATACGTTTAAGCGTGCGGCGTTGCTCACGAATGGCTAGGGCATCGAAGAACTCATAGGCAAACAAGGAAACGTCAGCAATGGCAGTGATCGTCGATATCAAAACATTCGCCGCGATCGGCGCGGGCGTGATCGGCAGCGGCTGGGTGGCGCGCGCGCTCGCGCACGGGCTCGATGTGATCGCGTGGGACCCCGCACCGGGCGCGGAAAAGCAGCTGCGCGAGAACGTCGCCAATGCGTGGCCCGCGCTACAACGCGTCGGCCTCGCCGAGGGCGCGTCGCAGTCGAGACTGCGCTTCGTCGATACGATCGAAGCGTGTGTCGCGAACGCGGACTTCATTCAGGAAAGCGCGCCCGAGCGGGAAGAACTGAAGCTCGCGTTGCACGAGCAGATCAGCCGCGCCGCGAAGCCGGACGCGATCATCGCTTCGTCCACTTCGGGGCTATTGCCGAGCGACTTCTACGCGCGGGCTGTGAATCCGGAACGCTGCATCGTCGGGCATCCGTTCAATCCGGTGTATCTGCTGCCGCTCGTCGAGGTGCTCGGCGGGGAGCGCACAGCGCCAGAAACCATCGACGCCGCGCTGCACATTTACCGCTCGCTTTCAATGCGCCCGCTGCGGGTTCGCAAGGAAGTGCCCGGCTTTATCGCGGACCGGCTGCTCGAAGCGCTGTGGCGCGAGGCCCTGCATCTCGTCAACGAAGGCGTGGCGACCACCGGCGAGATCGACGACGCCATCCGCTTCGGCGCCGGCATCCGCTGGTCGTTCATGGGCACGTTCCTTACTTACACCCTTGCAGGCGGCGATGCAGGCATGCGCCACTTCATGCAACAGTTCGGTCCCGCTCTGGAGTTGCCGTGGACTAAACTGATAGCGCCGAAGCTGACCGGCGAACTGATCGACCGCGTCGTGGACGGCACCGCCGAGCAGGTCGGCCCGCGCTCCATCAAGCAGCTGGAGCGTTATCGCGACGACTGCATCACGAGTGTGCTGGCCGCAATCGGCGAAGCCAAGGCGCGGCACGGACTGACGCCGGCGGAATGACGCGAGCCTCGCAACGCGCGGCACCGCACCGTGCCGCGCCGCTTCCGCCATGTACGCCGCCAAGCGCGAAGCAGGCGAGGCATCAGACAAGGAGACTCCGCAACATGCTGCAAACCGCTGCCCTGCCCTGCTATCGCGACACGGTGCGCGCGGATTGGGTCGATTACAACGGCCATTTACGCGACGCGTTCTACATGCTGATTTTCAGCTTCGCGACCGACCAGCTGATCGACCAGATCGGTTTGCCGGACGCCGTGCGCAAGGAGCGTGGCCGCTCGATCTACACACTCGAAGCGCACATCAACTATCTGCACGAAATCAAGGAAGGCACGCGCGTGCGGGTCGATATGCGCGTGCTCGGGTGCGACGCCAAGCGGCTGCAACTCTACCTCGAGATGTTCGCCGACGGCAGCGACACGCCGGTCGCGGCGGGCGAGCAGATGCTGTTGCACGTCGACACGAGCGGGCCGCGCTCGGTCGCGTTCGATGCCGACGTGGCCGCTCGCGTGCAGGAATTGGCCGACGCACATGCCGCGTTGCAGCCCGCGACCTACGCGGGCCGCATGATCGGCCTGCCCGCCGCCGCACAACGTAGCCGGAGCCAACATGCTTGAGCCGCAGATGGCTGAATTTATCGCGCGAGCCGCCGCGGTCTATCCGGGGCATAGCACCTCGTTGACGCCGCGCGAGCAGCGCGAAATCTACGATCGCTACGCGGCTGCGCTCACTCCGCCTTTGCCGGCAGAAGTCGTCACCGAAGACGCGCAATTCCTGTCCGCGGCAGGCCATTCGATTGCGCTAAGGCTGTATCGCAACGGTGCGAATGCGGGCGCGATGCCGCGCGGCACTGTGCTGTATTTCCACGGTGGCGGCTTCGTGCTCGGATCGCTCGACAGTCATCAGGTCATCACGGCGCGCCTTGCCGCGGATACAGGCCTCGATGTAATCGCCGTCGATTACCGGCTCGCGCCCGAACACCGCGCACCGGCCGCGCATGACGACTGCATGGAGGTCACGCTCGCGGCGCTGGAACGGCGGCTGCCCTTCGATTTGCCTGACGGCGCCACGCTGCAACTCGCGGGAGATAGCGCCGGCGCCACGCTCGCTGCCAGCGTGGCGATGCGATTGCGCGACGAGGGCGTCGAAGGAATAAGCGGTCTTGCGCTGATTTATCCGATGCTCGGCACCGACCCGCAGCCGCCCTCACGCGATACCGAAGCGCAAGCGCCCATGCTCACGCTCACCGACGTCCACGCGTTTCGCGACATGTATTGGGGCGAAACGGCGCCATACCCCAAGTGGACCATCCCGCTCGACGCCACGCGTTATGACGCACTTCCGCCCACGCTTGCGATAGGCGCCGAACACGATCCGCTGAGAGACGACGCGCGTGTGTTCGCCGAACGCATTCAGGCTGCCGGCGGAGAAGCGCACCTGTGGATCGGCACAGGACTCGTACATGGATGCTGGCGCGCTATCGAATCGAGCCCGGGCGTGCAGGCGATGCATGGCGAAGTCTGCCGCTTTCTGTCCGCTAATGCTCACGCGGTGTGAACGGCAACTGCCGTGTGATTTATGCGCTTTCGATAAACGCCGTTTGTCAATCGGTCATTAAACCTGAAACGCGCTGCATAGCGGGTTTCCTTCCCGCTCATACCCATTGCCGCATTCGGCGTCGCAGTTCGATTTGTTCTGTTGGCTGACCCACTGAATAAAAGAATCGCTGCATCAACACTGTCGTCGGACTGATGGTCCGTTCACCAGGGCCCCGTCGTGCGAGCCGCGCACGAATTGCGGGCGCTTGTTGCGCGCGAATAGCCATATCAGCCATTTCCCCAAGAGAATGGGATGTGCCCGCCGTGCTGGCCGGCATGTGTGGCTGCCACAAGCAGCCGTTCCTGTAAAAGGAAAATCGTATGTTGATGCGAGAAGCTATCCCTCACGCTTTGAATCGTGGCAATGCTCATCTTTCGGACAGCCCGCTGGTAATGGATTCGCCGAAAACCTTTGTCCATTCTTTCGACATCTATCTAAAAGATTCGAATGCGTTCATGAACACGTATTTCGCCCGCTATTTCGAGTGGCAAGGCGTTTGCCGCGAGCGGTGGTTCCACGAGTGCATTCACGACAACCTGCTCGGCTCGGACGGCATGTTCGTGACCAAGCGGGCGCACCAGGAATACGTGCATGAAACCTTTCCGTTCCAGCGGGTCGATTGCTACCTGAACACGGTGCAAGTAAGGCAGTGCTCGGCGTACTTGCTGTTCCGCTTTTGCGTCGACGGGCGCAAGGTGTCGCAAGGCTATCAGCAGATTCTGTATGCCGGGCGCGACCGGAAGATCCGCCGCTTTCCGGATGGAATCGTCGACCGTGTGAAGGAGTATGAGTTGCCGTTGTCGGCGCTGACGGAATAAGCCACAGCGCTCAACCGAAGTCTCAACGCCGGCGCGCTTCGCGTACCGGCGACCTGGACAATGCCCTGTCCGCTGCCGAGCCCGGCAGCGGCAGCCGCACGATAAAAGTGGTGTGCGCACCGCGCACCGACGTGCATTCGATACTGCCGCCCAGCAGCTCCGTCGCGCGGCGGCAGAACGCGAGTCCCATGCCCGCGCCGCTGCCGTGCCGCTTGGTCGAGAAGAATGCGTCGAAGATATGCGGCAGAACGTCCGGCGCAATGCCTGGGCCCGTGTCGCGGAATTGCAGCATGCAGAAATCCTGGTCTTCCAGCGCGCTGATCGTGATCTGCCCTTCGCCTTTCACATGAATCGCATGCAATGCGTTTTTCAGCAGATTGAACAACACGAAGACCACCACCGTATCGGAGCCGGAAAAGCGCAGCATCGGATCGATCGGCAAGATCGTGATGCGCTCGCGTTCGTCGGCGCGAAACGGGTAGCGTTCCAGCGCGGAGTCCACGCACTGCCGTACCGGATGGGCACTGAAACGGCTGCGGTCGAGCCGGTCAAGCGTGTACGAAGCCAGCGCCATTTCGACCATCGCGCTCGTGCCGGACACCTCGCGTCTGATCGCCGTGGCAAGCTGGCTGATGCGCTCGGACTGGCCGGAATGTTCTTCGTCGTCATACAAGCCGTGCGCGACGGCGAGGCGATAGCCTTTGAAAACATGACTCCAGACGCTCGCGATCTCGTCGGCGTGCATGCCGATCGTGGCTAGCGGGGTGGCGATCTCGTGCGCGATGGTAGCTGCAAGCGCATACGGGTGAATCAGGTGGTAGCGGACAATCGTGATGGCAAGCAGCCCCAGACTCAGCGCGATGAACAACACGCCAGGCGGATAGAACGGGTAGCCATAGTTGACCGCATAGTCGACGGCTGCAAACGAGTAGAGACCAAGCGCGGCGAGACACAGGTCCAGACGCCGGCGCCCCTGCCCGCCAGCATTTTTTCGCGCGCCAAGCAGAAGCTGGCCGCTGCGCGCGGCAAGCAGCACCGTCTGCACGACATGCAGCGGATGCAGCGGCCCGGCAATCGGATAGTAGCCAAAGAAATAATGCTGATAACCGGCAACGACTTCATTGCCTGGCAGCAACACCGCGAGCACGAAACACAGACCATACGACGCCAGCAGCAGCGGCCGCTCCCGGCGCCGCGCCGCAACTTCGGTGACGAAGTGATAGAACGTGGTCGGCAGAAAGAGAATGAAGAGATAGCCGACGCGAACCAGCAAGCCGGCGACTTCCGTATCTTTGGTCTGGAACAGCAGCGTCCATGTGCCCTGCCATGCGAAAGTCGCCGCGCACATCAGGAGGAAAGGCACCGAGAGCCGCGTCACCCCTTGCGTGATGACCACGTAGAGGCCGAACACGACGAACATGGCCGACACGAAGGCAGTGGGGATGGCGTACATGTTGCTCGACGTGCCGGCAGACGTTAGCGTGCCCGGTCGCTCCGCCACTGCGCGAACGTGAGCGGCCTGACGCCGGCCTGGACCACTTCGGGCGTCTCAATCGGGCTCCAGCAGTAGAACGCGTCGCCCCAGCCGGGAATGGGTTGCGGCTTGAGCATTCTGAATTCGACGCCCGAGCGGTAGGCGAGATGCGGCCAGAAAAGCGGCATGACTTCGCGCACTGCCATCTGTTTCAGCAACTCGGCGGGGCCGCTTTCGTCTGCGACGATCTCGCCCTGAGATATCCAGTCGTGCTCGGCCCACGCGACGAAGACACTGCCCCTTCCCTCGCGATCGAACATGAGAATCGCATTCTGCTCGGGCCGCCAGTAATACTCGACGATGCCTTTGTCCTTCACCACTTCGTCCAGCACCTTGCGCGTGCGCGGGTCGCAATACGTCATGCCGTTCTCGCCCAACGCGAGCCAGCCCATTTCGGAGCAGTGGCGGTTCTTCGCGTCTTTGAGGAAGTGGACGAGCCGGTTCGCCGAATCGGCGTCGGTCTTGCGCAGATATAAATCGACAATGCCGGCGTTGAACGCTTTCACAGCGACAGTTTCGTCCGCGACGCCTGTGAGCAGAATCTTCGCGCAATGCAGGTTGGATATGGAGGACAGAAACTCGACACCGCTCACGCCCGGCATGTCGTAGTCCACTACGACGGCTGCCACTTCCGAGAAACGCGTTGCCCGCGCGAGCACATCTCGCTGCGGCGATGACTCGACGAAGCGATCAAAACCGGTCTCGCTCAAGCATGCTGAAGCCGGCGCGAATTCCAGCGAGTTCTCACGCGCATGCTGGCGTATGAACGCAAGCCCCGCTTGCGGACGCGAGAAGAACAGATTGGTGGAAACGTCCGGAAAGAAGCGGCGCAGGGCGTCGAGGTAGTTGTCGTTGTCGTCGACGAAAACAACCGTTGTCGGATAGGAGACGGGTGGTCGAATAAACTTGTTCATGTTTTTAGCGTGGTTCGTCGGGCCGCCGCAGAGCGTTACCGTGACAGGCTCGCCGGCCACCGCATGAGCTCATGGAACATACCGGCGCGCCGCCATATGCGTACACGCCGGTCAACTATTGCAGGTTGCAGGGCCGGCCCCGTTTCACCATATAGTACAGGGCTCTTGGCGCGAACAGTACAAAGTTACGCGTGGCGCCGGCAGCCTATGCGCGTTGAATCAACCGGATGAGCATGGGTGGAACGAGCCACCGCGGCCGCGTTGACTGCGGCCGCGCGATGCTCGTGATTAGGGCCGCGAAGCGACTTCGTCGAGATGGTCGAGTAGCGCCGCGGGGTCGTCGTAGACGCGCAGCGCGCCGGAACGCTCCAACTCTTCAGTGCCGTAGCCGCCCGACAGCAATCCGACACCGAGCGCGCGGCAGCGCCGCGCCGCGAGCATGTCCCAGATGCTGTCGCCTACCACGACCGAGTGTTCGATCTCAACGCCAAGGCGTTCGGCCGCGGCGAGGAAAAGGTCGGGGTCGGGCTTCGCATATTTAACGTCGTCGCGCGTCACGACGACCGCTTTTGCCGGATCGACGCCGAGCGCTTCGAGATTCACCGCAGCGGTTTCCATGCGCCCGCTGGTCGCCACCGCCCAGGGCGTGCCCGCTTGCGTCAAGGCATCGAGCAGTTCGCGCGCGCCCGGCAGCGGACATACTTGCGCGCGTAAGTTTTGATAGGCAGCCGCGTGCGCATGACGAAGACGCTCGCTGCGCTCGGCGCTGATCTCTCCGTGGGTCTCACGCAGAAGCTGATTGGTGAAGAGTCCCCCGCTCATGCCGATCTTTCGATGAATCCGCCAGACCGACAGGGGAATGCCTTCGCTGTCGAGCGCTTCTTTCCACGCCAGCACGTGCTGATAAACACTGTCGACGAGCGTGCCGTCGAGATCGAATAAAAATGACGTCTGGATTCGCATGGTGGGCTCCTTTCGATGGCTACCCCACCAATATGCCACGGCACACGCCGTCCGGCATCAGCGGGACTTGCTGCGAGTGCCTTTGGCGGACGCCCCGGCGCGCGGCGCATCCTTGCTGGCCGGGACGCCGCCGCTCAATTGCTCCATCCAGGACAGCGCGTCGACATACGACAAAAACTGTTTCAGATAGCCCGGCGACAACTCGCGCATCAGCGACAGCGAACGGTGCACGAGGCTGCTCGAATTGAGCGGACCGGCATTGCCGGGCGCCGGTTGCAGCGACTGCCGCAACTGCTTTTCAGTGCGGACCTTGGCCCAGGTTTCCCTGAAATAGTCGAGAGCGGGAAGCTCCGGGTAGGGGGCCCGTTCGCTTGCAGGGTGCCGCGGCTCGTCTTGCATGTAGCCGACGAGTTCGGCAAGCGTGCCGCTTGCAGGCGCATCCGGAGACGACGAATGACCGGCGGTGGTCACCGCCTGGTCGACTTTGCGCGCATAGGTTTCGAGCAGCGCGGCAAGCTTCTCGTCGAGCACGTGGCGCGCAGCGCCGGTGTGCGCGGCGGCACGTCGTTCGAACGCGTCGATGAAAGCGAAACGCAGCGGATCAAGGCGGTCGGCGCCGCGCTCGCGCCACGCGTCGAGGGTGGCGCGCGGGGTTTGCACGGTGGAATTCGTCGGCGCGGTCCCGGGTGGGTGGTTTGCCTCGGACGCGTGCACCGTTTCACCCGTGCTTCCGGCCTGCGGCACACCCGGCGTCGGCCTTGCGTCGACGTTCGCGCTGTCACTCATGGGGCTTGCCTGCCGCAGCCGACGGCCTCGGAACCGGCGCTATTTCCACGCGACGGTTGCGCGCCCGTCCTGGTTCGTCGGCATTCGAGCTAACGGGTTGTCCGGAGCCGAACGCCGCAGCGAATACCGACGACGCCGGCACCCCCGCATCGATCAGCGCGCGGGTCACTGTCAGCGCGCGCTGCGCCGACAATTCCCAGTTGTCCGCGAAACGACGGTTGCCTTCGCGCAGCCGCTGGTCGTCGGTAAAGCCGCTCACCATCAGGATCTGGTCGTTCGCGCCCAGATACGCAGACAACGGCCCGGCGAGGCTCTTCAACAGATCGCGCCCTTGCGGCTGCAACTGGTCGGAGTTCAGCGCAAACAGCACGTTGCCGCTGATGCCGATACGTCCGTTCACCAGCGTCACGCGGCCCGCCGCGAGCGGCCCCGCCAGCGCCTGCTCGAGCGTCTTGCGGCGCTGCGTTTCAAGCTGACGCTGCTTGACCTCCTGGTCGAGCTTGTTCGACAGTTCGAGCTGCACGCCGATGACAGCCACCAGAATCAGCATGAACGCGCCGAGCAGCACCGACATCAGGTCGCCGAACGCCGCCCAGATCGGCGCGCCCTGCTCCACGCCGCCGTCGATGTCCTCGCTCATCACGCTCATGCTGCCTCGGCTCCATCCGTGGCGCGCTGGGCAGCGAGCAGTTGCAGATCTTCGACGATCTGCTTTTGCGACATCACGCTCAGATCGACCACCTCGCGTGCTTGTGCGACGTAATACGCAAGCTGCTCGTCGCTGCGGGCGAGCGACTTGTCGAGCGCGGCCTCGATTCTTTCCAGATGCGCGACGAGCTTGTCGTTCGACTCGCCGAAACGCTGAACGGCCGAGCCGAACGCTTCACCGAGGCTCGCCACTTCGACGGCGCCGCCGATGATCTGCGCGGCAATCGCGCCGATCCGGTCCGCCTCGGTTTCGACCTTGTCGGTGAACCTTGTCCCGACACGCTCGAGAAGATCCGCCGACGTCGCGACGAGCGCATCCACCGCCGTGCGCTGCTCCGTCGATGCATGGTTGACAGCATCGAGCAGCGTTTCGAGCGTTTCCATCAAGCGGCTGCGCTCCTGCAACATGGCGGTGTCGCGCACCATGCTGTCCGAGAGCTTCTGACGCAGTTCCGCGACCACTTCGGCGGCGGCCTTCGGTGCCTCCGACGCTGCCTGCACGAGCCGCGATATTTCGGCGATGGTCTCGCTCGCGTGCGCCTGCGTTTGCGCAGCGATATCGGTCGCGGTCCGCGAAAGCGTGTCGCATATTTCCTGCTGACGGCTCGCCGTGCGCTCGCCGGCCTGCTGCCATTCCTTGCCGAGCGTGGCCGCCATTGAATCGAGCTTGGAGGTCCACGCCGTCAACCGCTCTTCATTACGCTCGCCTGCCTGCTGCCACTCTTTGCCGAGCATGGCCGCCATCGAATCGAGCTTTGAGGTCCACGCCGTGAGCCGCTCTTCATCACGCTCACCTGCCTGCTGCCACTCCTTGCCGAGGCTGGCCGCCATCGAATCGAGCTTCGAGGTCCACGCCGTCAACCGCTCTTCACTGCGCTCGCTCGCCTGCTCCCATTCCTTGCCGAGGCTGGCCGCCATCGAATCGAGTTTCGAGGTCCACGCCGTGAGCCGCTCTTCATTACGCTCGCCTGCCTGTTGCCACTCCTTGCCGAGATTGGCCGCCATCGAGGCCAGCGTCGCCGTCCACGCCGCGAGCCGCGCTTCGTCTTGAGAAGCCAGTTCAGTCCGCAGATCCGCATGCGACTGCCCGACGGTCCGCACCAACGACGCCGAACGCTCTTCGAAGCTCGCCGCCGCGGCAGCGAGCGCCTGCTCGTGCCGCACTGCAAGCGTCTCGCCGGCCTGCTCCTGACGCGAAAGCGCTTCCTTCCACGCCTGCGAGACGTTGCCCGCCGCGGCTTCCAGCCGCGCGGACACGCCGTCGACCAGGCCGGCCGAGCGCTCGTCGAAAGTCTGTGTAAAGCGCTCAAGCGACGCGCGGAACTGCTGCGTCATGTCCTCGTTCGAACGCTGCTGGCCCGCAAGCGCCTTGCTCCAGATGTCGGCGACCGTCGCAGCGGCTGATTCGAACCCGCTCGACAGGCCATCCAGTTGCTGCTGAACCGCTTGACCCACGCTCGCGTGCAACGCCGCGGACTCGCGCGCGAGGCCGGCCATCGTTGCCTGCATGACGGGCTCCAGCGCCTCGCCGGCCGCGCGCGTGCTGTCCGCGATACTTCGCTTCAGCGACTGCTCCACCGACGCCGCGAGCCGCGTATAGGCGACCTGCGCATTGCTGTGGAATGCCTCCTGACTCGCAAGCTGGCGCTCGTTGAAAGCGAGGCTGTGCTGCTCCATCGCCGCCATCATGGTTTGCAGGCGATCGACGAGCGTCGGCATCAATTCAGCCTGCGTTTGCAAGAGCCGGAAGCTTTCGTCGCGCTGATGAGCCTGCGAGTAGATGCGCAAGCTCGTCGCAATCTTGACGTCGAGCCGTTGCGCCGCTTCGAGCCGCTCGCGACGGCAGAGCGCTGACAACAGGCCGAGCATCGCCGAGCTTGCGACGCCCGCGATCGACGTGCCGAATGCGAAGCCGAGCCCCTTGACCGGCGCGGCCAGCGAAGCGCGGATCGCTGCGAGGTCGGTCGCGCTTTCGAGCGCCATGCCCGTGCCTCGCAGCGTCACGACCATGCCCAGCAGAGTGCCGAGCATGCCGAGCAGCACCAGCAAGCCAACCAGATAAGGCGTCAGTGCAGGGCCCGGCAACGCAACGCGCTCGCCTTCGATACGCAGTCGCACCGCGTTACGCAGACCCGGATGCAGCAGTTCGAGCCACGCGCCTAGCTGCTGCGGCGGCTCGGATAAACCGGCCACGGCACGCGCGAGCGTCCCAGTGGCGTGGCTATAGCGACGCAATTCGAGCGCGCCCGCCAGATAGCAGGCGCCGATCAGTAACGTGACGGCCAGCGCCAGCCAGTTCGAACCGACATAGCCGATAGCGATGCCGCACACCGCGGCGAGACCTGCCGCGAACACAACGAATTCAATACGAAATCTGGACATAGTGTCCCAGTTAGCGAGTACGAAGGGCGGCGAGCAGCCCTTCGACCGGTTGTAAACGAACATCCAGCTCAGCAAGCAACACGCTCTGCATGTCCTTGCGGAAAACGTCGAGCCACGCATTGGACGCGACCGCTTGGGCGGGCATCGGCGCAGCGTCAAGAGCGGGCGCTTGCAGCTGGGGCTGGGGCTGAGCCTGGACGTGGACCTTCGGCTCAACGCTGCCCTCCGCGGCACTGCCGGCCGCGGCTGCGGCTGCGGCGTTGCCTGCTGCCGTGCTTGCGGCGCGGCTCGCTGCACTCTCCGCTTGCGTACCGTCGTCCGGCGCCGGGTCCTTGTCTTGCGCCTGCTGCGCGGCCTCGCGAAGCCGCTCGAAGTGCCCGGCGAGCAGCACGGGCACGCTCGCCAGCAGATTCCGCTCACGCTCGCCGAGCGCGCGCTCCATCACGGCGTCCAGCAGCGCAAGGCGGCCCATTGCGGGAGTTTTCGCGGCGAGCAGCGCCCGCAGCCGGCCGCGCAGATTGCCGACACCCGTTTCCATCGACTGCTGCATGGCCTGGTAGCGTTGGCGAAACAACGCGTAGTCCGCCGGCACGGCCTGTGGCTCGACGTACCCGGCACCGCGGCGCCTCGCGACGGCAAAGGCGCTGTCGCCCGTAATGGTCTTGACCAGCGACGCACGCACGCGCGCGCATTCCGCCTCCTCCGCGCTGCCGAACGCTCGCGCGGCCGCAGGCACCGAGGGCGGCGCGCCAGTAAGCGCCGAAGACAGCGCAATCGCGTCCGTCCAGCCGAGCCACTGGCTCAGCCTGTCGGACAGCGATTGCCGGGGTTCGAGGACATCGGCATCGGCGAAACGCGCCAGCAGGCGGATGAGCGCCGGGCCGCTGGGAGCTGTGCGCTGAAGGGCTTGCAACATACCACCGGATGCAAAAAAGTCAGCAGTTTACACGCTGACGCGGACGACGGCTTCCGTCCCCCAAAGATCGGTCCGCAACAGGGACGTGTCGCGGCCCAGCATATTGCGTTCGGTAGAGCTGCGCGTCTGGCCCGCGGCCCCGTGGTCACGCGACGCACGAGCGCAAACGCATTCGTTCAAATGGCCCCGCGGGGACGATGTTCGTCCGTATCGACGCAGCACACGAGCGCATCGGCGTCTTCGTCACCGACGCTCAGATAGATGTGCCCGACCGAGCTATCGAAGTAAAGACTGTCGCCCGGCATCAGCTTGAACGACTTGCCGTTCTCGAAGCGCAGTTCGAGTTTGCCGCTCAGCAGAAAAACGAATTCTTCGCCCGAGTGCCGGATGTATTCGGGAAAGTCGGACACGGCGCGGGCGTGAATGTGTGCGCGCATCGGCATCATGCGTTTGCCGGTCAGACTGTTCGCCAGCATCCCGTACTCGTAGTTCGGCGTGTCGTAAATCTGCTGCTTGCCAGCCGCCGTAAAAGAAGGCTTCATCGCACCGGCGGCCGGCTTGCGACGCCGCCCGAAGATCGCGTCGAATTCGAGTTCCAGCGAATGCGCCAGCGCCGCGAACTTGTCGTAGGTCAGCGCAATGTCGCCGCGCTCCGCCTTCGAGATCGTCGATACCGCAATACCCGAGCGCTCCGACAGTTCGGCCAGCGTCAATCCGCGCGTTTTGCGCGCCTGCCGCAAATGCGCGCCCACCAGCTTGTGATCGAGCAAGGGCGGCGCTTCATGTCCTAACGCCGCCTGTTGTTTCACTGCTACTTTGGCCATCTCACCGGATTCCGCTTGCAAGGAAAATTTCTCGTATGTGAGAAATTTATTTTTTCTCGTATATGATAACTCACGTCGATTCCACCTTTTCTGTGGGAACCCTATCGTGTCTACCCTTGCTCTCAGTAAGCCCGGTTTGACGAAGGCCCGCGTCATCACCGCCACGACCATCGGCACCGCGCTCGAGTTCTACGACTTCACGATCTACAGCTTTTTTGCTATTCAGATCGGGCAGTTGTTCTTTCCTGGCGCGTCGCCGGTCAACCAGTTCTTGCTGTCGATCGGTGTATTCGGCGTCGGCTTCGTGGTCCGGCCTCTGGGCGGCGTGGTGATCGGCGCCTATGCGGACCGCGCGGGGCGCAAGAACGCGATGGTCCTGACCATCATGCTAATGGCGCTCAGTTGCGCGATGATCGCGTGCGCGCCGACTTATGCGGTTGCGGGACTCGCCGCGCCGTTGATCGTGCTCGTGGCGCGCCTGATCCAGGGTTTCGCGGCGGGCGGCGAATTCGGGCCTGGCACGACGCTGCTCGTCGAATACGCGACCGACGACACCCGCGCCTTCTTTGCAAGCTGGAACTTCGCCGCGACCGCAGCGGGGCTCGTGCTCGGCGCGCTCGTCGCAACGCTCGTCAACGTGTTGTTGCCGAAGGAGGCGGTGCTCGAATGGGGCTGGCGTCTTCCGTTCGTGCTCGGCATTGTCGCGGCACCGGCCGGCATGCTGATCCGCAGACGCCTCGAAGAAACGCTCACCGAACGCAAGCCCGGCGAACCCGCGCCGCGCGGCGCGCTGAGGGCCGCGCTGACCACGCACCTGAAGCTGACGATTCTCGGCACTTTCGCGGAATTGGGCGGTTCGGTTTCTGTGTATATCACCGCGTTTTTCCTGCCAAGCCATGCGGTGCGCGCGCTGCACCTTTCTTCCACGTCCGCGGTGATCTCGGGTATCGTCAGTTCGCTCGCGCTCTTCGTTTCGGCGCCGCTCGCGGGCATGCTGGCCGATCGCTTCACCCGCAAGCGGGTGCTGGTGATCTCCCGCGTGGCAATGCTCCTGCTCGTGTATCCGGCGTTTGCATTTCTGAGCGCGCATCAGTCCATGGCAGCGCTTTGCATGGTCTCGGCGCTGCTCGCCGTGTTCGTGTCCGGGCAGATCGTGCCCGTTCTGGTGATGATTCCGGAACTGTTCCCGAAACATGTGCGCGCAACAGGAATTGCGTTGACGTATGTGGTGAGCGCTTCGTTCTTCGGCGGCTTCTCGCCGTTTATTGCAAGCTGGCTGGTCGCGCGCACCGGCAATCCGCTCGCACCGGCCTGGTATGTGGCCGCTGCCTGCGCGATCTCGCTAGTACCCGTGATCTGGCTCCGAGACCGTACGGGCGAAGCGCTCGGCTGACAATGAACAGGCAACAAGCAAGAATGCAATGAGCGAACAGGCGACGACTACCGTCACCGGATTGCCCCGGCGCGGAGCGGTCGAGCTGCGCCGCATGATTGGCGTGAAGACAATCGCCGGTGGAACTGCTCGACGCGTACCTTATCGTCTCAACCGGTCCGGCTCGAATGGCTCGGGCCTTTAAGCGCTTTAACCGATGACTGCAATCAAATTCGATACCGTAGTGTTAGGCGCAGGCATTGTCGGCGTGTGCGTCGCCGTGCATCTGCAACAACGCGGCCGTCAGGTCGCGCTGGTCGATCGCAAGCTGCCCGGCAATGAGACTTCGTTTGGCAACGCAGGCCTGATCCAGCGCGAAGGCGTCTATCCGTATGCGTTCCCACGCGGACTCGGCGCCCTGCTTCGATACGCGCGTAACCAGTCGCTCGACGTTCGCTACCATGGCGATGCGCTGTTCCACGCCGCGCCGTTTCTGTGGAGGTACTGGCGCAATTCCGAGCCCGCGAAACACGCTGCAATCGCGAAGTCTTACTCGACGCTCATCGAACACTGCATTAGCGAACACCGCGAATTGGCCGCAAACGCAGGCGCGAGTGCATTGCTTCGGCCCACCGGCTGGATCAAGGTGTTCCGCAGTAATGCGGCCCAAGACGCGGAAATACGTCTCGCGGAGCAATGGCGCCGCGAATATGGCGTCGAATTCGAAACGCTCGACGCGGCTCGATTGCAGCAGGCCGAACCCGATCTCGACAAGGCATTGCAAGGTGGCTTGCGCTACACGCAAGCTGATTCGGTGAGCGATCCGAACGCACTCGTCACGGCCTACGCCAAGTACTTCGAGACACTCGGCGGACGCATCTTCACCGGCGATGCGAACACGCTTCGCAATGGCTGGGAAGTGACGACAGACGCGGGGACTATCGCGGCCTCTTCGGTGGTCGTCGCACTCGGGCCGTGGTCGGACGTTCTCACTTCGAGGCTCGGGTACTCCCTGCCGCTCGGCGTCAAGCGCGGCTATCACATGCACTATTCGCCAAGGGCTGGAGCACGCCTCAATCATCCGGTGCTCGACGTGGAAAACGGCTATCTGCTTGCACCAATGGCGCGCGGCATCCGCTTGACGACGGGTGCCGAAATTGCGCTGCGCGACGCGCCGAAAACGCCCACGCAACTCGCCGCTGTCGAACCGATTGCACGCACGCTGTTCCCACTGGACCAGCGTGTCGACGATCAACCGTGGATGGGCGCGCGGCCTTGCACGCCCGACATGATGCCGGTGATCGGGCGCGCTGGAAAACATCAGGGCTTGTGGTTCGCATTCGGCCACGCGCATCACGGACTCACGCTGGGGCCAGTGACAGGCCGCCTCATCGCCGAAATGATGACCGGAGAGCAAACGCTGGTGGACCCGCGGCCGTTCAGAGTTGACCGGTTCTAACGGCGAGCGCGAGCGGCGTCATTGCCGCTCGCTTTTATCTGCGCCACCATTGGGCCGCCGGGCTCAGTGCAGCGGTTGCAAGGCCGCCCAGCGGGTCCAGCCACCTTCGCTCTCGGCCGCGCTAACCCGCAACGCACGCGAGCCGTCGGCAAAAATCAGCGACTCGGTACGGCACGCGTCGCTATCGGGAATATCGCGCAAGCCCACGAAGCCATGCTCGTGTTTGAACGTCAGATTTCCTTCACGCAGTATGCCGAGATAAGACGGCTCCGGTTCGTCCAATGGCTGAAGTGTGCAACGGTTCAGCAACACAGCAGCGACTTCTGCATCGCACATAGTCTCTCTCCTCATTAGTGCAACACCGCCCGTGCGACGGGCACTCGATCTCGTCGTTTTTATAAAATTGATTCTAGAATCCACGGTAGAAAACGCTACTTTTTTTAGTTAGGATCACTTATGCACGTGGCAATTCTTCATTCGTATGGGCCGCCGCGACAATGCGGCCGCGCATTCTGCAGCGTTGCATGGGCGGCTGAACAGATAGCCTTGCAGCGCGTCGCAACCGATTTCGCGCAACGTAACGGCCTGCGCTTCGGTTTCCACACCTTCCGCCGTTACGCGCATATTGCACGCGTGCGCCATTGTCACGAGCGCATGCGTGATCGCCACCGAATCTGCATCGCGCGGCAAACCCGCAACGATCGACCGGTCGATCTTCAGGCTATCCACCGGGAACCGCTTCAGGTATGACATCGACGCGTAACCGGTGCCGAAGTCGTCGATCACCAGCTTGACGCCTAGCTTCGCAAGCGCCGCAGTGGTGGCGCGCACGGCCGCGTCATCGGGCAATTGCATGCCCTCGGTGATTTCGAGTTGCAGCGCCGAAGGCTCGAGACCGCTGTTGTCGAGACATGCAGCGACATGTCGCACCAGACGCTCGCTGAATTGCGACGGTGAAATGTTCACCGAGACAGCGATGTCCGGCGCGATACTCCAGCGCCAGTCTGCAGCCTGCGCGCATGCCATCTCCAACACCCAATCGCCGATGCTTTCCATCAACCCGGCCTGTTCCGCAACGGGAATGAACTCGGCGGGTGGAACGTCGCCAAGTTCGTTGCTCGTCCACCGCGCCAGCGCCTCGACGCCTATCGTCTTGCGTGACGTCGCATCCACTACCGCCTGATAGGCAAGTCTGAATTCGCCGCGGGCAAGTGCATGGTGCAACAGACCTTCGATCGCAAATCGGCGCTGCACGCCTTCCCGCATCTCGCCGGTGAAGAAGCACACGGTGCCGCGGCCACACCGCTTCGCGTGGCGCATCGCGGCCCCGGCGTCACGCATCAGGGAAGCCGCATTGCGCACATTGTCGCCGGAGACCGCAACGCCCACCGATGCACGCACGCGATACTCGCGCCCGGCGATCACGAATGGCTCGCCGAACGACGCGAGCACTTGCTGCGCGAATCGGGTCAGCCGCGACACATCGCCGAACCTATGCATCACGATCACGAACTCGTCGCCGCCGATACGGGCGAGCAACTCGTCCTCAGAGATGGAGCTTGCAAGCCGCTGCGCAACGCGGCGCAGGAGCCGGTCGCCGAGATCATAGCCGGCAATGTCGTTGATTCTGCTGAAGCCGTCGAGGTTGACGACCAGCATCGCAACGTCTCCCGCCTTCGCAGCCGCAAGCAAATGTCCCGCGCGCCTCGTTGCGCAGGCGCGGTCGTACACGCCCGTGAGCAGATCGAAAGACGATGCGCGCGCAACGTTTCCAGGATCCGGACTTTGCGCTATCACCCCCGAATTGTGCGCATGGTGCGACGGTGCGCTGCGAGACGCAGAGCGTGACTTTGCGTGCGAACGGCTCGCCGGCAATACCGAGACTTGCTGAGTCATCGCTACGCTCCTATGATAAGCATTACACATCAACCGAAATTCAGCTTGTTTTTATGCATTTACCGAATCTTCATTTACCTTAAGGACTCCGTATATCGAATCTGGTTAAAGCGGGGAGAACAGGCCGGCACTGCAACGCCGTATTCGTGCCTCCAAGATATTCCGGCATAGCACTTCTGAGAATGGGTCGCGTTGGTGAACGCGTAAAGCAACGGCAAACGCTTCGCCACGTCCCGCACAAACCGCTGGACAACATAATGAAAATTCATCAGCTACGCGCTCTCATCGCCATTGCGGATGCGGGCAGTGTCAGGGGCGCCGCGCGAGTGCTCGATTCATCACCGGCCGCCGTCACGCAATGCATTCAACAACTGGAAGAAGCGGTACGCATGCAACTCGTTGTGCGCACATCTTCCGGCGTGACGCTTACGGCATCAGGACAAACCCTCCTCTTGCACGCGCGACTCGTGGCCGCGCAAATGAAGCGCGCGCAGCAAGCCATGAACGCAATACGCGGGGAGCCGGGTGGGCGGCTGTCCATCGCCGTGACTGCATGGGTCGCGCTTACCTTTCTGCCGGAAACAGTGGCCCGGTTTCGCGCGAAGATGCCGACCATTCAGCTGGAGCTATTCGAAGGCTTATTGGCGATTGCGACACCGCGCTTACGCGACGGCAGCCTCGACATTTACGTGGGCCGACAGGCACCGGGCGCGACAAGTTGCGACTTCACCTATCAACCGCTATTCGCATCGAGTCGCGCAGTCGTGGCGCGGCACGATCATCCGTGTGCGGAGTGCCGCTCGCTGGCGGAATTGCGCGACGCCGACTGGCTCGTCGCGCTGGACCCTGAAACCGATGCGCAAGCGCCGTATCAGATATTCGGCCGCCGCGCGTTTCCCGAGCCACGCAGTATTCACTATCTGCACTCGCTGACTGTCGCGGTCGCGCTGCTCAAGCGCACGGACATGCTCAGCATTTTTCCCTGGCCTCTTGTCGAGCTTTGTGCGGCGCGTGACGGTCTGTGTGCGATCCCGTTGCGGGACGAACTCGATGATTCCACCGTCGGCGTCATAGTGCGCACTGGCGAGCCGGCCGATGCCGCGTCGCGATGCTTTATCGATTGCCTGATCGAAACGATTCGCGACGAATCGTGGGCCCGAACGGGCGACATTCGCCGGGCAATGCAATCGGTCGAAGTATTGGTCTAGGGCGTTTGCTGAAGGCTGCGCTTCGTTCTTTCGATCAAGCAAAAACGCCGCGGGCCTTACGGCTCGCGGCGTCTGCCAAGCTGAACAGCAACTGGACGATCAGGCGCTAACTGCCACCCGGCGCGGCGACACGGCAGAGACGACAAACGTCACGACAATGTTCACCACCAGTGCGATGAGGCCGATATAGATCGGGTACACGGCATCGCCGAGATGCAACGCAAACACCGGCTTGAGCCCCTGCGAAATTGCGAGTGCCGTGCCCAACACGATACCCACGAGCCAGCCGGCGAACAGGCCCGGCGTATTCAGGCGACGCGTGTACAACGAGAACACGATAGCCGGGAATATCTGCAGGATCCACACGCCGCCGAGCAATTGCAGGTCGATTGCATATTGCGTGGGCAGGAACACGATAAACAGCAGCGCGCCGAACTTCACCACCAACGACACGATCTTCGCGTTCGACGCCTCGGCCTCCGGCGTGATGTTCGGGGACACCAGCGGGCGCCACAAATTGCGCGTGAACAGGTTGGCCGCACCGATCGACATGATCGCTGCCGGAACCAGCGCGCTGATCGCGATCGCCGCCGCGGCGAAACCGACGAACCACGACGGGAACAGGGTGCCAAAGAGGGTCGGCACAATGTCCGACGCCGATTTCACATGCACGCCGGCCGCAATCGCCATATAGCCGAGCAACGCGATCAGACCCAGCAACAGCGTATAAGCCGGCAGGAAAATCGCATTCTTGCGGACCGTTGTCGCCGACGAAGAAGACAGCACCGCCGTCATCGTATGCGGATACATGAACGCGGCGAGAGCGGAACCCAGCGCGAGCGATGCATAAGCAGTGAATTGCGTCGGCTTGAGGATGATGCCGGTCGCGCCGCCCTTTGCCTTGAAGTACGTATCGGCTGCGTCGAACACATGCGCGTAGCCGCCGAGCTTCGCGGGAATCAGCCACACCGCCGCAATCACGACGATGTAGATCATGATGTCCTTCACGAACGCGATCATCGCCGGAGCACGCAGGCCGCTCGCATACGTATAGAGCGCGAGGATCACGAACGCGACGATCAGCGGCAATTCGCCGGTCACGCCAAGCCCCTTGATCACTACTTGCATGCCGACGAGTTGCAGCGCGATATACGGCATGGTCGCGACAATGCCGGTCAGCGCAACAGCGGCCGGAAACCACTTGCCGCCGTATTCACCGTGCACGTAGTCCGCTGCCGTGATGTGGTTTTTCGCATGCGCGACTTTCCACAGTTTCGGCATGACAGCGAACACGAACGGGTAAACGATGATCGTATACGGCAGCGCGAAGAAACCATAAGCACCGACGGAATACACGAGCGCAGGAACCGCGATCACCGTGTATGCGGTGTAGAAGTCTCCGCCCACCAGGAACCACGAAATCACCGTACCGAACTGCCGGCCGCCAAGCCCCCACTCATGCAATTGCGTGAGGTCGCCGCGCTTCCAGCGCGCCGCGAAGAAGCCAATCACCGTAACGAGAACAAAGAACGCGATGAAGACGGTCATCGCCACCGGATTGACGGGATTCAGATCGTTCATTTGACACCTCGGTACACGACGTAAATCAGTAGCGAGGTCAACGGCACCCACAAGAACTGATACCAGTAAAAGAACGGAAAACCGGCGAACGACGGACGCGTGTCGTTATAGAACGGCAACCACAGCAACGCGATGTACGGGAGCAAAAGAATGAGCCATAGCCATGACCGGCCGGCGGTGGGGGAGGTCTCCATGTACTTCTCCTAGATCTATTATTGACACCACGCATGCGGACTTGTGGTCCGGCACGCGGAAAGCCGGCACCGGGCATCTGTTTGCAATACCCCGGGTGCCAAACCGGGTTTGCCCTTGCGCGCTGCTAACGCCTGTCAGCCGCAGCATTAACAGGGCCCGGCTCAAACGTTCATACGAAATGCGCGGCGGCATGAGGGCGAAAAGGGCCCGCAAAGACGCAGAACGCCGCGGGGATGTAGTATTCGCCTTCGTAAGCGTCCTCACAAGCGCGCAACTACGTAAGCCGGCTACGTATTACTACGTAGCCTACCGGCCGTTTTTTCAACGATGAAACTCAAAGCCAAGATTGTTCTGCTGGCGATCGTGCCATTTCTCGCGGCTATTGCCAGCATCGAAATCGGTGTGCGCCGCGAAGCGACCGCGCTTGCGCAAACGCAGCACGCGACGACCCAGGCTGCGTACATGACCAGCAAGGAGATCGAGCTCAAGCATTACGTGGAGTTGGCCACTTCCGCAATCGCACCGCTTTATGAAGCAAGCCAGGACAATGCGCGCGACGATGCACTGCGCCGCACGCGAGCGCTCGACATCCTTGAAAAGATGGATTTCGGCAAAGACGGTTATTTCTTTGTCTACGACATGCACGGCCGCTCGCTGATGCATCCGCGCGAACCGGACCTCGTCGGGCGCGATCTATCGGAATTGCGCGATCCGCAAGGCGTGCCGACGATCCGCAAACTGCTCGCCGCGGCTTCGCAAGGCGGCGGCTATGTGCGTTACCTGTGGCATCGTCCGTCGACGGGCAAACTGGCGTCAAAACTCGGCTACGTCGTGCCGCTCGAACGCTGGGGCTGGATGATCGGCACAGGTATTTATCTCGACGACGTCGACACAACGCTCGCGCATATCGACGAACGGGCGGCGATGAATATCGACCGCACCATGATGTGGATCGACGCGATCGCACTGGCCGGGCTCGCCGCGATTGCACTGTGTGCGCTCGTGCTCAACGTCACCGAATATCGCAGCGCGGACGCGAAACTGAAGCGGCTCGCGCAACAGGTTGTCGAGTCGCAGGAGAACGAACGCGCGCGGCTGTCGCGTGAATTGCACGACGGCATTAGCCAGATGATGGTGTCGGTGAAACTGCTGCTCGAGTCCGCGCTTGCCCGCTTTGAACGAAGCGAAAACCGCGTGCCTGCCGCCGAAGCCGCGCTCTCCACGAGCCTCACGCGTCTCGGCGATACCTTGCGTGAAGTGCGCCGCATTTCTCATGCGCTGCGCCCGTCGATGCTCGACGACCTTGGCGTTGCGGCAGCTATCGAACAACTCACCCGCGAACTGAGCGAACAGTCGGGAATTGAAATCGGCTTCACGCAAATTGCGCACACTCATGCGCCGGCTCTGCCCGATGCGGTCAACACGGTGCTGTTTCGTATCGCACAGGAAGCGCTGACCAACATCGTGCGCCATGCGCACGCGTCAAGCGCGGCGCTCGCATTGGAAATCGCCCACGACGCGGTCACACTGACAATCGCGGACAACGGCTCGGGTTTCGACGTCACGCACGCCTTCGTTGGCCGCCGCTCAGGCGTGGGCCTTCGCAACATGCGCGAGCGCGTAGAAGCACTAGGGGGAACGCTTGCACTCAGTTCCCAGCCCGGCCACACACTGGTCACGGCGCGCGTGCCGCTCGGCGTCGGCACCACGGAGCTTCCTACCCGGAGCCTGCAGGAGACCTCTTTATGAACGACATATCGCACGCAGCGGCCCGCCTTATCCTGGTCGACGATCACCCACTCGTACGCGACGGTCTGCGCGCGCGGCTCGAAGCCGTGCGCAACATCGAGGTTGTCGGCGAAGCGGGCAATGCGCAGGAAGCACTTGCGCTCGCTGAGAGTCATGAACCTCACCTCGTGTTGATGGACGTCGGCATGAACGGAATGAACGGCATTGCGCTCGCCGGCATGTTCCATGAGCGCTTTCCGGCAATTCGAGTGTTGATGCTGTCCATGCACGACAACCTCGAATACGTCACGCAGGCCGTGCGTGCAGGCGCGAGCGGTTATGTACTGAAGGACTCACCGGCGACCGAAATCATTCAGGCGATCGGCGCAGTGCTCGACGGCAAGACGTATTTCAGCGCGGGACTCGGCGCCCGGCTGATTCATGCGTCGGCCATGCAATCGCCGGTCGAGCGGCTTACGCCGCGCGAACGGGATATTCTCGATGCACTCGCCGAGGGCTTGTCGAGCAAGCAGATTGCTCAGCGCAATGATCTGTCGGTGCGTACTGTGGAAACGCATCGTCTGAATTTGAAGCGCAAGCTCGATATCGAAGGTCAGGCCGAATTGATCAAGTTCGCGGTTGAGAATCGGCGCGCTAGCCGTTAATACGAAACGATGTCCCGCTGCACACGGAGTGGAGACAAAGACAATGAGACGATTAATGCGGACGCCCGCCAGTGCATTGCAATGCGCGGCGTTATGTATGTGGGTGACGCTGGCGTCAGCGTTGGCTTCAGTTTCGCCCGGCGCCCACGGCCAGGAAGAGCGCATTAATCGCGGACACGATCCGTTCTTTCAGATATCTAAAGCGATTGACGGATGCCCAGTGCCGCTGGGACCGCTCGAAACCGAACAGGAATGGCTGGCCGACAGTCATTACCGCATCGAGCGCGGCAACAGTTGCTGGATAGAAGGCCGCTGCCGTTTATCGAACGCCTATTTGTACGACGCTGAAATCGCCGAAGCCGTACGGCGGCGTCTGGCCAATATCAATGCCGCCACGCATTGGCGCGAACAGTCGACGTTGTGGCTCACGTTGCAACGCCGTTTTATTTATGTGCAGGGTTGCGTTGCTGCAGGTTTCGATAAGCAGACATTCCTCTCCGAACTCGCGAAAACCGCGGACGTTGAACGCGTGATCGACGACACGACCACTAATCCCCGTGCCGCAAGACTGCCGTATAAAACGCTTGCGGACCCGGACCGGCCTGTAGTCGATCCGGGCAACTAGCGCGAAGAAAGCTGAGTCGCGCCGCACGCTTTATGGACGCTGCGGTCGATTTGCCTACCGCACCAGCGCAAATGCTTCGCGGCTGGCGATCTCCGCCGCGCCATACACGCCGACCACGGTGTAATCAGACGCCACACATTCGAACGTCGATTGCTGAAACGTAATGACGAAATGGCGCCTCGTGAGTTCCGGTGACGAAACTGCGGAAAGCTCTTCGACGAGAGACGAATTGATGACTTCGTGGACTGAGTAAGCAGCGAGGCCTTGCGACGCAAGCGGATGAATCTGCATATCGTGCTCGCCCGGCGGCCCAAGTCGATGAAACGTGGTGTCGGGAAACAGCACCGTGCAGAAAGGGTCGTCGTCCGGATCGAATGGACCGAACCGCTCGAAGTCGGACTCCGCAATGGGATAAGCGAGAATCACACGGCGGTCGCTCGCGACAATGAACGGTTCGGCAGCGTCGTCTGCGGGATGAGGAACTGAGTCCAGCAGAAGAACCTGGTCCTCCTGCTGGGATGATTCGAGCGCGTTGGTCATGTACTTCGTTATTCCAGTACGCTTACGCGCCGGCTTGCACGGTGGAAGCGACCGGTGCGGACGCGCTTACTGCTGCCGTTTCCGCTTTTGCCGCCCTCTTGCGGCCTGGTGCCTTGCTAGCGGCTTTCGTTCCGGCGTTTGTTGCAATCTTTTTCGCGGCCTTTTTTGCGGTCGCCTTTCGCGCAGTAACTTTCTTCGCGGCTGACTTTTTTACAGCGGCTGTTTTGGCCGTTATCGATTGCGCTCCCGCCTTCGCCTTTTTCGCCACGACTTTTTTCGCGGCGGCCTTTTTACTGACAACGCCGCTCGTGGCTGCCGACTTCGCCTTGCCTGCCGTTTTCTGGCTGGCGGCGCCAGACGCCGGTGCTGCACTGCTGTCTATCAGGAACCTCGTGCGATCCTTAACCGATGCGAGCCATGCTGGCGCAGGGCCGCGTCCGCTCCACGTCGCACCAGTGGTGGGATGACGATACTTGGGCGGTTGCGCGCCTTTGGGCTGACCTTTGCCTTTCGCGCCACGAGCGACAAGCTTCGTGAATCCGTTCGATTCGCTTGCGCCGTCGATCAGAAACACGCTCCGGTCTTTCGCACTGACAATCCAACCCGGCGCGCGACCGTGTCCGGTCCAGGTCGCGCCTGTTTTATGATCGCGATACTTGGGTACTTTCTGACCGGCAACTGCGAGCTTTGCCTTGCCGCTTCCACTATTGCCATTAAGACGATTGGCTTCGCGCCGCGCTTTTGCTTTGGCTTCGATATCTGCGGTGGTCAGGCCGTGCTTGAGCATCAGGTCGCGGATCTGGTCGATTGCAACTTGTGCTTTCCTTGCAATCAGGATGTCAGCTTGCGCCTGGAGCTTCCTAAGCTTTGCCTGGATCTGCTCTAACGTGGGCATTGAATTGCTCCTTATGTGGTAATCGATCGAACTATGCCATGAATAGCGTCAGAAAGGCATAGTCGAGTGGCCGTAAAAACCCGAGTTTATTTCCACTATGCGTGCCGGAGTACGAAACTTTTCTTCGATGCACTCAATAGACGCCTTTTTCGAGCCTTCGTTCTTTGCCCTCGATCTTTTTTGGTCTCCCTATCGGCTTACTTCTTTCTGCTATTCGCCTTCTCTTTATCTTTCCAATTGTTGCAGCACAGATCATATCGGCGTAAACACAGCAACCTGACGGTCGGCAATGTATCTGACGCCGCGCAAGAAGCGGTACTGCTGGTCGTCGGCGGTAATCCGGTTGAGGCCGATTCTCGTCAACGCCAGGATCTCGTCCGCCTGCTGGGCAGGTATGACGCCTTCGTCCCGCAGGTCCTCGAAAGCGCCGGACGGATCGCCGACATAAACGCTGCGTACCTGCGTACCGATCCGCATCAGAACCACGCTTTCCCCCTCGTCGAGCGCGAGTTCCAGGTAGCCGGCCAGTGTCCGCAACGACTCAGGCGTGCAAGTCTGCGACTGATAGATCGCAGCATTCGATGGCGTCATGTCGGTACCCCGTCACCTATATAAAGAAAGAGCCGCCACTATGCGTCGCGGCAGTACTCGCTTCTACTATAGGCAAGCATTCGAATATTCAAAGGCTTCCAGTTCGTTTTTTAACGCCGCTTTGGCCGGTAACCATGCGTTACTTGTCTTGCGGTGCCGTTTTACGCGTGTCCAGCGCGCAGGTCAGCCTCCCAAACGTGAGCTTTAAAAAGCGATGCGCGTCAGGCAATCCGCAGGCCATAGGCAGGCAGAATCTCCTGGGTCGTCAAAAAACGGTGCTGTTTGACGGCGTCGTGAAAGAGCCGGTAATCGCTCTTTTCGAATGCCTCGGTCCAGACCGGTTTGTCGCCGGAGTCGTCTTCAGAACGAAGACCGGTGGCTTTGTATTTCCATGAGCCGACGCCCTTGGGGACGTAATCGGGAATGGACTCTCTCAAGCCGGGAATACCGCCGTTTCTGACTACCTCGCAGACAGCGCGCAGGCGCTCGTTGTCGTCCATGATACGGTTGGTATCGAGCAATTCCGTCACGGCCTCTTTGACGTTTTCCGGCAGCCCCGCTTCGTTTTCGAAGTCTTCTCGCCCGGCAACGTACGCGCGCACCGCGCGGCACGCCATATCCGCGGCCGCGACGAACTCGGGCAGGTTATGTCTCTGTATCAGCGTGTTGCGGCCGTCGATGTAGTGCCACTTGGCCCACGGCTGATCCGGATAGTGCAAGGCAGCACCGTGTCCGACGGGTAGGGCAAGCGTAAGAACGTCCTCCTCGACGTGCTGGATCAGGTGCTGCATCGCGAGCGTGAGGTTGGCGAGCCAGCCATGACGCGTGCAATCCTGCGCCACGAGTGAATGAACCCGGTTCCCCGGACTTTCGATACCGGCAAATCCCTGATGCGCCCATGTATCGACATACGTATGAAGCGTGACGCCGAGACGATGCAAGCCCATCTCTGCGCCGCGCTGACGGATCGCTCGCCGCACGACCTCGCGCGCGACTGCGCTGTCCGCACGGCACACGGCTTTTTCCTCCAGCGTTGCGCCCACTCCTGCCGGCAGAAAATGGAACGGCGCCCATACGAGCCGGTTCTGGTCGTTCTCGGTGTTGGCGTAGTCGAACGTCTTATGGGCGGTGGCGAAGCGCTCGAACGTTTCTCCGCCCTGAAAACGGAGGATGCCCGGCGTAGTTGCGTCGTCGACATACTGGCAGGCATGGGCGACAGTCAGCGCCTCGCTGGGCGTCATCCCGCCGACTCGGGCAACGATATAGACCACGCCGTAGTGGAAGTCGATGTTCATGGCATACGCTCCTCATGCACGATGAATGACAACAACAGCATTGGTAAACGAGCGAGTGGGCGGTGACTTAAAAGCATGTCGCCGCTTGCCGGTATTCTTTCTTATTGTTCGATGATGTTTTCCTGTCCGCGTGCGCCAACTGGCATTGCCCCAATGCCATGCCATAAAAAAACCCCGCTGCGTTATCCGTAGCGGGGTCTGTTTTTCAGCGCATTGTGCGCCGCCTTATTTCACTATGTCGACCAGCTCGACTTCGAACGTCAAGTCGCTGTTCGGCGGAATAACGCCCACACCGCGGCTACCGTAGGCGGTAGCCGCTGGGCAGGTCAATTTGGCCTTGCCGCCCACTTTCATGGTCTGAACGCCCTGCGTCCAGCACGGAATCACACGGTTGAGCGGGAATGTCGCGGCGCCACCGTGCTTTGCGGAAGCGTCGAATTCAGTGCCATTGGCAAGCGTGCCACGATAATTGACCTTGACGACATCGGTGGCCGCGGGCTGCGCGCCGGTACCCTGCACGAGGTGCTCGACGATCACGCCTGAAGGCAGCTTCTCCGTAGCCGGAGCGGCGGCCATTGCGGTGGACGAAAGTACAGTGGCAGCGAGCAGAGCAACGATAGATTTCAAAACGAATCTCCAGATGGGTAGTACAGATCATTCTAGCGCAACGACTGCTGCGTGCCGTCGGTCTATCCGCCTTATTGCATGGTCGAGCTCCGGCGCGTCGACATGCGCGGCGAAGTCCGCAAGTGCCGTTTCGCGTTTCCGGACATCGGCAAGAACCGCGGGATCGAGTAAAGCACTAATCACTTCTTCCCGCTCGCGACCGGCTTCTGCAATCACGTCGCCATACGGACTCCAGATCGCGCTCGCGCCACACGTATCCCAGCCGCCGGTGGTACCGATATGGTTGGACAAGAGAACATACATTGTGTTGTCGAACGCGCGTGCAGGGAACCAGATACGTGACTGGTGATAGCCGGACTTGACGCTGAATAGTCCGCTGACCAGATAGGCATGCGCACCGTTCACAGCCGCATGACGTGCATGTTCGGGAAAGCCGGAGTCGTAGCACACGCCGAGCGCGAGCCGCCATCCGTCCAGTTCCAGCATGCAGCCTCGCATGCCTGCACGGTAGATCTCCGCTTCGCTTTTATACAGGTACTGCTTGTGATAAGGCTCGACGTCTTCGCCGCGACGATCGAACACGAGCGATGAAATGTGCAATTCACCGGCGTCGCGCGTGGCCGCGCCGACAATCGCCGCAATGGCGTGCCGGCGGCACGCTTCGCGAATCGGGTCGAGGCGCGAATCCGATTGACCGAATGCGTATTCCGACGGGTCGCCCGCAATCAGGCCGGGTTCATACCCGCTCAAGAACTTCTCGGGAAAAACCACCAGTCTTGCGCCGCGGTCGGCGGCACGACCGGTCAATTCGACCGTCTTTGCTATGTTTGCCGTCACGTCCCCGCAAACCGGTTGCGCCTGGGCAGCGGCAATTTGCAATGGCACTCGAGGCAACGACGCCAGCTTGTTATTCACCGTAGACTCCGTTATCAAAGCACATGTGAAGCCACGGCATTTAATCACGGACGGTCACAAAGTGGGAGTGCGAGGATATGGTGAACCAGCACGGTACATGCATGGTCCACACAGAAGCTGCATTGCGAAGAATCGCTGCGATGCGAACCCGATGCTAATGAGCGCTTTCGATGAGTGAACCGGCCGATCCCGACAACCGCGAAGTTCCACCGCCTACGGCCATGCCGGAGCGGCGTCGCGCGCCCCGGCCACGACGCATTCCGCGCAGCCGCGAGGAGCAGGCGCGGCTCGACGCGCGTGAGCCGGGATTCGAGCCGCTGCCATTTGCCATCGACGAAGATGCGGCGCGCCGCCCTTTCGCCGACAAGCTTCACGCGTGGTTCGAGGCGCGCGGCTGGCAGCCTTTCGACTTTCAGCGCGAAGTCTGGCGCGAAATGGAACGAGGCGCGAGTGGGTTGCTGCACGCAACCACCGGGGCGGGTAAGACATGGGCCGTGTGGTTCGGCGCGCTCGCCGCCCTTGCGTCGAGCGCGTCGTCCGCGCCCACTGCCACCCGAAAACGAGCGGCAGTTACTCAGCCCGAACCACTCACGGTTCTCTGGATCACGCCGATGCGCGCACTCGCGGCCGACACCGCGCGTGCACTGCAAAGCTCGGCAACCGAACTGGCTGTGCCATGGACAGTGGGTCTGCGAACCGGCGACACATCGTCCGCAGAACGTGCGCGGCAGAATCGGCGCATGCCGTCCGCGCTGATCACCACACCCGAGAGCCTGTCGCTCATTCTGACGCGAGCCGACGCACGCGAAGTACTGTCGCACTTAAAGTTCGTGATCGTCGACGAATGGCATGAGTTGCTCGGCAACAAGCGCGGCACGCAGACGCAACTCGCGCTTGCGCGGCTCGCGCACTGGAGACCGGAACTGCAGGTGTGGGGTTTGTCGGCGACACTGGGCAACCTTCCTTTCGCGGCCGAAGTACTCCTCGCGCCTGTCAGAACGCCGCGCGTGAGCGTGCACGGCAAGCTGCCCAAAGCATTGATCGTCGATACGGTTATTCCGGAAACCATCGAACGGTTTCCGTGGGGCGGTCATATGGGCATGCGGCAGGTCGAGGCGGTCGCCGATGCTATTGGCGAAGCGCATACGTCGCTCGTCTTTACGAACACCCGCTCGCAATGCGAGGTCTGGTATCAGGCACTGCTCGAAGCGCGGCCCGAATGGGCGGGTGCAATTGCATTGCATCACGGCTCGCTCGATCAGGAAGTCCGCGAGTGGGTCGAGCGCGGCTTGAAGAGCGGCTTGTTAAAAGTAGTTGTATGTACATCGAGCCTCGATCTGGGCGTCGACTTTCTGCCGGTGGAGCGTGTATTTCAGATCGGCTCGCCCAAAGGCGTCGCGCGTTTGATGCAGCGTGCCGGCCGCTCCGGCCACGCGCCGGGGCGGCCGTCGCGTGTGACGATCGTGCCCACGCACGCGCTGGAACTCGTCGAAGCGGCCGCGGCGCGGGAAGCGGTTGAAAAGCGGCAAATAGAAGGCCGCGAAACACCGGAGAAACCGTTCGACGTCCTCGTTCAACACCTGGTGACCGTGGCAATCGGCGGCGGTTTCGACGCGCGTGAGCTTTACGACGAAATTCGCACCGCGTATGCGTACCGGCATCTCACGCCAAATGAATTCGATTGGGCACTAGGCTTCGTCGAGGGCGGCGGCACCGCGTTGCGAGCGTATCCCGACTACCATCGCGTGGTGCGCGAAAGCGACGGCTTGTACCGCGTGCCACGCGAGGACCTCGTGCGGCGGCATCGCAACAACGTCGGTACTATCGTCGCAAACGGCACGCTGAATGTCGCTTATCTCGCGGGCGGACGCATCGGCGCAATAGAAGAGTCTTTTGTTTCGCGACTTAAGCCGGGCGATATCTTTACCTTTGGCGGACGGGCGCTGGAACTGATTCGGGTGCAGGACATGACCGCATGGGTCAAGCGCGCGACGTCTGGACGCGGTGCAATGCCCCAATGGGCGGGCAGCCGCATGCCGCTCTCCTCTGAACTCGCCGAGGCGACATTGACAATGCTCGCGCGCGCCGCGGACGGCATCTATAACGAACCGGAAATGCGCGCAGTTCGACCGCTGCTCGAATTGCAGCAGAGGTGGTCGGCGTTGCCGGAGCCCGGCGTTCTGGTCGCAGAAGTACTGAAATCGCGCGAAGGGCACCACTTTTTCTGTTATCCATTTGCAGGGCGCACGGCGCATATCGGTCTCGGCGCATTGCTCGCGTGGAGAGTGGCGCGAGAGAAACCGGGCACGTTCTCCATTTCAATGAACGACTATGGTTTTGAGCTGTTGTCCGCGCAACCATTCGATTGGGCTGCGGAACTCGAGAGCGGTTTGCTGTCCCCTGAAGAACTCGACCACGACATACTCGCGAGCCTCAATTCGTCAGAGCTCTCCAAACGGCGTTTCCGCGAAATTGCGCGGGTGTCAGGACTGGTATTCCAGGGACATCCCGGCCAGCAGAAGAGCGCGCGGCAATTGCAGGCTTCCAGCGGCCTGTTTTACGATATCTTCCGCAACCACGACAGCGGCAATTTACTACTCAATCAGGCAGACGCCGAAGTGCTATTGCAAGAACTCGACGCCAAACGCATTCGCTCCGCGCTCGAACGGATGAATGAAAGCCGCCTCGTTCTCACGCGCCCGAAAAAACCAACGCCGTTTGCATTCCCGCTGATAGTTGGACGCTTACGCGAAAAAGTCAGCACGGAGAAGCTCGCGGATCGCGTCGAGCGAATGCTCGCGGAACTGGAAAAGGCGGCTCGCACATGAAGCCTGCTTCGTTGCAGGTCGACATCGCCGGACACGCGCTCGTGCTGTCGAGCTTGCGCGCCGCGTTCGATCCCGCGCTGCGCTGCCTTTTCGTTGCGGATGCGCATTTCGGCAAGGACGCGGTATTCCGCGCGCGCGGCGTTCCCGTGCCAGTCGGCTCGACTGCCGACAACCTGATGCGCCTCGACATTCTGATCGCCGAATTCGAACCGACCACGCTCGTTTTTCTCGGCGATCTGCTGCATGCGCGCGAGGCACACGCCGACGAAATGCTCAATGCGTTGCACGCCTGGCGCGCCCGGCATGCGGCTTTGCGGGTCGTGTTGGTCGAAGGCAATCACGATCGGCATGCGGGCGCCTTGCCCGCTACACTCAATGTCGACTATGTGCAGGAGCCTTGGCGCATAGGACCGTGGGCGTTGTGTCATCACCCACAGGATGTCGAAGGTGCTTATGCACTCGCCGGCCATTTGCATCCCGTCTATCGAATCGCAACACGCAACGACTCGGTTCGCGTACCGTGCTTTCGTTTCGGCCCGCGACACGGCGTATTGCCCGCGTTCGGCAGCTTTACCGGCGGCGCACGCGAAGACGGCCGCGCCAGTGGCGAAAGAGTCTTTCTCGTGGTTCACGAGAAAGTGATCGAGGTGCCTGGCTGATCATCCGGGCTGCACACGGCTGCGTCGTTTTTGTCATATGTGTCGTAGCGCAACGCTCGCACAACTGCCGATCCAACACTTTCAGACACGACCTTTTCCGCAAGCACATGCACCATTGACCACGCGAGCGCCGCTGTAGTGCCGCCTCGTGTCTGTGGACGCCCGCGCTGCGGGCTTCCGCACGAGCGTCGAGCCGCACGCGGGTTTACGTGCGTTTGACTAAATAAGACAGCCCCGTTTACTGAACGCTGAACCAAGCTGTCAAGATTCTTGCGATCTACCTGGTCAGTCAACGGTGCTCGACGAGCGCCCTCACCAAACCTTGGAGACAAACCATGGCTCACGTGTCGAACAGCGCCATCGAGGAACTGAAAACCACTATACGCGGGCAGCTGATGCTGCCCGACGATGCCGGTTTTGACGAAGCACGCAGCATCTGGAATGCAATGATCGACCGGCGCCCTGCGATGATCCTGCGCTGCGCCGGTGTCGCCGATGTGCGGCGCGGCGTAGCCTTCGCGCGCGACAACGGTCTGCCGCTTGCGATTCGCGGCGGAGGTCACAACATTGCCGGCAGCGCCGTGTGCGACGACGGTCTCGTGCTGGATTTCTCGCTGATGAAATCCGTGCGAATCGACCCCTTCGCGAAACGCGCGTACGTCGAACCGGGCGCGACGCTCGCCGACTTCGACCATGAAGCGCAGGCCTTCGGACTCGCGACGCCGCTGGGCATCAACTCGACTACGGGCGTCGCAGGCTTGACGCTGGGTGGCGGTTTCGGCTGGCTTAGCCGCAGATACGGCATGACGGTGGACAACCTGATTTCAGCCGACGTCGTCACCGCCGATGGTGAATTGCTTCGCGCCAGCGCCGAATCGAATGAAGACCTGTTCTGGGCGATTCGCGGCGGCGGCGGTAACTTCGGCGTAGTTACGTCATTTGTGTTCGAGCTGCATCCGGTAGGACCGATGGTGTTCGGCGGACTCGTCGTATTACCGCTCGAACAGGCGCGGGACGCGCTCGCCAAATATCGCGCAGCAACGCCGGACATGCCGGACGAACTCAGTGTGTGGGCCGTTCTGCGCCTTGCCCCGCCCCTGCCGTTCTTGCCCTCCGACGTGCACGGCAAGCCTGTCATCATCTTCGCGATGTGCTACACGGGCCCGACCGCAAACGGTCCTTCGGCCGTCGCGCCAGTGAAGACCTTCGGCACACCGGTCGGCGAACATCTCGGCGAAATGCCGTACGCGATGTGGCAAAAGGCGTTCGACCCGTTGCTCGCGCCGGGATCGCGCAACTACTGGAAGTCCCACAACCTCGCCAGCATCGACGATGGCCTGATCGAGGCGCTGCTTCAGTCGATCCAGAATCTGCCGTCTCCGCAGTGCGAAATTTTCTTTGGGCAGATTGGCGGACAAACGCAACGCGTACCGGTGAACGCGACAGCGTATTCGAGTCGCGATACTCAATACGCGATGAACGTGCACGGCCGCTGGGAAGATCCCGCCGACGACGACCGTTGCATATCCTGGGCGCGCGCATTCTTCGACGCATCGGCGCCATTCTCGCTCGGTAGCGTCTATGTCAACTTCATGACGCAAGAAGAAGCGGGCCGCGTCGCCGACGCGTATGGTCCGAATTACGAACGGCTTGTAGCCGTGAAAAGCCGTTATGACCCGCACAATCTATTCAGTCACAACCAGAACATTCGCCCAGCCGTGTAGCGGCGGAACGTGAAAATCGACATACCCGCGGGCGCGAACTCCGCGCCACGCGGGCCTCCATGCCGCCTTTGCGCATGCGGCATGCGCAGGCACAGGAAATGCTGCATCATCATGGACACCGGTCTAACGGCCGGCGTCATGGCATTACCGTTTCATCGATAAAGAAAAACCACCTCGATAACGTAAAAGGACAAATAACATGCGCAGACGACAATTCATCACGACGGCCGGCGCGGCTTTCGCTACCGCGGGTCTCGGCCTCGCCGGTTGCACCACCACGTCCTCGTCTTCGAACGCGTCGGCGTCCGCCAACGCCAGCAAGCGCGACACGATCAACGCGGGTGTCGATTCAACGCTGTCGCGTCTGTATGCGAACGTCGGCGGCTCGCGTGAACTCGTGGCGAAAGCGCGCGGGGTGCTGGTGTTTCCGTCGGTGATCTCCGCGGGCTTCTGGGTCGGCGGCCAATATGGCGAAGGCGCATTGCGCGTGGGTGGCCGCACGAGCGGCTACTACAGCACGGTGGCCGGCTCGTTCGGCTTGCAGATCGGCGCACAGTCGAAAGCGCTCGTCTTCCTCTTCATGACGCAGGAAGCACTCGACAAATTCCTCAATAGCCAGGGCTGGGCAGCCGGTGCAGACGCAACCGTTGCCGTGCTGAAGGTCGGCGCGAACGGCGCGATCGATACGTCGACCGCGACGAGCCCGGTTGAAGCATTCGTTCTGACGAACGGCGGCCTGATGGCCGGCGTATCGCTCGAAGGCACGAAGGTCTCGCGCCTGATCATCTGATCGACGTGAGAAGCCACGCGGCCGCATTGCGGACCGCGTGGCGACGGTCTTGCGCTTCTCCGCGCGAACCAGCGCGAACCAGCGCGATCCACCGCGATCCACCGCGAACGCTGAGAGCGTCACCGGTCAAAACCGCTGACCTGCTGTAAAATCCACCCCTTTCGCAAACGCCCGGCCCCCGAAACAGCTCAGGCCAGGACGCTCATGTTGCCAGGCATCCGCATCTGCAGATGCAACGTTCGCCGCGGCAAACCACCTCGCTCAAGATGAATACCGCTAGCCCTACTCACGGTTGGCCCGCAAGGCTTTCCGGAATCCGCGCCAATGTGCTCGCGGGTCTGACCTCGTCGTTCGCGCTGGTTCCCGAATGCATCGCGTTCGCGCTCGTCGCGCACCTCAATCCGCTCATGGGCTTGTATGGCGCGTTCTTCATCTGCACGATCACTGCGCTTTTCGGCGGCCGTCCGGGAATGATTTCGGGCGCGGCCGGGTCGATGGCGGTTGTTATCGTGGCGCTGGTCGTTCAGCACGGCGCGCAGTATCTGCTCGCTACCGTCATACTCAGCGGCGTTCTGATGGCGCTGTTCGGCGCATTGCGGCTCGGCAAACTGATCCGCATGGTCCCGCATCCGGTCATGCTCGGTTTCGTCAACGGACTGGCAATCGTGATTGCCACCGCGCAGCTCGCGCATTTCCGGCAGAGCACGCCGCAAGGCGAAGCATGGCTGCACGGCAGCGCGCTTGCGATGATGTGCGGCCTCGTCGCGCTCACCATGCTGATCGTTTATGTACTGCCGCGCGTCACGCGGGCAGCGCCGCCCGCGCTGGTAGCGATCGTCGGCGTGGGCTTATTTGCGCAACTGCTGCATCTCCCTACTCGCACGCTCGGCGATATGGCGCACATCGCGGGCGGGCTGCCGGGTTTCAATCTGCCGGACGTCCCGCTGAACCTGGAGACGCTGCAAGTCGTGCTGCCGTATGCGGTGCTGATCGCAATTGTCGGTCTGCTGGAAACGCTGCTGACATTCAACCTGACCGATGAGATCACCGAAACCCGCGGTCAGCCGAACCGCGAGTGTCTCGCGTTGGGCGCGGCGAATATCGCCTCGGGTCTGTTCGGCGGCATGGGCGGTTGCGCGATGATCGGCCAGACGATGATCAATCTGAATTCGGGGGGACGCTCACGGCTTTCAGGCATTGTCAGCGGCGTGATGATCCTGATGTACATCCTGTTCCTGTCGCCGCTCATCGAACGCATTCCTCTTGCGGCGCTGGTCGGCGTGATGTTCGTGGTCGCGCAGCAGACTTTCGCATGGGGTTCGCTGCGCGTGCTCGGCAAAGTGCCGCGCAACGACGCACTCGTGATCATTGCGGTCACGCTCATCACCGTGTTTTCCGATCTTGCGATTGCCGTGCTGTGCGGCATCGTGATCGCAGCGCTGAACTTCGCGTGGCAGCACGCGCGCGAAATTCACGCGCATGTCGAAGACCGCGCCGACAATAGAACCTATGTGCCGCGCGGCACGCTGTTCTTCGCTTCCACCGTGCGTTTTCACGAGTTGTTCGATCCGCAGCAAGATCCGGCGGACGTCACGATCGATTGCAGTCATCTGCTGCTCGCAGATCATTCCGCGCTCGCAGCGCTGCAAGGTCTTTACGAGCGTTATCGCAAAGCCGGCAAACAACTTAGCGTGAAGAACCTTTCCGAGCATAACCGGCGCTTGCTGAGCCGCGCGGGTGTCGGGCTCGCCTGAGGGTTCGCCTCAGGGGTCTCATGCCTCGCGCTCATGCGGCGTGCTCCTGCGGCGTGCTCCTGGATAGGCACGCTGACGAGATTCACTCCGCGGGCAACGTCAGGTCGGCCACCTCGCAACGCGGCCACTGACGCAACACGTCGGGCGCCAGCAGAAGCTTCGCCGCGCGGATGCCCGCTCCCATGACGATCTGCGCGCGCTCCATCACGGCGGCATCGACGAGAATGCGCCAGTCCGCCGGCAATCCGAAAGTTGTAATGCCGCCGAACTCCATTGCGCTCAATTCGACCGCCACCTCGCGCTTGGCGAACGACAGCCGCTGCGCGCCGAGCGCCGCCTTCACCGCGCCGTTGACGTCGAGCCGCAACGACCCAAGCGAAACGAGCGCCGCATAGTGCTCGCCGCCGTCTTTTTTATAGCGCACCACGATCGTATTCGCGCAGTCTTCAAGACCAAAACCGTAGCGCGCGCTGAAGGCGGCGGTGTCCGAAGCGTCGTCGGTCACGGAGAAAACCGTTACGCCTTGCGGCGGCAACTGCGCGAGAACATGCGCGGGCAGATGCGCTCCGAGTTCTTCTGCGGGGATCACGTCCAACTGCGTTAAGGCTTCGTGCGAATGCATGGCGGTCTATAAAAGTAGATGAGGTAAGCCATCGCATTCTAGCGTCTAGCGGCAATGCGCATCGGCGCGTGGCCGAGCGGCTCGCGGACTAACGCGCTTGCTATAGTCACAGGCACAAGGTTTGCGGAAGACAGCGATACGCGGCTGCGCCGCGCTGGCCGAACGGTTCGCGCGTACCGGCCGGCGCCCGTACCCATCGAGACTTCGACCATGGACATCGACACGCTTTCCGCCGAGAACCTCCAGCACGCGGCTCGCCAGCAAGCGAACTGGGCAATCGGAGCGCTCAAGCAGTTCTCCGAAGACCGCTGCACGGCAATGGCAGCGAGCATTGCGTTCTACGCCGCGTTCTCCCTCGCGCCGACCCTCGTCATGGTGATCGCCGTGGCGGGCTGGTTCTTCGGCGCCGAGGCCGCGCGCGGTGAACTGTTCGACCACATCCACGGGCTGCTCGGCGACCAGGCCGCGGCGGGCGTGCAGACCATCGTCGAGAACGCGCACCACAGCGGCAGCGCGGGCGGCGTCGCGGCCATCATCTCGTTCTCGATGCTGGCAATCGGCGCGTCAGCCACTTTCTCGTCGCTCAACAGTGCTCTTAACGTCGTGTGGCCGAACACCGGTCCACGTACATCGAGCGTGATCGCGCTGGTGCGTGTACGGCTGATCTCGTTCGGCCTGGTGCTCGGCGTCGCCTTTTTGCTGATCGTCTCCCTCGTGCTCGACACGGTGATCACGTTCATCGGCAAATGGCTGTGGGGCGACTCGCCGTATGTCGTGATCGGCAATCTGCTGCAACTCGGCGTGGGTTTGCTGGTGCTTGCGTTTGCGTTCGCCGGCCTGCTCAAATTCCTGCCGGACGCGAAGGTCCGTTGGCGCGATGCGCTGGTCGGCGGGGTCGTGGCGGCGGTGCTGTTTTCGGCCGGCAAGAAGCTGTTCGCGCTCTATCTCGCGCACGCCGGCATGGCAAGCTCGTTCGGCGCGGCGGGATCGCTCGCCGTGCTGCTGATGTGGCTGTACTTCTCGGCGGCCGTGCTGCTGCTCGGCGCTGAGTTTTCGGCCGCGCGGGGCCGTCTCAACGACCCGCGTGGCGGCTGGGGCATGCAAGCCGACTCGCCGCCGGGCAGCCGCGCGAAACTCGCATCGGTGTTGGCGGCGTCGACGGTGCCGGCAAACGCGGCCTTGCACGCCGGCGCCGAAGCTTCCGGCTACGACGCGCCGACGGCCTCGCCCGGCAGCGCCCACGCGGAGACGGGCGCCGGCACGCAGGCGGCTTACGACTTACGCCGCATGCAACTGCGAAAGAAGGCGTCTGCGCGCGCGACCGCGCTGAACGTCGGACGCTCGGTAATCTCGGCGGAGGCGCAAGCGACCCATCTCGCCGCAGTCACGTTGCTCGGGGCGAGCCGCAAAGCGGTCGAGGCAGATCGCTACGTGCGCAAGCACCCGTGGAAATCAGTCGCCCTGGCAGCGGCTGCCGGCCTCGCGGCGGCAACCATCGCGCGTCACAACCGGGACGACGACATCGCGCCAAAGTAGCGCAACGGCTGTTGCGACTGTTTTTGCCCCGCAATGGTGCGCATGGATCACAATCGAGCCACCATGTCTAGTCCGCTTTTCGGCGTAGTCGTTCCGCGCCTGCCTCGACCCGCTCCAAAACCCGTAGTCTCTGTTTAGACGACTTTATTACATTTTACTTACACATAATTGCCTGAACGGCCGGTTCCGATACCGTCTGAGTCAATGAAACAACAATAATGCGAACACAACGAATCAATATTGCGAAAAAAGAAACAATCCCAAAGCCGCTTTAAATACAAGGCTTTGCGACGATTGTCGGTTTTTGGCGACACTCTTTTTTTTCCAGTTCTTACCGATTGACGCCCTGAGCTATTCTCCTTTCCGCAACAAGTAAACTAATCATCTGCGTGGAGAATTGGATGAAACGAATCGCACTGTCTACCCTCTCGTTGGCGCTCCTCGGCGTTACCGGCGCTGCACACGCTCAAAGCAGCGTGACCCTGTACGGCTTGATCGATGAATCGGTCCAGTACGTTCACAATGCCAACCCGGCTAACAACAACTTGTGGCAGCTCGCAGCGGGTAACCTGCAAGGCAGCCGCTGGGGCATGAAGGGCACGGAAGACCTGGGCGGTGGCCTGAAGGCGATCTTCCAACTGGAAAGCGGCTTCAACCCGAACAACGGCAAGATGGGTTCGTACGGCACGGGCACGAAGCTGTTCGGTCGCCAGGCATACGTCGGTTTGACGCAAGATGCATACGGTACGCTCACGTTGGGTCGCCAGTACGACCCGCTGGTCGACCTGGTTCAGCCGCTGACGGGTGACAACTTCTTCGGCAGCACGTTCACGACGCCGGGCGACGTTGACAACAACGACAACAGCTCGCGTACGAACAACGCAATCAAATACGTTTCTCCGGTGTGGAGCGGCTTCCAGTTCGAAGGCATGTACGCACTGGGCGGCGTTGCAGGCGCAACGGGCGCAGGTCAATCCTGGGCAGGTGCAGCAACGTGGTCGGGCGGCCCCTTCAGCGTTGCAGCTGGCTACTTCCGCATGGAAAACGGCAACACGCTGGCAAGCCGCGGCGTCGTTCCGGGCACCAACCAGGGTGGCACGTGGAACGCGGGCGTGACGTCTGACGCTACGTTCGACGGCTCGAACATCAACGGCGCGTACGCATCGGCCAAGCAGATCGATATCACGTCGGCCGCTGTACAGTACGTGACCGGTCCGTTCACGTTCAACGCTCGCTATAGCTTCGCGCAATACAAGCCGGACGCGTTCTCGGGCTTCGGTGAGCAAGAGAAGTATCACGTTGCAGGCGCGTACGCTGGCTACCAGCTGACGCCGGCAATGCTGCTGGGCCTGGGCTACACCTACACGCACGGCGCGGGCGACACGTCGGCGAACTATCACCAGGTTTCGCTGGGCGGCGACTACTTCCTGTCGAAGCGCACCGACCTGTACCTCGTTGGCGCATACCAGCACGCAAGCGGTCGCCAGCGCGACGCAGCGACCGGTGGCATTGTCGACGCAGGCGCATCGGTTGGCTCGTATGGCTACCAGGCCGGTTCGAGCAGCCAGGAAATCATCAGCCTGGGTATCCGTCACAAGTTCTAATAGAACAGCATGGCCTACGGCTCGAGACATCGAGCCGTACCTTGAAGCCAGCCAGAGGCGCAAGCCGAAGGCTGGCTTTTTTCATTGGGCGACGGAAACGGCGCGGGTGTCCAGCATGGACGAGTTCGGCACACGGCGCGGCTCGAAGCCGTCGCGCCGCAGCAGCATCCGGTCAGCCGCGCATTCCAGGCTTATCTACTTGTGGCAAAGATCTGCGCCGCGTCGATTGCGACGCGCAGCCATGCGCAAACACGAAACCGCCCAACGGCTACCTGCGCTGCGCCTTGCCCTTCTCCGCCTGCGCCAGAGTCTGCGCGGGCCTTGCGTCGAGATCGTGCTCAACGCCATCAGCACCCACCGGCGCGCGATGCATGACAAGCGCGCGCTCGCGCTGGAGCATCGGCACATCGGGCGATTCGTGCCAGTCGGGATCGGGGATCTCGCCGAACACCTGACGCAGCCGCTCGCCCCACGTGCGATGAATCATCTCGAAGTAGGCGTTGTCGTGATCGATGGACACGAAACGCGTGACCCGCAGCGAATCTTTCTCATAAACCAGCAGATCGAGCGGCAGCCCGACCGACAGGTTCGAGCGCAACGTCGAGTCCATTGAGATGAGCGCGCACTTCGCGGCTTCGTCGAGCGGCGTGGACGGCGTGAGCACCCGGTCGATAATCGGCTTGCCGTATTTCGCCTCGCCGATCTGGAAATACGGGTTGACCGCCGAGGCCTCGATGAAGTTGCCCGCCGCATAGATCATGAACAGTCGCGGCCGGTTGTTGGCAATCTGCCCGCCGAGAATGAAGCTGCAATTGAAGTCGACGCCGAATTCCTGCAGCGCTTCCGCCTCCCGCTGATGCACGCAACGCACCGCGCGGCCGATCACGCGCGCCGCGTCAGCCATGGTGGGCGCGCTCCAGAGCGTGGGCTGCGACGGATCGCTCGGCTCCGACAGTTCGTGCAACACCGCCTGCGTCAGCGACAGATTGCCTGCGCCGAGCAGCACCAGCATGCGTTCGCCCGGCTGCTCGAACACGGACATCTTGCGGGCGGTGCTGATGTGGTCGACGCCCGCATTGGTCCGCGTGTCCGAAAGGAACACGAGACCCTCGTCGACGGACATCGCTACACAGTAAGTCATAAGAGAGGATACCCGCGAAAAACGACTGAACGGCGCTATTGTAATGCGGCGCAGATGCGCCTCTTCACCGTATTACGGCCTCGGCCGGTTTGTTCTTGATAGTGGCGAACACCGGCACGGCCGGACAGCCGCTGTGGGCGCTACGCGGAACGTCAAGCGGGAAAGCACGCGCGCTCGACAAGCGCCCGCTCAAAACAGGCTCGCGTGCCCGGCAATTGCGGACCGAACGCGGCCGAAGGCAGCGTACACCGCCACCTTGCGTGAGTTGCGGCCCTGCCGCAATCTACTGCGACATCTGCGCGCTGACCGTTACCGAGACTTCCAACTCCTCTTCCCTGCCGCCGATTCGCCGGCCGCGCACCGGCGCCGCAGCCTCGTAGTCACGCGCGACCGCCAGCCTGCAGTAGATTTCGCTGGCAAAGGCCGCATGCGTGACGTCGATCGAGACCCAGCCCGTGCCGTCCACCCACACGTCCACCCATGCATGGCTCGCCGCATGCGGCACGTCGCCGGGTTCGATATAGCCGCTCACGTAGCGCGCCGGAACTCCACGCGCGCGGCAACAAGCGAGCATCAGATGCGCATGGTCCTGGCAGACGCCATTGCCGAGCGCGAGCGCCTGCGCCGCCGTGCTGGTGACCTCGGTGATGCCGGGGTGATACTTCACGCGCTCCACGATCCGTTCCGACAGCGCGATCAGATTCGCCGAACTGGTGAGGCTCGGGACCGAGTCCGCCAGTTCGCGGATCGCAGCGTCCGCTTCGGTCAGACGCGTCGCGCACGTGAAGTGCTCGAGCGGAATCGGGCCGACGTCGTCGAGAAGCCGGCCGTCAATCAGCGCAATCGTCTCGACCTCGCCCGAAACCTGCAGCCGGATCTCGCTATGCGGCTTGTTGATGACGAGCGTATGCAGCACGTTGCCATAGGCGTCGAAGGCCGGGTCGAGCTTGCCCGGCGTGTCGATGCTCCAGCGCCGCACCATCTGGGAAGCGCCGTTGGCTGGAGTCAGGCGCAATTGCTGGATTGAATAATGGACAGTCGCTTCGTAACGATAGGACGTGTCGTGGCGGATCGTCAGGTACATAAGCACTCCGTCAGGCGACTGGCAGCATGAGATAAGTACGCGCGACGAGATTGCCCAGCTCGAACACGCGAGCGAGGAACTGGGTCAGGTAGGCGTGCAGGCCGGCTTCGAAAATCTGCCGGATGTCGGAGTACAGCAGTTCGGCGCGCAGCTTGCCGGCGAAACGCTCGCACTGGTTCGAGCCGGACGTTCGCAGCATCGCCAGATTCGCGCAGACGCCTTCGAGCGAAGCCAGCAGCGAACGCGGCATCTGCTGGTTCAGGATCATCAGCTCGACCACACGGGCTGGCGTGACGACGTCGCGATACACCTTGCGGTAAATTTCCAGCGCGGACACAGAACTCAGGATCGAAGTCCAGTAGTAGAAGTCTTCGAGCTGGCGCGCGGCGTCGCGTGAATTCGGTTCGACGTCGGCAAAGCGCACGTCGAGAATTCGCGCGGTGTTGTCGGCGCGTTCGAGGAAAGTACCCAACTGCGTGAAGAAAAACGCGTCGTCCTGCAGCGCCGTGCCGATCGTCACGCCGCGCGAAAGATGCGAGCGGAACTTCACCCATTCGAACAACGCGCCGGGATTGGCAGCCGCCTGGCCAGATGAAATGCGCTCGTTGAATTCGAGCCACGTATCGTTGATGGTCTCCCACCATTCGGTCGTCAACGTACCGCGAACAGCACGCGCGTTTTCGCGCGCCGCCTGCAGGCACGAGTGAATACTCGAGGGGTTGTTCGCGTCCGCCACCATGAAGTCGAGCACGTGTTCGCGAGTCGGCTCGTCGTAGCGTTGTGCGAACGCTGTTTCCAGTTCGGAAATGCGCAGCACCGAACGTTGTGCGCGCGCCTCCTGATCGGGCGTCTGCGGCAGCAAAAGCGCCTTCAGATTGATATCGAGCATGCGGGCGGTGTTCTCCGCGCGCTCCATGTAGCGGGCCATCCAGAAAAGGTGATCGGCGGTGCGGCTTAACATGACGGCGTTCCGTATCTGATGACGCGAAGCTCGATGAAGTGAAAGCTCGCGCTGGTTATCCGTATGCGCCGGCGGCTTAGTGATAAACGCCCCGGCGCGCTGGGTTGCGGGCGCGGTGGTTGCAACCGCGCGGCAACTGCGTCAGTCGACCATCCACGTGTCCTTGGTCCCGCCTCCCTGCGACGAATTGACGACGAGTGAGCCTTCCTGCAACGCGACGCGAGTGAGTCCGCCCGCGACCATCGTGACGGTCTTGCCTGACAGCACGAACGGACGCAGATCGATGTGGCGCGGCGCGATGCCGGCTTCGACGAACGTGGGGCACGCAGACAGCGCCAGCGTGGGCTGAGCGATATAGCCCGCCGGCCGCGCGATCAGACGCTCGCGGAACGCTTCGATCTCGGCCTTCGTCGAAGCAGGTCCGACAAGCATCCCGTAGCCGCCCGCGCCATGCACCTCTTTCACGACCAGTTCCGGCAGATGCGCAAGCGTGTAAGCCAGATCGTCGGGCTTGCGGCACTGGAACGTGGGAACGTTGTTCAGAATCGGCTTCTCGCCCAGATAGAACTCGATCATTTCCGGCACGTACGGATAGATCGATTTGTCGTCGGCGATGCCGGTGCCCATCGCGTTCGCGAGCGCGACCCGTCCCGCGCGATACGCAGTCAGGAGGCCCGGCACGCCCAGCGCCGAATCGTTACGGAACGCGAGCGGGTCGAGAAAATCGTCGTCCACGCGACGATAGATCACGTCCACACGCTTGGGTCCCTGCGTGGTGCGCATGAACACATAGTTGTCGTCGACGAAAAGATCTTTGCCTTCCACCAGCTCGACACCCATCTGCTGCGCGAGGAACGTGTGCTCGAAATACGCGGAGTTGTACATGCCCGGCGTGAGTACCACCACGACCGGATCGTCGACGCCTTCGGGCGCTACCGAGCGCAGCGTATCGAGCAGCAGATCGGGATAATGCGCGACCGGCGCAATGCGGTTCTGTACGAATAGCTCGGGGAAAAGCCGCATCATCATCTTGCGATTTTCGAGCATGTACGACACACCCGACGGCACCCGCAGATTGTCTTCGAGCACGTAGAACTCGCCCTCGTCGCCAGCGCGCACCACGTCGACACCGGCAATATGCGCGTAAACACCGAGCGGCACATTCACACCCTGCATTTCCGGCCGATATTGCGCGTTGGTATAAACCTGCTCAGCGGGCACGATGCCCGCGCGCACGATTTTGCGATCGTGGTACACGTCGTGGATGAACAGATTGAGCGCCCTAACCCGCTGACGTAGACCCGCTTCGAGCGTCTTCCATTCGTCGCGCGGAATGATGCGTGGAATCAGGTCGAAGGGAATCAGCCGCTCGGTTCCCGACAGGTCGCCGTTCACCGCAAACGTAATACCGACCCGGCGAAACAGCAGGTCCGCTTCGGCACGCTTGCGTGCGATCGCTTCGTTTCCCTGCTTCGAGAGCCACCGTTCGAAGCGCGCGTAGTGTGGCCGCACGGCATCGTCATGATGACGCATCTCGTCATAGCATCGCATGTCACGCCCCGCTCTTGTTGTCGGATAGAAGGCGAATGCGCTGCGCATTCGGTGTTCGATATTCGTTCAAGCAAGCGCTATGCCATTCGGCTTTTAGCGCATGAAACCGCAGACGTGCACACGAACAGCGCATAGCGGGGCAAAGGGTCTCGCTGTCATCGTACTGCGGCAGCACACGATGCGCTAGTACAGTGCACGCGCGAATGGCGGATGCACCGCATCGCGCTTTTGGGACCTGCGGCGCGCATTAAGAGCGCAAGAACGAGCGCAAACATGGGCGCAAAAAAATCCCCGTGAATTTTCATTCACGGGGATTCATACGACTTGCAGTGCGGAATTGCAGTGCGTGAGCCGCGGAGGTCAACCAACGCGAACGTGGTCAACCGCCTGGGCGAGGCGCGATGCGCAATTAGCCTGCTGCAGCGTCCTTCAGCTTCTTCAGCGGGCGTGCCTTGATGCGCACGCTAGCCGGCTTTGCCGGGAACCAGCGCTCTTCGCCCGAGAACGGGTCTTTGCCGAAGCGCTTTTTCTTGGCCGGCACAGCTTGCACGACGATCTTCAGAAGACCCGACAGCGTGAATTCGCCAGCGCCCTTCTTGTGAACAGCGCCGAGGATCGTGTCTTCGAGTGCGGCCAGAACAGCCTTCGCAGCCTTCGGTTCCACAGCGGCGCGTTCAGCAACGTGTGCAGCCAGCGAGGCCTTCGTGAAGGTGTCCTTGATCGGCGACGGTGCGCTGGACGCCTTCACGGCGACCTTCTTAGCTGCGGGAGCTTTCTTCGCAGGGACTTTCTTTGCAGCAACCTTCTTGGTCGGTACCGGGGCAGCAGCCTTCTTGGCCACCTTTTTTGCGGAAGTCGGCATGTTTCTCCTACCTGTTGTGGTCAGTGAATTGCACGAAGCGCATACGGTATGTGCACGCTTCAACGCCGGATTCTACAAGCGCTGATGCGATTTGCGCGACTCTTTTATGTATAACAGCGCAGGTTTGTTGCGCGGCGCAGACTGCGCGACACATTTTGATCCTTGTTTCAAGGGCTAAACTGCTTCGGCGGCTCCTTCAACACGGACACGTAACGTGCGTTACAAGCGGTTTCAGTGCATGTATAGCGGCACATTCTGCACGGCGCGATGGATCGAGACGTGCCATCGCCCGGTCATTTTTGGCGCTGCGGGCACCGCGTCTCGACGTTCGCTGGACGGCATTGGCCTTGTCTTCGATTCGCGAAGCGACCGGCAACCGGCGCTTCGGGTAACTCCGCATTGGCCGCGCCACGCGAATCCATGCAACGCCATCGCGTCGCATCGGACGTCTCAGTTGCCAGGCGACGAAGCGAGGCACGCGAGGATGCCCGCAAGTTTCCCGAGCGACGTATCGATATGTGGCTCGGCGATGTTGCCGTAGCCGAAAATCAGACCGGCCTGCGGTTTGGCGCGCTGATAAAACGGCGCGAGTCCGTACAGACCGATCGACGCCTCGCGCGCCGCCGTCACCACGGCCTGCTCCGTCAGCGGCGCTCGCAGGCGCGCCGCTATATGAATGCCTGCCGTCGGCACGATCGGCTCGAACCACGGTGAAAGCCCGCCTTGCAGATGTTCGAGCAGTCGTGCGCGCCGCGCCGCGTACGTCTTGTGCATGCGCCGCAAGTGCTTGGCGAAGTCGCCGTTGAGCATGAACGACGCCAGCGCGGTTTGCGTGAGCGTGCAGCCGTGCCAATCCGCAATCTGACGCGCCTTGTAAAGCGGCCCGTAAAGCGAAGCGGGCGGCACCACGTAGCCGACCCGCAACTCCGGAAAGATAGTTTTCGAAAACGTGCCCACGTATGCGACCAGGCCGGCGCGATCGAGGCTTTTCAACGGCTCCATCGGCCGGCCTTCGAAACGGTACTCGCAGTCGTAATCGTCTTCGATGATCACCGCGCCGCGTTTCTGCGCCCATTCGAGGAGCTCGACACGACGCTCGAGACTCATCGGCATACCCAGCGGAAACTGATGCGACGGCGTCACGTAGACAAGCCGCGCATTGTCCGGCAGTTTGCCGACGATCAAACCTTCACGGTCGACGGGCACATGCGCCACGCGCGCACCGGTCGCCTCGAAACACGCATGCGCCGGCGGATAACCGGGATCTTCGATGGCGGCGACTTCGCCGGGACCGAGCGTCACGCGCGCGAGCAGGTCGAGCGCGTGCTGCGCGCCTTGCGTGACGATCACCTCTTCCCAGTTGCTCGACACCGCCCGATTGAACGCGAGATAGCGCGCGATCGCCAGACGCAACTCCTGTTCGCCGGCTGCGTCGCGATACGTTCCCTGTCCGCGCGCTTGCGTACGCAACGCATGATTCACGCAGCGGCGCCAGACGTCGAATGGAAACAGCGTCTTGTCGGTGGCACCGCCTATGAAATCGTACGGCGACGCCACCGATGGCCGCGGCACCGGCAAGCTGTCGGGCATCTGCTCCCACAGCGGTTGTGCGCGCGCGGCGTCCCGCCTGCCCTTCGCACGTTCACGCGACGAGTCTGCCACGCGCGCATGCGGCGAGCGCTCCACCGGCAAGCGCTCGAGACCGTCGGCGACGAACGTTCCCGAACCGGCTCGCGCGGTGAGATAGCCTTCCGAAAGAAGCCGCTCGAACACGTCGAGCGTTGTCTTGCGCGACACGCCCAACTGCGACGCGAGATCGCGCGTCGACGGCAGCCGCGTGCCGCCGGCAAGACGCCCTTCGAGTATGCCGGCTCGCAACTGGCGATAAATCTGTCCGGACAGGTCGTGATGCCCTTCTACGGCGATGTGGATTTCCATTTGACCGGCTACCTGAAATGTCCGCGCCATGATACTTCGGCGAGGCAAGACGGCAGCAAGACGGCAGCCGCAAACTGCGTCCACCGCGTTCCGGCGAACCGCGCTTATTCCGTCACCGCGCTGCCGGCCGCAGCAGATTGCCTTGCGCGGTCGCGCGTCTCGTCGCCGGATCGCTGATGTTCACGCGAGAGCTTGCGCATCAGCGGCAACAGCAGTACCGCGACGAGCGCACCGGCGGCGGCAAGCCAGCCGAGACCGGTGAAGAGCTTCGTATAAAGCGGCAATGACACGAGCGGGTCCATGTCGCCGGCCGGCATCTGCGCGAAATTCGCGACCACGCTGCCCAGATACTGCGACACACCTGTCGCTACGAAGTACGCGCCCATCATGAAGCCGCCCATACGAGCGGGTACGTAGCGGGCGATCATCGCGAGGCCGAGACCACTCACGAGCAGTTCGCCGAGCGAATACAACCCGTAGCCGCCGACCATGAACCACGACGACACGCGTCCATTGACAGCCGAGTGACCGCTTGCCGCATAGACGAAGAAGCCGGCCGCCACCACCGCGAAGCCGAACGCGTATTTCACTGCGACCGGGACGTCGTTGCCGCTTTTCGCGAGCCGCGTATAAAGCAGCGCAAGCAACGGGCTCAACAGCATGATCCAGATGGGATTGAGCGCCTGAAATTGCGCCGCGCTCCAGGTAAAGAGCGTCGCGCCGAACAGCGAGAACCGCGGATCGACGTTGCGCAGCGCGAACAGCGTGAGCGACGTGGACATCTGCACATAGAACACGAAGAACAGGATCACCTGAGCGGTGAGGATCAGCGCAGCCACGAGACCTGCGCGCTCCGAGCGTTCGCACTTAAGCAGCATGTAGCCAAAAATAGCCAGAATCGCGGCGCCCGCTGCATACACGCAGGCGACTGCGATCGCCTTGTGCTGCAACACGAACATGGTCGCCACGCCCAGCGCGACGCCGCCGACTGCGACCGCGCCGACGCGCCGCCAGCGTACCGGTTCGGCGTCCGGGGCCGAGCCGATATGCGCCAATGTGCGGAACATCACGAAGTAGTTCGCCACGGACAACAGCATGCCCGCGCAGCAGACGCCGAAGGCCGTGTGCCAGCCCCAATGGTCCTTGATCCACGGCGTGGCGAGCATGGAAACCGTCGAGCCGATATTGACCGCCATGTAGTAGATCGTGAACGCGCTGTCGATGCGCGCGTCGTCCCCTTCATAGATGCGCCGCACGAGATTCGCCGCGTTCGCCTTGAAAAGGCCGTTACCCACGACGATCACGCCAAGCGACGCGTACATGAACGCAAGCTGGTCGTTGGGCAGCGCCAGCATCAGATAGCCCGCGGCCAGCACTACGGCACCGAAAATCATCGTGCGGCGCGCGCCCAGAATGGAGTCGCCAATCCAGCCGCCAATCGACGGCGACGCATAGACGAGCGCGGTGAAGGCGCCCCACGTGAGAGTCGCGTGGCTGTCCGCAAAGTGAAGCTTGTCGATCATGAACAGCACGAGCAGCGCGGCCATGCCGTAGTAGCCGAAACGTTCCCACATCTCGATCAGAAAGACGGTCGAAAAAGAACGCGTCTGCGAAATATGCGCACCAGCGCGTCTGGATGATTCCATCATCTACCTCTTGCTTGAAACAGTTGTGTGCGGTGGCAAGGACTTGCGAGCCGCCGCGAAAAATCGAATTGCGGAGAGCGGTCCGGCGTTCATGAGTTGTCGGTCCCGGCGGTGGGGGATGCATCTCGCCAGCCCATACTTAGGGATTGGAGAGCGGCATCGATTCGGCCGCGCGGTTGCGCGCGTGTGCGAAAGACTGTCCTTCGTGTCATGCCGTTAACGTCTTGAAATCCAGTTTGCATAGCCATGCACAGCGCCGAAGCCTCGCGCTAACCTGGCGGAAGAGACGCCCGGTTTCCTCGGCCTTATCGGTCAAATTGGCCGGAGGTCGTGTGGCTTCTGGCAACATAGCGTGCTGTCTCGAAAAATGTGGCGCGTATCCAGGCGGGGCTCCAGGCCCGCAGTCCCGCCAAGGCGTCATCAAACCATATTTGCATATATCAAACAAATTTTGACGGGCTAATTTCCTCCTGCTATGGTCACGACAATTCATAAGAGCAATGCGGCACTCGAAATAGGCAGCAAGATCCGCGCGTTGCGGCAACGACTCAAGCGAACGCTGGACGACACGGCAACCGCGGCGGGAATTTCCAAGCCGTTTTTGTCGCAGGTGGAGAGAGGTTTGGCGTCGCCCTCCATCACGTCGCTTGCCGGCATCGCTCACGCGCTCGGAGTGACGGTTCAGTATTTCGTCGACACGCCTAGCGAAGAGCGGTCGGTGAGCCGCGGCGATCAGCTGAAGTTTTTCGGTTTCGCGGACTCGGCCAATCTGTTCGCCCGATTGACCAATGTGACGGGCGGCCGTCAGCTCGAGGCGATCCTCGTGAGAATGCCGCCGGGGCAAAAGCGCTCGGAAGTCACGACGCATGCCGGTGAAGAGTTCATGTATGTGATCGACGGCGAAGTGTCGTTGACGCTGGAAGGCAAGACGTTTGTGCTGCGCGCAGGAGACAGCGCGCATTACGAATCGACGGTGCCGCACAGCTGGGTGAACACCGCTCGCGTGGAGTCGGTGGTCGTCTGGGTCGGCACCCCGAGACTGTTTTAAAGAAGCGGGCTCCTTTTCCGGTTCATCCGGCAGGGACAGCCTGCATTACCAAATGTAAGGATTCCTGCATGTCGGACAAACAACAAGGGCCGCCCAGGCCCGAATAAGACAGATAGCCGGGCGCTCCCGCGTCAGCGCGTTTCTCTCTCGACCTTTCCTGCGATTCTGAACCGATGAAAACCCCGTTTGCCTATGCGACGGCGCTGAGTGCGCTCGTCCTTACATTTACCTCGTCCGCGTTTGCCGTCACGGTGCCGCCCGGCGTCACGCTCGCCGCCAGCCAGGAGATCACCCGCCAGGTGCCGGCGGAAACCGAATCGCTCGACCCCGCTCATATCGAATCGTGGACAGGCAACACCATTGCGCTCGACATGTTCGAAGGCCTCACGCGCATCGACGCGGCCGGCGCGGTCGTCCCGGGCGTCGCGCAATCGTGGACGCGCACCGGGCCCGACACGTGGGTCTTCAAGCTGCGCCACGACGCGCGCTGGAGCAACGGCCAGCCGGTCACAGCGGCAGACTTCATTTACGCATGGCAACGCGTGCTCGATCCGAAGACAGGCTCTAAATACACGGTGCTGGTCGAATTCGTGAAGAACGCGAAGGCAATTCTCGCGGGTAAGGCGCCGCTCGCGAGCCTCGGCGCGCGAGCCGTCGATCCATACACGATCGAAGTCACCACTGAAGTGCCCGCGGCCTTCTTCCCGCAGCTTGCCGCGATGCCGACCATGGCGCCGGTCAATCGCGACGTCGTGGCCCGGTTTGGAAACGAGTGGACGCGGCCGGGCAACTTCGTCGGCAACGGTCCTTACATGCTCGCCGACTGGCAACCCAACAACCGTCTCGTCGGCGCGAAGAGCAAGACCTATTGGAACGCGAGCAAGGTCGTGATCACGAAAGTGACCTATTTGCCGATCGAAAACGATGAAACGGCCATGCGCATGTACCAGGCCGGCCAGTTCGATTACACGTATTCGATTCCGTCGGGCATCTATGCACAAGTGAGCAAGCAGTTTGGCCCCGAGCTCAAGACCGGGCTGCAGATCGCCACCTACTACTACAGCCTGAACAACGAAGATCCGATCTTCAAGGACAAGCGCGTGCGTCAGGCGCTTTCGATGGTGCTCGACCGCGACCTGCTGACGCAGCGTCTGACCGCCGACGGCGAGTTGCCGATGTACGGCCTCATCTCCAAGGGTACGCAAGGCGCGGCTGTCTTCAAGCCGGACTGGGCAGGCTGGCCGATGGCAAAGCGCGTCGACTACGCACGCAATCTGCTGAAGAGCGCCGGCTATTCCGACGCGAAGCCGCTTACTTTCACGCTGACGTACAACACGAACGACCTGCACAAGAAGGTCGCGCTTTTCGCGACGTCTGAATGGCGCACCAAGCTCGGCGTGAACACGAAGCTCGAAAACGTCGAATACAAGGTGCTGCTCAAGCAGCGGCATGACGGCAAGGTGCAGGCCTCGCGCGACGGCTGGTTCGTCGATTACAACGACGCGATGTCGTACTTCGACCTGATCCGCTGCAATAGCGTGCAGAACGATCAGCGCTACTGCAATCCGCAAGTGGACAAGATCGTCGACGAAGCCAACCAGCAACTCGACGACGCGAAGCGCACCGAGCTTCTCACGAAGGCGCATGACACGGCGATGAACGACTACCCGATGGTGCCGCTCTTCCAGTACTCGGCGGTGCGGCTCGTGAAGCCGTACGTGGGCGGCTATACGTCGACCAACTACGTCGACCAGCGCGCCACACAAGACATGTATCTGATCAAGCACTAAGCGCGGAGCATCGACATGCTGGCCTATACGCTGCGCCGCACGCTCTGGGCGATCCCGACGATTCTCGCCGTCATCACCGCGTGCTATCTGCTGCTGCATCTCACGCCGGGCGGGCCATTCGACACCGAGAAGCAACTCTCGGCGGCCGTGCTCGCGAATCTCAACGCCAGGTATCACCTCGACGAACCCTTGTGGCTGCAGTACTTCCACTACCTCGGTTCGCTGCTGCACGGCGATCTCGGGCCGTCGTTCCGCTACGCCGACTGGTCGGTCAACGACCTGGTGTGGAAAGCGTTGCCGGTGAGCCTCGGCGTGGGCGGCGTGTCGGTGCCGATTGCAGTCGTGATCGGCGTCACGCTAGGCACGCTGGCCGCGGTGCGCCGCGACCGTTTCGTCGATCACGCGGTGATGGTGCTCGGCAATATCGGCAACGTCGTGCCGCCGTTCGTGCTGGGGCCTGTGCTCGTCTGGATCTTCGCGATCCTGCTGAAGACTTCGGAAGGTCACGGGTGGCTGCCTGCGGGCGGCTGGGGCGAGGGTGAATGGCGCTATCGCGTGCTGCCGATCGTGCTGCTCACGTTCATCAACGTGGCTGCAATAGCGCGGGTAATGCGCGGCAGCATGATCGAAGTGCTGTCGGGCAACTTCATTCGCACGGCTCGCGCGAAAGGCTTGCCGGGCCGCACGATCGTGTTGCGTCACGCGCTCAAGCCGGCGCTCATGCCTGTCGTGTCGCTGCTCGGCTCGGTCTGTATTTCGTCGATCACGGCAGCTGTCGTGACCGAGTCGGTATTCGCACTGCCGGGGCTCGGCCAACTGGTGGTGAACGGCGCGATCAATCGCGATTACACGCTCGTGCTCGGCCTCGTCGTGCTGACGACCGCCGTTGCAGTGCTTTTCAATCTGCTGGTCGACCTCGCGTATGCGTGGCTCGACCCGCGTATCCGGTACTGATCATGGGCCGCTCCATTCAATCGACTGCCGCGGCGCCCGATCCGCTCGCGGCCATTGCCAGCGCCCCCCGCTCGCGCGGGCCGCTCGCTACCGCCGCCGCGCGCTTCGTGCGCAACCGCGCGGCGTTCACCGGTTTTGCCGTGCTGTTGCTGATCGTGATCGCATGCGTGGCCGGTCCGTGGCTGCTGCCCAACGGCCCTATCGACAGCGACTGGTCCGCGATCAGTCTGCCGCCCACGCTGCAAAACATGCACTGGTTCGGCACCGACGAGCTCGGCCGCGACCTGCTCGCGCGCACGCTGCAAGGCGGGCGCGTCTCGCTCGAAGTCGGCTTGCTCGGCACGCTCGTGTCGGGACTGATCGGCGTTGCATATGGCGCGACCGCGGGTTATCTCGGCGGCCGCGTCGATGCGGTGATGATGCGCATCGTCGACATGATGTACGCGATTCCCTACATGCTGATCGCGATTCTGATGATGACGATGTTCGGCCGCGCGTTCTATCTCGTCGTGCTGACCATCAGCGCGTTTTCGTGGCTCGACATGGCGCGCGTGGTGCGCGGCCAGACGCTGTCGCTGCGCTCGCGCGAGTTCATCGACGCGGCTAAGGCCATCGGCGTGAGTTCGCGGTCGATCATCGTGCGTCATATCGTGCCGAACCTGTTCGGCGTCGTGGTGGTGTACGCCAGTGTGACCGTGCCCAACATCGTGCTGACGGAGTCGGTTCTGTCGTTCCTCGGTCTCGGCGTGCAGGAGCCGATGACAAGCTGGGGCGTGCTGATTCAGGACGGCGCGCAGAAGCTGGAATCCATGCCCTGGCTTCTGCTATGCCCGGCCGTGATGCTGTGCGTGACGCTCTATTGCGTGAATTTTGTCGGCGACGGTTTGCGCGACGCTTTCGATCCGAAGGACCGCTGACATGCCGCTACTCGAAGTCAAAGACCTGAGCGTGCGCTTCACGCGCCGCGAAGGCGCACCCGTCGACGCGGTGCAACGCGTGTCGTTTTCGCTCGAACCAGGCCGCACCCTCGGCATTGTCGGCGAGTCCGGATCGGGCAAGAGCCAGACGGTCATGGCCTTGCTGGGTCTCCTCGCGGGCAACGGCAACGTTTCCGGCGAAGCGCTCTATCGCGGCGAAAACCTGCTTGCGATGAACGAAGCGGCACTGAACAAAATCCGCGGCGATCGCATCGGCATGATCTTTCAGGACCCGATGACCTCGCTCAATCCGTTCCTGACGATCGAACGGCAGATGACCGAAACGCTGCAACTGCATCGCAAGATGTCGCGCCGCGACGCGCGCCGCCGTGCGATCGAAACGCTCGAAACGGTGCGCATTCCCGATTCCGCACGCCGCATCGGCATGTATCCGCATGAGTTTTCCGGCGGCATGCGGCAACGCGTGATGATCGCAATGGCGCTGCTGTCCGAGCCCGAAATCCTGATCGCCGACGAACCCACCACCGCGCTCGACGTAACCGTGCAGGCGCAGATCATCGAGTTGCTGCGCGAACTGAATCGCGAGCGGGGCACGGCGATCATTCTGATCACGCACGACATGGGCGTCGTCGCGGGCCTCTGCGACGACGTAATGGTGATGTACGCCGGCCAGACCGTCGAACAGGCGAGTGCCGCATCGCTTTTTGCCGCGCCCACGCATCCGTACACGCGCGGGCTGCTCAACGCATTGCCGCGTCTCACCGACAGCTCTGACGACGACCGTCCGTTGCAAACCATTCCCGGCAATCCGCCGCTGCCTGGCGAAGTCGGCGCAGGTTGCGCATTCGCGCCGCGCTGTGCGTACTGCAGCGATCAGTGCCGCCAGTCGCGTCCGGCGCTCGTTGCAGCGGACGGCGATCCGCAAGCACTGCGCGCCTGCCACCGTCCGGTCGGAGAAATACTCGAGGCACAACACGTATGAACGCGACTTCCATCGCAAGCGGCGAAGCAACGACCTTGCTCTCAGTCGAACAACTCAAGGTGCAATTCGGTGTGCCACGCGGTGGCTACCCGTGGTCAGGCAAGACGACATTGCGAGCCGTGGACGGCGTGTCGTTCAACGTGCGACGCGGTGAGACGATCGGCCTTGTCGGCGAATCCGGTTGCGGCAAGTCGACACTCGCGCGCGCGATCATCGGGCTCGCGCCAGTCGCAAGCGGCAGTGTGCGTTGGCTCGGCAATGAAACCGTATTGCCCAACGCGCGCCGCGACGTGCAAATGATTTTCCAGGACCCGCTCGCATCGCTGGATCCACGCATGACGATCGAACAGATCGTCGCCGAACCGTTGCTCACGCACGGCAAGGACATCGCGCGCGCCGACGTGCAGCGCCGCGTACTGACCATGCTGGAGCGGGTCGGCCTGAACGCGCAGCATCTGCGCCGCTATCCGCATGAGTTCTCGGGTGGCCAGTGTCAACGCGTGGGCATTGCGCGCGCGTTGATCGGCGAGCCGCAACTGGTGATCTGCGACGAACCGGTGTCCGCACTCGACGTGTCGATCCAGGCGCAGATCGTCAATCTGTTGCGAGATCTGCAACGGGAGTTGTCGCTGTCGCTGCTGTTCGTCGCGCACGATCTCGCGGTGGTCAAGGCAATCAGTCACCGCGTGCTCGTGATGTACCTGGGGCGCGTGATGGAGTTCGGCGACAAGCGCGATGTGTACGGCACGCCGCGTCATCCATACACGCGCGCTTTGCTGTCCGCTGTGCCGGTGCCCGATCCGGCGATCGAGCGAGCGCGCCGCCATCTGCTGTTGCGCGGCGAAATCGCTTCGCCGCTGAGCCCACCGTCGGGCTGCGCGTTTCGCACACGGTGTCCGGATGCGATCGACGCTTGTGCGGCTCAGATTCCGCAACCCGTGACGCACGGCGCGAACTCGACACGAGTGGCGTGCATCCGCGTTAGCAACGATTAGGTTCCGGACGTTTTAACCAGCGGCCCCACATTCACCGGCGCGGCGTTGATGCCACGCCGTGGGATTCGCTCGTCATGTCATCAGCATGACGAGCGATTAGCAAGGACTGGCTAAGCGCCAGCCAGAGTTTCAATAACAACTGTCGAGACATTCCCAATGAAACATAACCCAACAAAAAACCGGTCAAAAAAGTCCGGACTCACTGCCGCGCTTTGCTGTGCAATTACCCTCCCCGCCATGGCCGTTGCCGCGAATGCGTATGCCGACGACGCCATAGCGCAGCCCTCGACCAGCCCGGCTATCGTTCCGCCTGCCGCGCAAACGTTGTCGTCGCCCGCGCAGGTGTCTCAGGCTCAGCCTGCGAACAAGCGCCGCGCGGACCAGGGCGGTCAGATCCGGAACGATCAGCCTGACACGACGAACGCGATCGTCAACGCCGAGGCCTCGCAAATCGTCACGCCGCCCACGCCGCCATCGAGCCAGGCCGCAAGCCAGGGCTTCATCGCGGATAGCCACCTGAACCTGCAATTCCGCAATTACTCCGACTACTTCCAGGCGCCACCCACGACTTACCGTCATGCGTGGGTGCAAGGCATGCAGGTCAACTATGAATCCGGCTTTACGCAAGGTCTGATCGGCTTTGGCGTCGACGCGTCGCTGTTCGCGGCGCTGAAGCTCGACGGCGGCAACGGCGCGGGCAACATGGTGCACGTCGGGAAAAGCGGCGGCGGGTCGCAACAACTCGCGTGGGCGTACCCGGGCATGTACGACATCAAAGGACGCATTTCGGAAACGGTCGTGAAATACGGTCTGCAAGACGTGACGAACCCGTTTCTCGAACCGCACGACAACCGCGCGCTGCCGCCGACCTTTCTTGGCGTTTCGCTCGTCAGCAACGATCTTGCTCACACTACGCTCGAAGCCGGCAGCTTCACCAAGGTCGATGCACGCGGTCACACGAATCTGAGCAATCTGACCACCTCGTATGGCGGCACGCGAATCGACCGCGTGACCTATCTCGGCGGCACCTGGCACTATGCGAAGAACGGCGAGATGGCTCTGTACGTCGATCAGGCCGACGACGTCTGGCGCCAGTACTACGGCTCGGTCGCGCAGTCGTTCGGCGATCCGACCACGATCAAATGGAGCGGGCTCGCCAACATCTACTCGACGCACGACACAGGCGCGTCGCGTCAGGGGCACATCAACAGCAACGCATACAGCGTGTCCGTGTCCGCGCAACACGGCCCGCACGCGCTGCTGCTCGGTTATCAGCAAGTACTCGGCGACCAGTTCTTCGACTACGTGAACGAAACCAACGGCATCTACCTGACGAACTCGATGGACGTCGACTACAACGCGCCGCATGAACAGTCGCTGCAACTGCGCTATACATTCGACGGAAAATACGCGGGCGTGCCGGGGCTGAAGGCGATGTTCTGGGGCGCGTATGGCTGGGGCGCAGATGGGTCGGCGGGTGCTGCGGAAAACGCGTCGCCGTCAGCCGCGCTGCACGATCTCTACTGGAAGAACGGAGAGCCGGTGCACGGCCATCATCACGAGTTCGGTTTTATTCCGAGCTATACGCTGCAAAGCGGCCGCTTCAAGGACACCAAGGTCACCTTCATCGCGATGTGGCATAACGCCAGCTATCACTACTCGGACGGCAACAACATGGAATACCGTCTCGTCGTGAACGTGCCCGTGAAGGTGTTTTAGGCGCACCGTTCTCGTTTGATGCAAGGGCGTCGCGTTGCGCAGTTTGCGCGCGACGCCTTTCAATCGCACGCCTGTGCCGCTTATTCCTGCTCCGAGCCCGCGATGCGCACACTGGTCATGGCGCGCGACAAGCCATGCATCGGCCGGCGCAGCGCGACATCGAACGGATTGGTTTGCGGGCCGATCGCTTCGGCCTGACGGCGCAGCAGTTCGACGACCATCGGCAAGCGGTCGTCGCTCAAACGCGCCGCGAGCGTACCCACGCTCAATGCCGCGACCGCCACGCCGGTGCGGTCGAGAATCGGCACAGCCACGCCTGCCATGCCGTCGAGCACGCCGCTATTGCGGCCCGCATATCCCAACTGCCGCACGCGTTCGATCTCGGTGCGCAAGTACACTTCGTCCAGCACTCCGTAGCCGCGAATTCGCGGCACATTGAAGCGGATGATTTCCTCGCGCTCCGCCTCGGGCAGGAACGCGAGAATCGCGAGACTGCCCTGCCCCACGCCCAACGCCACGCGCCCGCCAATATCGCCCGTGAACGAGCGGATTGGAAACGGGCCTTCGCAGATGTCGAGACACACCGCGTCGAAACTGCTTTTGACAAGCAGGAAGATCGTGTCGCCAAGACTCGCGCAAAGCCTCAACAACGCGGGGCGGCATAACGTGCGCATGCCACTCGGGTTTCCTGCTTGCGCCGCAAGCGCGAAAAAATTCACGCTGAGGCGATAAAGCTTCGAGTTTTCGTCCTGTTCGACGATGCCTTCGGCGATCAACGCGTGCAGGATGCGATGCACGGTGGCCTGCGTCAAACCCACTGCTTTCGCGAGACGCGTGACGCGACCGCCGTCGGGCTGCGCTTCCGACAATGCGCGAATCACGGCAAAAGCGCGTTCCAGCATGCCCGTGCCGGGCACCGCGCCCTGTTCGGCGGTTTCGGCGGTCCCGCTTCTGGTGTCTCGCTTGGCGGCAGCATTCATCTCTTTGGGCTCGTTTGTATTTCAATCACCGGAATACTATAAAGCGTTTGCGTGCTTCGTGGAATCGTGGGCTTCCGCCCCGCCTCGCTACACCGCCGCGGTTCCATAGGGTTTTTACCACTGCTGCGCAGTGAAACACTCGCCACCGCATTCCGCCTGCGCATTCCATTGAGCGGAATGTTTCTGATTTAAATATCGGCAAACGGAATTTCAAATTGACGCCGCATAATTTGGCTGGCTAGAGTCGGCGTCATCGAGGCATCTAAAGGCCACATCATGTCGTTCCTCACACTTACAGACGTCACGAAATCGTTCGGCGACCTTCAGGCCGTCGCGGACGTCAATCTGTCGGTGGAAAAAGGCGAGTTCGTTTCGCTGCTCGGCCCTTCGGGCTGCGGCAAGACGACGACGCTGCAGATGATCGCCGGCTTCCTCGAAACAACGCGTGGGCGCATCACGCTCGACGGTCGCGACATCACGCATATGAAGCCGAACAAACGCGGCCTCGGCGTGGTGTTCCAGAGCTACGCGCTCTTCCCGCACATGAGCGTGGCGGAGAACGTCGGCTTCGGACTCGAAATGCGCAATGTCGACAAGGCGGAGCGCAACGAACGGGTGCGCGAAGCGTTGTCGCTCGTGCGGCTCGATCAGCTCGCGCACCGCTTCCCGCGCGAGTTGTCGGGCGGGCAGCGGCAGCGCGTGGCGATTGCGCGCGCAATCGTGATTGCACCGCCCGTGCTGCTGCTCGATGAACCGATGTCGAATCTCGACGCCAAGCTGCGTGAAGACATGCAGTTCGAACTGCGCGGCATTCAGCGCAAGATCGGCACGACGACAATCATGGTCACACACGACCAGTCAGAGGCGCTGTCGATCAGCGACCGCGTGGTGGTGATGGAAGCCGGCCGCATCACGCAGATCGACACGCCATACGAGGCGTACGAGCGCCCGGAGAATCGCTTCGTCTCGCAGTTCATCGGCAAGGCCAACATGCTGCCGGGCACGGTGGTCGCGCGCGAGGGCGACGCGATCCGCATCGACCTCGGACATGATCTGTGCGAGACCGGCCGTACCGCGCAATTGCCGATGCGCGAGCGCGTGGTCGGCGTAGGCGACGCGGTGACGCTGTGCATTCGCCCGGAAAAACTCCGGCTCTGTCCGCCGGACGCGGGACGTGTGCCGGCCACGGTCACGAGCCGCTTTTTCCTCGGTAGTCAGTGGTTGTATCGTCTCGACAGCCGGCTCGGCGAAGTACTGGTGTGCTGCCAGAACGAAGGCAATGAGCCGTTGCCCGAAGGCGCGGCAGTCGGCGTCGACTGGAACAGCGAAGCGATCCGCTTTATCCAGCGGGATGCGCATCATGGATAGCACGCTGCCTGCAACGGAGAACGGCAAGACCGCATCCGCAGGCGCGAAGCGTGCGCCGTGGCGCGCATTCTTGCCGCTGTGGCTCATGTGCCTGCCCGCGTTCCTGCTGTTCGTCGCGCTCGTGCTCGTGCCGCTTCTGATGACGCTCGTGTTGAGCTTCTATCGTTTCGATCCGGCAAGCGGCCCGCTCGCCGCGTTCCAGTTCGGCAATTACGCGGAAGTGCTGGGCTCATCGTATTTCCACACGATCTTTCTGCGCACGTTCGGCATTGCGTTTCTCGTCACGCTGCTGTGCGTCGTGATCGGCACGCCCGAGGCATATGTGCTGTCGCGCATGCGCGATCCGTATCGTTCGATGTTTCTGCTGGTGATTCTCGCGCCGCTGCTCGTCTCGGTCGTCGTGCGTGCGTTCGGCTGGAGCATGCTGCTCAACAGCAACGGTCTCGTGAATCAGGCGTTCGGCCTCTTCGGCCTCGGCCCTTACAAGCTCGAGTACACCACCTTCGCGATCGTCATTGCACTGGTGCACGTCATGCTGCCCTTCATGGTGATTCCCGTGTGGACCGCGTTGCAGAAACTCGATCCGCAAACGGAGAACGCAGCGCTGTCGTTGATGGCGTCGCCCGCAACAACGCTGCGCCGCATCGTGTTGCCGCAACTCACGCCTGGCATTCTGTCGGGCAGCCTGATGGTGTTCGGTTTGTCGGCAAGCGCATTCGCGATTCCCGGACTGCTCGGCGGACGCCGGCTAAAGGTCGCCGCGACCGCCGTCTACGACGAGTTCCTCGGCTCGCTGAACTGGCCGCTCGGCGCCACCATCGCGCTGCTGTTGCTGGTTGCGAATCTGATCGTGATGCTCACTTACTACCGGGTTCTGGAACGCAGATACACCAGAAGCCTGGGCTGACACAGCGGTTCATCGCGCGGAAACATCATGAGAAAGAACGGTCCCATTGCGTTGATTTTCCACACGCTCGTCATTGCGTTCGTGCTCGCGCCGCTTGTGATCGTCGTGCTGGTCGCCTTCACGCCCGACGAAACGCTCACGCTGCCCACGCACGGTGTCTCGCTGCGCTGGTTTCGCGCGATTCTCAACTACCCCGACTTCATTTCGGCGTTTTTCAACAGCCTGAAGCTCGCGTTTGCATCGGCGACGCTCTCGCTGATCGTCGCACTGCCCGCCGCGCTCGCCATTGGCCGCACGCGCTTTCCGGGCCGTGCTTTTCTGAACGGCTTGCTGCTCTCGCCGCTGGTGATTCCCGGTCTTGTACTCGGCATCGCACTACTGCGGTTTTTCGCGCTGATCGGCGCGACTGGCTCGTTCGCGTGGTTGATCCTCGCGCACATGATCATCATTACGCCGTTCGTCATGCGGCTCGTGCTGGCCTCGGTAAGCGGCCTTGACCGCAGCGTGGAACACGCGGCGCATTCGCTCGGAGCCGATTCGTGGACCGCGTTTCGCCGCATCACGTTGCCGATGATTCTGCCCGGCATAACCGGTGGCTGGCTGCTGGCCTTTATCAACAGCTTCGACGAACTGACGATGTCGATCTTCGTAACGTCGCCGCAAACCGTCACGCTGCCCGTTCGCATGTATATGTACGCGACAGAATCCATCGATCCGATGATGGCCTCAGTCTCCGCGCTCGTGATCTTCATTACGGCGGGCGCAATGCTGCTGCTCGATCGCGTGTATGGACTCAACCGCATTCTGATCGGCCAGCACTGATGTCTTCTTCTGTTCATGCCCTCATGCAGTCCAATTCTTCGCCGTCCGACGCCGCAGTGCCCACAGGTGAGGCTCAGTTCGTCCGCATCGCCGAAACGCGGCGCGAACCTCTGCACTTTTATCTCGACGGCCGGGAAGTGTCCGCTCTGCAGGGCGATACATTGCTGACCGCCGTGCTGATGCAACAGCGCCGCGTGCGCGACAGCGAATTCAGCGGTGCGCCGCGCGCCGGTTTCTGCCTGATCGGCGCGTGCCAGGACTGCTGGATGCGCACCGAAGACGGCAAACGTCTGCGCGCGTGCTCGACGCTCGTCACCCCGGGACTGCGGGTGCGGACGCGTATCGAACCGGCTAGCGCCGCAGCGAAAAGCCACAGTGGAGACGCGCAATGAGCGACGATCGCCGCATTGTGATTGTCGGCGCCGGACCGGCCGGCGTGCGCGCTGCCGAAACGCTGGTTGCGGCAGGCATGCGTCCCATCGTGGTAGATGAAAATGCGCGCTGGGGTGGGCAGATCTACCGGCAGCCACCGGAACATGGCGGCTTCCAGCGCTCGAAGAAAACGCTCTACGGCTTCGAGGCGCGCAAAGCCGACGCGTTGCATACGACAATGCAAGCGCTCCTGCCTTACGTCGACTATCGGCCCGACACACTCGCGTGGGCTTGCGAAAGCGGTCGACTCGACACACTTCAGGCGGGGCGCGAAATCAGTGTGCCGTTCTCGCATCTGATCATTGCGAGCGGCGCGACGGACCGGGTCTTGCCTGTGCCCGGCTGGACCTTGCCCGGCGTCTATACACTCGGCGCGGCCCAGGTCGCTTTGAAGTCGCAAGGCTGCGCAATCGGCCGGCGCGTAGTGCTCACGGGCACAGGGCCATTGCTGTATCTCGTCGCATATCAGTACGTCAAAGCGGGCGCGCAAGTCATGGCCGTGCTCGATACGAGCCCGCTCAGCCAACAGATTTCGGCCGTTTCCAGACTCGCCCGGCTTCCGGCGACATTCGCCAAGGGTTTGTATTACGTCGGCTGGCTCAACGCGCATCGCATACGTATCGAACGGGGCGTGAAGCTTGTTGGCATTCGCGGCACGTGCAATGTCGAGGCCATCGAATGGCGCCCCTCCGAAAATAGTTCGGTTACCGAATCAATTGCATGTGACGCGGTCGGCATCAGTTTCGGCTTGAAGCCCGAAACGCAGCTCGCGGATCTCGCCGGTTGCCGTTTCCGGTTCGACGCGCTCAACCGTTGCTGGCTGCCCGAACTCGACGCTGCCGGGCGCAGCTCCGTGAGCGGCCTGTATCTGGCGGGTGACGGCGCAGGCATTGCGGGCGCCGACGCTGCCGAACTCGCGGGACGCCGCGCCGCGCTGGCCTTGCTCGACGACCTCGGCATCCAACATCCACGCGGACCCGGCATGCTCGATGCCGCATCGATTGAACGCAAGCTGCAACATATCGCCGTTTTCCGCGCGGGCATTGAGACGGCATTCGAACCGCCCCCGAAATGCGCCGCGCAATGGCCCGACGACATGACCGTCTGTCGTTGCGAGGAAGTCGATGCGGGCACGTTACGGCGTTGCATCCGCGGCGGCGAAGCGAACGAGATCAACCGCCTGAAGGCGCTGACGCGCGTCGGCATGGGTCGTTGCCAGGGACGCATGTGCGGCGAAGCCGCGCTTCTAATGCTCGCCGAAGAAACCGGCCGCCCACTCGAAGCAGTTGGCCGCCTGCGTAGCCAGCCGCCGGTCAAACCCATCCCGCTGTCGCCCGCGATGTATGCCGACGACGTCGCTGCTATCCCAGAGGAGGCCCGCGATGAGTGACGCACCGCACTACGACGTGGCGATCGCGGGCGGTGGTCTCGTCGGTTCGTCGGCGGCACTCGCGCTTGCCAGGCGCGGCTTGCGCGTGGGCCTCTTCGAGCGGCGCTTTTGCGGCGCGCAGGCGAGCGGTGTGAATTACGGCGGCGTACGCTGCCAGGGCCGCCCGGTTGAGCAGATGCCGCTCGCCATGCGCGCGCGTCGTATCTGGGACCGCTTGCCGGACCTGATCGGCATCGACGGCGAATTTACGGTATCGGGACATTTGCGCCTCGCTCGCAGCGAGAGCGACCTTGCCGCGCTTCAGCAATGGGCGGACATGGCGCGCTACTACGGACTCCATGCGCAGTTGCTGAGCGGCGCGCAGTTTCGCGAGCGCTATCCGTGGCTCGGCGCGGCGGCTGTCGGAGGATCGTTATGCGCGAGCGACGGACACGCGAATCCGCGCCTCGTGTCGCCTGCATTTGCGCGCGCTGCGCGTGCCGCGGGCGCGGACGTGCGCGAGCAGACCGCATTGAGCGGCATTCATCACGACGGCAAGCGCTTCCATATGCGCGCGGGCGACACGCAGATCAGCGCGGACTGGCTCATCAATTCCGCCGGCGCGTGGGCGAATACGGTGGCGGGCTACTTCGGCGAAAGCGCGCCGATGAAGCCGATCTATCCGAACATGTGGGTCACCGAGCCGCTGCCGCTTTTCATCACGCACAATCTGGGCGTGTATGGCGGCGGCATCTATGCGCGGCAAGTGGCGCGCGGCAATTGCGTGATCGGCGGCGGACGCGGGCATGGCGACGGCGAATACGGTCAACCGTCGACGGAAACCACGCGGGCCGTCATGCGCGACGCGTGCGCGCTGCTGCCCGCGTTGCGCGAGGCGCTACTGATTCGCACATGGAGCGGTGTGGAAGGCGAGACGCCCGACAGCAATCCGATCATCGGGCCGAGCCGCGCAGTGCCGCGTCTGTTGCATGCATTCGGCTTTTCGGGCGGGGGCTTTCTGCTCGCGCCCGGAGTTGGCGAGGTGCTCGCCGATCTCGTTATCGACGGCACCACGGCCACGCCTCTCGACGCTTTTTCGATTGGCCGCTTTGCACAGCTTGCTACTTCATCCGTCGCTTAGATCACGTTTGTGAAACTCAGGAGCCTTCAATGAAATTGTTCAGGACGATCGCGGCATTGGCCGCATTGTGCGCATTCGGCGCGGCAGCACCCGCATGGTCGCAAACGAAGACGATCTACATCGGCATGAATGGCGGTCCGATGGAAAAGGCGTACACGAGTCAGGTGCTGCCCGACTTCGAGAAAGCGAACAATGTGAAAGTAGTTGTGGTGCCGGGCACGTCGTCGGATATTCTCGCTAAGCTGCTCGCAAACAAGGCGAGTCCGCAGATTCACGTAGTGTTTCTCGACGACGGCGTGATGGCGCGCGCCGTCAGCATGGGCGTATGCAAAAAGCTCGACGACTCGCCGGTGCTCAAAGAACTCTATCCGTTCGCGCGTATGAAGGACGACATGGGCGCGGGCGTGCAACTCGGCATGACCGGTATTGCGTACAACAAGAAGCTGTTCGCTGAAAAAGGCTGGGCGCCGCCTACGTCATGGATGGATTTCGCCGATCCGAAATACAAGGGCAAGGTGGTGTTCCAATCCGCCTCGAGCAGCACGTTTGGCCTGCACGGTTTCCTCGCGATCAACCGTTTGATGGGCGGCACCGAGCAGAACGTCGAACCTGGCTTCACGAAATGGGCCAGCACGGTTGGCCCCAACGTCGTGGAGTACGTGCCGAACTCGGCGAAGATTTCGGAAATGGTGCAAACCGGCGAGGCCGGCCTCTTTCCGCTGACGCCCACCGCAGTTGGCGATCTGGCCGATAAAGGAATTCCGGTCGGCTATGTGAATCCGAAGGAAGGTCCCGTGCTGCTGCTCGTCGATCTGTGCGTGGTCAATAACAACCCCGATCCGCAACTTGCACAAAAGCTCGCGCAGTTCCTGCTGTCCGCGCCGGCGCAGACAAAAGCCGCTGAAGCCGGCCGCCAGATTCCGACCAACCGTCTCGCGAAAATGACGCCGCCGATGCAGCAAAGCCTCGGCAACGTGGAAGACCTCGTACGCAAAGTCACGGTGGTGGACTGGGACACTATCAATGCGCACCGTGCGCAATGGGACACGCGCTGGAACCGGCAGATCGAACGCTAGGCTTCCCGCTTCGCCTGAATGAAACGCGCGCCACCGTGCTGCGGGGCGCGCGTTTTTACGTCATGTGGGTGGCGGCTCAGAAGATCACCGAGATCGCCACCGCGAGCCAGATTGCCACGACGCCAGCAAGAAACAGATGACGCGCAATGCGTATCCTGACGTCGCTTGTCTCCGGCTCCACGGGGCTCGTGGCCATCCACGGTACAAGCCCGAGGCATCCAAAGCCGATCAGCGCGAGTACGAACACAATAATGTCGGCAACACGCCACCCGGTCGGCTCATACATTCCCCAGTAGCCGAGGAACGCGATACCGATCGAGAAAATCGTAGCCGACGCCGCGCTGAGCGCGGGCACTGATCCGATTGGAGCCGGCATGTTCGCCTCCGGTCATTGAGCGGTTACGGCAACCTCCGGTCACACGACTCGCGACTTGCGACCCAAGACTTACGACGTGCGCGTCTGCCTCGCTTCATACGTCTTCAGATGGCTATACGCGATGCGCAACAACGTCAAAGCGTGGTCGCCGTTTTGCGCTTCGCCGCCGCGCGAGATCAGATCGCCGAGTATGTGATCCGCCTCAGTGTGCGAGTGATTTTCCACGTCGCGCAACATGGACGCCGTGAGCGGCGACGGTGTGAAGAGCGTTTGCGTTGCGCGCGCATCGAAGTCTGGCGCCATGGTGAAGCTGTTCTGTTCCGCAACCGCGCGACACTCGCCGAGCAGGCCTTCAATGACGCGCTTGCCGTCGGGCGCGGACAGTATGTCGCCAATCGAACCGCGCATCAGACACGTGCTCGCCGCCAGCGTGGCGAGGAACACCCACTTTTCCCACATGCGCAACAGGATGTTCTCGCTAACGGTGACGTCGAAGTTCGCGCCGGCCATTGCATCGGCAATGGCTTGTACACGTTCCGATACGCCGCCCGCCAGTTCCCCGAACGTAACCGCATGCATCTCGTTCAGGTGCACGATCTGCTGGTCCGCGTTGAGCGTGGCCGCAATCACGCATTGGCCGCCGAGCACTCGCGCTTCGCCGAATTTCTCCGTGAGCACGTCGATATGGCGCATGCCGTTGAGCATCGGCAAAATTAGCGTTGATTCGCCCACGAGCGGAGCAAATGAATCGATTGCGTCGTCGAGGCTGTATGCCTTGCAGCTTAGGAGCACGAGATCGAACGGCTCGGCGTTCACACCGGCCAGAATCGTTTTGACGTCGTGCTGAGTGAGATCGCCGCGCGGGCTCCTGATCACCAGTCCGTCGCGCTGAAGCCTGTCCGCCCGGCCCGCGCGCACGAGGAACGTGACGTCCTGTCCTGCCGCTGCGAGTCGTCCGCCGAAGTAGCCGCCTACCGCCCCCGCTCCCACCACTAGAATTCGCATCTCTGACCTCTCGAGTGAATGTCGTCGCTCGAAGCAATGTAGCAAAGATCGACGCAACGCATCGGACAAGCGCCCATGCTGGGCCTGACGTGAGCCGGCATTCTTCGTCCGGTCAACGGGACCGACCGTTCAACCTCTTGCGCACACTGTGCTCTCGTACAGCGCGAGCATGCCGGCCGCGTCAACGCCGACGCAAACCTGGCAATCCGGCCGCTCGTCCCAGTCCGGCGCGGGCACGGGCATAGTGGACGGCTTCTGAATAGTCTGGCCGACCGCGATGCCGTCCGTCAGCACTCGCACAGGACCGCTGCGCGTGGTGTACAGATGCGGCGCGAGCACATACGCAACGGCCGACGAATCGTGCACGTAGATGCCCCGGAGCTGCGCGCTTTGCTGATGAAACGCCTCGTAGTGCCGCGACACGTCCCACACGAACTGGCCTGCCGCGCCGCCACGATCGCGGATCGACGCCAGATACTCCTGGCTCATGACGGTGCGCTGCGTGACGTCGAGCCCGACAATCGCGACGGGCCACGCCGCGCCGAACACGATGTCGGCGGCATCGGGGTCGCCGAGAATGTTGGCCTCGGCTGCGGGCGTGACGTTGCCGAGCACGCCGTCCGTGCCGAATGCGCCGCCCATGATCACGACCTGCTTGACGAGCGGCGCGATCTGCGGATCTTCCGCAAGCGCCAGCGCAAGATTGGTCAGCGGGCCGACTGCAAGCAGCGTGACTTCGCCAGGATGCGCACGCACCGTGTCGATAATGAATCGGTGCGCGGGCCGTGCATCGAGCGGCGCATGTTCGGTGGCGCCCAGCGCGATGTTCCCGAGTCCGTTGTCACCGTGAATCCACGCGAGCGGTTGCGGCGCGGCTCGCTTGAGCGGCGCCGCAGCGCCGCGCGCGACCGGCACGCCCGGCGCGAACCGGCCTGCAAGAAAGCGCGCGTTGTGCGTAGTGGTCTCGATCGTGGCGTTGCCGAATACGCTTGTTAGTCCGAGCAGTTCGATATCCGGATGCAGCGCCTGGAACACGAGCGCCATGGCATCGTCCACGCCGGGGTCGGTGTCGTAGATCAGCTTGTGCGTGCTCATGGCGTGCTCATAGATAGAACGCGTCCGGCAGTTGTTCACGCGCGGTCGTGTCGCGCGTTGCGCCGTGGAGATTGCCGAGACGAATCGGCAACTCGGGACCGCCCAGTTCGATGATCACCTGGCGGCACGCGCCGCATGGTGCGATCGGCCCCTCCGTATCGCCGATCACAGCGAGCGCGGCAAACTGGTCGCGCTGATAACCTGCCGCGATCGCGCTGAAAAACGCTGTACGTTCAGCGCAGTTGCACAAACCGTACGACGCATTCTCGACGTTGCAGCCGTCGAACACACGGCCGTCTCTCGTCAGCAACGCCGCGCCGACCTTGAATTTCGAATAAGGCGCATAGGCCTTTTCTCGCGCCACACCCGCGCGTTCCAACAGCTGTTCCATGCTCATGCAAGACATCCTCGATTCAATTGAGCGTAATGAACATGCCCGCGATAGTCGCGCTCATCAGATTGGAGAGCGTTGCCGCGAGCACGACACGCAACCCGTATCGCGCGACTTCGGCGCGGCGTTCCGGCGCGACGGCGCTAAAGCCGCCCGTGAGCACCGCAATCGACGCAAAGTTCGCGAAGCCGCATAACGCGAACGACAGAATAGCAATGGTACGCGGATCGAGCGCATGCAAGCCCGCAGCAGTCACGCTCGCCGCATCTTTCAGATACGGCGATAACGATGCGTATGCAACGAACTCGTTGAGAATGATCTTCTGCCCGAGGAAATTGCCGGCAATCACCGCCTCGTTCCACGGGACGCCGATCAGCCATGCGAGCGGCGCGAACACCACGCCGAGGACCGATTGCATCGACAGTTGCGGGTGGCCGAACCAGGCGCCTATGCCGCCAACGAGGCCGTTGAGCAACGCGATCAGACCGACGAACGCAATCAGCATCGCGCCCACCATGACCGCGATTCTGAGGCCCACGGTCGCGCCCGAGCTAGCTGCCTCGATCACGTTCGCGGGACGCTTTTCGTCGAAATTCAGGTTGTCGAGATGAACGCGGCTCGGCTCGGTTGACGGATGAATGATCTTCGCGAACAACAGCCCGCCTGGCACCGCCATGAAGGACGCCGCCAGCAGATATTCGATCCGTACGCCAAGGCCCGCGTAACCCGCCAGCACCGAGCCGGCAACCGCGGCCATGCCGCTGGACATCACCGCGAACAGTTCGGCGCCTGTCATGTCGCGCGTGAACGGTTTGACGACCGCGGGCATTTCGCTCTGGCCGAGAAAGATCGTGGTGACAGCGGAAAACGACTCCAGCTTCGACACGCCGAGCAGCTTCTGAAACACCGTGCCGAGCACGATCACGATCCACCGCATCACGCCCAGGTAGTACAACACGGAAATCAGCGCGGTCACGAAGATAATGGCCGGCAACACCCGTACGGCAAAGACGAAACCACCGTTGCCGAACACCTCGAACATTCTGGACTGCACGAGTCCGCCGAACAGGAACTCGATGCCGGCATTGCCGTAGCCAAGCACGTTATTTACGCCTGCGGCAGCCGCCGCGAGAATCGTCTTGCCAAGCGGCACGAAGAGAATAAATGCGCCGATGCAAACTTGCGCGAGCAATGCGCTACTTACAGTCCGTAAGCGAATGGCACGCCGATTCGTCGAAAAGATGAAAGCGATGAAGAGCAGTACGGCAATGCCGAGTACGTTCCGTGCGATGAGTGCCATGTCTCAGGTTCTTCATATGAAAGTGGCACTGATGCTAAACGAAACTGCTGCCGGAGAGAATGTTTAAAGCAGGATTTAATGCGATTTGGAAAAGAACACGCGAGCACCTTCCTCCGGTGTCAGGCCGAGATTGAAATAGCCTTCGAGCCGCTCGGCGTCCGCGTCGTTCAGCGTGAAGGGCGTGCGAATGAAGCCGGACACGACCGCATGGTCGTACCACACACTCATCCACATACGCAGCGCCAATACTTTCGGCGATCCCCAACCCCATTCATCGTGGGTCATGATCCTCCCTTCTTCGCGCGAATTACCGCCTGGCCGGCGGTGGTGGCTACCCTCATGGCGGGCCGCTCGTCAGGCGGGAATACGTGCCACAAACCGTTGCCGTGATGGAAGAAAAAGAGCGTCAACGTGCCCGTCTCACGTTGTGCCTCGACACATATGCAGCGTCTGTTCCCTTGGCCGGCGGAGGGCTGCAACTGGATTCGAGCCGATGCCGCACCGCTCGTGTCCAGCCACTTCTCGACCAGTTCGCGCAACGATCGCTCTGACGCCGCCATAACTCCTCCGCTCATTCGCATGGTGCATCGTAGAACGACGGTGGCAACGCCTCCATCGGCGGCGGCGGAATGTCAGATCAGGAATGCCTGCTTCAGTACTCAGGTTTTCCTGACGCGTGTCCACTATCTATTCGGCGACCAGTCCGTGCCTTATTGCGTAGCGAATCAGGTCCGCGTTATTGGCAAGGCCGAGCTTCTGCATGAGTCGCATCTTGTGCGTGCTGATCGTTTTCGCGCTGAGCGCGAAAGCATCGGCAATTTCATTCAGGCTCTTGCCGAGCGCAAGCATTTGCAGAACCTGAAACTCGCGGTCGGAAAGAATTTCATGCGGCGGCGCGTCGCCCGAGTACGTTTCGAAAACGATTCCCTCCACCAGTTTCGGGTCAATGAAGCGTCCGCCTTCGGCGAGCTTATGAATTGCAGCGAGCAGCACGTCGGGATTGCTGTCTTTCGTGACATAACCCGTTGCGCCCGCACGCAGCGCGCGAGAGACCACCTGTGCCTCGTTATGGATACTCAGCACGAGTACCGGCAGTGACGGACGTTCCGCACGCACGCGCCGGATCAGATCGACACCGCTGATGCCCGGCATCGTCATGTCGAGCAGCAGCAAATCCACCTGACAGGTGCGCAGTTTCTCGATTACTTCAGAACCTTGCGCCGCTTCGCCCGCCACCATAATGTCGGGCGTCGTTTCGATTATTTGCTTGAGACCTCCGCGCACGAGCGGATGGTCGTCGGCAATCAGAAGCCTGATCATGTCTGAACCCCGTCCTGAAGCGGTATATGTATCGAGACCGCAGTGCCCGTTCCCGGCGCACTGTCGATCAGCAGCGAGCCGCCTATCAGACGCGCCCGCTCGCTCATGCCGAGCAATCCGTACGAATAGTCGCGACGCACGGCATCCTGATCGAAACCGCAGCCGTCGTCACTGACATGCAGGTCGAGTGCCGTCGACGTATTCGTCAATGTGACGTCCGCTCGCGTCGCGCATGCATGCCGTGCGACGTTCGTCAGCGAAGCCTGCACGATGCGAAACATTGCGGTTGCGTGTGCATCGGAGAGCACGGGCTCTCTGCCATTCAGACGAAACTGGCAGGCAAGTCCGCTGCGCCGCCCGAAATCGTCGACGAGCCATTCGAGCGCCGATACGATTCCGTAATTGAGCGCTGCAGGCCTCAAATGGCTCGCGACGTTGCGCACCATCCAGATGGTTCTTTCAACGAGCTCGCGCATGTCGTCGGTTCTTTTCGCCACTTCTAGATCGCCGGAGAGTCGCATTTTAAGCAGCGACACGTCCATCTTGAGCGCCGTTAGCAACTGGCCCAATTCATCGTGAATTTCCATCGCGATACGCTTTCTTTCCTCTTCGCGAATGGCTTCCATATACGCGGACAGTTCGCGCAACTGCTCGCGCGATTCCACCAGTTCCTGCTCGATCCGCTTGCGTTCCGTAATATCGTTGAGGCCGACGAAAATCGCGGGCGCATCGTCGTAGGTCGCGACACGCGCAGTCGCGATGGCCCAGAACGTCGAGCCGTCCGCACGCTTTAACCGAACTTCGGTGTTGCGAAAGCTTCCTTCATGACGCAGGTCTTCGACAAGCCGGTCGCGGTCTGCGATATCCGCATACAACTCGGCGATGTTGCCGATATGCGTGGTCACGTAATCGATGCCGAAGAGTTCGCGCAATGGCTTGTTCGTGTACAGAACGTGCCCTTCGGGCATCGACGTAATGCAAAGCGGCACCGGACTCGTTTCGACGATCGTTCGAAAACGGAACTCGCTCGCGACGAGCCGCGCTTCTGCACGCCTGCGTTCCTCGATCTGCGACTGCAGCGTCGCATTTGCGCGCCCCAGTTCGTCCGTGCGCTGCGCGACGCTTGCTTCGAGGCCGTCGCGCACGCGCGACAACGCGGCCTCGGCTCGCTGACGCACGAGCACTTCGTCCTGCAATTGCCGGTTCTGCGCAATGAGTTTCTGATGCATGCCTCTGAGCGCAAGATGCGTGCTGATGCGCGCCATCATTTCGTCGACGTGGACGGGTTTCGTCAGGTAATCGACGCCGCCTGCCGAGAAACCTTCCACCATGTCCTCGCTGCCCGTTAGCGACGTCATGAAGATCACGGCGATATTGCGCGTGCGCTCGTCCGACTTGAGACGCCGGCAGGTTTCGAAGCCGTTTATGCCCGGCATTCTCACGTCGAGAAGAATCAGGTCGGGCTGCGAGAATTGCGCGCGTTGGATGGCCTCCGGGCCGTCTAGCGCGACGAGCACCTTGAAGCCGCGCGCTACCAGACTCTCGACAACTATCGCCAGATTGGCCGGGTTGTCGTCCGCGATCAGGACCGTGGGCGAGTCGTCAGCGGGAAGCGCCGTACCGTTCATCCGACCGCCCTGCGTTCGAGTTGCTCCTCGACGAGTTGGAGTAGCGCTTTCGATTGATAGCCTTTGGCGAGGCTCAGAATCCGCGCGGCGAATGCGCGGTAATGTGGATCATGCGTCGCGACCCGTTCGGCCCACAGCCTTATCTCCTGCATATCGCCGCGGCGCGCAAGCAGATGCAACTCTTCGAGTTCGTCTTCGGGTACCGCGACAGGATGCCCGGCAGGGGCATCCTGCACGCCGGTTGTAGCGCCCGCGGGCGCGTAGGTCCATTCGAGATCGAGCAGGCGCGCGACATGCGCGAGCAGTTTCCCGAAGTCGATCGGCTTGGGGAGAAACGCATTTGCGCCGGCTTCGAGGCTGCGCTGTTCGTCGGCGCCTGACGGACTCGCGGAAGTCGCGATCACCGGCACTTCCGAAAAACCCTGAATCTGCCGCAACCTGCGCGTGGCTTCGAGTCCATCCATATCGGTCATTACGATGTCTGTCACGATCAGCGCCGGTCGCTCGCTCAACGTTTTCGCCAGTCCCTGGCGGCCGCCTGTCGCTTCAACAATATCGAACCCGAGCCGGCCGAGAAATTCCACTAGCACCGCGCGGTTCATCGCGACGTCGTCGATCACCAGCACCTTGCGACGCGCTCCCTTGTAACCGGTCGTCATGCGTGTATCGGCAATAACCGGCGCGGCGGGGAACGCGCCTGAGGCCGCCGGCAATTCGAACCAGAATACACTGCCGCGGCCAGGCTGGCTCTGCACGTGGATTTCGCTGCCCATTGCGTGCAGAAACTGCTGACTGATTGTCAGCCCAAGCCCTGTCCCACCCGCGCCGCGCTCCAAGTGCGCAATCTGTTCGAACGGCTCGAAAATGGTCTGAAGTTTGTCGGCGTCCATGCCGATGCCTGTATCGCGCACCTCGAAACATACGCTGTTCTTCGCAGTCATTTCGACCAGCAAGCTCACGCTGCCTTGATCCGTGAAGTTGAATGCGTTTGCGAGCAGGTTCAGCAGCACCTGACGCAAGCGCCGTTCGTCCGCGCGAACGGCGTCGGGCACATCGGGCCCCACCCGCCAGATGAACTCGACATGCTTCTGCGCATTTTTCACTTCGATGATTTCACGAATCGCATCGAGCGTGCCGGCGAGCGGCACGTCGCCTATCTCGACGCGCAGCCGGCCTGCTTCTATCCGCGCGAAATCGAGTGCATCCGCAATCAGTCCGAGCAGGTGTTCGCCGCTGCGTTGAATGACGCCGACGCCGTCGCGTTGTCTCTCGCTCAAACTCGGGTCGCGCCGCAAGATCTGCGCGTAGCCGAGAATCGCGTTCAGCGGCGTGCGCAACTCGTGACTCATATTGGCCAGGAACTCGCCCTTCGCTCGATTCGCTGCTTCGGCAGCGCGGCGCGCCTCGCGCTCGGCACCGGCCTCCCGCTCGTCGAGATAAGCGCGATGCAGCCGGGCGCCCATCGAATTGAACGCCGTCACCACGCGCTCCAGTTCGTCGGGCTCGCGGGGTACACGCCGGTTTAGCTTCAGAGGTTCGGCTGGCTCGCGAAAGTCGTAGCCGTCGACAGTACGCGCAAGCACCGCAAGATGGCGCGTCACGAGCCGATTCAGAATAAAGACGATGAAAAGCGAAACGAGGAAAATGTTGGCGGCTTGAGTGATGAGAATCAGCAACGCCGTGTGCTTCAGATCGTCGTACAGATGGTTCAACGTAGCCTGCACGTATAGCGTGCCGATGCGCTGGTCGTTGCCGAGCACGCGATGCATGAGCGGGTACTCACACGCTATCGCCGGGCCGCCGGCTGGTCTGCCCGCGCTCACGAGCGTTGGCGCCGAACTGCCGCCCGACTGGCGCACTTCTGCCACACTGATATCTGCCAGACGCAGAATGCCGCCGAGTTCAAGTCGTAACTGCGCCTCGTCGAGCCGCCACAGCGCCTCGCCCAGACTGTCGCGGTAACTTTTGTCGATGTCCGAAAGGCGGTTTTCTATGAGCGCAATGCCCTGGCTGTAATCGCGATGAATCTGCAGCGCGGTGAGCAACAAGGTGAGCACGCAACTAAACAGTATCGCGATGGCAAGAAGCCGGAGCACGATACTGTGCCGTAACCGCCTGAGCGGATACCACCACTCCCCCATGGGGTTGACAGCCATATTGCCCCCGCAAGCATGGTGATGTCGTTACTCGTTCGGTGCTGGCGCAGCGCGCTGCTATGTCAGGCGCCCGCGCCGAAAAGCGGTTGTTACTATCTTATGACGCCATGCGCGCGCGTCGCAATGTACTCTGCTTCGTTGCCTACTCCATTGCTCCATTGCTTGCCGCAGTGCGCGCCAATTTCCGGCATCGGCTCAGGATGACAGCCGGATTTCAATGACGCCTTGCGGCTCGTGAACCGCACGAAGCAGCAGAGCGTCGACGCATTCGGTCAGTTCGCGAAGCATTGCCGTTGCCTCGCCATCCAGTTCCATTGGATGGGACTTTCGTAGTTCCCGCAACGTTTCTCCGACTCGCCTGATCGCCTTGGGTCCGCTATCGACTAGCGGCCAGCAATGCATCAGATAACCCAACGGCGTGATGCTGCGTCGTTCGCACCAGATGTCGAAGAGACGGAAGCAGATCGAGTTGATATGCTCCACCTCGGTTTCACGCTGCGACGGATAGGGAATCATCTCTGTTACCCGGTTAGGCCATTTTGATTCATCCATCATAGAACGATACTCATCGCGCAACAGTCAGGCAGCGCGCATGATCCGTCAAGGGTATCCTGATTCGAGGGTAAGGAAATCCTGACCCCCGCTAACCGGTTCTCGCGAGCGACGCGGCACGCCCTGCTCTCCCCGCTAGGGCACACGCGCGCGCACGATGGCCGGCCACTGCGCCCAGTACTCTTCCGGAATCTTTCGGTCAGCCGTGGACAGATAGCGGTTGTCCAGTTCTATCACCTTCCTCTCGCGCAAATTGGCTTGCGCCAGCGCGCGCTGAATGTACGGGTGCGAATCGAAAAGCCGCATGTATGAGCCGTCTTTGTAAGCCGCCATGAAGCCGCGCTCTATTGTCATAGCGAGCTTTGGATCACGACGAGCCACATAAAAGAGAAAGTCCGACCGGTACTTAAGCAGCAAACGTTTTTCAACCGTCAGGTCGGGCTCCGCCTGCTTGCGCGCTTCGAGTTCGGGGAACGCTTCGATTACGCCTCGCGGGTAATAGTCTATTCGTCCCGCGCGCGTCATTGCGAATAGCGTGTCCGTGCTGGACGTCTCCACTTTCAGGCCGGCGTCGAGCAGAATGTCCGTGTCGACCCAGCCGAGCCCTTGGCCCGCCGTCAACCGGCGCAGATCTGCTACGTTGTCGACCTTGTCGAAGTCGGCCTGCCGGTCTTTCCTTATCACAAACACGCGATAGCCGATCAAGCCGCGGTTCACCGGAATGTGGACCACGTTCAGCCCGGTTTCCGCCCGGCTGTCCATGCTGGTCCAAAGAAGATTAATGGAGTCGCCGTCGGCCAGTTCAGCCAGCGCGCGGCCGCGCTCCATGGTCACGTCGGCCTGACGAATCGTATAGGTGACTCTTGCCGATCTCATCGCGAGGTCCAGCACTGCAAGCGCAAATGCCGCATGAACCTCACCGCCGGTGCGGATTCGCGGATGAACGATCTCGAAGTCAGCAGACGACCCGGCATGCGGCCGGCCAAGCATGCCGGCCGTGCTCAATGCCGCGAGTACAAAGCTCCTGCGCTGCATGATGTTATGAACGTATGGTTCTATGGCGCTCCCGTTGGCACCATCATGTAAGCATCCTGTCACTGCACTGAAAGCGTGGCAATTAGTAGAAGCAGACGGAACTTGCGCGGTGAGCCTCGCTGCAATGTCGATTCGCGGGCATTCGACTCTCATGGAAAACCCTCGGCGCAAGTCATGCCGAGTCTGCAAACGATCCGGATAGCTAACTGTAAAGACCGGTTCATTGGCACGGCAACGCCAGAACCCGCCGGCGGTCCGTTCTTGCGGCACGAATGATGCTTCGGAAGAACCATCCAGGTTGTTGCAAGGAGCCAACGCCATGACGCTCTGGAGCCTCTTGCGTTCGCCAGCGGAACAGCAGATCGCCGGCATGCCCGTGCCCTGCTCTGTGGCCCTGCCCGACGGTCAGCGCATCGGCGCGCGCGAGCCGCGTCTGTCGTTCGAGATACGCGACACGAGGGCGCTGCTGCATCTCACTCAGGGCGCGATCGGCCGGCTCGCGGAAGACTACGTGGAAGGCCGGCTCGAAATAGACGGCAGCATGCACGACCTCATGGCTGCGGCGCCGGCCTTGCTGCGCAGCGATCCCACACACGAAACACATGGGTGGCTGCTGGACCACGTGAACCGTGCGCGCCGCGCGATCTGGGAGCGCACGCACCATAGCCGCGCCAAAGACGCCGCTCAGATCCAGCATCATTACGACGTCTCCGACGATTTTTACGCGCTGTGGCTCGACCCGCTACGCGTGTACTCATGCGCCTACTTTTCTTCGCCGGATATGTCTCTCGCCGACGCGCAGCAGGCCAAGCTCGACCACATCTGCAGGAAACTCATGTTGCGCTCCGGCGAGCGCTTTCTCGACGTCGGCGCGGGTTGGGGTGCGCTGTTGCTGTGGGCCGCCGAATACTACGGCGTTGCTGCAACCGGCATTACGCTTTCCAGGAACCAGCATGCGTACGTCAACCGACTGATCGAGCAAAAGGGACTTCAGGGCCGCGTCACGATGCTGCTGCAGGACTACCGGGACGTCGATGAATCCGCGCCGTTCGACAAGGTCGCGTCGGTCGGCATGTGCGAGCACGTCGGCCGCCTGAACCTGCCGGCGTACTTTGCGAAGATGCGACGTCTGCTCAGACCGGGCGGTCTCATGATGAATCACAGCATTACCGCAGGCGGCGCCGACAACGCGGAAGTCGGCGGCGGTATGGGCGACTTCATCGACAGATACATTTTTCCGGGCGGCCAACTGGTACACGTAAGCGTAATGATGAATGCGATGACGCGCGGCAATCTCGAACCGGTAGACGCGGAATGCCTGCGTCCGCATTACGCAAAAACGCTATGGCATTGGGCGGATGCACTGGAAGCACATCTCGATCAAGCACGCGAAGTGCTCGGCAAGGACGCGGAGAAAATTATCCGCGCGTACCGGCTGTATCTGGCCGGATCGGCAATGGGATTCGAGCGCGGATGGACGTCGCTGTTTCAGATTCTCGCGTCGCGCCCCGCAGAGTCGGTAAAAGCCGATGATGGTCACGCGGGCCGCATGCCATGGGCTCACAGCGACTATCCGTTCAATCGGACATACATGTATGCGCGCGACCGTGCTATCGATCGGGTCAACGAGGTCGAACGCGCGAACGGTGGTCACGAAATTCGTTGAGCCGCTGGTTTCTGTCGCCGGAAATCAAATCCGCATTCAGTTCTTTGACGAAGTGCGGAACCCGATCAAGCTGATCGTCAATCGCAAAGAGCCCTGTTACGTGAATGCCCTTCGCCGCCAGCGTCACCGCTAAGCGCCGCCGGCGTTTTATATCATATTGGCATATAATTATGACCACACGGTATTCGCGTTGGCGCAGCTTTCGCGGGTATCTTCGCAGCCCAGTACAATCGACTAACTCCTCGTTCGCATCTTGTCCCGCTCCATCGTCCTGCGCTGGCTTTCCAGCTTTATTCCCGTTCCGGTCACCGTCAAATGGCAGGAGCGCGCGCGCTCATGTCTGGGTGCGCTGCTCGGTATCGCATTCACCGGCGGCTCGATGTATCTGCTGTTGGGACCGGGCGCGAACATTCCTCTGCTGGTTGCGCCGATGGGCGCTTCCGCCGTACTGCTGTTTGCTGTGCCCGCGAGTCCGCTTGCGCAGCCGTGGTCGATCATCGGCGGAAATCTCGTTTCTGCGACGATCGGCGTGACGTGCGCGAATGTGATCGGCGATCCCACACTGGCGGCCGCGCTGGCCGTCGCGCTTGCCATTTGCGGTATGTTCGCACTTCGCTGCGTGCACCCGCCGTCGGGTGCCGTCGCGTTGACCGCCGTGCTCGGGGGCCCGGCCATTCATGCGCTCGGCTACCGGTTCGTGCTCGAACCGATCGCAATACAGTCGGTCGCGCTGCTCGCCGCTGCGATCGCCTATCACGTCGCCACCGGCCACCGTTATCCTCATTCGGCACGCGCGTCGCGCAGCGCGGCGGGCAGTACCGCAGACGCCGACTCGCGCGCCGGCTTCACACGCGCCGACCTGGAAGCCGTACTCAAGCGCCGCAGCGAAATGCTCGACATCGACCCGGACGACCTGGAATCGCTGCTGCGCGAGACTCAGCTTCAAGCCTTCTCACGCAGTTTCAACGAACTGACCTGCGAGAACATCATGTCGCGTCATGTGGTGTCGGTGTCGGCGGGCACCCGCGCGGTCGCTGCATGGGCACTGTTGAAACGCAACAAGGTGAAAGCGCTTCCGGTGATCGACGCGGATCACGGTCTGATCGGCATTGTCACGCGTGCAGATCTCGTCGATAAAAGAATTTTCGGCCAGTTCGTGCCGTTCATTGCCTATATAGACGGCTGGCTGCGCGGCGATGCACTGCGTGCGCCAACCGTCGGCAGCGTAATGACCACCGACGTCTGCACCGTCAAGACCAATGCGCCGATTACCGACCTCGTGCCGATGTTTGCCAACTTCGGTCACCACCATATTCCTGTGCTGGATACCGCGGGACACGTGGTCGGCATGATTACTCAAGTGGATCTCATCTCCGGGCTCTATCGGCAGACCGTGGTCAAGGCGCAGCAGGCGGCGTGATCGCAGCACTGCACTGCTCGCGGTTGCACGCCACATCGCAGCGGGAAACGGTTGCGGCGCGAGTTGCGTTCTCAGAATTACATCATTTCGTGATATAATTTTTGCTTATCTACTCTGGCGGTGAGCAATGAAAGAACGGTCTCCAGGATTGCGTAAAGCCGACTTCGAGCAACTGTCGGAGTTTCGCTATCAGATGCGACGCTTCGAACGGTTCTCGGAACAGGCCGCGCAAAGCGAAGGCATTACGCCGCTGCAGTATCTGTTGCTGCTGCATATCAAGGGATATCCGGAGCGCGACTGGGCAACTGTCGGCGAACTCGCGGAGCGGCTTCAGGCTCAGCATCATGGCGTCGTCGCGCTGGTGTCGCGCTGCGAAGCACTCAGTCTGGTGCGCCGTCAAACTAGCGAGACCGACCGCCGCCAGGTTGAAGTACACATCGAAAAAGCAGGCGAAAGAGTGCTTGCGAGACTTGCCGAGCTTCATCGCGCCGAGCTCAGATCGCTCAAGGGCGCCTTCCAGGTTCCTCAGATCGACCTCGACTAATCATGAACACCGACTCCCACAAGCGCGACTTCTCCGCCAACGCGCGACTGCCGGGCATTTTCGCGCTCGCCGCTTGCATCGGCGCAGTCAGCACGCTCGCAGCTTTTGTGTTGCTGAACCTGATTCATCTGTTCACGAACCTGTTTTTCTTCGGCACATTGTCGTTCGCCGAACGTTCGCCCGCCCATAACAACCTCGGTATGTGGGTCATTGGCGTGCCGATAATCGGCGGACTGATCGTCGGACTGATGGCGCGGTTCGGCTCGGAAAAGATTCGCGGGCATGGCATTCCCGAGGCGATCGAGGCGATCCTGTTCGGCAAAAGCCGGATGTCACCCAAGGTGGCCGTGCTCAAGCCGCTGTCGTCGGGCATCGTGATCGGCAGCGGCGGCCCGTTCGGCGCTGAGGGCCCCATCATCATGACGGGCGGCGCGCTCGGCTCGCTGATTGCGCAATGCTTCAAAGTCACGTCCGCGGAACGCAAGACGCTGCTCGTGGCAGGCGCAGCAGCGGGCATGACCGCCGTGTTCGGCACGCCCGTGGCGGCGGTGCTGCTGGCCGTGGAATTACTGCTCTTCGAATGGCGGCCGCGTAGTTTTCTGCCCGTGGCCGTGGCCTGCGCGGTGGCCGGTTTCGCTCGCGCGGCGTTCTTCGGCACAGGTCCGTTGTTTCCGCTCGAAACAGCCGCGCCAGATGGGTGGTCGCTATTTTCTTGCCTGATTGCAGGGCTTTTGTCCGGCGCGCTCGCGTCGGGACTTTCCGCCGCGCTTTACAAAACCGAAGACCTGTTCGGCAAGCTGCCAATCCACTGGATGTGGTGGCCCGCACTCGGTGGCGTCGTGGTGGGTATCGGCGGGTGGCTGGAGCCGCGAGCACTTGGTGTAGGTTACGACGTGATCGGCGACCTTCTGCATCAACACATTGCATTGCAGATCGCCATCGTGCTGCTGGCGGTGAAAGCCATCATGTGGGTCGTCGCACTCGGATCGGGTACATCCGGTGGCGTGCTCGCCCCGCTGCTGATGCTCGGCGCGGGACTCGGCACCGTTCTCTCACACTGGCTGCCCGGCAATCAACCTGCACTATGGCCGCTCGTCTGTATGGCCGCAACGCTCGGCGCGACACTCGGTGCGCCGTTGACCGCCATCGTCTTTGCGTTCGGCCTCACGCACGACAGCAACGCGCTATTGCCTTTGCTCACTGCTACGCTAGTCGCTCACGGCTTTGCCACGGTCACCATGCGCCGCTCGATCATGACGGAAAAGATCGCGCGGCGCGGCTATCACATCTACCGCGAATACGGCGTGGACCCTCTTGAGCGCCATCATGTGGACGAGGTGATGACAACCTCCGTCGAGTCGATCGAAGCCGACATGACGGTCGGCGCGGCGATCGACAGATTCTTCGGTGCAAAGCAGACGCGTCGTGCGTACCCGGTGGTGCGTGGCGCCGTGGTAATCGGCGTGGCCGATCGCGCGCTGCTCGAACAGTTTCGCGACGAGGACCCGAACCTGCGGCCCGCCATGAGTGTCGCGGACGTCTTCCTTCAGCGTTCACTGGCGTTCGCGTTGCCCTCGGAGACCTGTCGTCTCGTAGCGACGAGACTGGCAGTGCACGGCCTCGAACGATTGCCCGTTGTAGCCGATGCAAAGTCGATGCGTCTTGTCGGCATCGTCTCGCGCAGCGATCTCGTCAAGCCATCGCTCAGTCACTTTGAAGAAGAGCACAAGAAAGAGCGGTTCCGTCGTCTGACGCCGGCGCGCGGCAAACGGCGATTTGCGCCTATCGGCAAAGCGGGCTAATTGAAATCAGTTCGCTTCAATGCGAAGCGGACTGCGCCGGATAGACGAGCAAACCGTCGGGCTGCGCGCTCGCACCCGGCGTGATGGTCGCCGGGTTCACGTGATGCGCATCCATGATGTGCATTACGGTTTCACCATGCATCAGCAGATAGTCCGTAATGATGCGCCGGTGACAACGCCACCACACTGCTTCCGAGCACATGATCGCGCAGCGCCTGCGATGTCCGAGTTCGCGAAGTTCTGCCAGGCCCTTTTGAAAAGGGTCCGTCATCGCGTAATCGGCATAGTTTCGAAACGCGGGGTGCGTCCAGAAGCCGTTTGGAGACGGGCCCTCATCTTTGCGTCGGCCACGACGCCCTCCGAGTTCTGCCAGATGCAGGTACTTGATATGTGCCGGCGCCAACGACTCCGGCAGCGTATCGCGGTTGAACTGCGGGTTGGTACGAGAACGTGGAATGCTGCGCACGTCGACTAATGTTTCGACCTCCGAATTATTGAGCAAATCAATCAGTTCGGACAGCGTGCGCGTGGAGTGCCCAATTGTGAAGAACGGCCGTGCCATCATGACCTCGTCGGCTTCGTCGTGTCATCGGATTGTAGCGTTACCAAGGCGTAAGCCAACCGCCTTCCCGCCTGCACTTTCGCCACGCATTCTGCATGCCCGCACAATCTCAATCCGCAGCGCACCGGTCACATAGCAGGTCAATTATTCGACGACACTGCTGTCACCGTTTCAGGAACATCCCAGCCGCCGCCCAGCGAACGATATAAGGCAACGGCGGCAAGCGCATGCTCGCGCCTTGCCTGGTTCAGCGATTCGGCGTCGCGCAAGTACGCCTCCTGCGCAGCGAGGACATCGAGGAAACTGGACGCACCGCTTTTGTAAAGGTCACTCGACAAACGCAACGCCTGATTCGACGCATCCAGCGCGCCTCCAAGGCGCTCGACTTGTACAGCGCCATTCACCAGTTCGCTGCGCGTGTCTTCGATCTCTTTTAGCGCTTGCAGCATCGTCTGCTGCAGGCCAAGTTGCGATTCGCGCATGCGGCTCTCGCTCGCGTCGATATTCGCGGTAATTCGGCCGGCGTTGAAAATCGGGCTCGTCGCGCTCAATGCGGCGCTAAACAGGTTATCGGTCAGCGTGGGCAGTCCAAGGTACGAAGAGGCCAGCAAACCATCGGCGAGATTCAGCCTGAACTTGGGGTAGCGCTCTGCTTTCGAAACGCCCACTTCCGCGGCGCGCCGCTCGACGGTGGCATACGCGGTTCGCACGTCGGGCCGCTGCAACAATGCTTCTGATGGCAGCACTTGCGGCACTCGTTGTGCAGGCACGGGAATGTCGCGCGCATCGGCGAGCAACAGGCTATCCACGCTCTCCGGTGTGCGTCCCGAGTAAACCGCGATCAGACTCAGTTGATGCTGCACGGCCGTCTGCATGCGTGGAATCTGCGCCTGCAAGTCCTGCAACTGGTTCTGCGCGCGCGCAACGTCGAGTTGTGACGACAGGCCGTAATGCAGACGCTGCTGCGTGAGCTTCAGCGCACGAGCGCGTATCTGCTCGTTCTCGTTGAGAATCTGCAACTGCGCCTGAGCCCAACGCAGATCGATATAGGCTGCTGCCGCATTGGCGGCGAGCGCAAGCCGTACCTCGTTCAACGCCGACTGCCGGCCCGACACCTGCGCTTGCGCCGCCAGAACGGCCAGACGCTCGCCGCCGAATACATCGGGCGCCCAGTTGGCCGAGAGGCCGGCACCCGCCTGGCGCACGTATCCGAGCGGCGGCGGCGTGTTTTGACGCGAATACGACGCGTTGGCGCCGGCATTCAACTCAGGGAGCAAGGCAGCGCGATTCTGCGTGACCAGGTCCTGCGCCTGCCTGACGCGCTCCACTGCCGCCTGCACATCGAGATTGCCGGTCAATACCGACTCGACCAGCCGATGCATGACAGGGTCGCCAAACTGATCCCACCACACGTTGGCACTCACGCTGTCTTGCGGCGCGTCGACGCTCCACGCTTGCGGCGCGAGCGCGCTCACCGTCTGCGGCAGATCCGCGTGCGTCGCCGGCTGCACTGCGCACGCGGCAAGCGCCAACGTTAGAGCGCTTGTCAGTACTTTGAGAGCGATCGTTTTCATCATCAGGTCCTCAATGAGCATCGGGCGGGGGCGCGGCGTTTCCGAATGGGCGCGAGAAAAACACGCTCAGCAAGCCCACGACAAAACACAGCGACACGGCGAGAAAAGTGTCGGAGAAAGTCAGCACCAAGGCTTCTCGCATCAGAACCGCATGCAATGCGCCGAGTCCTGCATTGGCTGCATTCAACGCGTTTCCGCCGAGTGCCGCGAAATGTGCGGCTTGCTGTTGCAAGATCGATTCGACTACCGGACGACCCGCCGTCAAGTGTTCGTCGAGCCGCTCGTAGTGCAAATTGAGCCTGTCGTTCAGCATCGTGCTGCTCACTGCAATGCCGATTGCGCCGCCCAGATTACGCATCAGATTGAAGAGGCCGCTCGCGGACCGAAGTCTCGACGGCGGTAGTGAGCCGAGCGCCATCGTGACGATTGGGGGAATGCAGAACTGTTGACCGATGCCCCGCAGCGCCTGCGGAATCAGCAACTCCTGCCAGCCCCATTCATGAGTGAGGGGCACATACAGATAACAACCAAGGCCGAACAACACGAGACCAAACACCATCAGGAGGCGCATATCGACAAAGCGCGCGAGCGTCGAGTACGCGACGAGCGCCAGCAACTGGAAACAGCCTACCGACAACAACGCAAGGCCGATCTGCAGCGAGTCGAAACCGCGAACGCGCGACAGGAATACTGGCGTCAGGAAAACGGTGCAGAAGATTCCAATGCCCGTGATAAACGACAGCAAACTGCCGATGCCGAAATTGCGAACCGCCAGCGCGCGCAAATCGACAATCGGTTCCTTTGCGGTAAACGCATGCACCAGGAAAAGAAATCCGCAAATAGCCGATATCCATGTACACAGAACGATCACGTCGTCGCCGAACCAGTTCTTGCGCGGCCCTTCTTCGAGCACATATTCGAGGCAGCCGAGAAAGCCGGACATGAGCGCAATGCCAAGGTAGTCGCCCTTTTTCAACAGCGACAAATCGGCTTTGTCGACATGCACGTACTTCGGCACCGTCAACGCGACGACAAGACCTGGCGCCAGGTTCAAATAGAACAGCCAATGCCACGACCATTGCGACGTTATCCATCCGCCGATTACAGGCCCCACAGTCGGAGCGAGCGACGCAAGCGCGCCGATCGTGGTCGACGCGATCAGGCGTTGCTTGCCCGGAAACAACACGAACGCCGTCGTGAATACGGTCGGAATCATCGCTGCGCCGAGCGCACCTTGCAGGCCGCGAAACAGGATCATCGAATTGATGTCCCATGCGAGTCCGCACAACATGCTCGTGACAGTGAAGCCAAGTGCCGAGAACGCGAACAGCCAGCGCGTGGAAAACACGCGCGTAAGCCAGCCGGACATCGGAATCACGAGAATTTCAGCGATCAGATACGACGTCTGCACCCACGACAGCTCGTCCTGACTAGCGGACAAGCCGCCGCCGATATCCTTGAGCGACGACGCGACGATCTGGATATCAAGCGTCGCCATGAAAAAGCCGAGGCACATCAGCGCGAACGCAAAAACCTTCGTGCGCGTCGGCTGGTCGGCGGGATTCGCGAAAGCGTCGGTCATGATGGTTTATCCGCGAGCCGGTGCGCTCTGAGCACCGGCGTGATCGAGGTGGTCCACGTGGTCGAGGTGAACCTTTACCGTCGCCGAGAGACCGGGACGCAGCACGCCTTGCATGTTCTGCGGCACGACCAGGCGCACTCTCACCGGCACGCGCTGCACGATCTTCGTGAAGTTGCCGGTCGCATTCTCGGCGGGCAGCACACTGAACGTTGCGCCGGTTGCTGGAGCGAGGCTCTCCACCACGCCGCGAATGCGTGTGCTGGAAGCATCCAGATCGACATCGACCGTGTCGCCGACGCTCATCTTCTTCAACTGGTCTTCCTTGAAGTTCGCGTCGATCCACAATCCGCTCGCGGGCACCACCGTCAGCAGCGAAACGCCGGTGTTTGCGAGCAGTCCGACGCGCGCGGTGCGGTTGCCCACGTAGCCGTCGATCGGGGAACGAATGGTGGTGTACTCGACGTTCAACGCCGCCACGCGCTGCGCTGCCTCCGCGGTGGCAATGCGGGCCAGTGCGTCGCCGATCTGCGCGTCGAGCACGGCTATCTGCCGCTGCGCCGCGATCAGCGACGCGCCGCTGCGATCCACCGCGGCATGCGCCTTGGTGAGATCCGCATTAGCACGCTCCACCACCTGATTCGATACCGCGTCGTCTTTCACGAGTTCGCGATAGCGAGCCTGATCCGCTGCGCTGCGCGTCAGTTCTGCACCGTTGGCGCGAACTTCCGCCTTCTGTTCATCGATCGTGGCAAGCTGCAAGGATTTCTTCGCCTGCAATTCGGTCACGGCGGCCTGGGCGCTGCGGACCTCTGCCGTGGCTTGCGCGAGGCGTGCGTCGTAGTCCCGCGAGTCCAGCTTCACGAGCACTTGCCCCGCATGCACGAACTGGTTGTCCTTCACCAGCACGTCAGCCACGAAGCCATTCACCTTCGGCGCCATGACCGTGACGTCGCCGCCCACGTAGGCATCGTCCGTCGTTTCGACGAAGCGTCCCACGAAGAACCAGTACGACGCGGCGAGCGCCAGCACGGCAAGCACCGTGATGATCGCGAGCAGCATCCACGGAACGCGCCTGGCCGGTTTGGCGGCCTGCGCGGCGCCCGCTGGCGCAACAGTCGAAGGTGTAGTGGACATGATGGTTATATGTGTGCGTATGCACTGGTGAAGTTGAAAAAATAGCGCCGATTCATGGCGCCCGTTCATTGCGTTGATTGCTATCGGCCGGTCATGGCTCTGTGCTCATTTCACAAGTGACCGGTGATTGCAAACAACTCGCCGCGCAACGCTTGCGCACGTTGCCCGCCAAAGCTGTGCTCGAATTCAGCCTGCGCGGCGTGCCAGTGCTTACGCCCCGCCTCGAGCCGCGCCTCACCTTCTGGTGTGAGCGTGACCGACAGCGCTCGTGCGTCCGGGCCGTGTGCCTCGCTCAACAGCAGCCCGCTGCGGCGCAGCGGCTGGATCGTGCGGACCAGCGTGGTGCGCTGCATCCGCATGGCTTCAGCCAGTTGCTTCATCGTCATTGGGCCAGTGCGCTTGAGGCGGCCAAGCAAGGAGAACTGTGTGATCGTCAAGCCTACGCTTGCCAGATGGCGGTCGTAGATCTGCGAGACATAACGCGCCGCCTGGCGGATCGCGAAACAATCGTCGTCGAATGGCTCTTCCATCGCTGCAACTCCAATGAGTGCATACGCACACACGTAGCTATAAAAAAGCTCGCAAACGACAACTATTTGCGAGCCATGCGCCGGCCTTAGCCGGTAATTGTGAACAACTCGGCGCGTAATGCTTTGGCGCGATCGCGTCCGAACTTCTCTTCGAACTCAGTTTGCGCGGCACGCCATGCGATAGCCGCCTGATCGAAAGTCTTCTCGCCTTTCTCCGTCAGGCTGAACAGATACGTTCTGCCATCGTGTTCAGCCGATTCAGCAACCACCAGCCCGTCTCGTTGCAGCGGTTTCATGGCGCGCACGAGCGTGGTGCGCTCCATCACCATTGCGTCTGCCAGATCCAGGATCGGCAAGTTCGGCGTGCGCGCGAGTTTCGCGAGAATGGTGAATTGCGCTGCCGTGACCCCCACCGTGCTGAGATGGCGCTCGTACAGCTGCGTGATGTGCCGCGCCGCCTGGCGCAGCGCAAAGCAATTGCATTCGTCGTAAGAGAGAGGACGGTTCATGCTTCGCAGTCTAGGTGTGCATATGCACTTCGTCAAGTACTTTTACGCAGCAGAGGCTTGGTGTTAAAGCGCAAGAACCGTCACGCCCACTTCGACGCGATGCGCGCCCCCACCGAGGATCATGCCGCGCAATAACGACACGTCGCTGTAATCGCGGCCAATAGCGAGCGTGACGTGGTCGGTATCGGCGAGCACGTCGTTGGTTGGGTCAAGGTCGATCCAGCCGCTGCCGGGACAATGCACCGACACCCAGGCATGCGACGCATCGGCGCCGATCAGCCGCGGCTGCCCCGCTGGCGGATCATTTCGCAGATAGCCGCTCACGTAGCGCGCGGGCAAACCAAGCGAGCGCAAGCAGCCGATCATCACCTGCGCGAAGTCCTGGCACACGCCGCTCTTCAATTCGAACGCACGCTCGGCGGGCGTATCGAACATGGTCGCCGAAGGCTTGTACGCGAAGTCCTTGTGAATGCGGTGCATCAGATCGATCGCACCAGCGGCAACCGGCGTGCCGGGCGCAAAGCTCGGCAACGCATAATCGCGCAGCGACGGCCGCGGCACGATATTGGGCGACGCGAAACAGAACTCCGCCTCGGCCCGAAACTCTCCGCCCACGCGAAATTCGAGCGCGTCGGCCACTTCTTCCCACGCCGGTGTGGCCTGAGGATCGAGATCCGCCCAGCGCGGCGTGAGCGCCACGGTCGTTTCGCTGACGAGTTGCAGCCGCTCATGCGGCGTGTCGAGCGCGAAATAGAGAACGTCGTTGCCGAACGCATCGATACGACTATTCAGATACGAAGGCCGCGGTTCGATGCGTTCGTCGTGCGATACGACGCGCTGCCAGGCGCAGACAATAGGCCGGATAGTCGCAAGATGCTGCGCGGTCTCGACATAGGTTGAGTAGTGGTACGTGGTTCGGTGCGAAACCGACAGCACGACGGGCGCGTTTTTCATGACCACACCTGCGAAGCGACCGTGCTGGCGTGGCTGAAATAGCGCGCGCTGATTTCATGCGCCGCCGCGCCGACGAACCCGCCGATCTGATCGCATACCGCAGTCAAACTGCAATATCCGCCTTCCCGGTCAACCTCGCACAGCGACGCAAGCGTAGGCAACGACGCGGCAGGCGGCATCAATTCCGCAAACGGACGATGCCGCGTGCTGCCCGCAGCCACCGCGATTTCGTCGAGCTTCTTGCGCAACCGCTCGTACACACCATAAATTCCGCGCGGATTGGTCGGCTCGATTACTAGCAGATCGAGCAGAGCCGGCACTTCGAAGCGTCCCGGATAAAGCGAGCGGTAGGTGAGCGTGCTGTCGAACAACTGCAGCAGCAGATCGAAACCGGCCGGCGTTGCCAGTTGGCCTTTGTCGGCGGCTACGCGCACAAACGTGCTCATGGCCGACACGCGTTCGATATGCCGCCCGACGAACAGGAGCCGCCACGCCTCGTCGCGTGTCATACGGTCGCCCTGCGCGCCGCTGATCGCCGACAATTGCACCGACAGCCGTTCGAGCGCGTTCATCAGCGTGACGCGGTCGTAACGGCTGCTGCCATTCGTAGCACGGCCGTTCAGCGCTGCCGGTGGAGAAGCGTCGATGATACCGGCAGCCGGCATCAGCGTCTGCAATGCGTCGCGGAAGTCGTTGCGCGCGGCGAGAATGATGCGCCAATGATCGTTCGACAACCGCCCGCGCACTTCGCCATTCGAGCGAGCCTGACAGTTCAGGTTCTGACCGATGCTCGCGGCGCCCGTGCTCTCGCTCAGATTGGCGACCAGCGCGCGCTCGAATGCTTGCGGCGTATGCGGCACGGAGATGTCGCCTGCCTGCAGAAGTCCGCAGTGCAGCGCAAGTTCGACGAGCGTCGGGAGCATCGTGTCGGCATCGCTGCCTTCGAGCGAGCCCAGAATGAAGCGCAGCAAACGCACGTTGTTTTCTGCGCGTTCGCCGTAACGTCCGGCCCAGAAGAGGTTCTCCGCAGCGCGGCTCGACACGGTGCGATGCTTGCGCGCGAGGTCCGCAGGCTGCATCGGCGAAGGCAGCAGCGTAAAGGTCGACGTGGGCTGGCTGGACAGCACCCACGTGTCGACGCTGCTGCCGCCGTACTGCATGGATACCGTGGCCTGCCGCTCGGCGCCCATGCGCGTGAACCCGCCGGGCATGACGTGCCAGCCGCCGTTCGCATCGGCGATCGCATACGCGCGCAACACGGAAGGACGCCCGCCAATGGTGCCGTCCTCGTAACGCGGCGTGCAGGAAAGACGCTGCGCCTGCTGGATCGTAAAGTTGCCGGGCGTCGCCTCGATACGCTCGCGCCACGTCGACAGCCGCTGTCTGCCCTGCTCGACGCCCGGCGGCGCATCGCGGGGTGCGACCGGCCATGTGGGCACGATAAAGGCTTCTTCGAGGTGCGCGAACGCGTGCTCGCGCGCCGCCTGTTCGCCGCACCACCAAGTCGCCACACTCGGTAAAACGAGGTCTTCGTCGAACAGCGTTTCGGCTATGCCGGGCAAAAATCCGTGCAAGGCGGGCGACTCGACAAAGCCGGAGCCCGGCACGTTCGAAACGATCACGTTGCCGGCACGCATGACCTGCAGCAGGCCCGGCACGCCGATGGTCGAGTCGGCTCGCAATTCCACGGGATCGCAAAACGCATCGTCCAGACGGCGCAGCACGACATGCACGCGTTCCAGACCGGCGAGCGTCTTCAGATAAAGCATGTCGCCGCGCACCGTGAGGTCCTTGCCTTCCACGAGTGTGACGCCCAGATACCGCGCGAGAAACACGTGCTCGAAATAAGTCTCGCTGAAGGGCCCCGGCGTGAGCAACGCAATATGAGGCGAAGCATCGGCGCGGGGCGAATCGTGACGCATGGTCGCCTGCGCCGCCTGAACCAGCGTCGACATCAGCTGCGAATACGTGGGCGCGAGGCGGCTCACATGCATCGAACGGAACGGATCGGCAAACAGCGCCGAAACGATCAGCCGGTTTTCCAGCGCATAGCCGAGGCCGGAGGGCGCCTCCGTGCGATGCGCCATCACCGTCCACTCGCCGTTGGGCTCTCGCGCAAGGTCCACTGCGACCACTTGCAGGAACTGCCCGCCAGGCGGCGCATAGCCCTTCACGGGGCGCAGATAGCCGGGATGACCGAACACCAGCGCGGGAGGCAACTGTCCACGCTGGAGCAAGGTTTGCGACCCATAGATGTCGGCGACGATCGCATTGAGCAGATGCGCGCGCTGTATGACGCCTCGCTCGATATGCGCCCACTCGGCTTCGCTGATCAGGAACGGCAGCAAATCGAGCGCCCACGCGCGCGGCTCGCCGTTATCCGCGTAGACGTTGTAGCTGATGTCGTTGTCGCGGATCTGCTGCGCGACCGAAGCGCGGTGACCTTCGAGCCGCGCGATGCCGTCTTCGCCGAGCCGTTCGAAGAACTGCCGCCACGGGGCGCGCAGCGCGCCGGACGCGTCGCGCAACTCGTCCCAGTGTCCCTCGTGAGCGGGTAAAAGCCGCAACAGGGACGAAGGGTCCGCACGGGTCGCGGACGTTTCGAAGGGAAAAGTCGATTGAAAAGCCAAGGTCGTGTCGTTATTGAAGGTGAGCTGTCTTACCAGTAGCGCAGATCGAGCGTGAACGGAAATTCGAGGCTGCGTTGCGGCGCATCGACTGCAAGCGGCCCCGGCGTATGGCCCGACGCGAAGAACCGTGCGCGCCGCCGGCTTTCGGCTTCGTAGGCGTTCACGGGGAACGTCTCGTAGTTGCGCCCGCCCGGATGTGCGACATGATACTGGCATCCGCCCACCGAGCGGCCATTCCATGTATCGACCAGATCGAACGTGAGCGGCGCGTCCACGCCGATGGTCGGATGCAACGCCGAAGGCTGCGACCACGCGCGAAACCGCACGCCCGCCACATATTCGCTGACGCGGCCGGTCGGCTGCAACGGCACGGGCACGCCGTTGACCGTCAGCACATGGCGGTTCTCGTTAAGCCCCAGCGCGCGCACCTCGAGACGCTCCACCGACGAATCCACATAACGCACCGTGCCGCCCGGCGAGCCCTCCTCGCCCATCACATGCCATGGTTCGAGCGCATTGCGAATGGTCAGCGACACGCCGCTCACCGTGGTCTCGCCGACCAGCGGAAAGCGGAACTCGAAATGCGGTGCGAACCAGCTGCTGTCGAACGCGAAACCCGCGCGGTTCAGTTCGTCCAGCACGTCGTCGAAATCCATCTTCACGAAGGTGCCGAGCAGGAACCGGTCATGCAGTTCCGTGCCCCAGCGCGTGAGCCGCTGCGTGTACGGCGTGTGCCAGAAACGGGCGACGAGCGCGCGCAGCAGCAACTGCTGCACGAGGCTCATGCGCGCGTGCGGCGGCATTTCGAAACCGCGCAATTCGAGCAGGCCGAGGCGCCCCGTGGGTCCATCGGGCGAGTACAGCTTGTCGATGCAAAATTCCGCGCGATGCGTATTGCCCGTTACGTCGATCAGAATGTTGCGTAACGAGCGGTCGATCATCCACGCGGGCAGATTCGCACTGTCGCGCCCGCCGAGCAGATCGATCTGCCGCTGCAATTCGCGCAACGCCACTTCGAGTTCATAGACCTGATCGTTGCGCGCTTCGTCGATGCGCGGCGCCTGGCTCGTCGGGCCAATAAAAAGCCCTGAAAACAGGTACGAAAGCGACGGATGGTTATGCCAGTACGCGATCAGACTCGCGAGCAGATCAGGACGCCGCAGGAACGGACTGTCGGCGGGCGTCGCGCCGCCGAGCACGAGGTGATTGCCGCCGCCGGTGCCGGTGTGGCGCCCGTCGGTCATGAACTTCTCGCTGCTCAGATAGCTCTGCGCCGCCGACTGATAGAGATACTCGGTGTGATCGACCAGTTGATCCCAGTCCGCTGCCGGATGAATGTTCACCTCGATCACGCCGGGGTCGGGCGTGACCTGCAACATCTTCAGGCGAGCATCGCGCGGCGGCGGATAGCCTTCGAGCACGACCTGCATGCGCAATTCGGAAGCCGTCGCTTCGACGGCGGCCAGCAGATCGAGATAGTCGTCGAGTTCGGTGAGCGGCGGCATGAACACGTGCAGGAGCGAGCGGCCGCTGCCGAGCCCATCGGCTTCCGCTTTGGGACCGGCCGCGCGCTTCGGATCGCGCGCCTCGACGCAAATCGCGGTGCGAAGCGTTTCCTTCGACGACTCACCGCGCGCAGGGGCAACAGACGCACCGGTATCGCCACGCTGCGGCGCATACGCGAGGACGGCACTGCCGGGCATGCCGCTCAACAGATCGCCCGCCGACGACGACAACGCCGCAGCGCGCCGCGCGTCAGCACCCGTCATTTCGTGCCGCTCGCCGTCGTACTGCATGCGCAACTGCGCGGCCGAACGCAACGGCACCGCCGGCGCGAACGGATCGTGTGCGTGCTGATACGGATAGTCGGTCTTCGACACCCATGGCAGCGAATCGAGCGGCAGGCGATAACCCATCGGCGAATCGCCCGGAATCAGATACATGCGTTCGTCGCGAAAGAACCAGCGGCCGCTGACCCACTTGGGCGCCTCAAGCGGCACATCGCGCTCGCGCGCAAGCGGCAGCACATAGCCGGTCGCGCCGCCGAGTCCCGCGTCGAACACGCGGCGCAAACGCACGCGCTCGAGTTCGTCGTCGAGTCGCGCATCGAGTGGATCGACATTGACGGGCAGACGCCGCTCGCGCCACAGGTAGTACCAGACGTCTTCGAAGCCGGGCAGGATGCAGTCTTCGTCGAGCGACAGCTTCGTGGCGAGGTGCGTGAGAAAGCGTTGCGCGTCGGCGGCCGTGTAGGTGCCGGGCTCGCGTTCGTCGGCGAACAGCTCGGGGTTCTGCCAGCACGGCTCGCCGTCGGCACGCCAGTACAACGACATGGCCCAGCGCGGCAACTGCTCGCCCGGATACCACTTGCCCTGGCCGATATGCAGGAAGCCGTTCGCGCCGTAGCGTGAGCGCAGCTTGTCCATCAGCGCGACGGCGTAGCCGCGTTTGGTCGGGCCGAGCGCATCCGTGTTCCATTCGGCGGCGTCGCGGTCGCGCACCGACACGAACGTCGGCTCGCCGCCCATCGTGAGGCGCACGTCCATGTCCACGAGTCGACGGTCGACGTGCGCGCCCATGGCGAGGACGTCGCTCCAGACTTCGTCGCTATAGGGCTTTGTCACGCGCGGCGTTTCGAGCACGCGGCTGATCGACATGGTGTGGCTGAACTCGACCTCGGATTCGTCCACCGCGCCCGAAATCGGCGCGGCGCTGCTGGGTTCCGGTGTGCAGGCGACCGGAATGTGGCCTTCGCCCGCAAGCAGACCCGAAGTCGGGTCGAGCCCGATCCAGCCGGCGCCTGGCAGATAGACCTCGCACCATGCGTGCAGGTCGGTGAAGTCGACTTCAGTGCCGCTCGGGCCGTCGATCGATTTGATATCGGGCGCAAGCTGCAGCAGATAGCCCGACACGAAGCGCGCCGCAAGGCCCAACTGGCGCAACGTCTCGACTAGCAGCCAGCCCGAATCGCGGCACGATCCGGCGGCGCTCACGAGCGTTTCCTCGGGCGTCTGGACGCCGGGCTCCATCCGGATCAGGTAGCGGATTTCGCGTTGCAGCCGCTGATTCAACGCGACCAGGAAGTCCGCGGTCGCGGTCGGCGCGCGGTCGATACTTTCGACGAACTCAGCGAAGCGCGGTGTCATGGGGCGCTTCACGCGATACGGCGCGAGTTCGAGAGCGAGGTCAGGCGAATAGTCGAACGGAAATTTTTCGGCCGACGGCTCCAGGAAGAAATCGAACGGATTGTAGACGGCCATTTCGGCGACCAGATCGACAGTCACCTTGAACTCACGCGTCTTTTCCGGGAAAACGAGCCGTGCCTGATAGTTGGCGAACGCGTCCTGCTGCCAGTTGATGAAGTGTTGCGCCGGCTCGACCCGCATCGAATAAGAAAGGATCGGAGTCCGGCAATGCGGCGCGGGCTTCAGACGCACGACCTGGGGCGACAGCGCAACCAGCCTGTCGTAACGGTAATGTGTGACGTGGTTCAACGCGACGCGTATGGACACACCGGACTCCTGGTCTGTGGTTGGCAGCCCGCCAAAAGCAAGCTTTATGCCGTTCGTCTGAAAGCCGCATGCGGCCACGGTACTGCTGTTGGCAGCGCCGTGCACCAAATAGAGGCGGCGCCGATGCACGATCATGCCCATACTGTGCGTTAAAGCGGTGACGTCTGGCAAATGCGGCATGAACATTGCGCGACGTCCACGCTCCTTACCGTCACCCACCGCTCAGGCTTCGTCCATGAAAACGTTCCACTGCAATCGCTGCTCGCACCTCGTGTTCTTCGAGAACGTCCTGTGCGAGCGCTGCGAGGCGCTACTCGGCTATGTGCCGGAACTGCGTGAGATCAGCGCTTTCGAAGACGCGGGCGAAGGGCGCTGGCGCAGCCTGCACCCGGAAGCGGACGGCGCGCTTTACCGGCAATGCCATAACTACTCCGTTGAAAACGTCTGTAACTGGATGATCCCCGCCGATTCGGAGGACACGTTATGCCAGTCATGCCAGCTGACACACACCATTCCCAATCTCGGCGAGCCCGATAACCGGCTTTACTGGTATCGGCTGGAAGTGGCGAAACGCAGGCTGCTGTACACGCTGGCCGAATTTGGCCTCGATATCGAATCGCGCCAGGAAGATCCCGAGCACGGTCTCGCGTTCGAATTTCTGGAGGACGGCGGCGACGGTTCACGTGTGATGACCGGGCATGACAACGGACTCATCACGCTGAATATCGCCGAGGCCGACGACGCCCACCGCGAAAAAGTGCGCACCGCAATGGGCGAGCCGTACCGCACGCTGCTCGGCCACTTCCGCCACGAAATCGGCCACTACTACTTCAGTCAACTGGTGGAGAACAACCCGCGTTGGCTCGAACCGTTCCGCAAGCTTTTTGGCGACGAGCGCGCCGATTATGGCGAAGCGCTCGACGCGTACTATCGCGACGGCGCGCCGGCCGACTGGCAGGCGTCGTACATCAGCGCGTATGCGACGATGCATCCGTGGGAAGACTGGGCGGAAACGTGGGCGCACTACATGTTGATCGTCGACGTGCTGGACACATCGACCTCGTACGGCGTCGCGCTGTTACCTGACGATCCCAGCGAACCGACGCTGACCGACCGCACGCCGGTTGAAGACGCAAGCTTCGATAATCTGATGAAGCGCTGGTATCCGCTCACCTACGCATTGAACAGCCTGAACCGCAGCCTCGGCATGCCGGACGGTTATCCATTCACTTTGGCCGTACCGGTAGTGGACAAACTGCGCTTCGTGCATCGCGTGATTGCGGACGCGGGCAATAAATCGTCGACTTCGCAAAGCTCGAAAAGTCCGGCGAAGGACGCGGCGTCGAAGCAGGCAACGTAGAAGCGTGCGCTGATGCACATTGCGCCGCATTCGGGGCGGCCTCAATACAAGAAAAAGCCGCGAACGGCTCGACGGAATCCGACGGCCATTCGCGGCATTGGCGCTCTGCAACGTCAGTCGCAGAGAAGCGATTCAGCACTCTTACGCGTTACTTCTTCGGCTGTTGCTGTTGCTGTTGCAGAAGCGAGCGCAATTCCTGCACGTTTTCTTCCACGCGCTTGGCGATCACCGCATACGACTCGGCTTGCGTCTGATACGCCGCCTGTGCGAGCTGCTGCATATCCGCGAGCGACTTGTGCAAGCTTTGCTGGATCAACTCAGCGGTCTTCGCCGAAGGTGTTGAACCGCTCGCCGCCAGCTGCCCCGTTAGCGACTGCAACTCGGTGAGCGTCGTGCGCAGCATCTCGGCCTGTTTCTGCGCGAGCGACTGCATGCCCTGGAACGCTGTCTGATTCGCCTGAACCAGTGCTTCGACGTCCTTGCGCCGTGCTTCCATGATAGCGGGCACGTCGAACCCGGGCAGCTTGAACTGCTCCAGCATTTTGGTGAAATCGCCAAACGGATTGGCGGTATCAGGTCGGTCCATGCGAAATCCTCCTTTACGGTTGAACAATCGCCACGGGCGCCTCGCCGCAAGATTCACGCGATGCAGGCGCCCGCGGTATCCGGTGCGCCGCGCCCCGCCACAGCGATGCGCGGTTGTGGGGTCGGACGGCACATTGCGTCAATCATGCGCCATCCCACGCTATTGCGCCAGCGCATGCGCCATTCCCGCACGCCGCGCGACGCGAATCGCTCGCCTGGCGAAAGGCATGGGCGCAAGACTTCGTAAGCGTGGAGAAGCCAGTGTGTAACCCGGCACAACGGCGTCTCGTCTATCGTTAGGATGAGTCGGCGCACTGTCGCGCCGGCGCTCTGTCGATAGGAGCGACCTCATGAAAAAACAGATTTTTGGCGCGGCGGTGGCCGCCGTGCTGACCGTGGCCGCAATGGCCGCCTATGCGGAAGACAGCCTGCCGGCGCCGCCTACCTTTCATCATGGCGGAACGCCACATACTGAGGGCGCGCGAGAACCGCATGACGCTATGGGTCCGATGGGCCCGATGGGTCCAATGCCTCCCATCGGCCCCGGTTTCGCCGTGATCAACGACCTCGAACAGTTGCGCCGACTGTACGCGCTGAGCGGACGCCCGGGCGACATCGTCGCCGTGTATCACGACGTGCTCAACAGGACGCAGGATCCGATGCTGCGTCACTACGTGTACGACTCGCTCGCCCGCGAACAGTTGAAGCCCGCCAATCCCGACCAGGCGATCGCGACGTTGCGCACGAGCCTGTCGGAAGACCTCGCCGCGGCCAGCAAGCCGCCGCGCATGCCATTCGAAAACGCGCCGCAGACGAAGCCGCAGTAACACTCGCAGCAACGTGATTCCCACTGGAAGCGCTGCCGCGAACAGGCCCTCGCCGACGTTCGTCGCGCAGCGTTAGTTCTCGCACATTGCCGCTCACTGGCCGCTTTTTCGTCTTCCGTCAGGTGATTACGATAAAGGCTGTCTAAACGCCCGTGCGAGTGAAGCATGCGTTATCCAGTCGATGTGGCCGTTGCCGCCGCTTTGCTTGTGTTCGTGCTCTGCTGCATCGTGACGCTTGCGTTGAACTGAACCCTTCTGCACGTTGCGCCGGCCATGTCCGCGCGACGCATCTCAGCTGTCCACGGTGCATTGCTCCCACGCAAAAACGCCCGCCTGGCGCGTGACATTGCGCGAAATAATTGTTCGATGGAGTTGGACAAGCGCCTCCCCCATACTTCGTTTCGCTGCCGGTGCGTACGAAACAGAACGCAAGCGATCAAGAGTGCTTTACGTGCGATACCTGTCGCCGATGATCACGATCCCCCGGTTGCCGGTCATCGGAAGATAGGTTCGAACACTACGGCACCGCGTGCCGACAACGAGACAACCATGCTCAATTCAATCAAGCTCATCAAAAAGAACACTGCCCGTGTTGCCTGCATCGCACTTGTCAGCGTCAGCGCGTTGCTGACGGGCTGCGCGGGCGGCAGCGTCACCAATACGAGCGCAGCGACCGCGCAGCCGACCGTGCGTCCGGACAACATCTACGTCTACACGTTCGATACGCAAGCCGACCAGGTGAAGCTCGACGGCGGCATGCTGCAGAAATTGAAGACGCATATTGGCGGTTCATCGGCAGCGCAAGAGCAATCCAACGACGCAACCGAAGTTCGCGAGCAGGTCGCGAACGAAATCGTGCACCAGTTGCAGTCGATGGGCCTGCGCGCGATCCGCTCCGACATACCTGCGCCCGCCGATCAGAACGTGCTGATGGTGCAAGGCAGCTTCGATAAGATCGACGCGGGAAACCGCCGCCGTCGGACACTGATCGGTCTCGGGGCCGGCAAGAGCCAGGTGAGCAGTTCGGTGCAGATCTTCTATAAGCCCGCAGGCGGCGCGCCGCGGCTCGTGCAAACCTTCGACGCAAGCGCCGACAGCGGCAAGACGCCTGGCATGGCCGAGACGGCCGGCGTGGGCGCGGCGGCGGGAGGTATCGTGACGTCGGCGGCCGTGGGCGGCGGTTTGCACGCGGTCTCCGAAACGAAGCGCGCTGGCGTGTCCGCCGACGCAACGCGGCTGGCCGATGCGGTGGCGAAGCAGATCGCGCAGATCGGCGTGAGCGGCGGCTGGCTCTCGAGCAGCCACGTCAAGGGCTGACGAAGGCCGTGCGGCTCGGGCGTCAACCGGGCCGCACGAACTGCATGGGCAGCGCTCTCATTTTTCCCGGTCGCGCGTCCTCAGAAACCGCCGCGGCCGCCTTCACGAAAGAGAATCAGTTTGTCTCGCGCCAGAGATTGCGCATCAGCGCAAGCAAAGCGGTCGGCGCGGTGCCCTTCTGGCAGTAGCCGTCGAAATTGTGACGGCCACGCCCGGTTTCCCGCACATGGTCTTCGTCGAGCGAGGTAAATGCAACAATGCCAAGACTAGGCGTAGGCAGATAGGTGCGCAGCGCGCTTGCCGTTTCATAGCCGTCGCGCTCCGGCATCATGATGTCTAGCACCACCACGTCGGGCACCCAGTCTTTCACGCAACGCAGCGCCTCATTACAACCAATCGCCGCACGCGCTTCTACCCCCTCGTACGACAGATAGGTAGCAAGCGCTTCCGCGGCGCCCGCGTTGTCGTCGACCACGAGGACGCGCGGCACCTCGTGCAATACCCGCACCTGGCGGGCGCTCCATCTCTGGCAGCTACTCGTTGTCTGGGACATGTGTCACGATTTGCAATAAAAAACTATCGCAGCGCAGCAAGTCGCATTCCACGGCGGGCTTGCAGGAAGGTCGTCGCGTCGCTCTCCTGCGTCGCGCGGGCGGACAGGCAGGGACAGCGTGCCGCACTTGCCTGTCCCGGCCGGCTCCGCAAGCGAACTCCGGTTGTGCTAGCCGAATGTAAATGCGTACGCGCTCACCCCTGAATCGAGAAACTGGATCTCGAACGTTCGGTCCTGAACCGGCCCACTTTGCCGCACGAGCTGATAAAGCCGCTCTTCATTGACAACGCCGACGCCGTTCGCGTCCGTGTCCGCGCCATGCGAAGCGCCCGGCGGTTTGCCGTCGATGGTGACTTTGAACCTCACCGGCTTGCCGTCCGCCATCGGCCCCAGCACAAGATGCAGGTCGCGCGCGTGGAACCGGTAGGCGATCTTTCCACCGCTTTTGGCCAATTGCGCGCGCTCGCCGCCGACATTCCACTCGCCGTCGAGGCTCCAGCTTCCGGAAGGCAGTCGTGCGGGCGACGTGTAAGTGCGAAGCACGTCTGGCGCGAGCGTTTCCGGCGACGCAAAACCTTCCGCCTGCCGATAACCGACGTAAGTCTCGCCCGAGCGCAAATCCCGCGGGTCGGCGGCAGCTTCGATTCCCGTCGCCTTCGCCGCACCCGCCGGCGCCGGCAGCTTCGTATGGCCCGCGTCCGCCAGCAATTGACGGATGACTTCTTCCGACTGCTCGTACCCGCCCTCTCCGAAATGGTGATAGCGGATGTCGCCGTGCGCATCGACGATATAAAAGGCCGGCCAATACTGATTGTCGAACGCCTGCCACACGGCGAGCTTGTTATCGATCGCGATCGGATAATCGACACCCAGATCCGCCGCGGCTCGCTTCACGTTCGCAATGTTGTGTTCGAACGCGAATTCCGGTGCGTGCACACCGATGACCACGAGCCCCTGATCGCGATAACGGCTCGACCACGTCTTCAGATACGGCAACGTACGCAGACAGTTGATGCACGAATACGTCCAGAAATTGACGATCACCACTTTGCCGCGCAGATCGGCCGTGTTCAGCGGTGGCGAATTCAGCCAGTCGACCGCGCCCGACAGCGACGGCATTGCGCCTTCCACGGGCAGCGCAAGCGGCGCGGCAACACGCATCGGATTAGATACTTCGCTGCCCTCAGCGCTCGCGCTGACCTTCAGCAACGCGCCGTGGTCCGGGCGCTGCGCACTCGCCCTGGGGGACCAGCGCTGAACCAGTTTTCCTTCGATGCCGGTGGTATTCAGCGAAGGCACATAGGCCAACGCGCGCGTATCCACGCCGAGTGCAATTGCCCCAGCGGAAACGAGCACCGCCACGCCGAGCACCTGGCGCACGCGCTCGCTCACTCCGTACGAGCGCTTGAGCGTGGTGAGCAGCCGCCCGCCGATTGCGAGGACGATGGCAAGCGAAGTCGCCGCGCCCGCTGCGAACGCGAGCAACGGCAAGACACTCGCTCCGCCTGGCCGATGCAGAATTACGCCGGTCATCACGAGACCGAGAATCGGGCCTGCGCACGGAGCCCACAGCAGCCCGGTTGCGACGCCAAGCAGCACCGACGACACCACGCGCGGTTCGCCGCCGTCGCGGCGCAATGCGCCGTCGAGACGATTGCCGGCACTGACGAGCGGATGCGTGAGCCGCTCGGCCAGCGTCGGGAACAGCAGCGCAGCGCCGAATACGCCAAAGAACGCGAGCGCGATCCACCGGCCGTATTCGTTGACGTGTGCGACCCAGGTGCCGCCGGCCACGGCGAGACTCGCGACGGCCGCGAACGTCAGCGCCATGCCGGCCAGCAGCGGCAACCCGTGCCGGACGAATGACTGATCGACGCGCGCAAACACGAGGGGCACGACCGGGAGAATGCACGGACTGAGAATGGTGAGCATGCCGCCGGCAAAGGCGAGAAGTATGAGCAGCATAACGATGTCCTTTCGTTCAATGAGTTCGTCGGCCAGGTCAGCAGACCAGGGCGGAACGCTTACATGCATTGAACTACCGGCACGTATCGGGCTTGTGTCGGTGCATGCGGCGAAGTGCAAGCTCATGTATCGGCGGCTGCCTGGATACAGTGCGACACAAAAGTCGTTGGGCCTCGCGGGACGGGCGTGACTTTGTATCTCAGCGTATCGGGCGGCAGTGCTGACACAAAACATTGCGCACGAGCTTGGGCAGCGACACATGCCAGATACGTCGGCGGCGCCCAATGACGTCATGTCTACCGATCAACCCTTGTGCGCAACCCGCGTCTTCTAAAAGGACATTCGATCATGCACGCCCGACTCAAAACGATCGCCACTGCCGGCTCATTTATCGCGCTTGCGCTGCTTGCCAGTCTGCTTGCGACGCGCGGCAGCGCGCTTACCGCCGCTGAACGCAATCCGCCGGCCGCGCCCCAGATAACCGGCATCGACAAGTGGCTCAACAGCCCGCCGCTCACACTGCCGCAACTGCGCGGCAAGGTCGTGCTGGTCGACTTCTGGACGTATTCATGTATCAACTGCGTCAACACGCTGCCGTACGTGAAGAGCTGGTACAAGCAATACGGCAATCAGGGACTGGAAGTGATCGGCGTTCACACTCCGGAATACCCGTTCGAACGCGACGCCGGGCACGTGAGCGCGGCACTCAAGAAGTTCGACATTCAATATCCGGTGGCGCTCGACAACCAGTACGCGACGTGGAACGCCTTCAATAACCAGTACTGGCCCGCGCTGTATCTGTTCGACAAGACAGGTCACGTCGTCTACAGCCACTTCGGCGAAGGCGATTATGCACAGACGGAGGCAAAGATTCGCGAGTTGCTGGCGCAACCGGGTTGACGTCATGCGGCGCCGCCGCATTCCGGTATTGACGACGCCAGGTCCGCCTGCCAGCATGCGTCAATCTTAACCAACCAGGCTTGGCGACGGCCCATGCGAGCACCCAATCATCTGAATGCACTGCGCGCTTTCGAGGCGGTCGGCCGGCATCTGAGTTATGTCGCCGCTGCGGAAGAACTGCACGTGACGCCCGCCGCGATCGGCCAGATGATTCGCGGGCTGGAGGAAACGTTGGAGATCGAGCTGTTTCATCGCTCGACGTCGGGCGCGTCGCGGCTCATGCTGACCGACGCGGCCCGCGCGGCCATGCCCGAACTGCAGGCGGGTTTTGAATTGCTCGCGACGGCTGTAGAGCGTTTGAAGGCCAGCAAGGAGCGCATCACGGTGACGGTCACCGTGCCGCCAGCTCTCGCCGACAAGTGGTTCCTGCATCGCGTGGAACGATTTCAGCGCAACTATCCGCGCTACGATCTGCGTATCGACCTGTCGCTCAAACTCGTCGACTTCACCGCCGACAGAGTGGATGCCGGCATTCGCTACGGCACCGGCCAGTGGCCGGAGCTTACCGCGACGTTCCTGATGCGCGACGAGTTCTTCCCGGTGTGCAGCCCCGCGCTACTCGCGGGTGAACATCCGCTTAAGACACCCGCCGATCTGAATTACCACCCGTTGATACACGACATATCGATGCGCATGGCTCCCACCTTCCCCACCTGGCGTTCCTGGGTGCAGAAGACGGGTAACGCGGGCGTTGTCGATTGCGACCGCGGGCTGCAAATCAACGACTCGGCCGCAGCTATCCACACCGCAATCTCAGGCAACGGCGTGGCACTCGGCAGAACCTGTCTGGTGGAACGCGACATCGCGGAGGGCCGTCTCGTCCGGCCATTTCCGGAAGCGCAGACTTGCGAACTCGCCTACTACGTGGTCCACCGAAAGGACAACGGCAACGAGCCCGCGGTGGTCGCATTCAAGGAGTGGCTTCTTGCAGAAGCAAGCGCGCGGTAGCCGCGCGGCTCAATCGGTCTTGCCGCTCTCGCCGCTTTTCAGCGCTTTCTGCTTGCGGTATTCCTGAACCGGCAAGCCGCCCCAACCCCAGTTTTCCATGTCCACTTCTTCGATCACGACGAACGTCGCTTCGAGCGGCTTGTTCAGCACGTCGAGCAACACGTGGCTGACACCGCTGATCAAGCGCGCTTTCTCGTCGGCGGTGACCGACGATGCGCCAGGCTTCGTTCCCTCGCGCGTAACCTGAATCGTGACGATAGGCATGTCGTCCTCCATGGTAAAGCGGGCGCCGCCAATCGGCGCCCGGTGGTTTTCGATGGGTTTAGTGACCGGCGCTCTGGCCGCCGTCCACGTGCAGGATTTCGCCCGTCACGAACGGCGCCGCGTCGAGATACAGCACGGCCTGAACGATGTCGTCCATTTCGCCCATGTGGCCGACCGGGTGCAGCGCACCAAGCGCCGCGTGCGTTTCGACCGCATGCATCGGCGATTTGATGATGCCCGGCGACACCGCATTGGCACGAATCCCCGCTTTTGCATATTCAATGGCGATCGACTTCGTCGCTGAGTTCAGGCCGCCTTTCGTCAACGATGCAAGCACCGACGGTACGCCGCTGACAGCGTGATCCGTGAGGCTCGTCGTAATGGTAACGATGTGCCCGCTTTGGTGCTTTTCCATTTCGGCAATGGCGAGTTGGGTAATGTTGAAAAAGCCGTCGAGGTTCACGCCTTTCACCAATGCGTAGTCTTCTGCGGTATAGCTGGTGAAAGGCTTCGCGAGGAAGACGCCCGCGTTGTTGACGAGCGTATCGATCCGGCCGAAACGGGCGACACCTTCTGCGATCACGCGCCGCGCGGTGGCCGGGTCGGCGATGTCGCCGGCGACCGTGGCGATGTTCGGGTCGTCGAACGGGGTAATGCCGCGCGCCGTAGCGACCACGCGATAACCGCGTTGACGGAAAGCCTTAACCAATTCGGCACCGATGCCTTGCGATGCGCCCGTCACCACTGCGACTTTTTCCGACGTATTCATGTTGTGCTCCAAAGTATTTAGATTCAGATATGAGAGCGCGCTGCCTGGCGTGCTGCCTGGCCGGGTGCCGCTTGCTGAGCGGGTTTTGCAGTGCGCCCTCGGTGACTGAACTATCGGCTTTGAGCGGCCATTGGACAAACGAGAAGATCTGCTGCGGCGGAAAAGAAAAACTACGGCGGCCGCGCGCGCTTCGATGAGGCGCTAGTCGGCATCGGACAGCGTAGAGGGGCAAGCCACGGTTGCCGGGGTCGATACCGACGCTGACAGCCTCGGCTCGCGTAGCGGGCAGGCACAAGGGATGCGCAGTGCAATCCAGCGCTGCGGTCCGCCGGGCGGGCTTAGCCGCCGGTTAACCGGAGCCGCGGAGCGTCATCAAGTTCAATGGCGAGGCGTATATGAACAAGATCTCATCCCGCGCAGCGGTGTCGAAAAACCACGGATGGTTGCGTAACGCATTTACTGTCGGCGTCAACGCAGGCAAGCGTTTCATGTCGGACCGCTGCCCGATGATGGCCGCCAGCGTCGGCTTCTATTCGGCTTTCTCGCTGGCGCCCACGCTCCTCATGGTGCTCGCGGTCGCCGGCTGGTTCTTCGGTGAAGATGCGGCACGCGGACGTCTGTTCGATCAGATGCGTGGCATTCTCGGCAAAGACGCGGCCGAGGCGATGCAGACCATCGTCGAGCACGCGCATCGGGCGAGCGGCGGGGGCATCGCCGCAGTGGTGTCCCTCGTGCTGCTGATCGTCGGCGCATCCGCGACTTTCACTTCATTGAACACCGCGCTCGATGTCGTCCTCGAAGCTGCGAAAGACGCCAAAAGCAAGGGCAGCATCACCTGGCTCGTGCGGACCCGGCTGGTGTCGGTCGGCATGGTGCTTGGCCTCGGCTTTCTGCTCGTCGTATCCCTCGTGCTCGACACCGCGATCACGTATGCAGGCCATGCGATTTTCGGCGATTCGCCATTGGTCGTCGTCACCGCGATCCTGCAAACGGTAATCGGACTTATCGTGCTGGGCGCCGCATTCACCGCGCTTCTCAGATGGATGTCGGACGCGCACGTGGGTTTCATGCACGCCGCGATTGGCGGGATGACAGCAGCAGTTCTGTTCTCGGTAGGCCGACACCTCTTCGGCCTTTACCTCACGCATGCGGGCACAGCCAGTTCTTTCGGTGCAGCGGGCTCGCTCGCGGTGTTGATGATGTGGCTTTACTTCTCCGCAGCGGTGTTTCTGTTCGGCGCGGAAACGACGGCCGAACTCGCAGGACGCAACGAAGTGAAGGACGAAGAGAAAGACCGGCCGTTGTCGGTGGGTGCGGCACGTTCGCGCGGGTGATGGTGCGTTGCGTCAGTACTTTACTGCGCCGCTGCGTTGGTGCGCGGATCGGTTGTGCAGCGAAGCGCATGGCGGCGTGCGTGCCGTTCGCCCAGCGGCCGCAGCGCCCATAACTACTGCTGCACCCCCCAGCGCCTCACCGTAACCCGCTCCAGCGTATCGAACACCAAATGCTCGACCAGCAGTCCGATCACGATCACCGCGGCGAGCCCCGCGAAAACGCGGTCCGTGTACAACTCGTTGCGGTTCTGAAAGATGTACCAGCCGAGTCCGCCGTTGCCCGAACTCGCGCCGAACACGAGTTCTGCCGCGATCAGCGTGCGCCAGGCAAATGCCCAGCCCACACGCAAGCCCGCGAGAATCGAAGGCAATGCGGCCGGCACCAGAATCAGCAATACGTGGCGCATTCCCGTCAGCCCATAGTTGCGTCCGGTCATGCGCAGCGTGGCGGGCACCGATTGAAAGCCGGAATACGTGTTGAGCGCCAGCGGCCACAGCACCGAGTGCACGAGCACGAACAACAGGCTGCCCGTGCCGAGACCGAACCATAACAACGCAATCGGCAACAGCGCGATGGAAGGCAAGGGATTGAACATCGCCGTCAGCATCGACAGTAAATCGCGCCCCACACGTGTGGACACCGCAAGCGATGTCAGCACGAACGCTAGCGCCGCGCCCAGCAGATAACCGCGCAGCAGTACCGACATCGACACGGCCGTCTTTTGCAACAATTCGCCGGACCACACGCCCTGCACGGAGGCGTTGAACGTCGCGCCGAACGTGGGCAGCAGCAGATCGTTGTTGACCACGCGCGCCGCAATTTCCCATGCAGCGATCAGCACTAGCGCAATCAGTGTTTTGCGCAGCCAGCTCTGCGCGAAAATGCGCCTCGTCAGCGGCAACGGCGCCTCAATGACGAGTTCGCCGAGCGGTTCCAGAGGGCGCTCGTATTCTTCGCGAACCGGCGGCAGTAATGTAGCGGGCGAACTCATTGCACGGCCTCCGTCTCGTCGAACAACAGATGATGGATACGTGCGACGCTGCGCTGGAAATCGCTGCGCCCAAAGCTGTCCTGCGAATACTGATGACTGTTCAATTCCGCACGCACGCGGCCTGGATGCGGCGACAGCAACAGAATGCGGTTGCCCACCACGAGCGCCTCTTCGATTGAATGCGTGACGAAGAGCAGCGTGAAATTCACTTCTTCCCACAGGCGCAGCAGTTCCTCCTGCATCCTGCGACGCGTCAATGCGTCGAGTGCGGCGAATGGTTCGTCCATCAGCAGCACGCGCGGCTGCATGGCGAGTGCCCGCGCGATGGCCACGCGCTGCTTCATTCCGCCCGACAACGTATGCGGATAAGCGTTCGCAAACGCAGCGAGGCCGACTTTCTCCAGATAATGCAGAGCACGCTCATTGGCCTCCGCGCGAGAAAGCTTCTTCGCAACGCGCAGCGGAAAGGCTACGTTTTGCAGCACTGTCTTCCACGGCGGCAACTGGTCGAACTCCTGGAACACGACAATGCGGTCGGCGCCTGGGCCGCGCACAATCTGACCGTCGAGCGAAATGGTGCCCGACGCCGGCTCGATGAAACCGCCCACCGCCTTGAGCAGCGTCGACTTGCCGCAACCGGACGGTCCGAGCAGCACGAAGCGGTCGCCGCCGAAGACGTCGAAGCTGACGTCGTGCGTCGCGCGGACAATGCGCTCGCGCGTCCGGTATTCCAGGCTGACGTTCTCCACCGCGAGCAGCTTTTCGCTGACGGCGGGCCCGCTGCGCGCCGTGCGCTCGGTGTTGTCCGGAAAGAGAAGCGTAGGATTAGCCACCATCAGATCGCTCCCGAGATATGGATTGCGCGGAACCGTCAGGCACTCGCTGCATTCCGTCGATGTTAAAAACGCGGCGCGTCATGCTCAACTGCCGGCGGCCGTTGCGGGGTCGTCGAAGAAATAGTCTTTCCACGACTTCGGTTCGTTTTTGATCGCACCCACGCGATACATGAATTGCGCGAGCCCCAATGTGTTTTGCGGCGCAATCTTGAACTCCACCTGCGGATTTCTGATGATCTTCAGCAGCAGCGCACGGTCGATTTTCGATTTGTTCGTGCGCACATAAATGTCGGCCGCAGCTTCCGGATTGGCGGCGATGAACCTGGACGCGTCGGCCAGTGCATCGACAAAAGCGCGGTAAGTCTTTGGATTGCCGTCGCGGAATTTTTCCGTCGCGTAGAGCACCGTTGCCGAACTTGGGCCGCCGAGCACATCGTACGAATTCAACACAATATGCGCCTTCGGGTTCGCTGCGAGTTCCTGATCCTGAAACGGCGGATTGCCGAAATGCCCGCTGATCTCGGTGCCGCCCGCAATGATCGCCGCCGCCGCATCAGGATGCGGCAGTGCCTGTGTGTATTTGTCGAGGCGGTTGTATTCCTTGTCGCCCCACCGCTTCGCCGCGGCATATTGCAACACGCGCGACTGCACCGACACATTCACTGCGGGAACGGCGATGCGGTCTTTAGCGCTGAAATCGGCAATGCTCCTGACGTCCGGATTGTTACTCACCAGGTAGTACGGCAGATTGCCGAGCGAAGCCACGCCCTTCACATTCTGCTTGCCATGCGTGCGGTCCCAGATAGTCAGCAACGGACCCACACCGGCGCCTGCAATGTCCACCGCGCCCGACAGCAATGCGTCATTGACGGCTGCCCCGCCGGAGAGTTGCACCCAATCCACTTTGATATCGAGACCTTGCTTGCGGCCTTCCTTCTCGATGAACTGCTGATCGCGCGCAACGTTTAAGAGCAGATAGACAATGCCGAATTGCTCGGCGATACGGATCTGCCCTTCGGCTCGCGCAGACGCGGCAGCGCTCATGCCGGCCGCGCCGACAGAGACGGCGATCAACGTGGCAGCGAAACGGCGGGCAAGCAACGACCGCGCGGCGGTCGAATGAAACCTGGCAAACATCGGAACTCCGGTCGGCGAGAGGTGTGAATTGTTTGAGTTGTCTGAGATGTCAGCTATAGCGCCACGCTCGGCGCACGAGGCGTAATCAGAACGGCACATCGCCTTCAATCGTCGTGCGATAAAGCTTGCGGCGCAGATGGTCAGGCGTGCCCGCCGCAAGGTGCATCAAAGAGCGGTTGTCCCAGAACACCATGTCGTGCTCGGCCCAGCGGTGCCGGTACACATGCTCGGCACGCACGCTATGCGTGAAGATTTCATCGAGTAATTGCCTGCTTTCGTCTTCCGGCAAACCGATCACGCGCGTCGTGAAATGTTCGCTCACGAACAGCGCCTTGCGCCCGGTCTCAGGGTGCGTGCGCACAATTGGATGGACCACCGGCTTTACCTGCGCGATCTGCTCCGCAGAGAGATTCGGCCGCCACGGGCTGCGCTTTTGCAACTCGGCGTATTTCGCGAGATAGGTGTGCTCGGCGGAGCGGCCCTCCACCGCGCTGCGCAGATGCGCGGGCAATGTGTCCCACGCAAGGTGCATGTTGGCGAACAGCGTGTCGCCGCCTTCGGCCGGCAATTCCTGCGCGTGCAACAATGAGCCGAGGCTCGGTTTTTCCTTATACGACAGGTCCGAATGCCAGTAGTGACCCGCATCGCCAAGGCCGATTGGCTGCCCGTTTTCGACGATATTCGATACCACCAGAACTTCGGGATAGCCAGGCAACTGGAACTGGTGCAGCACGTGAATTTGCAACGGACCAAAGCGGCGGCTAAATGCGATCTGCTCGTCCGGCGTGATGCGCTGATCGCGGAACACCAGCACATGATGGTCGAGATGCGCGCGGTGAATGCGCGCGAAGTTTTGCGGGCTGAGCGGCTTGCTGAGATCGAGCCCGAGCACTTCGGCCCCGACGGGGCCGTCGAAAGCGCGAATCTCGATGTGCTGATCGGCGATGGCGCCGCCGGCGTCGTGCGCGGCGGTGGGAGCAAAGGCTGTCGTCACGGGAAACTCTTCGTCGTATCTGTTCGCGGAGCGCCGTTCCGGCGCAGTCAGATGAATGTACCGGCGCACACGCGCGAGGACAACGAAGCAAATCCGATACGGATATCTGCTGGAGTGATAAACCCGATGTTTCAACGCGCGAGCGCCGCGCGCGAGCCTTTGTTTGCGCGGTGCGTCACAGTCGTCCGGGACGCGGATCGGACACGAAACCGTCGCGATTGGGCATGGCGACACGCGGCAGCGACGCTGCGTCCAGCCGCGTATCGGCGGGAACGATGCCGTTTTGGTTCAGCAGGAAAGCGCTGAGCGCATAGACCTCGTCGGCGTAAAGGGATTGGGGCGCGTTGTAGGGCATCGCGCGGCGGATATAGTCGAAGAGTGTCGTTGCATACGGCCAGTAGCTGCCGACGGTGCGCTTGGGCTTTGCGCTCGACAATGTGCCCTGGCCGCCCACCAGCGGATCGCCGAGACCGCCTTCGCCGTGCGCACCGTGGCACGCCGCACATTTCGCGGCGAACACATGCGCGCCGGTCGCAACATCGCCGCTGCCCGCTGGCAGGCCGCGGCCGTCGGGCGCCACGTCGATGTTCCATGCGGCGATAGCCTGCTCCGTGAGCGGCGCGCCGATATCGTGCGGCACGCTTACATTGCGGGCATCGGGAGCAACCGTTGAACATGCAACGAGCGCCATGATCGACACCAGCGCGACGCACGCTGAACGGACGGAACTACCGGTTGAACGGCGCTCACGCATTGCGCACCTCGCCGCTGGCATCGACGCGCCATTGCTGGATCGCGTTGTAGTGGTACTGCGAATTCAGGCCGCGCGCGGCGACCAGTTCCGCACGCGTGGGTTGCACGTAGCCCGTGGAATCGGTGGCACGAGAAACAATCGCGGACGGCGCGCCGTCCCAGCGCCAATCCGCTTCGAAACGCGTCAGCGCGCGATCGCGTGCGGCGCTCTCCAGACGCGCAAGCCGCCAGGACGCGCCGCCATCGGTCGACACTTCGACCTTGCAAATGGTGCCGCGCCCCGACCACGCAATGCCGCTGATCGGGTAATAACCATGCGTGGTGAGGCGATGCCCCGGCGACGGCCGGGTAATGACAGACTTCGCGTCCATTTCGAACACGAACTGGCGCGCGCTGCCGTCGGCCAGCAGATTCGTGTATTTGGACGTCTCCTCGCGCGTTTGCAGCGGCGCGTCGACCACTTTCAGCCGCCGCAGCCATTTAACGTTCGTATTGCCTTCGAATCCGGGAACGATCAGCCGCAGCGGATAGCCGTTCTCCGGTCGCAAGCGCTCGCCGTTTTGCGCGTAGACCACAAGCGCGCGATCGAGTATGCGATGGAGCGGCAGGCTGCGGGTCATCGCGGCGGCGTCCGCGCCTTCAGCGAGCAGCCATGGGCCGTCTTTGGTCTTGCCTTGCGTCGACACGCCGCCTACCTCTTCCAGCAACGTGGAAAGACGCACGCCCGTCCATTCGCAACACGACAACAGGCCGTGAGTCAGTTGTACGGGCAGACCGCTCGGACCGTTCCACTCGCTGCCGGTGTTGCCCGAACATTCGAGAAAGTGGATTCGCGACTCCGCAGGCAGGCGCAGCAGATCGTCCATTGTGAACAGTTTCGGCGTGCGCACGAGGCCATGAATCGCGAGGCGGTGCTGATCTGGATTGATGTCGGGCACGCCGCCATGATGACGTTCGTAGACGAGCCCGTTTGGCGTAATGGTGCCGAAAAGATCGGCGAGCGGCGTCATCGACGAGGCCGCGCCGGGCAGCGGCCATGCGCGTGCGCTGCGGCGCACCACATCGGCCTCGCGCGGCGACGGCACGCCATAGGGATGATCGAGTACGGGCGCGCCGGGCGTGCGGCTAGACGGTGCGACTTCGAGCGGCCGCAGCAGCTCGCCAGCGGCCGCAGCTTGCGACGCGACCAGGCCGCCTGCGGCGAGACGGCCCAGCAGCCGGCGGCGGCTACGCGATGGCGGCAGATCGGGCGACGTTTTGCTTGGGGTCATTGCGGCAGCGGCGCTTCATGAAGAAGTCGACGATGCTAGCAATGCACGCCGCCGCGGCCAAACGATCAATCGTGATATGCATTGCAGCGAACACTGCCGTGGCCGCTCTACGCCACCGCGGCAGGCGACGCCATCACCAGGTTGCGCAACGTGAGCCTCGCTTCCAAGCCGCCGCCGGCACGATTATGGAGTCCGAGCGTTGCATCCATGGCAAGCGCCAGTTGCCGCGCGATTGCGAGGCCAAGCCCGGTTCCGCCGGTCTGACGGTTACGCGACGCTTCCAGCCGATAGAACGGCTGGAACACATCTTCGAGCGAATCGGCCGGAATGCCAGGGCCGCGGTCGAGCACGGCAACGCTCGCCTGTCCACCGGGCAACATCGTCACGTCGATCTCCGCGCTGCCGCCGAACTTCAGAGCGTTATCCACCAGATTGCCGACGATACGCCGCAGCGCCTGTGGGCGCGTCATGAGCGGCATGCCGAAGCGGCCCTGCAAGGACACCGCCTGACCGGCGTCGACATAATCGCAAACCAGACTGTCGAATAGTGCATCCGGGTCGATACGGCACGGCAATTCCGTTGCGCCGTGCAAGGTGCGCGCATAGGTGACGCCCTCTTTCACGAGCGCTTCCATTTCCTGCAAATCCTGGCGCAGTTTGATGCCTTCAGATTCAGCGTCCATCATGTCGACGCGCAAACGCATGCGCGTAATCGGCGTTTGCAGATCGTGCGAAATGGCCGCGAGAATCTGCATGCGCTCGGTGACGTACATCGCGATGCGTTCCTGCATCGCATTGAATGCACGCGCCGCGCGGGCGACCTCGGACGGCCCGCTTTCGCTCAGACGCGCAGCCTTGAGATCCGGGCCGAGCGCGTCGGCGGCGACGGCCAGATCGTGCAGCGGGCGGGTGGCCGTGCGCACAGCCAGCCAGCAGCAGCCAAGCAGCACGACGAGTTGCAGCAGCAGCACGAGCGGCAGCCAGCGCGATAACGGCGCGCCGGACATAGGGCGCATGTCGATGGTGAGCGGCGTGCCGTCGGTGAGCTTCAAGTGAACCTGCAGCCGTTCACGGTCGCCCGGGACCGCATTCACCGTGAGCGGATAATTCGTGCCTATGCCTTCGTCGATAGACCGTGCGACACGCGCCGACAGATTGGCGTCCACCGGTCCACCGCTCACGCCCGGCCCGAGCATGAATTCGTAGCTGCGCCGCGCGAGACGCGGCAGCCACTGTGCACGTTCGTTAGCGGGCAGATGGTCGAGCAGCGCGACGGAACTCGCGACTTCACGCTCGATGTAGCCCATCATCACGTTCGTCATGGTCTGGTCGCGTTCGGTCATGGTGAGCCAGAACGACAACGCCTGCGCAGAGGCGAGCCCAAAGAACAGGATCACCGTCAACCTTGCGAAGAGCGTGCGCGGCCAGTGCAGCGACGAAATAAGGCTCATTGCTGATCCTCGATCGCACTGACGGACGCCGAGAACACATAGCCCTCGCTGCGCAGCGTCTTGATGTAACGCGGTTCGCGCGCGACGTCGCGCAAGCGCTGACGCAGGCGGCTCACCATCAGGTCGATCGAGCGGTCGAACTGATCCGCCTGACGGCCTTGCGTCAGATTGAGCAACTGGTCGCGCGTCAACACGCGCTGTGGATTATCCAGAAACACGCGCAGCAGACGGTATTCGGCGCCGCTTAGCGCGACCATCGTGCCTTCCGAGTCGAGCAGATGACGCGCCGTGGTGTCGAGCCGCCAGTCGCCGAATTCCAGCATTTGCGCAGTTTCCGTTACCTGCATGCCGGGCGGCAGCATGCGCGCGCGGCGCAGCACGGCGCGAATGCGCGCGAGCAGTTCGCGCACGGCAAACGGCTTCGGCAGATAGTCGTCGGCGCCCATTTCCAGACCCAGTATGCGGTCCGCTTCCTCGTTGCGCGCTGTCAGCATCAGCACGGGCACCGTGCGGAACTTGCTCGCGCGCAACTCGCGGCACAGGACGAGGCCGTCTTCGCCGGGCATCATCAGATCGAGCACGATCAGGTCCGGCGCGCCTTGATCCAGCACGGCGCGCATCTGTCGTCCGTTGGCGGCAAGCGAAACCCGCATGCCGTTCTTTTCCAGGTAGCCGGCGATCAGTTCGCGGATTCCGCGATCGTCGTCGACGATCAGTACGTGGTCGATCGTGTCCATCAATGGATCATCTCTTTTGACGTTTCACCTGCACCCGGCTCGCACACAGCATTGAACACTGCACCGGATGCGCCCATTCCGCAGCCATGCCGCCCGCGATAAACGCGATGATTGCCAGCAGCCGCCTCATGCGTCCTCCACGACGGAAAGACTGGCGCCGTCGGAAAGACCGGCATCCAGCGTATACGGATCGACGCCTTCCAGGCAACCGATATTGACGCGCCAGAGCTTCGGATCCTTGCGCGTTTGATGAAACGGATAAATACCGCAGTGCTTGCAGAAGAAATGCTTCGCCACGCGCGTGTTGAACTGGTACAGCGTCAGCGCATCCTCGCCTTGCTTGATCGTCAGCTGGTCAGCCGTGAACGGCGGGGTCATCAGCGCGCCCTTGCGCCGGCACAAGCTGCAATTGCAGCGCGCCGCGGGTGCGACAGGCGTGTTCACTTCGAATTTGACGGCCCCGCAGTGGCAGCTTCCTTTCAGCAAATGGGTGTTCATGCGGACTCTCCTGATAGTGCAATGTCTGCTTTATAGCGCGCGGAGAGCGGCGATTTATGTCGCAATGTATCCGGGCTGGCGCCTGACACATAACATTGCACCAAGGCCCGTGGCGGCCCCGCGGCGTCGCGGTTCGGTCAGACAAAAAGCTCATCCACGGGGGCATCCGCGAACAGGTCAGAGAGCCGGGAAATCGCCAGATGCGTCATGCGCTAAATCTCACTGCACGGGCGGCGGCTTTGTATCGCAGTGTATATGCGGCTTTACGCGATACACAGCATTGCAATACGCCGCTTTGCTGACACAAGCCAGATACCCGCCGCCGTTCTAATGCCTCAACGACGGAACACGGGCAGCGCTCCTGACGCAATCTTGCCGGCATTACCGGAACTGCGGCGCGCTCCTGGTCCACGGACGCTTTTTACTTTATCTCTTACGGAGCACGACATGAAAGTATCTACGATCGCTGTGGCTTTGGCCCTTTCCGCCACCACTCTTTCCGCTTTTGCCGCCAATCCCACGGTTGCGATGAGCAATGTGGACGCGCAGCAAACGCACCAATGGGCGCCGACGCAAACTGCGGCGAAAAGCCGTGCCGAAGTGCGTCAGGAACTGGCTCGCGCGACGAAAAGCGGTGAGATCGCTTCACTGAACAAGCTTTATCAGGGTAGCTAAGCGTCAGACTCGAGATCAACCTGTTCCCACCACCTATTAAGCGAACTTCAATCATGAACTCATCAACCAAGGTGCTGTACACCGGCAAAACGCATACCACCGGCGGACGCGATGGTGCATCGCGCAGTTCGGACGGCAGACTCGACGTCAAGCTCGGCTCGCCCGGCGCGTCGGCGACCGGCACGAATCCGGAGCAGATGCTGGCTGCCGGATGGTCCGCATGCTTCATCGGCGCAATGGGGCTCGCCGCGAAGAAGCTGCAAGTCGCACTGCCGGCAGACACCGCCGTCGACGCTGAAATCGATCTGGCGATGAACGACAGCGGCTATTTCCTGCAAGCGCGGCTGAACGTCAGCCTGCCCGGAATCGACCGCGAGACCGCGCAAGCGCTCACCGATGCCGCACATCAAACGTGTCCGTATTCGAAGGCGACTCGCGGCAATATCGACGTGGTAATCGCGATCGTTTGAGACCGCCCGCAATAACGTAGCGTCGCGACGCCGTCACTTTTACGGGTGCGGCGTCGCTATTTTTGCGCGGTCGTGAAGCGATAATGCTTGCACCATCACCTGGTCGAGCATGAGGGAATCGCCATGGACCGAATCGACGCGATGAAAGTTTTCATCGCCGCGCTGGACGAAGGCAGTCTTGCGGGCGCGGCCCGCAGGCTAGGCCGCTCGCCCGCGGCCGTGAGCCGTGCGATTGCGTTCCTCGAAGCACATACGGACACGGCGCTGCTTCATCGTACGACGCGCAGCATCAAGCTCAGCGAAGCGGGCAAGCGTTATGCGTCCGCCTGCCGGCGCATCCTGACCGACCTCGAAGAAGCGGACATGCTCGTCGCGCACGAACGCTCGGCGCCGCGCGGTCTGCTGACGGTGACCGCGCCCGTCGCCGCGGGCGAAGAGTTGCTGCGGCCAATCGTCGACGAATTCATCGAACGCTTTCCCGCCGTATCGATCCGGTTGCAATTGCTCGACCGGCCGGTGAGCCTGATCGACGAAGGAATCGACGTGGCGCTGCGCATCGCGCATCTTGCCGATTCGACGCTCGTCGCGGTCCCCGTGGGTGAAGTCAGGCGCGTCGTGGCTGCTTCGCCCAGGTACCTCGCAAAGCATCCGCGCATCAAGGTCCCCGCCGATCTCGCACAGCACCAGATTATTTCAATGACGCACTTCGGCGTGGACTCATGGACCTTTCCCACGTCGAGCGGCTCGCCGATACCGCAGGTCGTTCAGTTTACGCCGCGCTTCATCGTCAATACGATTCGTGCGGCCGTCGCGTCGGCGGCGGCCGGTCACGGCGTCACGCGGATGTTCCTGTATCACGTCGCCGAGGAAGTCAAAAAGGGATCGCTGAAAATCGTTTTGCCCAACAGCGAACAGGCGCCGCTGCCGGTTCATCTGCTCACACCGCATGGGCGGCTTTCGGTTCCCAAGGTGCGTGCATTCGTCGACTTTGCCGCGCCACGTCTGCGCAAGCACTTCAAGGTACTCGGCAGTATCACCGGCCCGGATTAAACCGTTCGGCGGCAGAATATCTTCCGGGTGCCGTGGATTCTCGCGCGATGCGATGCAATCTAGACTGACTGGACTCACACAGGTCGGATCATCGCGCAGAGGACGACATGAACCAGACAGCCAGCTCCCCATTCTCTTCCGGACTGCAGTCCGCGCGGCCAGGTTATGCCGAACGCAACGAAAACTACTGGCGGCGCAATCTGGTTGTCTGCGTGTTCGGATCGTTCACCACGCTCGTGAGCTTGAGCATGTTGCTGCCGTTCCTGCCGGTGTATGTGCAGCAACTCGGCGTGTCATCGCAGTCGGCAATCATCGAATGGTCGGGCATCGCATTCGGCGCGACGTTCCTCGGCACCGCCGTTACCGCGCCGCTGTGGGGGCGGCTTGCCGACCGCTATGGTCGCAAGCCCATGCTGGTCCGCGCGGCTGTAGGCATGGCCGTGGTCATGTCGCTGATCGGCGTCGCGCATACCGTGCATCAACTCGTCGCGCTGAGGCTGATTGCGGGACTCGTCGGCGGTTATGCGTCCGCGTCTACCGTTATGGTCGGCACTCAGGTGCCGCGCGAGCGCGCGGGCTGGGCGCTCGGCATCTTGTCGACCGGCGCGCTGGCCGGCAGTCTGATCGGCCCCTTGGTCGGCGGCGTGTTGCCTGCGTGGCTCGGCATTCGCGGCACGTTTTTCGCGGGAGGAGCCATGATCGCGGTCGCGGCCCTGCTGACCATTTTCGTCGTCAAAGAAGATTTTCATCCTGCCGACGCCGCCGCCCGCAAAGCGACCAGCGCGGCACCGCCAGCCCGTCGCACGAACTACGCGATCGTCACCGCGCTGCTCGCCACCGCGATGATGGTGCTGCTCGCCAACATGTCGATCGAACCGATCATCACCGTCTACATTGGCGGGCTCGGCGTGGCGCCCGGGAACATTACTCGTATCGCCGGTGTAGTCATGGCGTGTTCCGCGCTGGGCAGCATATTGACGGCGGCCCGGCTTGGCGCACTCGCCGACCGTATCGGCAGTTGGAACGTGATTGTCGCGTGTCTGATCGTGACCGGTATCGCGATGATTCCGCAAGCCTTCGTCACGCAATGGTGGCAACTCGCCGGCTTGCGATTGTTGATGGGTATGAGCCTCGCCGGTCTGCTGCCAGCCATCTCAAAGCTTGCAAGGCACTCCGTCGACGAAAGCAAAACCGGCCAGATGCTCGGCTATCTGCAATCCGCGCAATTCAGCGGCCAGGTGATCGGGCCGGTGATCGGCGGGCAGATCGGTGTGGCCCTGGGATTGCATTCAGTGTTCTTCGTCACGGGCAGCTTGCTGATTGCCTGCGCCGGTCTCGCGCAATGGGCGCGCAAGCAGCAACACGGCTGAATGCCAACGCGTAGCCGGACGGCTAACATTCGTTTCGACACGCTCACGAGAGCCGCATTGATCGCTGTGTCGCGATCAATGCGGCTCTTTAATTCGCGACCCCGCCGCTGTTCTCGTCGCCAACTACGCCGAATTCCACGGCTGTCTTCACGTAGAACAGATGCACGCCCTCGGCCCGCAGGCGTTCGAACAATCGGCCGGATTCTTCGGTCGTCACCGCCATCACGATGGACAACGGCTGGTCCGCCAGTTCGAAAAAGTGCGACGAGTGCACGCGGCGATGGTGGCCGATACCCTCGCTTGCCGGTATCACGGTCGCGCCGCGCAGGCCGAGTTCGCCGGCCAGATGGACGAGCCAGTCGGCAACCGGCTTGCCGCGATGACGGCGATCGTGCTGTGTGAAAAACGTGATCTGGTAACCGTTCATGTCGATGCCTCCCCGGCGCCGTGCGATACCGTTCAAGCCACTGCGAGCAAGCGATGCCGGCTGGCGTGTGCGCCGGCGCTCATCGGGCACGGACGCCGGTCGTCCGCGCCGCCTGTGCCGCCTGTGCCGCCTGGGTCCATGGTCCCGACTGTGCCGCCCGCATCGCACTGAGCCGCATCCGGTCCGGGCCACGCGTCGGCGCCTACCAGCGGCACGAAACTTACCTCGCCGAGCGAACTGCTGCGATAGTCGTCTTCGCCGCGGCGAACCAGTTTGACGAGCCGTTGATAATGCAGCTCACGGCCAACCGGCATGACGATCCGGCCGCCGATAGCCAACTGGTTGCGCCATGCAGCGGGAATATGCGGCCCCCCCGCCGCCGCAATGATCGCGTCGTACGGCGCGTGTTCCGCGAGGCCTGTCGTGGCGTCGCCAAGATGAACGGTGACGTTGGATATATTCAGCCGCGCGAGGATGTCGCGGGCCGTGGCAACGAGTTCCGCGTGTCGCTCGACCGAATAAACATGCGCGGCAATGGCCGCCGCGACGGCAGCCGCATAGCCGGAACCGGTGCCCACGTCGAGCACGATGTCGCCGGGCTGGAGTTCCGCGGCCTCGATCATCGTGGCGACAATGGCTGGCTGGGAAATGGTCTGCTCGTTGCCGATGGGCAGGGGTCTGTCTTCGTACGCCAGATCCCGAACATAATCGGGCACGAAAGCCTCGCGCGGTACAACGCGCATTGCGGCCAACACCTGCGGATCGCGAATGCCGCGCCGGACGATCTGCCGCTCGACCATCCGCTCGCGCGCCTCGTTGAAATCGGTCATCGCCACCTCCCGTCGTGAGCCGGCGCCCGCCTGGTCGTATGCCGCGTTGCAGCAGATCGCCGCTTTGCAGCACGTCGTCCGCATGCAACGAACGACACGTTACACGCGGAAGCGGGACCTGTATTCAGTCTACGCGCAGATGGCGCCGGACAAAATCGGTGGTGTCGCTGGTCAGTCGGCGATCTCGGGTTCGACCAGTTTCGCGAGTTGCATCAGCGATTCCTGCCAGCCGAGGTAGCACATTTCGACGGGAATGACCTCGGGCACGCCTTCTTGCAGAATCGAGACCTCGGTCCCGCACGACACCCGGCGGAATGTGATCGTCGCGGACATCTTGCCCGGCAGGTTGGGGTCGTCGAAGTGATCCGTGTAGCGGATCTTCTCGGACGGCACGAGTTCGAGATACTCGCCGCCAAACGAGTGGCTATTGCCGCTGCCGAAATTGCGGAACGACATCTTGTAGGTACCGCCCACGCGCCCTTCGTAATGGTGGACCTGACAAGTAAAGCCATACGGAGGCAGCCATTTCGCCAGTGCGTCCGGTTCGAGGAACGCTCGGTAGACGCGTTCCGCAGGCGCGCGCAATACACGGTGGAGTCGGATGGTTCCAGTAGTCATGGTCAGCCTTTCAGTTGAGAAGTTGGACACACCGATACGACGATCCGACTACTGGGAAATCGACATGACTCGATAAACAACATGCAGCGGGCCCGCTGCAAGCCTGGCGCGCAACCAATCGTCGGACCACCGGCCGAGGTGGTGAATTGCGGTAGCCGACGAAGTGCAGCGAAAGCCGACCGCGCGCTAGATGCGCGGCAGGTCGTCAATGCATTTTTCGATGTGGCCGTCCGGAACGTCGGTGTCGATCCCGTCGTGCCCGCTGGTATGCGCGACGGCCACGATTTTCGGCCCGAGAAAGCGCGTGCCGCCGAGCGTAAAGAGAGACCAGACGGCGTCGCCGCGACGGATAGCGGCCACGACCTGAGGCACCTCGACAATCGAAGTGGGAGACAGCCAGCTACGTGTTGCCGGATCGACAGCCGCCCAGCGCACGTGCGTGATGCGGTCGGTCGAAGGGTCGATACGCACAGCGTCGATACCGAAAGTAGCCATGACATTTACCCCCACGCACACAGGCGAAGACCATCGCACCATCATCGTCCAACGCGGTGACCGACGCAAGCGGCAGCGCGCCGACCTCCCCGTACGCCGGATATCGACGCATCACCCGCAAGCCGGCGGATTTGCGCCCGTCTGCCGGCAGGTAAGCAGCACTCGCCGGTTCAAGCCGGTTCGGGCCATATCCGGTTGCCCGGCTATCCACCCGGCGCAGCGGGAACGGTCGTTGCGTGACCAGCTGCATGACCGATCCCAAGGCGGCTCCCAAAGCGGCAAATGCGCCGGTCGTGGCATCGAAAGGGTAAGATTGAGTGATCCCACCAGTCACGAAAGGCTCACGTGCTCAGCAAGCATGCATCCAATGTCAGCTTGGCGGAGCATCTGGCTTCGTTCGTACGGAAAGAAATCAATAAAGGCCGCTACGGCACCGTCAGTGAAGTCGAGGGTGTCGGTTTGTGCTTGCTGAACGAGGACGTTGCACGTCGTGCAGTGTCCGGCGGCGGCAACGGCGCGGTGCGCACAACGCATATCGAGCGCACCCACGGCCGTAGCGAGGCATGAACCAAGGAGAAACAATGGCGCCAGCCACCGACTTCCCCATTGTCGGCGTGGGAGCCTCTGCTGGCGCAGTAGAGGCCCTGGAAGGCTTTTTTCGCGGACTGCCTCAAAAGCCGGGTCTCGCCTGCGTGATCGTCACGCACCTGAGCCCGGACCGCGAAAGCATGCTGCCTGAGATCGTGGCGCGCTTTACCGATATGCCGGTGCACGCCATCACCGACGGCATGCGAATCCAGACCGACAACGTCTACCTGCTGCCTAGCGATGCTGTCGTAAGCGTGGCAAATCGAACGCTCCATGTTCAGGAACAGGACAGGAGCCGGCGTGAGCGCAAACCCATCGACATTTTCCTCAGCACGCTTGCTGCCGACGTCGGCGAACTCTCTGCCGGCGTGATCCTTTCCGGCGCTGACACAGACGGCACACTGGGGATCAAGGCGATCAAGGAACGCGGCGGACTTACCCTTGCCCAGGCTAGCGACGGCTACGGTCCGCACCATGCGGACATGCCCAGAAGCGCTATCGCGACAGGCCTTGTCGATTTCGCGGTGCCTGCCGAACAAATGGGCGGCAAGCTCGTCAACTTCGCAGCGGGTGCCTTCATGCTCGACGGGCTCGATACGCTCGACGAACGTGCTGCAGGCCCGTCCGGCGAAGGCGACGCCAGCGACTTCAACGAAGCCCGCAACGCGATCTACGCGATCCTGCGCAATCAGGTGGGGCACGACTTCAGCGGCTATAAGATCAAGACGTTCTTGCGTCGCGTACAGCGGCGCATGCAGGTGCTCGAAATCGAGACTCCGGACGCCTATGTCGCGCGACTCACCGCGGACCCGGAAGAAGTCGCGGCGCTTTTTCGCGACCTGCTGATCAACGTCACCAGTTTCTTCCGCGATGCCCCGGCTTTCGAGACACTTGCCGACACGGTGCTTCCAAAGTTGCTCGACGGACGCGGCGCCGAGGATACCGTGCGCGTGTGGGTGCCAGGCTGTGCGACCGGCGAGGAAGTCTATTCGATCGCCATGCTTCTGCGCGAGCAGATGGAGGGCCGCACCGCCGCGCCGCAAGTGCAGATTTTCGCGACCGACATTGACGACGGCGCGCTCGGCGTCGCGCGCGCGGCACGCTATCCGCTTCCGCTGCTCGAAGGTGTCTCTGAAGAGCGGCGGCGTCGCTTCTTCGTTGAAGACGGCAGCAGCTACGTGCTTTCAAAGGAAGTGCGGGACATGTGTATTTTCTCGCCGCACAGCGTGATTCGCGACCCGCCTTTTTCGCGCATCGATCTGGTCTCGTGCCGCAACCTACTGATCTACTTCGGCAGTGAAATCCAGAACCAGGTGATCCCGACGTTCCACTACGCGTTGCGTCCGGACGGTTATCTGTTTCTGGGCACGTCGGAGAACGTCAGCCAGTTCGACGAACTCTTTACGCCCGTCGACAAGAAGCACCGGATTTTCCGGCGCAGGGCCGACGTCGCGCCGCAACTTCGTTTGCCCCTCACCATATCCGCGCTGAGGATCGGGCAGATTGCTTCACTCACGCCCACGCGTCCTTCGCTGGGTAGCGCGGGGCTCCGGCACGTGGTGGACAACCACATGCTCGAGCGGTTCACGCCGCCGCACGTGCTGGTCACGCGCGAGGGCGACGTCGTGTATTACTCGGGCCGCACGGGCAAGTACCTGGAGCCGGCCCCCGGCGTGCCGACGCGGCAACTGTTCGCCTTGGCGCGCAAGGGACTGAGCCTCGATCTGCGTTCGGTGTTCCGCGAAGCTGTCGAATCGGGCCGCACGGTTACGCGCGCAGGCGTGGTGGTCGAGGGCGAAGGCGGTCGCGTGCAGATCATCAGCCTGACCGTTGAACCGCTGAGCGAGCAGGTGCACGGCGAGCACATGTATATCGTTGTCTTCGAGGACCAGGGCCCGGGGCTCGCGCGCGAGGAGGCGCTTGCGCGCGCTCAGTCCATGCATGACGGCACGGCCGTGCAGTTCGAAAAGGAGTTGCGCGACACGCGCGAACGCCTGCAATCGATGATCGAAGAGTATGAAACGGCGCTGGAGGAACTCAAATCGTCGAACGAGGAACTCGTATCGGTCAACGAGGAACTGCAGTCGTCGAACGAAGAGCTGGAGGCGTCGAAGGAAGAACTGGTTTCGCTCAACGAGGAGCTGCACACCGTCAATCTCGAACTGAACGGCAAGATCGACGCGCTCGACCGCTCCAACAGCGACCTGCAGAACCTATTCGAAAGCACCTCGGTTGCGACCGTTTTTCTCGACCGCAATCTGGTCATTCGCTCGTTTACGCCGGCAATGGGCGGCATCTTTCATATTCGCCCCATTGACCGGGGGCGCCCTATCACGGAACTCGTCAGCCATCTCGATCTGCCCGGACTGGAACTCGATATCGAAGCTGTCTTCACTACGAACCAGCCGAGAGAGCGCCAGGTCAGCGGGAAAGACGGCCTTTCGCATTTTCTCGTGCGCCTCGCCCCCTATCGCAACGGCGACCGGCAAACCGACGGTGTGGTTATCGCCTTCGTCGAGATAACGGGCATGGTGCACGCGGAAGAACGTCAGGAGGTTCTGATTGCGGAGCTGCAGCACCGCACGCGTAATCTGCTGGCGGTCATCCAGTCAATCGCGCAACAAACGCTCGCAGGCGATTCGTCACTCGACACGTTCACGAGCCGCCTTGCGGCGCTTGGGCGTCTACAGGGGCTAATCGGCGACGCAAACGGTAATCTGATCGATCTGCGGGAGATCGTGCGCCTCGAACTGGATGCGCTCGGTGTGGCCGACAGCGAGCGCATCGAACTGCGCGGGCCCGTCGTGCCGCTGGGTTTTCGGAACGTGCAAACAATTGCACTGGTGCTGCATGAACTGGCAACCAATGCGGTGAAGTACGGCGCACTCAAGGACAAAGAGGCGCGGCTCGCGGTGCGCTGGCGCGTCGAAACGGAACTGCCGGGCGCTGCGTCGCTGGTGTTCGACTGGATCGAAAGCGGCTTGCGTGTCGCTCCGGACAGCACGCGGACCGGCTTCGGCCGGCAATTGATCGAAAAGGCGCTGCAGTTCACTCTCGGCGCAAAGACGGCGCTCCTGTTCAATGCGGACGGCGTCTCGTGTCATATCGAAATACCGATGCCTGCGGTTCATTAGCGGCAGCGGTCAAAAGGGGTTGAACATGGGGTTCGCAAACGTGCTCACAGGTCAAAGGATCATGGTAGTCGAAGACGACTACCTGGTCGCGCTTGCGCTCTCCACCGTGCTGGAAGGCGCTGGAGCAAGCGTTGTTGGACCGATTTCGGGAGCGCGCGAAGCTGTCACGTTGGTCGAGGAAGGCAACGAACACATTGACGCGGCGATTCTCGACGTCGATCTGAATGGTGAACCGTCCTATCCGGTGGCGGACGCGCTCGCATCGAGACATATACGGTTCGTTTTCGCAACAGGTTATGGAATCGACGCGGTGGATGCACGCTATCGTCACTATCCGCGCTGTCAGAAACCATTCGATCATCACGCGCTTTTCAAGGCGCTAAGCGCAAGCGGATGACTGCCCTTGCCTATCGCGGCCGGGCGCTAATGGCGGTGGCGGTGATGAATATCGGGAAAATGCGCATGCGAATGCGTGACCGGCAGATGGACGTGCGGGTGAGTATGCGGCTCGTCGCCGGAATAAGGAAAGTCGTGCTCGTGCCGATGATGTTCGTCATGACGATGCCGGTGCGTGTGTTCGAGTCGCTCATGACTATGTCGATGCTCGTGCCTTTCCCGCACGTGGAGCCAGATTCCGAGCGCCATCAGAAGAGCGGCGGCTGAGAAAGACAGATCGGGCAGCGCAGGCCAGATGACGAGTGACAGCATCACGCCGAACAGCGGTGCGACCGAAAAGTAAGCGCCGGTACGCGCCGTACCGAGATGGCGCAGAGCGACGACGAACAACACGAGGCTAACGCCATAGCCGGCTAACCCGGTCAGCATGGCCGCCGCCACGGTTCCAGCAGATGGAAGCGAAGCGCCGGCGGCGATCGCAATCGCGAGATTCACCGGACCGGCCACGAGGCCCTTGACGCACGCGATCACCATTGCGTCGTTTGCAGCGACCTTGCGCGTGAGATTGTTGTCGATAGCCCAGCACAGACACGCGCCGACAATCAGGAGTGCCCCGACGGGAATGCGCGTCGATCCGGGATGCCACGACAGAATCATGCCCCCCGCGACGATCGCCACCATGCCGAGGAAGACCTGAACGTCGACATTCTCGCGGAAAATCGCCCAGGCAATTACGGCGGTCAATACGCCTTCGAGATTCAATAACAACGAACTCGTGGCCGCCGGCGTGCTCGATAGTCCCATCATCAGCAGCGCCGGCCCCGCTACGCCGCCCGTAGCAATTGCCCCAAGGAGCCAAGGCAGCTCGCCTTTATTGATGCGATGGCCGGTGCTGGGTCGCGAGCCCGGCGACGTCAGTGAACGCCACGCGATACCCAGGCCGAGCCCGGCTCCACTGCCCAGATAGAACAGTCCCGCCAGCATGAACGGATCGACTGATCCGAGCAACGCTTTGGCCAACGGCGTGGCGGCGCCGAATAGCGCAGCGGCGATGAGAGCGACGCATATCGCGCCTTGTCCGGATTTCACGATCTGACCTTTTGAATCGTTGCGAAGCGCTGATGGTTCGCACATGCAAAGCTGTTGCGAAAGCACCTGCATTCAGTGCGCCCCGTGCGCCTGGTGCCTCCGATTATGCTGCGCTTTTCTGTGCGCAGCCAGGATCGGGTACTTGCCCGCCGCGACCCGCTAGTCAATCCGCTGCCGGGCAATGAAAGAACCGATTTCCGTTGGAACTTTGAAGTCTGGTACCCTGCGCCCTTTGCAACAGCTTGCATTCAATCTCGATGGAAAACCCATTCAACGATCGCGGCGTGTCTGTCACGCGCAACGCGCTCTCATCCGCTGGCCAGGTCTTTCCGCTGCGCGACATCGTCAGCGTGCAGGTCGTCACCGTGGAGAAGAACAAGGTATTGCCCGTCACCATTTCGCTGCTGGGGCTCGTCGGCGGGATTGTTGGCGGCGTATTGCACGCGCCGGTGGGCATCGTGTGTGGCGTGATGCTGGTGGTTGTCGGCTGGCTCACCTGGGTGACGCAGGACATCACGCATCGTCTGATGGTGCAAACGGCCAACGGCGAACGCGAGGCGCTTTCGAGCGTCGATCGTGAGTTCGTCGAGCGCGTCGGCGCGGCCGTGAACGAAGCTAAAAGCGCAGCTGCGTCTGCGGCGCAGAAAGCCTGAGCAAGTCAAAGCGGGGCCCGCGCTCGCGGGCTCAAGCAACCAACGCCGGCAGTGCTCACAGCGCGGTATATCCATCGACGTCAAGAGACCCCGCTGCTGCGCGTCGCTCCACGCTCCAGGTCTTCACACATCTTTGCAAGTGCGCGCTGGTGCGCAGGTAGAGTCGCCGCTTCTGTTATCGCGCGTTCCCTGGCGCAGGCCTCGCGTTGCCGCACGAGCCGCATGTGCCGCGGCATCGGGGCACTCTGCTCGCACTGCTAGCAACCAGTAAGAGCCGGTGGCTTTGCTGGTGCGTTTTGCTGGTGCCTTGTGCTGGCGCCTTGCCGGTGCATCTCTTTCCGTGAAGCGGTCGTATGCATCGCCTTCGCCAGGGACCGCGCTTTTGCGAGCGTGCCCCATGTTCCTACCTATTGTCGATGCCGCGTGCCGTCACCTGCACCGTCACTTTTCCCGTTTCACCGCTGCTGTGCTGGTCTCCGCTGGCGCGCTATCGACGTTGAGCGGATGCTCGGTCACTTTCCCGACGCCCACGCCGCCGGCTCCCGCGGTCTCGCTGATCAACGGCGGCAAAGACGGCGTGCTGATTCCACTCCATGTGGAACGCGCCGACGAGGATCACGCGCGCCTCGGCCTGCCGGTCGAACTGGACGGCAAACCCGTCTACGTCGCGCTCGATACGGGCACGCAAGGTGTGCGTGTATTGAAATCGGTGCTGCCGGAGTCTGACTATGCGAGCGCCGCGCCGGCCAGCACGTTGCTGCTCGCGAACGGCGCGCAGGTTTCCGGCGCGGCCGTGAAGTTGCCGCTGAGCGTCGCTGGATCGAAGGCCGTACAGATCGGCGCGCAAGCGGTCGACACCGTCAGTTGCCAGGCCACCTCGAGACATTGCGTTGCGATGGACGGCTACAGCGGCGAATTCGGCTGGGCCTTCTCGGGACTTTTCGGCGTGGGCGCAGCGCAACCGGGCGACGTCTGTTGCACACAGCCACTACGCGCATTGGCCGGCCACATCGGCGAGCGGTATCTCGTGCACTCGAACTTCGCGAAGCCGTATCTGCTATTGAGTCCGTCGAGCGCCATCACGAAGGACTACACAATCGTGCCGATGACCGTATCGAACGACGGCACGATGCAATGGCCGCGAGGCTGCATCAATGTCGGCGACAAGATGACGTTCTGCGCGCCGCTCGTGTTCGCCACGGCCACCACCGGCATGATCCGCATTGAAACGGATACCGCGCCGAACTGGACCGGCGACGACAGCGTGGGCAAAGTGCTGATACAGGGCAACTACAACACAGCGGTCGGCTCGGGCAACTGGGTGCACCGCTACGAAGACGCGCAAGTGACCATCGTCAAGGCGCAACCGGGCGAGAACCGCATCGTGATCGGTCTGATGGGCATGCAGAATATCGACGTGCTGTTCGATTTTCCGCGTGCTCAATTGGGTCTCTACGCGAATCGGGCCGTCGAAAACCTCACGCCGTAACAGAGCTTCAACAAGAAAAGGCCGCGAGTCGTTCAACTGACGCGCGGCCTTTTTTTTCGCCGCTGCGGAAGTCACGCGATCCGCAGCGGAGTAACGCAAAAGCTCAGCCCAGATTGAGCGGATCGACGCGCCAGATCTCGCGTGCATATTCGCTGATCGTTCGATCCGACGAAAACTGCCCCATGCCCGCCACGTTCTCGATCGCGCTCTCGGTCCACGCGCGCTTGTCGACGAAACGCGCGTCCACTTCACTCTGCGCCTTCGCAAACGCGGCGAAATCGGCAAGCACCATGTAGTGATCGCCCCAGTCCACCAGCGTGTGGAAAATATCGGAGAAGCGCAGCGGATCGTCGGGCGAGAAATAACCGCTGCGGATCTGGTCGAGGGCCATGCGCAGCTCGGCGTTCTCCTCGTACACTTGCCGCGGCCGGTAGCCGCTTGCACGCAGGTCGTCCACTTCGTCCGCCGTGTGACCGAAGATGAAGATGTTCTCGCGGCCCACGGCGTCGCAGATTTCGATGTTCGCGCCGTCCATCGTGCCAATCGTCAACGCACCGTTGAGCGCGAGCTTCATATTGCCGGTGCCCGACGCTTCAGTGCCTGCCATCGAAATCTGTTCGGACAGATCCGCGGCGGGAATGATCAGTTCCGCCACGCTCACGCCGTAGTTGGGCACGAACACCACTTTGAGGCGGTCGCCGATCAGCGGATCGTGATTGACCTTCTGACTCACGTCGCCGATCAGTTTGATGATCGTCTTCGCCATCCGGTAAGCGGATGCCGCCTTGCCGGCGAACATCACGACACGCGGTACCCAATCGTGCTCCGGATTCGCGCGAATCTGGTTATAGCGCACGATCACATGCAGCACGTTCAACAGCTGCCGCTTGTATTCGTGAATGCGCTTCACCTGCAGATCGAACAGCGCATCAGGATCGAAATGCAGCTTCGTGTGATGTGCAAGCCGCTGCACGAGGCGCAATTTGTTCTGCCGCTTCGCTTCACGGAATGCTTCGACAAAGCCACTATCGCTGCGTAGCTCGCGTAGCTGCTCGAGCTCGAACAGATTGCTGCGCCAATGCGTGCCGATCCGCTGATCGATCAGCGACGACAGCGACGGGCTCGCCTGCGACAGCCAGCGCCGCGGCGTAATGCCGTTGGTCACATTCGTAAAGCGGTCGGGATAAATGCGCGCGAAGTCAGCGAAGATGTCCCGCGTCATGAGCTGCGAATGCAGCTTCGACACGCCGTTCACCTTATGGCTCGCGACAATCGCCAGATACGCCATGCGCACGCGCCGCTGACCGTATTCGTCGACGAGAGAAATACGGCGGATCATTTCGGCGTCATGGCCCGAACGCTCGCTGACATGCTTCAGAAAGCCGGCGTTGATCTCAAAGATGATCTCCAGATGCCGCGGCAGCAGCCTCGACAGCATCTCGACGTCCCACGTTTCGAGCGCTTCGGGCATCAACGTGTGGTTCGTGTACGAGAAAATCTGCGTGACGTGTTTCCACGCCTTGTCCCACGGCAGGTGGTGCACGTCCACGAGCAAACGCATGAGCTCCGGAATCGCGAGCACGGGGTGCGTGTCGTTCAGATGCACCGCGACCTTTTCGGAGAAACGCCCGAACGTGCTGTGCGTGCGCTGATAGCGGCGGATCAGATCCTGCATGGTCGCCGAGACGAAGAAGTATTCCTGACGCAGCCGCAGTTCGCGACCGGCCGGCGTCGAGTCGTCCGGATAGAGAAGGCGCGACACGTTCTCCGACATGTTCTTCGTGTCCACCGCATTGCGGTAGTCGCCGCGGTTGAACGCGCCGAGGTCCAGTTCGTCGGTGGCACGCGCGGACCACAGTCTCAGCGTGTTGGTCGCGTCGGTCGCGTAGCCGGGAATCACCGTGTCGTATGCCGTTGCGTTCACATGCTCGGTGTCGATCCATTCGACCTGATCGCCGCGCTGCACGGTGCGGCCGCCGAAATGCACGGTGTACTTGATCTCGGGCCGCGGAAACTCCCACGGATTACCCGCGCGCAACCAGTAGTCGGGCGCCTCGACCTGCTCGCCGTTGACGATCTCCTGTCGGAACATGCCGTATTCATAACGGATGCCGTAGCCGAAGCCCGGAATGCCGAGCGTCGCCATCGAATCGAGAAAACATGCGGCGAGCCGGCCGAGACCGCCATTTCCGAGCGCGGCGTCGGGCTCTATATCGATGAGCGCGTCCATGTCGACGCCGAGGCTCGCCAACGCCTCCTTCATCTGATCGTGAATGCCCAGCGCGAGCAACGCGTTGGTAAAGGTCCGGCCGATCAGGAACTCCATCGACAGGTAGTAGACGCGCTTCACGTCCTGCTCGTATTGCAGGCGGGTGGTCTTCATCCAGCGTGCGACGAGCCGGTCGCGCACGGCGAGCGCCGCGGCGTGCAGCCAGTCATGCGGATGCGCGGTGACGGCGTCCTTGCCGACGCCGTACATCATGCGATTGGAAATTGAGCGCCGTAGCGCGTCGACGGTACTGTTGAGCTGGTCGAATTCCAGATCGACGGCTGTCATCGAAGCCTCCGGGAAAAAACGCTGCGACATGCGCGAACCGCACAGATGACGGACGGGAGGCGCGTGCCGGTCAGGCGGGTTAAGAATCAGAGTAGGACATTTTACGACTCCCGGATGCCGGCGAGCGCGGGTGCTGGTCACGCACATGCCATGCCCGCCTGTCTGCGCGGCCACGTACAGAGCCGGCCACTTTTGCGCACGCGCACGGTGCAAGGCGCGCGTGAACGGGCACTGCGCGCGTGCATCGGTTGATCGGACCAGTGATGCCAAAGTGTGAAGGTGTTCGCCGCAAGCGTGACAGGATGCGACGCAAATCACGTGACAGAAGCAATTATTTTTTCGGCTCCTAACGTCCGGACGGCCGAACAAGCGATTGAGTTTCAAGCTTCATCTGGCTGATGCTGGCGACAAGCGTATCAAGCGTGTGACGGCTAGCGGTGCCGTGCGCAACAGGCGACAGCGCACAACCTGCGACGGCGCGCGCCAACTCGAAGGCGCGCCGCGGGGCTGACAGTTAGTTGCATGCACATTCGATTTTCATCCACCTTACAGCGCCCGCGTGCGCTGCAGGATTTCCCGGGCTCTGTAACAATCGCTACATTCTCCGCGCGGCGGCCTTGGGCTTCGCCCAACAAGCCCGCGCCTTGCGTTATGCACAACCTTGCCACTCGCGCGCCGCATGTTCAGATTTCTGCCGCGTCGACACGCACACCCGACGAGCCATGCCTTGTCCGACAAGCTGAGCGCGGCATCCGCGCCGCCCTTTCCCGCGGATGCTCCCATGTCCGCCGCCAACCGCAGTGCGATGGCGGCGATCATGCTTGCCGTCGCGCTCGCGACGCTCGACACGGCGATCGCCAACACCGCACTGCCCGCGATCGCCGCCGATCTGCACGCGGCGCCCGCTGCATCGGTGTGGATCATCAACGCTTATCAGCTCGCAATGGTCGCGACGCTGCTGCCGCTTGCAGCGCTCGGCGACATCATTGGGCATCGGCGGATTTATATCGGCGGCATTGCGCTGTTTACCATCGCGTCGCTCGCCTGCTCGATGGCGCCGACCCTGCCGATGCTTGCGGGCGCACGCGTGCTGCAAGGCTTGGGGGCCAGCGCGATCATGAGCGTCAATACCGCGCTGATCCGCTTCCTGTATCCGCCGCACCGGCTCGGACGCGGGCTCGGCATGAACGCGCTGATCGTCGGCGTGTCGTTTGCGGTGGGCCCCACGGTCGCGTCGCTGATTCTCTCGGTCGCTTCCTGGCCGTGGCTATTCGCCGTCAATGTGCCGCTCGGCGTGCTGGCGCTGGCCTTCGCATGGCCTGCGCTGCCGCACACGGAGCGCGGCGCCCACAACTTCGATCCGCTCGCCGCGCTGCTGAACGTGGTGACGTTCGCCGCACTGATCTTTGCGCTGGGCGAAGCGGCCCAGCGCGCATCGACGCAACTCGTGCTGAGCGCCGCTGCCGTCACGGTGATTTTTGGCCTGCTGCTGATTCGCCGTGAAGCCGGGCACCCGGCGCCCATGCTGCCGGTCGATCTTTTCAGGCGGCCCGTGTTCGCGCTGTCGGCAGTGACCGCCGTGTGCTCGTTCGCCGCGCAAGGCCTGGCGTTCGTCTCGCTGCCCTTTTATTTCGAGGATGTACTGCACCGCAGCCAGGTTGAAACCGGCTTCCTGATGACGCCGTGGCCGGTCGTCGTCGCGTTGGCGGCGCCGCTCGCGGGCAGCTTGTCCGACCGCTATCCGCCCGGCCTGCTCGGCGCCGTCGGGCTCGCGGTGATGTCGGCGGGGATGGCCTCGCTTGCGCTACTGCCGGTGCATCCGCATGTGCTCGACATCGGCATTCGCATGGCGATTTGCGGCGCGGGTTTCGGCTTTTTCCAGTCGCCGAATCTGAAAGCGCTGATGGCGAGCGCGCCGCCCGAGCGCAGCGGCGGAGCAAGCGGCATCGTCGCGACGGCGCGGCTGCTCGGCCAGACTACCGGCGCGGCGCTGGTCGCGTTGAGCTTCGGAATCGCGGGCCGGCACGGGCCGACGCTCGCGCTCGGCGCGGGCGCCTTCTTCGCGGGCGCGGCGAGTCTGGCGAGCGGATTGCGGCTCCTTGCACCGTCACATCGCGCGGGCGCGCACGCGAAAGCGTCGGAGAAATGAAAACGGGCGCGCTATTGGACAGCGCGCCCGTTCTCGTCAATTGATTACAGCTTGATATCCGCTCGATGGCGAGGGTCAGCACGGCCGGACGGACACCGCGCAATGCCGGTTCGCTGAGGCGATCAATATGTCACGTGACGCGTTTCGCTCGATCGCCTCCCGAGCGGCACGCAATCAACGTGCGGCAAAGTACCCCTTCACTGCCGCGATGAACGTGTCGATGTCCTCACGCGACACGTCTTTGTGCGTAACGAACCTCGACGCGTACAACATCTGCGTAAGAATGCCGCGCTCTTTGAGCCAGGCTTCGAGCGGCGCGCAATGCTGCTGCGGAAACTGCGCGAACACCATGTTGGTTGCAACAGACTGCACCTTCACCTGGTCGATGGCTTCAAGACCCGCCGCCAGATGCGCGGCGTTCGCGTGGTCGTCGGCGAGACGCTCGACGTTGTGCTCCAGCGCATACAGGCAGGCCGCCGCCAGCACGCCCGCCTGGCGCATGCCGCCGCCGAGCACCTTGCGCCAGCGGTTGGCCACGTCGATCAGCGCCTGACTGCCGACCAGAACCGAGCCGACCGGCGCGCCGAGGCCTTTCGAAAAGCAGATCGAAACCGAATCGAACGGCTCGCACAGCGCCGCAACCGGCTTGCCCGACGCGACCGCCGCGTTAAAGACGCGCGCGCCGTCCAGGTGCGCCGACAAACCGCGTTCGCGTGCAAGCCCGACTGCTTCGGCGACATAGCCCTCCGGCAGCACTTTCCCGCCGATGGTGTTTTCCAGCGCCAGCAGACGTGTGCGCGCAAAGTGGTTGTCGATCGGTTTGATCGCGGCCGCGATCTTGTCGAGCGGAATGGAACCGTCTGCTGCATTTTCAAGCGGTTGCGGCTGAATGCTGCCGAGCACCGCCGCACCGCCGCCTTCGTATTTGTACGTGTGGGCCAACTGCCCGACGATGTATTCGTCGCCGCGCGCGCAGTGCGCCATCAACGCCGCGAGGTTGCTTTGCGTGCCGCTCGGGAAGAACAGACCGGCCTCTTTGCCGGTACGTTCGGCAAGCGTCGACTGCAGACGCAGCACGGTCGGGTCGTCGCCCCAGACGTCGTCGCCGACTTCGGCGGCCGACATGGCCGCGAGCATCGCCGGAGTCGGACGGGTTACGGTATCGCTGCGCAAATCGATCATTGTGTGTCCCTGTGCGTCTTTCGTGTGAGAGGCCATGACGGACGGCCGGCTTGCCACGTCCGCGTGCAATGGTTGCAACGGCAGCAGCGGCGCCGGCTCGTGAGCCACACAGTGTATTCAATTCACGCGGCGCTCGCATGGCCGCGTGAAAGTCGGTTGAAGCGTGCCTGGCTCAGCCCGCAGTTCAGTTCGCACAGGTCGGGCTCAAGCGAGGCTCAACCGCGCCTACCCGCCTGACTTAGGCAGCCATGCGAGCGGATCGACCGGCTGGCCATTCTGACGAACCTCGAACTGGATCGACGCGACGCCGCGGCTATCCACGCCGACTTCGCTGATGGTCTGGCCCTGCGCAACCGCATCGCCTTCCTTGACGAGCAGCGTGCTGTTCTGGCCGTAAGCGGTGATCAGCGAGTCGTCGTGCTTGATGATGATGAGCGGGCCGTACGCCTCGATGCCCGAACCCGCGTAGACCACACGGCCGGTGGCGGCTGCCTTGACGGGGTCGCCTGGTCGTCCGCCGATCACGATGCCGTTCGACCTGCCTGCGGCGAAGGTCTTGAGGATCGGCCCCCGCAACGGCCATTGCAGCACGCCCTGCTGCGGCGGCGCCGCCGCCGTGGGTGCGGCTGGTGCTGAGGGCGCGGCCGGCGCTGCGGGCGTGCTCGGCGCCGCAGCGACGGGCGGCGCCGCGACGCTGCCGGACGCCATCGGCGGAGCAACGCGCAGCACCTGCCCAGGAGCAACGGCCGCATTGACCGGCAGACCGTTCCAGGTCGCGATGTCCTGCGGCCTGTGTCCATAAGCCGATGCAACTCCGGCAAGCGTATCGCCGGGATTGACGCGATAGAAACCCGCCGGCACGGGCACCGTGCTGAGCGTGGTGGGTCGGGACTGTGTGTTGCCGTAGAACGACGTGTTGTCCCACGGCGCGCTCACGCAGCCGTTGAGTATCACGCCTAGCGCGGCAGTCGCCAGCAAACGGGTCCCCTTCAGTTGCCATGGTCTCATCATGTGATTTGTCCTCGACATTTTTTGGATTCGAGCTTCTGATCGATCGTCTTGATCGATGCCCATAGCAATTGCCGTACCGCTCGCGGGTCAGCACACTGCAACCTCGTACATCACCGCGCCTGCAAACCTAAACACTGCCCTCGGCTTCTACCACGAGAATGCGCGCCGGGCCGATCGGATGCGCCACGTGCTCGGTGCCCACGGACGCATAGAACACATCGCCCGTTTCAAGAATTGCCGCCTGCTCCACGCCGTCCTGGCGATAGCGCATCTCGACGCGGCCATCCAGCACGGCGAACACTTCTTCGCCGTCGTTCACGTGCCACTTGTAGGGCTGATCCGTCCAATGCAGACGTGTCGTGATGCCGCCCATGTTGGCAATGTCGAGCGCGCCCCACGGGCGCGTCGCGGTGAAGCTCCTGCTGCGAATGATCTTCATGGTCGCTAACGCATTTGGTAGAGAGAGAGCCCTTTGCGCCAGTCGCAATCGGCCATGGACGCAGCGCACGCCGGGCGCTGCCGGGCAGCTTTTTGAACGCTCATTATAAGTCGCGCGACACGCGCTCCACGCCCAGTCAGCGAGTGCCGCGGCAATGATGTGATCATTGAAACCTCTGGACGCTCACCTATACTCAACCTTGCTGCGCCGACGGGGCGTGGACTGAAACGACCGGATCCCGCATGGAGTCGACGATGAACAAAGCCACATTTCTCGCCGTGCAACTCAATGTCGACGACGTGGCCGCGTCGCCTGGACTGGCCGAATTGTTGAACACGCATCTGGTTTTTGCCGCCGATGTGGCCGAGGCCGCCGACGCACTCGTGCAACTTGCGAGTATCGCGGGATTGTCGGGCGGCGTGGAGGCGCGCGTCGAAATTCCCGCGCTGGCCATCGAGCGTCTGCGTGAGGCGCTCGACATTCTGAGCGGCTACGACGAATCGTGGCTGCTTGCGCTTGAGCCGAGCCACGCGTTATTCGCGGACATAGGCCGGCATCGCACCCTGCATTAGGACTGCGCACGCGGACGACATCCGCAGGCACGCGCAGCCCCGGCGCAACCGTGGCATCCACTCACTCGCGCCGCTGAGCCATTGCTTTTCGCTCACCGCCCAATCCGCCAGTTAGCCGGAACGCTTTATTGCCGGCGCCGTCTGGCCCTTCGGGCGAGTCAACTGGAGGAACCGCCGTGAAAAGTCTCCTTAACCGCCGTAGCGTGCTGGCAGGCCCATCGCATGTCGTCAGGGTCGCGCAGGACAATGCCAGCGCGCCCGTCCCGCCCGACGATGCCGACGACGCGTCGCCGGAGACGGCGTCCGACGCGCCGTCCGCGCTTTCGTCTGCACTTTCATCCGATGCTCCGTCCGGATTCGCATCCGACCCGGCGCAGGCGGCTGTGGCGCGCGGCGTCGCTCGTCCGGTGTTGACATTGCGGCCCGTGCAGACCGTGCCGTCGCAGGTGAGCGCGCGTGGCGTGCAGATTGCGAATACGGCCGAAGTCGAATGGCTCGCCGAAGAAGAGGCGCTCATGCCGTTTCGCGTGTTTCGCAGCTTCGCGTATTCGGTGAGCCTGCTGTTTCATGCGAAGGAGGTCACGTACTACGTCGCGCTCTATCAGGACGGCGCGCTCTGGCGCGCGTTGAAAGCCGCCGACCTCGAAGCCGCCGAAGCGGCCTTCCATCATTTCGAAGACCAGGCGACGCGGCTCTCGGACTGTGAAACCCGCCGCGCGCAACTGGAGGCGCAGAACGAACAGCTGGCCCGCCAGATTGCTCGCTCTGAAGCGCAAGCCGAACGGCTACGCAGCGATTTGCAGCGGCGTAGCGCACAAGAGCAGGCGGCGTCGACCCGGCAGCATCAGGTGCGCAAGGAAGTGTCCCAGCTCGAAGCTCAACGCGTGGCCGCGCAGGCGCATCTGAACAAGGCGCATCGGCAGATGCAGCAGCTCAATCTGACGAGCAACGAAGCGATCCACATTTGCCGACTCGGTGAATCGCCTGGTTCCGGCACGAAGAGCACGAAGAAGGCGCGCGGTGCAGCAACGCTTGCCACGCGCCATGCGTCCTCGAAGCGGTAAACAGAAAAACGCCGTCAAGGCAAAAACCTTGACGGCGTTTTTGTATCGGCGGCCACCTGTCAGTCAGGCGGCGCCTCCGGTTGGCTTCTACGCGAACGGCTGCCCGATTCGGCGCCGCTCGACCACCAGATTAGTTGCCGAAATAAACCGAGCTACGATCGGTCGTGACCGCGCGGCCTGCTTGCGAGCTGCCTGCGATCGGCGCGCCATAACCGCTGTTGGCCACTTGAGCCGCGGCTTGCGCGGTGCCGTTCTGAGCGTCGACACGTGCTTGAGCAGCTTGCAGGTTTTCGGGGTAGTCAACATGGTCGCCGACCGGGTTGTAGCCAGCCTTCTCGAGTTGGACCAGTTCGGCGCGAACTTGAGCGCGCGTGACCGGCTGGTTCGATTGAGCGAACGAAGCGACAGGAGCGGCGAAAACAGCAGCGGCGACGACTACGGCAGAGATAAGAGTCTTCATGATGTATAACCTCCAGAACTTGTTGTGATTCGCTTCGGGCTTTGTTGTCCCTAGCGCTTAAATAGAAGTTTAGGAGCGAGAACATCTAGGGGAAACCCCTAAAACGACGAAACTCTATTCCGGAAATTGCAATAGTCGGTGTCCGAATCCTGTCAGTGTCGAAATGACCGACGCTCGCAGCAATAATGCCAGCCAGGCATTTCAATCCCTCCAGCGTCGCGCCCAGCATGCTCCGGGCGCGACGCTGGGGGGTTACAGCGCTTCAGCTCCAGTTCGCGTGGAAGCTGCCCGGCTTGTCGATACGCTCGAACGTATGCGCGCCGAAGAAGTCGCGCTGCGCCTGCACGAGGTTTGCGGGCAACCGCTCCGAGCGGTAAGCGTCGAAATATGCAACCGCCGACGCGAACGCCGGCACCGGCACGCCCGCATTGATTGCGGCGACGACCACTTCGCGCAACGCTGACTGATAGTTGCTCGCAATATCGCGGAAGTACGGGTCCAGCAGCAGGTTCGCGATCGTCTTTTCTTTCGTGTAGGCGTCGGTGATTTTCTGCAGGAAGCGCGCGCGGATGATGCAGCCGGCGCGGAAGATCTTGGCAATTGTGCCGAAATCCAGATCCCACTTGTACTCTTCCGAAGCCGCGCGCAACTGCGCGAAACCTTGCGCGTACGAGATCACCTTGCTGAAGTACAGCGCACGGCGCACCGACTCAATGAACGCTTCGCGCTCAGCTCCGAGCGGCTTCGCGCTCGGCCCGTCGAGCACCTTGCTTGCGGCAACCCGCTGATCTTTCAGCGACGAAAGCACGCGCGCGAACACGGCCTCTGTAATCAGCGGCAACGGCGCGCCGAGGTCGAGCGCATTCTGGCTCGTCCACTTGCCGGTACCCTTCTGCGCCGCGCGATCCAGGATCACGTCGACCAGATCCTTGCCGGTTTCCTCGTCTTTCTTGCTGAAAATCTTCGAGGTGATTTCGATCAGATAGCTGTCGAGCTCGCCCTGATTCCACTCGGTGTAGACCTTGCCGAGTTCCTCGTTCGACAGGCCGACGACCTGCTTCAGGACCGCATAGCTTTCGGCGATGAGTTGCATGTCGCCGTATTCGATGCCGTTATGCACCATCTTCACGAAATGGCCAGCGCCGTCCGGGCCCATGTAGGCGACGCACGGCTCGCCGTCCGGCGCCTTTGCGGCGATCTCGGTCAGGATCGGCGCAACCAGGTCGTATGCGTCGCGTTGCCCGCCCGGCATGATCGACGGACCTTTCAGCGCGCCTTCCTCGCCGCCCGACACGCCGGTGCCGATAAAGTGCAGGCCGGCCTTCGCCAGCTCCTGGTTGCGGCGGATCGTGTCGGTGAAATGCGTGTTGCCGCCGTCGATCAGAATGTCGCCCTTTTCCAGCAGCGGCTTGAGCGATGCGATGGTCGCGTCGGTCGGCTCGCCGGCCTTGACCATGAGCAGAATGCGGCGCGGTTTTTCCAACGACTCCACGAACTCTTCGAGCGTGAACGCCGGCACCAGCTTCTTGTCCGGATATTCGGCGATGAGTTCGTCGGTCTTTTCGCGGCTACGGTTGTAGACCGACACCGCGTGGCCGCGGCTTTCGATGTTGAGCGCCAGATTGCGGCCCATGACCGCCAGCCCCACCACGCCGATTGCCTGTTTGCCCATGTGAATTCTCCAGTGTCCAAAAGTGTCGTGACGCCGCGCCGGAAAGAACGTCGGCCGGACGTCGAGGGTGAAAGCATAAAAGAAATGCCGGTTTGCCGCTCGTTAACGGGCACGCAACACGGCTTTGCGCCCTTTCCGCGCGTTCAATGCGCCTGTGCTTCGCGCTTTCGGAACACGAGGCTGAAATTGTTGGCCGGCATCGCGACCGGCTCGTCGCACGTGAATGCCTCCGATGCCGCGAGCGCCACGACCGCTTCCATGTCGCGCACGCCCCACGCCGGATTGCGGCTTTGCAATTGCCGGTCGAAAGCCTCGTTGCTTGGCGCCGTGTGCGCGCCGCCGCGTTTGTAAGGGCCGTACAGATACAGTACACCGCCACGAGCGAGATGGCGGCTCGCGCCCGCGAACAGCGCTTGCGCCGCGCTCCACGGCGCAATGTGAATCATGTTGATGCAGACCACCGCATCGAGCACGCCTACGCCCCAGTCGGCCTGATGCACGTCGAGCGCAAGCGGCGCGCGCACGTTCGGCGGCGCGCCGTGCGCGATCCATGCGGCAATCGACTCGCGCGCTTGCGCGTCGGCGTCGGTCGGTTGCCAGTCCAGTCCGGGCATCGCGCCGGCAAAGTACATTGCGTGCTGACCCGTACCGCTCGCAATTTCGAGCACGCGGCGCGTGGCCGGCAACGCCGTGCGCAAGACGGCGAGGATCGGTTCGCGATTGCGCTCGGCGGAGGGCGAATGTTGCCGCATCGACGGAACAGGTTCGGTCATGTGGATGTAGTGTGGATCGTTTGCGTTGGATCGGGTTGCATAGCTTGCATTCGCTTGTATTGGTGCCGAGCCGCAGTTCAATCTACCGCGAGACGGCCGGCCAACGCGGTCAGCGTATCGGCGCATGGCGCCGCAATTTTCAGCGACAACAGCGGATCGGCGCGCGTGCGCCCGAGATTGATCGCGGCGACTGGTTTGCGCTGCTTTTGCGCCCACACGCAGAAGCGATAGCCGGAATAGACCATCAGCGACGAGCCGACCACCAGCACGGCGTCCGCGGCATCGAGCGCATGCGAAGCCGCCTCGACACGCTCGCGCGGCACACTTTCGCCGAAAAACACCACCGCCGGTTTCAGCAAGCCGCCGCAATTCGTGCACGCCGGAACGCGAAACGCTTCGAGCGCGTGCCATTCGAGATGCGCATCGCCGTCGGCGGCAGTTTCGGCGGTCACGCTCAGCAGCGCGGGATTTTCCGCCTCGAGCGTCTGCTGGATCGACGCGCGCGAATGCTGCGTGCCGCAATCAAGACAAACGACCCCGTCTATGCCGCCGTGCAATTCGATCACGTCGCGGCTACCCGCGCGCTGATGCAATCCGTCGACGTTCTGTGTGACGAGCGTCGGCACATGGCCTGCCCCCTGGAGGCGCGCAAGCGCGACATGTGCGGCGTTGGGCTGCGCCTGTGCAACGACCGGCCAGCCGACCATGCTGCGCGCCCAGTAACGCCGGCGCATTGCGTCCGTACCGAGAAATTCCTGCAGCGTGATGGGCGGCGAGCGCTTCCACTCGCCGTTGTCGTCGCGATAGCCGGGAATGCCGGAATCCGTGCTGATGCCCGCGCCCGTCAGAACGAAGAGCCGTGGATAGCGCTGCACGAAGTCGTGCAGATCGTCGAGGGTGTGCGATTCGTTGAAGGGTTCGAGTGGCGCGGAAAAAAGGTCGGTCATGACGGGATCACTGATGACTGCGGCGGCGTAAAAGCGCGCGACGGTGCTTCACCGGCGCTTGCGCACGCCGCGCTTCGCCGCCTGGATTGGGACCGCCGCACGTTGCGCCTGCCGCGCTTCCCATTCGGCCAGCGCGACGCGGTAGCGCTCCAGCGCGTCGTCATAAAGATCGAACACGCACGGACTACAGCCGCTATGGCAACAATCCTCGAGGTCGGGCTGCACCGGCGGTGCGGGCTTTGGATCGTCCACGGTGCTGGCTTGGGGCACGGCTGATGACTTCACGTGAACATGCTCGGAACGCACGCAATGCGAGGCAGCGAAGGCGAAGAAGGAAAGCGCTCAGTATATGTTGATCTCCCGCGCCGCGCTCGGCGCGGGTGGCCGTCAGCCGCGCCCGACGAACGGCATCTTGCTCGCCATGATGGTCATGAACTGGACGTTCGCCGACAGCGGCAATTGCGCCATGTGCAGCACGGCGTCTGCGACATGCTGCACGTCCATCAACGGCTCGACCGCGATCTCGCCGTTCGCCTGCGGCACGCCGCGCGCCATGCGCTCGGCCATTTCCGTGGCCGCGTTGCCGATATCGATCTGCCCGCACACGATGTCGTATTTCCGGCCGTCGAGCGACACGGCTTTCGTGAGGCCCGTGACCGCGTGCTTGGTCGCTGTGTAGGCAATGCTGTTCGGCCTCGGCGCGTGCGCCGAAATCGAACCGTTGTTAATGATGCGCCCGCCGCGCGGATTCTGCGTTTTCATCAGACCGAATGCCGCGCGCGTGCAGAGGAACACACCGGTGAGGTTGGTATCGACCACCGAACGCCATTCGTTTATGTCGAGTTCGTCGATGTCGACCGGCGAGCCGCTGCGCCCAGCGTTGTTGAACAGCAAGTCGAGCCGGCCATAGCGTTCGCGGACCGTGTTGAACAGCGCGTCGACGCTGTTCGCGTCCGTCACGTCGCAAGGCACCGCGGCCGCTTCTCCGCCCACGGCGCGCGCCTGCTCGGCTACGGCGTCGAGCGCAGCCTGACGACGGCCCGCAAGCACCACGCTATACCCATGCTCCGCGAGACGCACCGCACATGCACGGCCGATGCCGCTGCCCGCACCCGTTACCAATGCCACCTTTCTGATTCCCGTCACCGTCACCGCTCGTCTCCCTGTTTCATGAATGAAGGGCCGCCCCGCACCATCGCTCCTGCACCATTGTTCGGCACCTGTTTCGAACCATACCGCAGCGGACGGTCGATCACAAATGCCGCCTGCGAGAGCTTCCATCATGCAACCGGCGCGCTTTCATTGCGGTTCCTGTCCGCGAGCTTGCCGGTCCGCGCATCAATGGTATCGTTCGACGTTGCGCGCGGTGCCCTGCTTGCCCGCGCAATTACCGGAAGCACGCTTTATGAACCAACTCTCCACGCCCCACGACGCTGGAGCGCCACCGCTGCGCCGCTGGCCTCAGACCGGCTATCCCGCGATGCTCACCGCCACCGCCGCATGGCACGTCTTCGTGCTGGCCGCATGGCTGCTGGTACCCCGCGCATGGCCGTGGTGGCTCGCAGCGATCTTCGCGAATCACGCTGTATTTACCGTGGCCGGTCTGCTGCCGCGTACGTCGCTGCTGGGTCCGAACTGGACGCGCCTGCCCGCTGCCGCCCGCAACGCGGATGCAATCGCATTGACTATCGACGACGGTCCAGATCCCGTAGTCACGCCGCAAGTACTCGACCTGCTCGATGCGCTGCACGTGCGCGCTACGTTTTTCTGCATAGGAGAAAAGGCGCGGCGTTATCCGCAACTCGCACGCGAGATCGTCGCGCGTGGTCATGCGCTCGAAAACCATTCGCAGGTTCACGTGCACACGTTTTCCGTGACGTTTCCGGGCGCGCTTCTGCGCGAGATAGATGCCGCGCAACGCACGCTCGAAGAACTCAGCGGCGAGCGGCCCATGTTCTTTCGCGCGCCGGCAGGCCTGCGCAATATTTTTCTGGAGCCGGTGCTGCGCAAGCTCGATTTGCGGCTAGCGGCATGGACGCGGCGCGGCTACGACACACGCGAACGCGATCCGCAAGTCGTCACGCGCAGGCTGCTCGACGGTCTCGCGCCGCGCGACATACTGCTGCTGCACGACGGCAACGCCGCGCTGACCGCCGACGGTAAGCCGCTGATTCTCGCCGTGCTGCCACGTGTCATAGAAGCGGCTCGCAACAGGAACTTGCGCTTCGTGACGTTGCGCGAGGCGAGGGTCGACGCTTGACAGTGTGGATTCACTGCGTTGATTCACATGTGAAAATCCGCCGCCATGTCTTCGTCCGAGCGCGCCTCGATAACACCGCTTCGACATGCCTTGACGAAGACATCGTAGTCGCGCTCCACCTGATCGGCGTAACTCGCCGCGTAAGCTGCCAGCGCCTCGGCGAATTGATCGCCGCGCCCGATATAAGCGCTCACTTCGACCGCCTGGCCGCTCGCCTTTGCATGGGCACGCGCCATCGCCCAGCCGCATAGCCTCGCGTAACCGTCCAGCAGATCGCTGTCGAACAATTCGATGCTCGCCGACAGCTTCATGTCACGCAATTGACGGAAGTAGTAATGCCGGCCGAGCGAACTCGTCGCCCAGCCTAAAAAGATGTCGCTCGCTGCCTGCAACATGCGCTGCCCCTGCACCACGCGCTCGCCTTGATGCTTGACCGGTGGCGACTTGTAGTAGCGGGCGATCACCGAAGGCCTCGCTTCCTTGATCTGTACGAAGAGCGGCTTGCCCGTGGGATCGACGAGCAGCACCGCCATGCAGCGCGTCCCCACGCTGCCCACGCCCACCACCTTGAATACGATGTCCTGCACGCTGAACTGACCAAGCAGTTCGCGCCGGTCATGCGACATCGTCTTCATGTACTCGCTCCACATGCCGTCGAGTATCTTGTGTCCGTGCGAGCCCTTCAGTTCATCGGTCTCTTCGGATGTGAAGAGCGTGTTCGAGCCGAGCACGTGAAAAAGCGCAGGCGGCGCATCGCGAATCACCCAGCGCTCGCCGTCATGCTCGGCCATCTTTTCGAACAGACTTTCGTGCGTGCGGCTCGCGGCCTTCTCCATCCCGCGGCGCACCGCGCGGCGGCGCTCCGGCGACAGCGCCGTCTCCGCCATGCGGTCGAAGGTAATGCGCTCATACCAGAGTTCCAGCGCGCCGCATTGTGCGTATTGCGCCATGCGATTGCGGTATTCGCTCACGGCGGTCATCACCAGATGCTCGGCTGTGCCGCGACTCAGGCGCATGTGACGCGCGGCCAGCACGAGGCTGGCGGTAAGGCGCTTGAGGTCCCATTCGAATGGACCCACCGACGCTTCGTCGAAATCGTTCAGGTCGAAAACCAGCTGGCGCTCGGGCGTCGCGAAGCCGCCGAAGTTCATCAGATGCCCGTCTCCGCAGATCGGCATGGTCAGGCCGCTGTCGTGAACCTGGCTTAGATCGTGAGCTTGCAGGTTCGCGGTGCCGCGAAAGAACGTGAACGGCGACACGGCCATGCGCCCATAGCGCAACGGCACGAGGTTCTGCACACGGCCTTCGCTGCTTTGCTTAATAAGGTCGATTGGATCGCGGTCTAATGCGCCGACCGTTTTATGACTCGACCGCTTCGATTTTTCGCGGGCGGCACGGCCGCGGGCCTCGCGCTCCGCAATGGTGCTGGCTTTCATAGTCATCTTCGTTCGTCTTGAGAGTTCACCGTCGAGGAGCCCTGACGCGGGTCGCACTGCATGCTAGCAGAGCAACCGGTAAAAAGGTGCGGGCGCTTTTACCGATGCCGAATGAATGCGCGAGCGGGCCCCGCAATATTTGAATTCCGGTTGCTTCGCGCTCTTCAGCAATCACCCTTTCGAGCCGTTTACCAGTACATGCGGAAATTCAGTGACGCACGCAAATGCCCTTGATCAGGGGTTCATTCTCACAACGTGCGGCGCGCAAGATTATGGAGAATTTATGTTTGTTGCGATTGGCTGGCTGTTGGTGATCGGCTCCGTCCTTGGGAGCTTTCTTGGCGTGGGCGGCCATTTGCCGGCGCTCCTTCAACCGTTCGAATTGCTATGCATTTTCGGCGCGGCAATTGGCGCATTCGTAGTGAGCAATCCGACTTCGACATTGAAGAAAACCCTCAAGGCGATTCCTAAATGTTTCAAGGGCGGCGGTTACACAAAGGAAAAATATCTGGAGCTGATCGCTCTACTTTATGAGCTGCTTCAGAAGGCACGCAAGGAAGGCATGATGTCGCTCGAAGCCGACGTCTTTGCGCCGGAAGAAAGCGTGATTTTCCAGAAGTATCCGCACGTCCTCGCCGACCATCATCTGCTGGATTTTATCGTCGACTATTTGCGCATGATGTCGGGCGGCAACGTCAACGTGCTCGAAGTACAGGACCTGATGGATGAAGAACTGGCCACGCATCACGCGGAAGCTTCGGTGGCGGCCAATGCAATCCAGAAGATGGCCGACGGCCTTCCTGCCTTCGGCATCGTTGCCGCCGTGATGGGCGTGGTTCACACCATGGGCTCGGTCGGCGCGCCGCCCGCCGTGCTCGGCGAGATGATCGCGGGTGCATTGGTCGGCACGTTCCTCGGCATTCTTCTCGCGTATGGCTTTATCGGTCCGCTCGCCGATCTGCTCAACGCAAAGGGCCGTGCCGAAGCGAAGCCGTTCCAGTGCGTGAAGGCGGTGCTGCTCGCCTCGCTGTCGGGCTATGCACCGCCCATCGCCGTGGAGTTTGGCCGCAAGGTGCTGTTCACCGCCGATCGCCCGAGCTTCCAGGAACTCGACGACGCCGTGCGCGCGACCAAATCGCCGAAGCCGGCCACCGAGGGAGCCGCGTCATGACGCAAAGAAGGTCACGCGGCTCCCAGGACGAGGCGCCGCCGCCGATCATCGTGCGCCGCTCGAAAAAGGGCGACGACCACGGTGGGCATCATGGCGGCGCGTGGAAGATCGCGTATGCCGACTTCGTCACTGCGATGATGGCGTTCTTCCTGCTGATGTGGCTGCTCGGCTCGACGTCGAAGTTCGACAAGCAAGGCATCGAAGATTACTTCAACACGCCGTTATCGAGCCTGCTCGGCGGCAACGAAGGCACGGCCGCAGCACGGCCGAGCATCGTGCAAGGCGGCGGCCGCGACATCTCGGACACGCGCCCCGGCGACGGCAAGAAAACCCAGATCGAACCGGCCACTCCTGTGAACGTGGCGCCGACCGTCGCGCCCGCTGACACGGCCCGCTTGCAGCAACTGAAAGAGAAGCTGGTCTCGTTGATCGAACAGAGTCCTGCGTTGAAGGCCTTCAAGGACCAGATCCGCATTTCGATCACGAACGAAGGATTGCGCATCGAGATCGTCGATTCGCAGAACCGCCCGATGTTCGCATCGGGCAGTCCGAAACTGCAGAGCTACGCGGTCGCGATACTCACGCAGATCGGCGCAGCACTCAACGACGTCGAGAACCGCATCTCGATCGCGGGGCACACCGACGCCGTGGCATACACAGGCGGACCGGTCGGCTATTCGAACTGGGAGCTTTCTTCCGAGCGCGCGAATGCCGCGCGGCGCGCGCTGGTGGCAGGCGGCATGCACGTCGAAAAGCTGTTGCAGGTACGCGGTCTTGCTGATGTACTGCCGCTCAACAGCAATGTCGTGGACGAACCGACCAATCGGCGCATCAGCATTCTCGTGATGAACAAGGCCGCGGAGCAGGCGTTCTTCCACGACGGCGGACGTACGTCGATCGATGAAAACGTGCCTGCCAGCTCGGCTATCCCGGCCGTCGCAGCGCGCATGCATCCGGCTCCGGGCGCGACGATAGTTCGCTAGCGTTACCCCGCGCATCGATGCGTCACCGCCAGTCGCAAGACGCGTGCTTCAGCTGCGTGTCTTGCGACGCGACGCGCCCATGTCCAACTCGACCCATGTCGGCGCATGGTCGCTCGCATGCGGCTCGCCGCGCACCCAGCGGTCCACGCCCGCGTCGCGCAAGCGCGGCGCGAGGTCCGGGCTCAGCAGAATATGGTCGATGCGCAAGCCGGAGTTGGTGTCCCAGTGCCGGCGGAAATAATCCCAGAACGTATAGACCCGCTCCTCGCCGAAATGCGTGCGCAGCGAATCCGTCCATCCCTGCGCGATGAGACGCCGGTAACGTTCGCGGCTTTCCGGCTGCAACAGCGCGTCTTTCAGCCATGAGCGCGGGTTGTAGATGTCTTCGTCGGTGGGCACGACGTTGAAGTCGCCGGCCAGCACGACCGGATGTCCGCTCTTGAGCAGCTTCGCCGCATGGTCGATCAGATGGTCGAACCACTTGAGCTTGTACTCGAACTTCGGACCGGGCTGCGGATTGCCGTTGGGCAGATAGAGGCAGCACACCAGCACGCCGTCGACGGCCGCTTCCAGATAGCGGCTATGCGTGTCCTCTTCGAAGCCCGGCAAGCCACGGCGGCTTTCGAGCGGCGGCTCGCCCTTCGACAGAATCGCAACGCCGTTCCACGCGCTCTGGCCGTGCCAGATGGCGTGGTAGCCCGCTTCGCGCAATGCGTCGGCGGGAAACGCGCTATCGGCGGCCTTCAGTTCCTGCAAGCAGACAATGTCAGGCGCTTCGCGCTCCAGCCATTGCAGCAACGCGGCCTGGCGCGAACGGATTCCGTTGATGTTGAATGTCGCAATGCGCAGCCTCGCCACGGCGGTTCCTCCTGCAACGCAAGTTATTTCGACGCCGTTCCCGACACGGCATCGGCCGCCTCATCGCACCATTCGATTGCCCACGACCTTGCGCAGGCGATCGCATCGGCCTCGTTCGAGAAAGCGTCGATGTCGCCGGAATCGTGCGACCGGAAATGCTCGTTTTTCCGCGGTATGCGAGTGATTTTCGCGCGCGCGTAGTAGACGCCTTCGTCGGCGTGGCGTGCGCGGCAATCGATGTGGAAATGCTTGTAGTCGAACTGCATCGGCTGTCCTCTGAACGCGCTTGACTCCGAATACAGGTAGCATCGTTCATACCCGGCCTGGTATTCAAACTAGCGGCCACACGCGCGATCAGACACCGCGCGCGTGGTCCGCTATCGACACACAGCCGCCATCAGTTCGGCACGTTCACCACCCCGTTCGACACCGTGATGGCATTGCCGCCAGGGTTGGCCGCAATCGCCGGCAAGTTGGCGACGTTCAATACGGGCGCAGCGCCCGGTGAGCCGCCGCGCGGCACCGTATGAACCACTTGAGACGGCGGCAGCGGCGTGCCGCTCTTCAGATGGCTCCACATCAGATTGAGCGCCTGAATGTTGTAGTAATGCAGCGGCACGAAGCGGTTGTCGAAGCCCGCCACGCCGAGGAACGCGTCGAAGTGCTGGCCGTTCGTGATTTCATAGAACGAGAGCTTGCTCGCGCCGCCTTCGAGCAGCTGGTTCGTTGCGACATAGGGCCGCGACGCATGATTGATCGGCACCAGCGCATCGGCCCGGCCTTGCACGATGATGGTGGGCTTGCCATGCAGGTTCGCATTCACCTTGATCGCTTCAACGCTCGTTGTCAGCGTGCCGTTGGTCCACAGCGTACGCAGGCAGGCTGCGCCCGCATAACTTGCGTCGACGGTTGCGAGCCGGTGGTCGAATGCGCCCGCCGTGCCCGCGTTATAGACGAGGTTGATACCGTTGGTGGGCGGCACACCGTTGCCATTGCCGAACACAGTGAGCATGGGCGACACAGCCGGCGTCACGCCCGCCGCGCCCGTCGAACTCGTCGTGCCGAAGCTGAAGTTGCACAGGTTCGCGCTCACGCTCGCTCTCGCATAAGCGTTCGCGTAAGTCACGGCGACGGCGGGCACCGCCTGCGAATCCCACATCGGCGCATGGAGCACGTCGGAGTCGGTCTCGTAGCCGTTCTGATGCAACAGCGCGAGCGCATTGGTTGCCTGGGTGACGGTGTCCGCCCCCGTGATCACACCGTTGGCCGCGAGCGCCGCGCATCGCGCGGTGCGAATCGCGGTGGTCGTGGCAAGCGGCAGCGCCGTCAGATACGGCGCGCCGACTGCGGCAGGCGCGAGCGCTGCGCAAGGCTCAAGCAGATTCGCGAGCGTCATGTAATCCGCAAGCGGCTTGCCGAATGCGCCGACGGGCACACCGCCCTGGGTCACCGACACTTGCGAAGGCACTCGCACGTTGATCTGCGGCTCGCCGACTACCACTGCGGTGATGAGGCCGGAGGTATCCTGCTCGGCGGCTGCGAGCGACGCGCCGCCGCCGTTGCTCACCGATGCCGCGATCGTCGTGATGCTGCCCGGGTTATAGCGTACCGTGCGCGTCGAGCCGTTCAACGTTCCATACGAATCGTTGAGTGCCCAATACGCGAACTTGATCGCCTGCAACGTGTTCTTGCCCCAGTCCTGCTCCGGGTTCTGCTGCGAGTGCGCGTGCTTGAACGCGTACCGGTTAGGGAACTGGCTGTTGTAGGTGGCGGCATCCGTGTTGCCCAGGTTGGCCGTGAAGAGACTCGCGTTGCCTGCGGCATTCGCGTCCTGCAACGTGCCGTCGATCAGCGTCACGCGATTCGTCGACAGTTCGTGCGCGCCGTTGCCCGAGCCTTTGTCTGTGTAGGCGACCGCGCAGCCGTGCTTGAGACCCCACTCGCCGGCCGCGGAGATCGCGCCATACACGCCGCGAGAACCCGATGACGTTGCCGTGACGATGCACGGTTGATCCGCATTGAAGCTCGCCGGAATTTGCACGAGCACGCTGACATTCTGCTTACCGCTGCCGTCGTCTGCGAAAGCGAGGTATTCCTTGCCTGCTATCTTTCCTTCGCCCAACGTGTCGTTGCCGTTCACATCGATATTGGGACCCCAGAAGCGCCCATAGCCGCCATTGCTACTCATGTCGACGAGCGCGCGATAGTTCGACCAGATCGCGAGTCGGCGCAGCTCCGCCGCTGTCGGTTGCGCGGCGTTTGCAATCGCGGGAACACTGGCTGAAGCGAGGCCAGTTTTACCGAGTCCGGCCGTGAGCAGGTCGTCACTATTGCCGTCATATGACTGTGTCCTGACGGTGCCCGCGATGAAGCTGGGCAGGACGTTGGCTTGCGGCTGGGGCGTGCTGTCGTCGTGGTCGCCGTGGCAGGCGCTCAGACCGAGAGCGACAACGATTGCAAGGGGAAGCGCGTGCCCGACTCCAATGGGTGATCTCATATGTGCTGTCTCCGTTATTTTCACAATACCGTTTTGTGTCAGCGTTGTTCACGCAACTGCGCCGGATTTGTTACCCTCGGTTGTTGGACGCGAAGCTTCGGATACCGACGCATCGTCAGCCTGCATTGACCTTTCAGCGGAGTCAATAGAACGTTATGGCAACAGATAACGAATGTCATGATCCGGGTGACGAAGCCGCCGCCTTGCACCAACCTTCTCGTCGCCGTTTTCTACAATCGGCTGCAGCAGCCGCGACTGTCGGTGCGGCACCGCACCTTCGCGCACAAGCGCAAACATCTGTACCGCCACCCGCGCAGGCTCCTGCTCCCGTGCCGCCACGCCCCGTCGAATTGAACGTCAACGGCCGTGCGTATACGTTGCAACTCGAGCCGCGCGTGACCTTGCTCGATGCATTGCGCGAGTACGCGGGTCTCATGGGCACCAAGAAAGGCTGTGACCGCGGACAATGCGGCGCTTGTACGGTGATCGCCAACGGACGCCGCATCAATTCATGTCTAACGCTCGCCGTCATGCATGAAGGCGAGACCATCACCACGGTCGAAGGGCTCGCGAGCAATGGTGCATTGAGCCCGCTGCAACGCGCGTTCATCGAACACGATGCGTTTCAGTGCGGCTACTGCACGCCCGGGCAGCTATGCTCGGCGACCGCTCTGCTCCAGGAGTTTCGTAACGGCACGGCGAGTGTTGTGACCGCCGATGTGCGCCAACGTCCCGCCAAACTTTCCGACGAAGAGATTCGCGAACGCATGAGCGGCAACATTTGCCGCTGCGGTGCCTATTCAAATATCGTTGCCGCGATACGCGCGGCGCATGAAGGCAGTGGTCAGAATGCGGGCACGGCTGGCGCCGACCATCGTGACCATCGCGATAACCACGATAACCGCGACAACGCGTAACGGAGCGACGGCATGGATGCGATTACCTACGAACGCGCCGCCGATGTCGCCGGCGCAGTGCGCGCCGTGCAGCAACCGGGCGCGGTATTCATCGGCGGCGGCACGAATCTGCTTGATCTGATGAAGGGGGGTGTCGAGCGGCCGGTGCGGCTTATCGACATCACGCATATCGGCGGACTCGACGGCGTGACGACGCTGCCCGACGGCGGCATTCGCATCGGCGCACTCGTGCGCAATAGCGACGCCGCGAACCACGCGTTGGTGCGCGAACAGTATCCGTTGTTATCGCAAGCATTCTTGTCGGGCGCGTCGTCGCAATTGCGCAATATGGCGACGGTCGGCGGGAATCTGCTGCAACGTACCCGCTGCGCATGCTTCTACGACACCGCTTTTTCCCAGTGCAACAAGCGCGTATTGGGCAGCGGCTGCGCGGCGCTCGAAGGGCATAACCGCATGCACGCGATTCTCGGCGCGAGTCCGCAGTGCGTCGCGGTCAACCCGTCAGACATGAGCGTGGCGCTCGCCGCGCTCGATGCGGTGGTCCGCGTGAACGGCCCGGCCGGGGAGCGAAGCATTCCGTTCGCCGAATTTCATCGGCTTCCGGGCGACAGACCCGATGTCGACACCACGTTGCGGCCCGGCGAGCTGATCACCGCGGTGGATTTGCCTCCACCGCTTTTCAGCGCACATTCGCACTACCTGAAAGTGCGTGACCGCGCCAGTTACGCATTCGCACTGGTCTCGGTGGCCGCTGCCTTGCAGATGGACGGCGAGCGCGTGCAGACCGCGCGCATTGCATTGGGCGGCGTCGCGCACAAACCGTGGCGCGCGAGTGCAGCGGAACAGATGCTGAACGGACAGCCGCTGACACAAGCCGCGCTCACCAACGCCGCTGCCGCTGCATTGCGCGATGCCCGGCCGCTCGCCGACAACCGCTTCAAGGTGCAGCTCGCGCAACGCGCGATCGTGCGTGCAGTGAATCAGGCCGCCGGCCGCGCAGGAGGTGTCGCATGACGCTGATCGGTCAACCGTTCGACCGCATCGACGGTCTTCTCAAAGTAACCGGCAAAGCACGCTATGCCGCGGAATTTCCGGAAGCGCGTCTCGCCCATGCGGTGCTCGTGACGAGCACGATTGCACGCGGCACGATTGCGTCGATCGATGCAAGCCGCGCGCAGGCCGTGCCCGGCGTGCTGCTCGTCATGACGCATCAGAACGCGCCGCGTCTGCCGAACGGCGGCAAGGCGCAACTGGCCCCGCCTGCGGGGCGTCGACTGTCGCTCCTGCAGGACAACCAGGTGCATTACAACAACGAGCCGGTGGCCGTAGTCGTCGCCGATACGCTCGAACATGCGACCGATGCCGCGCGCCGGTTGCGCATCACGTATCAGAGCACGCCGGCCACGCTCGACTTCGCACAGGCGAAGGCAAATGCACATGCGCCGGACAAGCCGCAAGGGCGTCAAACGGATACGCAGCGTGGCAGCTTCGAAGACGGCATGCAGAACAGCGCGGTGCATATCGACGCAACCTACACGACGCCCATCGAGCATCACAATCCAATGGAGCCGCACGCGACCATGGCGCGTTGGGACGGCCCGCAGCTTACGCTCTACGATTCGACCCAAGGCGTGAGCGGCGAAGCGCAGGCGGTGGCCCGAACGCTCGGCATTTCACCTGGCGACATACGCGTGATCTCGCCGTTCGTCGGCGGCGGATTTGGCTGCAAGGGCTCGTCCTGGTCGCATGTGTCGTTGTGCGCAATGGCCGCGAAACAGACCGGGCGTCCGGTGCGGCTCGTGCTCGAGCGGCCGCAAATGTTCGGTCCGGTCGGCGCACGTCCGCGCACCGAACAGCGCCTCGTGCTGGCCGCGCGGCGCGACGGCACGCTGAGCGCCATGCGTCACGACAGCATTTCGAACACGTCCATGATCGAAGACTGGACCGAGACGTGCTGCATGGTCACGCGTATGTTGTATGCGGTGCCGAACCAGGTGACCACGCACCGGCTCGTGCCGCTCAACGTCGGCACGCCGACCTTCATGCGCGCGCCGGGCGAGACGACCGGCTCGTTTGCGCTGGAATCCGCAATGGACGAACTGGCGGTCGCGCTCAAAATGGACCCGCTAGCGCTGCGCCTGAAGAACTATGCGGAAGCCGATCCGCAGGAAAACAAGCCCTGGTCGGGCAAGTCGTTGCGTGAGTGCTATCAGATCGGCGCGGAAAAATTCGGCTGGTCGCGGCGCAGCCCCGCACCGCGCTCCATGCGTGACGGTAATACGCTGATTGGCATGGGCATGGCGACCGCCACCTACCCGGCCAATCGCAGCGAAGCGAGCGCCATCGCGCGGATCTTGCCCGACGGCACTGCGATGGTGGCCTCGGGCACGCAGGACATCGGCACTGGAACGTACACGGTGATGACCCAGGTCGCCGCGGACGCGCTTGGCTTCGCGCCGGAAAACATCCACTTTGCGCTCGGCGATTCGTCGCTGCCAAAGGCGCCGGTGTCGGGCGGCTCGCAATCGGCGGCGAGCGTTTCGCCGGCCGTGCGCGACGCCGCGACCGAGGCGCGCGCGCGGCTCATCGCGCTGGCATTGGCGGACCCTGCGTCGCCCGTGCACGGCATGGCGCTCGACGACATCACCGTGGAGAACGGCTGGGTAACGAGCCGCTCGCAACCGTCGAAGCGCGATCCGGCGGCAGCGATCGTTGCGCGCTCCGGCGGCAAACCGATCGAAGCGACGTCCACCGTCAAGCCGGGCGGCGAGAAGCAGAAGTACTCGTTTCACTCGTTCGGCGCGGTGTTCGTCGAAGTGCATGTGGACGCGGACCTCGGCACGATTCGCGTGCCGCGCGTGGTCGGCGTGTACGACGTGGGTCGCGTGCTCAACGAGAAAACCGCGCGCAGCCAGATGCTCGGCGGCATTGTATGGGGCGTGGGTGCAGCGTTGCAGGAGGAAACCTCGCTGGATACGCGCTATGGGCGTTTCACGAACGCAAATCTCGCCGAGTACCACGTGCCAGTGAATGCAGACATCGGCGCGCTGGATATCACGTTCCTCGACCGGCCCGACCCGTACATCAATTCCCTTGGCGTGCGGGGCATCGGCGAAATCGGCATTACGGGCGTGTGCGCCGCGCTTGCCAACGCGGTGTACCACGCAACCGGTGTGCGCGTGCGCGATCTTCCGATAACGCTCGACAAGGTGATGACGACGACGCAGGTCTGAGCGCGCTGCGCGGGCCGCTTGCCTCGCGGTGCGTTGCGCCGCACAATCGGTGGCATCTTACTCAACGGTGCCCATCCATGGCTTACGCGTCGCTCGCCACTGGCATATTGCTCGCGGCCGGGATCGGCTCCCGCTTCGATCCGCACGGTCTGCAAAACAAGCTGCTTGCGCGGCTGCCCGACGGCACGCCGGTCGCGCAGGAAGCGGCGCACCGGCTACTGAGGGTCGTGCCGCACGTGCTGGCCGTGGTGCGGCCGGGCGCTGAAGCGCTTGCGCGGCTTTTGAACGATGTGGGCTGCGACGTGGCGTTCGCGCCCGGAGCCGAACGCGGCATGGGCGCAAGCCTCGCTGCAGGTATTCAGGCGAGCGAGGACGCCGAGGGCTGGATCGTCGCGCTCGCGGACATGCCGCGCATCGAGATCACCACGATCGAAGCGGTGGCTCGCGCGCTCGACGGCGGCGCGCCGATCGTGGCGCCGTTTTACGACGGGCAGCGCGGCCATCCCGTAGGGTTCGGCGTGGACTACCGCGACGCGCTGCTGCGCCTCGACGGCGACAGCGGCGCGCGCTCGTTGCTCGGCTCCGATCGCGTCATGAGGCTAGATGTCGACGACGCCGGAATCTTGCGCGATATAGACACGCCCGACGATTTGCGGGCTCTGCGTTGACCGCCCGCTGAAAGCGAAAGGGTCTCAGGCATGAGGCTTGCGCGGAACATGATTAATGCTCGATGCAATCGGAACCGTTCGTAGACTGCGAATCAGCCGCGCAACTCGCTCCAATTCCGCCTAAGCTGATGTGACGCCGCGATTGTCACGCAACGCTACGCCGCTCACGCGGCGCACGTTCCGAACCCACCCGACTTCCCATGAGCGAAACCAGTCCGCGCCTTTTCATCGTGTCACCTCATTTCGACGACGCCGTCTTCAGTTGCGGCGCATTGCTCGCCGCGCATCCCGACGCTGCGGTTTGTACGGTCTTCGCCGCGCCGCCCGAGCATACGATGCGTACCGAATGGGACGAAAAGTCGGGCTTCAGCGACGCACATGAGGCGATACACGAGCGCACGCTCGAAGACAATCGCGCGCTTGAATTGCTCGATGCAATTCCGCTGCGAATGCCGTTTCGCGACAGTCAGTATTCCGACTCGCCGTCGATCAGCAAAATGGCAGCGGCGTTAGAGGAAACCATTTACCGAACCACGGCGAACACGTTGCTGATGCCGCTCGGCCTGTTTCACGACGACCATGTGCGCGTATTCGAAGCATGCTGCGAGATCCTGCCGCGCCTGTCGCATCTCGAATGGTTCGGCTACGAAGAAGCCATTCACCGGCGCACGCCGGGTGTCGTGCAGGCACGGCTTGCCGATCTCGCGCAGCGCGGCATCGTGGCGACGCCGGCCAATCCGAGCGCCGGACACACGATCGACGCACAGCGCCGCGGACAGATCAAGCGCGAAGCGGTCAATGCGTATCAGAGCCAGTTGCGCGCGTTCGGCGCCGGCAACTATGAGGATGTTTTTGCCGCCGAGCGCTATTGGCACCTCACCGTCGGCCGTCGCGTGAAGAAGTAACAGGACGATCAGCGCAGCAACTCTGGCGGTCAAGCCTGACAGGAAGCGTCTACGCTTGAAGAGAACGCCGGACGCAATCCCGCTATCGCAGAGTTCTCAACCACAGGTGATGCCATGAGCTACGACATGCATACAAGCCCGATCCCCGACCCTAACGCCGATCCGACCCGCGATCCGGAAGGCGATCCGTTGACGCCGCCATCGCCCGGTCATCACACCGAAGAGCCGCAGCGCCCCGAAGGGCCGCCGGACAAAGACCCTGTGTGAGCCTGCTGCGCAGCGCTCAGCGCGTCAGTTCGGTAAAGCCCTGCAACAGCCGGTCGATGTCGGCGGCGTGGATATTGCCCATCGTCGAAATACGGAACAGCTCGGCTGACAGCCCGCCCTGTCCCGCATAGATGACGAATCCGCGCGCCTTCAGCGCATCGTGCAATTGCGGATACGTGACGCCGTTCGGCAGCCGGTATGCACGCAACACCACCGACGATTCCGCCGGCGCCAGCACGCTGCCGATGCCGCGCTCGGCCAGTCCCGCGCGCGCCTGTTCCGCGAGCGCTGCGTAACGCGCATGACGGGCGCGCCAGCCGCCTTCGTCGGCGATCTCGCGCAGTGCTTCGACGAGCGCGTAGTACGCATGAACCGACGGCGTGAACGGCGTGTTGCGCTGATCCTGCAAGCGCGCGAGCCGCCCGAGGTCGAGGTAGTACGTGCGGCTCGCCGCCTGCGCGAGCGCGGCGCGGCGCACCAGCACGAACGAGGCACCCGGCACGCCGTGCAAACATTTGTTGGCCGTCGCGGCGACCGCGTCGAGGCTCGCGTCGGCGAAATCGATCGCTTCGGCGCCGAAGCTGCTCACGCCGTCCACCAGCAACCGCAAGCCGCGAGCACGGCACAGCGTGCCCAACGCCGCAAGGTCGTTCAGACGCCCCGTCGTCGTCTCGTGATGAATCACGGCAACATGTGTGAACGCTTTGTCCGCGTCGAGACGTTCGGCGATTTTCGCGAGGTCGGGCGCCTGCATCCAGTCGTGCTTGAGCGACTCGTGCGCGATGCCGTACTGCGCGGCGATCTGCGAAATGCGCTCACCATACACGCCGTTTTCCACCACCAGCAGCTTGCCGTTTTGCGGCACCAGCGCGGCCGTCATGCTTTCGACAGCGGCCGTGCCGGAGCCTGTCATCAGCACCGCTTGCCATTCGCTCGCGTCGAGACCGTACAGGTCGACGAGACGCGTGCGCGCCTCTTCCTGCAAGTCGAAAAATTCGCTTTCGCGATGACACAGGTCCGTCTGCAACAGGCTGTTGCGAACACGTTCGGTGAGCGTCACCGGACCGGGATTGAGCAGCAGCATGGGCGCTCCTTTACTTTGACTTCACACGGCGCCGATGTGGCGCATCAGGCGCGTTTTCACATCGGGCGGAGTGATGGCGGGACGCGGCAAGCCGTCAGGCGTGCCGCGGCGAATCACGAGGCGCGCAAAGCGCGGGCCGTCGAGAGGGGCCGATTCGAACAACTGGTCGAGCACGGCCGGATCGTCGCTTTCGACCGCCGACGCATACCCGCACGCCGCCGCGACACCTGCGAACGAGACTTGCGACGACACCGTCGCCTGTCCCCCGGTCGAGTCGTGCGTGCCGTTGTCGAGCAGCACGTGCGTGAGATTGGACGGCCCGTATGCGCCGAGCGTTGCGAAGGCGCCCATGCGCATCAGCGCGGCGCCGTCGCCGTCGAGCGCGACGACATGCAGGTCCGGCCGCGCGAGTGCCAGACCCAGCGCGAACGGCGTTACGCAGCCCATCGAGCCGACCATGTACAACTGATTCGGACGATCGTCGATTGCGTAAAGCTCGCGCCCGCAAAAACCCGTCGACGCCAGCACCACCGTCGACTCGATCGGCGTATGCGCGATCACCTTCTTCAGCGCGTCATGGCGCGACGCGAGTTCGCTCGCGGCCACGTTGGCGAACTGCGAACGCGCCGTCGCCGGCACGCGACGCTCGCTGGAGGCGCCGGCCTTCAACTCGTACGGCGCGACGCTGCCCTTTTGCATGACGAGCGCGTACGGGCGGCCCGTTTCGTCCATGTGGGCGATGGCGCGATCCAGCGCCGGGCCGATTGCGTCGGCTTCCGTGGGGAAGGTCTCCCAGGGAATTTCCATCGTGTCGAGCATCGCGGGCGTGACGGGACCCATTAACGCGTGCTGCGGTTCATCGGCGACGCCGGGCTGGCCGCGCCACGTGACGATCAGCAATTGCGGCAAACGGAAGGTCCACGTGAGCGACGTCAGCGGGCTCACCGCGTTGCCGAGCCCGGAGTTCTGCATCATCGTGATGCCGCGGCGGCGTGTGCCTCCACCACGCTCATCGCGCGCGCCGAGCGCGACACCCGCGATCAGCGCGACAGCGTCGCCTTCATTCGCCGCCGACACGTAATGCAGCGACTCGTCCTGCAACACGTAGTTGATGAACGGTGTCAGATACGAGCACGGCACGCCCGCGTACCAGTCGAAACCGCGATCGCGCGCCGCCTCGACGAACTGTGCCGCCTCGATCATTGCGCGGCTCCGTTCGCGGAATCCGTTGCCTGCGTGCCGACCGACGCCGCGAGCGGCGTCTGGCCATGCGCGAAGTCGCCGGCGCGGCGGAAGTCTTCGAGATCGTTCACACCGCGCCAGTGGCCGTGCACGTATTGCACCTCGATCGATTCACCGGCCTCGATCAGCGCGTTCAGCAAAGCGGGCATGTCGAGCGACGCGAAATCGGCACGCGCCTGCAACTGCTGCATGACCGCCCGAAGACGCTCGCAGCCTTCGCCACGCACGTTCAGAAGACCGACCCAACGGCCATGCGGCGTTTGCGCGGCAATCTCCGACGACGCCTGCTGCCCGCTCGAAACGTGACGCAACAGCACCTTGTTGCCGAAGAGACCGCGGTCGTCGGCCGACGAGCACCATGCGAAGTCGCGTACGCTCGCGTTTTCCGCATCGGTCAACGACGAATCCACCACGACGCTGAACGCCGCCTCGCTCTCCACCAGATCGCGCAGGATATAGCTGCGGAACAGCAGATCGCCGTACGAAATCAGCGTGTCGCCCGCGAGCTTGTCGAGTGCGCACGCAAGCGATGCGAGTTCGCCGGTTTCCGCATGCTTGTCATTGACCACGAGCTTGATACCGGCCGTGTCGATTGCATCGGCGCGATAACCGCCTACCACGGTGATGTCGTTGACGCCCTGCTTCTTGAACGCGTCGACCAGCCAGCGCAACAGCGGCTTACCGGCGATCGGCAACATGACCTTCGGACGGTCCTGAGTGACCGCTTCGAGGCCCTTGCCGCGGCTCGCCGCAAGCACGACAGCTGCGCTCGCCGCGCGGCCGCTCGACAGATAGCGGTCTTCCGCTTCCGAGTATTCGTCGGCGTCCTGCAAGCGGAAAATTTCGTTGACGCCGGCAATGCGGTCTTCGACATTGACGAGCGTTTCGCTCGTATGGATTTCTCGTGCAACCGCCTGCATGGCCGAGGTCGCCGCGCGAATCAGATGGTTCGCCCAGATCACCGTGCTGATGCCGGCTTCGCGGAACACTTCGGTCGGCGTGCTGTAGTACTTGGTCGGCACGATGACGAGCGGCCCACGGCCCGCCCACTCACGCGCGAACTCGAGAATTTCGTCGGGACGCGAGAGCTTGCTGTGAATCAGAATCGCGTCGGCGCCGGCGCGACGATAAGCTTCCGCGCGGCGCAGCGCTTCGTCCATGCCCCAGCCTGCGATCAGCGCTTCCACGCGCGCCACGATCGAAAAATTTTCGTCCGACTGCGAGTCCTTACCGGCTTTGATCTTGCCGCAGAATTCGTCCATATCGGCGAGCGGCTGCGCTTCGCCGTTAATGAAGCTATTCGTTTTCGGGAACTGCTTGTCTTCGATACACACGCCGGCAATGCCGCGTTGTTCCAGCTTGCGCACGAGGCGGCGCACGTTGTTGAAGTTGCCGTAGCCGGTATCGCCGTCGAGCAGAATGGGCAGATCGCTTGCGTCGGCCATGAATTCGAGGTTGTCGACTACCTGCGTCCAGCTTGCTTCGTTGTTGTCGCGCACACCGAATTGCGCGGAAATCGCGAGGCCCGAGCCCCAGATCGCCTTGAAACCTGCTTCGCGCACGATGCGGGCGGACAGGCCGTTATGGGCCTCCATCATGAATTCGAGTTCGTTGCTGACAAGCATCTGACGCAGACGTGCGCTGCGTGAAGCGGAGACGAAGGCGGGTTCGCGGGCATTCATTTTCGGTACTCCTTGTGGCGGGCTTATTGGCGCTCTTTTTGCCCGGCTGGCGACTGGAAAATGGCGACTATAGCGGAATTTTCATTTATTGGTCATTTAGACGGCTCTGCTTTTTCGGCCTTGCTGTTAAGTGGAAAAATGTGTCGATTTTTGCAGAGATCCACAGCCACGTGGCCTTTGGAGTTAATTGGCGTTTTGTGGAAACTTGACAGGACACCCTGTCCCCACGCGCTGGCAGCCGAATCGGCGTGCTCCAGCGACGCAAATTGCAACAAGCGTATTCCAATGAAAATCGTGTTAATCGCGAAATACAGTTGAATAACGCTTCACGATTAATTGATTACCGCGTTCAAACTTCATTGCATTTTTAATAAACAGGCGACTCGTCGCCTTACAAAGCCGCAGAGGTCATTTAGTCAGACAAAACCCCTGCTAAAACAGCGGGTTTCCCCTGCCTCAGGAGACTCCTTGCGACTGCCGTAAACACAGTCAGCGAAAAGCAAACAGCCAACCGATCGACCCTTTGTGAAAGCACGACCCATTGCTATGACTTTGAACAAAAAACTGGCCTCAATGATCGCCGTCCTCTGGTTCGGCCTGATCCTGATCGGCGGCTTCGGTGCATGGCAAAACCGTGCGTCGATGATTGCCGACCGGCGCGATCAGCTCACGTCGCTGATCGATCAGGCGAACCACGTGGTGAGCCGTTATTACACGCTGGCGCAGCAGCACGTCATCACCGAGGACGAGGCGAAGAAGCAGGCGCTCGCAACGATCGAGGCGATGCGCTACGGCAAGGACGGCTACATCTCGGTGAACGATTCCCAGCCGGTCATGCTGATGCATCCGTTCAAGAAAGAGATGGTCGGCAAGAACCTGGCGCAATTCACCGATCCAGCGGGCAACCATCTGTTCGTGGATATCGTCAACGCAGGCAATCGCGAAGGCGGCGGCTTTGTCGACTATCTGTGGGCTAAGCCCGGCAGCGACAAGCCCGTGGCCAAGACGAGCTATGCGATGCACTTCCAGCCGTGGGACTGGTATGTCGTCACCGGCATGTATATGGACGACGTGCAGCGCGCGTTTTATTCAAGTCTCCTGCGCTGGCTCGCCATCACCGTCGCACTCGGCGCTGTTGCTACGGCCATCATGCTGCTCGTGTTGCGCAGCATCCGCCGCTCGCTCGGCGGCGATCTGGAAGTGGCCGTCGAACATGCGCAGTTGATGGCGCGCGGCAACCTTGCGACGCGCGTGCCGGTCAAGGACAACGACGCGGGCAGCCTGCTGCATGCGTTGCAGACCATGCAGGCGGGTCTCGTCGACACCGTTTCGCGCGTTCGTACCGGCACCGAAAACATCAACATCGGCGCGAGCGAAATTGCCGCGGGTAATACCGATCTGTCGCAGCGCACTGAGGAGCAGGCGGCCGCGCTGGTGCAGACGGCGTCGAGCATGGATCAGATGACGGTCAATGTGAAGCAGAACGCCGACAGCGCGCTGCAAGCGGCACAACTCGCGGGTCAGGCCGCGGACGTCGCCACGCGCGGCAGCCGCGTCGTCGACGACGTGGTCCGTACGATGGGCGAGATCACGACGAGCTCGCGGCAGATCGGCGACATCATTGGGGTGATCGACGGCATCGCGTTCCAGACTAACATTCTCGCGCTGAACGCCGCAGTCGAGGCGGCCCGCGCGGGCGAACAGGGACGTGGCTTCGCGGTGGTCGCCGCCGAAGTGCGCAGCCTCGCGCAACGCTCGGCCACGGCCGCCAAGGAGATCAAGGCGCTGATCGAAACGTCGACGACTACCGTGGAAGCAGGCGCATCGCTCGTGTCCAACGCGGGTTCGACGATGGGCGAGATCGTGCAATCGGTGCGTCGCGTGAACGAGATCCTCGAGGAAATCAGCAACGCGTCGCGCGAGCAGAGCGCGGGGATCGAGCAGGTGAATCGCGCGGTCGGGGAAATGGATCAGGTCACGCAGCAGAACGCTGCGCTCGTGGAACAGGCCGCGGCCGCCGCGCATTCGCTGAAAGACCAGGTGGGCGTTCTGCGCGAAGCGATTTCCAGCTTTGCGCTGCCGGCCTGACGCTAACTAGCGTGACAAGCGCGTAACAAGCGCATAACAAGCGCGAGAGAACGCAACGGGAAACAACGGAAGCAACGGACAACTAGACAACGCGACTGACAGAAGCACTTGAATACGAGCCGCACGGATTTTCGGATCCGCGCGGCTTTTTTTCGCCCGTCGCGCGAGTTGACTTGCAGTAATCTCTCATACAGATTACGTTCTCATTACAATGAGCAGCACCGCCTTTGAGCGATGCAAGTCAATCCGCTGTTTATCCGCCTCTATGATCCAGAAGAAAAAGTCTCAACCACGCGACCCGTACGCTCCAGTCGCAAAGAACCAGTTGCTCGTTGCGCGTCTTCCAATGTGGCGCTCGAAGTTCATCGTCGTGCTGGTGTTCGGCGCGTTTGCCGCGCTCGCCGGCCGCGCGCTCTGGGTTCAGGTGGTGAATCGCGACTTCTACATCGATCAAGGGCAAAAGCGCTACCAACGCACGATCGAACTGGATGCAACGCGCGGCCGCATTGTCGACCGCAACGGCTCCATGCTCGCCGTCAGTCTGGCGACTTACGAGATCTGGGCGTCCCCGAAACTACTCGACGAAGCCGCGTTGCCGCCGCTTTCGAAACTGCTCGATCTGCCGCTCGCGGAACTGCGTCGTCGTCTGAGCGGCGACAAGACGTTCGTGCTGCTGAAGCGCCAGGTCGACGCCGATACCGCCGGTCATCTTTCCAAGCTCGGACTCGCGGGCATCACGCAGATTGCGGATTCCAAGCGCTTTTATCCGGAGGGCGAGTCGGCGGCGCACGTGGTCGGCTTTACGGACATCGAGGACAACGGTCAGGAAGGCGTCGAGCTGGCGGCCAACGAACAACTGCTGGGCGTGCCCGGCCATCGCGAAGTCATCCGCGACCGGCTCGGCCGCGTCGTGTCAGAGACGCGCCCGCTCGTACCCGCGCAGAACGGCGAGACGATCCATCTGACCATCGACCGGCGCATTCAGCAACTCGCATACGGACAGTTGAAGGACGCGATTGCGAAACATCGCGCGGAAGCAGGCAGCGTAGTCGTGCTCGACGCGCGCAACGGCGAGATCCTCGCGCTCGCCAATTATCCGAGCTTCGATCCGAACGACCGCGCGCGTCTGACCGGGCGGCAATTGCGCAATCGCGCGGTGGTCGACACGTTCGAGCCGGGTTCGACGATCAAGCCAGTGGTCGTCGCGCTTTCCATCGACGAAGGCAAAGTGCGGCCGCAAAGCGTGATCGACACGGCGCCGGGTTGGTACAAGATCGGCCCCGCCGTGATCCACGACACGTCGAATCACGGCGCGATGACCGTTGCGGAAGCAGTGCAGAAGTCGAGCAATATTGCGCTCGCCAAGCTCGCGCTCAATTTGCCGGCCGAGAAAATCTGGACGAAGTACCAGGAATACGGGCTCGGCTTGCGGCCCGATCTGACGTTCCCAGGCGTGGCATCGGGCAAGGTGCGCCCGTACAAACGCTGGCGCCCGATCGAGCAGGCAACCATGGCATACGGCTACGGACTTTCCGCTTCGCTATTGCAGATCGCGCAGATCTACACCGCCTATGCCGGCGACGGAACGATGCACCGCGTGCGGTTGCTACGCGAGGGCACCGAGGCGGGCGGCAATAGTGCAGGCGCTTCTGATGAAACGCGCCACGCGGTTACCACGCCAGGCACCGCACGCGCGATCCGCTCGATGCTGGAAATGGCCACGGGCGACGGCGGCACGGGGCGCGCCGCGACAGTGGAAGGCTACCGCGTGGGCGGCAAGACCGGGACTGCGCGCAAGCAGGTCGGCGCGACGTACGCGAAGAATCGCTACCGTGCACTCTTCGTCGGGATGGCGCCCATGAGCGACCCGAGACTGATCGTCGCCGTGATGATCGACGACCCGGCCGGCAAGGCGTTTTATGGCGGCACTGTCGCCGGCCCGGTGTTCAGCGCCGTAACGGGCGGCGCGTTGCAACTGCTCGGCGTGCCGCCGGATGCGTGACACTACGCGTGGCGCTCGACCCGACCGCTACGCGTATGCGTGCGGATTTGCGCGATCTTAAGTCTCGCTTAATTCTTTGCTGCAACCATGTGACTCAACATCCCCTGTTGAGCCGCCAGATCACCGGCGGCGTTTTTTTCAGCGATGTTTGCCGACGCGCCAAGTGACAGGTTGCATGCCTGCGAAAAAGAAAGAGGTCACACCATGGTTGAGAACAAGGTATTCGAGCATCTGCGCGCCATGCCTGACAACGAATGGGTCCGGCAGATTCACTCATGCAAGGTCTCTGACCCGCTGCAACCGCCTTGGGGACGTTCGTACCGGCTCGTCGAATGGACCATGAAGCACACGCCCGAAGCAAGTCGCCGCGTGGTGCCCGCCGAAAGTACACCGCTTGAAATTGCGCAGGCCGTCGTATCGCATGTGCCTGGCAGGCGCTTCTGTCAGCGCGGCGACGAATAGCAGAAGTCCAACGCGTCTTCCAGCCGGTCGTTGCCCCAGAACATTTCGTCGCCGACAAAGAAAGTAGGCGCGCCGAAAATGCCTTTCGACGCGGCAGCTTCGGTCTGTTCACGCAGACGCAGCTTGTTCGCGTCGCTCTGCGCTTCGGCGACGATCTGTTGTGCGGGCAAACCGAGTTTCGCGAGCGCTTCGCTCACTACTTCGATCGAACCGATATCGCGGTCATGCACGAAGTTCTGCTGCATGATCTCGCGACAGTAAGCGGCAATCCATTCGCGCTCTGCACCGAGCAGCGCTACACGCAGCGCGAGTAACGCTGCGCGCGGAAAAACGCTTGGACGCGTCAACGCAATGCCGTATTTGCGGCACTGCCGTTCCATGTCCTTCCACACGTAGGCGCCCTTCTCCTTTTGCAGAACGAACGGAGAATTGTCGAAACCGAGCGCGCGAAAGATCGGCCCGAGCAGAAACGGCCGCCAATCGACGCTCACGCCTCGCGCCGCGGCCTCAGCCTCGATGCGCATGACGCTCAGGTAGCTATAGTTGCTGCCGAAGTCGAACCAGAACTCGATCCGGCGCGCCGGCGTGGCTGCGGAAGCGGCGATGTGGTCCATCTCTATTCTCGTGCAATGCAGGACTGTTGAACGGGAAAGCGCTCAGCGCGTTTGCGTCGCCACGCGCACTCCAAGCGAAATAAACAGCACACCGATGATCTTGTTCTGCCACCGGCGCAGCCACGTCAGGCGCTTGATAAGCCTGCCGAGCGGGCGAATCGTCAAGACGATCAGCGTGGTGTAAAGCGCGCTCATGCCGACGAAAATCAGGCCCAACGTCGTGAACTGCAAAAACGTGGAGCCGTGTGCGGGATGAACGAATTGCGGAAGAAACGCGAGAAAGAAAAGCGCGGTCTTAGGATTCAGCACCTCGGCGGGAATGGCCTGAAAGAACGCTTTCGATGCGGACACGGGCGCACTCGCGGGCACATTCGCGTTGGTCTGCTTTTCACGCAATGCCCGAATGCCCAGATAAACCAGATATGCGGCGCCGATCCATTTGACCGCGTTGAACGCGAGTGCCGACGTCATCAGCAAGGCAGAGAGGCCAATCGCCGCGCCCAGCGTGTGAATGAAGTCGCCCACTGCAATGCCAAGGCCGGTAAAGATGCCGGCCTTGCGTCCTCCGTGCACCGTGCGTGTTAAAACCAGCAGCACGGCGGGCCCGGGAATCAGAAAGAGGCCGAATACAACGGCAATGAAAGTGCCTAACGCGGATAGCTCGAGCATGTCGTCTCCAGATTGTTTGCGTCGGTCCGATGCAAGCGGACAGTTCGAACAGTGTACTTGCGACGCACGTAGCGCGCTTGCCGGCGCCGCAAACTGGCTATCATTCGAGTCTCGGGCTTCAACGCGCTCGCGAGTTGTGTCGATTATCGCTATTGACTGGGATTCCCAAGGTGACTTACACGCTGTCCACGCGGCACATCCACGAACTCGAGATTCGCAAGAGCCGGTTCATTGCGTACGCCGTGCCGGTCGAGGATCGCGACGCCGCGATGGACGAATTGCGCCGTCTGCGCGACGAGCATCCCACCGCAACGCACGTGTGCTGGGCGCTGCTGGCAGGCGGTCAGTCCGGCATGTCCGACGACGGCGAGCCGTCCGGTACCGCGGGCCGGCCAATTCTCGAAGTGCTGCGGCATCACGATCTGGACGGCGTGCTGGGTGCGGTAGTCCGCTATTATGGCGGCGTCAAACTCGGCGCGGGCGGCCTCGTGCGTGCATATACGGACGCGATCGCTTCGGCGCTGCTGGACGCGCCGCGAATCGAACGGATCGCACAGGGATCGCTGACCGTCGAAGTCGGTTACGCCGACGAAGCGAAACTGCGGCGATGGATCGAAGCTCAAGGCTACGCGCTCGCCGATACCGCGCACGCAATGCTCGTGAAGATGACCATCCGCTTGCCGGTCAACGCGGTCGAAGACGCACGGCGCACGCTAGTCGATATGACACAGGGCAAAGCCGGCTTCTTCTAATGGCAACGCCCCGGCGCTTTTTATTTCGAAGATGGCGCGCTGGTGCCCGCTGTTACCATGCTGTTCTTCAACGGCATGTATCACCACTTAAAGGGCCACTCTTCTGATCTCGACCGCCGCTTGTTCCAGCACAGCGCCCGAATCGGCGCGGCATGGTTCGCTTTCGCGTCATCCGGCGCGCCCGGCAGCGGGCACGCCGGCGACTTTGGGAAATATCGTGCTCAAGGGCTGCGGCGTGATCGCGCTGCCCCTGATGCTGTCCGCCTGCTCGTGGTCATGGTTCGGGCTGAATAGCCCGCCCCGCGCGGCGGCCCACTCCACGGGCTGGCTCAGCGTCGCGCCCGCCCGCGATTTCGCCTACATGCCGGCTATTGAAGGACGCATGTCGCCGAATCGCATCGAAAACACGGCGATGACCGCCCTGGTGCTGAAAAACGATATCAACCAGACGGTGCGCGAGAGCGTCGCGAATCGTCTCAAGGTTGCTGGCTTCCATCTCAACGATGGCAGGAAAGTGCTGAGCGGCAACATCGAAAAATTCACTGTCGACGACGTCCGTTCGCCCGCGCTGTGGACACTGAAGATGCGCTACGTGGTGACGGATTCCGCCACGCAAAAGGTCGTGTTCTCGACCACCAAGACCGTCAAACGAAAATCGCCGAAATTCACTAGCAGTTCCATTGCGATCGAAGACACGGTGAGGCTTAGCGTCGACGCATTGGTGGGCGATAGCGGGTTCATCAATGCAGTGAACTGAGAACTGAGGGGCCTGCAAGAGCTTTCCGCCAGAGGCGTCTTCCAACGACACCTGCAAACGCCCGTCAGCGCAGACGCGAGCAGAAGCGCCACCGGTTTCGCTACAATCGGAAGCAGCGCAGCGCGTTTTCACGTTGCGCGTTTGCGTGTTCGCGCGCTTGCGCATTTGCGGGTTTTCACCTGGCCCGCGCCCGCGCGTTCATTCCCTGCGAGGCTCCATGTCCACCACCGCCTGGCTGTTCTTCCTCCCCGCCTGTTTCGCGATCAATCTCGCGCCGGGGCCGAACAATCTGCTCTCGATCAACGTGGCCGCGCGGCATGGCTTCATGACCGCGTTTCTCGGCGGTACCGGGCGGCTGGTCGCGTTTGCGACCATGATTGCGCTCGCCGCCACCGGTCTCGCGGTCGTGCTGCACGCTTCGGAGTGGTTCTTTCTCGCTATCAAACTCGCAGGCGCCGCTTACCTGATCTGGCTCGCCATTCAACTATGGCGCAGCGACGCGCCTGCGGTGGACACTACGCAAGAGCAGCCCGCATCGCTCGCGAGGATCGCACGCCAGGAATTTCTCGTGGCGGCGGGCAATCCCAAGGCGATACTCGTCTTTACCGCGTTTCTACCGCAATTCGTCGACATCGGGAAACCGATGCTTCCGCAATTCGCCGCGCTCGGCATGAGCTTTCTCGTGCTGGAATGCGTGGCTATCGCGCTGTACTCGTGGGCGGGGATGCATCTGGGCAAGTGGCTTGTGCGCCCTCGCGTCAGGCGCTGGTTCAATCGCTGCTGCGGCGCATTCCTCGCTGCCATCGGACTGAGTTTCCTGCTCGTCCGCCGTGCCTGACCTTGGTGGAGCGCGAGCAGAAGCGCGCCGTCCATAAGCAATGCCTAATGCTTGCGCCGAGAAAGTTTAACTATCTGTATTGACCGCACGCCCCTATGCTCATTAAGTGACCCGCCGCCGTGCTCGGCGAGAGGCGGCATGGGCAAGCGACTTCTCATAGTCACAGGAGCGGCATCATGAAGATCTGCATCTTCGGAGCGGGAGCGATAGGCGGCTTGATGGGCGTGCAGTTGGCACGCGCCGGCGCCGACGTCAGTTTCATCGCGCGCGGCGCGCATCTCGCGGCAATGCGCGAGCACGGCGCGCGTCTGATTATCGACGGCGAGACGGTCAGCGCGCCGGTTCGCTGCACGTCCGACCCGAGCGAGCTCGGCGTGCAGGACTTCGTGATCATCACGTTGAAAGCGCACTCGTTGCCTGGCGTGGTCGACGCGATGCAGCCGCTGCTCGGCAAACACACTGCCGTCGTGACCGGTGTCAACGGCATTCCGTATTGGTACTTCTATCAGCACGGCGGCAAGTTCGCCGGCACGCGGCTCGCGAGCGTCGATCCGGACGGCAGTCAGTGGACGAAGCTCGGCCCCGAACGGGCGATCGGATGTGTGCTCTATCCGGCCGCGGAAATCGTGGAACCGGGCCTCATCAAGCATGTTTACGGCAAGAAGTTTCCAATCGGCGAGCCGAGCGGTGAGCGCACGCCGCGCATCCAGCAGTTGCACGAGATCATGCAGGCAGCGGGTTTCGAGGCGCCGATCCGCGACAACATCCGCGACGAAATCTGGCTGAAGCTGTGGGGCAATCTGTGCTTCAACCCGATCAGCGCGTTGACGCATGCAACACTCGACGTGCTAACGAGCGACCCGGGCACGCGTGCAGTGTCGCGCACCATGATGCTCGAGGCAAAGCGCATTGCCGATCAGTTCGGCGTGCACTTTCGGGTCGACGTCGAAAAGCGCATTGACGGCGCGGGCGCGGTCGGTGCACATAAAACGTCGACGCTCGTGGATCTGGAGAACCGGCGGCCCATGGAAATCGATCCGCTTCTGACCGTGGTGCAGGAAATGGGACGCCTCGTCAACGAGCCGACGCCTACCATCGACGTCGTGCTTGCGCTCGTCAAACTGCGCGAACGCATGGCATTGCAGGGCGCTTGATCCGATAGGGTCTGTCTGCGCTTCTCGCGCTTCTCGCGCTTCTCGCGCTTCTCGCGCTTCTCGCGCTTCTCGCGCTTCTCGCGCTTCTCACCTTCATCGCGGTACGTTGAAAAAGGATCGGACGCCGCAAGGCGTCCGATCCTTTTGATTCGCGCAGCAAAATACAGCTGCTATTGATCGATGGCCAGCCAGACCGCTTTCGGCTCGGTGAAGTTTTCAATCGCCACATCGCCGTGCTCGCGGCCGAAGCCCGAATCGCCGGAACCGCCCCAAGGCAGGCGCACATCGGTATAGCCGTAGGTGTTGATCCAGACGGTCCCTGCTCTCAGGTCGCGTGCCACGCGATGCACGCGGCCAATGTCCGCGCTCCACACACCCGCTGCGAGGCTGTACAACGTGCCGTTGGCGATACGTATAGCGTCCGCTTCGTCGTTGAAACGAATCACGCTCGCCACGGGCCCGAAAATCTCCTCCTGCGAAATGCGCATTTCGTGCTCGACGTTGGCAAACACCGTCGGCTCCACGAAGAAGCCGCGCTCGCCGATGCGGCCGCCGCCTGTCACGAGCGACGCGCCTTCGGAGCGCCCGGCATCGACATAGCCGAGCACGGTCTTCATTTGCGCGGCGGAGATAAGCGGACCCATCGACGTTTCGCGCGACGACGGATCGCCGACCTTGATCGACTTTGCGCGCGCGGCGAGGCGCTCCACCACTTCGTCGTAGACATCGCGATGCGCGAGAATGCGCGAGCCCGCCGAGCACACTTGCCCCGTGTTGAAGAAGATGCCCGACGCCGCGGCACGCACTGCGTTGTCGAGATTCGCATCGGGGAAAATCAGATTGGCCGACTTGCCGCCGAGTTCGAGCGTCACGCGTTTGAAGTTGCCCGCCGCGCCCTGCAGAATGCCGCGCCCCACCGACGGCGATCCGGTGAACGTCACCTTGTCCACGCCTGGATGCGCGACGAGCGCGTCGCCGACCACACGTCCCTTGCCCGTGACGATATTCAGCACTCCGGGCGGCACGCCTGCTTCGAGCGCGAGTTCGCCGATGCGCAACGCGCTAAGCGGCGTGATCTCCGCGGGCTTCACGATCAGCGTGCAACCGCACGCGAGCGCCGGCGCGATTTTCCACATGCCGATCATCAGCGGGAAGTTCCACGGCACGATCGCAGCGACCACGCCGACCGGTTCACGCAACGTATAGGTCAAAGCGTCCGGGCGAACGGGCACCACCTGGCCGTTGATCTTGTCGCACCAGCCTGCGTAGTACTCGAGCGTATCGATCGCGGCCGGAACGTCCTGGCGCATGACGGCGGCAATCGGCTTGCCCGCGTCGAGACTTTCGAGCGCGGCCAGTTCGTCGAGATTGGCGCGCATCAGACCGGCAAGGCGGGACAGAATGCGGCCGCGCTCTGCCGCCTTGATTCCGTTCCACACCTTCAATGCGGCGCGCGCTGCGCGCACTGCCGTGTCGACGTCGGCGGCGCTGCCTTGTGCAACGTGCGCGATCGGCTCCTCGGTAGCCGGATTGATATTGACGGAATATTCGCCCGTGCCCGGCGGCAACCGCTTGCCGTCGATCAACAGGTCATGGCGCCTGAGGCCGGTATCAGTGTCCATCATGAAGCTCCTTGCATTGAAATGTTGCTTGGGCTGATTGCTGCTAGCCGGCCTCGGGGCGAAGGCCGGTTTCGGCAAGTCGATCGAGCGCTACGGCTCGTGAAGCGCCGCGCCGCTGCGCGCGGCCGCAGGCCGGGAAGGGTCGCGAGGTGTCGCGTGCGGGGATGCGGCCGACGTCGTGTGTGCGGTCGGGCTGGATATCTCGTCCGGACCGTCGTCCGGACTTCCGTTCGTAAAGGGCGCTACGCCATGCGCCGCGAACTCCGCCCATGCGGCCGCGGCATTCGGCCTTAGTGAGCGATTGCGGCGATGCACGAGTAGCGTCGTCAATGCGATTTCAGGAACGAGCGGCCGGCTCACCAGCGACTCGCCGACTGCGGGCCAACGCGCGTCGACGGGCAGAACGCCGACGCCCAGCCCAAGTTCCACCATGCGCAACACCGCCGCCACATGTCCGAATTCCTGCACCGGGCGACGCTTCAGTCCGTTCGCGTTGAAGGCCGGATCGAGCGCCGCACGCACGCCCGCGTCCGCGTTCAATGTGACGAGAGCCCAGTCATGCAGCGCCGCCCACGCGACGCTGGCGTGGCGGGCCAGCGGATGCGTCGACGGCATCACCGCGTGCAGCGGCGTCGTGAACATGACCTGCGCGTGCAACTGGTCGTTGGCAAGCGGCGCGGCCAGCGAGACCACGCCGAAATCGACTTCGCCGTGCTCGACGCTCGCAAGTACGCCGCTTTGGGGCTGATCCTCGACGGTGACCGTCAGTTCCGGATAGGCGGTCGCACAACGCGCGAGCCCCTGTGCGACCCATCCCGACGACAACACCGGATTGCTCGCCACTGCGACGACGCCGCGGTGCCCTTCGTAAGCGGCCCGCTCTTCGCGCAACGTCAGATCGATTTCATCGAGCAGGCGGCCAATCCTTCGTTCGAGACTGGCGCCCGCGTGCGTCAGTTGAACCTGGCGCGTCGTGCGATCGAACAGTTTGAGTTCGACCGCATCTTCGAGCTCACGCACACACCGGCTCACCGCCGACTGTGTCAGATCGAACTCGCGCGCCGCGCGCGTGAAGCTCCGTTCACGCGCGACGGCGACAAACACCTTGAGTTGCTGCAACGAAACATTCATGAGGTCATGGCCGGCCGCGAACGGCTCGGCAGCCTATTCGCCGGTTTGCTCGGGCCAGTGGCTCAGCCGCGAGGCTTTGCCGTTACCCGCGACGGCGAGCACGCCCGGCTGGGGCTCGTCCTGCGAGTGGATCCAGCGCGAGCGCATCGGCGCCAGAATGAATTTCGCGGACACGCCGGCGGCAATCGTAATCACAGCCGAAACAGTGAACACGAGGCTCCATCCACCCGTTGCCGACAACACCGACGCGACCGGCACCAGCAGCGAAGCCGTGCCCTTCGCCGTGTAAAGCGTGCCGGCATTCGCCGCCGCGTACTTGCTGCCGAACGTGTCCGCGCAGATTGCCGGGAAGATCGAGAAAATTTCGCCCCAGAAGAGGAAGATCAGCGCGGCAAACGTCATGAACGCATACGGGTTCGTGCCGTACTCCATCATGCCGAGCAACGCGAGCCCTTCGCCGATAAAGATCGCGAACATCGTGTTTTCACGGCCGATCTTGTCGGAGATGAAACCGCACAGCGGACGCGTGAAGCCGTTGCAGATATTGTCGATGGAAAGCGTGGCTGTCAGCAGCGGCAGCGTGACGCCGAAGATCGTCATGGGAATGCGCGCAAGACCCCAGTCTTTTGCGATCGGGCCAATCTGCGCGGTTGCCATCAGGCCGCCGGCCGCCACCGCCACGAACGAAACGTAGATCACCCAGAACACTGGCGTCTTGATCATCTGGCCGGGCGTGAGGTCCACCTTCGACACCGCGAATTTCTTCTTTGCGGGCACATGCTTGCGCAACACAGGCTTCACCAGCAGCATGGCGAGCAGCAGAATCGCGACGCCCTGCAAGATACCGAAGAAGAAGAACGTGTGCTCGTAGCCGGAGCGGGTGATCATGTTCGCAATCGGAATCACCGTCACTGCTGCGCCCGCGCCGAAGCCGGCCGCGGTCAGGCCCGCAGCAAGGCCGCGGCGGTCGGGAAACCATTTCAACGCATTGCCCACGCAGGTGCCGTACACGCCGCCCGCACCAATCCCGGCGATAACCGCGGAGACGTAAAGCATCGGCAAGGTCGTCGCGTACGAATTCATGACCCATGCAATGCCCGCGCACACCGCGCCGCCCGCCACCACTGGCCGTGGACCGAACTTGTCGACGAGCCAGCCTTCCAGTGGAACGAGCCAGGTTTCCGTAAGGATGAAGATCGCGAACGCCATCTGAATCGAGGCCTGGCCCCAGTGATGCCGCGCGTCCATCGGCGCGACGAACAGCGTCCACGCGTACTGCAGGTTCGCCACCAACGCCATGCACACCATGCCGATGACGAGCTGCCACCAACGGTTCGCCCAGAATACGCGGGCCGTGGTCTGTTGAGTGATATCGTCCATGTGCCTTGTCTCCGCAATTATTTAGTGCAGCCGGCCAATGCGCCGTGCTGTATGTGTCCCGCCTTATCGTTATGACCCGAAAAGCCTTGCAATTCGGGAATTTTTAATCTCTGCGTCTTTAAATCGCTTCCTTTTAATTAGCGAATTAATCATCGCCTTTTGGGAAGTTCTTAATTCCGACCAATCCTTTCTGCTGCTTTCCGCCGATCCCCTATCGGTCCCGCCACGCCTGAATCCAAGCGTTAACCCGAGTGTGAGGCTGGCAGCTTTGTTTTTCTTTACAAACTCATGCTAGGGTCATTGCTGAATTACTAATAATTAAAGTTTGTTATTATGTTGATTCACGTTTGCTTATACATCGGCCATGACGATGCGCAATGCCACGCTCCGGCAGTTGAAGGTATTCGAGACCGTGGCGCGCCACCTGAGCTTTTCGCGCGCCGCCGAGGAGTTGCACCTCACGCAACCCGCCGTTTCCACACAGGTTCGTCAGCTTGAAGAGCACGCCGGCTTGCCGCTCTTCGAACAGCTGGGCAAGAAGATTTACCTCACGCCAGCCGGCACCGAAATGCTGCACTACAGCCGCGCGATCATTCAGCAGTTTCACGAAGTCGACGAAGCCATGAGCCAGTTGAAAGGCGTCTCCGGCGGCAAGCTGAATGTGGCGGTTATCAGCGCGGGCGACTACTTCTTTCCGCGACTGCTCGCGGAGTTCACGCGGCGCTACGCGGGCGTCGTGCTGAATCTTGCGGTGCACAATCGCGAGGAGTTGCTGCATCAGCTCGCGACTAACCAGACCGATCTCGCGGTGATGGTGCGCCCGCCGCATGAAATGGACGCCACGAACGAGCCGTTCGCGCCACACCCGTACGTGATCGTGGCCGCGCCTACGCATCCGCTCGCGCAAAAGCGCAACATCAGGATGAGCCAGTTGGCGAACGAGGCATTTATCGTACGTGAGCGCGGCTCGGACACCTGGAACTCCATGGAGGAAGGCTTCGCCGGTCGCCTCTCGAATCTGAAAATCGCGATGGAGATCAAGAGCACCGAGACGATCAAGCAGGCGGTCATTGCCGGCATGGGCATCGCATTTCTGTCCGCGCATACGATCAGTCTCGAGTTGCAGTTGGGCCACCTGGTCGTGCTCGATGTCGAGAGCTTCCCGGTCATGCTCAACTGGTATGTCGTTCATCGGAAGAACAAGCGTCTGCCGCCCGTTGCCGTGGCGTTCAAGCGCTTCCTGATGGAAGAAGGCGCGAGCCTCATCGAGAAGATCACTCGGGTGAAGGAACTGAGCGTGTATAAGCAATAGCCTATGGAAATCCAATAAAACTTTAACTATTGCAAATCGATCAGTACTTCTATGCTGCAAGCGAGTTCCATCACTTGTCAGCCCAGGAGGCCGATCATGAACCACGCTTCGGTTGCGACTCATGCCAGCGCACGGACAGCCCGCGCTAACGCCGACCATCCCAACGACCCGCATCTGAGCGCTTACAACGCCGCGTTCAGCGATCTGGGTCTGCGCTTTCGCTGGGACCACGCCACACTCGATATTCTCAGCGAGTTCAACAGCGAAGCCGCTCGCATCACCGCTTTTATCGAGCGCTTTCACGCGCATCTTCACCGCGCTTATGACGCCGATTTCCTCGCTCAACTGATCCTGCAGAAGAAAGCGCAGTACTACAGCGAATTTGCCGCTACTGGCGAATGAGCGGCACGGCGGGAACATGTTCCCGCCGCGTAGAGACTCTGTGGTTCCCGTTCCCTCTGCTGACAGATAGGCCGTCGAGGTCTGTGCTTTCATCGTGGCGGGCTTCATGGCTGTCGGCTTACCGGGGATCGGCTGGGCAGGCGGCGCGCCGCATAGGCGCGAACTTGCGATTGCCCGTTGCCGCTGTTATGCCAGCCTCGACGGTGACGGTATGCTGCCGCGCGCACCATGCCGGCGTCCCACACCTCACGCATGTCTTCGGGCTGTGCGTCATGTCGCCACTCCAACGCGACAGCAGTGCTGCGAACGCCGCGCGCGGCATGTGCATGCGCGTGGACGTTCGGACACTCGCAAAACTCCGAATACCCGGAACGCTCGGAACGATCGGAATACTCGCGACTGAGCATCGCATGCACGCCTATTGACGATGCAAGCGCACTGATTGCGAGCAGCGCGGCGAGTCCGAACGGCTGTACCGCTTCAGTCGCGAACCCGTAGCCGAGCCATCCACATAAGAGAAATGCAGCGACGTTGACGACGTCGTGGCCCCGACGCGCCGCCACACGAAGCGGCAACACACCGCGAAATTTGCAGAATGCAATTGCCGATGTGGCGAAGATCAAAGCGCCGGCGAACACGGCCATGCAAAGCTCGATCCGCTCGAAGACCGCCTCGATCGACGACGGCAGTGACGACGGCGGCGATAAATACCGCGCGACGCCGACGACCACGATCGCCAAGCCCATGCCGCTCGCCACCAGCGCGACGAGCGCGGGCTGCCGTGCCAGATTGCGCCGACGCACGAGCTGCGCACCGGCAAGGGCGCCTGCAACTGCCGCGCAAACATCGGCGACACCAGCACCCAGGCCCGCGGCGAATACGCCGGAAACGGTGGCGGCCAACGCGGCGGCACGCCAGCAAGGCTGACTTCCGAGCGCCGCATTCGAGCACGACCGCGAGCGCGAGTGATGAATCGGCATCCGCGGCAAGGGCCGCAGCATCTCAGGCAGTCCGTGTAACGGCAATTGCCCGAGCGCCGCAAGCACCGAGCCGAGCGCACAAGCCGACAGCCCGGCGAGCGTCACCGTCAACGGTACGAACATCCCCAGCCACACGGTACTGTCTGACGCTTGCGACACGCGTGCTCCTTCGTGTTCTCGATGCAACTCCGCGCGCTCGTGGCCCGCGGACCGACCCACCGTTCAAACGAGTCCCGCTACGACGCCTGGTTTCTGCGTCTCTGAACCGGCCGCGCGTGCCGCGTTCAGTGTATTGCGCAACGTGCCGATCCCGTCGATGGAAACCGACACCGTCGCTCCGTCCTTGATCGACCCCACGCCTATCGACGTACCGCATGCGATGACGTCGCCGGGTTCAAGCGTGAGGTCTTGCGAAATGAGGCTCACCTGCTCGGCCGGCGAAAACACCATGTCGGAGAGCGGATAGTTCTGCCGCTCGACGCCGTCGAGCATCGTCACCAGATTCGCGCTTTGCCAATCGAAGCCCGAGACGATCGCCGGGCCAATGCAGCAGAAAGTATCGAAGCCCTTGGCGCGGCACCATTGCGGAAAATGCGGATTCTCGTTGAGCAAATCCGCAGCGGTCACGTCGTTGACGAGCGTGTAGCCGAAGATCGCCTGAGCGGCCTCCTCGACGTCGGCATCCCGGCAGCGCCGGCCGATCACGATGCCCAGCTCACCTTCATAGACGATCTTGCCCGCGTAGCTGGCCGGGCGGCGGATCGGCTCATCGGAGCCGATCACCGAGCCCGCCGGTTTCAGCAGAAAGAGCGGGTGCGTCGGCACCGGCTTCTCGAGCTTTGCGGCAAGCGCGTGATAGTTGTTCCACAGCGCGACGATCTTGCCGGGCGCACAAGGTGCGAGCGGCGTCAGTGCGCGCGTGGACAACACCACGCCGGTCGGCACCGGCTGATCGAGACTTTCGTACTCGTGCAGGTAGGCACCTTCGACGCGGCCGAACACTACACCGCCGTCGTTCGACATGAAACGCATCCACGTATCCATATGCCGCTCCTTGAGCGCTTCGGCACGATCTTCGTCGCTCATCGCGACGAAAACCGTGCCGCCTCCTGTTTTACGCGTCAGGTCAGATCAACCCGGCACCGCGCGCCCACTGATACTTCGCACCCAGCACCGCGACAGGAATTTCCGTCGAATACGCGTACGCGGGAACACCATGCGCATACAGGTACTCGGCCGCCTCTTCCACCTGCACGTCGCCCGCGAGCGATGCAACGATCGGTTTCTCGATGCCGCGCGCTTTCATCTCTTCCTTCACCTCGACAACGAGTCGAGCGAACACCATCGGCGGCGTGATGATCGTGTGCCAGTAGCCGAGAATGATCGAGTGGATGCGAGGATCTTCGAGGCCGAGGCGTATCGTGTTCTGATACGTCGACGGCGGCTCACCACCTGTGATGTCGACAGGATTTCCGGCCGCGCCGAACGGAGGAATGAACTTGCGGAACGCGGCGTCGAGATCGGCGGGCATGGTCATCAGCGACAGGCGGTTGTCCACGCAAGCATCGGACAAGAGCACGCCCGAGCCGCCCGCCCCGGTGATGATCACCACGTTCTCGCCCTTCGGCGTGGGCAGTTTCGGAATGCCTCGCGCAAATTCCAGCAGATCGCGTAGAGAGCGGGCGCGTATCACGCCGCACTGCTTGAACACGTCTTCGTAGATGCGGTCGTTGCCAGCAAGCGCGCCCGTGTGCGAACTCGCAGCGCGCGCACCGAGACTCGTGCGGCCCGCTTTCAACACCACCACCGGCTTCTTCTTCGAGACACGCGCCGCCGTCTCCGCGAATGCGCGACCGTCTTTCAGGTCTTCGCAATGCTGCGCAATGATGTCGGTGTTTTCGTCCTGTTCGAAGAAGGTCAGCAGGTCGTCTTCGTCGATATCGGACTTGTTGCCGAGACCTACGATTGCCGACACGCCCATCTTCGCCGAACGCGAGAAGCCGATGATCGCCATGCCGATACCGCCGGACTGCGAAGACAACGCCGCCTTGCCCTGCACATCGTACGGTGTGCAAAACGTTGCGCACAGGTTCTTGGGCGTGTAGTAGAAGCCGTAAATGTTCGGGCCCATCAGGCGAATGTCGTATTCGCGCGCAATCGCAACGATTTCCTGCTGGCCCTCCACGTTGCCCGTTTCCGCAAAACCCGAGGGAATCAGCACCGCGCCGGGAATGCCTTTCTTGCCGACTTCCGTCAGCGCGCCGGCGACAAATTTTGCCGGAATCGCGAATACGGCAACGTCGATATCGCCCGGCACGTCCAGCACGCTTTTATAAGCCTTGCGTCCCATGATCTCGTCGGCCTTGGGGTGGATCGGATAGATCTCTCCCTGATAGCCGCCGTTGATCAGGTTCTTCATGACGGAGTTGCCGATCTTGCCGTCTTCCGCCGACGCGCCAATGACAGCGACGCGATCCGGCTTCATGATGCGGTTCATCTGCCGCACGATGTCTTCCTGACTCGGCCGGTAGCGCTCGACTGGCGGCTCGAAGTCGAGCACGATCCGTACGTCGGCGGCAATCGCGCCACGCTTGCTCGCGAACACCGGGTTCAGATCCAGCTCCGATATCTCCGGGAAGTCGGATACGAGCCGCGACACGTTTTCAATCAAGCCCGCGAGCGCCTCGCGATCGACCGGCTCGCCGCCGCGCACGCCTTTGAGCATCTCGGCTGCCGCAATGCCGTCGAGCATCGAACGCGCGTCGTCGCGTGTAGCCGGGGCGAGGCGGAACGTAATGTCCTTCAGCACTTCGACGAGTACGCCGCCAAGGCCGAACGCCACCAGCTTGCCGAACGACGGATCGGTGACTGCGCCGACAATCACTTCCTGGCCGCCGCCGATCATCTGCTGCACCTGCACGCCGAGCAGGTTCGCCTGCGCGTTATAGCGCTTTGCGTTCTCCATGATCGTCGCGAAGCCCTGCACGACATCGGCAGCATTCTTCACGCCGACGAGCACGCCGCCCGCCTCCGTCTTGTGGAGAATTTCGGGCGAAACGATCTTCAGCACGACCGGGAAGCCGATCTCGGTCGCAAATTGCGCGGCTTCGGCCGCGGTCGTGGCGAGCGCTTCTTTCGGCACCGAAATGCCGTAGACGTCGCACACGAGCTTGCCTTCCGGCGCGGTAAGCGAGGTGCGGCCTTCCGCTTTGGCGTGATCGAGAATATGCCGCACGACGTCCTTGTTGGCGACCTGCGCGTGGCCGTCGGGCGTGTGGGCGGTGCCGCGTTCTTTCAGTGAGAGCGTGTCTTCGTATGCCATGTCCTGCCGTCTCCAATGCGGGTTCGAAAGGCGCCGCCCGGCACCGCGCTCGCCTGAATGGCGAGCGGCGGGCGGCTTGCACTACGGTTTTTCTAATGCGCCTAGATGGCGCCGGCGGTACGCAATGCGCTGATCTGTTCGGGTGAATAACCCAGTTCAGCCATGACTTCGTCGGTATGTTCGCCAAGCAGCGGCGAGCGCTTGACTTCGGTGGGGCTGTCGGACAGTTTGATAGGATTGCCAACTGTCAGATATTTACCGCGCGTCGGATGATCGACTTCGACGATCGTGCCGGTTTGACGCAGCGAGGGCTCCTCCGCGATCTCCTTCATCGAAAGAATCGGCCCGCACGGAATGTCGTACTTGTTGAGGATCTGCATGGCCTCGAACTTGGTCTTGGTCATGGTCCAGCGCTCTATCTCCGCGAAGATATCTTTCAAGCGCGGCAGCCGAGCGGCGGGCGTCGCGTAGTCGGGGTCGGTGGCCCACTCTTCCTTGCCGATCACGTTGCAGATCTTCGCCCACACCGGTGCCTGCGTGATGAAGTAGATGTATGCGTTCGGATCGGTCTCCCAGCCTTTGCACTTCAGAATCCAGCCGGGTTGACCGCCGCCGGACGCATTGCCCGCGCGCGGCACCGCTTCGCCGAACTTGCCGTTCGGATACTGCGGATACTCTTTCATCACACCGGTGCGTTCGAGCCGTTGCTGATCGCGCAGTTTCACGCGGCACAGATTGAGCACGCCGTCTTGCATGGCGGCAAGTACGCGTTGCCCCCGGCCGGTTTGGGTGCGCTGATAAAGCGCGGTGACAATGCCGAGCGCGAGATGCAACCCCGTGCCGCTGTCGCCGATCTGCGCGCCGGTCACGACAGGCGGGCCGTCGTCGAAGCCCGTCGTGGATGCCGCACCGCCCGCGCATTGGGCGACGTTCTCGTACACCTTGCAGTCCTCATACGGACCAGGGCCAAAGCCTTTCACCGACGCAACGATCATGCGCGGGTTCAATTCCTGAATGCGCTCCCACGTAAAACCCATGCGATCGAGCGCGCCCGGCGCAAAGTTCTCCACCAGCACGTCGCATTTCTGGATCAGTGCTTCGAGAACCTGCTTGCCTTCGGGGTTCTTCGTATCGATCGTGACCGAACGCTTGTTATGGTTGAGCATCGTGAAGTACAAGCTGTCCACGTCCGGAATGTCACGCAGTTGTTCACGCGTGATGTCGCCTGCTCCGGCTCGCTCCACCTTGATCACGTCCGCGCCGAACCACGCCAGCAATTGCGTGCATGTCGGGCCCGATTGCACATGCGTGAAATCGAGAATGCGCACGCCGTCGAGTGCTTTGCCCATGTCGTGTCTCCTAAGGTGTCCGTATTACTTGTACATGGTCTGGTTCTTCGTGCCCGGCGCGTACTCGCGCGGGTCGACCCAGATGTTGACGACAGCCGAGCGCCCCGTGCGATGAATTGCTTCGCGTGCACGCTGCAATGCGCCTGCGATCTGCGCAGGGTCGCGCACTTCCTCGCCGTGGCCGCCGAGCATTTCGGCAAACTTGCTGAAGGGGACGTCGCTCAGCAGGTTGCCGACATTGCCGCGCTCGTCGCCATATTTGGCGAGCTGGCCGTAGCGGATCTGGTTCATCGCCGAGTTGTTGCCGATCACCGCGAGGTACGGTGCGCCGAAGCGGTTCGCCGTTTCCATGTCGAACGCGGTCATGCCGAACGAGCCGTCGCCGTAGTAGCACAGCACTTCTTTCTGCGGATGCGCGATCTTGGCCGCAAGCGCGAATCCGGTACCGACACCAAGCGAGCCGAGCGCGCCCGGGTCCATCCATTGGCCAGGACGGCGCGGACGAACGGCTTGCGCGGAGATCGTCACGACGTCGCCGCCGTCGCCGATATAAACGGTGTCGTCGGCGAGAAACTCGTTGAGCTCGTAAGCCACGCGATACGGATGAATCGGCGTGCTGTTCGACTTGAAGAGCGGCATGAGTTTTTCAGTTGCCGTCGCTTCGGCGTCCTGCAACTGCGCCATCCACTTACGGCGTGCCTGGCGTTTGTCGTCCTTCAGGCGGCCGCTTGCGGCTTGCAATACAGCGGCGAGGATCGCACCCGGATCGCCGACCAGCCCGAGGTCGATATCGCGGTTCTTGCCGACGGTCCGGTAGTCCATGTCGATCTGCACAAGCGTCAGTTCTTTACTGATGCGCTTGCCATACCCCATGCGAAAATCGAACGGCGTGCCGACGACAATGAGTACGTCCGCATTGGCAAACGCCTGTGAACGCGTGCGGTCGAAGTGATGCGGATCGCCCGGCGGCAGCAGCCCGCGGCTCGCGCCGTTGAAATAGCCGGGAATGTCGAGGCCGCGTAGCAGCGCGATCGCTTCCTCATGACCGCGCGCGGTCCACACCTGCTGTCCGTACAGAATCGCGGGGCGCTCGGAATTGACGAGAATATCCGCGAGTTTCTCGATGTCGCGCGGGTCGCCAATCGATTTGGTCGACGCGCGATAGTGACCCGGCTGCGGCACGACCGCGCGCGAGAGGTCGACTTCGCGGTCGAGTACGTCACGCGGAATTTCAAGGTATGCCGGACCGGGCGCGCCGTTGAAGCACTCGCGCGCGGCCATCGAGATCATGTCGGCGACCCGCTCCGTGCTCGACACGCTGGCGGCAAACTTCGTGATAGGCGCCATGATGTCGACGTGCGGCAGGTCTTGCAGCGACCCCATCTTGTGTTGCGTCAGCGCTCCCTGTCCACCGATATGCAGAATCGGGCTCTCCGAGCGGAACGCGGTCGCGATGCCTGTCACCGCGTTCGTGCAGCCGGGCCCCGCGGTGGTGACCACGCAGCCGAGTTTGCCGGTCTGCCGTGCATAGCCGTCTGCCGCGTGCGCGGCGACCTGCTCATGACGCACGTCGATGATGCGAATCCCTTCGTCCACACAACCGTCGTAGATGTCGATGATGTGGCCGCCGCACAGCGTGAAGATCGTATCGACCCCTTCGTTTTTCAGCGCCTTCGCGACCAGATGGCCGCCCGAGACGACGCCCGCGTTGCGCGTCTTCTGCTTGAGCGTGTCTTCGGCGGTGGTGCTGGCTGTGCTTGGGTTCAGGGATGAAACAACTGCGGACATGGTCGTCTCCTGTGTGTCGACCGGAGCCTGCGCTCTTGCGCTCGGTCCGGTCCCATGCTTTGGCATCGATGGAGGTCTACGCGTGAGCGCTTACTCCGGTCCCATGAAAGACTGCTGCTTGGTGGTTCTGTAACGGTTATCGACTGATGCCCCGTTCCGGGACCCGCCTTCGCGTTTAGCCTGACCTCTCCACATACGGTATGTGATATATCAAGAAGAGGCAAGAGTTATCCAACGGCTTTTTCAACATCTGCATTTCCCTGCAGAGCCTTACGGGACGAGCGATTGCCGCTTATCGCGGCTGGTCCCGAATACCGGTTCGAGGGAAAACACTGAGCGGACTTCATAAACGCTCACTGTTGATATATCACATACCACATTTCAAGAGCCGTCAAGCGCGGTGTTTCCCTACGCGCCACGCGCCAAATGAAAAAAGCCCGCGGCGTGCGAACACCGCGGGCTTTTTGCTACTGATGCAAGACCGCTGGCAGCGGCCTCGTCTAACTTACGTTGTCAGTCGAGAAAATCGCAATTCTTTTCCACGAACGCCGCCAGGTCGAGCGAATGCTGACGCGTGAGACGTTCCGCCAGTTCCGTGTCCCGCTTCTCCAGCGCCTCGATGATGCGTAAATGGTCGACGATCGACCGCGACGCGCGATCGCTCTGCGAGATCGTCATGCGCCGGATCGCACGCACGTGGATAAAAATATTCTTGATGGTGTCGAGAATGATCTGCGACTTCGACAACTCGACGATCGCCTGGTGAAAGGCGATGTTCGCGTCCGAATACTCGGCAATGTGCTCGGCCGGCGTCGCGTCGCGGAAATTGTCGAACATGTGCCGCAGGCGGGCGATTTCCTCGTCTGTAGCGCGCTGTGTCGCGAGACGCGCAGCCATGCTTTCGAGCGCGGCCCACATGTGGATCATTTCGACGATCTCGCGCTTGCTCTTGCGCACGATGTAAATGCCGCGACGCGGGACCATGCGCAGAAAGCCTTCCTGCTCGAGCAGCGTCATTGCCTCGCGCACCGGCGTCCGGCTTACTCCGAGCGTTTCGCTCAGCACGCGCTCGTCCAGACGGATTTCATCTCGAGTCTGGTAGATGTCCGCGTCGGCAATAGCCTGACGCAACATTGCGTAAGCCTGATCGCGCAAGCTCGCGCTTGCGCCGATAGGCTGTAAAGACAATGTCAAAGGTGTTGCCACTGCTTCAGTTTGAAGTTCCGACGACATTCATCGCCTCTTGTTGAACATGCATACGATAAGGCACCGCCGCTTCCGCGCGCTGCTCATCAAGGCCGATGAAGCGGCCATGTTGCGCTGCAAGTTGTGCGACCGGCTGCGGAATCCAGCGGGCCAGCAGAACGGTGGCGGCAGAGCCCAAGCCAACAACAGCGGCAGCCAGCAGCGAGAGAGGAACAAATTCCATTTGTAGCTCCAAACGATTGAGTGAAGGAATGACTCAATCATATGCTGCATCGCCGCAAAAATCAATATTCGGTATGTAGTATATCAGCGACTGTTGTTTTCACATCACCTCTTACGGTAGCACGCACCGCTCCGTCCCGCCTGCCCTTCAATTAAACTCGCGCCGCTCCGTGTATACACGGAAAACGCGCGCTATGCGCGCAGCAGCGTCCGATGATCGCGCAATATCGCCGAATTGCGGATTGTTCGGCGCCTGCCTCGTATTAATCTTCCGCACATCCTGCAACCGATCAGCCACGCCCGCATAAGCCGCGACGGCGCCGGTCGGCAGTTGTTTCGAGAATCCAAGGAGACCGTATGAGCACCACCCTCTCGCCGGCCGCAGTGGCCGACAATCGCGCGGCGCGCAACCGGGCACGCAAAGCGGCGCTCGGCAGCTTTGTCGGCGCTGTCGTCGACTGGTACGACTTCCTGCTGTACGGGATTGTTGCAGCACTGGTCTTCAACGCCGAGTTCTTTCCGAAAGTAAGCCCGGCGATGGGCACGCTGGCCGCCTTCGCCACATTCGGCGTCGGCTTTCTGTTCCGCCCGCTCGGCGGCTTTGTGTTCGGCCACTTTGGCGATAGGCTCGGTCGCAAGCGCATGTTAGTGCTCACTGTCATGATGATGGGCCTTTCTACCGCTGCAATCGGATTATTACCGTCGTTTTCGACGATCGGCTGGCTCGCGCCGGTGCTGCTCGTCACGCTCCGCGCGATTCAGGGCTTTGCGGTCGGCGGCGAATGGGGCGGCGCAGCGTTGATGGCCGTCGAAAGCGCGCCGGAAAAGAAGAAGGCGTTTTACAGCAGCGGCGTGCAGGTCGGCTACGGCGTGGGCCTCGTGCTGGCGACGGGCCTCGTCGCGCTGATCAGCCGCTCGATGGATAACGCGTCGTTCATGAGCTGGGGCTGGCGCTTGCCGTTTCTGTTCAGCGTGGTGCTGGTGCTGATCGCGATATGGATTCGCTCCAGCATGGAAGAGTCGCAGGAGTTCGTCGAAAAAGTCGGCGCGCGCGGCGAACGCAGCGTGCGGCTGCCGATTGTCGAAGCTCTGCTGCGTCATCCGAAGGCGTTCCTGCTGATCATTGCGCTGCGTCTTGCCGAGCTGTTCACGATGTACATCGTGACCGCGTTCGCGCTCAACTACTCGACGGCGAATCTTCACATGCCGCGCGAATTTTTCCTCACGGTCGGCCTGCTCGTCGGCGCCGTGAGCTGCGTGACGATCCCGCTATTTGCCATGCTCGCCGACCGTTTCGGCCGCCGCCGCGTCTATATTGTCGGCGCGCTCGTCGGCATGTTCAGCGCGGTGCCGTTTTTTCTTGCTCTCGAAGCGCGCTCGACCGTATGGATCGTGGTGTTCGCCGTGATGCTCGCGAACATCGCGCACGACATGGTGGTAAGCGTTCAGCAGCCGATGTTCACCGAACTCTTCGGCACCGAATATCGCTACAGCGGCGCGGGTGTCGGCTATCAGGTAGCCAGTGTGGTCGGCGGCGGCTTCACGCCGTTCATCGCGGTCGCGCTGGTCAGTTTTGCCGGCGGTTCGTGGCATCCGGTGGCGGGCTATCTCGCGATCGGCTGCCTGATTTCAGTGCTAGTCGCTGCGAAGATGAAAACCGGGCGCACTGTCTGAACGACCGACCGCAGTTAAGAAAAGCCGGCGTGGCGCGATGGCCACCGCCGGCTTTTTTTACTTTATGCACCAGGTCGAACGGCTCTCTTCGGTAGGCCGTACCTCGAGTTCACGCGTTGGCTGCCGCGATGTGACAGATCTCCGTCGCATTTCCTCGGGCAATGCCTTATGCAGTTCTATCTCATATTGCCAACCCGGGCCTGCCGCCCTATCGTTCGACCAAGCAAGTTTCCAGCGAAATTTGCGCGCGTTCATATGAAGCTCAGCCGCATATATGAACCAGCATCCCGTAGCAATTTTTACGCCGCCAACACTAAAGCATTCGGTCTGATGCGCCGATAACAAAGACTTCGCTTTCCGGGAGACCGACCATGAGCAGTATCACCGAGCCGCAGCACAATTCAGGCTCCGCGCCATTCTTTTCCAAGGAAGCCACCATCGCAAAACCCGGGTTTTCGCGCTGGATGGTTCCGCCCGCAGCACTTGCCGTTCATCTCTGTATCGGCCAGGCCTATGCGTTCTCCGTGTTCAACGGCCCGCTGACCAAGGTTATCGGCATCACGCAATCCACTGCGGACGACTGGTCGCTGACCTCTCTCGGCTGGATCTTTTCGCTCGCGATCGTATTCCTCGGCCTGTCGGCGGCGTTCGCCGGCAAGTGGCTCGAACACGTCGGCCCGCGTCGCACGATGTTCACGGCTGCCTGCTGCTTCGGCGGCGGCTTCCTTATTTCCGCGCTGGGCGTGTACTTGCACCAGATCGTGCTGCTCTATCTCGGCTATGGCGTGATCGGCGGGATCGGGCTCGGCTTGGGCTACGTATCGCCGGTGTCGACGCTGATACGCTGGTTTCCGGACCGCCGCGGCATGGCGACCGGCATGGCGATCATGGGCTTCGGCGGCGGCGCGATGATCGCGGCGCCGCTGTCCGTCGCGCTGATGAATCACTTCCGCAGCGCAACGAGCATCGGCGTAGCTGAAACCTTCATCGTGCTCGGCATCGTGTACTTCATCTCGATGTCGATCGGCGCATTGGCGATTCGCGTGCCGCCGGCGGACTGGAAACCGGCAGGCTGGACTCCGCCGCAAACCTCGCAGCAGAAGATGATCACGCGCAACCACGTGCACATCGACGAGGCCCTGAAGACGCCGCAGTTCTATCTGATCTGGCTCGTGCTGTTCCTGAACGTCACTGCGGGCATCGGCATTCTCGGCCAGGCTTCGGTCATGATTCAGGAAAGCTTCAAGGGCACCGTGACGGCGGCCGCCGCAGCCGGCTTTGTCGGCCTGCTGTCGCTGTTCAACATGGGTGGCCGCTTCGCGTGGGCATCGGCTTCGGACTGGATCGGCCGCAAGAACACCTACTTCATCTTTTTCGTGCTCGGCGCGGTGCTGTATTTCCTGGTGCCGAGTTTCGCCGCGTCCGGTCAGATGGCGCTCTTCGTGCTGGCCTACTGCATCATCCTCACGATGTACGGCGGCGGCTTTGCGACGGTGCCCGCCTATCTCGCCGACATGTTCGGCACGGCATTCGTCGGCGGCATTCATGGACGTTTGCTGACCGCGTGGGCCGCGGCTGGCGTTGCGGGCCCGGTGCTGGTCAACTACATTCGCGCCTATGAAGTCGCGCACGGCGTGGCAAAAGCGGACGCCTACACGATGACGGTTCACATCATGGCCGTGCTGCTGGTGATCGGCTTCATCTGCAATCTGTTGGTCAAGCGTGTGGACGACAAGCATCACATGACCGACGCACAAGTCGCCAAGGGCGCATAAGGAGACTCGCATGTCGACCGTTCAACCCGTACACCCGACCAACAAGGTCAAGCTCGCCGTATTCTGGCTGTATGTGATGGTTCCCCTTGCGTGGGGCGTGTACAACACGCTCGCGCAAGCGATGAAACTGTTCCAGTAAGCCGCACCCGCACCCCGCCGTTTGCACGGTGGGGTGCCCGCCACCGGCACCTCTCGCCGCCTGGCTTCACCTCCTCACCACTGATACGCGGCGCCGGCGCCCACCGAAGTCGTCACCGAGCTAATGCCCGCGCTCAGCTTCACCTTGAAATTCTGCGCGACGCGCGCCGACAGCCCGACCGCCACCGCCTGATACCCCATGTAGCCCGCTGTGCCCACGCCGATTGCGAGGTTCTTCGTCGCGTCGACGTCGGGAACCATGTTCATCGCCATTGCCGAAGCCGTTCCGGCATAGGCGCGCCGGGCGAGATCGCCCATGCCGCTTTGGAGCTGCTGCATGTTGACGGCGTCGCCCGCCGCCTGTCCCGGCGCGAGGTTGGTGATACGTCGCTCGTTGCCCGGCGAGCCTACCGAGACTGTATCCGGCTGATCCGCGACCGCCCCTTCGCCAAGCGCGACCGTGTTTGCAGCCGATGCTTGCGCGCCGCCGCCCAAGGCCAGCGAACCGTTTCCGGTGGCCTGCGGAGCTTCTGCGGAACTGTTGACGGCCATGTAGGCATTGCCAGTGGCCGCATAGTTCTTGACGCTCTTGTCGATGCTGCTGATCTGCTGGTTGGTTTGCCACAGCTGCGCGCCGGTGACCGCGTCGCTGCTGGTTGCCGAGACCTCGCCGTTCTTCAGGTTGGTCAACTGCACTGTTGCCGCATTAGCCGATATGCCGCCGAGCGTGACCTTGTCATGGGCCGAGCTGTCGTACTGCAGCGCGTTCGCGACCGTTCCGCCGATGCGGCCGACCGCGTTTTGCAAGCCGGCGATATCACCGCTGTTCTGCGTGACGCGGCCATCGAGATTGCTGAGCGCGCCGCCGACAGTGTTCACCACCTGGCCGCCCACCCTGTACGACGGCGCGCTAATCGAGCCGTCGGCATTTACCGTGGACCCGCCGCCTAGCGCCGTGGCCGTGCTCGCTGCCTGCGCGAAGAGTTGCGAGCCGTTGACCGCCTCAGTACTCGCCGCGTTCAGCGAGCCCCGCGCGACGCCGGTCACCACGCGATTGCCCAGCGTGCCCGCCACGCTGATTGCCCGGCCGTCCGTCAACGCGCCGATCTGGATGACGCGTGAGGCCGGATCTTGCGTTACGAGGCCAATGCCGCCCACCTCGACTTTCTGCTGCAAGGTGGTCAACCCGTTGTCGAGCGAGCCGAGCGCATCGCCGACGTTGCTCTGCGTCCTGCCCTGCACGTGATACGACGGAGCAATCACCGAACCGTCGATACCGATCTGTGCGCCGCCGCCAAGTCCGGCCACGACCGGACTGAACTGCGCGAAGTTGATCGCCGACGTGTCCGTGCGGCCCGCTGCGACGCCGGTTAATTGGCGTGCGCCGCCGGTGCCCGCAAAATCGACGCGTGCGCCATTCGTATTCTGTCCAACGCTGATGATGCGCGACACCAGGTCTTGCTGGACGACCCCGATCTCGCCGTTCGTGATCTGGTTCGCAACGTTCGTGAGGTTGCCCTCGAGCGTGGTGGTGCGCGTGTCCAGCCCGGCGATCTTCGTTGTGTTCACGTTCACGCGCTGATCGAGATTGGCGATGTTCGTTGTGTTGGTGCCGACGCGCCCGTCGAGGGTCGCGATGTTGTCGCTGTTCAACGCGATCGCCCGATTGGCTGCGAACAGTTGCCCGCCGTTTACTGCGTCCAAGCTGTCGCTCGTGAGTTGCCCAGCGCTGACGTTGGTCACGCGAACCGGCGCGCCGGCGCTGCCGAGCGTCATGCTGTCGTGCACGGAAGAGTCGTATTGGACCGAATTGGCGGTGGCCGCCGCGATCGCGCTCGCGCCTGCCGCCGTACTCGTCGCGGTACTGGTTGCAACGCTCGTCGTGACGGCTGCCGCCAGGGCCGATCCGACGTCGCCATATGTAACTCCGCCGATGTTGTAGGCAGGGGCCTTTGCGGTGCCATCTACATTGACCGCCGACCCGCCGCCCAGCGCCGCGGCCACACTCGCCGCGTTGCCGTACAGTTGCGCACCGTTCACGGCGTCGGTGCTCGACGCGCCGATCGCGCCGCGCGACAGGCCGGTGACCGTGCGGTTGCCGTTCAAGCCCGCTACGTTGACCCGAATACCTGTAGACGACGGCCCAACCAGGATGTCGCGCGTACCAAGATCCTGTTTGACGAGGCCGATGCTGCCGGACACGATTTGCGACTGCAGCGACGTGATGCCCGCGTCCAACGAAGTAAGCGCGTTGCCCACGGTGGTTTGCGTGGCAGACTGCACGTAGTACCTCGGGCCGACTGTCGAGCCGCTCGCACTGACGGATGCGCCGCCGCCCAGTGTCGACACGACCTGCTTGAGTTGGGTCACATTGACCGCCGACTGCGCTCCGGTGCCCGCCGCGACGCCGACCAGCTCACGCGGCCCGCCGAGTCCGGTGAAGTCCACGGAACGGCCGTCAATGCCTGCGCCAACGGTGAGATTGCCTGTACCGAGGTCCTGCCGAACCAGCCCGATCTGACCGTTGTCGAGATTGCTGGCGAGGCTGGAAAGGCTTGCCGAATTCTGCGAGACCGCGTCATTCGTTGCGTGGAGTTGCGCGCCTGTTACCGCATCGGTGCTGTTCGCGTTCAGCGCAGCTTGCGCCAGGTTGGTCAGCTTGACGGGAGTACCCGAGTTGCCGAGCGTCACCATGTCATGTGCTGCGCTATCGTAGAACAACGCGTCGGCCACATTCGCGCAGCCGGCTGGCGCGCATTCCTGAGCGCCAGCCGGCTGCGCAAACACCAGCGCGCCGACCAGACCAGCGCTCGCAGCGGCCACGGCCCGGCATACCGAAGCGCATCTCGCGCCGCCGCTCCTCGCTGCTTCAGACGCCGCCACATACACGCGCCTCGCTTCGTTCCATACAGTTTTATAGGTCTTGTTCAACATTCCTCCCACTCGGAATCGATTAATTTTTGCCAATATTTTCTTATGTCATCCTAAGTATCATTTGCAATAAAGAGGCTCAGGACGCCCCGGATTAACCGGCAAACAAGGCTTAAACCGCGAGTGTGCAGTCGCCTCCGGGATTCGCGAATACGATTAATCCTAAAAGCTAATTTTTAGCTTTAATTAGCTAAAAGGCATAATGCGATTCAGACGGAAACTGCCAAATGTCTTAATCCGGAATCTGCGTAATTAAGCGGCTTTAAGTGGAATGCTGAGAGTGGCCGAGAACCGGCCTGGAAGAAATACGAGCCAGTCAATGCTGGCTCGTAAGTAGAAAAACTGTGGCGCTGCGAGCGTCGCGGCGCGGTGCCAAATGTTGGGAGCGCTCAGATCTTTTCGAAGAGTACGTCTTGCGCGCCTTCCCACAGCACTTTGACGCCGACTTCGCGCAAGTTCTCCTTGCCTTCGACAATGGTCAGGAAATGGTTGCCCGCAAGCTGCCCCATCTTGCTCGCGAAGCAGCACGAGCCATAGGCGATGAGGAGTTCCGTTTCGCTGTAGCCACCCGGATAAAACAGAATGTCGCCGACCGACGGATGGCTCGTGTGATTCTCGAAGCCGACCGCCGCGCCGTCGTTCTCGAGCTTGAACTCGCCGAGCGGCACCCAGCAGCCTTCGCCACTCCAGCGCACATGGATGATCTTCTGGCGGTACGGCAACAGCTTCAGGAACGCGGCCACGGTTTGCGGCGCGTCGGGATTCGTTTCGGCGATAAAGACGTGGCCGCAGGAGGTGATTCGAAGTCGGGTCATCGCTAGGTATCCGGTAAGTCGGTGAGATGAGGATGAGGATGAGGATGGTCGGTCGGATGCGGCTCGGGCCAAGCCGTGGGCCGGTCATTCTGTCGTCCCGTGCAAGGCTTAGACAGATACAGTTCGCAACCCGCCTGTCAGGCCAGTTCGACCCGCAACGCCCGGCGCCAATCACAGCGTGCGCGGGTGGAGGCGGCACCCCCGTGCCAGATTCGCCTCCGTAGCGCCACGAATGTTCGTAGTTTGCAAGCCGCGCAATGCACAGCACACTTCGAAAGGTGCGTGATTCCTACAGACGGCATTCCGGCTAAGCCTTCCCTTGTACGGCGCAGTCGACCGGCCGCCAACCCAAAGCGCGAACGAAAGGCGCAGCGCCGCCAGGCTTCGGAGGGCGTCGCTTGCACCTGCGAGTGCAGCGGTCCCCGTTTCTCACCGGCCGTTGCCGGAACCCCGCCTACGGCTACACTGTCCACTTGCCCGCCGTTGCTGGCGCGCCATCCGCCTGTTCAGCCGCGCAGCCGGTAGCCAAGCGGTGTGACGCCGTAATCGCGTTTGAACTGTACGGAGAAGTGACTGGCATTCTCGTAACCAACCGCAATCGCAATCTGCAGCACCGTCTGATCGGTCGAACGCAGCAGCTTCGCCGCTTGTTCGAGCCGCAAGCGCGTCACGTACTGGTGCGGGGTTTCGCCAGTTTCACGGCGAAACACGCGGGCAAAGTGGAAGCTGCTTAAACCAGCCTGCGCGGCGAGATCGCCAATGGCCAGATCCGCGCCCAGGTTCGCGCGTATGTATTCGGTCACGCGGCGGATGCGGCGCGGTACCAGCCGTTCGGGCTGCGCGAGGCGCGCCGTCCCCGCTTGCCGGCCGCCTGAATAATGTTGAAGAAGATGCGCGGCAAGCGCGTGGATCAGCGCATCGACATAAAGCCGCGAGTCGGCCGGATCGCTGGCGGCGCGGTGCAATGCGTTCAGCATGGCTGCGACCAGCGGGTCGCGGAACCGCATTGCGTCGCTGAGCGATAGCTCGCGGCGCGATCCGTCGAGCTCCATCTGATCGGCCACGCTGTCGATCAGGCTGCGCTCAATATGTAAATGGACGGTCGACAGCGGCTTATCGCTGATCGAACGCCACCGCCAGGAGACCGGCGCGGGCGGCACGTACCAGACGTCGCCCACTCGAAGGTCGGCGCTTTCCCAGCGCCCGTTCAGATTGCGCTCGAGATGCTCGGCGCCGCTCGCGAGCGTCATCAGCGTGAGGTCTTGCAGACCGGGTGCTTCCAGCAGTTCCTGCTCGTCCGGTTCGAGATAGGAGCGCAACACCAGGTGCCGCCACGGGCGATCCACGCTCGACACCAGTTTTTGGCCCGCCATGTAGCGGTCGTAGGCAAGCGTCGTTGTCAGCTTTGGAATTCGTGTCATCACGTCCATTCCCAAGGAGGTGCCGTATGCAAATGAGAGAACTCTGTCACACCCGCGTTACCGGTCGGCTGTCAGCGCAAGATCGCGAAAATGATAGCAAGGAACCGGCTACCGCAATTTTCGGAAATAGCTAATCATTAGGGTGTCGTCTTTCACGCGTTTCGAACGCCGGAGCTACCGTTTCATGGAACACGAATGCGATACGCTGCCGCATTGGCTGACCGGTTCGCCGCAGGGCGAATCCGGCCATGCATCCGCAGCATACAACCCGGCGGTCACCGCACAACCGGCCTACCCGGCCGGCACGCGGCAGCCCGCCAAGTCAGCCCACGCGGCTGACGCATCGATGGTATCGAGCCGCGCGGCAACAGGCGCGGCGCCCGCTGGTTTCCTGACCCTCTTCACCGAGGAGGAGATCGGCACGCCCGCGCCCGCCGCACGGCGCGCGCCCGTCATCAGTCCGCTGGTGCGTTTTGGCAGTGCGCAGGACCGCATCGAATTCGTGCGGCAACGCATCAGGCAACTGGGCTTCAACTCGTTCAGCTATACGGCCACGCGCACGTTCGCGCATCGCAAGACCATGTTCGTGCTGACGAGCTACGAGTCGCAAAGCTGGCTGACGCGCTATTTCCGCGAGCGCTATTTCGAACTCGATCCGCGCGTGGCGCTGGCCTCGCCGACCGGCATGCCGTTCCTCTGGAACACGGTCGACATGCGCGCCGACCTGCCGCGCGCGCAAATGCGCAGCGAGCGGCTCGGCGGCCTGATCGACATGCTGGAGGAGACCGGCCGGAAAAGCGGCATCCTCACGCAGATGCCGCTGCCCGAGCCGGAGTTGAGCGCGAGCCTGTGCTTCAATTCGGAGATCGGCAACCCACGCTGGATGACCGAATCGATCGTCGCGGAAACGCTGATGTTCGCGCACACGATTCATGAATTCATCTGGACGCACGCGAAAAGCGTAATCGGCATGACGCCCGAGCAGCAGCGCGTCACGCTGAGCGAGTTGCAGCACGCGGTACTGAAGGCGGTGGTTCAGGGGCAGCGCGACAAGGAAATTGCGTATTTCCTCGGGCTGTCGCCGCATAACGTCGACTATCACTTGCGGCGTCTGCGGCAATTGTTCAATGTTCGCAACCGCGTACAGCTGATCAATGTCGCGAAAGCGTACGTGTCGTAGACCGGGTCGGTGTTGCAGTAACTCATGCGAACGGCATGACGGCGAGCGCCGTCATGCCGTTCTCTTTTCAGCAGAAGTAATCAGCTCTTGAGCCGGTAACCCGTCTTGAAGATCCACGCAACGATCGCAAGAAACACGGCCAGAAAGAGAGCCGTCATCGCGAGACTCACCTCGACGTTGACATCCGCGAGACCGTAGAAACTCCAGCGGAATCCGCTCACCAGATAGACGATCGGATTAAACAGCGTCACGACTTTCCAGAACGGCGGCAGCATGTTCACCGCATAAAAGCTTCCGCCGAGAAACGTGAGCGGCGTAATGATCAGGAGCGGAACCAGTTGCAGCTTCTCGAAGCTATCCGCCCATATGCCGATAATGAACCCGAGCAGGCTGAAGGTAACCGCCGTCAGCACGAGGAACAGGATCATCCAGAAAGGATGCTGCACTTGCAGCGGCACGAACAGGCCCGCCGTCGCGAGAATGATGAGCCCGAGCAGAATCGACTTGGTCGCCGCCGCGCCCACGTAGCTCACGACGATTTCCAGATACGACACTGGCGCCGACAACAACTCGTAGATCGTGCCGGTGAAACGCGGAAAGTAAATGCCGAACGACGCGTTCGAAATACTCTGCGACAGCAACGACAACATGATCAGTCCGGGCACGATGAACGCGCCGTAGCTAATGCCGTCCACTTCCTTGATACGCGAGCCGATGGCCGCGCCGAACACGACAAAGTACAGCGATGTGGAGATCACCGGCGCGATGATGCTTTGCATCAGCGTGCGCCAGGTGCGCGCCATCTCGAACTTGTAGATCGCGCGAATGGCGTAGAGATTCATTGGTTACCTCGAAGCAGACTCACGAAGATGTCTTCAAGCGAACTCTGCGTGGTGTGCAGGTCCTTGAAACGGATGCTGGCGTCGTCGAGCGCCTTGAGCAGCGCAATGATGTCGGTGCGGCCGCCGTCGCCTTCATACGTGTAAATCAACTCGTTGCCGCCCTTCGCGACGTCGAGGCCGTAGCCTGCGAGCGCCGCCGGCAACGCGGAGAGCGGGGTTTCCAGCTGCAGCGTCAACTGCTTTTTGCCGAGCTTGCGCATCAACTCGGTTTTCTCTTCGACGAGCATGATTTCGCCGCCGTTGATCACGCCGATGCGGTCAGCCATTTCCTCCGCTTCGTCGATGTAATGCGTAGTGAGGATGATCGTCACGCCGCTTGCCGCAAGCGAGCGCACGAGCTTCCACATATCGCGGCGCAATTCGACGTCGACGCCCGCCGTGGGTTCGTCGAGGAACAGTACGCGCGGTTCGTGCGACAGCGCCTTCGCGATCAGCACGCGGCGCTTCATGCCGCCGGACAGCGTGATGATCTTGCTATCGCGCTTTTCCCACAGCGACAGGTCGCGCAGCACCTTCTCGATATACGCAGGGTTCTTCGGCTTGCCGAACAGGCCGCGGCTGAACGACACGGTCGCCCATACGGTTTCGAACGAATCGGTGGTGAGTTCCTGTGGCACGAGCCCGATTAGCGAGCGCGCGCCGCGATAGTCGGCGGCGATATCGCGGCCGTCGACCGTCACGCTGCCTTCGCTCGCGTTGACAATGCCGCAGACGATGCTGATGAGCGTGGTCTTGCCCGCCCCGTTCGGCCCCAGAAGGGCAAAGATTTCTCCCCGGTTGATCGCCAGATTGATGTTTTTTAGCGCCTGAAAACCGCTGGCATAGGTTTTCGACAGGTTCGTGACTGAGACGATTGGCTGCATGGATTCGACGATGGCAGACACCGCTGTGAAAGTGGAGAAAATGACGCGCAAGCGCGACCGCACCCGCAATGTAATGGAATCTGCGAAAGCGTGCAGCGAAAGGATCGCGCCGCGGTGGAAGCCTCCTCGACGGCGCATGCTGCGATTCTCGGCGCCGAGGCCTTCGCTGCGCTGCAAGAAAGTTCGGTTTCCGTAGCGATATCAGCTGGGCGCAACGGCAATGCGCGTGCCGGTTCAAGACCTCCAGAATGCATGGCCCGCGCCGTCCCAGGAACGCGTCATGCTCGATTCCTCGCCATGCTGCTGCGCCGGCGCATCTAGCGCCGGCACTTAAGGCACAGTGCTTGCGGCAGTCCTGGCATGTGAGTGCGACGCGCTCGCGTGACATCGATCGACTCTAATGGAGATGAACCATGAAACGCTTTACCAAGACGATTTTCGCTTCGGCGCTTGTAGTGGCACTCTCGGGCGGAGCCTTTGCACAGGCCGGCGGCGGGGCCGGTGGCGGCGGTGCGGGCGGTGGCGCTGGCGCGGGGGCAGGCGGTTCGGGCGGTAACGGTGTGGGCGCCGGCGGCGGCACGACGGGTGGCGCAGGCGGAACCGCAACCCCGGGCGTGGGCCCCGGCACGATGAAGCACCCGGGCGACTCGGGCTATGGCTCGCCGGGCGTGACCGGCACCGGTGGCGGCATGGGCACGGGTACCGGCGCGTCGCCGAATAGCGCGACCACCAATCGCTCCAGTAACGGCATGAGCAACGGTACGGGCAGCACCAACGGCACGATGAAGAACGGCCAGTAACGAAGGTCGATGTTCGTGCAGCTTTTAACGCTGCACGAGTGGCGTTAAGAAGGACGGCGGTGCCGCTGCGCGGCCTCGCCGTCCTTTTGTTTTTCGAGCCGCGCTGCGACGCTTGCAGCCAGTTAGTGGATTTTGCAACGGCTCCAATGTAAAGAAGTCGCGCGTTGCATCGAAGCAGAATCGCAGAACATGGTCAGGGTTCCGTGCACACGAAGCTGCTTGCAAGATTCACATTGCCCTTGCCCGTATAGCGTGGAAACAGCGGATAGCGGCACAGTGGGCGCGAGCGTCCATTGGTCGCCGCGGCGATGTCGGTGGCGATCAAAGTCTCCGGTGACGCGCCGCGCGTCACCCAGTTATCGAGCGCACCGAGCAGGTCCACCGAAGGAATGAATGCGCCGCTACCGTGCTGAAAACCCGGCACCATGTAAAGACGCATGAACCGATTGACCTGGTCCACGCCGTAGCGATCGACCAATGCCTGATGGTAAGCAATCGTCTGATTCGGGCTAATGACTTCGTCGGCGAGACCTTGCAGCGTAATGAGCTTGCCGCCGCGCGCAATGTAGCGCGCAACGTCCGGATTCATCGCGCCGATGGTTTCGGAAAGTGCGGTCAACTGTGCGCGATATTTGCCCGGACGTTGCGGGTCGAATCTGAGCGAGTCGAAGCCCGCGTCACGCGCAACGAAGTAGCGTATGTAGCCGTCGCCTTGCGCGAACAGATAACCGTTAGCAAAAAATCTGGGCACGGCGAGGCGCTCCGCTTGATGTCCCAACCCGAGCGAGCCTGTCAGGTGCGTACCCTGAAACACGTTGTAGCCGCGATAGCCGGCGACATCCCAGGCGAGTTTGTACGGCAGCGACAAGCCGTCGCGCATCACCATCAACGTGGCAAGTTGCGACTCGCTCAGGCATTGCTCGTTCGAAGGCGAGCGTCCCGCGCAACGCAACGACTCGATAATTTCCGATTCATGCTCGCGGCAGGCGGGGACGTCGCTCACAATACCGTCCGCGGCACCGTCCAGCCTGTCGCAAACGCTGAGCGTGCGTTGATAGACCTGCTCCAGCAGCAACGGCGGAACATAGCCGCCCGGCGTTGCATATTCCGCCTGGCCGAGCTTGACGCCGATCAGGCGAACGCCCGAAAAGTTGAGCGCGGGCGAATTGGCGATCACGCCGTCGTAGTCGTCGGGAAAGCGCTGTATCACCGTGTAGCCTTCGCGGCCACCCGTTGAGCCGCCGCCAAAGTACATACGCTGCGGCGGCCGGCCGTAAGCGCGCGCAATCAGTGCAAGCGCGGCGTCGTGTGTCTTCTTCAGATGCGCATAGCCGAAGTTCGTCACCGCTTCGTCGACGAGACCGAACACCGCGAGCGAGGAATCGCCGACATGTCCGGAATCGTCGCCGAAGGTCGCATAGCCTTGCGCGAGGGGCGCGCGATCGGGCGAGAACGGCATCACGCCCGTGCCGCTCACCACGACGCCGTTATAGCCGCCTCCGCCGATTTGCAGCGCGCGGCCATTCCAGCGCCGCGGCAGATTCAGGTCGAAGCGGATGTCGGGTGTAGTCGCCTTGAGCGCCTTGATGCGACCCGTGATGCGGCAATACTCGCCGCCTTGCTGATTGCCCGGCGCGGTTGCGCCGACCATCGACGCGCTCTCGATCTGCGCGCCGGCCGTGGGCAACGCGATCACTTCCGGCGGCAACACGGCGCCCGCGAATTCGGCGCAACGCATGGCGAGCGGCGCATCCTTCTGCGCGGCGAACACCGTATGAGCGCCGGGCCCGAGCAGAGTACCGGCGATGGTGGCCGCGAGCGCGCAGGCGCGGACACTTCGAATTCGCATGAAACGCATGCGGCGCGACAACGCCCTCATCCGCAACGCGCGCCGCTCGCAGCCGCACGCAACTGCTGTCCCTTCCAGCCGTGCCAGCCGCGCGCAAGCATGAGCAGCGCACCAATGGCGACGAAGTCTCCGGCCAGTCCAATCAACACGCCGCGAAAGCCGTGAAACGTATGCGGCGTCGCTGTGTCCACGATCAACGACACCAGCGTGCCGCCGACAAAACATACGAGGCCGGTCCGGCCCACGGTGACCACGGCGGGCAACCGCTGCGCGAGCCGCGCTATGGCGCCCATGCGCACGAGCCGCGCGGCAAGCCAGGCAATGACAATGAAGTTGATCACGCGATCCACGGAAAGATTCTGTTTAAGGGTGCCGGCCAACGGCTGCGTCAGCACGAACAGTTTGACGGCGGCAAACGCGAGCACTGCGGCAATGGCGGCGCGCGTGAACCAGCGCGCCGCCTCGCCAGCATGAAACTGCTCGCTGATGGGTGCGAGCCGGCACACAATGCCGAGCACGAACATCAGTTGCCATGCAAACGGATTAAAAGCCCACTCGGCCATGTCGTCAATGCTCAATAGCCCGGCCAGCGGCCGCGCGAGCCACCACACAACCGTGCTGAGCAGGAGCGCCGCGATGCGCGAGCGCAGCGCCAGAGGCACCACGAGGGGCACGCAGAGCGCGAAGAACAGGTACATCGGCAACACGCTCGACAGGTAGGGCTGCCGTCGCAACACCGCGATTTCGAACGTCTGATGCAGCGGTTGGATGGCGAACGGCGGCCAGCCGGTAAGCTCGACCATCGGGTGATTCAGTCGCAGAAATGCGAGCGCCGCGCCCGACAGCAGCGTGAGTACTGCCGTCAACAGATAAGCCCGGTAGATTTCCCAGCAGCGTCGCACGAAGCGCAGCTTGGCCGCCCGCTCTCCGCGGGCCGCAACCACCGCTGTGTATGCCGCCGCCGACGCATAGCCGCCGAGGAACACGAACACCTCAGCCGAATCGCACAATGCGTACGCATGCAGCATCAGATGAGAAAGCGTGCTGCTGGGCATGTGGTCCAGCACGATGACGATCAGCACGACGCCGCGAAAGAAGTCCACTTCGAGGGAGCGTCCGCGGCGAATTTCCATTCATGTTCTCGCAGGAAAGTTATCCAGCAACGCGTCAAGATATCGCCTTCTTGCCGATGCCGTGCGGTCACGTTGTAGGTGCTGACAAGCAGCCTGTCTTTCGAAGCGCCGCGCTGGCAATCTGAAATCCGCTTGTCGGCATGCGGTAAGAGTGATTCGCCGCGCATTGGATTTGCAGCAACTTTTGCGGCTTTCATGTGGAACGAGCAAAGACGGCCGACTCGCGTCGTAGAAAAAAATCGGCTCATCGCTCGATGCGATTTTTTTCGCTTTTTTTCATCGTAGGATGAATTCATGCATGACCGTCGGAGTTCGCGCAACCCGCGCAACAGGCTTCTCCGCACGGCGGCCACTCATGTGGACCGGACACGCTTGCCTGCCGACCTGCGTCCGGCGGGCGCGTTGAGCGTCAGTGCGACGCCTTCTCTTTGCCGCTGCTCGTTTGCGTGATCGAGCTTTCATTTGCGCGGCACCGGTCCTTCCATTACCGACCTGAACGGTCGCGCGCCGCGCACCGCCCTCGCATTGGAAGACACTCACATGAACAACAGGATTGCCGGCTTCGACGGACTGCGCGCCATTGCAGTCCTGATGGTCTTTCTGCAACACCGGCTATTCGGCGATATCGGCGAGATAGGCCATCTGGGCGTATGGATCTTCTTCGCGCTGAGCGGCTTTCTGATCATCCGCATTCTGTCGGCCCAGCGGCAGCGCATCGAGCAAGGCGGCAGCGGTTTCGGAGCAGCACTCAAGCGCTTCCTGTTTCGCCGGACGCTGCGAATCTTTCCGATCTACTACCTGATGCTCACGGTGATGAGCGCGCTGATGCTCGTGGGCATGGCGAGTCCGGAACTCGCGAGCGGCATGCCGTATCACTTCGCCTACCTGTCGAACTTCTGGATCGGCTCGGTGCTGCACTACTGGCCGGGGCGCTACTCGCATTTGTGGAGTCTTGCCATCGAGGAGCAGTTCTATCTCGTGGTCGCACCGCTCCTGTTGCTGCTCGCAGCGCGGCGGCATCTGGCGGTATGCACGCTGATCGTCATGACGGGACTGGTTTCGCTTCTGGCGATGCGCGCCGCGCATTGGCAGGAGATCACGATCTACACGCATCCGTTGAGCAACTTCTGGTTGCTGGCGCTCGGTGGAATGGGCGGCTTGATGATTTCGGAGAACGCCGGCGGTGCAGACGGTGCACGCGGTTCACGCGGTGCACGCGGTTCACGTGGTGCGCATGGTGTGCGGGCCTTGCTCGGACACGGCGCCACGCTGTTTGTTTTAAGCCTTTGTCTCGTGGGCTTTTGTGCAACCGAGCCGGCGTGGAGCGACATCGAGAATCCCTTGGTCTTTACCGTCGTCAGCGGCGCGTATGGGCTGTGCATAGCGGCGCTGGTGTGTTCCATTGCGTGCTGCCGGAATACGGTCGTGCTGGCTCTGCTGGAAGCGCGCTGGCTTGCGGGCCTCGGACGCATCAGCTATGGCTTCTATCTGTATCACAACCTCGTTCCGGACCTGACGCGCAATCATCATGCGCAAGCGTTGTTTGGCGGCGTGGTACCGCTGTGGGCGCATGTGGCCGGGATTGGGGCGTCGTTTGCGATTTCGCTCGGCATGGCGGTGCTGTCGTGGCGAATCATCGAAGAACCGATTCTTCGTTTGAAGACGCGGCGTGGCGCTTCGGACAAGGTAAGTGCTGATTCGAGGCACGCGGCAACGCTTACGTCCGCTTCACAGGAGAAGCAGCATAGCCGGCGTGCGTTGACGGACGAGGGAACCGCTTCAGACGCAGCATGAGGTTGCGTAGGTCGCACTCGTGGCACAGCGGTTGCTGACAGATGAATGACCGTTACCAATTGGAGATGCGCCGTGGCCACTCAGCCCAATAGCCCGAACGAGCATGACCAGGACAAATCGGCCGATCCGGGCGGTCCGCCCACCGAGGTCTCGAAGCCCATTGGCGATGCAATCCCGACACCGGTCGAACCGGGGCTCGACCAGCCTCTGCCGGAAAAAGGCGCCGACTCGTTGCCCGCCGCTGACGACGAAGCCAAGCGCGATCCTTTGGGCGAGACAGAAACGCCTCCCGGCGTTCCGCCTCCGGGGCCGTCGGACTTCGCGTAGCGCGGTGGTGTCTAGCCGCTCAGGCGTGGTAGTGCGTGGCCGCTCAAGCCGCCTCGGGCTCGTGCACGATCTTCAGCGTGCTCTTGTGCTCCTTGATCAGGCGATACACCGTTTCGCCCGGCACGGTTTCCTGCTCGAGAAGTTCGTCTGCAATAGCGCGCAGCACGGGTTCATACGCGTGCAGCAGGCTATAGCACTGCTCGTTCAACTCCTTGAGCAGCACGTTCGCCTGCTCGATCGCGCCCTTCATCTGCAAACCCGCGTATTGCGAGGGCAACGCGGCGAGGCTAAACAGATTGCCGTCGCTGTTGAAGCCGAACTTCGACACCATATCGAGGCTGATACGCGACGCTTCCTGCAGATCGGAGGCCGCACCGCTGGACGCTTCGGAAAACGCCAGAATTTCCGCGTTACGGCCGCCGAGCAAGACCTTCACTTCATTGCGGATTTCGGTCTCACGATAAAGATGCTTGTCCTGCGCCTTCGTGATAAGCGCGACGCCCAGCGCGCCGCCGCGCGGCAGAATCGTGACCTCCTCGAGTACGCCGGTGCCGAGCAGCGCCGCGACCAGGCCATGCCCGGCTTCGTGCACGGCAATACGCGTGCGTTCGTCCTCGGTCAATGCGCGTTCCGCGCCGCTCACGTCGCCGATCCGCGCGATCTTGATCGCCTCGATGAAATGCTTCGCCGCGATTTCCGTGTCGCCGGCTTTGCGCGCGACGAGACCGGCCTGATTCACGACCATCGCGACGGTCGCCGGCGACAAGCCTGTGGTAAGGCGCGCGAGTTGATCGTAGTCGATGTCCGCGGCCTTCGACTTCAGCCTCTCGGCATAGAAACGGAAAATCTTCGCGCGGTCCTCGCGATCGGGCAGGCGAACCTGCACGGTGCGATCGAAACGGCCGGGCCGGCGCAACGCCTCGTCCAGATTGTCCGGATGATTGGTGGCCGCAACGATAATCACGCCTTCGTTCGAGGCAAAGCCGTCCATCTCCGCCAGCAACTGATTGATGATGCGGTTGCTCTCCGCTTCGACGGGACCGCCGCCCGTGTCGGTGCGCTTCGCGAGGCCGTCGGCTTCGTCGATGAAGATCACCGTGGGCGCATTCTTGCGCGCCATTTCGAACAGATGTTTGACCTTCTGGATGCCCACGCCGTAATACTTCGCGCTGAAATAGCTGCCGGTGATCGAGATGAAGCTCGCGCCGCATTCTCCTGCCAGCGCCTGTGCGAGCCGCGTCTTGCCCACGCCGGGGCCGCCCACCATCAGGATGCCGCACGGCGCTCGTACGCCCATCGACGTGAACTGCTTCGGGTTCGACAGATAGCCGCGAATGTCCGCGAGCGCCGCCTTCGCTTCGCCGGCGCCGATCACGTCGTCAAAGCGCAGCGTGGGCGCCTTGCCGAGCAGCGTCGCGCCGCCGCGCATCTCACGGCGCATGAACCACACCATGCCGCCGATCAGCAGCAACGGCAGCAGCAGGCTGATTACGTCGCGCGTCTGGTCGAAAGCCTGCACCCAGTTCGAACCGCCCGTGCGGATGTCCGCGTCGGGCAGCCACACCAGTTGGTATGAAGCCGCGTCGCCGTTCTTCGGCTCGCCGAGTAACAGCGCGTGCGAAAAGGTCGCGTTGTGGTCGGTCACGAAATACTTGGAGCCGTCGCGCTTCGACACGAGAATCGCACTGGGACTCACGCCGATTGCGGCAACCTTCGCGTCATGAATGTCGCGCAGCATTTGCGACGCGTCTTTCTCCTCGCGCGTCCAGGCCGACGTGTCATGGCGCATCTGGTTGGCGACGCCGGTCAGCGCGGGCGCAACCTGCGCGGAGCGCTGCTGGTAATGCCACAAACTGAATGCGAGCGTCAATGCGACAAGCGCCGATGCCGCCGCAATGACGAATTTGCGCGTGCGTGTTTTCCCAAGCGAATTCTTTCCCGGCTTCATGAGTCACTTCCAAAAACGGGCTCAAGCGAGCCCCGATACATATCGAATTAGAGAGGATGAGCGGTTGGGAGAGGAATCGGCAATTGCGACGCCATGCCTGCCTGGAAGAAAGGACATCCAACCATGCGTCCCTTTTTCACCCACCGCGTATAAGCCAGTATGCCGTGCGGCTGCTTCTTCCAAATCGCAGAAAAGGCCTGTTTCTACCGCTTATCCCGCAGGTTGAGGCTGGCGGAAATTGGGGGCGCGAGTGGCGCATGGGTGCGGAAGAAAACTGCTCCGGCGCACAGTTTAGCAGCGCAAAAAAGGCCGCGTATTCTGTAGACCTATCATTTCACCCCGCCCTATTTTTTGTGAAAGCGATGCAGTTTTGAGATTAAGGGCTAGCGGTATGGCGATAACGCCGTCAACACGCGGAAAATCGGAACAATCGTCCGGTTTTTGATAGGCTTCGCCATCCGTCTAAAATCGCGCGCGCTCCTCACAATGGACATTGCGTAGCAATTCACACTACACGTCACACTCATGCTTCGTTTCGAAAACCTCAGCAAGCGCTATGGCGACCGCGTCATCTTTCAGCGACTGTGGCACGACTCTGCCGCAGGCTGCGTGGCGCTCAACGACGAGTCCGGCAGCGGTAAATCGACTTTGCTCGGCATGCTTGCCGGCGTAATCGAGGCTGATGAAGGGGAAATCTGGATCGGCAACCTTCCACTGCGCACGGCGCGTAAAGCCGCGCAATCGCTGCTGACGTACGTGCCGGAGGATTGCATGCCGTCGCCTGATCCGACCGGTCGCGAATATCTGCAACGCGTGGCTTCGGCGAGAAACGCGGTGGTCAGCGACGCGACGCTGGCGCTCGCCGACCGCTTCGGACTCACGCCGCATCTGGAAAAGCGCTTTGAACAGATGTCGTTCGGCACGCGCAAAAAGTTTTTTCTAACAACCGCGGTGATTGGCGAAACGAAAGTGCTGATCGCGGACGAGCCCGTAGGCGGACTCGACGCCGCCGCGCGTGCGGTGCTGGTGAATCTGTTCACGACGCTCGCGCAAACCCGCACCGTGTTCTTCTCCAGCTACGACGAAGCGTTCACCGAAGCATGCGCGGCCAGAAGCGTCACATTCGCAGATCTCGCGCAGCGCAGTTGAGCCTCACCGCGTTGCGCGGACGCTCAAGCGCGTCGTGCTCAGATCGATACGCAAATCTTTCCGAAGTGTGCGCCCGCCGCTTCATGCCTGAACGCGTCGCCGAGCTTCGCGAGTTCGAACGTGCTGTCGATGACAGGCTTGATGCCGGTCACTTCGAGCGCGCGAGTCATGTCGCGCTGATCCTGCCGGCTGCCGACAATCAGCCCCTGCAGCCGCTGTTGCCGTGCCATCAGCGCCGCGGTGGGCACCGGGCCCGCGCGCCCGGTCAGCACGCCGATTAGCGCAATATGGCCGCCTATCCGGCAGGCAGTGATCGACTGCGGCAACGTGCCCGGACCGCCCACTTCGATCACATGATCGACGCCTCTGCCCCCGGTCAACGAGCGCACCGTTTTGCCCCACTCGGGATTCTCGCGATAGTTGATCGTGTGATCGGCGCCAAGCGCGCGAAGCTTTTCGAGCTTCGCATCCGACGAGGACGTCGCGATCACCGAGGCGCCCATCGCCTTGGCAAGCTGCAAGCCGAAGATCGACACGCCGCCGGTGCCGAGCACGAGCACCGTCGCACCCGGTTTCAACTGACCGTCGACGATCAACGCGCGCCATGCCGTCAGTCCGGCCGTGGTGAGCGTCGCGGCTTCGGCGTGGCTGTAGCCTTTCGGTGCATGCGTAAAGTAGTGGCTCGGCAGCACGACGACTTCGCGCGCATAGCCGTCAACGCCGTCGCCGGGTGTGGTTTTGAAGTCGCCAATCGTGGGCGTACCGTTCTCCCAGAAAGGGAAGAAGCACGACACGACATGGTCGCCAGCCTTGAATTCGCCGACGCCTTCGCCGACTGCTTCGACGACACCCGCGCCGTCCGCCATTGGAATACGCCCGGCGTCGGCGGGCAACACGCCGCTTACGACGCCGTAGTCGTGAAAGTTCAACGAGCTGGCGTGAATACGCACGCGAACCTGGCCCGGGCCTGGCTGTCCCGGATCGTCGATATCGACCAACTGGAGATTGTCGACGCTGGCAGGCGTTCCGATCTTGACGGCTTTCATGTTGCGAGTCCTTTGTGATGTGCTTGAGCGCTCAGTGCGCGGCTTGTCACAAAAGGATATCGCAAGCCGCTCGAGCATGTCGCGAGGTCGGGCAGTCGCGCGGGGTCAGCGACGCGGCATTCAAGCCGCTTTGTCGTGCGCCTCCTGTTCGAGCCACAACCGGCTGTCGGGAAACCAGAACGCATCTGGCCTCGGTGGAGCGACGAGCTTGACGGGTAGCGCCGGGTTGAAGATTCGCGACCACGCGGACAGATAAGACGGCGTTTTGACCAGATAGCCGCAGCGCGACAAAAGCAGACTGGAGACGAGCGCTTCGCGCCCGACTTCCAGCCCCGGAAAGCCGCTGAAATGAACCGGCGTCGCACCGTTCGCAAGCAGCCTCGCCGGCGCGACGCTCACCGGCTTGCTGAACGGCCATGCGACAAAGTAGTCGACAAAGGCCTGTTCGTCGCTTGAAATGAAAACGTGGTTCAAACACGGATTTTCCGCCAGCGTCGTTTCGACGTGACGGCAAAAGTCTTTCCACGAAACGGGAACCGCTTCGAGCGTTTTGTCAGTGCCTCTGAAGTGCGCGCCCAGTGTAAAGGCGCCGATGCCGAGTTGCTCGCAGACTGCATCCACCTCGCGAAGAATATGCTGCGCCGGCCGATAGTATGCAAAGAACAGTTCACTCGCGCTGCCGAGTTCCAGCAAGTGCTCGTAACGTTGCCGGAAGCCCAACTGCACGAGGTCACGAACCGTCGAAGTCCTGAGCTTGCGCGCGAGCGGCAAGGCAGCCGGAGCGCGTACCGGTTCGAAGAACGCGGAGAACCAGTCGACCTTTCCATCGGCATCGCCATACAGGCCGCCGCGAGCGCTAATGCGCGGCATCAGGCATTTTTCCTCACAAAACATGAGGATGAACAACACCATTTGCATGACGGAGAAAAAGCCGGAGTTCTCCTTGATTTCGATCGCAAAGACGCCCCGGTTGAGGCGCTGCATCGCATGAAGCGATATGCGGCGAGGCGTGGCGACGGAATGCTTGAATCGCTCGCTCCTTCGGATCTGTTTTGCCCTGTCGACGACTTTTCTCAACATGCCTGGCCCCTGTTAATCGACTATTTTGGCAAACGGCACCCGCCTCACCGGCGAGAGAAACCACAACACGACAGCGCCCGAGCTTAGCACCCCGAACTCACCATCCAGTAAATCTGGCGCGGCGTTGAGTTAGCTAGCGCACAAAGGAACGGTAAGTTATGCCCGGTTCATAACGCTGCTTCAATTGCGCCGCGACGCGCTCGATTACTTCGTCCCAATTTCCCCGTTGCGGTTGCGTGAAAATGCGCACTGTCGGATACCACGGGCTGTCGTCGCGATTGCGCAGCCACCGCCAGCAACCGGCAAAACGATTCAGCAACCAGACCGGCTTGCCCATGGCCGCTGCCAGATGAGCGACCGACGTGTCGACCGAAATGACGAGGTCCAGGTTGTCGATGATCGCGGCAGTGTCCGCAAAGTCCGACACGCCGTCCATCCAGTCGGTGAGATACGCTTTTGTCGAGGGGCTCGCACGCTTTGCGAGGTCGTCGGCTTTCTGCAAGCTGATCCAGCGAATCCGCGACAAAGAAAGCAATGGGGCGAACTGCGCCGATGTGAGGCTGCGCGCACGATCTTCGGTGAGCCCGGAGTGGCCGCCGGCCCATACGACACCGACGCGCGGCAGGTCCGGCCGCGACAACTCGCCGAGTTTTGCACGCCACTCGGCGGAACGCTGCGGCTCTGCGCGCAGATACGGCTCTGCTGGGATGTTGTCGAGGCGCGTGCCGAATGCGAGGGGCAACGACATCAACGGACATTGCCAGTCCCACTCTTTGGCATCAGGCATGACGTCGTCGAGCATGACGAGGCCCGGCCAGCGCACGCACAACGACTCTTCATACAGGCGCCGCAGCGAGGGCGGGCAGATGTAGCCCACCTGGGCAAAACGTTCGAGTGCGAGCGGCAGGTAACGCACGAATTGCAGGCTGTCGCCGTGACCTTGCTCCGGCAGAACGAGGAGGCGCGCGCCGCCCGCCACGCCGGAGTCCTCGCCCTTCCACTGCGGCCATGGGAGTTCCGACCGCTGGGATACGGGTTGCCCGTCGGCATCGACGAAATTGGCCCAACGGTCTTCAAAGTACGGCCACGCTTCTTCGTAGCGACCCGCTGCCAGCAGCACCTGACTGAGACTTGCGCGAGCGCCGCGATTGGACGGGTCTAACGTCATGGCGTGCCTGAGGTGCTGCTCGGCCTTGCTCAACGAACCCAGGTCTTTCACGACGATGCCCAAGTTAGCGTGCGCCTGCACATAGTCCGGCTTGAGTTCGATCAACCTGCGATAGACTGCTGCCGCCTCTTCCGCACGCCCTTGCAACTGCAGCGCGACGCCGAGGTAATAATGAAGCGAAAGCGAATCCGGCTGATACGTGAGCCCCGCGCTGGCAGTGTGCACAATGCTCGCGAACGCGCGCAGCCTGATCTGGACGAGGCACAACATATCGAAGAACGGCGGCTGCGGCTCGACTTCGACCGCCCGCTCGATCCAGCGTTGCGCCAATGGCAGCTGGTCCTGTGCGAGCGCCACCAGTCCGCGCGAGTAAAGCGCGGCCGCGTGCGCCGAGTCATGCACAATGATTCGATCGAGAAGCGCCTGCGCCGTGTCGAAGCGACCTGCGAGGCGTGCTTCTTCCGCTTCGTTGAACCAGAGCGAAATGGCTTGGGGTGATACAGGGGACTGGTTTTGCATGTTCGCGCGAATGAGTCTGCGTGGATGAGTCTGCGTGGATGAATCGTGAGACCTCGACTGGCGCAGGCTGCGAACGCTGGCCTGCGCATGAGGTGACGCCGATTATCGACGTCCAAGACGAGCGCCTGTGTAGGACCGTTCCCAATGACGGGCGCAGATTGGCGTCAGCGGGAAAGGTAAAGACGCATGCTCGCAGGCTTGACCTTACCGCCGTGGGAAGGTGCAAGATCGTCTTGAGACTTGTCTCAGGAGATTGAAAATGAAATTGGAATTAGCCGTTCCGGATATGTCTTGCGGTGGATGCGCAAACGCGATTGCTCGCGCGATTGCCGGTCTTGATCCGGCTGCCGCGGTCGACATCGACGTGTCCACGAAGATCGTCAAGGTCGCGTCGACGCTAACTTCGGCGCAACTCACGGAAGCCATCGCGGCGGCGGGATTTCATCCGTCGGTGAGGGACTGATAGCCGCGCGTCGCTCGAACAACTTTTTAATGGGAATCGACTATGAAGAAACTTCGCGCTTTTCGTGCATTGTGCGTGTTCGGCGGTGTGGTATGTGCCGTCGCCACCGCGCCTGTTCACGCGCAACACCCGGCCTCCATGCCCGGCATGGACATGTCTTCCTCAGCCGGTGCGGCGTCCGGCGACTCGACGCCGGCGTTCAAAGCCGCCGACGAAAAGATGATGAAAGACATGAGCGCGCCGACCTACACGGGGGACGCCGATAAAGACTTCGTCGCGCACATGATCCCGCACCACCAGGGCGCGATAGACATGGCGCAGGTCGAACTCAAGTACGGCAAAGACCCGGAGTTGAAGCGCCTGGCGAAAAACATCATCAAGGCGCAGCATGACGAAATCGGCTTCATGCAACGCTGGCAGGCCAAACACGGAGCGAAGTAAGCCTGCGAAGGCGACGTGCAGTCTGACGGACACCCGCACGGAGAACGGCGGCCTTCAGTCGCCGGCAACGCTGTGTGCGTTCAATGGCGCGTGACGTCGGGGCCGGGTCCGGCTTCCACGTCGTCGCTTGACGCTTCATCGAGGCAAGCGGTTTCTTGCGGACCGGTGCTCATGTCGGGCACCCGCGACGCGGGCTCCTTTGCTTCCTGAAGCAGGCGCGCCGCCCGGCTCGCCGTGATGCGCTTCTTAGCCACTCCTTTGGCATCGAGTGCGATCACCTGGAAGAGTTCGCGGTCGCACGCAAGCTCCTGCTGATATTGCTCGCCGGTGCTGATGAGCAATTCCAGCATGGTCTGCTGCCGGCGGCGCTCGTCAATCGTGACGGCAGGATTCCTACATATCGTGGACGCAAGCGTGATCAACGAGTCGAGCTTGCTCATCTGCCGGTCACAGAGATGGAAAGCCGAGAGCGCAAGCTTTTCGTACTGGAGAGCGTCGACGGGTGGCCGGGAATCGGCTTGCGATCGGCGTTTATTCTTACTCATTGTGCGATCTCGCTAAGACTTCAGTAGGTCGGCGGGCATTCGGTTGAGACGGGCAACACAGCCCAGCAGAGACAGACGCATGCCTCATGTGGGCGGATGCGTGGTTACGATCACAGCTTCCAGACCTGACCGTTGAGTGTTTCTCGATGGCCCAGGGATTATAACCAGTGCGAAGCCACGCACGTTCAACCGGGCGCGCTAAAAGTCCACGTCCGAGCCTGAGTTCGATGCCATGCATCCGGCCGGCACCGGAGCGCCTCTGCCTAGCCCTGCACCCTGACCCAACCCTCCATCAAAACTCTCGCACTGCGACTCATCACCGCCTTCCTGACAACCCACTCGCCACCGACAACTGCAGCCTCCGCCCCCACCCGCAGCGTGCCCGACGGATGCCCGAACCTCACCGCTTCACGCTCACCGCCGCCAGCCGCCAGATTCACCAACGTTCCCGGAATCGCCGCCGCAGTACCGATCGCCACCGCGGCGGTGCCCATCATCGCGTGATGCAGCTTGCCCATCGACATCGCGCGGACCAGCAGATCCGCGTCGCCCGAGCCGATCCGCTTGCCGCTCGACGACACGTAGTCGGCCGGCTTCGCAACGAACGCGATCTTCGGCGTGTGCTGGCGCGTCGCAATCTCGTCCAGATGCTTGATCAGCCCCATGCGCAGCGCGCCGTGTGCGCGAATCGTCTCGAACATTGCGAGCGCCTTTTCATCGCTATTGATGGCGTCCTGCAACTCCGTGCCCTTGTAGCCGATCGCCTCGGCATTCACGAAAATCGTCGGGATGCCGGCGTTGATCATGGTCGCCTTGAGCGTGCCGACGCCGGGCACATCGAGATCGTCGACGAGATTGCCGGTCGGAAACATCGAGCCGCCGGCGCCGGCTTCTTCCGCAGCGGGGTCCATGAATTCGAGCTGCACTTCCGCCGCCGGAAAGGTCACGCCGTCGAGTTCGAAGTCGCCCGTTTCCTGCACTGCGCCGTCGCTCATCGGCACGTGCGCGATGATTGTCTTGCCGATGTTCGCCTGCCAGATCCGCACGGTCGCCACGCCGTCGCGCGGAATCCGGTTCGCCTCGACCAACCCCGCGCTGATCGCGAAAGGGCCCACTGCAGCAGAGAGATTGCCGCAATTGCCGCTCCAGTCGACGAACGGCTTGTCTATCGACACCTGTCCGAACAGGTAATCCACATCGTGATCGGGCTTGCTGCTTTTAGCGATGATCACCGTCTTGCTCGTGCTCGACGTCGCGCCGCCCATGCCGTCAATCTGCTTGCCGTACGGGTCCGGGCTGCCGATCACACGCAGCAGCAGCGCGTCGCGCGCGGCGCCGGGCGTTTGCGCCGCATCGGGCAAGTCCTGCAAGCGGAAGAACACGCCTTTGCTCGTGCCGCCACGCATGTAAGTGGCCGGAATTCTGATCTGCGGTTTATGCGCCATGAAACAGTGTCCTGAACGATATTGATTAAGCCGCCGCCTTCGACGACTCCAGAAAGTCCTGCGCAAAACGCTGCAGCACGCCGCCGGCCTCGTAGATGGAAAGCTCTTCGGCCGTGTCGAGCCGGCAGGTCACCGGCACCTCGACGCGCTCACCGCTTCGGCGATGAATGACCAGCGTCAGATCCGTGCGCGGCTTGCGTTCGCCGATTACGTCGAAGGTTTCCGTGCCGTCGATTGCCAGCGTGATGCGGTTCACGCCCGGCTTGAATTCGAGCGGCAACACGCCCATGCCGACAAGATTCGTGCGGTGAATCCGTTCGAATCCTTCGGCGACAATCGCTTCCGCGCCGGCAAGGCGCACGCCCTTGGCAGCCCAGTCACGCGACGACCCCTGGCCATAGTCGGCTCCGGCGATCACGATCAGCGGCTGCTTGCGTTCCATATAAGTTTCGATCGCTTCCCACATGCGCGTGATCTTGCCCTCCGGCTCGATGCGTGCAAACGAACCGGCCTTCACCTTGCCGTCTTCGATCACCATCTCGTTCCTGAGCGTCGGGTTCGCGAACGTGGCGCGCTGCGCCGTCAGGTGATCGCCGCGATGCGTCGCGTACGAATTGAAATCTTCTTCGGGCAAACCCATTTTCGTCAGGTATTCGCCTGCCGCGCTGTCCGGCAAGATTGCATTCGACGGCGACAGGTGATCGGTCGTAATGTTGTCGCCGAGCACGGCGAGCGCACGCATGCCCTGCAGCGTGCGCTCGCCCGCAAGCGCACCTTCCCAATACGGCGGACGGCGAATGTACGTGCTCATCGGACGCCAGTCGTAAAGCGGGTTCGCTTTCTCCTGCGTGTCCACCGACACCGCGAACATCGGCTCGTACACTTTGCGGAATTGCTCGGGCTTGACGCTCGAAGCCACGATTGCATCGATTTCTTCGTCCGACGGCCAGATGTCCTTCAGTGTCACGTTATTGCCATCGGCATCGACACCGAGCACATCCTTCTCTATGTCGAAGCGAATCGTGCCCGCAATCGCATAAGCCACCACCAGCGGCGGCGAAGCAAGAAACGCCTGCTTCGCGAACGGATGAATGCGGCCGTCGAAATTGCGATTGCCCGACAGCACGGCAGTTGCATACAGGTCGCGCTCCACGATCTCCTTCTGGATCGCCGGGTCGAGCGCGCCGGACATGCCGTTGCACGACGTGCACGCATACGCGACGACGCCAAAGCCAAGCTGTTCGAGCTCGGGCAGCAAGCCGGCTTCTTCCAGATACAACGTGACGGCTTTCGAGCCAGGCGCGAGCGACGTCTTTGCCCACGGCTTGCGCGTGAGCCCGCGCCGGTTCGCGTTACGCGCGAGCAGGCCCGCGGCGATCATGTTGCGCGGATTGTTGGTGTTCGTGCAACTCGTGATTGCCGCGATGATCACCGCGCCGTCCGGCATCAAGCCCGGCTCGTTCTCGACCTTGCCGCTGATGCCGCGCGCCGCCAGTTCGGAAACCGGCAAGCGCCGGTGCGGATTCGACGGCCCGGCGAGCGTGCGCACGACCGTGGACAGATCGAACTTCAGCACGCGCTCGTACTCGGCATGCGTGAGGCTGTCGGCCCACAAGCCGGCTTCTTTTGCGTAGGTTTCGACGAGCTTCACGAGTTCGTCGTCGCGGCCGGTCAGCTTCAGGTACTTGATGGTCTGCTCGTCGATATAGAACATCGCGGCGGTCGCGCCGAATTCGGGCGCCATGTTCGCAATCGTCGCGCGGTCGCCGAGCGTGAGCTTCGCCGTACCCTCGCCGAAGAACTCAAGGTATGCGCCGACAACTTTTTCCTTGCGCAGGAACTCGGTCAGCGACAGGACGACGTCGGTTGCCGTAATGCCTTCAGCAGGCTTACCCGTCAACTTCACGCCGACGATATCCGGCAGACGCATATACGACGCGCGGCCCAGCATCACACTTTCCGCTTCCAGTCCGCCGACGCCGATCGCGATCACGCCAAGCGCGTCGACCATCGGCGTGTGCGAGTCCGTGCCCACCAGCGTATCGGGAAACGCGACGCCGTCGTTCACCTGCACGACCGGACTCATGCGTTCAAGGTTGATCTGATGCAGGATGCCGTTGCCCGGCGGAATCACGTCGACGTTGCGGAACGCCCGCTTCGTCCAGTTGATGAAATCGAAGCGGTCTTCATTGCGACGGTCTTCGATTGCCCGGTTCTTCGCGAACGCGTCCGGGTCGAAGCCGCCGCACTCCACCGCAAGCGAGTGGTCCACGACGAGTTGCGTCGGCACCACTGGATTGACCATCGCTGGGTCGCCGCCTTGCGCGGCGATCGCGTCGCGCAAACCGGCAAGATCGACCAGCGCGGTCTGGCCGAGAATGTCGTGACATACCACGCGCGCCGGAAACCACGGGAAATCCAGCTCGCGCTTGCGTTCCACGATCTGTTTCAACGACGCGACGAGCGTCACCGGATCGCAGCGCCGCACGAGATTTTCGGCGAGCACGCGCGACGTGTACGGAAGCTTGTCGTATGCGCCGGCCTGGATTGCGTCGACGGCGGCGCGCGCATCGAAGAAATCAAGCTGGGTGCCGGGAAGGCGTTTGCGGTAGGCAGTATTCATGGCGTGGGGACCAACAGTAATGATGCGGGAACAAGGGCGGCGGCCATCGCATTGAGCGGGCGTTTTTAACGGCGCGTTCCTGCCTGGGTGAAGCAATCGGTCTAGTGTAGCTCGCTACGGCAAAGAACGGCCCTGGCTCGGGGTATCGGCGAGCCAGGGTCCACGTGCTTGCGCGAGGGCTCTGACGGCGTTAGCCGCGCTTCGCGAGCGGCACGAACGGCAGATCGTCGGGACCGGTGTAATTCGCGCTCGGGCGAATGATCTTGTTGTCGATCCGCTGCTCGATGATGTGCGCGCTCCAGCCGGCCGTGCGTGCAATGACGAAAAGCGGCGTGAACATCGCCGTAGGCACGCCCATCATGTGATACGACACGGCGCTGAACCAGTCCAGGTTGGGAAACATCTTCTTCGCTTCCCACATCACCGATTCGAGTCTTTCGGCGATGTCGAAAAGCTTGTTGTTGCCCGCTTCCTTCGAAAGCTTTTTCGCCACTTCCTTGATGACCTTGTTGCGCGGGTCCGAGATCGTGTATACCGGGTGACCGAAACCGATCACCACTTCCTTGTTCTCGACGCGCCGGCGGATATCGCTTTCCGCTTCGTCCGGCGTCTGGTAGCGCGACTGGATCTCGAACGCGACTTCGTTCGCGCCGCCGTGCTTCGGTCCTCGCAGCGCGCCGATTGCGCCCGTGATTGCCGAGTAGATGTCAGAACCGGTGCCCGCGATCACGCGCCCCGTGAACGTCGACGCGTTGAACTCATGCTCGGCATACAGGTTCAGCGACAC
>NZ_KB911037.1:0-600447 GCF_000383275.1 Paraburkholderia caledonica | reverse complement strand
TGACGGGTGCAACTACGACGCCCGGGCTGGCGAAGCCGCCGCCATAGGCAACATTGGCGTTGCCGAAGTTGTAGTTGCTGCCGCCGCGTACAGCGGACAAGGCCTTGGCGGACAGTTCTTCGGTATGGGCGATATCTTTGATGGTCAGTGAGGTCATGGTAGGTCTCCTGGAGCTGTTTCAGTTTCGGTTTAACGAGTGTGGTTCGACGTGCAAGCGGGGAGAGCGCACCTCGACGGGATCGAACGGCATCCGCTGTCAGCGCGACTCTCCGCGGCGCTTAACTTACGCCTTGGCAAGCTGCAGGCCGCCGAAGTTCTGGATCGTCGGGATCTCGACTTTCGTGTACGTGTCCGTCTGCGTGACGGGTGCGACCACGACGCCCGGGCTGGCGAAGCCGCCACCGTAGGCAAGGTTGAGGTTTCCTGCGTTGTAGTTGCTGCCGCCGCGTACAGCGGACAGAGCCTTGGCGGAAAGTTCTTCGGTGTGGGCGATGTCTTTGATGGTCAGTGAGCTCATGGTAAATCTCCTGTGAAGGTCTTCGGTCTGGATGGAAGAGCACTATTTGTCGCGCTCACAGGGGTATTTGCATAGGGTGTGCCAACGTGAACCAGACAAGCTGGCAACACTCACATAAGTCGCGGAATATAAAGGAAAAATAAAATCGCCCGCGAGGTTTTTCATGCGGTTGCGGGGCGCGAGGCAGCAAAAGGTGTCGTGGGATAGCAAACACGTTTTGGCTGAGTGTCTGCCTTGAGTGAACGGCCGCGCATTCAAGCGCATTGATTCGTTCGAATGACGGGGACTCGTCAGCCCCGACGGCACACAAGGGACATTTGCGTTTGCCGATCGTGTCGAAGGACGACGTTCCCGAGCTGCACGCCGGCGCGACCGACGCTCCCGCAATCCAGTACACCGCGAGCGCATCCGCAACGAACCCCGACGCCTTCATGTCCTCGACGAAGTCACGCAGCGCTAACGCCGCCGTTGCTTCAGACGCTTTTTCGTTGCGCTCACGTCCGGGCAGTTCGAGCAGATGCAAGCGCTGCCTCGCGTGTTCGATATAGCGCTCGCGATGCTGCATCGACCGGTATGAAACATCGGTGACGTATGCGGCCGTCCGACGACCGCATACGTCATCGTATCGTCAAGCAGATTGAGGAGGATCACCTGATCAAGGGCGCACGCGGTCGCCGACCACGAGCGGCGCTCCCTTCCGGGCTCTGTAGCGAATGGGCAAAGCTTTCCGAATCCGCCCGACGGCGATCGGCAAAATGCCTTAAAGTGCTATCGCGCCATCGGTAAGTAAAAAAGACATGAAAAATATCATTGCCCCATTACCGGCTGAATTCGATATTCACCCGCTGCGAGTGGAGTTTCGAAACAAAGATGTCGAACGGAATTTCCAGGCTCATCACTTGCCACGCAATCAGGCAACATTGCGTACGACGCTTGTTTTTTGTTCCTTCTTCTACCTGGCGTTCGCTCTGACCGATGCCAGTGTTCTCGGTTATACGAGCGAGACGCTGCTGTTGTTTTTCGCCCGGATGTTCGTTGCGGTCACCGCGATGACCGGGCTGTATCTGGCGCGCACGCGGCCGGCATCGAGTGCCGTGCTTCAGCTCGCCGCAACTGCCGCTGAGATCGTCGGGATGGGTACGTTCATGCTCATCGTGCAGCATCGGCCCGGCGAGATACCCTGGCATGCGATGTCCTTCAGCATCATGCTGATCGTTGTCTATGTCTTCATCCCGAACCGGCTGATCGTCTCGCAGACCATTGCCTTTTCCGCGACGGCGCTCTTCATCATCGTCGTCTCGAGCATGTTGACGCTCAGGTTCTCCGACATGCTGACCATGTCCATGTTGCTTCTGCTGACAAACAGCTTCGGGCTGGTGGCGGCGCGCCGTTACCATCGACTGTGGCGGGATGAATATCGCGTGAGAGCGCTTTTGACTGATCAGGCAATGAAGGACCATCTGACCGGGTGCTATAACCGGCGCCATTTGCATGATGTTCTTCTTCCGACCGAACTCAAGCGGGCACAGCGCCACAGGCTTTCGTTCGCCGTCATCCTGTGCGACATCGACCACTTCAAATCCATCAACGACACGTTCGGCCACCTGTGCGGAGACGCTGTTTTACAGAATTGCTCTGCGGTCCTCCACAACTGTGTTCGTCGGCAGGTCGATTGCGTCGTTCGCTACGGTGGCGAGGAGTTCTTGCTGTTGCTGCCTGAAATGGACAAGACGGACGCGGTGCGTCTTGCCGAGCGCTTGAGGCTTTCTTGCGCGCAAACGCCGATCGAAGTTGGCGGACAGAGCGTTGCAGTCACGGCGAGCTTCGGGGTACTGGCGGTGGATCTCACATCCGGTGACGCAGAGGTCACAGAAGAAGCCATCATCGCTGCTGCGGACAAGCTGCTATATCGTGCGAAGACAGAAGGGCGGAACAACATTCAGGCGGATAGTTTGCTTGACGGGAGGGGCAGGCGTCCGGTTTAGAGGGTGCTTCTAATTTAGGTCTTGGTTGATCATACCTGCAGTCGTAATGCGAGGCCGCGTGAAGGATGCGGTAAAGGTATCAATGCAGTGAGTCGCCTGTTCAGCCATCGCACTTTCGTCTTGGCCGTCTTTCTTGCTGGACGGTGCGAATGGACGGCAGCACCGAGATCTGACCGATCGAAAAATCTAGCTCAGTACGAGATTTCAAAGTGTGATTCCCGCTGGACCACATGTGCGAGGGGGAAGTCTTCTGCCTGAAGCAATCGTTGAAGGAAGACGGGATGCAAGTCGATGGCAGACAGCGGCGGCTCGGAGATTGAAACGGTGACTTCCGGTGTCGAAAGAAATCATGATTGTGAAATTGCCGTTTAGTGCTGTGGTCGTCGATTGGCTGCAAGCTGCGGCGGTATGCCGAGCGGCCGGAATGGACCGTTACGGGCTATCGGTGGCGTCCTTCAGCAGTCCACCATCAAACCAGACATCACCATGTTCTTGCCAGCAGTCTCCTATCTCAGCGTACGCTTTGCACCGATGGAAGGCGACGTCTGCTCCTCGTCACCAACAACCTTGAGTGGCACTTGGCCGACTGCCATCGCGCGTTCGATGAGAAGATTATCGCCATTCTCAGCGACTAGTTGCTGCAGCCTCGAGAACTCTCCGCACCAGATTGTTTCAACGTCCTTGTCCCGATTTGGGTCGCGGTCGCTCGTCAGCGCAACGGCACGTACCTGAAGCCGACTGGTTTCTGCTTGGCCGCCAACTTCCACGCCGTATCCCGGCAATGAAGGTTTGCGCAAGACAACCCGTCCGTCAGACGCCCAAGCTGTGTTCATGCCTTCGTGGACCTCGTAACCAAGACGGGCTAATCCCTGAAGGATGACCTCGCGCCTCGATTGCGCCGCCTTCCGTTGCGCTTCTCTGTCAATGCAGGATTGGCAGTTCGCATACAGCGTCGAGATTGTCTCGACGGTGCTGGACTGATTGCATGCCGCCACCTGCTTCCGCAGCGATAGTGCTTCCTCCGATCTGTAGGGCAGTAGCTCATCTGCGATGTCGACCAGACGCTCAAGTGCAGTTTTATGCGCCCGTGCTGATTCGATGCTGTTCGACAGGTCGATGATGATGCTGTCGATCAGTAGCTTTTGCCGCGAGCCATTTGATTCGGCTTCGGCGGAACGTAGCCGCTCAAGGTAATGTGTCGTTTGCGTCGTTCCCACAAGCCATTCTGCTTCGGCTATCTGGGCGTCAACGCGATCAAGCAAGGAGGCGATGGCCGTTGCCGGCTTGTGCGCAGCCTTCCAGGCTTCGAACGTTTGTGTCTCTTCGGAGTCCGCCAGCCTGGCTGCGAGCGCTCGTTGTGCATCGGTCAGGCCGGTCCTCTCCGCGGGAGCAAGCAAGCTAAACCCCAAGGCCAGGATTGACTCGACCTGCGCAGATATTTCCCCGTTCGCGACCGATTCGAGCTGCGCCTTGAGGTCGATGGGAATTTGCTTCCCGCCTGCGGCTAAAGCGCTGAGAAGCGTCGCCGCATTTTCCCGTCCCTGGCGCGCCCGCTTTCGTGCTGTCGCTGCTTTCTCAATGGCTAGCTGTTCTCGACGAAGTAGGTCGCTTTTGAGGTAGGCAATCTCGTCAGGGACCTTCTTCTGCAGGTCGATGAAGGCGTCCTGTTTCAACAGATCAACGAGATGTCTCTGCCGCTCGAGAGTTGCATCGATCTCCTGATCGGTGATCTCACCGGTTTTCTTGCCTTGCGCAATCCATTGATTGATCGTCTGCCCGAGCCGGCGAAGATGACCTTCGCAAATGGCGAGGATCTCTTCACGCGTGACGACTCGTACCACTTTAGGCCCACTCATGCTGTCACCTCCACGCCAAGTGCCGCCTCGATTGCGGTCCGCAGCCGTGCCCGTTCTTCGTCGCCGTTGTGATACCAGGCCTGCGAAGAGACGCGATGTAGACGTGTAATCGCGCGGCGCAGGACAGACGGACGCCAGATTTCCCTTGCGCGAGCACGCTGCAGCAGATGGTGACGCGGTGCATCGCACTCGATTCCGATTGCATAAAGCCCCGTTTCGGGGTCCGCAATCGCGAAGTCCATGCCGAAAGCGTCGCCTTCCTGTGCCGGAACTGGATTGAAGCCGCACGAACGGATGAAGGACAGCACGTCATTGGCAAAACCGTCCGTTTTGCCGGTTTCCACGAAGCGAGCCTGAGCACGCTCGCTGATCATCCGCGCCAGCAACGCCCGGCCGGATGCGAGTTCACCATTCGACATCGTTCGCGCGTACTCCATATATCCCTGCAGATAGTCACGAGGGATCGCAGGCTTGCGATGCGTGTTGAGCATGTCCGAGATGTCGCGTACTGGCATCGAAGTAACGAGCACGACCTTTTGGCGAGCGCGAGTGACAGCGACGTTCAGCCGGCGTTCGCCGCCTTTCTGCCCCAGAACACCAAAGTTACGGCGGAACGTGCCCTGGCTGTTGCGACCGAAAGTGGTCGAAAACACGATCACGTCGCGTTCATCGCCCTGAACGTTTTCGACATTCTTCACGAAGACGCCCATATCTTCGCCGCCTTCAACGCGGTCGCTTTCCTCGCGATAGGCCTCGCGAAATTCCGCGTCTTCTTCCGCGCGCAGATCCAGCTTTTCCTCAATCAGGTCTGCCTGTTTGCGGTTGAACGTCACGACGCCGATCGAAGGGCGTTCGGCATATGGCTGCTGCCACAGTGCGGCCAGATACTCGACCACGCGGTTTGCTTCGGTCTCGTTCGTTTGCTGCTCATACAGGCCATTGACCTGGATGAGTTCAAGCGGTTTGACGTCGCGGACGGTCTCGTCCGGGTGGCGAACGGGGACGCTGAGATTGTTTTCGTAAAACGCCGCGTTCGAATATCCAATCAGCTCCCGATACGCGGAGCGGTAATGAATTTGAAGCGTCGTGACAGGCAATGCCGTTCTGGCGAGTTGCAGCAGGTCTGGGCAATCCTTGATTTCGCGCCGGTTCCAGGTGTCTTCGAAAATCTCGCGTTCCTCCTCGCTCGCGTCTTCATCCGGTTGCTCTCCGTCGAACAGCTCGGCCTCGTCGCTTTCTGTGCGGCTGGAGAAGAAAGCCGTGGGTGGCATCTGCTTCTCGTCGCCGCTGACGATAGACACGCCGCCGCGAAAAAGCGTCGGCAACGCGAACTCGATAGGCATCTGGGACGCTTCGTCATAGACAACCGTGTCGAACAGGTTCGACTTCAACGGCAGCACGCGACTCGCGACGTCCGGGTTCATGAGCCACACGGGACGAAGCGTCATCAAGCCGAGGCCAGCACCGAGTTCAATAAATTCGCGCAGGCGGCGCGAACGACGTCCCGTCAGGCGCGTCACGTCTTCCCAGTCTCGCGCTGATCGCAGCCTGCTGCGGTCGATGCCTTCGCGAAGCACATTCCGGTTCAGGTTCCGCATTTCTGCGTCGGCTGCCGCGAGGGCTTCGATTTTCGCCGCGGTCTCGTTCTGGTCGAGGAGCAGCTCGGGATTTGCCTGTTCCATCCTGCGCTTCCAGCCGAGGCGTGCCTCACGGTTGATCAGCCGGCGAACCTCGTAATCGAGGTCTTCAGGACGCAACTTCTCGAGCGCTTGCTCGTGTGTGCGCATCACCGCGAACAGTTCGAGCGCCGACTCATTCAGATGACGGGCACGTGTGCGGAACTGCTGATAGGCGGCCAGTGTTGGCAGTGTGTCGTGTATCCGGTTGAGCGGCGCCTGATAGCTGATGTTCTGGTCGATCGCTTTCTTGCACGCTTCGAACAATTCAGGCGAGAACCAGTCCTCGAGCAGAGTAAGCGCCTGTGTGCTGTGCCGGCGTGAATTGTGCCGGACAAACGCAGTCTCAAAGCCATCGAGCAGTTGTTCAACGGACGCCCTGTCTCCCGTCATGACGGCGGAGTCGAACTCGTCGCCGCGCGGCGCAATCGCGAGATGCTGAGCGAGTTCTCGTATTTCTTCGAGCTGGCGGAGGCGGGTCAGGCATACCTCTGCCAGAGACGGACCGCACTCTACGGCAACCGGGTCGAGATGCAGCGACTGGCTGGTGCTGTTCAGTTCCTCGCGTAGTGGCCGCCACGTCTGTTCAAGTCGGGCCGCACCAAGGAGGCGAACCAGCGTCTCGTTCGAGGAAGGCGCGCCGTGACTCGCGACGAACTTCAACAGACCGCGACGTCTTATATACATCGCGGGGTTAATCCTGCTTAAAAATGTAGGAGTTCGGGTCGCAAGCGTAGCGCGCGACTCGATGTGTGCCAGTTCCGAATCAGTCAAGCGTGCCAGGGCTGGGGAAAGCGCTGCGTCAAACGCGGCGATATCGGTCTGCACGAGAGACTGATGCAGTCGCTTGAGCGTCGCATAGTGCGTATGTCCTTGCGAATCGGGCCTGTCGGCGGGACGGAAGAGCGGCAGCCATTGCGCAAGCCGCTTGCGTTGCACATCATCCAGATCGACAAGGCGGCGCGCGTTGGCATCGAGCCACGCACGGTACGGCGCGGGATCGTCGATATCGAAGCGGGCGGGATGGCCGGCAAGCGTATCGATTCGCAACCGCTCGGCTTCCATGAAAGACGCGAAGAGGGCCTTGAATTCCGTAATCGTCGCAGGGTCCGTGGCAAACGGCTTTAGCTGGGCGAGGGCGCTGCCTTCGAAGCGTGCGGGCAACCAGTATCGGGCGAGTGGTGCAACCTGTTCCTCGAGTGTCGTCAGCGTCGAAATGTCCTTCGTCGACAGCCTCGCACGCAATTGCGGAACGTCGACGCATGGCTCGCCGGCCTCGAGTTGGATCAGTTCGCCAAGCAACACGCGATAACTGAGACCAGTGGATTCGTCGACGCTGTGGATTGCCTCGTGATGACGGTCCAGTTCGCCTTCCAGCGCCTCGATACGGGCTGCCATGCGTTCTCGCTGCCTGATCCAGCCGTTGTCGAACGAAGAGCCTTTAAAGATGGCGTCGAGTTGCTCGCGCACGGCACGGATGGCTGGCTCGCGGTCCTTGTTCACGTCGTTGACCATGATGATCCGGTCGCCGAGTCCTTCAGCTACCAGTCGCTTATGAACCACTTCGAGCGCGGCGTGCTTCTGGCACACGATCAGCAGGCTCTTGCCGCGTCCTATGGCGTCCGCAACCATGTTCACGATAGTCTGGCTCTTCCCGGTTCCGGGCGGACCCTCGACCAGCAACCCGGGAGCCTGACGCGCTTGCCGCACAGCGGATTCCTGCGACGGATCGCTGGCCACGGTCAGAAAACGGTCGATTTCTGCGTCGTTTGGGGGCGTAGATTCCGCCTCGCCTTTGTCCTTCAGGCGCAGCATCGTTTCCAGCGAGGTGCCTGCCGGCGAGAGGGTCTTGAGCTGTCGGAGGTCCTCGCCGATTGCCTGGCCCATGAATGTCACATGGAACAGCACGGCCGAGCACGACAATTGTGGCTGTCCGGGCTCGACAACGACGCTGGAAGGCGGCAGGCCCGTAAGCTGACGACGTTCCGCTGCCGCCAGCATGCCGAACGCGTCCATCACGTCCGCGATCCTGAGTGCCGAACGACCTAGCACCTCATCAGCGGCGGCGCGCCACGTCTTGATTGCATCGCGGCCGATCAGGCCTTCAAGGGCGGGATTGAGTCGCACCTCTTCTCGATCACCGTCAAACGCTACGGCCACCTGTCCGCGTGCGCCGAGTTCCATCAGTAGTTTGACAGGCCAAAGCAAGACAGGCGCGACGCGAGGCTTGGTATTGCTACGCGTATCCTTATGCAGCAGGAATGGGAACCCGAGATACAGGCCATCGATACCTGTATCGCGTTTGTATAGCGAGGTTTGCCGGTACAGTGTGACAAGACGGTTTTCGAGCGTGGTAACTGCGCTGAATACTGCGGGATCAACGGCGACCGTTTGTGTGTTTCGCTGAAGCAGGTGCTCAAGAATAGCGGTGCCCGTTTGTCGGTCGCTCTTAAGCTCGTTCAGGTCGATGCGGCCGGTCGTCTTGCCGATTGTCATCCGCACGAGCGGGCCGCGCATTACGGCAGTCGCTACCTTCTTCTCGAAGAAGTCGAGAATCTGCGAGACATATTGCTGCTTCTGAGGCTCGAGCCATTGCTCAGGGGGCACTGACAACAGCACGATTGCCTCATGGAGCGCCAGCCGCCGTTCCAGGCGGAACTGGTCCGCCCAGTCGTCGATCGTCTTGTTGCCGGTTCTGGCGAACCCGGCGATGCGGTCATCGACCTTGCGGAACAGATCCTGACGCGGCAACGCCAGTTCCGCGCGGGCGGCGTCCCTGTCGAAAACGAGAATTTCCTCCTTCTTCGCGATATCCGCCGCTTGATCCAGGATCGCGTCGACAGAACGGAACTGGCTGATGGATGCGCCCAGAAGAACGATCAGGTCTTCCTCGCCGATAACGCGCCGCTCGGACAGGGAGCGCAGCCCCGGATGGTCAGAGTCCGGCAGCAGCAGGCGGCGCTCCTCCCAGATGGCTGCCAGACGTGCGCGCGAAGTCGACAGGAGATGGATGCGGACCGTATCTTCGTCGAGTTCGATGTTGTGCCCGTGTGCGCGATTTCGCACCTGTTCGGCGCGAAGTCTCAGACGCGAGAGCCAGGTTTCAGTTTCGAGGCGATCGAGGAAAGGCGGAATCGGACCTGTAACCAGGTCGTATCCTTCGAGCGCGTTCTTCAGCAGCCAGCCGGGTGTGACGATGTCGCCTCGCAGGATCAGCGGCATCTCTGGATTCAGGAGCTTGAGCGCAATCATGAGCCGCGAGTCGTCGTCGATGCCCTCCAGTTGCATGATCTGGCGTATTCCGGCGAGCGCCTTCGGCGACAGGCCAGCCGTTTCTGCCCATGTGACGAGCACCCCGCGTTGCAGATGATCGAGTGCCTCTGGCCAGTTCTCGCGTTCTGCTGCTGCGAGCGCGAACACGGTCGGCTTGTAATAGCGCCTACTGGCGAGCGAGATGCTGGCGCCTTCCGTGTCGTCGGTTTCCGCAACGTTCGCGGTCGGTGCATCGACCGCCTTCCCGTCGAGCCATGCCTTGACCTGCGCCCATTGCCAGCGCTGATGCCGATCGCGCGCCAGCAGGCCTCGAAGCAGCAGATGCAGCGACGGGTCGATATCGTCAGGCAGCGTCACACCGTTTGCCAGCACGTGAATCATGAAGGCGTGCGGATTGATGCCCTCGAAGCATGCGCCTTGCGTCAGTTGCTCCAGCAGAATCATCCCGAGACTCCACCAGTCCGACGCTGCCGCAACGCCGCCGGCGATGGCTTCAGGGGCCATGTAGCGGGTCGTTTCAAGCGGAGAGACTATGTCCAGGTCGAAGTCGGAAAGACGCGCGGAGCCAAAACCGCTGATGACGAGATCGATTGGGTCGCTGCTGCGCACGAGCAGTGTGCCGGGGCGAAGGTCGCGATGGCGCAGGCCGACCTCCGAAAACGAGTGCAGTGCCTGGCCGAGTTCATCGACCACGTGCCGGATGGTCGGCATGTCGCGCAAGGCGATGCCGATATCTGCCAGCGTGCCGCCGCTCAATTCCTCAGCCACTTCGTAGGCACGGCCTTCCCAACGTCCCGTCGCGATGATCTCTGGAACGTGCTCGCGCGGCAGACGACGAACGACTTCATACACGGACGGGTCCGGTTCTGCACCATCGCGGTACAGGGTCAACACCGCTTGCCGGTTATCGTCGCGATGCTGGGCGATATAGCGTTCGCGCGTACTGTCGGAACTGGAAATTTGTCGAATCAGGCGCCAGCCGTCGATCTGAGTTTCCGACGCAGGCTGGTCTGCGCTTGCATCTCCGCGCGTGTCACCGGGATGGGTCGCATCGCCTGCAGCAATCGCAGGGTCGGCACCACAAACCAGACACATCAGGTCACCGTCGTTCATCGGATGACCGTTGGAACATGCCAGCGAAATCCCGGTTGTGCCGGTGCCAGTGCCAGTGCCAGTGCCGGCGTCGGCGTCGGCGTCGGTAATCGCTCGCTCCGTCGACTCTGCCGTGACGATTGCTTGCGGTCGCGATCCGGGCTCACGGATGGGAATTGCGGATAGATCCCATTGGCAAGGGGCGCCCGCAGCTGTTCCCTCGCAGTACCACTCCTGCACCGACCGTTCGGTCTTGCAATTTGGGCAAAAACGCATCATGGCTGACATTTCCTGTCTTATCGGCTTCGCGCCTTGTCGGCGCTGATGTGGACCACATGGCCCTCGTCGTTTAATAGGTCTCTCAGGCGCTGAAAATCGCCGCGACTGGGTATGCCTGCAAACCAGACGCTGCCATCTTCATCAAACATCACGTCCAGCGACTTGTCCTGCTCGGTCAAGGTCCGTTCATACTGGGCAAAGCGCTCACGGCCTAACGCTGTGAGCAGATGCATCCGCTGATTATCGCTTCCCCGCAGCGGGCGCGAATGGGCGGAATGCAGTTCAAATGGGTCGGTAATCAATGCATCGATGAGACCTGACGCTTTGGCCAGCGTTTGCGTCAGTGACTCGATCGGATGGCCGCTATAAACGAGGATGTCGCCATTTGTCGCGCTGCGCAGCGCGACGAGCAGCGCCACGAGCGGATCCGGTTGTTCGAACGGTTCGCCACCCGAAATCGTGATGCCGTCGGCGTGCGGCAGATAGTCGGCGAGTCGCTCAAGCAAAGCGGCAAGTGTTGTGTGGCCGTGGCCGGTCGACCATGTATCTGCAGAGATGCATCCGGGGCAGTGGATACTGCACCCCTGGAACCAGATGCCGATGCGTTTTCCCGGTCCGAGGGTCGTGACCGGGAAATGTACGCGAGACAGACGCAGCTTCATGACATTCAAAGCTTCTGCAGCTGCAGCGCGCCCGAGGACAATCCACTGAGCATGAAATGGTCGCCCGGTTTCGCATCCTGGTCGAAAAGGGCACGGGCTACCGGATTGATCAGGTGAGCCTCTATCTGGTTGCGGATTCCTCGACCTCCATTCGACAGGTCCTGCAGGCAGCGCTGTTTAAGCAACGATTTAGAGTCGTGTTCCAGGGTGATCTGAATCCCTTGTGCTGCAATGTCATCGAGGACCATGCGAACCATCTGTTCGAATATCTCATCTGCCACGTCGCTACGGATGAAGTCGAAGACAATGACGTTCTCGCCAATGCGATTAAGGATTTCCGGTCGATTCAGGACAAGCTTGAAATGCCGTTGAATTTCTGAAAGGACGCGTTCCTGAATCGTTTCGAACGAATCGCCGGGGGAAACGTTGGCAACTCGACCTAAACCCTCGTCCTGGCGATAGATGCCCAGATTGGACGTGAATATGATCAATGCCTCCGAAAAGTAAACCCTGTCTCCCCGTCCAGAAGTAAGAACTCCGTCGTCCAGAATCTGCAAAAACTTGTCCAGGATGCGTGGATGGGCCTTTTCGATTTCGTCGAACAGGACCACGCTAAACGGTCGTTCCCGAATCGCGTTCGTCAGTTCGCCACCGACGTCGTATCCGACATAACCCGGCGGTGCGCCGATAAGACGTTGGTCCGCGTGCTCCGCGCTGAACTCTGACATATCGAAGCGGATGTATGCGGCCTCGTCGCCGAACAGCAGGCTGGTGATGGTCTTTGCGAGCTCCGTCTTACCTACGCCCGTCGGACCAGCCAGGAAAGCAACGCCTCGAGGGCGGTTTCCCTTGCGCCGGGAGCCTACTCCGGTCATTGCTCGTTTGACCAGGTCGAGCATATGCGTGACCGCGTGCGCCTGTCCCATAACCCTGTTTCGAACGAACGTTTCAGCGTTCCGGATTTTCTCGCGGTCGATCTGAAGCCATGGGTCCTCGGTTACGCCGACCTTATAACGTCGAACGGCGTCGGCGATTTTGTCCACGGTAACGTTTTCCACGCGTGCGAGCGTCGCAATGGCATTCATATCGGCGAGCAGCAGCCCGTCTGAGCCGTCGACGAAGGCGGCATCGGCCTGAGCCAGAATGTCGGGCGCCACTTGATGTGCGCCGGGCACACCGCGCAGCAGCGCTCCGGACAGCGCACGCCGCGACGCACTGTCCGGACGGGAAATGGGGATGTGCCTGATGCGCGGATTGTTAATGAGCAGCCAGTCTGGGAGGTCCCCTTCTTTATCTACGATCCAGAAAATCGTATTGAAGAAAGGGCGGCGCGGCTCGCCCGCAGGTCGTGGTGCAGCTTGATGTGCCAACACGAGGGCACGTGTGAAAAGGCTATGTTCCGCAGCGCTTAGCGTTTCGGTGCGTACGGCCAGCCGGGACGCGAAGTCCACGATGAGCGCCAGCGGGCCGCCGGCCAGGTTCACCACCCGTTCCAGCGTGGCCGCGAGAATGTCGATGCCGCCAGGAGCAGCGCCATCGACGGGGGTGAGTCCCAGCCGGCGGAGTGTCTCTTCCGTTGCTTCGCTCGACGTCCCTTTCGTCTCAGGGACTGAAAAGCCGGACATTGGATTCCAGATCACGACCTGGGTGTATCCGACGCCTTGAAGACTGTCGCATAGCGTTGCGGGAAGCGTTTGCGCCGTTACCACGCCAGGTGCGACCTCGCACGGCTGCAGGTCACGGATGTTACCCGACAGAACGAACTGGCTTTTCAGGGGGAGGAAGCGAAGCAGGTCGCGCATCCAGCGCGGTTTCACGTACGCGGACATATCATCAGGTTTCGGCATGGTGAAGGCCGAAAGTTACCACAGCCAGACGCTGCAAACTGGACGCCGTACAGCTTAGGTTAAGTTTGTTGCAAGCCTCGGACACCTTCTGTAACCATGCTGGTCCTCATCAGCCGTCTCCGAGTCGAAAGTTTGGTTGTTGCTGATGTTTTGATCTGGCGGCTCGGGTGGCAATCAATCACAATGTAGAAGCGAGTTGCACGTGTGAGCGCGCTCTGCACCAACGCGACCGTTTCCTTACCGACGTCGACATGCAAGACGGGCGTGGCGTGCAAAGCCGTAGTGAAGTGCCGCGAGATTGTACAAACTCACACAAGCGGCTCTTCGGAAAAACGGTTAGCGATACCAATCGTTTATGTTTGCCGTGCGCATCGGAAAAGACGAAGAAGACAACTATCAAGGGGAAGCGAATGAGCGGAAAGCGGGAGCAGGCCAACGAAGAGTTTCTTGAGAAGCTTCAGGGGAGAGCGACCGGTGCGTTGCTTCAGTACTTCTTCTCGCACGGAGTTTGCGTCGACAAGTCTGAACTGAACAAGGCTGCTCAGCTTGCGGAACACCATGCCGTCTTTGCGGAGCTTGATTCACAACTGGCACAAGTGAATGAAGCGATGAAACTGCTCAACGATATCGGCACACTGTCATTGAGCGCGAAAGAGAAAGCCATGCGCGCTGTGTACCATGTCGAAGCTCGCCTGGCGACGCGACACGGACAGGTTCAGGGACTTGAGAGGGCGATTGCTGACCTTGTCGCGGCAAACGAAGCGGCACCTCGAAAACCCAATCTATGGCCTTACGCTGTATGCGGTTCGCTTTTCGTCGCTGGTGCGCTGCATGTGCACGCATTGGCTGCAGTGGGTATCGTCATCTACGCAATCGGCTTCGGCAAGTACCAACAGTTCAAGACGAAAAGGGCGGCTTCCGACCTGCGGATTCAGGATGCCAACCGGGATCTGGATCAGGTCGTTGTCAGAGAGATCACTCCGCGCAATGGATTCGTGTTGCAATAGTTCGGAGCTGCGTGCATTTCGGGTCCGTGATCAAGCAGCCTGAAAATATCGTTAGTTAACGTCAGCTACGGCCAAACACCGCACCGAGGGGCAGGAGTCGGCAACATCTCGCGCCAGTCGATCACGAACACAGCTCCCTGCAACAACTACGCGTCCATCCAGCTGACATGTGCGCTCACCACGCGCCATCCGTCCTGCGTTCTGATCCAGGTCTGGCTCTGCCTGCCGACACGCGGCTCGTTATCGCGCCGAAACTCGATGTTGGCGACCGCAAACGAATCGCCATACGTAGTGACGACACGCGCCACGACAGTCCGCGCGAGCCCCTTGCCGGGGCGCGCGGCGCGAAACGCACGGATCGCGTCGTACCCGTACAGGTTTTCCGTCGCGCCGTATCGGAGCGTGTGCGGCGAATCGAAGAACAGCGTGTCGAGCATGGCGACGTCGTTGGTGACGAGAGCCTGCTCATAGATGTCAAAGGCCGCGTTGACTTCGGCGAGCACGTCGGGCCGGTTGATGTCGTTCATCGCTGCGCTCCCGCATGGGCGGCCAAGTCGCCGAACGGCGGCGGAGGAGACACGGCAAGCTGCGCGGCTTCGAGACGCCGCGCCGCTTCGAAAGCGAGATCTTCGCGCCAGGGCGCGGCGATCAGTTGCACGCCGACAGGCAGCCCGCCGCGGGTTCGCATTGGGGCCGCAACGACAGGCAAGCCCAGACATGAAACAGGCTGCGTCAACATGCCCAGATTGGGCCTCACCGCAAGCCGCTCGCCGTTGACCTCCATGAACTCGTCGCCGATGCGTGGCGCAACGACAGGCGTGGCCGGTGCGATCAGCACGTCATAACGCTCGAAGAGTTCGAGCACGCGGCGCCGCAACGCCGCGCGCACGCGCTGCGCCTGCACGACCCACGCGGCGGGCAGCAGCGCACCCGCTATCAGCCGATCGCGCGATAACGGCTCGCGAGCGCCATAGTGCGTGCGCAGGTTTTCCATGTGCAGTTGACCGCCTTCCGCGGCAGTGATCAGAAACGCTGCACCGCGTGCCGCGTCGGCGTCCGGATACTCGACGGTATGCGTGGCCGACAGCGCATGCGCGGCGGCATGCGAGGCTTCGCGCGCATCATCGTTTGCGTAGGTGTCGAAATAGCCGCCGAGACGCGCAACGCGTAGCGGGCCCGGACGGGTGTCCACGGATTCGAAGCCGCGCTGCGCACAGGCCGGGTCGAGCGCTTCCGTGCCTTGCAGCGCATCGTAGACGGCCGCGAGGTCGTCCACGGTGCGCGCGAAAGCGCCCATGTGATCGAGGCTCGCGACGAACGGCCATGTGCCGTGCCGCGACAGGCGGCCATAGGTGGGTTTGACGCCGAACACGCCGCACAGCGAAGCGGGCACGCGCACTGAGCCGTTTGTGTCGGTGCCGAGCGTGAGCGGCACGAACCCTGCCGCGACGGCCGCCGCGCTGCCGCCCGACGAGCCGCCCGCCGTGCGTGTCAGGTCGTGCGGATTGCGGCACGGTCCAGCGTGATGGTTCTCGGTCGTGAAGCCGTATGCGAACTCGTCCATATTGAGCGCGCCGATGAGGATCGCCCCCTGCGCGCAGAGGCGTTCGACGAGAGTCGCATCTGCGGCGGCGGGCGGTGCGTCGGCCAGCACGCGGGAACCGGCAAGCGTCGTCACCCCCGAGATATCGAACAGATTCTTCGCCGCAAACGGAACGCCTGCCAGCGGCGGCAAGTTGTGGCCGCTGGCGCGGCGGGCATCGAGCGCGTCGGCTTCGGCGAGTGCGCGTTCACGCGTGACGGTGGTGAATGCGTTGACCTGCGTGTCGTAGGCGTCGATACGCGCAAGCGTCGCTTCGATCAGCTCGCGTGCGCTGAACGCACCTTGGGCGTACGCCCGCGCAATGGAGAGGGCGCTTTCGGCGCCGCTGCTAGAGGGTGTCATGGGCGATATACCGGAGCGGGTTCATCATTCGTGTCGACGGGATAGGCGAGGACAGGCGCTGCAAGCTGCGCGATGCGCGCGAACTGGGCTTTCACCTGCGCGGCGGCTTCGGCGGGAAGCACCGGGAAATGCAATGCGAGCGCGGCGTCGACGTAGCGCTCGAGTGCGGTGTCGAAAGAAGGGGACATGACGTATCCGTTCACGAAAGAGTGGGGAAGAGTTCGCGCGCGCGAGCGATTAACACGCGGTCGCTGCCGCGAGGCCCGATCAGCGACAACGCGAGCGGACGTTCGCTGTCGTTCGCGACGGGCACGCTGACTTGAGGCAAGCCAGCAAACGCGGCGATCGTGTTCATGGTGAGCGCGTCGCGATAGAACGCGTCGATCAGTTCAGGCCTTTCCTGTTTGCTCAACAGCGAACGCGGCGTGGTCGGCAGCACGATCAGCGCATCGCCCACGATTCGCTCGATGCGTTGCGCGAACGCTTCGCGCATCGCGCGACAGCGTTCGACTTCGGCGGCGTCAAGCGTTTTGAGGCGCGCGAAGCGTGCCGCGATGTCGGCGCCGAAGCGCGGCGCGTTCGCGTCGATCCACGCGCCCAGCGACGCAGCGATCGAATCGTCCTGCAATTGCTGGTACACGTGCAGCCAGCGCGATCGCTCACCCGCGAAGACTTCGACCTCGTCGTGGGTGGGGAAGAGATCGCGCAGGCGCTGTGCATCGTCGGGCTCGTTAGCTGCGCGGGCCTCGAATGCTTCCTTGCAATGCACGAGGGACAAAGGCGCCTCAACAGCAGGCACTCCATCGAGCAATACGTCCGCGACGCGCGCGAGCATCTCGCCCGTGCGCGCAAACCAGCCGACCGTGTCGAAGCGCGGCGCAAACGGCAACACGCCTTCGAGCGCCACGGCATCGTAGGACGGCCGGATACCCCAGAGCCCGCAGAACGCGGCAGGCACGCGCACCGAGCCGCCGGTATCCGTGCCGAGCGCGAAGTCCACATCGGCGCTCGCGACGGCTGACGCCGAGCCGCTCGAGGATCCTCCCGGCAACGCGTGCGGCCAGCGCGGATTGAGCGGCGTGCCGTAATGCGCGTTGACGCCTTCGAGGCTGTAGGCGAGTTCGTCCGTGATGGTCTTGCCGTCCACGCTGGCGCCCGCTGCCAGCAGCCGGGCGACGCAGCGCGCGTGACGCGGCGCGGGCCCATGGGTGGCGAGCCAGTCGGGATTGCCGCCGCCGGTCGTTGCACCCGCAACGTCGATCAGATCCTTGACGGCAAAACGCAAGCCGTCGAGCGGGCCGCTCATCGTCGCGCCAACCTGCAAGCGCGTGCCTGGAATGAACGCGCTCATGCGGCGGCCCCTTCGAGCGCAGCGCCGAATTGCAGCGAATCCGCCACGAAGCCGAAGCACTTCTTCACGTTCCAGATGCTCGCCTCCGTGCAGAACGCGGGCGACGAGGTCGCGCAGCAATCGCTCAGCATCACGCAACCATAGCCGAGGAAGTTGGCATCGGTGAGGGTGTGCATCACGCATTGATCGGTATTGACGCCCGCGAAGAACACCGTACGCGTGCCGAGATTACGCAGGATGCTGTCGAGCGGCGTGTCCCAGAAGCCGCTGATGCGGTACTTGTCCACGCAGATGTCCTGCGGCTCGATCTTCAGTTCGTCGACCACGGCGGCGGCCCACGAATCTTTCTCGAGCACCCGCGCGCCATGCTCCGGCAAGGGCTCGCCGAGGCCGATGCCGGTGCCTGTCGGCTTGTAGAGATGAAGCTGGTTCGGCGGCATGTTGGCGAGATCGGGCCGGTTGCCCCAATTGACCCAGATCACCGGCACGCCGCTGTTGCGCACCACGGGAAGCAGGCGCTGCAACGGTGCAATCGGCCCACGATCCGCACCGAAATCGCCCCCGATGTGATCGACCCAGCCGCCTTTGGTGCAGAAGTCGTTCTGCATGTCGATGATCACGAGCGCCGATTTGCCGATGTCGAAGCGCACTTTTTGCGGTTCGGAATCGAGCACGCCAATGCGCGGCGCGGGCGTCGGCGCAGCCATGTCGACGAGCGTGCCGGTGGCGGTCCAGCGCGTGTGAGCGAAGGCGCCGAGTGTGCCTTCCGTGCTTGCCAGGTCTTGGTTTGCAGCGAGGTTCATGGAGTTCTCCGGAGCGTCTTGCGGGTGTTGTTCGAACGTCGGTCGAGGATTGCCTTGCACGGTCTCCACCCGATCAACCAGACGGGGAGCGCCTGGCGTTTCGGGCGCGACGGATCGCGCATTGGCATCGAAGTTGCAACGTGCATTTCAGTCATGAATAACCTACTTACCGAAATTCAACGCAAAAGGAGTGCCAATGATGGTCAGTTCACAACAGGCATCGCGTGCGAGACTGCGCCGCCATCTCGTGTCCCGCTGCCTCGTCACGGCAGGGATCGTCGCGCTCGCCGCGCCTTCGTTCTTCATTCCCGCCGCGCACGCCGCCGATGACGCGATGCGCGTCGGCGTGCTGATTCCCGGTTCGAAGACCGACAAGGGCTGGATGGAATCAGGTTATGACGGCGTCGTGGCCGCGCAGAAAGAGTTCGGCCCGAAGCTGAAGACCCAGGTCATCGAGAACATCAACTACGCGGACATGGAGCAGGCGCTCACGAATCTCGCGAGCCGGAATCAACTGGTGATCGGCATCGGCGGACAGACGCAGGCCGCCGTGCTGAAGATCGCGAAGCGCTTTCCCAATGTGAAGTTCTCGATTGTCGGCGGCAACAAGGGCGACAACATGCCGCCGAACGTGGCCGGGTACGACGTGAAGCAGGCTGAAATCGCATTCGTCGCGGGCGCTGCCGCCGCGATGCTGTCGAAGAACGGCGCGGTGAGCTATGTCGGCGGCATGGAGATTCCGTCTATCGTCAACGCAGGCAAGGAGTTCGGCAACGGCGCGCACTACGTGAACCCGAAGGTGAAGTACTTCGAGGCCTATACCGGCGACTTCGACAACGTCGCGAAAGCGCGTGAAGCCACCGCCGCTGCGGTCGCGCAGGGCGCCGACGTGCACTACCACATTCTCAATCTCGGTTTGCGCGGGCTGGAGCAGGCGGCCAAGGAGAAGAACACGCATATCATCGGCAGCTATACGGACCGTTGCGGCAGCGATCCGCTGTACGTCGCGTACAGCATTACGGGTGTCGGCTATCAGGCGCAGTACGCGATCGAGCAGCTCGAGAAAGGGCAATGGCAGCCGGGCTACAAGGCGTTCGGCCTCGCGATGGGGCCCAAGGCCTCCGGCATGGTGATCTGCAAATCCACACCCGCGATGGATGCGAAACTCAAGCAGATCGAAGAAGACATCCTGAGCGGCAAGATCAAGGTCTCCGAAGGATGAGCGGGCTCGCTGCCGCCGCCGCGCGCGCGGAGCCGATTCTCTCGCTGACGGATATCGGCAAGCACTTTGGCTCGTTTACCGCGCTCGAAGGCGTGTCGCTCGACCTGATGCCAGGCGATGTGCACTGCCTGCTCGGCGAAAACGGCGCGGGCAAGTCGACGCTGTGCAACGTGATCTTCGGCGTTCATCAGCCGGATGCGGGCGCGATGCATGTGAATGGCACGCCCTATCGCCCGAAGAATCCGCGCGAGGCGCTGGCCCACGGCATCGCGATGGTGCATCAGCACTTCAGTCTCGTCGACGACGCGAGCGTGCTCGACAACCTGCTGCTCGGCCAGGCGCGCGGCTGGCTCAACCGTCAGCGCGAGGCGGCGCGGCTGCGCGAAGTGCTGGAGAGCGTCGGGCTGACGTTGCAGCTCGATGCGAAGGTCGCGGATCTGTCGGTGGGCGAGCGGCAGCGCATCGAAATCGTCAAGTGCCTGATGCGCGAACCGCGTCTTCTGCTGCTCGACGAGCCGACGGCGGTGCTGCTGCCTGCCGAGATCGACGCCTTGCTCGATACCTGTGAGCGTGTCGCGAAGCGGGGCTGCGCCGTGGTGCTGGTCACACACAAGCTGAAGGAGATCTGCCGGATCGCCACGCACGCGACGGTGTTGCAGTCGGGCCGGGTGGTCGCGCGTTCGGCGGCGCCATCAGCGGAGATCGACCGGCTCGTGCACGCGATGATTCATCGTCCGGATCACGAGCGCGGCGAGACGGACGACGATATGGCAAGCCGCCTGTCGCTTGCGGAATCGCGCTCGCCGTATTCGCGGCCGCTGACGGAAGAAGTGCTGCAGATCGACGGACTGAGCGCGCGCGATGCCGAAGGCGTCACGCGTCTCGAGCATTGCACGCTCGTCGTGAATCGCGGCGAGATCGTCGGCATAGCGGGCGTGGAGGGCAACGGGCAAAGCGAACTCGGTGCGGTGCTGGCGGGCATGGCGAGCGCATCTGCGGGACGCTTCTTCGTTGCGGGGCGCGACATGACGCATGCGAGCCCGCGCGAACTCACGCAGGCGGGCGTGGGCATCGTGCCGGAAGATCGTCACGCGGTGGGCTGCGTGACGGGCATGAGTGTCGCCGACAACCTGCTGCTCAATCATCTGGATCGCTACACGCGCGCCGGTTTTTTGCGCCGCCGTGCGATGCGCGCCGCCGCGCTGGATCTGATGCAGCGCTTCGACGTGCGGGCAAGCGGGCCCGACGCGCTGTTCGGCGGGCTGTCCGGCGGCAATCAGCAGAAGGCCGTGCTGGCGCGCGAGCTGACGCTCGATCCGCTGCTGTTCCTGCTCGCCGCGCAGCCGACGCGCGGACTCGATGTCGGCGCGGTCGCCGCCGTGTACTCGCACATTCGTGCCGCGCGCGATCGCGGTGTGGGCGTGTTGCTGATTTCCTCGGAACTCGACGAACTGATGAGCGTCGCCGATCGCATCGTCGTGCTGTATCGCGGCCGCATCATGGGCACCTGCACGCCCGAGGCGAGCAATCGCGGCCGCATCGGCGCATGGATGGCGGGCGCAGGAGAACCTTCATGAATCCGCATATGAAGTCGCAGACCTTGTTTGGCGCCGCGCACGGCGCGCAAGGCTGGCGCACGCGTTCGCCGCATTGGCGCGTCGCTGGCGTGATCGCAGCGGCCGTGGCCGTCGCGATGCTTGCCGCGCTGCTGTTGATCGCGCTGATGGGCGTGCCCGTCGGCGATGCACTCGCGGCCTTTGCCGACGGCGCATGGGGCTCGCCGTATGCGATCGGCGCGTCGATCAATCGCAGCCTCGCGTTCGCGCTCGTCGGCACGGGCTTTGTGATTGCGAACCGCGCGAAGCTCACCAACGTGGGCGGCGAAGGACAGATCGCGATCGGCGGCATCGTCGCGACAGCATTGAGTCTTTACGGCGGTTGCTCGCACCTGCCGCTGGGCCTGTCGTTCATCGTGCCGATGCTGGGCGCGGCGATGGCGGGCGCGGTGTGGGGCGGCGTGCCCGGCGTGCTGAAAGCGAAGGCCGGCACCAATGAAGTGATCAGCACCTTGTTGCTGTCGTTCATCGCCGTGTGGCTGCTCTACTGGTGCGTGCAGAGCGAAGCCTTGCTGCGTCAGCCGATGAGCAACGCGGCGACCCTGCCCGAATCGCTCGAAATTCCGGACTTGACCAAGCTTCCGGCTATCTTCGCCGCGAGCGGCATGAACCTCAATATCGGCCTGCCGGTGAGCGTCGCGCTCGCGTTCGCTTCGGCAATTCTTCTCACGCGCACACGCTTCGGACTGTCGCTGCGCGCCGCGGGCCTCAACGCGATCGCGGCTAAACGCGCGGGCTTGCCGATCACCTCGTCGATCGTGGGCGCGCTCGCGCTCGCCGGTGCGTTCAGCGGCCTCGCCGGCGCACTGATGCTGCAAGGCGACCAGTACTCGCTGAAAGCAGGCTTCTCGTCGGGCTACGGCTTCGACGGCTTGGTGGTCGGCCTGCTCGCGCGCGGTTCGATCACAGGCGTGTTCGCGGCGGCGCTGCTGTTTGGCTTTCTGCGCTCGGGCGGCATCAACATGGAGATGATCGCGCAGGTGCCGTCGGCGCTCGTGCTGATCGTGCAGGGCATCGTCACGATCGCGCTCGCAGGCGGCGCGATGTGGCTCGACAGGGGAGACGCACGGCAATGAATCTCGAACTTCTCGCGGTATTCGCGGGCGCGTCGATCCGCCTTGCTGCGCCGATGATGCTCGCCTCGACGGGCGAACTCGTGAGCGAGCGCGCGGGCGTGCTCAACATGAGCGTCGAAGGCATGATGCTGACGGGCGCGTTTCTCGGCGCGACGTTTTCGTGGCTCACGGGCAATCCCGTCATCGGCTTGTTGTGCGGCATGCTCGGCGTGATTCCGCTCGCGCTGCTGCAGGCCTTTCTCAGCGTGACGATGCGCGCGAACCAGATCGTGACGGGCATCGGCATCAACATTCTGGCGCTCGGCGGCACCACGCTCGCGTACCGGAAGATATTCGGCGAACGGTCGAGCGCGGTGATCCCGGGGCTCGCGCATTGGTCGCCGCCCGTGCTCGGCAAGATTCCCGTGCTCGGCGAGCCGGTCTTCGGGCAGGTCTGGCTGCTGTATGCGGGGCTTGCCGTGCTGATCGGCACATCCGTCGTGATGCGGCGCACGGCGTTGGGCGTCGCGCTGCATGCGACCGGCGTCGCACCTCGTGCGGTGGATCAGTCGGGACTCGGCGTCGCGCGGCTCCGCTACGGCGCCGTGGTGTTTTCGGGCGTGATGTCGGCGGCGGCGGGCTGCTTCCTGTCGATCGGCGATATTCACACGTTCACGGAAGGCATGACCAACGGCGCAGGGTATCTGGCGATTGCCGCGATCATCTTCGGCAACTGGAAGGTCGGCCGCACGGCGCTTGCGTGCCTGCTATTCGGAGCGGCGACGGCCATGCAATTCCAGCTGCCGATGTTCGGCCTGCATGTACCGACGGCGCTGCTGATCATGCTGCCGTATCTGCTCGCGCTGGTGGCCGTGGCCGGCCTGATTGGCCGCCAGTCCGCGCCGCCCGCGCTCACCCAGCCGTTCCGGCGCTGACACGGCGCGAGCGCTCGGGGCGCGGCGGAGTACCATAGCGATTCGCCGCGCCATCTCCCCACTTTCATCGATACCATGCCACGCAACGCCCCTGCATCCAGCGCACGCTCCCGGGACACGAAGGAAGCGCCAACGCGTCGCCAGCAGCTTGCGGCGAAGACACGCGAGCGCATCTTCCGGATCGCGATCAAGGAGTTTGCCGACAAAGGCTTTAGCGGCGCGCGCGTGGAAGGCATCGCGAGCCGCGCGAAGGTCAACATCCGCATGATCTATCACTACTTCGGCGGCAAGGAGATGCTGTACGTCGAAGTGCTGGAGCATGTGCTCGAGCGGCTGCGCGAAGCCGAACTCGCCGTTGCGCCGGACGTGCAGACGGTCGAACCCGTAGCGGGCATCATCAAGCTTTACGATTTCATCGAAGGACACTTCGCCGCGCACCCCGAACTGCTGTGTCTGCTGTCGTGGGAGAACCTCAACCGCGCGCGCTACCTGAAACGTTCGAAGGCCATTCCGGAAATGTCGTCGCCCGTGCTCGACAAGCTGCGCACGCTGCTCAAGCGCGGCGAGGCCGCGCGCACGCTGCGCAAGGGAATCGACCCGCTGCACATGTACGTGACGCTCGTGAGTCTCGCGTACTTTCACAAGTCCAATGCATACACGCTCTCTCGCATGTTCGCGACGGAGATGCTAGAGCCTTCATGGCAGGCTGCGCACAAGGCGCAGGCGCACGAACTGGTGCGTGCGTTTCTCGCCGGCGCACACGTGCCGGAACTGGCGGCGCATGCCTGAGCGGATGCCTGAGCGGATGCCGCACGTTGCGTGCGGCGCGCTTCAACGAACGCTTGCCCGCTTGCGCGCGATCGACCGCGCGATGAGCAGCCCGCCAATCATTACCAGCAGCGAGATCAGGGTCGTCATCGTGCCGAGCGCGTAAATGACGGGGGTGGTCACCGATGTCGTCAAGCCCTGCAATTCGAGCGGCAACGTGTTCTGATCGCCGATTGCCTGCGAGGTGCGGGCGATTTCGTCCCAGGACAGCGTAAAGCCGAACATCGCGACGCCGATGACGGAGGGCCCGATGATGGGAAGCACGACATTCTTGAACGATTGCCACGGCGAGGCCCCGAGATCGCGCGCGGCTTCTTCGAATGCGGGATTGAAGCGGTTGAACACGGCGAACATCACGAGCAGGCCGAACGGCAGGGTCCAGGTGAGATGCGCGCCGAGCGCGGACGTGTAGAGACCCATCGACGTCGTCCAGCCGTCCGCGAACGACTGGAAGCCCCACGCGTTCGCCAGATACTTGATGAGCGTGTCGAGCAGACGGAACGTCAGCCCGATGCCGAGCGACACGATGATCGACGGCATGATCAGACTCGCGACCGACACGTAAAAAACCGCCGTGTCGCCGCGAAAGCGGCGCCTGAATGCGAGGCCCGCGCTCACCGAGAACAGGACCGTCAACACGGTGACGGCAAGAGCGAGTTTGACTGAACGCCCGAATGCGGCCCAGATATCGACATCGCCGACGCCGTCGCGCAAGACGGCGAACCAGTGTAGCGACACACCGCGCATCGGAAAGGTCAAGCCGCCCTCGGGACCCTGAAAAGACAGAATGAAGATCGTGATGACCGGGCCGTACAGAAACAGCACGAAGAGCCCGAAGAGCAGGGCGAGCCAGTAGAAGCTCGCGGGCCGCTGCTCGCGGTGGCGGGCGAGAAGTCGCATGTCACAGTTCCTTTCTGATGTCGACCGCGCGCGTCAGCGTCCATACGATCATGAGCACCACGGCGAGCAAAATGATCGCGTTGGCTGCCGCGGCGGGGAATTGCAGATATCCCGTTTGCACCTGGATGATCTTGCCCACCGAAGCGATCTGCTGCCCGCCCATGACACCGACGGTGAGGAAGTCGCCCATCACGATCGTGACGACGAAAATGGAGCCGATCACGATGCCTGTCTTCGACAGCGGCAACACCACGTCGCGGATCACCTGCCAGCTGCTCGCACCGCCGTCGCGCGCGGCTTCGAACAACGAGCGGTCGATGCGCATCATTGCGTTGAAGATCGGCACGATCATGAAGAACGTGTACAGATGCACGAACGCGAGCACGACGGAGAAGCTGGAATACAGCAGCCAGTCGAGCGGCTGATCGACGAGATGCGCGGACATCAGCGCCTGATTAACGAGCCCGTTGCGGCCGAGCAGCGGAATCCACGAGATCATGCGGATGACGTTGGAGGTCCAGAACGGAATGGTGCAGACGAGAAACAGCACCGTCTGCATCGCGGTCGTGCGAACGTGAAACGCGAGGAAATACGCGATCGCGAAGCCGAGCACGAGCGTCACCGCCCAGACGATTGCGCAGAACCTGAGCGTCGACCAGTAGGTCTTGAAGGTGACGCACACATCCGTCAGCGAGCCGCAACCGTCGAATATCGCCGCGTAATTCTTCAACGTGAAGGCCGGGATGATCTGATACTCGTTGAAGTCCCAGAAGCTCACGATCAACGTGATCACGAGCGGCACGATAAAGAAGAACGCGAACGTCAGCGTGAGCGGCGTGGCTTGCAGCCAGGCGCTCACGCGTCGATGGCGCGCGGGCATTCGCTTCGTTTGCTGCAGATAGTCGACCGAGGCCATCGTTACACTCCGGGCTAATGCGTGAGGACCGTCATGCCGCGATGAATTCGTTCCACTTCTGCACCATGTAGATGTTCTCGTCCATCACGGCGTTCCAGCACGCAATGGCGCCCATGCGCTGGTTGTACGAGCCGCCATCGCGCACGCTGCCCGCCTTTTCGAGCAACTGTCCGTCGGGTGCCTTGATGTCCTGCGCGGCGGGCTTGCCTTCCATCCAGTAGTCCCATTCGTAGGCCTGCATATGCGACTTTGCCGTTTCCGTGACGCCGGGGTAGTAGCCCTGGCGCATCAGATAGGCGCCCGCCCAGCCGTCCTGAAACCAGTTGACGAACTCATACGCCGCGTCGAGCTTCTTGCCTTGCAGCGAGCGTGGAAAGCCAAAGCCCGATGCCCATGAACGATAGCCTTCCTTGAGCGGCTGGAACTTGCAGGCGATGCCCATCGTGCGCACTTTCGTGACGGCGGGCGACCACATCGACTGGATCACGACTTCGCCCGAGGCCATCAGGTTCACGCTCTCGTTGAAGTCGCGCCAGAATGCGCGGAACTGGCCGGCGCGCTTCGCTTCGATCAGTATCTTGATGGTCTGGTCGATTTCGGCTTTGGTCATGTTGCCCTTGTCGCCGTACTTCACGCGGCCCGTCGCTTCGATCGCCATGGCCGCGTCCATGATGCCGATGGCGGGAATGTTCAGCAGCGCGGCCTTGCCCTTGAATTGCGGATTGAGCAGATCGGCCCAGCTCGTCACGGGACGGGCGATCAGATCGGGGCGGATGCCGAGCGTGTCGGCGTTGTACGTGGTCGGAATGAGCGTCATCCATTCCGTCGGCGTGGTGGAAAACTCCGTGGAGCGCGCGCCCTTGAGGAACATCACCTTCTTCGGCGCGGTGCCCTGATCGCCGATCTTCTTGCCGTCCACTTCACCCTTCGTGAGCACGGGGGTGATCTTGTCGGCGAGCTTGATGCGCTTCGCGTCCATGCCCGCGAGCGTGCCGGCGGGAATGAGTTTCCTGAGCGCGAAGTACTCGGTGTCGACGATATCGAATGAATTGGGTTGCGTGATGATGCGCTTGGTGACGTCGTCGGTAGTCACGGGGATGTATTGAATCTCGATGCCCGTGTCTGCCTTGAACTTCTTTGCGATCTCCGCGCTCTGGTTGACGGCCGTGCCCAGGTAGCGCAGCGTGATTTTCTCTTGTGCGTGCACGTACGGAAAACCCGCGATGCCCGCCGCCGCGACGGCGCCCTTGACGAACGTGCGGCGTGACATGCCCTTACTGACTGTCTCTTCTTCAACGTGTTGCGCGGGTGCTGCCAGCTTGTCGTCGTTCATTGCTTTCTCCTCGAAGGATTATCGTTGGGTTGTGATTTTGGGCATTACGCCGCGAGCGGATGGGCGTTCTGCTCGTCCCACCAGACAGTCACGCGCGCGTCCGGTCCGAGACGTTGCGGGTCGTAGTCGGCGTCGCTCATCAGCGAGACCAGCGCGGGAGAACCATCCAGCGGATCGAGCGTGATGCGCAGGTGCGTGCCCTGGTACTCCGCTTCGCGCACCGTGCACGCGAGCCCGCCGATGCGGCTCAAGCCGCTTTCGCTCGCACTCGTGCCGGGCGTGACGCCTTGCGGCGCGATGCGCAGACGGTCGGCCCGCACGGTGAAGAGCCGGCCGTTCGCGCCGAGCACGTTATGGCCGCCGAGAAAGCGCGCGACGAATTCCGTGCGCGGCTGGTTGAAGACCTGGAACGGTGTGCCCGTCTGTTCGATATGGCCGTGACTCATCACCACCACGAGATCGGCGAGCGCCATCGCTTCTTCCTGTGAATGCGTGACGTGCACGAAGGTAATGCCGAGTTCCTTCTGCCAGCGTTTCAGTTCGGCTCGCATCTGCACGCGCAGAAAGGGGTCGAGCGCCGAGAGAGGTTCGTCGAGCAGGAGGCAGCGCGGTTCGTTGAGCAACGCGCGCGCGAGTGCGACGCGCTGCTGCTGGCCGCCCGAAAGCTCTGCGGGCCGGCGGTGCGCATAGGCCGACATCTCGACGAGTTCGAGAAGTTCGCCGGCGCGGTTTCTGCGCACCTCTTTGGCGACGCCGCGCATCTTGAGGCTGAACGCGACGTTGTCGAGTGCGGACAGATGCGGAAACAGCGCATAGCTCTGAAACACCATTGCCGTGCCGCGCGAGGCAGGCGGCTCGCGAGTGACATTGCGGCCGCCGATCAGCACGTCGCCGTCGGACACCGACTCGTGACCCGCGATCATGCGCAAGGTCGAGGTCTTGCCGCAACCTGACGGACCGAGCAGGCAGCAATAAGCGCCGCCGGGAATGCGCAGGTCAATGGCGTCCACGGCGAGCGAATCGCCATAGCGCTTCGATACATGCACGAGCTCGATGTCGGCTGGGCTTGCATGAACCACAGTGGATGCCGGCTGAACCATAAAGGTTTGTCCTGAGTGTAGACACGAGTGGAATACGGCGAACGTGCAGAGGCACGGCGCATGCAGCCCGGGGGCTTTTGCAAGTCGTATGCCATTCGCGATGGTGTCGACCGCGCGCGGGGCCGGCAGCGAGCGCCACCGTGCCTGCTGACCGCATGTGTCGACACGTTGGCGCGCATATTGCACACGATTGCAGGCCCCGATCGTCAGCACTTGCCGATGCATTCCGTGTGCGATCGCAGTGCAGATTTCGTTCGGATTGGGGCACGAACTAACCAAACCGGATCATTCACACGTGACAATGAACGACGACAAGCGAGAGCCGTGTGCTTCGTTGGGTTTCCTAAAGACACATGGCCGATTCGACTATCAGCCGGTTCATGAAGGCAACGGCTACGTCTGGCCGAACGGCGCGCGGCTCGCGGTCTACCTTGGCTTCAACCTGGAGCACTTTGCGTTCGGCGAAGGGCTGGGCGCGGCGCTCGGGCCGCTGTCGCCGCAGCCTGACGTGCTGAACTACAGCTGGCGAGAGTACGGCAACCGCGTCGGCGCGTGGCGGTGCATCGAATTGTTCGACTCGCTCGACATGCCTGCGGGCACGCTCATCAATACGTCGCTGTACGATCACTGCCCCGCGCTGATCGACGCATGCGTGGCGCGCGGCGACGAACTGATTGCGCACGGTCACACGAACGCGCAGCGTCAAAGCGATCTGGATCGGGACGACGAGCGCGCGCTGCTCGCGCATTGCCGCGCGCGCATCCGCGAGTGTTCCGGCGTCGTGCCGGAAGGCTGGCTGTCACCGTGGATCTCTGAGTCGCATGCGACTCCGGACCTGCTTGCGGAAACGGGCTATCGCTACACGCTCAACTGGTGTCACGACGATCGCCCCGTGCGCATGCACACGAGCGCGGGGCCGCTCTGGTCGATTCCCTATCCGCAGGAGTTGAACGATCTGCCGATGATCATGGCGCGGCAGATGGACATGCGCGATTTCGCGGACATGATCGTCGACCAGTTCGACGAAATGCTCGAGCAGACCCAGCGTACGCGCGAGTCTCAGGCGCTCGTGATGGGGATTGCGCTGCACCCGTACATCGTCGGCCAGCCATACCGGTTGAGGCATTTGCGTCGGGCGCTCGCGCATGTTGCCAACGCGCGCGACGACATCTGGCTCACGACGCCCGGCGCAATTGCGCGTCATGTCGAGGAGGCCGTGCCCGCACCGGCGCAAGCCGCATGAGCACCGTGCGTGCGGTTGCGCGGCACGGCCAGCGCGACGAGGTGAGCGCGGATGGGCGGATCTATCAGTCGATCTTCGAAGGGGTGTTGAATCAGAGGCTTACGCCCGGTACCAAGCTGCCCGAGCCGGAACTGTGCGCGCTGTTCGGCGTGGGCCGCGCGGTGGTGCGGCGCGCGCTGGAGAAGCTCGCTCATGACGGCGTCGTCGTATTGCGCCCGAACAAAGGCGCGGTGATCGCGCAACCGACGCGCGAGGAAACGCGTGAAATTTTCGAGGCGCGGCGCGCGGTGGAACGGGCGCTCGTCGAGCTTGCGGCGCAGCGCGCGAGCGTCGAGGACATCAGCGCACTGCGCAAGCAGCTTGCCGACGAACACGAAGCGATGCATCGCTTCGATCAGCCGTCGTGGGCGCGGCTTGCCAGCGAATTCCATCTGCGTATCGCCGCACTGTCCGGCAATGCGATTCTGGAGCGCTATCTGACGGAACTGATCTCGCGCAGTTCGCTGATTGTCGGCGCGTACGAACGGGTGGGCAATGCGCCCTGCGAGCATGACGAGCACACGGCTATTCTCGACTGCCTCGAATCGCGCGATGCGGCAGGTGCGATTGCGCATATGACCGCGCATCTGCAAAGTCTCGAAGCGCGCATCGAGACATCGGACATGCAGGGAACGAAGAGGCTTGCGCATCTGCTCGGCATCGAACCGCATCGATCAACCTCTACGGAATGACATGCAAATCGACTTCGAAGCGATCACCGAATATCAGCGCTACAAGCTGATGGCGAGCCTGATCGTGCCGCGGCCCATCGCGCTCGTCACTACGCTTGGCGCGGACGGCACCGTCAATGCGGCGCCGTTCTCGATGTTCAACATGGTTGGCGAGGAACCGCCGATCGTCATGTTGAGTATCAACCGGCTGGCAGACGGCACGCTGAAAGACACCGCCGTGAACATTCCGCGCGAAAAGGAGTTCGTCGTGCATCTCGCCGATGAGCCGATTGCGCAGCAGATGCATCGGTGCGGCGAGCGCTTTGCGCCCGACATCAGCGAACTCGATGAGGTGGGTTTTTCAGCGATGGCGTCGACGCGCGTGAAGCCGCCCCGCATCGCGCAGGCGCCCGTCGCATTCGAATGCGCGCTGTGGGAGACCCTTGAAACGCCGAGCCGCCACATCTTCATCGGCAAGGTGCTGATGCTGCACGTGCGGGACGAGCTGATCGACATCGAAACGTGGCGAGTGCGATTGCAGCACTACTTTCCGGTGGGCCGCTTCGGCGCGAGCGACTATGTCACGACACGCGATCGCTTCCAATTGTGATGCGGGTCGCTGCCACGACCCGATGCACACCGGCCGTGCCAAACAAGGGCTTGCAGAAGCGGAAGGAAGGTCGGTACAGTCCTTTCATATCGTCTGCAATCGTTTTGGCCAACTATCATGCTTCTCCGCATTCATCACGCTGCAATCATTTGTTCGAATTACGAGGTGTCTCGCCGCTTCTACACAGAGATTCTTGGCCTTCAGATAGTGGCCGAGCACTACAGGGAGCATCGGCAGTCATACAAGCTGGACCTTATGCTTCCCGACGGATCGCAGGTTGAGCTGTTTTCGTTTCCGGATGCGCCGCTTCGACCGTCCTATCCGGAAGCGTGCGGCTTGCGTCATCTTGCTTTTGGTGTCAGCGACGTCGATGTATGTAAAGCGTTGCTTGAATCAAAGGGAGTTCTGGTTGAGGACGTACGCGTCGATGAATATACAAACAGGCGTTTCGTTTTCTTCGCGGACCCTGATGGGCTTCCACTGGAGTTATACGAGGTGGGGGCTGGGCTTAGTCACAAGCAGTCGGTCTAAACCGTTGGGTAGGTTGGCGACGATCTTCGTTGTCGACCATGTTGGCGGGGCCAACCACACGATGAATTGCAGATCCGGGCACTGAGAGGCGAGCGCTCATTGAGCAAAGCTGGCTACGGCAAGCGCTTCCTCGTAATCCGCGATCTTGGTGACCGAAGCGACAAACTGAATGAGTTTCGCTCGCTCTCTCTGACAGCAGGCGACAACCCTTCTAGCTCCACGTATTCCATAATCATATAGCTAGCTCGCTATTTTTCATTATAAAGGCATGTCGATTGCCGCTAGTATGCGAACTCCCGGCTACGCCCCATGCATGACCCAGACCGGCGCAAAGCGTCCACACGGCGCTTCGCCGCCTTGGGCAATACGAAAGGCCAAGCCGACCACACAATGATGCACTGCCTGCGTCGAAGGCGCGGCGAGCGTACGCGGAGGAGACTCGATCTTGAAAATGACGTTCCGTTGGTATGGCGACGCGGACCCGGTGCCGCTCGCGTATATCCGTCAGATCCCAGGCATGGTAGGGGTCGTCTCGGCTGTCTATGATGTGCCAGTGGGCGATGTGTGGCCCGTCGACACGATCCGGTCGCTCAAGGAGAAGATAGAGGCGCATGGGCTGACACTGGATGTGATCGAAAGCGTACCGGTGCACGAGGACATCAAGCTCGGCAAGCCGACGCGCGACACGCTCATCGCCAATTACGGCCAGACGCTGCGTAACCTCGGCGCTTGCGGTGTGAAGGTGGTCTGCTACAACTTCATGCCCGTTTTCGACTGGACCCGCACCTCGCTGGAAATGCCCCTGCCCGACGGATCGACGACGCTCGCGTTCGACACGCAAGCGATCCGCGAGCTCGACGTCAGCCAGGGTATCCAGTTACCCGGCTGGGACGCGAGCTATCGGCCCGAGCAATTGAAAGCCCTGCTGCGCGAATATGAAGCGCTTGACGAAGCCGGTCTGTGGGCAAATCTCGACTACTTCCTGCGCGCGATCATTCCGGTGGCCAAAGAAGCCGGCATCAAGATGGCGATCCATCCCGACGATCCGCCGCGGCCGATTTTCGGGCTGCCGCGCATCGTGAAGAATCGCGCGGACCTGCAGCGCGTGCTGGCTATCGTCGACGACCCCGCCAACGGCCTGACGCTGTGTTCGGGGTCGCTGGGCGCGGACCTGCAGAACGATATTCCGGCACTGGTGCGGGAGTTCGGTGCACGTGGCCGGATTCATTTTGCCCACCTGCGTAACGTGCAAACCAATGCCGCGGGCGACTTTCATGAGACGTCGCATCGGTCGGCAGATGGCTCGCTCGACATGGCGGAAATAGTCAAAGCCTATTTCGAAACCGGCTTTGAAGGCTACGCACGGCCGGACCATGGGCGAATGATCTGGGGCGAGACGGGCCGCGCTGGCTATGGGCTGTTCGATCGCGCGCTCGGTGCGGTCTACCTGAACGGTATTTGGGAAGGCCTCGCCAAACAACATCCGACCGATCATGCGGCTGAGTAATGCCTTCGTGGCTTCGCTCGCAGCGCCCGCCGCTCGCGGAATCGTCGTCCCCACCTATGATCGCGCGAGCCTCGCACCGGGCATCGTTCATCTGGGCCTCGGGGCTTTTCATCGCGCGCACCAGGCCGTCTACACGGAACACACGTTGCGCGCTGGCGATCACCGCTGGGGCATCGTCGGCGTGTCGTTGCGACGAGCGGACACTTCAGAGGCGCTAACTGCGCAGGATCATCTTTATACCGTGGATGTGCGCGACGGCGCCGCGGATTCGTTCCAGGTGGTGGGTGCACTGATCGCTTCGCTGGTCGCACCGCAGTCGCCTGCCGCCGTACTAGATGCGATGACCGATCCGCGCGGTCATATCGTCAGCCTGACAATCACGGAGAAAGGCTATTGCCGCAATCCGGCCAGCGGCGCATTGGAGTTCGATCATCCCGATATCGACCATGATCTCCGGGAGGGCAGCGCGCCGCGAAGTGCGATCGGCTTCGTCGTGCGCGCGCTGGCGTTGCGGCGCGCAGCCGGTTTGCGCCCGCTTACCGTGATGTCGTGCGACAACCTGCCGTCCAACGGCGACACGATGCGCGCGTTGACGCTGGCGTTCGCGCGTGAAGCGGATCCTGCTCTGGCCGACTGGATCGAGCGAGAGGGCGCGTTTCCCAACACGATGGTAGACCGGATCGTTCCGCTCACCACCGACGCCGATCGCACGCGCGTAGCGGAGGAACTCGGTGCCTACGATGCATGGCCGGTGATCACCGAGCCCTTCTCGCAATGGGTAATCGAAGACCGCTTCGCGGGGCCACGGCCGGCTTGGGAGCGCGCAGGCGCGACGCTCGTGCGCGACGCGCGTCCCTATGAGCAGGCCAAATTGCGGATGCTGAACGGCGCGCATTCGGCACTCGCGTACCTTGGCTCGCTGATCGGCTATGACACCGTCGATCAGGCGATCGGCGCGCCGGCCCTGCTGAACTTTGTCGAAAGCATGTTGCGCGACGAGGTGGAGCCGACGCTGTCGCGACCCGCCTTGGCTAGGTATCGAGCTGATCTGTTCACGCGTTTTCGCAACACTGCGCTCGATCACCGCTTGCAACAGATCGCAACCGACGGCTCCCAGAAACTGCCGCAGCGCTGGCTGGAAAGCGTGCGCGCCAACCTGAAAAGCGGCGCGCCGACCGAATGTCTGGCATTTGCGTTGGCCGGTTGGATCGCGTACCTCGGCGGTCAGGACGAGACAGGCCGCACCTACGTCATCGCTGACCCGCTCGCAGGCACACTGGCCGAGGCGGTTCGCCTGACCTTGCACGCGGATGCCATCGACGCGGTACAAGCACTGTTCGAAATCGAATCGATCTTTGGATGCGATCTGCGCGCACATCCGCGCTTCGTCGCGCAGGTCGCGGCCCATCTGGCGGCGATTCGTGCAGAAGGCGTCGTCAAAGCCCTGGACGCCTGTACCGTTTCACGGTCATGCACGTAGCTGCGCCGACCGCCACGTCCTACTGAGTAGGAAGCCTGAATAACCGGAGGGAAGACATGAGCGACCTGCTAGTCAGACCGTCAAAGCATGCGGAAGACGGCCAGATCATCCATATCACGCCGGCGAGTGCCGGCTGGAAATACGTCGGCTTCGATGTTTTCGACCTGATGCCCGGCGCGACAGTGACTCGGGAGACCGGCGATCGCGAAGTCGTAGTGGTGCTCGTCAAGGGGCGCGCAATAGCCGGTTGCGAAGGACTCGCGAGCCGCGAGATCGGCGCACGGATGTCACCGTTCGATGGCGCGCCGTGGTCCATGTATGTGCCGCCGCATACGCGCTACACGATCGTGGCGACGGACGACGTCGAACTTGGGGTCTGCTCCGCGCCCGCGAAGGGCGGTCTGCCGCCGCGCTTCATTGCACCTGACGAGGTCAAGCAGGAAACCCGCGGCGCTGGCGCCAACCTGCGCCACGTGCGCCACATCCTGCCCGAAACCGAACTGGCGGAGAGCTTGCTGGTGGTGGAGTCGGTGACGCCCGCGGGCAACTGGTCCAGCTACCCGCCGCATCGGCACGATACGGACGATGGCGAGCAGCAGACCTATCTGGAGGAAACCTATTACCATCGCGTCTCGCCGCCGCAGGGCTTCGCGATTCAGCGCGTCTATACCGACGACCGCAGTCTCGACGAAACGCTTGCCGCGTACGACAAGCATGTCGTGCTGGTGCCGCGCGGCTATCACCCGGTTGCCGCCGCGCACGGCTATGACCTCTACTACCTGAATGTGATGGCCGGTCCGCGTCGCACCTGGCACGTGCACAACGAGCCGGCGCATGAATGGTTACTACAGTCCGGCGCAAGCGTCGCGGCGGACGGCGTGCGCTGAGTTCCGTCGGGGCAAGTCAGTCGCGTTCTGCGTCGGGGTCTTGGGTATCAAATCCAGCGGCCTCGCGCAGCGCTTGCAGCATCGCCCGCGCGCCCGGGGAGAGCCTTTCGCCGCGGCGTGTGACGATTCCCGCCGGTCCGAGCTTCAGATCGAGTTCGAACGGTAGTGGTTCGAGCGCGCCTGCAATGCAATACGGCCGCACCGGCTCACGCGCAAGCGGCGCGATCATATCGCTGATCTGCAGCAGACTCGTGATGACGGGCAGCGACGAACTCTCCACCACGTCCGTCGGCAACGCGAGATGCCGTTCGAGAAAAAGTTGCGTGAGCTGATTACGCATCACGTTGCCTTTCGGCGGCAAGATCCATGTTTGTGGCGCCAGTTCGTTCCAGCTCAATGTCCTGTGCTTGACTAGCGGATGGCCAACGCGTGCGAACAGAGCATGCTGTGCTTCTGCGAGCGGGGCATAGTGCAGTTCCGCCAGATCGTCCGGATTGCGGATTCGCGCGACGATCATATCCAGTTTGCCTTCCTGCAGACGCTGCACCAGCACCTCGCTGAACTCCATCTCGATGCTGACGCGAATCTGCGGAAAGCGCTTCTTGAGCAGCGCCACCGCTTGCGGCACGAGGTTGGTGGCCGCCGTGACCTCGGTGCCGATCATCGCCTGTCCGGTCAGGCCTGCTTTGAGCGCGGACACTTCGTCGTATGCGTGCTGCAACTCCGCCAGCACGTTGCGTGCATGGCGGATCAACACCTCGCCGTACCAGGTCGGCTCGACACCGCGCGGATGCCGTTCGAAGAGCGCGACGCCCATCGTCTCTTCGAGTTCGCGCAGCAACTTGGTCGCCCCAGGCTGCGTCATGTGCGCGGCGTCCGCCGCGCGCAGTACCGAGCGATGAATGTCGAGCTGAACGATCAGGGCTAGTTGACGCGTCTTCAGGCGCGAGGGGTCGAAGCGGCTCGTCGCGACGCCAGTCTCTGGGTGAGTAACAGAGGTCACCATGCCATCTCCAGGTATTCCTTATCGATATAGATTATGAGTTATTTTTCATTTTTAAAGCATATCTGTCGATTCTACTATGTACAAGACGCTCGGCATTCCAGGCCGGCGCAGATCTATCAGGACATGGAGACCGGCTTCATCGAGCAGCCGGGCATGCACCCGCACAGGAGATGAGGAAGCAATGAACATCCGTACCACAGACATCCCGCCGGAAGGCATCACCACGGACGAGTTCCTCGGCCGGGTCGCTAAGGTCCGCAGCGCACTCGACAAGGCGGGCCTCGTCGGCCTGCTCGCCTTCGGCGATTGTTGGCGTGGCGCTAACATCGGGTACTTCACCGAGTTCCGTCCGCTCGACGGCGTATCGGACATCGCCAACGCGATCCTGCTGCTGCCCGTGGACGGCGACCCGGTCCTGTTCGTGTCGGATCAATGCTTCGATTACGCGACGAGCGTGACCGCCTTCGAGGTGCGCAGCCTGCGTGAAGTCACGCAACAGGTGCAGGCATTTTCGGCACGGCATCGCAGCGGAACGGTCGGCCTCGCCGGTGCCGCCTATATCCCTGCGGATCTGTTGAAGCGCCTGAACGCCGGTCTGGGCGAATTGAAGCTCGAGCCAACGATGGTGCTAGCCGAAATCAAGGCGATCAAGAGCGACGCCGAAGTCACACTGATGCGCAAAGCCGCCGCATTGACCGATTCGGCGATGGCCGCGATTCGCGATGCGCTCGCCGACGGCCGTCCCTACACCGAGCGTGAACTCGCTCTGATCGCCGACCGCGCGATGCTCGCGGGCGGAGCAGACCGGACCGCGTTCGATTCGATGGTGCAGTCGGGTCCGCGCTCGGCGTATAACCTGGCGCGCCCCACCGACCGCATCCTGCAACCGGGCGACCTGATCATGACCGACATCGGTGCGCGCTATCGTGGGTACGTGGCCGATGGCGGACGCGGTTTCACCTACGGTTCGGCGAATCCCGAGAAGATGGCGGTCGTCGCGGCAGCGGCGCGCGCGGTCGAAGCAGGGCTGGCCGCCGCGCGTCCGGGCATGGCGGCGATGGAACTGAATGCGGTGATCCAGCAGGCGCTGGTGAAATCGAACTACGAGCAATATTCGAGCGAAGCGCGCGGCCACGGCACTGGTCACGGCACCGGCATGGACCCGGAGGAAGAAGCGCCGTGGATCGGGCCGGGCAACAAGACCGTGCTGCAGGAAAACATGGTCTTTACCTTGAAGGCGACGATTACGGTGCCGAACGTCGGCGGTTTGCGCACGGAACGTATCGTGCGGCTGACCTCGGGCGGCGTCGAAACGCTCGACCAGTTCCCGATGGAGCTGCACTGGTGAGCAAATCGAAATTATCGTAACGTGCCGGCGGACCCGCGCCGCCAAACGCAGCGGCTTGAAAACATAGATTCCCAGAGAAGGGAGGAGACATGAATACATCGCCCGTTTCACCCGGCAACGCGCCGGTTATCAGCCGTTCGGCCGTCAACCGCGTGTTGGTCGCTTCAGTGGTCGGGACCGCTATCGAGTGGTACGACTTTTTTCTCTATGCCACCGCTTCGGCGCTGGTATTCGCCAAGCTGTTCTTCCCGTCGTTCGATCCGGTGGTCGGCACCATCGCGGCGTTCGGCAGTTTTGCGGTCGGCTATCTCGCGCGGCCATTCGGCGCGGTATTTTTCGGGCACTTTGGCGATCGCATCGGACGAAAGACGACGCTCGTCGCGACGCTGACGATCATGGGCGTCGGCACCTTCGTGATCGGCCTGCTGCCGACCTACGATTCGATCGGCGTCTGGGCGCCGATCCTGCTGGTGGCGATGCGCTTCCTGCAAGGTCTCGGCGTCGGTGGTGAATGGGGCGGCGCGGTGCTGATGGTGGTCGAAACGGCGCCGGCCAGCAAGCGCGGCTTCTTCGGCGCGTTCCCGCAATTGGGCGTGCCGCTCGGGTTGATGCTTTCGACCGCGGTGTTCAAAGCCGTGTCGAGTCTGCCGTCAGACGCGTTCTATTCATGGGGATGGCGCCTGCCGTTCCTGCTGAGCGTCGCGCTGATCGCGATCGGCCTGTTTATCCGGCTACGCGTCATGGAGTCGCCCGTATTCGAACAGATCAAGGCGAGCAAGCAGGTCGTGAAGGCGCCTCTGATCGAATTGCTGCGCCGGCATCCGAAAGATCTCGTGCTGACGATCGGCACGCGTTTCGCGGTCGACATCACCTTCAACGTGATCAACGTGTTCGTGCTGGTCTATGGCACCACGCGACTCGGCCTGCCGCGCGGACTGCTTCTGAACGCCATCATTCTCGGCTGTGCCTTCGCGCTGATCACGCTGCCATTGTTCGGCAAACTGTCGGATCTGATCGGACGCCGGACCGTCTTCATGTTCGGGGCGGTGTTCGTGGCGATCTACGGATTCGCATTCTTCCCGTTGCTCGAGACACGCAATCCGACTTTGATTCTCGTGGCGTACGTCTGCGGTATCGCGTTAAGCCAGGCGTCCGTGTACGGCGTGCAATCCACGTGGTTTGCGGAACTGTTCGGTACGCGGGTGCGCTATACGGGTGCGTCGCTGCCGTATCAGATCGCCGGCATCATCACGTCAGGGCCGACGCCATTGATCGCCACTTATCTGTTCGCCACGTATGGCCAGACGCTGCCGATTTCGATCTATATCGCGGCGACGGGCTTGCTGAGCATGGTGTGTGCGTTTTTCCTCGCCGAGACTTTCAGGCGGGATCTGTCGGCGGAGCCGGAAGATGAAGCGGCCGCGACGAGTGCACATGTGCATTCGCACTCGCCAAGTCCTCTGTCGCGCTGAGCGCAAATCGACCCCGCTGTGGCGTCGTGTATGACCTCGCCGAGTGCGGGGCCGCAGCGGGACTGGCGCAAGGCGGCGGTTCAAGAATTGGCTGGGGACGAACACGATGCCAATACTGACCGTATGCATACGACCAGACGCCGCGAATCAATCTTCATGTCCGTTTGCGGTCCGTCTGGCGAACCTCCTACGGATAACGGATTGATTGCGGTCGACGTGGATTCGGACGGATTGCGTCCGCGTCACAATCCATGCGTCGGGACGAGAGGGGCAAGCCATGCATAGTTTAGCCTGATATTGCTATCGGTCTGCACGCTATAAATTTGATCTGTTACTGGGTGTGCGTGAGCATATACCGCTGAGAATCTGGCGAACTCATCCATTCGCTCTGTCGTGCTCTGTGATTGGATCAGCAGGATTGCGCAGCGGGCGAAGTAGCGCGATGCCTGTTGTTTTACGAAGGCGGCATCGCGGTGGAGCTGAGCTTCTGTTGCGCTTCTGGCATCGCGTACGACGATGGATGTCAAGCCTGCGGCTGTGCGTGCCAGAACCCAGATCGCGCGAACGCCGCAGACGCTCCCTCGTTCCAGGGGTGCCCGAATCAAGCCCATTACGCCAGTGAAATTCAAGTCGGTTTCCAGCACTTTCCTGGCCTTACAGGGGATATCCGCGCCGGCCAGCCATGCCGTTAATTGAGCAGATGGTCGCTGTGAACCAGAGAGCGTCAGCCCGGTTTCACCTAGCAAACAGGGCTCGCCATACGCTCCATCGCAAGTTCCTATCGTCAGATAGTCTGGCAGTGTCATGCTGTACTCCGGCTTATCCAGAACAACATTCGTTTCGTATCGCTACGCATCTGGTTCCGGGCGGCGTTCCGGTATTGATTGCTGATGGTGCAAGCCTGGTTTCAACGATCGATAAGTCGCGAAGGAAAGCAGAACACCATCGCACTGCCGACTATCATGCTCGCGGCAAGAATATAGAGGCCGATGCTCGTGGTGCCCGTGTTCTGTTTGATCCAACCGAGCATGTAGGGACTGACGAAGCCGGCCAGGTTTCCGACCGAATTGACGAGCGCAATTCCCGCAGCGGCTGCAACGCCGCCGAGCAACGCGGGGGGCAGGGTCCAGAACTGCGACACGACGGACAGGACACCCACAGTGCCGATCGTCAGTCCGCACACGGCGATCACGGTGCTGTGCGGATACATGGCGACGAGCGCGAGGCCGATGGCCGCGACGATACCAGGCAACGCCAGATGCCAACGGCGCTCACGTGTCCGATCCGAATGCCACCCGACGACGAACATCGCAAGCACGGTTGCGGTATAGGGAATCGCAGTCAGCATGCCGACCTGTAACGGGTCCGTGACACCGGTGTCCTTGATGATAGTTGGCATCCAGAACAGAACGCCGTACTCCCCCATGAGGATGAAGGCATACATGACGCACAAGATCCACGTGCGCGGTTCGGTGAAGGCGCCACGCAGCGAATTCACCTGTGACTCCGGGGTCTCGCGTTCGAGGTTGGCCGCCAGCAATTGCTTTTCCGCTTCTGTGAGCCATTTCGCGGAGCGGACATCGTTGCCTAGTACAAAAAACACGGCGATGCCGAGCAGTACCGACGGCAGCGCCTCGAGCAGGAACATCATCTGCCAGCCGGACCATCCGCTGATATTGCTTGATGCATGCATGATCCAGCCGGAGAGCGGCCCGCCGAGCATGCCGGCGAGGGGAATGCCTGCGAGGAACAGCGCAATGATGCGTCCACGGCGCGACGACGGATACCAGTACGTCAGGTACAGAAGTATGCCAGGCAGAAAACCGGCTTCAGCTACACCGAGGAGGAAACGCATCACATAGAAGGTGGTCGGCGTTTTAACGAACACCATTGCCGCCGAAATCAGGCCCCACGTAATCATGATCCGAGCGATCCAGATCCTGGCGCCAACCTTATGCATGACGATGTTGCTAGGCACTTCGAAAATCACATAGCCGAGAAAGAAGATACCCGCGCCGAGACCATAGACCGTTTCACTGAACTTCAGTTGATCGAGCATCTGCAGCTTCGCGAAGCCGACGTTCACCCGGTCGAGATAGCCGGCTGTATAGCATATGAGCAGAAAGGGGATGAGGCGCCACGACACCTTCGAATAGACGCCGCGCTCGTCGAGCGTTGCTTCCGCATAGGGCATGGTAGCCGGCGGGTTGATTGACATGTCTCGCTCCATAATGGGTTGGCGGCTTTTTCGCTGCACTTTTGTCTGCTACAGCCGGGCCTGGTCGCTTCCGACCGGATGGGCACTCAAAGTATGCAAGAACGAAGAGGGAGGGACATTCTCAACTTCGCAACGCCGTCATCGCAATTGGACAACCAAACGGGATACACGCTGTTTTAGACTTGCTTCGTAGGCTGGTTTGGCTAAACAAAGGAGACGAAATGGAACTGAGCAAGCAACAGATTGCGGATTACCACCGTGACGGATTTATCGTTATTCCCAATTGCTACAGCAGTGAGGAAGTGCAGGCCATCCGGAACGACACCGAACGTTTGTGCGCGATCAAGGCGGATTCCATCTTCAGGGAAAGCTCGGGTGCGGTACGTTCGATCTTTCGCGTCCACGAAACTGACGGACCCGTTGCATCGCCGCAGTATCGGGCGCTGTCACGCACACCGCGCCTTCTGCGTCCAGTGATGCAAACGCTTGGCAGCGAGGAGGTGTATATCGCCCATACCAAGGTGAACACCAAATCGGCGCTCGAAGGTACAGGATGGCTTTGGCATCAAGACTTCGGTTACTGGGTGCACGATGGCTATCCCGAGAATGACATGCTGACAGCGATGGTCATGCTCAGTGATACCGCGGAAATCCACGGCTCGCTGTATATGATTCCCGGCAGTCATAAACTGGGCCTCATCGACCATTACTACGACGACAGCCAGGCGGCCTACCAGCTGCCGCAGCGCGCGGTACAGCGTGATCGCATCAAGCAGATCCTCGAGACGTCCGGCGCGCCGGTCCCGATCGTCGGCAAAGCTGGCACGCTAGTGCTATTCCATTGCCTCACCATTCATGGGTCAGGGGTGAATATGTCAGCGGAGAACCGCTGGCAGGCGTACCTCACCTATAACCGCGTTGCGAACCGTCCCCGTGACGTGGAAAAGCCGCGCGGCGACTTCGTGCGTTCGACCAACTGGGCACCGCTTCCCATCGGACGCGACGACGCGATTCTTGCCGCCGGCCAACGCCAGCAGCAAAGCGAAGTCTCGCTACAGGGGAAATAACGTGACAACAGCCCATCATTTCATTGGCAATCAATGGGTGGCGCCTTCGACCGGCGACACAATAGCCGTGGTCAACCCGTCCACGGGGCTTGAATTCACACGCATCGCACGTGGCAACGCGGCTGATATCGACGTTGCCGTCAAGGCGGCGCGTAAAGCATTCGACACCACGTGGCGACGTATCGGTCCAGTCGAGCGTGGCCGCATTCTCGCGAGACTCGGCCAACTCGTGCTCGACAATCACGAGACGCTGACGCGCATCGAATCGGAGGACACGGGCAAGCCGCTAAAGCAAGCCGCGGCCGACATCACTGTGTGCGCACGCTACATGGAATTCTATGCGGGTGCCTGCGACAAGCTGCATGGTGAGACGATCCCCTTTCTGCCAGGGCATACGGTGCTGGCCGTTCGTGAGCCGCATGGCGTGACCGGCCATATCATTCCATGGAATTATCCCGCCGCGATGTTCGGACGCAGCGTCGCGGCGTCGCTGGCGGCAGGCAACGCGTGCGTGGTCAAGCCGGCCGAAGATGCCTGTCTCTCGTATCTCAAGCTGGCCGAACTGGCGGCCGAAGCAGGCCTGCCCGCGGGCGTGCTGAACATCGTGACTGGCTACGGCCGCGAAGCCGGCGTCGCGCTCGCCGAACATCCTGGCATTGCACATATCTCGTTTACGGGTTCGCCCGCAACGGGCACCGCCGTCGCCCAGGCGGCGGCCAGACACCATTGCCCGGTGACGCTGGAACTCGGTGGGAAGTCTCCGCAAATTGTCTTCGACGACGCCGATCTGGATGCCGCGCTGCCGATCATTCGCAACGCAATCGTGCAGAACAGCGGCCAGACCTGTTCCGCCGGTAGCCGCCTGCTCGTACAGGCCTCGTTGTACGAAGAGCTTATCGAAAGACTCGCGCGCAGTTTCGAAGCGGTCACCGCAGGCCCTTCGGAACGAGACTACGACTGCGGGCCGTTGATCAACGCGACTCAGCTCGACCGGGTGAAGACGTTCCTTGCCAGGGCAGACGCTGACAACATCCGTTTTGCCGCGACAGGGAAGCTTGCGCCGAATGCTGCACAGGGAGGATATTTCCAGCCTCCCGTGTTATTGCGTGACGTACCGCACAAGCACACCCTGGCCCAGCATGAGGTATTCGGACCGGTATTGGTTGCAATGCCGTTTTCGGATGAAGCCGAGGCCGTCCATCTTGCGAACGACACGGCGTTCGGTCTGGTTGCCGGTATCTGGACGCGCGATGGTGGGCGCCAGATGCGCCTCGCCCACGCGTTCCATGGGGGGCAGGTGTTCGTCAATTGCTACGGCGCGGGCGGGGGTATAGAGTTGCCGTTCGGCGGTGTCAAGCAAAGCGGCTATGGCCGTGAGAAAGGAATGGAGGGCCTGTTGAGCTTTACGACCTTGAAGACGATCACCCTCAACCACGGGTAAGGCGGACGTTGAGTGCGCCAGGCCTGACTATTCTGAATGTCGGAAGCGTGCCTTGCGCACTTGACTTACACCCTGCCGGAGCGATCTGGACTTTGCATGCGGATTGACCTTGTTACACTGAAAATATTTCTCACCGTTATTGAGGAACGCAATTTCGCGCGGGCCGCGGAGCGTCACTTTATCGCGACATCTGCCGTCAGTAAGCGGATCAGCGATCTAGAAGACGCGCTGGGGGTGCAATTGCTCGAACGCCGTAACATGGGTGTTCGCCCAACGCCCGCCGGGCTCGAACTCGTCACGCACGCGAAGGACATGATGCTGGTGATGGCTCGCATGCGTGCGCAGATGAGCGAATTCGGCGACGGCTCCAAGGGTGAAGTCCGCGTATTCGCCAATAGCACTGCGATCGTCGGCTTTCTTGGCCCGACCATTCGTACGTTCCTCGAAGCGTATCCGCAGATCGACGTTCATCTCGAAGAATGGAGCAGCCCGTTCATCGTTCGTGCTCTGCGCGACGGCATCGCTGATCTGGGCGTGTTCTGGTCTGGCGTCTCGACAGCAGGACTGATCGTGCATCCGTTCCGACGTTCGAACCTCGTTGCTGTGGTGCCCTCGCAGCATCCCCTGGCCGACCGAACTGAAGTTTCCTTCGCTGAGACGCTGGACTATGACCAGATTGCTTTCCACGAAGGCAGCCTGATATTCAGAATGATGCAGTCGTGCGCCGCCGACTTGCAGCGCAAGTTGCGTATCCGTTTGCAGGTAACGAGCTTCGACGCGATGCGCACGATGGTGCGCTCCGGTATTGGCCTCGCGGTTATGTCCGACGTCACGGTGAAAACGCCGGACGAGAGCTATGGCTACAAGGTCGTCCCGTTTAGCGATGAATGGACGAAGCTGGAAAGCCTGATCGGTTACCGTGACTTCAACGCACTGCCACGCTCCGCACAGAACTTTGTTCGCCATCTGCAATCCCCACACCCCGGTCTGACGCAAGGGCCGCAGACTTAACCGAACGTTGGAGATTTCCACTCTCATGAGTCATATCGTCTTTCTGGACAGTGCGACCCTGCCCGTGCCAGTGCCTCGGCCACGGTCATCCGACCGCTGGACGGAGCGACTCAGCACCCGCGAGCATGAGCTTATCGACGCGCTGGCAGACGCCGATATCGCCATCACCAATAAGGTTCCGCTTCGGTCGGACACACTGCGGCAACTTCCAAAGCTCAAATATATCTGCGTCGCGGCGAGCGGTTACGACACCGTAGACGTAGCTTATTGCCGTGAACACGATATTCAGGTGTCCAATGTTCCAGCGTATGCGGCATCGAGCGTGGCCGAGCATGTGATCGGCTGCATTTTCATGTTGCGCAGGCAATCGCTTTCGTACAACCAACTGGCTGCTTCAGCATGGACTTCGTCGCCGGTGTTTTGTGTCCACGGCGCGCCCATCCACGACATACGCGGCGCAACGCTCGGTCTGATCGGCCTGGGTGCGATTGGCAAGGAGGTCATGCGGATAGCGACAGCCCTCGGTATGCGGGTACTGGTAAGCGAGCGTAAGGGCAACACCGCAGCGCGCCCGGGTTACACCTTATTCGACACCGTGATTGCCAACAGCGACGTGGTCTCTTTGCATTGCCCTTTGTCCGACGATACCAAGGGTTTGATCGGAGAACGCGAGCTTTCGATGATGCGTCCCACTGCGGTGCTGATCAACACGGCGCGCGGTGCACTCGTCGACGAGCGTGCGCTCGAGGCGGCACTTTTCAGGCAATCCATCGCTGGCGCGGCGCTTGACGTTTTACAGCTTGAACCACCGCACGAGCAGCATCGTTTCGTCACCGGTCAGCCGGACAATCTATTGTTGACACCTCATGTGGCCTGGGCGAGTTCGTCCGCCGTCGAGACACTCGCACGCGCGGTCTCCGCCAACGTGCAAAGTTTTCTGGAGCGACGAACGCTGAATCGCGTTGCCTGAAACGCCGTAATACATTGAGTCGTTTGCCGATTCAGCCGCGCAAGTCTTCAATTCCGAATGCGGCCTTCACAAATCGATGATTCACAGGCCGTATCGCCTGCGGGAAACTTTCTCAAGGAATTAATTGGGCGCGCGCAAGCAGGCAGCCCGGTAGATCGTCCTCAACCAACTGAGAAAGCGCCGGATATGAACCTTCCCCTCGATAACATAACCGTGGTATCGCTTGAGCAGGCGATCGCCGCTCCGCTCGCGAGTCGGCATCTTGCCGATTGGGGCGCACGCGTCATCAAGATCGAACGGCCCGGTAGCGGCGATTTTGCCCGCGGATACGACAAGGCGATGCACGGCATGTCGAGCCAGTTCGTGTGGGCGAATCGCTCAAAAGAAAGCCTGGCATTGGACGTGAAGTCAGAGTTCGGGCAAGAGGTACTGGAAGAACTGTTGCCACGCGCGGACGTGTTCATTCAAAACCTCGCGCCCGGCGCGGCGACGCGGCTTGGCCTCGACGCGAAGTCTCTCGTTGAGCGCTATCCTCGACTCATAGCCTGCGATATTTCTGGCTATGGTTCGACAGGACCGTATGCGAACAAAAAAGCCTACGACTTGCTGGTTCAATGTGAAACGGGCTTTTTGTCGATCAACGGGACGCCAGATGAACAGGCAAAGTGCGGGCTGTCTATCGTCGATATCGCAACTGGCATGTACGCGCTCAATGGCATTCTGCTCGCGCTCTATCGCCGCGAGCGGACAGGCAAGGGTACCGCATTCGAAGTCTCGCTGTTCGACGCCATGGCCGAGTGGATGAGTTATCCGGCGTATTTCACACGCGATAGCGGCAAGCCGGTCGAGCGCTCCGGTGCTCGCCACGCGACCATCGCGCCATATGGGCCGTTTACCGCGGGCGACGGCAAGACAGTCTTCTTCGGAATCCAGAACGAACGCGAGTGGCGGAATTTCTGCGAGAAAGTGCTGGGTGATGCGAAGATTCGCACCGACCCACGCTTCGCGTCGAACCCGGATCGCGTGCGCAATCGTGACGCACTTGAAGCACTGATCACCGAGTCCTTCGCCAAATGGACGAGTGCCGAACTGGGGGACCTTCTCGAACGGGCCGCCATCGCCAATGGGCGCATGAATACGGTCGAAGACTTTCTCGCGCACCCGCAACTGCATGAGCGCGGCCGAGTAACTTCCATCGGAAGCCCGGAGGGTCTACTCGACGTGTTCTTGCCGCCGATGATTATCGACGGACTGTCGCCAGTGATGAAAAGCGTGCCCGATGTAGGCGAGCATACCGACGATATCCTCGGCGAGCTGGGACTGCATCCGTCCCGCTTGCGTATCGCTTGACCCATTCCTTAATCGTATCGGGATCATATTTCCATGCGTGTAACGAGAACCTTCCTTGCGGTACCGGCCCATCAGCGTCGTATGGTCGAATCGGCTGCCCGCAGTTCGGCGGATGCCGTCTTTCTCGACCTGGAGGACGCAGTGCCCCAAGCTCAAAAGGAGACCGCACTCCTCGGCGCTGTCGCGGCGATCAACGAGCTGGACTGGGGACACAAAGCTGTGAGCGTGCGCGTCAATGTGCCGGCTAGCGCGACCATCGAAACGGAGGTTGCAAGGCTGTTAACGGACGCGCCGCGACTAGATACACTGCTCGTTCCGAAGGTTGAATGTACTGCTGACGTGGACAGAGTTGTTGGATTGATCAAACTCCACAGCCAACGTCGGAGGACGCCGATCGGTCTGGAGGTGATGATAGAGACGGCTCTCGGGCTCGTTAACTGCGAGCAGATCGCCGCACATTCGGAATTGATCGAGTCGCTGCATTTTGGCGTAGGCGACTTCTCCGCGTCGATCGGGGCAAAGGGTGTCGATATCGGGCTTTCGCATCCCGGGTACCGCCTGACCGCGCGATCCGCGCAAGGCGACTACTCGAGCACGGCACTCGACATGTGGGCCTATCCGATGATGCGCATTCTGGTTGCGGCGCGCGCTCACCGCCTCCGGGCAATCGACGGACCCTGCGGCGCTTTCCATGATTCGGATCTGACGTCGGCGTTGGCTGTCAAAGCTGCGACTATGGGGTTCGACGGCAAGCAGGTTATTCATCCTTGCCAGATCGATACGACGCTCCGCGCTTTTGTTCCTACCGCCGACGAGCTGTGCGAAGCTCAACGTGTCATCGCGGCAATGACTGAAGCGGAGCGTGAGGGACGTGGCGCCGTTCAGGTCGATGGGAAACTGGTCGACTATGCGAACATCCGGATGGCGCAACGTGTAGTCGCAATGGCGGCAAACGTAGACTTGTAACCAATCCGATATTGTTGAAAATCGGATTCGCGCTTCCCGAATCACGTTCCCGGACGTCCGCTTTCGGCGCTGACAATGGCCCGTTCCGGGCCCGCCAGTGGGCCCTGTCTCATGCAGCACCGCCATGTGTCAATTTGAGTAATGTTTGCTGAAAGACGCAGCGGTTTGCCGTGCTGCGCGAGATTGCTCGGCGGCTGTTGCGATTCGTCGTAGGGCATCGTGACCTTGTCGCCGCCGCGCACGTCGCGTCGCAGCTGCGCGTCGGAGCGAGTTGCGATTCCACATCACCCGGGATTTTGCGATCAGCCTCCGCGCGCCGAATCCGAGTCATAGTCGATCTGCGCAACAACTTCCTTCACCAGCAACTGCAGGGAAAACAATGAACAAGCAGGAACCCGTTGATCTCGTCGCTGCCCAGACGGGCGTAACCCCATTCCATTTTAAGTTGCTAACGCAGTCGCGTTTTCGGACGCAACAATTCGCGAGTCTTCACGCGCTGGCGGAAGAGGCGCTCTAGGTTGACCTGTAACGGCTCAGACGGATAAAACCGCTGGTTCTAATGTCGTGTGACCTTCGGACAGCTCTCAAGACCGACCAGTTCAGTACGCACCGGCCTTACCGTGATTGCCGCATGCTCTGTCCGTTACGTTGTTAATCGATTTCCCGGCGCAATCCGGAGCGTGATCTGATTGTAGAGGTGCGATAGGCGCCGACACGAGACAGGACTTCAGCGATCGGTAGGCTATCGGAAGGTCATGGTGACGCAAGCTCAAGCCATAGTTGGTTTCCCGATGCATCTCGGGACGCAACATGCTCCGAAAGGAGGAGCCATGCTCACTCTTCGTTCCGCTATCGAGACCATCGGTGATGCGCACTGCCTAGCCGGTCATGCGCAGCTGGACCGGAAGCGTTCCCTTCATGTTGACGTAGCCAAAGGGATCGCGATGATTGGAATTGTTGCAATTCACAATCCCCTGCTGCTCAAGCACGACGGCGAGATCTTTGATGCGTTGCTCGCGTTCGCGCTACCTGTTTTCTTTATAGTCACCGGAATGTTCACTCGCAACGAGGCGCACTGGCGCGACGTCATCGCGACGCGCTCCGTGTCACTGCTCGTGCCTTACGCTGCGGTGGTCGTAGCACAGGCATTGTGGCAGATGCCGCTGTCCATGCCCCGCGCTGCGCGAACGATCGCTGGCGCGCTGTATGCATCCGGCGCAACGGTTCCCTGGGTGACACTATGGTTCCTGCCCCATCTCTGGTTAGTGGCGATTTCGGCTTTCTTGATCACGCGTCTCACACGACGCGTCGCCTATCAACGCACGACATGTGCCTTACTTGCGATTGCATTGATCGCCGCTGGAAGCTGGATATTGCACCATTTCGATCGGCAGGACGCGCTGGCTCAACTTCCATGGAGCATCGATCTACTGCCTCTTTCGCTTGCATTTGTTCTGGCTGGTCATGCATGGCGCCGCTCTTTGCTGGATATGCAACCGAAGGGCTGGTTGATCCTATGCGCCGTTGCCGCATTCATCATTATTCAGGCTTTACCTGGATCTTCAATGGATCTGAACCTGCGACGCTATGACAGCGCGGGACTCACAACTCTTTCCGCCTTGCTTGGCTCTTATGTCGTCTTCTCGATTGCGTCATTGCTAGGAGACGTTCCTATTGTCGGGCGAACGATGAGCGCAATTGGTCGTGCAAGCCTCATCATCTGCATCGTTCACTTTCCGCTTCAACAAATACTTATCCAACGTATCGAGCATCTACCGGTGCATCCAACGCTGCTTCTTGCCGGGTCGATATCCGTGGTCTCGGTCGGTATTTCGATGCTCGTCCACCATGCGGCGCGATGGTCGGGTCGACTCAATTGGCGAAAACATAAGTTAAGCGAACGAAATTACTCAAACTTTTAACCGACAAATGGCGCCTTGAGGAGATTCACCCGTAAACCGCTGCGCCTGAATCGGATTTGCCGCCGCGACATGAACCTGAGCTTTCGTTGTCCGTTTCCACGTGTGGGGGACCCCGCCGGAGGGGCTGCCGCCTCAAAAATCGATGCCTTCGGCTGGTCATTCCGGTGAGTGTTGCTGTCTAGCTGTCTCTTAAGGAGATTCTTATGCAACGTCGCCTGACTGTATTTTTTGCTAGCACTGCCGTATGGGCTTCGTCTCTTCTTGCATTTCAATATGCCGTCGCACAGACTGGAAAGAGCCTGATCGGCACCTGGCATCTGACTTCGTTGACGGTCCTGAAAAGCGGAAGTCCAGTTGAAGTACTGGGAGAGCATCCCGAAGGTCAACTCGTTTTTGGCGAGGATGGACGTTACACCCTGATCGCAGTGCGCGCCAACTTGCCGAAGCTTGCATCAGGCGACCGCCTCTCGGCGACGACAGAAGAAAGCAAATCGATTTTGCAGGGAAGTGTTGCCCATTTCGGAAGCTATGTAGTCGATCCCACTACACGACGCATCGAATTCCACATTAAAAAAGGAAACTTCCCGAACTGGGATGATGAAATACAGGCGAGGCCATTCGTCATTGAAGGCGACCGACTGACGTATATCACACCCGGCAGCTTCGGATATGGCGCGTCGACCGCCGTCTGGCAGCGGGCGACAGATCGACGATGAGCATTGCAGAATGAACGTAAGTGGGCCAGATCTCAACGCATGTCGAGGCAGCGATTGGACAGGAGGTCAGAATGGAGCATGTTTTGCGCGCAGCAGTAGTGCAAACCGGGTCGGCCATGTTCGATGTCGAACGAACGCTAGCGAAGGTCGAGCAACATGTCGTCGCGGCGTCGAGACAGGATTCGCAGTTGGTTGTGTTCCCTGAAGCATTTTTACCAGCTTATCCCAAGGGACTGCATTTCGGCGCTTCTGTCGGCGAAAGGACGCCTGAAGGCAGGGAGGAGTATCGCCGGTACTTCGACAGCGCAATCGAGGTGCCATCCGTCTGGACCAACCGGCTTGGCGAGATCGCATGCGACCTGAAGCAGTACCTGGTGATCGGTGTGATTGAACGTGACGGCGGCACGCTGTACTGCACCGTGATCTTCCTGGCGCCCGACGGCAGGCTTCTCGGCAAGCATAGAAAGCTGATGCCCACGGCGGCAGAGCGCCTGATCTGGGGATTCGGCGACGGATCGACGCTTCCCGTATTCGATACGCCATTCGGCCGTCTGGGAGCGGTGATCTGCTGGGAAAACTATATGCCGCTATTACGCATGGCCATGTACGCGAAAGGCGTTCAGATTTACTGTGCGCCGACGGCAGACAGCCGCCCCACGTGGGTGTCATCCATGCAGCACATTGCGATGGAAGGCCGTTGTTTCGTTCTCTCCGCGTGTCAGCATTTGCGACGCAGCGATGCCCCGGAAAGTTATGCAGCGGTCCAGGGCAACGACCCCGACACCATTCTCATGCGTGGCGGCAGCTGCATCGTGGCGCCCCTCGGAGCGGTCCTGGCCGGTCCATTATTCGATGAAGACGCGCTACTGGTCCACGAACTGGATCTTGGTGACCTGGCAAGGGGCAAATTCGACTTCGATGTCGTGGGCCACTATGCACGTCCCGATATATTTCGCCTCCATGTGAATGAGGAGGCGAGCGCACCCGTTCATTTCGAGCAGAAGCGGTAGGTACTTCTGGTCAAGCTTGCGAAAGGGTGGACCTTTTGTTCCAGGCGGCGAAGCGTCGTGCCACACGATGATGAACCGTCTTGCCTGAAAGCAACTTGACTCCCGCCCGGAATCGATTAGAAATCTGACGGATAGGGCACCTCCGGTTGTTCCCGAATTCAGATGCGAAACCACGTCGCAGGCCCCTGCGCTTGAGCCGTCCACCGTGAAAGCCTGGGTGGACTTGTTTCCTCGGACGCGCCGGCTGCAAATGTCTGATCGGAGCGAAAGTATGGCGGAACCCGAGCTTCCGAGGATATTCCGATGGGGCGCCTCGGCGAACAGTTGCTGAGTGGGCGCACGAGATCCGGGCTGTCTCGTGGGTGACGCAGGTAAGGCCAATGGCGAACAGCAAACCGCTTCTCGCGAAGTTTACGCGCCCACGATTGCACCGGACCATTGCCCGGCCGCGCCTCTTCGCGCTGCTCGATGCGCAGCAAGAGCATGCGATAACCTGGATCACCGGTCCGCCCGGCGCCGGCAAAACTACACTCGTGGCAAGTTATCAAGCCACTCGTCGCTTGCCTGGCATATGGTTCCAGGTGGACGCGGCCGACCGGCATCCGGCGACTTTCTTTTTCTACCTGCGCGAGGCTGCGCTTTCCTGCGTGGACGGCAAGCGCACCGCGCGTCTGCCGCTGTTCACACCCGAGTTCGAACCAGACCCGGTCGGGTTCGCACAGAACTGGTTTCGGGAACTCTTTGCCCGACTGCCTGACAACGCCGTGCTTGTGCTCGACAACTATCAGGAAGCGGGCACCGGCGCGTTGCTGCACCGGATCATCGAAAAGGCCGCGGAAGAACGGCCCGAACGCATCCGGTTGATCATCATCAGTCTGACAGAGCCGCCGCCTGAATTCGTCCGCCTTGTCGCGAACCAGAAGCTTGCTGTCATCGGATGGGAGCAGTTGCGGCTGTCCCTTGCCGAGACCGCAGAGATTGCGACAACCCGCCACGACGTGGACGATGAATCGCTGCGGCTACTGCAGCGGCAGTCGGACGGATGGGTGGCTGGGCTCATGCTCTTGCTCGAACGTAGTGGGCGTACCAGCGTCGCAACGGAGCCGTTTGCACCGCAGGCAACTGAAGCCGTGTTCAACTACTTCGCCGGTCTTGTGTTCGACCAGGCGCCCGCATCCATGCGCAACTTCCTGATGCGTTCGGCGTTTCTTCCGAACATGACCGTGAAGACCGCGCGCGAAATGTCCGGCCGCTCTAACGCGGCAAGCATTCTCGACCTTCTGTATCGCCGGCACATGTTTGTGGAACGGCGCAGCGGCGCGGAGCTCACCTACCAGTACCATGCGCTCTTTCGCGAGTTCCTTCTCTATCGTGCACGGCAGGCGTACAGACCGGCAACCTGCGAAAGGCTCGCAGCGCGCGCCGGGCGGGTGCTTGAAGAACAAGGCCAGATCGAACAGGCGGTGGATCTATATTTGCTCGCGAAAGATGGCGAGGCTTTGATTCGCCTGATTTGCGACCATGCGGACACGCTGTTGAGCCAAGGCAGGCACCGGACCCTGGAAGACTGGATTTGCCGCACGGACGAGGACGTGCGCAAGCGCGCCCCCTGGCTCTCGTACTGGCTTGGCGCCGCTCGTATGCCGTTCACTTCTGACGACGCCAGAGCCGCGTTCAAGGAAGCGTTCCGGTGCTTCAAGCAAGAGGAGGACGTCGTTGGCTGCGTGATGTGCGCTGCAGCCATGATCGAAACGTTTTTCCTTGAGCGGGCAGAGGACCTTCATCCGGCGGATGAATGGATCGACGCGTTCGAGAACGCATTAGAAAAGATCGCGCACGCTCTGCCTCCCGCTCTGGAAGCGAGGCTGGTGCCTTGCCTGCAAGGAATCATCTTCCGTCGCCCCGATCATCCCAAGCTGCCTCAATGGGTCGAGCGAGCCTGGAACTTGCTGTCGACGATGTCGGGTACGGAGCAGCGTCTGAGGACGGGCGCGGTTCTGCTCATGCATCTCATCTGGCAAGGCGACTTTCCCAAGGCGGCGCTGCTCCTGCGCACGGTCGACCAGTCGGCGCCAGAAGCGGACGTCGCGCCGCTCCCATTGATCTGCTGGCGGCTGCAACAGGCTCGCTACTACTGGAGCACCGGCTCGCCGGCCGACGCCCTGGCGCTTCTGGACGAGGCACTTGCCATTGCACGCGAAAGCGGCGTGCATGCAATGGACCGCTACATTCATGCGCAGCGGGCTTATGCCTGTCTGGCGGCGCGTCAGTTCGACACAGCGGACCGCAGCCTGTACGTTATGGAGGGTCTGCTTCAAACCGGCGCGGGACCAGATACCGCGCTTTTCAATTATCTGAAATCAGGTCGCCATCTGCTCAACGGAGATCTGGAGGCGGCACTGCAATATGGGGAACGCGGCCTGAAGGCCGCACTCGCGTGTGGAATGCCTGTGGGCACTGCGCTGTGCCGCAACGCTCTGGCGCAGGCGTTGATCTGTACCGGGCACTGCGCGGCGGCGCAGACGCATCTGGACGAGATGCTGACGATTGCAAGGGGCATGCGCAGTCCGCTGTTCGAGCATGCCGGCCTCCTGCTCTCGGCATACTGTCGGCTTCAGGCCGACGCCACACAATCCGCGTTGGAACCGCTGAGACGTGGACTGAACATCGGCTGTACGCATCAGTTCCGCTTCATCCATCCGTGGGCACGCCCTGAAGCAATGCAACGCCTGCTCGCGTTCGCGCTGAAGAACGGCATCGAATGCGAATACGTTCGCGCAATTATCAAGGGGGAACGGCTGCTGCCCGAATCGCCGGATGTTGACCCCTGGCCCTGGGCCGTTCGTGTCAACACGTTTGGAGGGCTGGCGGTGTTCGTCGACGATGAGCCTCTGCGCTTCAGTGGTAAGCCACAGCGCAAGCCGCTGGAATTGCTTGAGGCCATCATCGCCCATCCCGGCCGACACGCTCGCAAAGTCACGCTGATCGACCAGTTGTGGCCCGATCTCGACGGCGACGCGGGACAGAACGCGTTCGAACTCGCGTTGCATCGGCTGCGCAAGCTAGTGGGCCGCGACGATGCCCTTGTCATGCAGGATGGTTGCGTCACCCTCGACCCAAAACAATTTCGCGTCGATACGTGGAACTTCGAGCGCCTTTGTCACCAGGTCGAACAAGCTGCTTTACTCAATGCCGATGCAGTTGAATGGGCGCAACTGGCCGACGAACTCCTGCTCCTCTATTCGGGTCACTTTCTGCACGGCGAGGAGACCCAGTGGGCCATCGTCGCCCGCGCACGCCTGCAAAGCCAATTTACTCGCACGATTGCTAGCGTCGGGCTTGAACTCAAGCGCCTTCGCAACTGGCCGGCCCTGACAAGCCTTGCCCGACGGGCTGTTGAGAACGACCCGCTTAACGAGGAATTTCATCGTTTGTTGATTTTCTCGCTCAGTGAGCAGGGCCGCATCGCTGAAGCTCTCGATGCATACCGTCATTGCCGACAGATCTTGTCGGTCACACTGGGCATCGAGCCCTCTGCGCCGACTCAAGGCCTCTATCAGTCGATCCGTACCCGATAGAGGCGCCGGCTTCGGATACCGCGTGAGCGAGCAGAAGGCTATCGGAAGGCCATGCTGACCGAAACTCTGACCGTGGGCCGCTTTGACAGCGGCACTACGCAAAAGTCAGGAGATCGGCAATGAAGCCAAACGCAAACAAGCTGGTTGCTATGTCCTTGGGGCTTGTCGTGGCTTGCGGGACAAGGTGGGTCCATGCGGGTACGGAGGCGATGTCGGTAGAAGACTCCATCGATGTCACCGCAGCTCGGCCGACAGTGATTAGCGTATATCGTGCACCGCCATTGATCCGGCTCCCGTCGAGGAGCGCGAGGACTGCGAACGATCCGGCATTTGCGCAGTGTCTGCCCGACCTGTACTGCGCACTCGCCCCCGCCTACGCCCCCCCTCCGGCGCATGCAGACGACAAAGCCGGCGCGCCCTGACAACCTGTCGCGGCTGCCTTGGGGGAACCACATGTCCTACTTTCTTAGTCACTGGAATCTTAGTCACTGGATCTCCGCGATGTTCCTGTTCTGGAACGGGGCGAGATTTTTCGCCTACCTTCCAACCATCAGGAAAGTGATAGCGCAAGACGCTGACGTCCGCAGCTACAGCCTCGTTTCGTGGGGAATCTGGTTTCTAAGTAACCTTACCTTTGCGCTCATGCTTCTTGAAGTCAGTGGAGGCCAACCCAATGAGATGGTTTGGATGAACGTCGGTAATTCGATAATGTGCATGGCCGTCTTTGCATTGGTGGTGCTGAAAAGGTACAGATCACATTCTATGCAGACCATGAAACGCGACGGTCGCCGACCGCTGAAGGTCGAGTGTGAGCATCTGCGTGAACAGGGCAACACGTTGATGCAACTTGGCCATTACGAAGGAGCGGTCCGTGCGTACGACGCTTTCCTGACCCATGTGGAAGACGATGGCACCGTCTTCAATGAGGCCATCTGCCTGGAAAAACTCGGGCGCCGAGCGGAAGCACTTCCGCTGTATCAACAACTTGCACAGAGAGATGTGCCAGGCGCACTTATAAACAGCAGCAACTGTCTCTCGAGCCTGGGCGCTCCTTCTGAAGCTCTGGAGTACGCGAGCCGAGCGACCCGCCTGGCGCCGGGGGATCCTGCCGCGTGGATTGCATTAGGAAGCGCCCATCTCTCGTCTGGTGCATGGCGCGAAGCCGTCGACAGCTTTTCTCATGCGCGCAGACTCAACCCGATCGATCCGACTTCGACATATAAGCTGGCGTTGGCGGCCGTGCAAATGAATGACAGTGATCTCTGGAGGGAAGAGTTGCAGGATGTTTTGTCGCTGGCACCACTCGATGATTCGCGCCGTCGACTAGTGAACTCTGTGTCGAACGCTGGTCATAGGCTCGTGCACTAGCTGGGGTTTGTTGGGCTGTCTCGCGTGCCGTCCTCGCAAGGTAGAAAAACAAGACGATCTATTTGTGGGCTACCGTCACAAGCATTGTCTGCAGCAACTCGGGGCATCCGACAAGTGATCAATTTTCGGAAATCGGGTCGATTGCACTAAGTCTTCTCCATGGCAGGGCATCTTCGCACCGACTACCGACAGGCAAGGGATATCTACTACGTCCGTCATCTGATCGGCTTCGCCGCAGCCGCGGCCGCCGCGCCGGACCTGCCGTTCTACGCGGGCCTGGTATGCGCGGGAGTCGGTCAGGGTTTGCTGCTGCCGTCGATCATGCGCATCGTGCTGCTGGAGGTCGCCCCCGAAAAAGCAGGGCTCGCGTCGGGCGTAATCTCGTCGACATTGCAGATCGGCTCGGCGTTCGGCACGGCCGCTATCAGCGGCGCGTTCTTCGGCGCGCTGGGAGCAGTCGGGGCCGAGGCGGCGCCTGTCCGCTACGCCCACGCGTTCCAGCTGAGTCTCGCGATCAATGCCGTGCTGATGTTCGTCTGCATCGGCTTGAGCGTGCTGCTCGTGCGGCATCAGCAACTCGCGTTGCGGCGGGCCGCCGCAGCCGCTTGAAAATTGTCGCGCAGGTAATCGTTTTCATAGCTGTGTCTCCGGGAAAATCATTATGCTTTTCACACGGAATTCATTTTAATTACGATTGCATTTACCGGTGATTGAGTAGTTCACAGGTAATTCGGCGCCGCGGGGCAAATGGAAGGCTACCTCCCGACATTCAAAATTGTTTCAGTAATGAAGCATTTTCGGCCATGCATTTTCTACTCGACGCCAGCGCTGGAGCAGTAAGTCTTGCGGTCTGTGCGTTGCCGCACCGTCAAGGCTGGGGCGCGGCGCGGAGGTCGCTCCGGTTTAACCCGGCATTGCAGTGCGTCAAATTGTCTTTCCGGGTTTTATGAAATCGGTATCAATAAAAAGCACTTGCCGTATTTAATTTCGATTGTTAATCTGAACGCGTTTAGAGGTATCCCTCAATAGGTCTTAGTCGATAGACGGCGCAATGACTTGAATACTGCTAACGGTTCCGTAGAGGATTGATATGCTGACCGCTACCATTGACACGCTTACACCGCCTCCCGCCCGGTTCTCAATCGGCGACGTGGTCACGTTGAAAGACGGCGGCCCGCGCATGACTGTTACGTATGCGGGCCCGGTGGCGCTCAATCCCGGCGACTGGCTGATCTGCGAGTGGTTCGACGACCACGGCGAACTGCGCCGCGAAGTATTCGCGCCCTCCAGCGTGCGCGCCGAGCCGCGTTCCATTCCGGCGGGCTCCGTGCAGTGGAACCGGATAGGCCGCGCGGCATAACGGCTGCGGTTTCTGCTTCCGCTCCTACTGCCGCTTTCCCGGGCTTAATCCTGCGAACCATCCCGCGTCGTGCTGCGCCGTTGCACGCGCAGCAACAGCGCGGACGAAAATGCGCGCATGCGCACCACCTTGCGCTGTTCCTCCACGTCGCCCGCAAGGTTCTCCGGCGGGTTCGGCTGCAACGACCAGTAAAGCGCGAGCAGCCATCCAAGAACGGTCCACCCAAGGCACGCGTTGAATAGCGCGAGCGTCAGCACGTCGACGCGTTTGCGCCGGTCGGCCAGAATCGCCGGCAGGAAATACAGCGCCAGCGCGATCATCACGGCGATGATCTGAACGACGGCCGTGTCATTCATATGTCGCCTCCTGGAAGAAGGTCCGCCTCGCGGTGGCCAAGGTCAATGCTGCGCTTACCGAGCGGGCCTGCACGCGCGGTTCATTCACCCGCAGTTCATTCACTAATTGTCGCGCGATTGTCTGACGCGTGCAGCCTGAATGAAAGCCTCGCGATGCAGACGCCAGTCATGCACGCCGCCGTCCAGCAGTCCGACAGCACACCCCACGGCACGCACTACTGCACGCCCCCCGCACACCGACGTGCGACGAGGACTTCAGCACCGCGGGCATCAGGACTATCATGTTCGTTTCGCTCGAACGAAACCGAACCCTGTTACGGACCGCCATCATGATCTCCGACGATACGACCCAGCAGGCTGAACGCCTGAACCCCGACACGCTCCGCGAATTCGTGGACCGCAAATGGAACGACGAGATCGTGCCTGCGCTGACCGACTACATTGCGGTGCCGGCCAAGAGCCCGGCATTCGATCCCGAGTGGGTCAAGCACGGTTACCTGGAACGCGTGATTACCGACGCCGCACAATGGGTCGAGCAGCAGCCGGTACGCGGGTTGAAACTCGAGATCGTCCGGCTGCCGGGCCGCACGCCGGTGATTTTCTTCGAGACGCCGGCAACACGTTCAGGTAGCGATGAAACCATCGTGCTGTACGGCCACCTCGACAAGCAGCCGGAATTCGACGGCTGGCGCAAGGACCTCGGCCCGTGGACGCCGAAGCTCGAAAACGACAAGCTCTACGGCCGCGGCGGCGCCGACGACGGCTATGCGATCTACGCGAGCATCACCGCGCTCGCCGCGTTGGACGCGCAAGGTATCGAGCGGCCGCGTTGCGTCGGGCTGATCGAAACCTGCGAAGAGTCGGGCAGTTACGATCTGCTGCCTTACGTGGACGCATTGCGCGAACGGCTCGGCAATGTCGGCCTCGTCGTCTGCCTCGATTCCGGAGCGGGCAATTACGATCAGTTGTGGCTCACCACGTCGTTGCGCGGACTCGTCGCCGGCGACCTGGAAGTGCAGGTGCTGGACGAAGGCATTCACTCGGGCGGCTACGGCGGTATCGCGCCGTCGAGCTTTCGCATCATGCGGCAGTTGTTCGACCGTCTGGAAGACTCCGCCAACGGAACGCTGCTGCCCAAGGGCTTTCACAGCCCGATTCCCGCCGACCGTCTCCGCGAAGCCGAAGCCACCGCGGCAATTCTCGGCGACGACGTGTGGAAGAAGCTGCCGTGGGCATGCGGCCAGGACGGCCGTCAGGTGCTGCCCACCACGACCGATCCGAAGGAGGCGTTGCTCAACTCGACGTGGCGTCCGTCATTGTCGGTGACAGGGGCCGCCGGCTTGCCCGCACTCGCCGACGCCGGCAACGTGCTGCGCCCGCGCACCGCGTTCAAGCTGTCGCTGCGTCTGCCGCCGCTGATCGAAGCGGAAAAGGCCGTTGCGGAACTCAAGGCGCTGCTGGAACTCGACCCGCCGTACAACGCGAAGGTGACATTCAAGCCGGACGCCGGAGCGGCGAGCGGCTGGAGCGCGCCCGATCTTGCGCCTTGGCTCGCAACCGCGCTCAACAATGCATCGCGCGAACATTACGGCGCCGACGTCGCGTACATGGGGCAGGGCGGCACCATCCCGCTGATGAACGTGCTGAAGGCAGGCTTTCCGAAGTCGCAGTTCATGGTATGCGGCGTGCTCGGACCGAAGTCGAATGCGCACGGGCCAAACGAGTTCTTGCACGTGCCGTACGGCAAGAAGCTCACGGCCGCGGTTGCGCAGGTGATCGCCGCCGCGCCCTGAGCGTTTTTTTGCCGGCCTGTTGAGGCTCCCGTTCCGCTTGCGGTGCCATTATTGCGTTGCCTTTATTGCGTTGCCATTACTAACTAACTAACGCCCCGATCCGAATGACCGACAAAGAGTTGGCTGGATCCACCACGCCCCGCATTGCGGCCGATCAACTACACGCCTTCGTCCGGGCGATCTGGGAGCAGGCGGGCAGCGCGCCACGCGAAGCAGAACTGGTCGCGGATCATCTGGTGGCGGCGAACCTGACCGGGCACGATTCGCACGGCGTCGGCATGATTCCGCGCTACGTGGCGTCGCTTGCCGACGGGCAACTGCAACTGAACCTGCATGCCGACGTTGTAAAAGACGCGGGTGCCGTCCTCACGGTCGAAGGCCGCAAAGGCTTCGGCCAGGTAGTCGCGTTCGAGGCGATGGAAGAGGGCATCGCGCGAGCCCAGCGCATCGGCATCTGCGCCGTCGGGCTGCGCGATGCGCATCATATTGGCCGCATTGGTCATTGGGCCGAGCAATGCGCGCGAGCGGGGCTCGTGTCGTTCCATTTCGTCAATGTGGCGGGCGACCCGCTCGTTGCACCGTTTGGCGGCGCCGACCGTCGCATCGGCACCAACCCGTTTTGCGCGGCTTATCCGCGACCCGGCAAGCCGCCGCTCGTGCTCGACTTCGCGACGAGCACGGTTGCTTACGGCAAGACGCGCGTCGCTTACAACCAGGGCAAGCAGGTGCCGCCGGGCGCGTTGATCGACCATGAAGGTGTGCCGACGGCCGATCCCAAAGTCATGCACGAGGAGCCGTTCGGTTCGCTGACGCCGTTCGGCGGCCATAAGGGTTTCGGGCTTGCCGCGATGTGCGAGATATTCAGCGGCGCGCTGGCGGGCGGCTTCACCACGCACGCGGACACGCTCGGCACCACCAACGCAATCATTAATTGCATGCTGTCGGTCATCATCGACCCGGCGGCGTTCGACGCCCCTGATGCGCAAGCAGAAGCCGACGCGTTCATCGCGTGGGTGAAAGCCTCACCGCTCGCTGCGGGCGTCGATCATATCTATGAGCCTGGCGAGCCGGAGCGCGTGACGCGCGCGGAGCGCGAAGCCCAAGGCATTCCCGTCGATGCCGCCACATGGACGCAAATCTGCACGGCCGCGCTCGCGGTAGGCATGCACGCCGACGAGGTCGCGCGCTGGTCGGCGATGCTCAAATAGCATTGCCTGGATAATGGGCAAATTGCCGCTTATGCAATATAGATATTCCGTCTGTTGGACCACGAATAAAAAAATATTCGCAAGCGGCATTTTCGACTGCGTCGCCTAATCGGCGTGTCTTGCTTTTCCTTTCGAATTCGCAGGCGAATTCCGGCTTCGCTCGTCCGCTGATTGCATTGCGCGCCTGCACTCAATGTCGGGCAATGTCGCGCATCTTCGCCGCGCAAGCGTTTGCGGTGCGGCGCACGCCGGGCGGCTTTCACGTGCCGCTGTGACGCCCGTCGCGCAAGGCTTCGAGATTTCGTTGCATTGATCTGTTGGTTATCCCGCTCCCATCCGAATCCGGTCTGCTTTAGGCTCGCATTGCAATATCAGTGTTTAACCCTAAAGGACCGTTCAAAATGAATCTGCATAACCACCACGCCTGCCGCCCGTTCCTCGAAGCCGGCAATCTGTCGCAAGTTTCGGCTTACTACGAAGAAGGCCGCAATGTCATGTGGATGATGCTGCGCGCGCAGCCGCGTCCGTGTTTCAATCTGGATCTGGTCCACGACATTCTCGGGCTTGCGCAGGCCGCGCGGGAGTCCGGCTTGCCCATCGACTTCTGGGTGACGGGCTCGCTGATCCCCAACATCTACAACGTGGGCGGCGACCTGGATTTCTTCGCCGATGCAATTCGCTCGGGCAAGCGTCAGGCGCTGATGGCATACGCACGTGCGTGCGTCGATTGCGTGCACGCGGCGGCGCGCGGCTTCGATACCGGCGCGATCTCCATTGCGATGGTCGAGGGCACGGCGCTAGGCGGCGGCTTCGAGGCCGCGCTTGCACACCACTTCCTGCTCGCGCAATCGGACGCGCGCATGGGCTTTCCCGAGATCGCGTTCAATCTGTTCCCCGGCATGGGCGGCTATTCGCTCGTCGCGCGCAAGGCCGGCATGCGTCTCGCCGAGGAACTGATCGGCGTGGGCGAACCGCATACGGCGGAGTGGCATCGGGAGAAGGGGCTCGTCGACCAGTTGTTCGAACCGGGCGACGCGTATGTCGCCACCCGCACGTTCATCGACACGCTCAAGCCGAAGATGAACGGCATCCGCGCGATGTTGCGGGCGCGTCAGCGCGTGCTGCAATTGCCGCGGGCCGAATTGATGGAAATCACCGAAGATTGGGTGGACGCCGCCTTCATGATCGAAGAGAAGGACCTGGCCTTCATGGAGCGGCTTGTGACGCTGCAAAACCGTCGCACGGCCAACTTGCGGCAGACGGCTGCCAGCGCGGCCAATTTCGGCTGACTCAATCCACCCGCGGCCGAAGTGCGCCCGTTGCGACGCTCAGGCCGCAAGCTCAGGCGATCAGCCTGAGCTTCTGCCTGTCCTGCAACCAGCGCTCGAAGTCCGCGGCCGGCATTGGGTGAGCGTACAAGTAGCCCTGCACGTATTCGACGCCCAGCCCTTTCATGAAAGTCTCTTCGGACTCGGTTTCGATTCCCTCGGCGACGACCTTGAAATCGAGTTCCTGTGCAACCACCACCATTGAGCGGACGAGTGCCTGCGCTTTGGTGTCGGCGTTGATTGAACGCACGAAGCTGCGATCGAGCTTGATTACGTCGAGCGGAATGCGGCCCAACTGCGATAGCGACGAATAGCCGGTGCCGAAGTCGTCCAGATGTACTTGCGCGCCCAGTTGACGGAACTGCTTGATCAGGTCGATGGCCGCGGCTTCGTCCTCGATCAGGCAGCTTTCCGTGAGTTCCACGTCGACGAGACATGGTTCGAGCTTCGCCTGCTGAAGCGCTTCGGTGAAGTGGCGTACTACCGCCGTATCCACCAGTTGCCGCGCCGACACATTGATCGCGATCCGCAGGTTGTAGCCGTCCGCTTGCCATTTGGCCGCCTGTTTCGCGGCCGTTTGCATGACCCAGCGGCCGAGCACGCCGATCAGGCCGGACTCTTCGGCATAACGAATGAACTCTGCAGGCATGATCTGCCCGCGTTCCGGCGAATTCCAGCGCACCAGCGCTTCCACGCCCTGCACCGCGCCGGTTGAAAGCAGCAGCTTGGGTTGATAGTGCAGCGTCAGCTGGCCATCTTCGAGGCCGCGCCGCAGGTTCGTGTCGAGCCACATGTACTCGGCGACCTTGCGGTTCATCTCAGGCGAAAACACACGGTGCGTGCGTTTGCCTTCGTCTTTTGCGACGTACATGGCCGTATCGGCCGAGCGGATCAGCGACTCCAGGTTGTCGCCGTGTTCCGGATAACGCGCAATGCCGATCGAGCAGCCCGTATAGACTTCGACGAGACCGAGACTGAACGGGGTGCGCATGCGTTCGAGGATGCGCTGCGCGGTCGCCTCCAGTTCATGCGCCGTGCCTTTTGCCGCGAGCACGATGAACTCGTCGCCGCCGAGCCGCGCGAGTGTGTCGCCTTCGTTCAGGCACATGCCGATCGCCGCCGACACGTCGCGGATCAGACGGTCGCCGAAAACGTGGCCGTAGTGATCGTTGACCTTCTTGAAGTTATCCAGATCGAGAAAAAGCACGCCCACCGATTCGCCCGGCGCCGTCTCCTCGATCGCGGTGCGGATCATGTCCTGGATTGCGTTGCGATTGGGCAGGCCCGTGAGCGAATCCGTGTTGGCAAGTTGCGTGAGACGCTCCTGCGCAAGGCGTTCCTCGGTGATGTCCGTGCCCGAGCAGATCAGGTACTGCTCGTCTACGCCGCTGCCGCTCTGAACGAACTTGTTGCGAAAGAGAAAGAGCCGTTCGCCGTGCAGTGTCTTGATGCGCCGTTCGACTTCGTACGACACGCCGCGATTGAAGAAGCCCGCAATGTTCTGGCTCGACGCCGCGCCGTCTTCCGATGACATGAAAAGCGCCCACACGTTGCGCCCGACAATGTTCTCTTCCTTGACGCCCGTGAGTTCTTCGGCCAGCCGGTTAAAGCGCTGGATCCGGCCGTGCCGGTCTACGATTACGACAACCGAATTCACTTCGGACACGACCTGCTCGGCGAACGACAAGCCATGCATCAGATCGCGCGCGACAGATTCGGTGTCGTCATAAGCCGACGCGGTGCCGGCCCAACTGCCGCTGTTGATCTTCCTGCCGACGAGGTGCAAACGCAGAGGCTCGCCGAAGAGCCGCACGTCGAGAACCAGGTGAGACGTAATGCCAGTGAGGCAACGAATTTGCGATGCCTGTTGAGGATTGAGCGGAATGGCAACATTGGCTGGCATATCGCCAGTGACTGGTGTCAGTTCGAGCGCGTTGCTGTCGCTCGACAGACGCCAGCAAGGGCTGCTTGTGCCGAACTGCGCAAAAAGCACCTGCTCGTGATGGTCGTCATTCATGGGATCCCCGGGCGGTGTGCCGTTTCGGCCCTGATGGCGGATGACGGCAGACAGTCTCATCATACTTAAAGACGGCCCATTGTAGCGAAGCGGCTGAAATTCGGGCCATAAACATGAAAGGTTCGTGGTTTGGCCGAACCGCGCGCGTCGGTAAAAAAGCGCGGGTAAAGGTGCTGCGCCAGGCAGTCTTTACAGGTGTCGCGCGTCAGAACCTGCGAGTGAGCCAGCTGCGCGCGCGCTCGCGCTCTGTCGGGCTCGCCTCGACCGACGGTTCGAACCAGAACGCGCCTGCTGCGAGCGTCGCGATGACGACGCCATCGCGGTACAGCACACGGTTGCCGGCGACGGCCGGAACGCGTTCTCCGACCAGCAGCGTGCCCACCAGATTCAGCGGATCGGTGCCGCCGACGCATACAAAAGCACCATCGTTCGCATGCCGCCGAACCTCGCGAAGCAACGGAATTGCTTCGGGCAACGCGAACTGTTCGCCAGCGAGTCCATTGACGAAGCGCCCGCCGCGGATCACGCCGCGCGCTTCAAGCCGCTGATAGACGCGCAGCAGATCGCGCCATGGCGGCAGCCAGTCGGCCTCGCGTTCTAGCACGCGCCAGAATACGACGCCGTAGCGCCGCAGCAACGTCATCGCGACATGTTCGAGCGTCTCGGCTGGCAACTGACGGCGCCGCTGCTGCTGCGGCCGGCCCGGTTGCGCGGCGGTTTCTTCGCTCGTGGCGATAGACGCGCGCCGGTTGACGAGCGCCCAGCGTCCCGCGTCGTCCATTCCGCCGATCAGCGCGCCCAATCCCATACTCGATCTTGCGCGCCGGCTGCCCGAATACGCATTGCGCTTCGCTGCCGGTTTGAGCAGCGCGCGCAGTCCCGCGAAACTGTCGGAGTTGACGAGACCGGCCGCCACCAGTTCTCCCAGCGCGCTCTCCAGTTCGATCCGCAATACGCGAAGTTCGTGCAGCAGTTCATCGAAGAACATCGCGCCGTGTTGCGACAGCGCGTCGTACACAGATTGAGCACGCGCCGATAGCTCCGGCTGCCGCTCGGCGTCGATCAGCGCGCTCCACGTACGTACCTGCGGGCGGGGCAGCAGCACGATAGGCGTGCTGCGCACCGGGCCGGCCGCGCTGCGCGAGCGCTCCGTCAAGCGTGTCCAGACGATCTTGCCAGAGCGGCACAGTTCGTCGAGCGAAGTATTCGAATAGGCCTTTACGCGCGCGGGCAGAATGTCTTCTTCCCAGGCGCTTGCCGCAGCCTCGAAGCCTTCCATCTGTTCCAGAACGGCGGCGAGCGCGTCGCGTCCTTCGCTGCGCGTGTCCGGCGTCAGATGCTGCCATTCGAACAGAAAGCGCATGAAGTCGTGCCGTTCCACGGGCTCGATCTCGCGGCGCAATCGCTTGACGGTGTAACGGTGAATGCGCGCAAGAAGGTGGCGCTCACACCATTCCTCTTCCGACGTGTTCGGCGTGAAACGTCCACGCATCACATAGCCTTCCGCTTCGAGACGGCCAAGCGCCTGTTCGACCGATGTCCGCGGCAGCTTGAGTGCATCTGCAATCGCGTCGGCGGGCAGCGGGCCGAAACCGGTCAGCCGGGCGCGCAGTACGTCGAGCAGCGCGTCGTCGGCGCTCCATTCGTCGGTGTAACCCTTCGGCGCGGTGAGCGGCGGCGTGAAGCGGGGGCCACTGTTCGTAGTGCCGCTGTTCCGGCTGCGATACAGCGCGTCGAAACACGTCAGCCGTTCGGCAGGAAGCCACAGTGCCGCGTCGGCGGCGATCTCGATGCGCGTGGCTCGGCCCGATCGAGCGAGCGACGCGAGCCATTCCGGCCAGCCCTCGTTGTGCTGCGCCTCGGCCTCGGTAATGCAGGCGAGACCTGTCAGCGCTTCGTGCATTTCGTCGATGCTGCGTGCCTGCGGCCATGCTTCGTCGCGCACGCTCGCGATCGCGTCGGCGTCGAGCGCGCCGAGGTCGTCGGCGCTCGCCGGATCGGTCCAGCGGCGATTGAGCACGGCCTGCGTGCGGCGCTCCTCGATGGGGGCGTCGTCGAGATACGCGTAGGGTTTTGCGTTGAGTATTTCGGCGGCAAGCGGCGAGGGCGCCGGCAGATCGCGTGCAACAAGCCGCACGTCGCCGTTTTCCATACGGCGCAGCAGTGCGAGCCAGCGCTCGCTGTCCATTGCGTCGTGCAGGCAGTCGTCAACAGTCTGATCGACTAACGGATGATGCGGCAGTTCGCGCTCGCCGACCACGTTCTCCAGACACGCGGCCTGTTCGGGAAAGACGCTCGTCAGCAGATCTTCGCTGCGCATGCGCTGCAATTGCGGCGCCGTTTTGCGGCCGCCGGTGTAGCGCGGCAAACCGAGCGCGGTGGTCGCGTTCCAGCGCCAGCGCACGCCGAAGAGCGGCGCGTCGAGCAAGGCCTGAATCAGCAGACGCTCGGCACTATTCGAATGGAGGTAGCGCCACACTTCATCGAGCACGAACGAATGGCTGCCGGTCAGGGACAGCACGATCGCGTCCTCGGTGGCCGCGGCTTGCAGTTCGAAATTGAACTGGCGGCAAAAGCGCTTGCGCAGCGCGAGGCCCCACGCGCGATTCACGCGGCTGCCGAACGGCGCATGAACGACGAGCTGCGTGCCGCCCGATTCGTCGAAAAAACGCTCCATCACCAGCGTGTCTTGCGTCGGCAGAACGCCGAGGGCGGCGCGCGCCCGCGCGAGATAGTCGACGATCTGGCGTGCGGCCGCTTCGTCCAGACCAAGTTCGGCGATGAGCCAGTCGATCGCGCGTTCGAGCCGCGCGGGCATGGGATTCGGTGCTTCAGCGGTTGCGTCCGGTACGTATTCCGAAGCCGTCGCCTTCGAAGCGGTGTCGCTCGCCTGTGCGTTGTCGAGCGGCGTCGTTGCGTCGTCGCCGGATGCGAGCAGACGCGCGATCTGCTCGCGCAGGCGCGCGACGCCGAACGACAGTTCGTCGCTGCGGCCAGGCGCTTCGCCAAGCCAGAACGGGATGTTGGGCGGCTGCCCTTGTGCGTCTTCGACACGCACGCGGCCGCTTTCGATGCGCAGAATCCGGTACGACGCGTTGCCGAGCTGGAACACGTCGCCCGCGAGACTTTCGACTGCGAAGTCTTCGTTGACCGTGCCGATATTGACCGCCTGCGGTTCCAGCACCACCGCATAGTCGGCGTTCTCGGGAATCGTGCCGCCCGAGGTGACCGCCACGAGCTTGCCGCCGCGCCGGCCGCGCAGCGTGCCGCTGACCACGTCGCGATGAATGTACGCGGCACGCGGTCCGTTGCGGCTCGTGTAGCCCTCGGCAAGCATGCGCAACACTGCGTCGTATTGCTCGCGCGCGAGTTCCGCATACGGCGCGGCGCGGCGTATCAGGTCGAATAGCGCATCCTCGCTCCATTCGGTGCTCGATACTTCGGCGACGATCTGTTGCGCGAGTACATCGAGCGGCGCACGCGGAATGCGCAGCGCGTCGAGCTCGCCGCGCCGCACGCAATCGAGCAGCGCCGCGCATTCGATCAGATCGTCGCGCGAAGTGGGGAAGAGTCTGCCTTTCGGCATGCCGCCGACATGGTGGCCCGAGCGCCCCACGCGTTGCAGGAACGGCGCGATTGCGCGCGGCGAACCCATCTGGCAGACCAGATCGACGTCGCCGATATCGATACCCAGTTCGAGCGAAGCGGTCGCGATCAGCACCCGTAGTTCACCGCGCTTGAGCCGCTGCTCGGCGTCGAAGCGATGCTCTTTGGCGAGACTGCCGTGATGCGCGGCGACCGCGTCCTTGCCGAGCCGCTCGGTCAGATGACGCGCGGCGCGCTCGGCCATGCGCCGCGTGTTCACGAAGATCAGCGTCGTGCTGTGCAGCGCGACGAGTTCCGCGAGGCGGTCGTAGACACGTTCCCAGACTTCGTTCGGCATCACCGCTTCGAGCGGCACCGGCGGAATTTCCAGCGCCAGGTCGCGTTCGCGGATGTGGCCCACGTCGATGATCGCGCAGTCGGCGGGTATGTCGCTGTCGACCGGCGCGCCGCCTACGAGAAATCGTGCTACTGCGCTCACCGGCTTTTGCGTCGCGGACAGGCCGATGCGCGGCAGGCGTCGCCCGCACAGCGCGTCGAGCCGTTCGAGACTGAGCGCGAGGTGGCTGCCGCGCTTGCTGCCGGCGAGCGCATGAATTTCGTCGACGATCACGGTGCGCACCGTGCACAGCATGCGCCGGCCGGAGTCGGACCCGAGCAGCACGTAAAGCGATTCCGGCGTGCTGACGAGGATATGCGGTGCGCGCTTTTTGAGCGCGTTGCGTTCCTGCTGCGTGGTGTCGCCGGTGCGCACGGCGGTGCGGATGTCGAGCGGCGGCAGGCCGCGCGCGTCGAGTTCGGCGGCAATGCCCTGTAGCGGCACTTGCAGATTCAGGCGAATGTCGTTGGACAACGCTTTGAGCGGTGAGACGTAGACCACCAGCGTTTCGTCGGGTAACGCGCCGTTGTTCGCGAGACCTTGCTGGACCAGATCGTCGAGTGCGGACAAGAAGGCCGTGAGCGTCTTGCCGGAGCCCGTGGGCGCGGCGACCAGGGTCGAGCGGCCCTGGCGAATCTGCGGCCAGGCAGCGGCCTGCGCGTCGGTCGGCGCGGGGAAGGACTTCAGGAACCAGCCTGCAACCGCCGGATGAAAGCCCGCGAGCGCGTCGTGCGCGGCGGCGCGCTCCGCCAGCGAGGCCGGGAGCGCGCGAAGCGAGTCGGCTGCGGTGGGTGCGGTGGTTGGATTTGCGGTCGTAGTGCTCACTGAGGTGCTCACTGAGGTGGTCACTAGGGTCATGCGTGGTTAGATGGGGACGCGACGCCCGATATCCAGACGACGGCATTGCCCGGACCCGTTGCCGGGGCGAATCGAAGTCGCGGAATCAGGGGCCAGTCTGGCAGGTTTGGGCGCCGTTTGCCAAATGGCCGGGCAGCGGTCGCCGGTGGGTGTCGGCGTTCCGAAAGCGACGGCAGCCCCCGCCTGCTCGACGGCGCCAATTGCAGTACCCTTTACGGCTCACCTGTGCACTCATCCACGATGGAGTTTCGACAATGCGATACAACCAGCTTGGCCGTACCGGGGTTTTTGTTTCAGAACTTTGTCTGGGCACAATGACCTTCGGCGGCGGCGAAGGCATGTGGAAGCAGATCGGCGATTTGCAGCAGGCCGATGCGGAGCGGCTCGTCGGCCGGGCGCTCGATGCGGGCATCAATTTCATCGACACGGCCGACGTCTACGCCGAAGGTCTGTCCGAGCAGATCACCGGGCAGGCGCTGAAAAACCTCAAGGTGCCGCGCGACAAGGTCGTGGTGGCGACCAAGGTTTTCGGCCCGACCGGCGAGTTTCCGAACGCGCGCGGCGCGTCGCGTTACCACATCATCGACGGAATGAAGGCCAGTTTGAAGCGCCTGCAGCTCGATCACGTCGACCTGTATCAGATCCACGGTTTCGACCCGGCCACGCCGATCGAAGAAACCGTGCGCGCGCTCGACACGCTCGTGCAGCACGGTCACGTGCGCTATGTCGGCGTGTCGAACTGGGCGGCGTGGCAAATCGTCAAGGCGCTCGGCATTGCGGAGCGTTTGGGAACCGCGCGCTTCGAAACGCTGCAGGCGTACTACACGGTGGCGGGCCGCGACCTGGAGCGCGAACTCGTGCCGATGCTGCAAAGCGAAGGGCTCGGGCTGATGGTGTGGAGTCCGCTCGCGGGTGGGCTGCTGAGCGGCAAATACGGGCGTGAGCAGCAGGGCGAAGCGGGTAGCCGCCGCACGACATTCGACTTTCCGCCGGTCAACCGCGATCGTGCGTACGACTGCATCGACGCAATGCGCGAGATTGCCGAGGCCAAACGCGTGTCGGTCGCGCAGATCGCCCTTGCGTGGCTTCTGCATCAACGGGTGGTGACGTCGGTGATCGTCGGCGCGAAGAAGGTCGAGCAACTGGACGACAACATCGCGGCGACCGGCGTCGCGCTCACCGCGGACGAGCTCGCAAGGCTCGATCAGGTGAGCGCGCTGCCTGCCGAGTATCCCGGCTGGATGCTGGCGCGCCAGGGCGAAGCGCGCCGCAAACAGCTCGAGGAGGCGCGCCGGCTGGTGGTCTGAGGCGACCGGAGACGCCCGGCGCTTTAAGCCGATGCTTCGGCGGAATACGCCGCGACCGCGTCCATCGTGCGGGCCGAGTAGACCATCGTCGCGCCGGCGTTCATCGCGACCGCTACGCCGAGCGCCTCGGCTATTTCCTCGCGGGTGGCGCCCTGCTTCAGCGCTTCGGCCGTATGCACCGTGATACAGCCCTCACAGCGCAAACTCACGGCCACCGCGAGCGAGATCAGTTCGCGCGTCTTCGCGCCCAGCAGGTCGTTCTTCTGACCGGCGTTGGATAGCGTCTGATAGCCCTTGACGGTGTCCGGCGACAGCTTGCCGATTTCGCCGATGCGGCCAAACAACTGCTTGCGGTATTCGGTCCAGTTCAACATGGCAATGCTCCTTCGTCTGTGGGACGTCGGCGGTTGCCGGCGCCATGGACAAAGTATTGCGCGGGACGGCGACATCCTGAATACTCGACTGGCTCAACATTTAGCGCGGACGTCTCATGGATACGCTCAGCCGGTTACTCGACCTTGCGCGGCCGCAGGCCAGTCTGGATTTGCGATGCCTGCTCACCGGCGCGTTCGACGTCGACCATGCGCCTATGGAGCCGGGCATTGCGCCGTTCCATCTGGTGCTGGCAGGGTCGTGCGTGATCGAGATGGCGGACGGCGCGCAGGTGCGCCTGCAGACCGGCGATTTCATGCTGTTTCCACGCGGCGCGGCACATCGCGTGAGAGATGTCGAGTTGAGCGCCGTCAGCGCGCCGCTGGTCATGAGTCACGACGGCCTGCTGCCGGTCAAGCGAAACGACGGCCGCGGCATTGACAAGGCTGCAGAGCGCGAAGGTCTGGGCGGCAAGTCCGTGAGCGGCGAAGAAGCCGACGCTGATGTCCTGACCGGCGCGCACACGGACGCTGCCCACGGCGGCCCAGAGCACGTCACGGCGAACGCCGCCGATCTCGACCTGCTCTGCGGCCGCTTCGCGTACACGCCGGGTTCGTCAGCGTTGCTGCTGAATGCGCTGCCCGATCCGTTCCATGTGTCGCTCGGCGGCGTCCGCACGCTCGCCCCATTGCAGACGGTGATCGGGCTGATGCGCGACGAGGCGGGCCAACGCCGGCCCGGTGCGCTCGCCATCGTCACAGCGCTGAGTCAGGCGCTCTTCGGCATGGCGTTACGCGTACACGGCGAGCAGGCCGATTCGACGCCCGGCATGCTGTCGCTGCTGGCCGACCCGCGTCTATCGGCGTCAGTGCAAGGCATGTTGAGCGCGCCGCAGCGCGCGTGGACCATTGCGGAACTGGGCGAGCTTGCCGCGATGTCGCGCGCCACTTACGCACGGCGCTTCAACGAACGCGCCGGTATGACCGTGATGGATTTCCTCACGCAGATTCGCATGACGATCGCTTGCGACCTGCTGCGCCGCACGCAGCGCAGCGCGGCGGAAATCGGCGAAGCGGTGGGTTATCAGTCTGAAGCCGCGTTCGGCAAGGCGTTTCAGCAAAGCGTCGGCGTAACGCCGGGACGCTACCGGCGCCATCCACAGCAAAGCGCGTTGGACGTGTCCTCATAAACCGGCGATGCCGCTCAGCGCGCCTTGCCGGGCGTGCTGAACCAGCGCTTCTCCGCACGCGCCATCAGCCACGCGACCAGCAGCGCGCACACCGTGCCGAGCGTGACTTCGCCGAGGCGCAACAAGGCTTTGTCCCACGCCGGGCCAATGCCCGGTACCAGCAGCATGATGGTAGCCGTGATCCCGCCGAGCCGCGCCGCGCTGCCGACGTTCACGATCCAGCACAGCACGATGGCCACTGCCACCGTCGCCGCGTAGGCCGCGAAATAGCCGTGGCCGAGCGTTGCGCCGGCAAGGCCGCATAAGCCGCCGACCATCGCGCCGATGAACTGGTCGCGCGACAGCTTGCGGGTGTCGACATAGCTGTGCTGGCTCACTGCAATGGCGGTGATCGCCGCCCAGAATGCCTGCTCGGTATGCAGCGCCTGGCCGATTTCGAACGCGAGGCTCGCGCCCGCCACGGCCTGGAACGCCATCAGGCTGCCTTCGGTGAGCCGCTCCGCGAACGGCAGCGATTTGAGGAACGCGAAAAGCGATTCGGCGGCGCTTGCGCGCGTCGTTTGTGCTGGATCGTCGTGAGGAGTCATTGAATCGCGGGGTTCAGAAGCTGCGAAAGCTGCAAGGGAGCCGGACGCTGCAAATGCTGCAAGCGCAGCGAACGGGCTCCGTATTCTAGCTTTCGCTATGACGCAGGCGCCGATAGCGGTTCATGAGCGGCGTCGCCGATACCCCGTGGATGACCACCGAAGCCGTGACCACGGCAAGCGCGAGCGGCACGAGCGGCGTGATAGACGCGGCCGGGCCGTGTTCCAGCGAATAAGCCAGATAGTAGAAGGAGCCCACGCCGCGGATGCCGAACCAGCTCATCAGGCGCCTTTGCGTCGGCATGGCGTCGGAGCCGAGCAACGACAACTCGACGGACGCGGGGCGCACGAAAACGAACAGCGCGACGATAAGCGCAAACGCCTGCCATGTGAAAAGCGGCACGCTCAGCGTCGCGAGCACGTTGCCGACCATGGCCATGATGACGACCTCGGCAATGCGTTCGAGTTCGATCGTGAATCCCAATACGGACTCGGTCATGAACGCGTGGGCTTTCTCGGGATCGGACGCAGTGGCTTCGACATTTTTCGAATCGACGGTGCCGATCGTCTCGCGAGGCGAGGCTCCGCCGCTCGCCCCATATTCGACGCGACGCATCGACACGCCAGCCGCGAACACGGCGAGAAAGCCATAAGTCTGGGCAAACTGCGCGGCGCCGAACGACAAGCCGATCAGCCCGAGCGCGAAGAAGCCTTCCAGGCCGAGCGCGTGTGCATGGCGCGTGCGCAGCCACGCCACCGCGTGCGTCGTGACCCAGCCGAGTACACCGCCTATCGCTAGTGCGCCCAATACACCCCACACGACACTGCCGGCAAACTCCAGATTCAGAACGTCGCCAGCGTCGGCTCCTTGCACTGCGCAGATGGCGAGACCCACCATCGCAAACGGCAACGCTATGCCGTCGTTCAGGCCGCCTTCGCCGGAAAGCGCGAAGCGCAGCAGATCGTGGTCGCCGGGGTCGTGCACCTGCACGTCGTGGGCCAGCACCGGGTCGGTCGGCGCGAGAATAGCGGCCAGCAGAATGGCCGGCCCCCAGCCCAGATTCAGCACGTAGACGCAGAAGAGGGTGAGGAGCGGCACGGTCGCCAGCATCGCGAGGAAGCCGAGGCGCAGCGGCACCATCCACAGTCGGTCGAGCACGCCCACGCGCAAGCGCAGTCCAATGGCGAACAACGACACCAGCAGCGCGATTTCGGTGACGGTGCGCAGCAGATGCGCGTCGGCGACCATGTCGAGATGCAGCAGGTCGAAGCCGGGCGGCCCGAGCGCGTAGCCGAGCGCAACATAGAACATGGCCGCGCTGACGGGCAGGCGGCGGAGGGTTGTCGCGGCCACGCCCATGAAAACGAGCACGGCGCCGACGATGAGGAACCACAAAGTTTCGTGCATGAGCATCCGGTTAGGGCCGACATGCGAACGGCGCATGACCGGCCGGGGTAATGGGACGAGCGCCCGGGTGCATCACGTCGCGACAGTCAACGCGCGACAGCGCATGAATGTCAGGGCGCGCGCCCGAATGCTTCGCGCAGTTTGCGCTTGGCTTGCTCCAGCGTTGCGCGGCGGGTTTTCGGCAGGTTCTTGCCTGCCCGGTTGATGTAGAAATTAAGCATCGACATCGCCGATTGAAACGGCGTGCCTTTGCGGCGGCTGCTTTTTGTCGACGACTGCTTCAGCGATTTCGCAATCTCCTCGGCGTTGCCTGTCTTGAAGATGTCGTGTTCGAGGTCCATCGCGTCGCTCGTTTCCATCACATGATGCGACCACCTGCGCGAACTCTTGCCGCCTGCGCGCGATGCTTTCTTCTGCTCAGCGGCATGCGCTTGCGCATGGCGCTGACGCGGCGGCCGCCCCGATTTGCCGCGTGCCGGCGAGCGCCGCGACTTGCTGGTCGATTTGCTGGTGGTTTTTCGGACCGCCATTCGAGCCGCCTCCTTTTAGAGTCTTTGCTTTTACAGTCTTTGCCGCGCGGCCCTGCTTGCAGGATTGCGCGCGATAATCCAGGCCAGTCCGCGTCGTCGAATTCGACGCGGTGAAAGTCAAACGCGCCGGCCGCCGCGATGGCGGCGTGCCGGCGCAAGTGAGGACGGTGCGCGAACTGCGAACGGCAAACTGCTTCACGCACTCGCCGCGGCTCGCCGATTACAGCTTGACTCCACCGGCTTCGGGCGCATCCGACGAACCGGCCGGAATATCGCCCACGCCTACGTCATCGCGCATATCGAACTGGTCGCGGCCCCAATAGGGCTCCCTGCCGTAGTACTGGTGAACAGACGTGGCCCATGTCTCATCCGCCATCGACGGCCAGTGATCCTTGTCGAAACCCGGGGCGCTTTTCACGCGCTCCGCCGTCATGTCCAGCACGAAGCACTTCTGCTCGGTGTCCAGCGTGAGCGCGCCCCATGGAATTGCGAGCAGCTTGTCGCCGATGCCGAGGAAGCCGCCGCTCGACAGCACCGCGTACGCAACGCGGCCCGAGCGCACATCCAGCATGATGTCTTTGATCTTGCCGATGTCCTCGCCGTCGCTGCTGAGCACTCTGTTGCCGTCCAGCGTATCGGCCGCCATCACATCCGGGCCCGGGCCTTCTGCCGTCGCGCTGCCTTTACCGACGATACGTGCGCCTTGCGTGCCTTGCGTCTGACTTTGCATGACCATGATGTGCCTCCTTTGCAGGTTAGGGTGACGATCACTGCAGCAACGCGCGTTCCTCGCCCGGAGTAACGGTCGCTTCACGCGGGTCGGGACAAACGCCTTCACGTGCGCGGAAAGTGCTCGCGCATGGCGCTGCGGCGATACCCGGATATGCATCGCACGATCGCGGCGGCGTCCGCGAGCAATGCAGCCTCTGTCCAGGTAAATGATGCGCGCGCCGTTGCAGTTCCTGCTTGCTATGAGCGGCGTTAACTCGCGGCCGTCTTCTCGGCGCGCTGCGCGGAACGGGCGCCCGCGCTCGCAGCTCGCTGGGCAGTTCGCGCGCCGGCTTTTGCGCTTGGTTTGACGCTATCTTTGGCAGCGGCTTTCGCCGCCTTGTTCGCTTCGTTGCGAATGGTGCGCGACTTCTTGAGCAACGTCGTAATGGAGCCGTTGATGCTCTCGGCGGTGTCGGTTTCGCGCAGCTTGCGGCCTTTTGCTCCCGCCTGACGCGCGAGCCTCGCGGCGCGCTTCTCGGCATGCGCGAGCAATGCAGCAAAAGCGACCTCGTCGACTTTCAGACCCCGGCGCGACTGACCCGGCGGCAAGGTTTGCAACTGGTCGCTTTCGAATGCGCTAATCACTGCAGGATGGATGTAGCAACGCCGGCAAACGGCCGGCGTGTTGCGCAGCAAGCCCGCGACTTCCTTGACGGTCGCCACGATATGACGCCGCGCTTCGGCGGCGCTGCCGCACACGAGGCGGCGCAGCGCCGCGAGTGCGTAGACGCTGCCGGCCCATGTCCGATAGTCCTTCGCGGTGAAGTCCGCGCCGCTTGCGCGGCGCAGATAATCGTTGATGTCGGCTGAACCGACGGTACGGCGTGTACCGTCGTCGTCGAGATACTGGAACAGGTCGTGACCCGGCAGATCCGCGCAGCGTCGCACTATGCGCTTCACACGCTGGTCGTCCACCGTTACGTCGTGTTCAATGCCGCTCTTGCCCCGGAACTTGAAGCGCAACTGTCCCGCTTCCACTTTCACGTGTTTTTTACGCAATGTCGTCAGTCCATATGACTGATTTTCGCGTGCGTATTCGACGCTGCCGATACGAACCAGCGTGGTATCGAGCAGCCGCACGACCGCCGCGATCACTTTGTCGCACGGCATGCCGGGCAGTTCGAGGTCGCGGGCGACGCGCGCGCGGATTCGCGGCAGTGCGCGCCCGAACTCGGCCATGCGTTCGTATTTGTCGGCGTCGCGCGTTTCGCGCCAACGCGGGTGATAACGGTATTGCTTGCGCCCGCGCACGTCGCGGCCAGTCGCCTGAATATGTCCGCGCGGGTCTGGACAGATCCAGACGTCTTCGTACGCGGGCGGAATCGCGAGCGAGTTGATGCGCTGAATCTCCGCTTCGTCTTCAATGCGCTTTCCTTGCACGTCGAAATACGCGAAGCCGTCTTTCTCGCGCTTGCGCGTGTAGCCAGGCTTGCTGTCGTCGGCATGGCGCAAGCCGGGCGGCATGGCGGCTGTCACGGACTGCTTCACGCTGTCGTCGGCCGATGCATGACCGTTTTGCGTCGTGCTCGTTGTGCTTATGCTTGTGGTTGTGCTGTTTGCCATGGCTTTCTTTGCAGGTAGAACTTTCAAGCGTGAAGCGCGTTGCGCCAGTGATGGCCCGGAGCAAAGCCGGTGCCCGGCACTGCCGGCGCGGGCGAGCGGGCGGAACAGTCCTTGCGGAGAACGTCATACGTATCAACCGATAAAGGAGAGCGCCATGAGCAGCACGCTGAACCCCGATGAAGAGCCGCAACAGGTCGTCAAACAAACGTCAGGCACGACGGGCGCGTTGGGACCGAGCGATTCATCCGATAGCGGCAGCGACGTCGCGGGCGCGAAGCGCCATGAGTTCGACGTCGATACGGAACTCGACAACCACGCGCTCGAACTGGGCGAGTCGGAAATGGCTAGCGACACCGACCGGGCGGGCACCGGCGAGCGCGCAGCCGCGGACGGCGATTCGACGCTGGACCCGGATAGCGACATCGAACCTGATCGCATTCTGACGCCACCGACAGCCGACGAAGACGACGACGGTCTCGACGACGACCCGAGCGGCCTGTAATCGCGTTGCGCCTCTCCGCTTCGCGCGAGCATCCGAGCCTCGAGGCCCGTCGCAGCGGGCGTCGAGGCAGGAGCGATGACGCGGTAGGCGGGTCCGGGAACAGCAGGCACAAGCCTTGCTGCCGCATCGTTAATCAATGATGAAAGGGGTTTGGCGCATCACATGCGCGGCCCCGGCATTTGAACAAAGGAGAGAAAGATGGCAAACAGTCTCGACGGTCTGAAGGTAGCGATCCTGGCGGTAGACGGCTTCGAACAGGCTGAACTGGTCGACCCGAAACGCGCGCTCGCCGAGGCCGGAGCGACCGTGCACGTGATCTCAGCGAAGCCCGGCAAGATCCAGGGCTTCAAGCACGTCGATAAAGCCGACACGGTCGAGGTCGATTCGACTTTCGACAAAGCGATCGCGGACGACTATGACGCAGTCGTGTTGCCTGGCGGCGTGGTGAACGGTGACGCGATTCGCGTGTTGCCGCAGGCGCAGGCATTCGTGAAAGCGGCCGACAACGCGAAGAAGCCGATCGCGGTGATTTGCCACGGCACGTGGCTCCCCGTGTCGGCCGGAATCATCAAGGGGCGCACGGTGACGAGCTGGCCGAGTCTGCAGGACGATATCCGCAACGCGGGCGGCACGTGGGTCGATCAGGAAGTGGTCGAAGACAGCAATCTGATTTCGAGCCGCAAGCCGGACGACATTCCCGCCTTCAACAAAGCGTTGATCGGGCAACTGTCGAAACGCAAGGCTGCATGAGCGGCGCAGGTGGGCGATGAGACGCGCCGGTGACTCCGTGAACAAGGGAGAAAACGCATGAAACTACGGTATTCCCTACAAGCGATGACTGTCGCGCTTGCTCTTGGCACGGCGCCGGCCTGCGTCGTGTATGCGCAGGCAAGCGACGCTCCCGCGAGCGACGCACCCGTCGGCGGCACGAAGCTCTCGCCCGCCGACCAGCAGTTCATCCAGGATGCTTCACGGTCCGACGCCACCGAAATCGCGGCAAGCAAGATCGCGTTGAAGAATTCCAGCGATCCACGCGTGAAGAAATTTGCACAGCAGATGATCGCCGAACATACGAAGCTCTCGCGCAGCATGGGTGCGCTCGCAGCGAAGAAGGGGCTTGCCACCACGCCGTCGGCAGACTCCGCGCTCGTTGGCAAGCTGCAAACGCTCAAGGGCCAGAAGTTCGACGAGGCGTATGTCGAGCAGGTCGGCCTCGAGGCGCATCAGCGGGCAGTCGATCTGTTCCAGCAGGAGAGCCAGAGCGGCACCGACTCGCAACTGAAGGCTGCGGCCGCGCGCGCGCTGCCGGTCATCAAGCATCATCTGGAGATGGCGCAGCAGCTCGCCGGCGCAATGAAGGGCGCGTCATCATGAACGCGATCCTGCCGCGGCCTGCCTATGAGGATTCCCTTATGCAGATCACTTTTTCCGACGACAAACCGACCTTCGACGGCGCCAACCTGACGCTTCGCTTCATGGCGCGCGTGGACGGTGAACCGGTTGTCTGCGCCATCACGGTCGAGGCGCTGGAAGATCACTTCGGCGCCGGTTCGCCGCTCGAAAGCGAGTTGATGGAAGCCTTCGACAAGGGCCGTAACCGGATCCGCTCGGTGTGCGCCGAGGCGCTCGACCAGAACGACGGCGAGGGCGTAGTCTTGCATAGCGGATTGTTCAGAGTGGAAGGCATGGAGCCCGACCGCGGCACGGCGGTGTAGCGCCGCCGCTTCTTCTGATCACGCACCGCGAGTAGCCGCGGGCGTCGTCCGTCAAAACGCAATCACGATGCAAGGAGGCCTCATGTCACTCATCGTTGCAGCACGCTTCACGACTTTCCCAGCCGCGGAAGAAGCGGCGCAAAAACTTTTTAATGCAGGCTTCGTCGAGGAAGACGTCACGCTGTTCTTCGTCAATCCGCGTGGCCAGCATGCACGTTTTCCGATTGGCGGCGACACCCACACCGATCCCGGGGCGAAAGGCGCGCCGAAGGGCGCGGGCCTCGGCGTGACGATCGGCGCGGTGGTGGGCGCTATTGTTGGCGTCGGCATCTTCGCGGCGTTCTCTGCGCCGCTGCTCGTTTCGGCGATCGCTGCGGGCGTCGGCGCCTATATCGGCTCGCTGGCCGGGGCGATGTGGCGCACGCGCGATAGTAGCGAAGCCGGGCATCGCACGCCATTCCACGAAGAGGCGCGCGATTCGGGCGTGCTGGTCGCGGTGCACGTGTCGCCTGACAATCAGTTCGAGGCCGCCCGTTTGCTGCGCGAAGCAGGCGGCGTGTCGATCGAACGCGCGACGGGTCGTTGGCAACAAGGCCGCTGGGCCGACTTCGATCCGTTGAAGAAGCCCGTTCCACTCAACGAGTACAACGAAAAACGCGCCTGATGTAGCGGTGACAGCGCCGACAGCGGCGAACGGCAGTGAGCGGGAAGGCAATCGAAAAGGGCCCGACAGACGTCGGGCCCTTTTCTTTGGCGGACCGGAAACGCAAGGCGCGCTGATCGTCGGGAAAGTTATACCCAGATACGCGCGGCGCCACGTTGCGGCGAGGGGGCATGATCAGCAGGACGTTGGTCGCGCGTGGGCTCGCATGAGGCCGGCATGACGCCTTTGCGAGATCCTTCGCAGGTCGAAGGCGCGGCTTGCGCGCTAGCGCTCGTACTTGCCGCAGCGCTATCGTGCGGCTGCATGTGCTCGCGAATCTGCAACACGCTGGCCGACGAAACGATGGCGACGGCGACCAGCCATTCTGCGCTGCGAATCTTCATGATGTTTCTCCCTGTCGTTGTTGCCTGCCCATTCTTTTCAATTTGTCGATACGTCATGCAGTTTTCTAACTTGCGTTGCATGGCGTTACTCGGGCGAAGCAGTAAAAGCAACGCGTGTGCCACCGGCGAAAGCCGCGCTGAGAAAGGCTTTCACGCCGCTTAAGAGAGTTCGCGCTGCGCAACAATTACCCACGTCTGCAAGAAAGATGGCCGCCCAAATGCAGCGTGCGGGCGCAATGCATCCTGTGAACTTTCGGGCACGCGCCATGCGTGTCCATCAACGAACCCCGTTGCCTTGCGCAGGCGTTGGCAAAGCAGGCGGCACGCGCACCGCGAACACCTGCGGGCGTGCCGGCAACGGATTCCGCGATTAACGAAACCCTGGAGGTATTGAATGACTACGAATGTTGTTTCCGTGCTGAACGATCTCATCGAAACTTCGAAGGATGGTGAAAAGGGCTTTCGCAAGGCGGCCGAAGATGCGCGCGACACACAGTTGAAGACGATGTTTCTCACGCGCGCTGAAGATTGCGCGCGCGGCGCACGCGAGCTGCAGGATGTGGTTCAGCGCCTGGGCGGTAAGCCGGAAACGGGCGGCAGTGTGAGCGGTGCGCTGCACCGGGGATGGGTCGATGTGAAGTCGGCGGTGACGGACCGCAGCGACCATCAGATTCTCGTCGAGGTGGAAAAGGGCGAGGACGTCGCCAAGAAGAACTATCACGACGCGCTGGAAAAAGAACTGCCCGCCGACGTGCGCGCGATTGTCGAGCGTCAGTATCAAGGCGTGCTGCAGAATCACGACCGCGTTCGCGATCTGCGCGATCAATACGCGGCAAAGAGCTAATCAGGTAGCCGGCCGTCAGGCCGGCCTCTAAAGTAGAAAGGCCGTCCGCACAATGCGCGGACGGCCTTTTTCTCGGGGGCTTCTCGGAGCCCTGCGCCCGGCGCAGAACGCCGGGCGCCTCGAGATTATTCTGCGGCGATTTTCAGGCGGTTCTTCACGCTGCTCACGCCCTTCACGCCTTCCACGACGTCCTGGGCGGCGGTCTTGTCTTCAGCCGAAGGTACCGTACCCGTGAGCCACACCACGCCCTTGCGGGTCTTCACATGGATATGCGTGGACTTCACGTTCTTCGCGCCGAGCAGTTCGGCCTTGACCTTCGTGGTGATCGTGCCGTCGTCGACGTGCTGGCCGATGGTTTCAGACGAAGCCGACGGAGCCGAGGCGCTCGTTTGGGCGGTGGCGTTCAGTGCGAAAGCAACGCACGCGATGCTGCCGGCAGTCTTCAGGAATTGGATGGTCTTCATGGTTTTCTCCTTCGGGTGTTGATGAAATTGCGGTCTTGTTGCCTGCGGTCGATCGCGGCCGAAGCCGCCGATGACTCGCGTGGGGTCGTTGCCGCTACGGTTCCGTCAGGGCCCGTTATCGACACCGGGCGGGTCTTCACAGTCGTTGCGCGTTCGCGCCGGATGCGAAGAGAGCCGTCCGTCCACATCCTCGTTACCGCAAAGTGTGTGCCCGCACCTCGTGACTGAGGACCAGAGAAGTTGCGAAGCCCGCGCCAGCGGGCGCTTTTCCGCTGATGAATAGCGCTCGCGCATCGAGTTCGTGCGCGCGCCGACTCGTGTGGAGCGGATGCGGAATTTGCCGGGTCGCTTGTAAAAAAGGCCCCGCGCGGCGTTGCAATCCGCGGGCCTGAAAAAATAAAGGCCAAAGAAAACAGTGCGTTGCAAAAGCTGGTACGCGTGTTGCTCTAGTGAGGTCACTCCTTTACTTCAGCTTTCAACGGGACCTGAACACGATGCCTTCAATTGAACTTCGCACAAGGCAGTCTCTTGCACTTACGCCGCGTTTGCAGCAGTCGGTGCGTCTGTTGCAGCTATCGTCTCTGGAGTTCCAGCAGGAATTGCGAACTGCGCTCGATACGAACCCGTTCCTCGAATACGACTCGTCGGATACCGAGGACGTTGCGCTTGCAACTGCCACGTCCGGCGAAGAGCAGGGCGTGTTGCCGGCAACCGATGCAGTCGCGGCCGCCGAGCCCGACTCGCTGCCCTCTGAAGCCGCTAGCAGCGAGAGCCTCGACAGTGGCGGCCCCGACGATATGCCCGGCGACTTCTCGGGCGACTACAGCAGCCGCAGTTCGGCCCGCCAGAACGGCGACTCCGACGGCAGCGATCCGGCCGAATGGGCACGCTCGCAACCCACGTTGCGCGAGCAACTGCACGACGCACTGCGTCTTTATCGTCTGGATGACCGCGATCGCGCGGTTGCGCGCTTCATCATCGAGGCGCTCGACGACGATGGTTATCTGCGCCAGGACCTGGCGGATCTCGCCGACAGCGTCGATCTCGAACCCGAATTGACAGAGGAAGAACTGCTGGTCGCGCTGCGCCTCGTGCAGTCGCTCGACCGGCCTGGGCTTGGCGCGCGTTCGCTGTCCGAGTGTCTGCTGCTGCAGGTCAATGCGTTGCCCGCGGACACGCCGGGCCGCGATGTCGCGCGGCAGATTGTCGAACATCATCTGGAGCGGCTCGCGCGTCGCGAACAGGCAGAACTGCAAAAACAGATTGGCTGTACTGCGGAAGAGCTGCGTGTGGCCTGCGCTCTCGTGCGCAAGCTCGATCCGAAGCCGGGCAACTGCTACGGCCGTACCGAAGACAACTACGTCGTGCCCGATGTGATCGTGCGCCAGGTGCGCAACAAGTGGGTGGTGACGATCAATCCTGCCGTGCAGCCGCGCGCACGCATTCACCGCATGTATGCCGAGCTGTTTGCGCAATCGGCTGGGGCTAGCCGTTCGCCGCTCGCCCAGCAGCTTCAGGAAGCGCGCTGGTTGATCCGAAACGCGCAGCAGCGCTTCGACACGATTCAACGCGTCGCCGAATGCATCGTCGCGCATCAGAAGGCGTTTTTCCAGTACGGTGAAATCGCGCTCAAGCCGATGGTGTTGCGCGATGTCGCCGACGAACTCGGCCTGCACGAATCGACGATCTCGCGCGCGACCGGCAATAAATATATGGCCACGCCGCGCGGCATTTTCGAGTTCAAGCATTTCTTCCCGCGCGAGCTTGGCACCGAAAGCGGCGGTACCTGTTCCGCCGCCGCGGTGCGGGCGCTGCTGAAAGAAATGATCGCTGCGGAAAACACCCGCGACCCGCTCTCCGATGTGACGCTGGCAAAGATGCTCGCGGATCAGGGCGTGCTCGTCGCGCGCCGCACGGTTGCCAAGTACCGGCATCTGATGAAGGTGCCGCCGGCGGAGTTGCGCCGCCAGGTCTGAATTTGCACGGCCCCTGCAAGCGGGGCTTTGATACGAAGCGCTACGCGAGGCTGTCTGCCCGCGTGGCGCTTTTTCGTATCTGGACGTTTTGCGCACGCCCCATTACATTGGCGGGTCAATCAGAAACGGGTGAGCGCGATGAAGTATTCGAGTCGGGTCGAGGGATTGCAAGGCAGACGTACGTCGGCGTGGGAGATTCATCGCGTGGCGCAGCAGGCCGCGGCGAATGGCAATGACGTCATCGTGCTGAGCGTGGGAGACCCTGACTTCGCTACGCCCGCACCGATTGTCGAGCGTGCCATCGACGCGTTGCGCGGCGGCGATACGCATTACAGCGCGGTGTCCGGGCGCGATCCGCTGCGAGCGGCGATTGCCGAAGAGCAGGCGCGCATGACCGGTTGCACGGTCAGCGCGGCGAATGTGATCCTCACGGCGGGCGCGCAAAACGGCGTGTTTGCCACGTCGCTTTGTCTGCTCGAAGCAGGCGACGAGGTTATCGTGCCCGAGCCGATGTACCTCACCTACGAAGCTTGCGTGCGCGCCGCAGGTGCGACGCTCGTGCCGGTGCCGGTCGATCCTGCGCGTGCATTTCACCTGGATTGCGACGCGCTCGAACGAGCCGTGACACCGCGCACCAAGGCGATTTTCTTCGCTACGCCGTGCAATCCAACAGGTGTCGTGATGCCGCGCGCGGACCTCGAACGCATTGCGCGGCTCGCGTGCGAGCACGACCTGTGGGTGCTGTCCGACGAGGTCTACGCCGATCTCACGTTCGAGCGCGAACATGTGAGCATCATGTCGCTGCCCGGCATGGCGGAGCGCACGGTCACACTCGGCAGCCTGTCCAAATCGCATGCAATGGCGGGGTGGCGCGTAGGCTGGGCGATCGGACCCACGCAACTGATCGAACACATGGGACGCCTCGCGCTTGCCATGCTGTATGGCTTGCCGGGCTTCATCCAGCAGGCCGCATTGACGGCGTTACAGGAGAAGTCGAGCATCGTCGCGCAGATGCGCGACATCTACAGGCGCCGTCGCGACGTCGTGTTCGAGCGTTTGAGCCGGGTCCCGCGATTGCGCTGCCTGCTGCCCGAAGCGGGCATGTTCATGATGGTCGACGTGAGCGGCACGGGCCTCGATACCGTCGATTTCACATGGCAGCTGTTTCGCGCGCAAGGCGTGTCGGTGCTCGACGCGAGTGCTTTTGGCGAGACCGCGAACGGTTTCGTCCGGTTGGGCTTTGTCGTCGACGAAGCGCGGCTTGCCGAGGCGTGCGAGCGGATTGCGGCGTTTGTCGCGGCGTTGCCGTTGGAATCGAACCCGTGAGTACGCGCTCGCAGCGAAAATCGCGCAGGGCGCCCAACGGTATAATTCATTCGCTCCCGTTTAGCTCTGTCGCGTCGCATACTGCCGCTAACGAATCATCCTGAACAACCGGCTTTGCCAGCCGTAGCCTATGCACTTTCGCCCGATCCAGTCTTTCACGCGCAAACGGCTCTCCGACGTCGTCGCAGATCAGATCAAGCAATTGATCTCCGACGGCACGCTGATGCCGGGCGACCGGCTGCCCGCTGAGCGCGATCTGGCGACGCAACTGGCGGTGTCGCGGCCTTCGTTGCGCGAAGCGCTGATCAGGCTGGAATCAGATGGCTATATCGCCACGTCGGGGCGGGGCGGCTTTACGGTGGTCGATCTGACGGCGCCGATCATTTCGAAGCCGCTCGCCGAACTGCTTTTGCAAAATCCGCGCACCAGTGCCGACATTCTCGAGTTGCGCCAGGGGCTCGAATCGATTTCGACCGTATATGCCGCGGAGCGCGCGACCGCCGCCGATCTTCGCAAGATCAAGACTGCGTTCGACGCACTGAAGGCGGCCTCGCAGTCGCAAGATCGCGTCAATCTGGCGGAGCTGGATGCCGCTTTTCACCTGGCGATTGCCGACTCTACGCACAACATCGCGCTCGCCCATGTCATGCATGGCATTCACACGCTGATTCGCGAAGGCATGCGTCAATACCATCGGCTGATCGATTACGACGAGGCGATGGAAAAGCAGTTGATGAGTCAGCATCAGGCCATCTACGACGCCGTCGTCGCACGCGACGCACAAAAGGCACGCAAGGCGGCCGAACGGCACCTGGCCTTCGTGCGCGAGATTTATCAGGAAGACGCCGCGAAGCTTTAGGCGTCGCATTTCGCGTGGCCATCTAACGATTGACACGCTCGGGCGACTTCCTTATATTTTGGTCAGACCAACAATACCAGTCTGACTGGCGACGATCTTACGCGTCCCGAGTCTGCGTGCCCCATTCCCTGTAATGAGCTTATGAAAGTCGCCCTCTTTATCCCTTGCTTCATCGACGCGTTTTATCCCGAGGTCGGCATTGCCACGCTCGAACTGCTCGAACGCTTCGGCATTCAGGTCGATTACCCGCAGGAGCAGACCTGCTGTGGCCAGCCCATGGGAAACAGCGGCGCGCATGCAGAAGCGGCTGGCGCGGAGCGGGTGTTCGCGCGCAACTTTGCGGGCTACGACTACATCGTCGGACCATCGGCGAGCTGCATTCACCACGTGCGCGAGCATCTCACCGCGATCGATCAGACGGACGAAGTCAAAAAGGTGCGGGCGAGCGCTTATGAACTCGTCGAGTTTCTGCACGACGTGGTGGGCGCGCGTGAATTTCCGTGGGCCGAGTTTCCGTATCGGGTAGGTCTGCACAATAGTTGCAGCGCGTTGCGGCATCTGAAAGAGGCGTCGATTTCGGAAGTGGCGGGCCAGCCATTTTCCAAGCCGCGCGCGTTGCTTGAAGGCGTGAAGGGTATCGAGTTCGTCAAGCCGTCTCGCCCCGACGAATGTTGCGGTTTCGGCGGCACGTTCTCGGTGACGGAAGAGCCGGTGTCGGTCCGCATGGGGCAGGACAAGGTCCGCGATCATCTGAATGCGGGTGCGCAATACATTGTGTCGGGCGACATGTCGTGCCTGATGCATCAGCAAGGCTGTGCGGAACGCATGAAGGCGGACGCACGCTTCATTCATATTGCACAAGTGTTGAACGGGGCGTGCGCATGAGCCGGATCGACCACGCGAAGGCAGCAGGCGAGTTCATCAAAAAGACGGAACATGTGGCGTTTCACGACAAGCGCCTGTGGGATTTGCGCGAGAAACGCGACGCCCAGGCGCACGGCATTGCCGAGTGGGAGACGCTGCGCGAACTGGCATCCGGTATCAAGGAACACACGCTGTCGCATTTGTCGGAGTACCTCGAACAGTTCGCGGCCTCGGCCGAGGCGAACGGTGTCGTGGTCCACTGGGCAGCGACGGCCGAAGAGCACAACGCGCTCGTACATAAGATCATGTCCGAGCGCGGAATGACCACGCTCGTCAAAAGCAAGTCGATGCTCACCGACGAATGCAAGATGCGCGAGTATCTCGAACCGCGCGGCATTACCGTAATGGAAACGGATCTGGGCGAACGCATCCAGCAACTCGATCATCAGGACCCGAGCCACATGGTGGTGCCGGCGGTCCACAAGCTGCGTGCCGATGTCGCCGAACTGTTTGGCCGAACCATCGGCACTGATCCGCACAATAGCGACATTCACTACCTCGCGGAAAGTCAGCGCATGAATACGCGGCCGTATTTCGTACGCGAGAAAACGGCCGGCATGACCGGCTGCAATTTCGCGGTCGCGGAAACGGGCACGGTTGTGGTTTGCACGAACGAAGGCAACGCCGATCTTTCGGCAAACGTGCCGCCGCTGCATATCGCATCGATCGGTATCGAGAAGCTGATTCCAAAGGTCTCGGATCTCGGTGTGTTTATTCGCATGCTCTCGCGCAGTGCGCTTGGTTCGCCGATCACGCAATACACCTCGCATTTCCGTGCGCCGCGTCCGGGCACGGAGATGCATTTCATCCTCGTCGATCATGGCCGCTCGGAACGGCTCGCGATGGACGACTTCTGGTACTCGCTCAAATGCATCCGCTGCGGAGCCTGCATGAACACGTGTCCCGTGTATCGGCGCAGCGGCGGGCTGTCGTATGGCGGTACTTACTCGGGGCCGATCGGCGCGATCATCAACCCAACCTTCGACCTGAAACGTTATAGCGCGCTGCCGTTCGCGTCCACGCTCAACGGCAGTTGCACGAACGTGTGTCCGGTGAAGATCAATATCCACGAGCAGATCTATAAATGGCGCACGGTGATTGCCGAGCGCCACGAAGTGCCGTTCGTGAAGCAGGAAGTATTGAAGATGGCAGGGCGGCTGCTCGCGAGCCCGACGCTGTATCGGGCAACCGTAGCTTCAATGAGCGGCGCATTGCGGCGGCTACCGAACTTCGTACTCTATAACCCGCTGAATATCTGGGGCAGACAACGCGAATTGCCCGATGCGCCGAAACAGACCTTCCATGCGTGGTACAAGCAAAACCGCGGAGGTGGCGATGGCAACGCGTGAGGCCTTTATCGCGAAAGTGCGGCAGGCGCAACCGGCGGCGCGCCCGCGCCCCGACGTGCCGTTGTTTAGCGCGGTCGGTGGCGATCTGCGCGCGCGCTTCACGTCGGCATTGCAAACGATGGGCGGGACTTGCGTCGAAGCGGATGCCGCGTCGGAAGTTGCGAGTCTGATCCGCGAGCGATTTGGCGCAACTGTGTCGATCGCTTCAGCCACTGCCGAAGTGTCCGGCACGCGCCTGCTCACGGCCGACACCGAACCCTCGTCGTTACAGGATATCGACGTCGGCGTGGTGCGTGCGCGTTTCGGTGTCGCGGAGACCGGCTCGGTGTGGTTCAGCGAACGCGAGTACGTGGTCAATGCGTTGGGCTATATCGTGCAGCATCTCGTGGTTCTGCTCGATCCGGCGCAACTGGTCGACGGCTTGCAGGACGTTTATCGCCGCGACGACTTTCGCGACGCCCGTTACGCGGCACTCGTCACGGGACCTTCCGCGACCGCGGACATCGAGGGCGTTCTGATTCGCGGCGCGCAGGGCGTGCGGTCGCTGACGGTGGTGTGGCTGGCCGCTGAGTAGGCGCGGCGGTGGAGTTTGCTATCATTACTGTATAAACGTACAGGTCATGCAAACTCCGTGGCAACCGATGCTCCGCCGGATTCCCTCGCCGGCGATCCTTACTATCTGCTGAATTTCGAGCGTGCGCTCGCCTGGCTCGCGCAACGCTACGACGATCTGCTCGACGCGAGCGAGCGCGCTTTTCTCGACACATTCGCGCGCTTGCCGCAGGCGTCGCGCGCATTGTTGGTCCGGATGCTCATGCGCAAAGGCGCATTGTTTCGTGCAAGTCGTCTTGCCTACGGCGAAATCGGCTGCCCGTTGCAAGCCGCTGCGCCCGTCTCGGCGCTCGGCTGGGTAAATCCCGCGCCACACCTGACGCTTGACGATCTGTTCGCCCTCACCACGCGCGCCGAATTACTGGACATCTTCGCCGAGGCGCTTTCACTGATTCCGGGCGCACGGAGTCTGCGCAAGCCCGAATTGCTGGAAGCATTACGTCCGTTCTATCCCGAGCGGGACGAGTTGGACGGGCATGACACCGATAGCTGCATCGCGCGCCCGTTGTCCGCATGGCACCCCCGAACGACCGATTGCGTGTTTCGCGTGGACATTGCGCCGCTGTGCGACCGTCTGCGTCTGATGTTCTTTGGCAATCTGCAGCAGGACTGGTCCGAATTCGTGCTCGCCGATCTCGGCGTATTCAGGTACGAAAGGGTGGCTTTCGGGCCTGCGTCGCGAGCGTTTCAGCAGCGCGCAGATGTCGATGTTTACCTCGCTTTGCAAGCATGTCGTGACGAACTGGACTCGATAGCAACGTCCGGCGCGCTGATCGGTCTGGAAGTAGAAAACGCTGCGCTCAATGACCTCGTGGCTCGGGTTCAAAGCGTGGAAACGTGCAACTCGTGGCTCGAATTGCGACGCGCCAAGCTGCTCTTTCGCATCGGCCAGCATTGCGAGCGCCGACAGATGTGGCCCACCGCGCTCGCGGTGTACGAGGTTTGCGCGTGGCCCGGCGCGCGACATCGGCGTGTACGCGTGCTTGAACGAGCCGAGCGTTTCGAAGCTGCGCTTTCGCTAGCGTTGAGCGCTGCAGCATCGCCCGAAAGCGAGGAAGAGGCACAGCGCATCGCGCGCATGCTCCCGCGCCTGCGTCGCAAGCTTGGTGGGCCGGCGGTGCGCGCGGCCGCTGCGCGAGCGGCCGAACGTAGTACGTTGCTATTGCCCAGACCCCAAGCGCCGCAGTCCGTTGAATACGTCGTGCGCGATCATCTGACATGCGAGTCGGCGCCGGTGCATTACGTCGAAAATGCATTAATCAACTCGCTGTTCGGACTGCTTTGCTGGGAACCGGTATTCGTGGCGCTGCCCGGTGCGTTTTTTCATCCGTTTCAACGCGGCCCCGCTGATCTTCACGCGCCGGACTTTTATGCGCGTCGAGCCGAACAGTTCGCTGCGTGCCTTGCTCAACTCGATAGCGGCGCGTATCGCGAGACGATTGCCCGGCATCTGCACGGCAAAGCAGGCGTGCAATCGCCGTTCGTGTTCTGGGGAATGCTTACGCCGGAGCTTGTCACGACGGCGCTCGACTGCTTGCCCGCCGCGCATCTGAAATTGTGGTTCGAGCGTTTGCTGCTCGATATTCGCGGCAATCGCTCGGGTTTGCCCGACCTGATCCGCTTCTGGCCCGCCGAGCGGCGCTATGAATTGATCGAAGTGAAAGGGCCCGGCGACCGCTTGCAGGACAACCAGATTCGCTGGCTAGCTTACTGCGTGCAGCACGGCATGCCGGTGCGCGTGGTCGACGTGCGTTGGGCTGACGAAGCGCTTGACCATGCGATCGCCGATCCATCCGTCGGCGCGCAGGCGCACGTCACGCTGATCGCGGAGCGCACCGCATGAGCTACGTCGTCGCCGTGCGAGCCATGTGCGAATTCACTGCGCGACGCGGCGACCTCGATCTGCGATTCACACCCGCGCCCACTTCGCTGGAAGGCATGGCGGGGCACATCACGGTTGCGGGCCGCCGCGCAAGCGGATACGAAACCGAAATCACGCTGACCGGTACGCATCGCAATCTCACCGTGAGGGGTCGTGCGGACGGCTACGATCCGGTGGCGCACCGCCTGGAAGAAGTGAAGACGTATCGAGGCGATCTCGAGCGCATGCCTGACAATCATCGCACGCTGCATTGGGCGCAGGCGCTGGTGTACGGACATTTGATGTGCCGCGCACGTGGATTCACGGAGTTGACGGTCGGGCTGGTTTACTTCGACATCGGCAGTCAGAAGGAAACGTTACTCACGCAAACGCACACGGCGCGCGCACTGGAGATTTTTTTCGTCGAGCAATGCGAGCGGTTTCTGGACTGGTCGGTGCAGGAGGAGGCGCATCGTGTCGCGCGCGACACGGCGCTCAACGCGTTGCAGTTTCCGCATGCGCAGTTTCGCTGCGGGCAGCGCGAACTGGCGGTGTCCGTCTACCGTGCAGCGCGCGACGGTAAGCCGCTGATGGCGCAGGCGCCAACCGGCATCGGTAAGACACTCGCCACGGTCTTTCCGCTATTGAAGGCGTGCGCGACGGATCAGATCGATCGCGTGTTCTTTCTGACCGCGAAGACGCCTGGCCGTGCGCTCGCGCTCGACGCGATCGAAACGCTTCGCCGGAGCGCCGGGTCTTTACCGTTGAGAACGCTTGAACTGGTGGCGCGCGACAAAGCCTGTGAGCACCCCGACAAAGCCTGCAACGGCGAGTCGTGTCCGCTCGCGCGCGGCTTCTATGACCGGCTCGACGCGGCACGTAGCACGGCGCTCGCGGGCGAAAGGCTCGATCGCGCCGCGGTGCGCGAAGCGGCGCTTGCGCATGACGTCTGCCCGTATTATCTGGGCCAGGAACTCGCGCGTTGGGCCGACGTGGTGGTGGGCGACTACAACTACTACTACGACAGCAGCGCAATGCTCTACGCGCTCACGCAGATCAACCAGTGGCGCATTGGCGTGCTGGTGGACGAGGCGCATAACCTGCTCGACCGTGCGCGCCGCATGTACACGGCGTCGCTCGATCAGGCGGCGTTGCGGATCGCGCGCAAGACGGCGCCGCCTGGCTTGCGCAAGCCGCTTGAACGGTTGCAGCGCGAATGGAATGCGGTCAAGCGGGCGCAAACTGCGTCGTATCAGGTCTATCCAGATGTGCCTGGCAAGCTGCTCTCGGCCGCGCAAAATCTGATTGGCGCGGTGACGGATCAGCTCGCGGACGCGCCGCTCTCAATCGACGAGACGTCGCTGCGTTTTTTCTTCGACGCGATGCATTTCGTCGCTCTCGCAGAGCAATTCGGCGAGCATTCCATTTTCGATATCACGCTGACAACAGATCGCCACGCGCCACGCGACAAGACCAGTTGCACGCTCTGCGTGCGCAACGTGGTTCCTGCTCCGTTTCTCGCGCCGCGATATGCAGCGGCGCGCACGACCGTGATGTTTTCGGGCACGCTTAGTCCGCATCATTTCTACCGCGATACGTTGGGTCTTGCACAGGAGACGCAATGGCTCGACGTTGAAGGGCCGTTTCGCGCGGAGCAGTTACAGGTGCATGTCGCCGGCAACGTGTCGACGCGCTGGCGCGATCGCGAACGTTCGCTCGAGCCCATTGTCGATCTGATCGCAAAGCAGTACACCGCGCAGCCCGGCAATTACCTGGGTTTCCTGAGCAGTTTCGATTACCTGCAGCAGGTGGTCGCGCTCATGCGCGAGCGTCATCCCGGATTGCCGGTCTGGGCGCAGGAACCGGGCATGGACGAAGCGGCACGCGACGCGTTTCTCGCGCGGTTTCGAAGCGCGAACCAGGGCATCGGATTTGCGGTGCTTGGCGGCGCGTTTTCGGAAGGCGTCGACCTGGTCGGGCAACAGCTGATCGGCGCTTTCATTGCGACGTTGGGCCTGCCGCAAATGAACGAGGTCAACGAACAGATGCGGCGCACGATGGACGCGCGTTTTGGCAATGGCTACGAATACATGTACCTGTACCCCGGTTTGCAAAAGGTGGTGCAGGCGGCGGGGCGCGTGATCCGCACCGAGCTCGACGAAGGCGTCGTGCATCTGATCGACGACCGGTACAGGCGGCCCGAGGTGCGCCGCCTGTTGCCTCGGTGGTGGCAGGTCCGGTAATTCAATCGACGCGCGCAGCCCGTACCTCATTCGTGCGGCGACGTTGCTCCCGGGTTTGACGGTGTGCCGGGTCCGCCCGCAGGCTTCGAGTCGACAGGGATCTGGTCTTCCACTGGCGCGTCACCCTTCGAAGCGCCGTCAGGCGATACACCCGCCGATGCGCCGTCGGCGGACGGGCTGCTCGAAGGCGCTTGCTCAGGCTCCTGTTTTGGAGGCTCGCCCGCTTCGACGCGGGGCGCGACGCTGTCCGGGTCCCACGTCAGCAGATTGCGCTGCGGGTTCGCGATTTCGATGCCGCGCTCGCGGAACTGGTCGAGAATGCGCCGGTTGAATTCGCGCTGCACACCCCAGCGCGCCGAATCGCGGCACTGCATCTGTCCGGCCAGCGTAACGGCCGAGCCGTCCACGGCGTCCACGCCCCAGAAGCTGAAGTCGGACAGAATGCCGTCCTTGAACTTCTCTTCTTCGCGCAGCGCGGCCCCGATTTCCTTGAGCGTGTCGATCGCGAGATCCACGTCCTGGCCGAATACGATATTCACGCGAACCGCCGCATTGCCGATGCCGCGATTCGTGTTGTTCACTGTCGATACCGAACTGAACGGCACGGTGAAAAGCGAACCGTCGCTGCCGCGCAGCCGCACTGTGCGGATCGACAGATATTCGACGGTGCCGGATACGCCCGCGAGCGTCACCCAGTCGCCGACTTGCATCGCGTTTTCCATCAGCAGGAAGATGCCCGTGATGAAATCCTGCACGAGCTTTTGCGAGCCGAAGCCGAGCGCCACGCCGAAGATACTCGCGCCTGCAAGAAGCGGCCCGATGTTCACGCCAAGTTCGCTCAGGCCCGTGAGCACGACCACCAGTGCGATCACGCAGAAAAGCCCGGTGCGCAACATGGGCAGCAGCGTGCGCAGACGTGCGGCGCGCACGAGGTCGCCGCTCGTCGTCCAGCGATCCAGCCGCTGCTCGACCGACACATTTACGCTTTCCCACACGATGAGCGCGATCACCGCCGCGACGCCGATCGTCACGATGGCTGACGCGAGGCGGTGGCCGACACTGCCGTCGCGGAACAACTCGCCCACATCGACGCCCCACACCTGGAGCAACGCGAGCGCGGTGACGATGCCGATGATCCACGAGACCACTCGCCGCAGCAGCGGGTAATAGCGGAACGCATGCTGATGCACGAGCGACTTGCCGGCGGCGTCTTCGTGTCCGTTGAAGAGCCGCGCGAGGCCGCCGAAGATGACGATGGCGAGCACCCGAGCGCCCACCAGCACGGCGAGCGACATGCCGCCGAGATGCAGCAGCGCGTGATAACCATTTTGCACGTCGAGCGCCCAGATGAACCACAGAGCCATTACGACGAAGACCGAGAGCCACGCCCATGCATCGGCGAGTGCATTGCCGACCATTTCAAGCGACTTGCGCGCGGCCATGCGCTGGCGAATGAGTTCGCCGACCGGTTTCGCGCATTGCAGGATCAGGATCGAGATCATCACGTGGCCGACGAGCGCCACGACCTTCATCAACGCGAGATGCGCCGCCTCGCTCAGGCCGAGCGAGTGCGCGATTTCCGCAATCGCGGAGCCCACGCCGACGACGCTGACAATGCGAATCACCCAGCGATGTACAAACGCGGCCCATGCATCGCTCATGCGCAGCAGACGCAGACGCGGTGCCGTGGGCTGCAGGAAAAAGCCGCTGATGATCACGATCACGCGGCACAGCACGTAGATATCGACGAGCGAATCGAGGGCGCGGTCTTGCGGCGTGCCGTCGTCGGTGAAGATCGACATGAGCGCGCTCGCCGCGCCGACGAATACCGCGAGCGGCAGCAGACGCAGAACCGTGATCAATAGCGCGCGCGGCAGGCGCTGCAGAAGCGTCCAGTGATGCGTGGCGTTCTGCTTGCCCTTGGCTTCCGTGACCTTGCCGTTCGCGGCCGTGGTTGAAGGCGCAGGCGTGACGGCAGGCTGTCCGGTTGCCGGTGACGTTGCCGCGCTTGCCGCAGGTTCTGTTTTCGCCTCCGCTCTGGCCTGCGCTTCCGCCCGTATCTCGGCGACCGGCGGGGCAGGCAGCGGCGGAGCGGCGTTCGCAGCGTCGGCGGGCTGCGGTTCGACGTCTACCGGTAAGTCGGTGCGTGGTGCGTCTGCGGCGTCGGCACGTTCGCGGCGCGCAGCGAGCGCGAGATACGCGCGACGCAACAGACGGCGCGCGAGCCATTCGAGCACAAGCGCGGGCAGCAGTGCGGCCAGCAGCGACCACGCAACGTGCGCGAGAATCGAGCGCGCCTGCGGATTTGTCGACTGCCAGTTCCACCACGCGCGCACCGAAGCGACGTCGAGGAGCGCCGTAATCGAGTTGCGCAGCGACGCGCCCAGATTGACGGCCCAGTGCGCGCCCTGACGAGCCAGTTGGGACGCGAGTCCGTTGGATTTGAACGCGTTCGGCACGAGAGCGGCGGCGCCGCTTGCAGCAGCCGGCGCCGAGGCGGCCGGCGCGGCGGAGGCCGGTGTGCTCAGCGCGCCGGCAGCAGCGATGGCCTGCAAGGTATCGGCCACCTGCGCGCGGCGCTTGGGATCGTTGAGGACTGAGAGCGCTTGGCGCGCCTGTTCAGGGGTCAGGGTGACAGTAGCGCCCGAGGCGGGCGTGGCAGCCGTCACCGCCGCGAAGACGGCCGGGGCGCCAAGAAGGAGGAAAAAGAGGAAGCAGGCGTGTAGTAATTTGCGCATAGGGTGTAAGACGGGCTGCGGGTGCCGATGGCGTGCGAAACATCGGTCGGTCTGGCGGTTTGATCGACGCCTTAACCGACACGGCTTTTGTCGCACAAGTTCCTTTGACTGCGGCCGCGTTGTAAAGGAAGACCGCGCTGGCGGGCGTGAGCCGGCCTAAGGCAATTGGCGAAAGCAAATTGCTTGCCTGAGTCTGCCGGACTCTACGCGAAGGGGATCATAACAAGGCGTGCCGCGGTGCCGCGCGGCATCGACGAGTGGGAACCTGACTGCCCGGACGGGCGGGGAGGTCGATGCGGGCATGCTGCTGCCGGTGGCGGACTTGCCGCAGCCGATCGCCGGAGGGCTGCGGCCCGCCCAAAAACCCCGCGAGAACTAGGCAGAAGCCGCCGACATAGGAATAGGCATGCGAGGCTCGCGTTCGCCGTCTGCGTCCCCGTCGAGGTCCGCGTTCGACGTGCGCCCGCCTGACGGCTCCGCATGCAGCCGATCCGCGTGCATCAGCCGGTATAGCGTGGCGCGGGAAATGCCGAGCTCGGCCGCCGCCTCCGACAACTTGTAGCCGTGCCGCTGCAGCGCATGTTCGATCGCGTCTTTCTCGGCTTTGCTGCGAATCTCTGCGAGCGTGACGGCCGGCCCATTGTCCGTCTCGGGCAAACCCAGGTCGCTCGCGTTGATGAAGCGGCCCTCGCTCATCACGACGGCGCGCCGCACGCAGTTGATCAGTTCGCGCACGTTGCCGGGCCACGCATAATTCGACATCGCGACGATCGCGTCGCTGGACAGTCCGCGCAGCTTGCGCGCGCCGTCCTGCTTGTACATGCTCAGCGCATAGTTCGCGAGCAGCTTGATGTCGCCGCCGCGCTCGCGCAACGGGGGCTCGACGAGGCGCAGCACGCACAGCCGGTGATACAGGTCGGACCGGAAACGGCCTTCTTTGACCGCCTTGTCGAGGTCGACGTGCGTTGCCGAGATGACCCGCACATTCACGTGGATCGGCCCGTTGCCGCCGAGCCGCTCGATCGTGCCTTCCTGCAGAAAGCGCAGCAACACGGCCTGGCATTCGTGCGGCATGTCGCCGATTTCATCGAGAAAGAGCGTGCCTTCGTGCGCGCTTTCGATTCGCCCGATCTTGCGTTGAAGCGCGCCGGTAAAGGCACCGCGCTCGTGGCCGAACAGTTCCGCTTGCAACAGGGTTGGCGGAATCGCCGCGCAATTGATGGCGACGAACGGCCGGCCGGCGCGCGGCGAGCGTTCGTGGATCGCGCGCGCGGTCAACTCCTTGCCCGTGCCCGACTCGCCGGCGACGAACACCGGCGCTTCTGTCGTGCCGCATTTGTCGATGCGCCGGTACAACTGCTGCATAGCCTCGCACTGGCCGACCATGCCGTGCCGTCCGAGCGACGGTTCCGGCGTTACATGCGCTTGTCGCAGCGCCGACAGCCCGTGCGCATGACCCAGCGCGAATACGAGCCGCTCATTGAGCCACGGCCGTGTGACGAAGTCGAAGCAGTAATCGAGGATGAAACGGCTGATCAGTTCGTCATCCGCCTGACCCGGCGCAATTTGAGCGACCCAGTTCGTTTCTGGCCGGCGCATGCACGAGGCTAGGGCGGACAGTTGCTGCGACGTACAGTCTTCCGGCAGTTCAATGAGGCCGACCTTGATATTGTCGCGCTCGATCATGCGTTCTGCGCTCGCGGTGGTTTTTGCGTGTACGGCGTGCCATGCGGATGCGGCGAGGAAGTCGGCGAGTTTCTTATCGGGCGAGTTCGACACGTAAAGAACGGTGCGTTCGGTGTCCGCAGATGCGAAAGTCATATTCATTACCCCCGATTCGGTGCTGCTTTCAAGACTGCTGTTCGACGTTGTCAAGGATCGCAAGCCTGACCGGGCCTGCGGAATAACTGAGCCAGCAGCCTGGTTGCAACCCCGGGCACGAAGCTCTGAGCCGTCGCGGGCGCTACTGCCCTACTGGGGGCGACGGCCGATCGACTGTAAGGTCATAGCGGGGCAAGCAGCGCAGCGTGAACTGCGAGGTGCAGCCTATTGGCGGCAGACAGGTGAACGTTTCGCGTTGCACCGGCCGGAGTATTTCATCCCCGAATCACTTGTACCGTTTCTTATCTCCTTGGCTTTTTTGTTCGCGCTCTAAACGGCGCGTGACTTAAACATAAGCGAAAGCGCTTTGGAATGCTATACAAACAAATCAGGAAGCCGGCAGTTTGCCCTCCTGACGGGCGTTTATTCGATTCCGGCTGATAGCGGCGCGATTGCGGCCGGACAGTTGCCCGATTGCCGGCCTAATGCGCGCATAACCGGAAGCCGTTCGGACAGCACACGTCAAGCCCCGTTATGCGCGGTGGAGTACACAACGCGTGGACGAACCCTGAGCGAGCAGGTCCGTTACGCGATTTTCGATGTTTCAGGTATGCAACATAATCGACAGCGCGTTTTCCACGGCATCTGGATCGATTCTATCTGCTGCTATGTCGGCAGATTCGTTCAGAACTTGAACGCAAACCGCGAAGGGGCGCGGTGTACCCGGCTTTAACGCTTATATGAAGCGCATATTCCGTGCGTTCAATTGACGTTTTACGCACGATGGCGGCCTCGATGAGCGTCTCGTATACGAATCATCGGAGCTATGGCACGGCGGCGAAAAAACCGGCCAAAGCCGCGCATGCCGGCGAACGCCTTGTGGCACAGGACTTCGACCCGCATGGCATGGCCATTGCAATAAGCGAGTCACAGCGAATCTGTTGCTGCCGGTCGGTGAGGGAGAGGGGAAGTCGAAAAAAACGACCGGCAGCACAACGACTCGCGGACGCGGCCGGGGAAAGCCAATGCGTTCTGCGAGGCTGCGGCGGGGTCATGGACAAGCGGACGTCACATAACACGGGGCGAATGACCGATGCGAAACGGTCGTTCGCCACCCGGCGACGCAAATCTTTGACCTCGTCGATTTTTTCGTCTGTGGAGGTGCAGGTGGCGGAGACATAACGACAGGTACCTCGCGCGGCAACGTTTGCGCGAGCGACATGCAAACGGGGAAAGGGCAGCGCACGGTCTGGACCAACCGGCGCGACGAAACGGGGAGAAGGCCAGAGCTTCCATAGAGAAGCGCACAAGCGAGGTGGACCGGGCGCCGTGTTCGCGTGTTTAGCGTGAGCACGGCGGACCTGGAAGGCTGCATGCAGCCGTCAGCATGTCACCGAACGGGGATGTCATGAAAACGCACGTTATCGGCCCGGTGTGCAGGCCGCGCCACGACCATCCAGCCACGGCACGTAGTGGCGAAGTTATCCGTCTTCGTTACCGGGCGCACGTTGGTGCGCCGCGCGGACTGTTTGCCGCACCGCCGGTGGATCTGCTCACGCTCGTGATTGCCGACGCAATGAAGCGCAAGGCGCAGGCGGAGATTCAGCGCCCGGAATTGCGCGATGCATACGAGATGCCGGTTTCGCGCGAGAGGAACGCCGATCGCGATGCGGACATCAGTCAGCGGGAATACGACGAATCGGACTGAGCGCTGCTGGTGAGTTGAGGGAGTTGAGGGTGGCTTGCGCGAGCATCCCGAACGATGACAGAACATTCGAACCGCTGCGCCGACGTGCTGGCCGCTTCACGCTTCGTGGCATCATGTAGAGACTGCCACAGTCAGCGAGCCGGGCGCGGCGTCCTCCATGGCCAACGAATCCAGCGGTTTTAGCGGCATTTCTTCGATCCTCTCGAATCCGATTCTCAACACGGACTCGTATAAGGCATCGCACTATCTGCAGTACCCGCCGGGAGCGTCGGCGATGTTCTCGTACATCGAATCGCGCGGCGGGCGCTACGATTGCACGCTCTTTTTCGGCCTGCAGATGCTGATCAAGGAGTATCTGTGCCGGCCCATCACAGCGGCAATGATCGAGCAGGCGAAGGCGTTTTTCAGCGCGCATGGCGAGCCGTTCAACGAAGCCGGTTGGCGTCATATCGTCGAGCATCACAACGGGTATTTGCCGGTGCGGATTCGCGCAGTGCCCGAGGGTTCGGTGGTGCCTACGCATAACGTGCTCGTCACCGTCGAGTGCGACGATCCGCTGGTATTCTGGCTCGCCTCATATCTGGAAACCATGCTGCTGCGCGTGTGGTATCCGGTCACGGTAGCGACCCAAAGCTGGCATCTGCGCAAGACGATTCACGCCTATCTGTCAAAGACGAGCGACGACCTCACGCAACTGCCGTTCAAGCTGCATGATTTCGGGGCGCGCGGCGTGTCGAGCGCGGAGTCGGCGGCAATCGGCGGCGCCGCGCATCTCGTGAGCTTCATGGGCTCCGACACGGTGCTCGGCGTGGTCGCGGCGAATCACTACTACAACGAGAGCATGGCCGCTTTCTCGGTGCCGGCCGCCGAGCACAGCACGGTCACCTCATGGGGCCGCGAGCGCGAGACCGACGCGTATCGGAACATGATCGCGAAGTTCGCCAGGCCGGGCGCAATCGTTTCGGTGGTATCGGACTCCTACGATCTGTACGCGGCGCTCAAGGTTTGGGGCACCGATCTGAAGCAGGCCGTGCTCGATTCCGGCGGCACGCTTGTAATCAGACCGGATTCGGGCGATCCGCAATCTATCGTCTTGCAGACCTTGCATGCGCTGGAGGCGTCGTTTGGATCGGTCCTGAACAGCAAGGGGCGCCGCGTGCTCAACAACGTGCGAGTGATTCAGGGCGACGGCGTGAATCCCGACTCGCTCGAGGCCATTCTCGCCGCAATGGACCATGCGGGCTTCGCGGCGGACAACATCGTGTTCGGCATGGGCGGCGCGCTGTTGCAGCAGATCAATCGCGACACTCAGCGTTTTGCGATGAAGTGCTCGGCAATCCGCCTCGGGGATACATGGCACGACGTATCGAAAGATCCGGTGACGGACACAAGCAAACGGTCGATGAAAGGACGCCTCACGCTGTTGCGCAACCGTCGAACGGGCGACTACCGCACGGCGACGCTGCCGCTCGCGCCAGCAGTGAACGCGGCGGCAGGTGAAGGCGATTGGGAAGATGCGATGATCACCGTATTCGATTCGGGCAAGCTGCTGGTCGACGTTTCGCTGTCGGAAATCCGCGCTCGCGCGCATGCGCACGAGGCATAGCGGCTGCGCATGCAGGCCCGCAGCGGCAAGGATTCGATACAATCCGGCGAGTTGCGGTTAGCGGTTATCGCTGGCTGTAACGCGGCTTCAACGCGGGTGCAACTCGGCTGCAACGCGGCTGCAACTCGCGCTCCAATACGGGCAACGCAAATACCAGAACAATGAGCCACTCCAATATTCAACTGATCGAGCGCTTCTACACCGCGTTCCAGCGGCGCGACGCCGACACCATGATCGCCTGCTACGCCGACGACGTCGTTTTCAGCGACCCCGCATTCGGTGAACTGCACGGCGACGAAGTGCGCGACATGTGGCGCATGCTCGTCACGCGCGCGCAGGATTTTTCGCTGACATTCGACAGCATCGAAGCCGACGAACATAGCGGCCGCGCGCATTGGACCGCTGGCTACGTGTTTAGCCAGACGGGCCGGCCGGTGGTCAACCAGATCGATGCGCGCTTTGCATTCCGCGATGGGCTGATCGTCGAGCATCGCGACAGTTTCGATTTGTGGGCGTGGATGCGTCAGGCGCTGGGCGCGCGAGGCGCGCTGCTCGGTTGGTCGCCGCTCGTGCATCGCTCGATCCGGTCGCGGGCGAGAAGAGGGCTTGCACTCTATCGGCGCCAGGACCATAACACCTGAGCGCGTGGGTTGGGGCCGATGCAGTATCCTTGTTTCATCGATTAGCGGGGACACGTATGCCGGTAGTGGATGCCGCGTGGCACGAATGGCTGCGCACGAACGCAGCGCGTGGCTGCACGATCGACTCGATGATCGAGGCCATGACGCAAGCCGGTTTTGCCGCCGAGGCAGCCGGCGAAGCGGTGCGCGCCGCCTTTGGTCCAAGTACGGCGAGCGAGACGAGCGCGCCCACGGCGGCCGCCTCAGCGGCGGGTGGTACCGAAGCGGCGTTGCCGCAAAAGACGCCACACACATACCGGTACGACGACGCGCCGGTCGCGCAGGGTAATACGATCCACGCCCATGACCGGGACGTGCAGGTATTGGCGCGCTGCGAGCGGCCGCAGGTGATCGTGTTCGCGAACGTGCTGTCCGTGCAGGAGTGCAGCGAGATGATCGAGCGTTCGCGGCATCGGTTGAAACGATCGACCACCGTCAATCCCGCGACCGGTCAGGAAGACGTGATCCGCAACCGCACGAGTGAGGGCATCTGGTATCAACGCGGCGAAGACCCGTTGATCGAAAGGTTGGAACAGCGCATTGCGAGCCTGATGAACTGGCCGGTCGAGAACGGCGAAGGTCTGCAGGTTCTGCACTATGGCCCTACCGGCGAATACCGGCCGCATTACGACTATTTCCCGCCCGATCAACCGGGCAGCGCGGTCCATACGGCGCGCGGCGGCCAGCGCGTGGCGACGCTCGTCATCTATCTGAATGACGTGCCTGAAGGCGGCGAAACGATCTTCCCTGAAGCGGGCTTGTCGGTGGCGGCGAACCGGGGCGGTGCCGTGTATTTCCGCTTCATGAACGGTCAGCGCCAACTCGATCCGCTGACCTTGCACGGCGGCGCACCGGTGCTTGCCGGCGAAAAGTGGATCGTGACCAAGTGGGTGCGTGAGCGCGCGTACGTCTGATCTCAATATCTGGGCGCGCGTTGGCGCATTCGAACTTCGTGCTCAGGTGCTGCCGTAGACGTCCGGGTCGTGTACTTCCATGAACAGCGCCGGGTTCGACAAAGCCTTGAACCCGTGTGGCCGATACACGTGGTGCGCGTCTGTCGTTGCCAGCATGATTCTCCTCAAACCCTGCAGCGACTCGCTCGCGAAAAGTTGCGTGAGCAACGCGTGTGCGTATCCGTTGCCGCGATACTCGGGCAGCACGAACACATCGCACAGGTACGCGAAAGTCGCGTGATCCGTGACCACGCGCGCAAACGCGACCTGCTTGCCCCCGACATAGCCGCCAAAACACAGCGACCCGGCAATCGCGCGTTCGAGCGTTTCGCGGGGCATGCCTTTCGCCCACGGCGTTTCTTGCGACAGAAACGCGTGCACCATTGCGACGTCGAGCTTGTCCTTGTCGCTGGAAACTTCAAGTTCGCTCAGTTCATTAGGGGTCGCCACGCCGTCTCCTGAAATCTGTTAACCCTTGGCCGGGCCTTCCGCGCCGCGCGAACCGCCGCCGATGCTCTGGCCCGCATCGCGTGAAAGACCCATGTAGCCGATCACCGACACGAGCGTCAACACGCCCGCAAGTAAAAACGCGAGGCGGAAATCGTCGAGCGTGAACACGCGGCCCGTCGTCTCGCCGTTGAAGAACGCCGCGGCCCGCAGTGAAACCGCGCCGAACGCAATGCCGAGGCCGATGGTCATCTGAGCCGCTGCGCTCCATAGCGTGCTGGCCGCGCTCATTTGCGGCTGCGCGACGTCGGCGTAGGCCAGTGTGGCGAGTGTCGAAAACTGCATCGAGCGCGCTACGCCGTACACGAACACGACGATCAGCACGAGCGCAAGCGGAACGTCCGGCGTCAGCAACCCGCACGCAATGATGAAAATGCCGGCCACCGTCACATCGACAATCGACACCATGCGAAAGCCGAAACGTTGCAGGATTCGCGTGGTCAGCGCCTTCATGCCGAGATTGCCGAGCGCGCTGGCGAGCAGCAGCAGCCCGGACTTGAACGCCGACAAGCCGAAGCCGACCTGGAACAGCAGCGGCATCAGATAAGGTACCGCGCCGATGCCAATGCGCGTGAATGAGCCCGTTATGACCGTCACCGAAAACGTGGGGATTTTCAGCGTGGAAACGTCGATCAACGGATGCGGATGCCGCTTGGCATGCTGGAACGCGACGGCACCCACCACCAGGCCCAGGACGATGATCGCCCCACCGATCCACGGGTTCTCGGCGGGCTGGCTTGCCAGTTCCGCGCCGTACAGAATCGCAGTGAGCGCGGTGCCGCTCAGCAGCAAACCGACGACGTCGAGCGGCTTGCGTTCGCTGCCGCGCAGGTTGGGCACCAACGCGAGCGCCACGGCCATGGCCGCGAGACCGAACGGCACATTGAGCAGGAAAATCCAGCGCCACGACGCATAAGTGGTAATGAAGCCGCCGACTGGCGGGCCGATTACCGGCGCGGCGATTGCGGGCCACGTTATCGTTGAAATGGCCTGCATCATGCGGCTTTTCTCGGTGCTGCGAACCACGATCAGCCGGCCGACCGGCACCATCATCGCGCCTCCGATGCCTTGCAGCAAACGCGCGGCGGTGAATTCTGCGACGTTCTGCGACAGCCCGCACAGCACCGAGGCGACCGTGAACACGCCGATCGCGCTGAAGAACACGGTGCGCGAGCCGCAGCGGTCGGCGACCCAGCCGCTCGCCGGGATGAAAATCGCCAGCGCCAGCATGTAGGCCGTCATGCCGAGACTGATGCTGTTGGGCCCGACGCCGAACGAGTGCGCCATCTGCGGCAGCGCGGTTGCGATCACCGTGGTGTCGAGGTATTCCATGAAAAACGTCGCCGCGACGATATACGGCAACCAGCCGGCATGCTTCAGAGGCGTGCTGCTTGCGTTCATTGCATGGCCCCCGGCAGCGTGCGCGTGTGTACGTCGCGAAGGCCGCGAGCGCATGGGCGAATTCCACGCGAAATACGCAATGCTATGCACTTCATGTTTTTGACTTTCTCTCGAATACGTGTTTTCGCCGTCCCTGCAAAGCGGACGAGCGACAGGAACGGGGCCGGGGGAACGCGTCGGTCATGCTGCTAGCAGAATGACTTGCACTGGACGCGTGCCGCGGTGATATATCGCCGGCTCTGAATCCTATCGCAATCGGGGGCGCTGCATAGGTGATGCGTGGCACAGACCAATGCGTCCAGTCCAAACAGCGCGCCGACTCGTGCTGACTTGTGCTGACTCATGTATGACTCATGCCGAGCACGTCGCGTGCCGTGCCCGGCCGTCAGCAAACACGTTTCGATGCGACCCGCGGTTCAGTCCTTCGCCGCGTATTCGCGGTCCAGCCGGTCATACAACGGCTTGTTCACGAGACGCTGGCGCTCGCTGAACGGAGCGACGAGCGTCGCGTCCTCGTCGAGGCGGCCGTTGCTCTTCAGGCTGCCGAGCGCGCGTTGCATGCCGAGCACCGCACCTTGCAAGGCGGCGTTCGCGTACAGCACGATGCCGTAGCCGAGCTTCGCGAGCGCTTCACGTGACTGCACCGGTGTCTTGCCGCCGATCACGATGTTGATCAGCTGCGGCTTGTCGAACAGCGACGGCAAACGCTCGATGTCCGCCAGCGACTCCGTTGCTTCGATGAAGAGAATGTCGGCGCCCGCCTCGATAAAGCGATGACCGCGCTCGATCGCGTCTTCGATACCGTGGACTGCCGCGGCGTCGGTGCGCGCCATGATCTGCAGATTCCCGTCCTCGCGAGCGTCGACCGCCGCGCGGATCTTGCCTGCCATTTCGCTGGCGCCGATCACTTCCTTGCCGGAAAAGTGCCCGCACTTCTTCGGCATCACCTGGTCTTCGAACTGGATCACGTCGGCTCCGCTGCGCTCCAGCACGCGCACGGTCTGGCGTACGTTCAACGCGTTGCCAAAGCCGGTGTCCGCGTCGACGATCAGCGGTAGCGCAACCGCATCGCGAATTCGCGCGGTGTGCTCGGCGACCTCTGCAAGACCAATGAAGCCGAGGTCGGGCAAGCCGAGCGACATGTTGGTGACGCCCGCGCCGGTGATGTAGATCGCCTCGAAACCGGCGTCCTCGATAACGCGAGCGCTCATCGCGTTGAACGCGCCTGGCACGAGCAGGCCCTGGCGTTCGTTGACCTTGGCGCGGAAGGCGGCGCGGCGCGCGGCGGAAGTTGTCATGACGGGTGTCTCCGGAGGGAAAGCTCAGTAAGGGTGGCCTCGAAAAGGCAGAAAGTATGCCAACGAGTCGGCGCTGACAAGTAACGTCGTGAAATCAATCGCTTAGTGAAGCGAGGCTCGCAGTCGGCGTTTCGTGGCAGAATGGTTGACTGTTCCATGAAACGTTTCCTGAAACGATCGTGGAACGTTTCAACCGCCTCTTCTGGAGCGTTTCACATGTCGACCTTTGCGCCGTCTCTCGTCAACGCAGATTCGGGCCGCCCGGGGATTGCACTGGTAAGTATCAGCCGCCTCGAATCGCTTTGCGAGACGATTGCACCGCGCTACGCCGGCCGTGCGAGATTTTTCTCGATTCGCGAAGGCTATGGCTCGGCTGTCACCGCGCTGCAGGCGTACGTCGACGTGGGCTCCGTCGACGTCGTGCTCGCGGCGGGCTCGAACGGTGCGTATTTGCGCGACCACCTGAGCGTGCCTGTCGTCATGGTCAAGGTGAACGGCTTCGACGTCCTGAGCGCGATCACCCGCGCCACCACCGTTTGGCCCAACGAGCCGATCGGGCTCGTGCTGCACGAAACGATCTCGCATGAACTGGCCGATCTCAGCGGCTGGCTGAGCGTCGGCCTGAAACAGCGCGCCTACCGCTCGGTCGATGAGGTCAGAACCGCAGTGAGGGATCTCGCCGCCGAAGGCTGCCGCGTAATCATCGGACCGGGCATGGCTTGCGATCTCGCGCAGCAGGAGGGTCTGGAGAGCGTGTTCCTGTACTCGCTTGGCGCCGTCGAGGAAGCGTTCGAGCGCTCGGTCGAACTCGCGCGCGTGAGCCGCCAGAAGGAGTCGAAGCGCGTGCGCCTGAACACGATCGTCGCGCATCTGCGCGACGGCGTGGCCGCCTTCGACGACGCAGGCCGGCTCGAAGCCGTCAACCCCGCGATGCTCGAGCTACTGGGCCTCGACCGTGACCGGGACGTTTCGGCGCAACTCGCGCGGACGGTCGGCCCGTGGCTGCGCAAGGCGCTGCAAGGCGACGGCGCGCTCGACGAGCGCATCGAGCAGATCGGCGAGCGCTCGCTGATCGTCAATTGTGTGCCGATAGTCGAGCAGGGCGCGCGCTCGGGCGTCGTCGTGACGGGGCAGGACGCGCTGGTCGCGCAGCGGATCGACCGGTCGTTGCGCACCAGTCAGCGGCCGAGGCATCTGGTTGCGCGGCATCGGCTGGACGATCTGATCGGCGAATCGGCGGCGCTCGAACGCGTGCGCCGGCTCGCGCGCGCCGGCGCGGCGCACGATGTCACCGTCTTATTGACCGGCGAAAGCGGCACCGGCAAGGAACTGGTCGCGCAGGGCATCCACAATGCAAGCCCGCGGCGCGGCAATCCGTTCGTCGCGTTCAATTGCGCGGCGCTTCCCGAGGGGCTGATCGAAAGCGAACTGTTCGGTCACGAGGAAGGCGCGTTCACCGGCGCGCGGCGCGGCGGCAAGCCCGGCCTGTTTGAAATGGCTCACACCGGCACTATTTTTCTCGATGAAATCGGCGAAATGCCGCCCGCGCTGCAAAGCCGGCTGCTGCGCGTGCTCCAGGAACGCGAGGTGATGAAGCTCGGCTCGGGCCGCGCGACACCCGTCGACGTGCGGGTGATAGCCGCCACGCACCGCGACCTGCACGCGCTCGTCGACGAGGGCGGGTTTCGCGCGGATCTGTATTTTCGTCTGAATCTGCTTCAGATAGAATTGCCGCCGCTGCGTGAGCGGCGCGCCGACGTCGCTTTGCTGGCGCGGCACTTGTTAAGCCGTGATGCGCTCCAATATGGATTGTCTGAAGCGGCAAGCGACCGGGTTCTGCAGTTTCTGACGCCGCTCTTCGAGCGCTACGCGTGGCCGGGCAACGTGCGGGAACTGGAAAATCTGCTGGCGCGCGCAGCGATCTATCTCGGCGATGCAGCGAGTGAGCAGCGCGTCGATCCTGATGGCAACGTTCAGCGCGACCTGTTGGCGCTGTTTCCCGAATTCAGCCGTATGGAGCAAGCGGGCGGCAACGGGAGGCTTGTTAGAATTTCCGCAGACGCCGCCACGCCCGGCGCCGCCCGCGCCGCGCCGAGCCGCGACGACGCACTGGAAGCACTGGCACGCTGCGGCGGCAACCGTGCAGCGGCAAGCCGGGCGCTGGGCATCGGCCGCACTACGCTGTGGCGGCTGCTTAAAGCGGATGGCGCGCGATAGCCGACGGGGCCGGATCAGATAGCACAAATCTATCAATATAATTAAAACAATCCACTTTACCTATTAAGCGCCGTCTGACATACTGACTCCACTTTCCAACCACTCAGAAAGAGGACTCAGTAAATGCCGATCATCAATAGTCAAGTCAAACCGTTCAAGGCACAGGCTTATCACAACGGCGATTTCGTGACCGTCACTGAAGAAAGCCTGAAGGGCAAGTGGTCGGTTTTCGTTTTCTATCCGGCCGACTTCACGTTCGTTTGCCCGACCGAACTGGGTGACCTGGCCGATCGCTACGCCGATTTCCAGAAGCTCGGCGTTGAAATCTACAGCGTGTCGACCGACACGCACTTCACGCACAAGGCATGGCACGACACGTCGGACACGATCCAGAAGATCAAGTATCCGATGATCGCTGACCCGACCCTCGCGATCTCGCGCAATTTCGACGTGCTGATCGAAGAAGAAGGTCTGGCGCTGCGCGGCACGTTCGTGATCAACCCGGAAGGCGAGATCAAGCTGTGCGAAGTCCATGACAACGGCATCGGCCGTGACGCTGGCGAACTGCTGCGCAAGGTGCAAGCTGCGCAATACATCGCAGCACATCCGGGTGAAGTCTGCCCCGCCAAGTGGACGCCGGGCGCTGAAACGCTGACCCCGTCGCTCGACCTGATCGGCAAGATCTAAGGTTCGGCAGCTTCAAAGCCTCAGGCAGTACTAGCGCCTTAGCGGCGCATCGGCGTGCGGGCCGCTTCTTACAGCGGTTCGCGCGTCCCCGGTTCGCCTGTGTCCTATCGGACACAGGCGGGGCCGGGAACCCAACACCCCATCGTCACGGAATCGAATAGCCATGCTTGATGCCAATCTCAAGACTCAGTTGAAAACGTACCTCGAAAAGGTTAGCAGGCCTATCGAGATCGTCGCCTCGCTCGACGACAGCGCGAAATCGCAAGAGCTGCTGGCATTGCTGAACGATATCGCGACGTTGTCGGAACGTGTCACCGTGATCGAACGTCGCGGCGACAGCGAACGCAAGCCGTCGTTTTCGATCGGCGAGCCCGGCAAGGACATCGGCATCCGCTTCGCGGGCATTCCGATGGGGCATGAATTCACGTCGCTCGTCCTCGCATTGCTGCAGGTCGGCGGCCATCCGGTCAAACTCGATGACGCGGTGATCGAACAGATCCGCAGTCTCGACGGCGACTATCAGTTCGAAACGTATTTCTCGCTGTCGTGCCAGAACTGCCCGGAAGTCGTGCAGGCGCTGAACGTCATGGCGCTCATCAACCCGCGCATTCGCCACGTGGCGATCGACGGCGCGCTGTTCCAGAACGAAGTCGACGCACGCCAGATCATGGCCGTGCCGACCATGTTTCTCAATGGCGAAGTGTTCGGCCAGGGTCGTAGCGGCGTGAAGGAAATTCTCGCAAAGCTCGATACCAACGCCGGTGCACGTGCCGCGAAGGAACTTGAAAATAAGCCGGTGTTCGACACGCTCATCGTCGGCGGCGGTCCCGCTGGCGCGGCTGCCGCGATTTATTCGGCGCGCAAGGGAATTGCGACCGGCGTCGTCGCGGAACGCTTCGGCGGTCAGGTACTCGACACGCTGGCGATCGAGAACTTCGTCTCCGTCACGGAAACCGAAGGGCCGAAGTTCGCTACGGCGCTCGAACAGCACGTGAAAACGTATGAAGTCGACATCATGGACGTGCAGCGCGCCGAAGCGCTGATTCCCGGCCGCATCAACGAAGTGCGCCTCGCAAACGGCGCGGTGCTGAAGGCCAAAACGATCATTCTGGCCACGGGCGCCCGCTGGCGCGAAATCAACGTGCCGGGCGAGCGCGAGTACCGCAATCACGGCGTGGCGTATTGCCCGCACTGCGACGGTCCGCTCTTCAAGGGCAAGCGTGTCGCGGTGATCGGCGGCGGCAACTCGGGCGTGGAAGCGGCAATCGACCTCGCGGGTATCGTGCGTGAAGTCACGCTGTTCGAATTCGGCGCGACGCTGCGTGCCGACGAAGTGCTGCAGCGCAAGTTGCGCAGCCTCGCCAACGTGACCATCGTCACGCAGGCGCAGACTACCGAAATCACCGGCGACGGCAAGAAGGTCAACGGTCTCGTCTACAAGGACCTGCGTTCGGGCGAAGTGAAGAACGTCGAACTGGAAGGCGTATTCGTGCAGATCGGTCTGGTGCCGAACACCGAGTGGCTGAAGGGCACGGTGGAGTTGTCGAAGCACGGCGAGATTGTCGTCGACGCACGCGGTGCGACGTCGGTGCCGGGCGTGTTCGCGGCCGGCGACGTGACCACGGTGCCGTTCAAGCAGATCGTGATTGCAGTCGGCGAGGGCGCGAAAGCATCGCTCTCCGCGTTCGATCACCTGATCCGCAACAGCGAAGAAACGGAAACCGTTAGCGAAGTCGAAGCCGAAGCTGCGGTTTGACGATAAGATTTAGCTGGTAATGAAAGACGGCGGCCCGCGGGCCGCCGTTCTTATTTGTGGACGCGGATGTGTACTGGACATCCCGCCAGACTGCGCTGACAGCCAGCGCCAACGCGAAAAAAAAGCCGCCCGGTTGTGAAACCGGGCGGCTCTTGCTCAAGCGTAAGCCTGTGAAGACGAACGGCTTAGCCCCACAAGTCCGACACTTCGTTATCGCGCAGGTCGAACACCAGTACTTCTGCGTCGCGGCCTTGGGTGAAGGTCAGTGCTTCTTCGCCGCGCACACGGGCGCCGTCGCCTTCACCGAGTTCCACGCCGTTCACAGTGACGCTGCCGCGCGCCACATGGACGTATGCATAACGGTTGCTCGCCAGTTGCAGCTGCGCCGTTTCGTCGCCGTTGAAGAGTCCGGCATAGACGCGTGCGTCCTGTTGCAACACCAGCGAACCGCTCGCGCCGTCCGGCGACAGAACGAGGCGCAGCACACCGCGCTTGTCGTCCGCGCTGAAGTGCTGCTGCTGATAGCGTGGCTCGGTTCCCTTTTTCGCCGGCGCTATCCAGATCTGCAGGAAGTGCACCGGCTCGCTCTTCGAATGGTTGTATTCGCTGTGCGCCACGCCGGTTCCTGCGCTCATCAACTGGACGTCGCCGGGCACGATCACCGAGCCGGTTCCCATGGTGTCCTTATGCTCGAGCGCGCCTTCCAGCACGTACGAGAAAATTTCCATATCGCGATGCGGGTGCTTGCCGAAGCCTTGAGCCGGCGCGACACGGTCGTCGTTGATCACGAGCAGATCGGAGAAGCCGTTTTGCTTCGGATCGTGATAGTTCGCGAACGAAAACGTATGACGCGAGCTGAGCCAGCCGTGTTCCGCGCGGCCGCGTTGATTGGCGTGTCTGATTTCAAGCATCTCTTTCTCCTGTCGACCAGAGGTTGCGCGACGCGCATGTTCTGGGTCCATGCAACTTTCGTTGCGGGCGATCCGGGCAACTGCTTGTCCGTGATCCATGAACGACAGTTTAGGTCAACTTGAACGGCTTTAATCGGGCTAAAATCAGAAACACCGTCTCATATCAGTGGACAATGACAATGCAACTCGATGACATGCGGATCTTCGTCGCTGCGGTCGACGCTCATAACTTCACCGCTGCCGCCAAGCGCCTGTCGCTGTCGAAGCAGTTCGTCAGCCGCCGGGTTATGGCGCTCGAAGAAGCGCTCGGCGTGCCGCTCCTCGTGCGCAACACGCGCAAGCTGGCCGTGACAGAACTGGGACAGGAGTTCTACGAGCGCGCCAGACGCATTCTGGGCGAGGTGGAGGAAGCGGAGCAGGCCATGTCGCTGCGGCGAGCCGGGCCGCGTGGGCTGCTGAGGGTGAGCGCGCCGATGTCGTTCGGCATGATGCATCTGTCGCCGCTCGTCGCCGACTTCCTGCGCGAGCATGGCGACGTGCGCTTCGACATGGAGTTGAGCGACCGCACCGTCGACGTGGTCGGTGAGGGGTTCGACATGGCGGTGCGAATCGGCGTGCTGCCTGACTCCACGCTCATCGCGCAAAAACTGGTGGATGTGAATCTCGTCGCGTGTTGCAGCCCGGGCTATCTGCGCCGTCGCGGCGCGCCCGCTACGCCTGCCGACCTCGCGCGCCATTCATGTCTGCTCTACGGACACGGCGGCGTGGTGACGTGGGATTTTGCAGTAGATGGCGCGTTGAAGGGCTTCGAAGTACACGGGCCGCTGCGCGCCAACAATGGCGACCTGATCCGCGATGCGGCGGTAGCCGGCCTCGGAATAGTTCGGCTTCCTGATTTTATTGTCGCCGGCGCGCTGCGAAGCGGCCAGCTCGTCACCGTGCTCGATGACTTCCTGCCGAGCGCGACGGGTGTCTATGCCGTCTACCCGCAGCATCGGCAAAGCTCGCTGACCATTCGTGCTTTCGTCGACTTTCTGCACAAACATCTGAAAAAGCGTCTTGCAGCGTAGCGACCGGCGGCAACGGCCCCACGTTCGAAAACGGACGCGGGCCGCTGCATGTCTCGCGATGATCAGCCGTCGCGGAAGATAAAGCTATAGCCGTTCAGGGCAGGCACGCCGCCGAGATGCGCATAGAGCACGCGCGAGCCCTCGGGAAATTCGCCATTGCGCACCATGTCGATCATTCCGTGCATCGACTTGCCTTCGTACACCGGGTCGGTGAGCACGCCTTCCAGACGGGCGCACAGGCGGATCGCCTCTAGCGTGCCGTCGTTCGGCAGGCCGTATTCGGGGCCGCCGAAGCGTTCGTCGAGCACGACGTCGTTAGCCGTGATATCTCGGCCGAGGCCCACTTTCTCCGCGGTGCGACTCGCGATTCGCGTGATCTGCTCGCGGGTCTGCGCCGGTTTCGCCGACGCGTCGATGCCGATCACGCGATCTGCGCGGCCGTCGGCGGCGAAACCCACCACCATGCCTGCCTGTGTGCTGCCCGTCACCGAGCACACCACGATGTAGTCGAACTTGAAGCCGAGTTCCGCCTCCTGCTGGCGCACTTCTTCGGCGAAACCGACAAAGCCGAGACCGCCCAGCGGATGGTCGGAGCAGCCTGCCGGAATCGCGTATGGCTTGCCGCCGGCGGCGCGCACGCTTTCGAGCGCGTCTTCCCAGCTCTTACGAAAGCCAATGTCGAAGCCGTCCGGCACGAGGCGCACGTCCGCGCCCAAGATGCGCGACATCTGAATGTTGCCGACGCGGTCGTACACGGCGTCCGAATAGTTGACCCAGTTTTCCTGCACGAGTACGCACTTCATGCCGAGATGCGCGGCCACTGCCGCGACCTGGCGCGTCTGGTTCGACTGGATGCCGCCGATCGACACGAGCGTATCGCAGCCTTGCGCGAGTGCTTCGGGAATCAGATATTCGAGCTTGCGCGTCTTGTTGCCGCCGAACGCGAAGCCGCTGTTGCAGTCCTCGCGCTTGGCATAGAGATGCACCTTGCCGCCCAGATGATCGCTCAGCCGCTTGAGCGGCTGGATGGGTGTTGGCCCGAAGGTGAGCGGATAGCGGGGAAATCGTTGCAAGTTCATGGTATCTCCGGTGTCGGTTGGTTCGGCGCGGTGCGTGGCAACCGCGGTCAACACATGGTAGGAAAAACGCCGGGAAATGAGCTTGCGAATAAAATCGTGCAAGCAAAATTTTGGTAATGTAACAATGAGATAGGCCTATCGAAATTGTGCACGGAAGCAAATGAACAAAACTAAAGTTCGCGGCCTTGCCGCAACCCGCGCCACGGCAACTGCGGAAGCCGATCCGCTGCAATCGCTCGATCGCATCGACCGGGCGATCCTGCGTCACTTGCAAACGGACGCGTCGATCTCGAACGTCGCGCTGGCTGCGAAGGTGAAACTGAGCGCGCCGGCTTGCTTGCGGCGAGTCGAGCGGCTCAAGGAATCGGGATTGATTCGCGGCGTTGTCGCGTTGATCGACCCGAAGGCGGCGGGCGCCGGCATGCTCGTCATCATCGGCGTGGTGCTCGATCGCTCAACGCCCGAATCGTTCGCCGAGTTCGAGAGAGCCGCGCAGAAGGTGGCCGGTTGCATGGAGTGCCACGTCGTGACCGGCGAATTCGATTACTTCATGACGATTCGCACGCGCGACAGCGACAGCTTCAACCGTCTTCACGCGGAACAGCTGCTTTATTTGCCGGGCGTGCGGCAAATTCGCTCGTTTATGGTGCTCAAGGAGATCTTGTCGACCACCCGATTCCCGCTCTGACGCCCGTGCCATCAGGCACGAAGCCGCAAACGGGCGCATGCTGTCGGGGTGCATGTCATTAACGCGCCGCATGTGCGACTAACACTGTGGACACTCGGGTCATACGCAATCCGCGCCGGCAAGAGTGAACCGCGTGCCTTTGCGAAGGCGGAATCAGGACAGGACATCATGAACATGGACAAACATATCGACCGCAAGAGCGTCCGCTCCCGTGCGGCCAGACTTTCACTCTCCGTTGGTTTCGGTGCGCTCGCGCTGCTGCTTGCACAACGAATGGCGTTTTCATCCGAGGGCGCAGTGGCCATCGCGCCCCCCGCGCTCGATGAGCCGGTCGCCGCGGCCACGGCTCACGAAGAAACCGCCGTGTTCGCAGGCGGCTGCTTCTGGGGCGTGCAAGGCGTATTTCAGCATGTGCGGGGCGTAAAGCAGGCCGTGTCGGGCTATTCGGGCGGCCAGCGCGACACCGCCAACTATGAAACGGTGAGCGGCGGCGCGACCGGGCACGCGGAATCCGTGCAGGTCACGTTCGACCCCACTCAGGTCACCTACGGCCAGTTGTTGCAGGTGTATTTCTCGGTGATTCACGACCCGACGCAACTCGATCGCCAGGGGCCCGACAGCGGCACGCAGTATCGCTCGGCGGTGTTTCCGCTGAACGATATGCAGCGGCGCGTCGCACAGGGCTACATCGCGCAGCTCCAGAAGGCGCATGCATTCGCAGCGCCAATCGTGACGAAGGCGGAGCCGTTCAAAGGCTTCTACCCCGCGGAGTTCTATCACCAGAACTATCTGACGCAGCATCCGAACTCGGGGTACATCGCGCTATATGACATGCCGAAGGTGGCCAATCTGAAACGTATGTTCCCCAATCTGTATCGCGACACGCCAGTGCTGGTTCAGGCAGCGCAATAGAAACGCCGGAAGCGCTGAAGTCGTGCTTATTGTGCGCGTGTAGGAGCGCCGCCCCTGAGCGGCGCTTTTCTATTACAAGGCTTTCTGCCGACGATCGCCGCCGCGTTCGGCAGCCATCGACCGTGACCCGCCAAGCACCGTCTGCAAGGCAATGGAGGCATGCTTCAATCGCTTGGGCCCATATCTTGCACTAGCTCGTCCGTCGGCAAAACTTTCGCATGGTCTGTTATGACGAATACGTGGGCAGGAAGCTTGTTCCTCCTATCGGCAGACCTTCAATTTGCGCGTTTTGCCGTGCAATGCGTGTCGGTTGCTGAAAAACTTACATGCTGCGCGTAGCAACGCGGCGGTCGGCCCGACTCTTGTGCTGCGCGGGTGAGCCGGGCCGGAAAAGATAAACCCTCTTCGCGATACGCGAGATTGGAGGCATTGGTGTTGAACAGCCGTAGAAAGCGGATCGGCAAGGTCCGCAATAAACAAACAGGCATCGCGGCTACTTCCATGGTGGCCATGACTATTGGCGGCTTTGCCGCGCTACCGGGGGTTGCGTCTGCGCAGACGCCTTCGCCGTTGGGCGAGTGGCAATACTCGGTCGGTATTCCGCTGCAAAAGATGTGGCAGCCGAACATTCCCGACTGGCAGGTGCGCGTTGGCGCCGCTACGTCTTTCCAGCCGCGCTACGAAGGCTCGGAGCGGTATCACCTGATGGCGGGTCCCAGCATCGACGTCCGCTATAAAGACCTGTTCTTCCTGTCGAGCGGCGAAGGTTTCGGGGCGAACTTCGCACAAGGCGAGAACTGGCGTGCAAGCCTCGCCGTGGTGTACGACCTCGGTCGTCGCGCTCACGACGATCCGCAGGAACTGAACGGTCTCGGCAACATCAATCCGGCGCCGGGTTTGAAGCTCTCGGGCGAATACGTTGTATCGAGAGACTTTCCGCTCGTGCTGCGCGCAGCCGTGCGCCGCTATTTCGGAGGCTCAAACGGGTGGATCGGCGATCTCGGAGCGTATATGCCAATGCCGGGCAGTTCGAAGAAATTCTTCTGGTTCGCCGGCCCCAACGTGACGCTCGCGGACTCCACTTATATGAACAGCTGGTTCGGCGTGAACCAGAACCAGGCCGCCCATTCCAAATTCCCTCAGTACCACGCGAGTGCGGGTTTCAAGTCGGTCGGCTTCGGCGTTAGTGCTGTATGGCTGTTCGACAAGCACTGGTTTGCTACCGCCGACGGCGCGTTCCAGCAACTCGTCGGCAGTGCCGGGAATAGCCCGATCACGCACCGCAAGGCCAATGGCGTTGCGGACGTCTCGATCAACTACCGGTTCTGAGCGAAGCGCAACCGTGGCGGTTGCGCAACCGTCACGGTTACGGATTCACGCGCGTGCCCTGCAGCCGGTGCGTGTTTTTGGACGCGGCAGCGGCGGACGCTGCCGCTGCCGATACGCCCGCCGGACCGGCTGGAATATCGCTTGGGCGTGAAGTGCCCGCGGCTTGCGGATAAAGCGCGAGCAGTGTGCGCAACACGCCGTTTGTCCAGCCGAAGCCGTCCTGCAACGGATACTCGCCGCCGCCCGCGGACACGCCGGGCGACGCTGCATCCACATCGTATTTTTCGACGAGCTTGCCCGTGTGCTGATAGTACGAGACGTTGGTTTTGATCCAGCGCGTCGCGATGGTTTGCGCGAGCGCCGGTTCGCTATAGCGACGCAGCCCGATCACCGCGAGGTATTGCAACGGCGCCCAGCCATTTGGCGCGTCCCATTGCTGACCGGTCGCGACCCTGGTGGTAGCAAGGCCGCCGGGGCGCAACAGCTCGCGCTGCAACGTCGCGGCGACGGCCTTCGCCTGCTGACGGCTCGCAACCCCCGTGTACAGCGGATAAACAGTGGCCGCGGTCAGCCTGTGCGTGAGCGTGCGATGTACGAAGTCATAGTCGCCGAATGCCTGCAATTGCGGGTCCCACAGCACACGTCGAATCGTGTCGGCTCGTGTGGCGGCGCGCTGCGACATGTTCTCCGCATGCGTGACGTCGCCGCGCACGCGGTACGCCTTCGCGAGTGCGCGTTCGAGATCGACGATCAGGCAATTCAGGTCGATCGGCGCGAGCGACGTCACATCGACCGTGGCAAGCGTCTTGCCGTCGGCAAACCAGCGCGAGCTGAAATCCCAACCCGTTTCGCCGCCTGCGCGCAGGTTGCGCCACAGATCGTCCGCGTTGCGTTGCGGCGTTTGCTGCGAGGTCGCAATGTCTTCACGATACGACTCGTCGCGCGGCGCCGCGCGTTCGTCCCAATAGCGGTTGAGGAGCGAGCCGTCCGCGAGGCGCACCACGTGCCGGTTCGCGTGACCCGCGGGCAGCCCCTCGCTGCCGTCCATCCAGTAAGCGTATTCGCGTTGCAGTTCCGGCAGGTATTGCGCGTAGACGGCGTCGCCGTCTTTCTCGGCCACGAGCCGCACCATCTGCGCGAAGAACGGCGGTTGCGAGCGGCTCAGGTAGTAAGTGCGATTGCCGTTCGGTATGTGGCCATAGCGATTGATCAGCGTCGCAAAGTTCTTCAGTTCGTCGACGACCCACGCATGGTGTCCGCTTGCTTCCAGACCCAGCATGATGAAGTACGAGTCCCAGTAGTAAATCTCGTCGAAGCGGTCGCCCGGAACGATGTAGGCATCGGGCAGCGGCAGCAGCGACGACCACGGACTCGCCGCGGCATCCGGCTCACGGCGCAGCACGTTCCACAGCGTATCGATATGACTCACCACGTCCTCGTTCGGATCGGACACATAGCTCTTCGACATACGAACGGGCAGCGTGAAATTGCGCTTCACGAAGTCGCCGAGGTTAAAACCCGGTTGCTGCCTGGCGGTTTCGTACGCCGCGGCAATTTGCGCCGGCGGCGCGAGCGGCACCATGTCGGCGAAGGTCTTGCTGTCGGGATAGAGGTGAGCCAGTTGCACGTCCCGGTAGAGGTCGGGGTATTGCTCGGAGGGCGGCACCGGTACCACCGGCGACGCCTGCACGGGGGGCTCGACGTGCAATGCGACACGCGTGATGCCGCTTGCTTGCGGCGCTGCATCGGCAGCCGGGGCTGCAGCCGCGATCGACGCATGCAACATGAGCGCGGCGGCGAGCGCGGCCACATGGGCAGCCACAGGCGTGGTACCAAGCCAGGCGCCAGGCCGCGCGACATGCAGGGTCAGCGCGCGACGCAGATGGAGACGGGCAACAGCGGCGAAAGCGTGAACTGTCATCGGCAGGAGAAAGGACGTCGAAGCATGAATGGGTCAAAGAGGTGGACAGGGTTCGCATCATTGACCGCGCGCGCCCCGGCAAAGTTGCGTGTATCTGCTCGGCCTTGTCCAGCAAGGCGGAGCGCGGTGGCGCACGCAAAATGCAAAGTCCGTCCTGTATGATTATGCGGCTGTGTAAGAACCCGAAAACACCACGCGGAAAACCCGAAAAATATTCCGGATCGCAATGATCCGTTTTGCTGAATATAGAAAAAATGACCGCATCTCAGGTTGTCGACGAACGTTACTTTCGCGGCATCGTCCGCCGCAACATCGCCTTACCTCTCTTTGTCGGCCTGATCACGATAGCCGTGTTTGTCGGGCTCATCGGATACCTGGTTTCCACCACGAATTGGGCTGAGCATTCCGAGCGCGTGGTCGGCAAGGCCAACGAAATGTTGCGGCTCGCCGTCGATCGTGAATCGTCGATGCGCGGCTTTCTGATCACCGGAAACGAAAGTTTCCTCGCGCAGTACGAAAACGGCGGACCGCAGTTCAAGGCGCAAATGGAAGACCTGCAGCGCCTCGTTGCCGATAATCCGCCGCAAGTCGAGAAGCTCAGGCAGATTCAGGCAATTCAGGACCGCTGGACTCGCTTCGCCGAAAGCATGATCGATGCGCGCCGCAGAATGCAGGACGTCACGAGTGCCGTGGCGAGCGGGCGCGGCAAGATGGAATTCGACGAGACTCGAAAGGAGTTCAACGATTTTCTCGAAGTCGAATTGCGCTTGCGTCAGGAGCGCAGCGAGGCATCGCGCCGCGTCACCGGGATACTGGTCAGCGTGTTCCTGATCTTCAGCATCGGCGTGAACGGTCTGCTTGCATGGATGGGCCGGCGCGAACTGCTCAACCTGGCGGGGACCTACGACAAAGCGATACGCCAGCAAGCCGAACAGACGGAAGCGCTGGAAAAGCAGGTCTGGTTGCGCTCCGGTCAACGCATGCTGGCCGAGCGAGTGGTTGGCGCGGCCACGCCGCAACTCGTCGGCCGTGCAATGCTCGACTGCCTTGCGCAGTACATGGAGGCTGCCGTCGGCGCCGTTTATGTGCGCGACAAGCGGCACGGCACGTTGCGCCGCATCGCGACTTACGGCTTTAGCCGCGAGGGCGAGCAGGCCACCGGGCGCGATCTCAGCGAGGCCGACACGCTGGTCGGCGAAGCCGCACTTTCGCGCCGTATGGTCGTGATGCGCGATGTGCCGGAAAACTATGTGCAAGTCGTTTCTGCAACCGGCAAAGCTTCGCCGAAGAACCTGATCATCATGCCGATCAGGAGCGAAGGCGAAGTCAACGGCGTCGTGGAACTGGGCTTTATCCGCGCACTTGCGCCGCGTGACGAAGAGTTCATCGAACTCGTCAGCGACAGCATGGGCGATTTCATCGAAGCGGCGCTGTATCGCGAGCGACTGCAAGATGCGCTGATCGAAACGCAGCAGTTGAACGAGGAGCTTCAGGTTCAGCAGGAGGAATTGCGCGTTTCGAACGAAGGGCTCGAAGAGCGCGGCCGCGCGCTGCTCGAATCGCAAACGCGCCTGGAAGCGCAGCAGGCCGAGCTCGAACAGACCAACGTGCAACTCGAAGAGTATGCGCAGCGCCTCGAGCGGCAGAAAGCGGATCTGCTGCGCGCGCAGGACGACCTTGCGGCAAACGCCGAGCGCCTCGAGCAATCGAGCCGCTACAAATCCGAGTTCCTCGCCAACATGTCGCACGAGTTGCGCACGCCGCTGAACAGTTCGCTGATTCTCGCGAAGTTGCTGCAACAGAACCGCAGCGGCAATCTGACTGAGGAGCAGGTGCGCTATGCGGAAACCATCCACGCATCCAATAGCGACCTGCTGGTGCTGATCAACGACATCCTCGATCTGTCGAAGGTCGAGGCGGGGCAGGTGACTGTCGAACTCGAAACCGTGTCGCTCGACGCAACGCTGCAATCGCTCAAAGAGATGTTCAAGCCGATGGCGGATGCGAAGCACCTGAGCCTCGCGTTCGACCGCTCGCCGGGTGTGCCGGATACGTTCATCGGCGACGGCCAGCGTGTCACGCAGATATTGCGCAATCTGCTGTCCAACGCGGTGAAGTTCACCCAGCGCGGCGAGGTTGCGCTATCGGTCGCACCTGCGGACGGCGACATGCTGCGTATCGATGTGCGCGATTCCGGCATCGGCATCGCGGCCGACAAGCTGGAGATGATTTTCGAAGCGTTCCAGCAAGCTGACGGATCCACCAGTCGTCAGTACGGCGGCAGCGGACTCGGCCTGTCCATTTCGCGGGAATTTGCGCGGCTGATGGGCGGCCGGATCACCGTTGTCAGCGAAGTGGGCAAGGGTAGCGTCTTCACGCTGTGGTTGCCGCTCGACGCGCGCGCAGCGTTGGCGGCCGACGGCGAGAACACAGCCGCCGCGGCTGGTACGGCTACGGCAACCGCCGCGGCGCAGGGTCGGGCGGCAGGCAACGCAGAGACCGCCGGTGACACGCGGGGCGAGCCGCTGCTTGCTGCTACGTCATGGAGCGGCGGTGCGTCGACAGTCATTACTCCGGCCAACGGATTGATGACAGAAGCGCGTCACAACGGAGCAAGCGTGGCGTATGCGGGCGATGCGGGGAGCGCGCCGGATACAGCCGCGGCGTCGATTGCCGACGACCGCAACAACCGCACGCGTGCGGGCCGTCTGATCGTCGCGGTGGAAGACGACCTCGCGTTCGCCGAAATCCTTCGCGATCTCGTGCATGAACTCGACTTCGACTTCGTGCATGCGAGCAGCGCGGCGAGCGGTCTCGCTCTCGTGCGCGACATGCGCCCTGCGGCGGTGCTGCTCGACGTGGGCTTGCCGGATCGTTCGGGCCTCACCGTGCTCGAATGGCTGAAGAACGATCCGCTCACGCGTCATATTCCAATCCACATCGTGTCTGCCACCGACCACGCGGACAAGGCGCTGCATCTCGGCGCAATCGGCTATACGCTCAAGCCGACGGCGCGCTCCACGATGGAAGCCGCGATCCGCCGGCTCGAAGCGCGCTTGCAGCAGCACCTCAAACGCGTACTGGTGATCGAAGACGACGCAGCGATGCGCGAAAGCATCCGCGCGTTGCTGCAAAGTGAAAACACCGAGATCGTGGCGGTCGCCACGTTGGCCGAAGCGCTCGAACACATCGAAACTTTCTCGTTCGATTGCGTGGTAACCGATCTCGCGCTGCCCGACGGCACCGGCTACGATCTGCTGGAACGCCTGGCCGGAAACGCCGAGCATGCGTCATTGCCGGTGATCGTCTACACGGGGCGAATGCTCTCCGATGAAGACGAACACCGCCTGCGCCGCTATTCGAAATCCATCATTATCAAAGGCGCAAAGTCGCCTGAACGCCTGCTCGACGAAGTGACGCTGTTCCTGCACAGCGTGGAGTCGTCGCTCGCGCCGGAGCAGCAGCGCATGCTGCGCACCGTGCGGCAACGCGACAACGCCTTCGAAGGCCGCACAATCCTGCTTGCCGAAGACGACGTGCGCAACATCTTCGCGCTCTCGCATGTGATCGAGCCGCTCGGTGCGAAGTTGCAGATTGCGCGCAATGGCCGCGAAGCGCTCGAAGCGCTGGAAAACGGCCCCGAAGTGCATCTCATACTGATGGACATCATGATGCCGGAGATGGACGGTCTAACCGCAATGGGCGAGATTCGGCGCAATCCGCGCTTTGCGCATCTGCCGATCATCGCGTTGACGGCAAAGGCGATGGCGAACGATCGCCTGCGTTGTCTCGAAGCGGGCGCCGACGACTACGTGTCCAAGCCGATCGACGTGGACAAGCTCGTTGCGCTCTGCCGTGTCTGGCTGCGCCAACGCTAACAGCTGAGACAACGGTCCAGACACGGAAAAAGCAATGAGCCAGTTCGAACTAGACGCACGGCAACGCATGAGCGATTTCGACATAGAGTTGAAATTGCTGCTGGAGGCTATCTACCTCAAATACCAGCACGATTTCCGTCACTACGCGATGTCGTCGCTGCGTCGCCGTCTGTCTCAGGCACTGGATGAATTTGGACTGAGCACGCTGTCGCAATTGCAGGACCGCATCATGCGCGATAGCGACCAGTTTTCGCGGCTGTTCCAGTACCTCACTGTGCAGGTCAGCGATATGTTTCGCGATCCTGCGTATTTTCTCGCGCTGCGCGAGCACGTGTTGCCGCGCCTTCGCACGTATCCGTCCATCAAGGTGTGGGTGGCCGGTTGCAGCACCGGCGAGGAGTTGTGGTCGCTAAAAATTCTTTTCGACGAAGAGGGCTTGACCGAGCGCACGCTGTTCTATGCAACCGATATCAGCCCGGACGCGCTCGCGCGCGCCGAGGCCGGGATCTACGCGCTGGATCGCGTTCAAGGCTTCACGCAGAATTACCTCGCGGCCGGCGGCAAGCGCTCGCTGTCGGACTATTATCACGCGGCCTATAACGGTGCGCGCTTTGCCGGTTCGCTTAAAGGCCGCGTGGTGTTCGCCGACCATAGCCTCTCGACCGACGAGGTCTTTCTCGAAGCGCATCTCGTGTCGTGCCGCAACGTGCTGATCTATTTCGATCGCGGTTTGCAGGACCGCGCGTTGGGACTCTTCGAGAATGCGCTGGTACGGCGCGGTTTTCTCGGCCTGGGCAGCAAGGAGACGCTGCGTTTTTCAAGCCATTACGAAGCCTTCGACGAGTTTCGTCCGGGCGAGCGTATTTACCAGAAACGCTGACACCACCGTGATCCCACGCACATCGATCCAGTCGCCCGAAGACGCTCCGCGAGGCGCGCGAAATGGGCGCACCTGCGAGCTCGTCCTGATCGGCGGCTCGGCAGGCGGCATGGAAGTCCTCAACCTGCTGCTTGCCTCGCTGCCAGCGAGCTTTGCGCCCGCCGTGATGGTCGTCATGCATCTGCCGCCCGATCCGCCGAGCTATCTCGTTCACGCGTTGGCGCACCGCTGCCTGCTTCCCGTGGTCGAGCCCGACGCGGGCGAACAGATCATGCCGGGCCGCGTGCATGTAGCACCGCCCGGCTATCACATGCTGGTGGAAGTGGACCGGACAGTTGCACTGTCAACAGACGCAGCAGTGCGCTTCTCCCGGCCTTCCATCGACGTGTTGTTCGAGTCCGCGGCGAGCGTCTATCGCGATCAATTGCTGGCCATGCTGCTCTCCGGCGCCAACGACGACGGCGCGCGCGGTCTGCAGCGAGTGCGCGCGTTCGGCGGCCTTACGTGGGTGCAGGCACCGGACACCGCCACTTCGCCGGAAATGCCGCGTACCGCAATTGAACGCGGTGCGGCCGATTACATCTTCTCTCCCGAAACAATGGCACGGCAGCTTGCAGCTCTGCCGGCCTCTCTCTGACCCGATGCCATGTCGAACCCACCCGTGAACATTCTGATTGTCGACGACATCGCTCACAACATTACTGCGCTCAAGGCGTTGCTGACACGGCCAGACGTCGCCGTGCTCGTAGCCGATTCCGGCACCGCCGCGCTCGACCTGCTGCTCAAGCACGAAGTCGCGCTCGCGATTCTCGACGTCAACATGCCCGGCATGAACGGTTTCGAACTGGCGGCGCTGATGCGCGGCAGCCCTCGCACGACACATGTGCCGATCATCTTTTTGACGGCAACCGCGCACGACGCGTCGCGCACGTTTCGCGGTTATGAAGCAGGCGCGGTCGATTTTCTATACAAGCCGTTCGACCCGCGCATTCTGCAATCGAAGGTGGACGTGTTCGTTCAGCTCGAACAGCAGAAGCGCCAGCTTGCCGCGCAACTCGTGACCACGCGTCAGATGCTCGAAGCCAATGAGATGCTGATGGCGGTGCTTAGCCACGATTTGCGTACGCCGCTCGGCGCGGTGCTCGCGTCTGCGGAATATCTGATGCGCACCGCCGCCGACCCGCAATCGGCAACGGTTGCCGCGCGTGTGAAAAACAGTTCGCTGCGCATGGCGCGCATGGTCGAGCAGTTGCTGAATCTCGCGCGTCTGCAAGGCGGACGTCTGCCATTGCAACCTCGTTCGATCGAACTCGCGACCCTATGCAGATCGGTAATCGACGAATTCACTTCGCGCGAGAACGGCAAGCGTATCGTGTTCGCGAGCCGCGGCAATACGGCGGGCGCATGGGATACGGATCTCGTCTGGCAGGCAGTGTCGAATCTGGTGAGCAACGCGCTGCATCACGGCGCTGAGGGCGGCGACGTCAGCGTCGAGGTGGACGGCGAAGCCGCCGACTGCGTTCGCCTGAAGGTGGCCAACCGCGGCGTGATTCCTGCTGAAGTTTTCCCGCATCTATTCAAGGCATTCGGCCCGAACAACAGCGGCTCCCGCTCACGCGAAGGCCTCGGGCTCGGTCTGCATATCGTGCAGGAGATTGCGCGGATGCACGGCGGTGGCGTCAGCGTGAAGTCGGACGAAGCGGACGGCACGGTCTTCACGATCGAACTCCCGCGAATGGTGACGCTGCAACGCGGCTCGTTTTCAGGGAAATAAGCTCGAACACAAATGCAGCGCGTAGGCGGCAACGGCGCTGCGAATACTGCCGTCGATACCAGCGCCGCGCTGTGCTACGCTTGGCGCAACACAATCCACGCCGCGCGAGCACGAAGCCATCATGCGTTCATGGCGCATTTCCCCGCCGCATCGAAGCGAACAGGTCAGCACCGCGCGTGCGGCCGAGCTCGTCATGTCGATTTCGCACAGCGACGCCGACTCACTTGCCGCCAGCATGCTCAAAACCGTGGGCGATATGCTGCCGGTTTCGCAGTGCACCGTGTTTGCGTACGAATTCGACGCGCGACCGCGCACTATTTCCGCCGCCGATCATCGGGGCGGACGTTTTCTGCGCGACGTTGCAGAACGCTACGCGACGCACTTTTATGCACTGGACGGCAATAGGGCGATCATCGGAAACGCGCGCGGCGCGCGATCGAACGACGCGCTAGTTCTGCATCAGCAGCAAAGCGAAGAAATCCCGAACGAAGCGTATCGCGCAGCGTGCTACTCGCAGCCCAACGTATCCGACCGCTTGTCGCTGCTCCTGCAGCCCGTGGAAAACGTGTGGCTGTCCATCAACCTATACCGTGATCGCGCGTACGGCACGTTCAGCGCGGGCGAGCTGGAACGGGTCGAGAGCCTCGCGCATCTGTTTGCGCACGCAGCGAAAGGGCATTACGCGCTTCATGGGCAGCATCAGGAAGGCCCGGCAGCGGCCATGCTTGCACGCGTCAGACGAATCTGTCCCGCGCTTACGCCACGTGAGCTCGTCGTGCTTCGCGGCACGCTCGATGGCGCGACAGCGGTCGAGATCGCCGCGCAAATGGGCGTCAAGCCCACGAGCGTTATCACTTATCAGAAGCGTGCATACGCGCGGCTTGGCATTTCCAGTCAGAGGCAACTGTTCGCGCTGTGCTTAGCGCCTCAACGCGGCTGAGATGGGGATCTTGCCGAGCCGTACTCAACCCTTTTTCAACCGCGTCTCGCGCGCGCATCGGCTTGCGTCTCGCGGTCCCAGCGTTTGAGCCACGGCAACAGGAAATCAGCAAAGCCGGCCGCAGGCGGTGACAGCGCGCGTTCGGTCGAGCGATACACGCAAACCTCGCGGATGGTCTCCGGCTCGACGATCCGCTTCATGATCAGCCCAAAAGTGAGCGCAAGCGGCGCGACGTAGGCCGGCGCGAGCGTCACCGCAAGTCCGCGCGAAGCGATGCCGAAAGCGGTCGTCACGTTGTCCACCACATCGACTGGAACGATGCGTGCCTCGACCGGCAGGTTTGCAAGCATCTGGTCGACCGCGCGTTCGTGATCGCGGCCTGTAGCGACGATAGGGATATCGCGCAACTGCTGCCACTGCACACGCCTTCGCGTGCCGAGCGGATGCGACGGCGCGCACCACATCACCCACGGACTTGCGAATGCGGAGTCGCGGCGCACGCGTGCACCGCTTGGCCTGTCGGGGCCAACCGCGAGATCTACGTCCGCGCTCTCCACACGCTCCACGAGTTGCTCGACCACCGTGTCGCAAATGCGCACGACCACCTTCGGCTTGTCGCGCGCGTACTCGGCAATCGCCTCCGGCAACGCAGTGGACGCCAGCACCAGCGGCGCGCCGATCCGGACAATGCCGGCCGCGCGGTTGCGGATATCGTCGGCGGATTGGGCGGCGGCGCGCACGTGACGCAACACCGATTCCGCCGACGCGAGGAAGTCTTGCCCCGCGCTCGACAGATTTACACGCCGCGTGGTCCGGTCGAACAGGCGAAAGCCCAGTTCCGTTTCAAGCTCGGCGAGCAACTGACTGACTGCCGACGAAGTGAGGCCGAGCCGCTGCGCTGCCGCGCCGATGCTTTGAAGATCGACAATGGCGAGAAACGCCTCGAATTGACGGATGGTGATGCGAGTAAGTGCCATCGCTCGATTCTAAAGAAAAACTTACGAATCGTGAAAAATCCGTTGATTGTTGATTGGGGCGCGTTCGTCGACACTTGTCCCAATCGACGGGAGCACGTAAAGACGCTTAGACTTTCAGTCTCGCCCGGCCGTCGACGCAATGTCGGCGCAACATCTCAGGGCTCCTTTCAAGGAAATGCCATGTTCGAACATATCCCCGCTTATCCCGGCGATCCGATTCTGAGTCTCAACGAAGACTTCCAGCTCGATCCACGCCAGAACAAAGTCAACCTGAGCATCGGCATCTATTTCGACGACGCCGGCAAGCTGCCCGTCATGGACGCGGTGCGCCGCGCAGAAACGGCGTTGCTCGACGCAATCGGCCCGCGTTCCTATCTGCCGATGGCGGGCTTGCCGCTCTATCGCGAGACCGCACAGGCGCTGGTATTCGGCGAAGACAGCGAAGCACGCGCCGCAGGCCGCATCGCGACGTTGCAGACCATTGGCGGCTCTGGCGCGCTCAAAGTCGGCGCCGATTTCCTGCGACGCTATTTCCCGGGTTCGCAAATGTGGATCAGCGACCCGAGCTGGGAGAATCACCGCGTCGTATTCGAGGGCGCGGGCCTAACGGTCAACACCTATCCGTATTACGACGAACAGACGGGCGGCCTGCGTTTCGCCGATATGATCGACACCATCGACCGTTTGCCCGAGCGCAGCGTCGTGTTGCTGCACGCGTGCTGCCACAACCCCACCGGCGTCGATCTCAGCGTCGAGCAATGGACCGAACTCGTGCCGGTCCTGCAGCGTCGCAAGCTGATCGCCTTTGTCGATATGGCTTACCAGGGCTTTGGCGCGGGCCTCGAAGAAGACGCCGCTTGCGTTCGTATGCTGGCCGAGGCCGGCGTACCGCTGATCGCTGCCAATTCGTTTTCGAAGAATTTTTCGCTGTACGGCGAGCGGTGCGGCGCACTGAGCGTTGTGTGCAAGAACGCCGACGAAGCGAGCCGCGTGCTCGGTCAGCTGATGTCCGCCGTGCGCGCGAACTACAGCAATCCGCCGACGCACGGCGCGCGCCTCGTCGCGAACGTGCTGTCCGATGTGTCGTTGCGCGCTTCGTGGGAAGCGGAACTCGCCACCATGCGCGAGCGCATTCTTGCGATGCGCGGCACGATTCACGCAGGGCTCGCCGGCCGCGTCGATGAAGTGATGCGTGCGCGTTACGTCGCGCAACGCGGCATGTTCACCTATACGGGCTTGACCGCAAGCCAGGTCGAGCGTTTGCGCGACGAACACGCGGTGTACGTTTTGCGCTCAGGACGCATGTGCGTAGCAGGCTTGAATGCGCGCAATGCGGACTACGTCGCATCGTCCATTGCCGCGGTCGTATCGGGCACATAACGGCGGCACGTAACGACGGCGCATAACGGCGGCGCACAACGGCAGATACGCACATTTGCAGCCAGCAGATAACCATGGAGAGATCGATGACGACACTTGATATGCCAGCGGCGAGTGCGCCGAAGAGCACCGGAATGCACCCCGACGAATGGCAGTCGCGCGTTCAGCTGGCTGCGTGCTACCGGATTTTCGACATGCTCGGGTGGACCGAGATGATCTACAACCACATCACGTTGCGTGTGCCGGAAAGCGTAAGCGGCGGCGAGCGGCAGTTTCTGATCAATCCGTTCGGCTTGCACTACAGCGAAGTCACGGCGAGCAATCTCGTGAAGATCGACGCGCAGGGCCGCGTGCTGGACGACTCGCGTTATCCCGTCAATCCGGCCGGCTTCGTCGTGCACGCGGCGATCCATGAAGGCGTGCCCGACGCGCATTGCGTGATGCACACACACACCACGGCGGGCGTCGCGGTGGCGTGCCTCGAAGACGGCTTGCAGCAGACCAATTTTTACAGCGCTCAGTTGCACGACCGGATCGCGTATCACGATTTCGAGGGCATCACCGTGCATGCGGAAGAAGGGCCGCGGCTCGTCGAACATATCGGCAACCGGCAGGCGGTGATTTTGCGCAACCACGGACTGCTTGCGTGGGGCCGCACGTTGCCGCAGACTTTTGCGATTCTCTGGACACTGAACCGCGCGTGCGAAATTCAGATGGCGACGTTCTCGATGGGCAAGGCGCGGCCGGTCCCCGAAGAAGTGGCGATCCGCTGTTCGCGCGACGCGCTCCAGTTCGATCCGCGTCATGGCGCGGGGCAGGATGTGTACGATGCGCTGGTGCGTCGCGTGGAGCGCATCGACGCGAGTTACAAGGAATGAATCAATGAAAGCAGTGATTTACGGCGCAGGCGCGATTGGCGGATGGATGGGCGTGAAGCTCGCGCAAGCGGGCCACGAGATCGGTGTGGTGGCGCGCGGCGCGACGCTCGCCGCGTTGCGCGAGCATGGCCTGCGTTTGATCGAAGGCGGCGAAACGCAGACGGTTCGCGTGAGAGCGGCCGAAGATTCCGCGGAACTCGGCGTTCAGGATCTCGTGGTGGTGGCGGTCAAGGGTCCTGCCATGGCGTCGGTGGCCGCGCATATCGCGCCGCTGCTCGGGCCGCAAACCCTCGTGCTCACCGCCATGAACGGCGTGCCGTGGTGGTTCTGCGACGGGCTCGGCGGCGATTTCGCGGGCAAGCGGCTCAAGTCGGTCGATCCCGACGGCGCCATCGCCGCGGCGATTCCGGGCGAGCAGACGGTGGGCTGCGTGGTGCATGCGAGCTGCCTCGTCGAGGCGCCTGGCGTGATCCGGCATCATCAGGGCAATGGGTTGATCGTCGGCGAGGCTGCCGGCCGGCCGAGCGAACGCGTCAAGGCGTTGACTGAAGCGCTCGTCGCAGCCGGCTTCAATGCGTCGATGTCGGAGCAGATCCAGCGCGATGTCTGGTACAAGCTCTGGGGCAACATGACAATGAACCCCATCAGCGCAATGACCGGCGCGACTACCGACCGCATTCTCAGCGACGAACTGGTGCGCAACTTCGTCACGAGCATCATGCTCGAAGCGAAGGAGATCGGCGCGCGCTTCGGCATTCCGATCGATCAGGCACCGCAGGACCGGCATGCGGTCACGCTCAAACTCGGGGCGATGAAAACGTCGATGCTGCAGGACGTAGAGGCGCGCAAGCCCGTGGAACTGGACGCACTCGTGAGCGCGGTGCGCGAACTCGGACAACTGACCGGTGTTCAAACGCCATACACGGACGCGCTGCTCGGTCTCGCGCGTTTGCATGCGAGCACGCTGGGTTTGTACTGAAGCCGATATAGCCGATCTAGCAGATATAGCAGTGGTGCTTCGCTGAAGCAGAAAGCCGCCGCGGGTCAACTCGCGGCGGCTTTTTTGTGCCTGGTTCGTCGTGCTCTCTTCAACCTATGTCGCCGTGACTGCTCCCGGCGAAGGCAGGCGAGCCGCCTCGATGAGGGACAAAGCGCGTTGCGTGTCATCGAGTTCGGTCATGCAGAGCAGTGCAAGGCGGGCGAGATAGAGCGGTGCCTGCGCTTCACCTTCGGCCGTGATGTTCTGGCAAAGCGTCGTATATATGTGCTCGAGATCGCTATCGGTCATGACTGTCTCTCCTTGCTCCGAATGTTCAGTGCGGCGATAAGCGCGCTGTGTGTCGCGGCTGCCGTGCCGTCGCGCCAGCGCGCGAGCACATGGCCATCCGGGCGGATCAGATAGACGGTGCCCGGGGTTGCGTCGAGCATGTGATGCAGGCGGCCGCTGTGATCGATAACGGCAGTGCTGTCTGCACCCAGATTGACGTTCGTGTCGACGACGATGATCGTGTTGAATGGAATCGCACGACTCTTCAGATCGTCCTGCATGCGCTGCCATTCGGCATCTTGCGAAGAATCCATGCCGAAGCGCAGCGCCGTGAAGCGGGGTGCCAGCAGATCGGTAACGTGCATATCGACCGTCTTGCCGTCGCTAATGCGCTGCAGCCTGCACTCCGGTAACACGCTGCCAGGCGCGGGACCGCTGGCAAATCGGCTCGCCACGGGCAATGCGCCGGCTGCCTGCACGCAGTCTGCCGCAACGCGATTGAGCGGCGATTCGACATACGCGATCGGGTGCGTTTGCCGCGGATTGATCAGCGGCCGCACAGCGGGATGATGTTCGGCGAGCCCAAGCACCGCTGTTCTCATCAACTCGAACCCGAACGTGGGCGGCGCCATGAACTCGGTGCTTTTCATCCCGTAGCTCAGATTCTCGCGCGCGGCGAACACGCGCTCGTCGCTATAACTGTCGAGCAGATCGGGCGATGCAATGCCGTTGACCACGCAGCCGAGTTTCCAGCCGAGGTTGTCGGCGTCGTCAATGCCTGAATTGGCGCCGCGCACGCCGAAGATCGGCACAAGATGCGCCGCGTCGCCGGCGAACAGTATCGAGCCGTGGCGATAACGCTCCAATGTCAACGCGTTTGCCTTGTAGACCGTGATCCAGATCGGCGACCATTCGCCCGTTTCGCCCATTGCGTCGAGCACGCTCTGAACGCGTGGAATTACATTATCCGGCTCGATGGCCGCCTGTGGATCTTCGTCATCGCGAAGCTGGTAGTCGATACGCCAAACGTCGTCCGGCTGTTTGTGCACGAGCACCGTGGAACCCGGATTCGACGGCGGATCGAAATAGGCGAGGCGCTCGGTCGCGCGCTCGCTGTGCAAGGCGATATCGACGATCACGTAGCGACCTTCGTACGTGGTGCCGGTGAGCTTCAGACCGAGCGCTTCACGTACGGTGCTGCGCCCGCCGTCGCACGCCACGACCCAATCGGCGTGCATGCGCCACGCGGTGTCGCCGGTGCGCAGCGCGAGTGTTGCGCCGCGCGGCGCGTCGGAACCGTCGGATTGCTCGATGCCGGTCACGCGAGTTTGCCAGCGGATGTCGATCAGATCCGCATGCCGCTCCAGTTCGTCGAGCAGGAACTGCTCGATCTGATATTGCGCGATGTTGATCATCGGCGGCAACGATTGCTCGTCGTCCTGATGCATCGTGAAGCGGAACACTTCGGTGTCGCGATAGAAGCTACGGCCTCCCGTCCACGGCAGACCTTTTTGCAGGAAGCCTTGCACGGCGCCAAGGCGCTTGAGTATTTCCAGGCTGCGCCGCGAAATGCAGATTGCGCGGCTGCCGGTGCATACGCTGTCGTCGGCCTCGATCAGCACCGAGCGCACGCCTTGCCGGGCGAGGGCGAGCGCGAGCGTCATGCCGACCGGCCCGCCGCCGACTATCGCCACAGGCCGCCGCACGGGATCGTTTCCGTCGATGAGCGGGGGCGCCGCGCCCTCGTAATGGCGCGGCGCAAAGGGGTAGGGTTTGAAACTGCGCGTCATGCATGTCTCCTCGATTTTCGCCGCGTTTTCGGGTGCGCCGCGCCTGTGAGTGTTTTAGACGCGCGGCGATACGAAAAAAGCGATGAGCGAAGTATGGAGGAGAGCTTACGCGCGCCTGTCCTCATTTTGGGTACAGGCGCGCCACGATTCGATCCACGCTAACGGGCGCGCGGTTGGCCAATCACCGTGCTCAATCCGCGCTGCTCGCCACGTGCGAATGCTGACGCGTGTGAAGCGACGAGGCCGCCAGCTGGCATTCCTCGATCATCGCGCGGAAGGTCGGTGCCGAGTGTGAAGCGGCAGTCGCACCCGTTCCTGTCTCATGCCCGTTTTCCGCGGTGCCGCCGACGCCGACCACGAGTGCCGCTCTCGGCCGCCATTGGCGTGTGCGTCGAAGCATATTGCGCAGATACGGCGGCGATTCCGGAGCGTCGAGCGTGACGATGCAGATGATCGGCGCGTTCTTGTAGCTCGGCTCGTCGGCGTGCGCGCTGCGGTAGCCCGAGTGCGTCGCCATGATCGGCGCAAAACCGAAGCGTCCGAGCAGTTGCACCGCGATGGCCGTCGTGACTTCGTCGAACGCGCCGCGTCCGGGCACGCAGAGCACCGCCGCTTTTTCGCTGTCACTCTGTGGTGAAGCATGCGCTCGCGTCGAACTATCGTTCCGCTCGGAAAGATCCGCTGAGGAAGCCGCGACGAGCGCTTCTGGAGACTCGGCGCGTATCAGCCGGTCCGGCAAACCATCGGCGATTTCCAGATTTTCGACGATGTCCACCAGCGCTTCGTTCACGCGGGCCAACTGGTCCGGCATCAGCACGCCGCGCATCGCGTCGTTGCGCGCGAGCTTGAGCCCTTCGAGCGCGACGGTGTCGTAGTAGTCGATTAGCGACATCTCGCGCAGCAGACGCTCCGCCTGCACGATCGCCTCATGCGGATCGTCCGCAAGAAGCCGCTGATAGAAATTCTGCGCGGGCGTGAGCGCCGGCTGGTCGCCGAGCAGCACCGTCAGAAAGTTCAGACGATCCGCGTAGCGCCCAAGCGTCACGACGCACAGCGTGAGCGGCGTGGACAGCACGAGGCCTATCGGCCCCCACAGCCAGCTCCAGAAAATCGCCGCGACGACCACCGCGAGCGGCGACAGCCCCGAACGGTGGCCATAAAGCAGCGGCTCCGCGATCTGCCCGGCGACCACATCCACGACGATAAAGAGAATCAGTGTGTAGACCGCCATCGTCCATTGCGGCTGGATGGCTGCCGCGAGAAACACCGCGAGAATCGCCGCGATCCAGATGCCGATATATGGCACGAAGCGCAGCAGCGCCGCTATCACGCCGAACAGCAACGCGCCTGGCACGCCGATGATAGCGAGCCCGATCGCGATCACACCGCCTGCGCTCAGGTTCACGCCGAGTTGCGCGACGAAATAGCGGCTCAGGCGCACCGCGGCGTCGTTGATCGCTGTCGTCGTGCGATGCAGATCGCGAGAGCCGAAGAGACTGATCAGGCGGTCGCGCAGGTCCTCGCGCTGCAGCAGAATGAAGATCGTGACCACCAGCACGATGAAGGTGGTTTCAATCGGCGCGATGGCTGGCGACAGCGCACGCTGCGCGAGTTGCAACGGCGTGGGCGAAGGCTCGTGGACTTCGACGGGTGTGGGCACAGCCGGGGCGTTGCGCGCCGCCCGGCCAGTGGGCCGTGGCGGCGGCTTCGAAGGCGCAACGCGTTGCAGCGTGGCCGCCGCGCGGCTCATCAGAGAATCGGCGCGACCGATCGTTTTCTCCTGCACGGTTTCAATCTTGCGTTCGATGGCAACCTGGTACTGCGGCAGGTCGCCCGCCAGTTGAACGAGCTGCGCGCCGATCAGCGCCCCCACGGCGAGCAGTGCGGCCAGGGCGAACAGCACCGCGATGAAAATGGACGGCAACTGGCCCATATGCAGCCGCCGCAACATCTGCACGAGCGGCGCGAGCAGAAAACTGAGCAGCACGGAGAGCGTGATCGGAATCAGCACCGCGCGGCCGAAGTAAAGCGCGCAGACCACGACCACGCCGGTAATGACCGACGCGAGACCATGCAAACTCGGAGCGGCGGGCGGATAAACGCGGTTCGACCGCCCATGCGGCGGTAAGGATATTTTCATGAGCACACTGTCCGTTTGAGTGGCGCGGCCGCTTCCGCGGTCGCTTGTAGTCTCGCGCGCGGTAGATGCGGCGGCGGCACGGTGCCGTATGGGCCACTGCGGCTGAGCAAACCCTATGCCCGGATTGTAGGCGCTTTGCGTCGCGGTTCGCCAGAACTGCCGGCTCAGCCAATATGCATGCGCAGCAAGTCGAATACTAGCGAGCTTCCATAGAGCAGCAAGCCGATGAAGCCGCCGACCACGGTCCCGTTGATGCGGATATATTGCAGGTCCTTGCCGATGTTCAGTTCGATCTGCCGCGACATCTCATGCGGGTCCCAGTTCTTCACGGTGTCGCTGATATGCCGTGTGAGGAATTGCGCGAACTCGGGCGCCGTTGCGCGTGCTGCGTCTTCGAGGTGATCGTTGAGCGACTGGCGCAGCGCCGGGTCGTTCGCGAGTTCGCGGCCTACCCATTGGCCCGCCGCGACGACTCGCGCATGCAACGCCGATTCGCTGCTTTGCAGATCGCGCTTGAGCCACGCGCGAAGTTCGCCCCACATGTCCTTCACATACAAGGCGAGCGCTTCGCCTTCCACCAGATAACGCTTGAATTCCTCGCCTTTTTCCAGAAAGGCCGGATCGCTTTTGAGCTTGACGATCAGCTTGTGCGCGGCGTCGTCGAACTTCTGGCGCAACTGGTGCGTTGGGTTTTCGCTGACCTGTTCGAGCATCCGGTTTACCGCGTTCGCGATAGTCTCGGCACCTTTCTCGCCGAGCCACGCGGAGGGCAGGATTTTCTCCATCTTCGGATATTCGCTCTTGACCCAATCGACGATACGTTCCGCAATGAACTGGCGCGCCTGCGGTTCGCGCAGCAATGCGACGACCTGTTCGATGCCCGCGTCGAGAAGTTCCTGGTGGCGGCCGTCCTTGGTGAGCGTGTCGAGAATCGAGCCCATTGACTGCGAGAGGTCGACCTTGGCGAGCACATCGCGCAATGCGTCCTTGATGAACACCTGAATGCGCACGTCGTCGGTCAGATCGAGAATGCCGCTCGTCAGTTTCACGACGTAATTGCCGAGGCGCGCGGTGTTGGCGGGCTCGGTCAGCCAGCGCGTGATGCTCTGTGCCGGATCGTGCTTCTTGATCAGACCGACGAGCGACGGCACGTCGAGAAACTTGTCCTGCACGAACACGGCGAGGTTGTCGGCAATCTTGTGCTTGTTGCGCGGAATGATCGCCGTGTGAGCCGATACCACTGGAATCGGCACGCGCCTGAACAGCGCGGCGACTGCGAACCAGTCGGCGAGCGCGCCGACCATCGCGGCTTCGGCCACTGCCTTGATACCGTCGATCCAGACGCCGCGCGGCATCAATGCCGTGACGACGAAAACGCAGGCCGCCGCGGCAAGGAGCAGCAACGGCGTGCGTTTGGCCTTCTTCAGTTCGAGTGCTTTGTTCATCGGCGAGAGAGCCAGGGTCCGGAAACGCGAGTTTAGCGCCGCGCGCCGCGCGGTGTGTAGGGCGAGTCGAGCCGCGCTGAATGATGCCGGATGATGGCGAATGACGTTGAAGAGCGCGGCATCGCGCCGCTTGAGCGCGATCCGGCCGTTTTGGTCGCTGTTTGCGCCGCCGGCGCGGTAACATCGAGGGTTGAACCGCGGCGGCGTGAGCAGCATGCGCCGCGCGGGAATGCATTTGAACGCAATGGAGGCACAGTGATCAGGTTTCTGCATACCGCAGACTGGCAAATCGGCACGCAGTTCGGCCAGTTCGAGCCGGAGGAGGCCGCGCATCTGGCACAGGCGCGCTTCGACACCGTGCGCCGCATCGCCGACGAGGCAGCCGCGCGCCAGGTCGACGCGGTGCTGGTGGCAGGCGACGTGTTCGATCTGCAGACGGTATCCGATACGGTGATTCGCCGCCTGTTCGCCGCACTGCAAGCCTTCGCGGGCCCCTGGATCATGCTGCCTGGCAATCACGACGCGGCGCTCGTGGAAAGCGTCTGGACGCGTGCGCAGCGTCTCAATTGCGTGCCGCCGAACGTGCGCCTCGTGCTCGCACCCGGCGTCGTGTTGCTGGACGCATGCCGTTGCGCGGTGCTGTGCGCGCCGCTCACGCAGCGCATTACTTACGACGACACCACCGGCTTTTTCGATACCGTCGAGACGCCGCCGGGTTATCACCGTGTGGGCCTCGCGCATGGCAGCGTGAGCGGCATTCTGCAGGAAGGCATCGACTCCTCGAACCCGATTTCGCCGACGCGCGCCGCGAGCGCGCGTCTCGACTACCTCGCGCTCGGCGACTGGCACGGCCACTTTCGCGTCGACGAGCGCACCTGGTACGCGGGCACGCACGAGCAGGACCGTTTTCGCGCGAACGATCCCGGCTTCATGCTCGACGTCACGCTGAGCGAGCCCGGCGCACAGCCCGCGGTCGAGGCGGTGCGAGTCGGGCAATACCAGTGGCATCGCTGGGACGAAACGATTTCCGTGCCGACCGATGTGGATTCGCTGAAGACGCGCCTCGCCACGTTGGGCAGCAGCGACGTGCTGCGCGTTTGGGTGAGCGGCACGGCCGCGCTGGCCGACGCCGAGGCGCTTCATGTCGCCGTCGAAGAGACCCGTGCGCGCGTGCGTGCATTGCGTGTCGATCTGAGCGGTTTGCAGGTGCTACCCACTACAGAGGATCTTGCCGAACTCGGCGCGCAAAGCGGCTATCTGGCAAAAGTCGTCGCGCGTTTGCGAGGCATGCAGGAGGACCCGCAGTCGGACCCGCAACAGGTCAAGCGCGCGGCAGAGGCATTATTGCTGCTGGCGCGGTTTCAACGTGAATTGCCGCGCGAAGCGAGGTCCGCATGAAGCTTCAGAGCATCGCGATAGAGGAATTCAAACAATTCACCGGGCGTCTTTTTATCGACGACCTGCAGCCCGGTCTCAATCTTTTCGTGGGACCGAACGAGGCCGGAAAGAGCACGATTGCCGAGGCCGTGCGTGCGGTATTTCTCGAACGCTACAAGGCCTCGCATCTGAAGGAGTTGCTGCCTTGGGGCAAGGCGAGCGGGCAGCCGTCGGTCGAGGTGAGCTTCGATCTCGACGGCGTTGCATGCCGCCTGTCGAAGCAGTTCGTCACGCGTCAGCGCTGTGAGTTGAAGATCGGCCAGGCCGTTTTCGGCGAAGACGAAGCGGAAGACAAGCTCGCCGCACTGCTCGGCTTTTCGCGTGCCGCGCGCGGGCCGTTGAAGGCGGAAAACGCGGGTGTTCCGGGGCTGCTGTGGGTGCAGCAGGGCGGCACGCAGGATATGCGCGACTCGACAGGTCACGCGGCGCAGTATCTGCGCGATGCGTTGTCGCAATTGTCCGGCAGCCGCGAATCGGCGGGCGAGGATGCGTTGATCGCCGCCGTGCAACGCGAGCTTCGGCAACTGCTGACCGCACGCACGCAGAAATCCACCGGGCCGCTCGCGGAAGCTGAAGCCGCGCTCGCCGCGCTGATCGCGGAGCGCGACGATCTGAACCGGCAGCGCGAACAGTTCGATGAAAACATCGCGCGGCTTGCCGCGCAGCAGCAGGCCTTCGAGGAAACCGAACGCAAACGGCCGTGGGAACTCCACGAGGAGAAGGCCGTGCTCGCGCAAAAACGCGCCGATGCGGCTGCGGAACTCGAACGCAGCGTAGACCAACTCGCGCAGGCGTTGAAAGTCAGCGAGGCTGAACTCGCGCTACCGTTGCAGCACGAACAGGCCGCGGTGGAACTGGAAACAGCGGTGATGCGTGAGCGTCAGCAACTCGACACGGCGCGCGCGAACGTGGCGGCGGTCGAAACCGGATATGCGCAGGCGGCAACCCGCGTCGCGCAACTTGAGCAGGCTTTTACCGATGCAAACCGCGCGCTCGAACTGGCGAACGCGGCGGTGAGTGCTGCGGATCTGCGCAACCAGATCGGTCTTCATCGTGCTGAACTGGAACGGCTCGAAACGGCGATTGCCGCCGCGAGCGAAGCCAACGAAGCGCTCGTAGCAGCCGCGCGCGCTGCAGCCGCCCTTGAAATAGACGAGGCGAAGCTCAAGCGCCTCGCATCGCTCGATGCGTCGCTGACCGTGTTGCGTGCGCGCACCGAAGCGGCCATGACGCGCATCGAATACCGGTTGAGTGGGCCGATTACGGTGGGCGATGCGTCCATCAGCGGCACGGGCGTATTGCGTGTCGACGAAGAAAAGCGGATTGGCCTCGGCGAGCTTGGTGAACTGCACGTGATTCCGGGCGTTTCGGATCTCTCCGCGCGAATCACGGAACTCGCCGCGCTCGAAGCGCAGCATGCGCAGTTGTTGCAAGCGCTCGGCGTCGCTTCGCTTGCCGAAGCCGAATCGAGGCACGAACAGTGGAAGGCGCTCGTCGGGCAGCAGAAGAGTCACGCGAAGGTGCTGGAAGCGTACGCGCCGCAGGGCATCGACGCGCTGCGCGCCGCGTTGGCTTCGGCCGCCGCGCGCTCGCAGGCCGCCAACGAGCGGTTGACGAGTTTGCCCGACGTCTCGGCCGCGCTGCCGCTCGACGAAGCGCGGCGCAGCGCCGAAATCGCAGCCTCCGCGCTGGAGAGTGCCCGCAAGATACTGAACGAGGCAACCGAGAAGCGTTCCACCGGCATTGCGACGGCTGAATCGCTCGCGCTTCAGTTGCAGCGCAAGGAAGCGCAATTGAGCGACCCGGCGTTCTGTCGCAGCCGCGCGCAGTGGCAGGCGAAGATCGTCGAACAACGTGTGCAGGTCGAGGCGCTGACAAAGCAGCGCGAAGCGCGGGCGCGCGAACTCGAAGCCGTGCGTCTGGACGACCCGGCGGCCGAGGCGAAGCGCTATCGCGCGTCGGCGGAACTTGCGCGTCAGGACCAGCACGAGCGGCAGGTCAGCATCGCGCGTTTGCGCAGCCAGCTGGAGACCGTGGGCGCGTCAGGGCTCGGCGAGCGTCTTGCAGCGCTCGACGCAAAAGTGGAGCAGGCCATCCGCCGCAAAGAGGAACTGAGCTTGCGCGCCGGCGCGTTGAGTCTGCTCGACGAAGTGCTCGTCGCGGAACGCGATGCGGCGGTCGCCCAATTGCGTGCGCCGTTAACGGAACGGCTCGGCCACTATCTGAAGCGGATCTTTCCGCAGTCGACCATCGCGCTCGGCGACGATCTGAGTCCCGCGACGCTCGATCGTTTTGGCCGCGCAGACACGCTCGAAGCGCTGAGCTTCGGCACGCGCGAGCAACTCGGCATTCTCACGCGGCTCGCGTATGCCGATCTGCTGAAGGCGTCCGGCCGGCCCACGTTGCTGATGCTCGACGATGCGGCCGTGCATACCGACGCCGCACGGCGGGATGCGATCAAGCGGGCGCTGATCGACGCTGCCACGCGGCATCAGATTCTGGTGTTCACCTGCCATCCGGAACTGTGGGACGACCTGGGCGTGAGGCAGCGCGCGATCGACGATATGAAGGCCGCGGCGTAACTATCCGTCGGGGCTTACTCGTACCAGCGCGGCGTGTAGACCCACTGCACGCCCCTGGTGAAGCGGCGCGTGGTGGAGGAGCCCACGATCAGCATCGTGCGCATATCGACATCCGCTGAGCGCAGCTCGCCCAGGGTCACCGTGCGCAGCGTTGCGCCCGGCCTGCCGATGTCGCGGCCGAGCACGACCTGCGTATGCGCCGCCCGATATTCACGAACGATATCGAGCGCCTTATCGAGTTGCCACGGACGCGCGCGCGAAATCGGGTTGTAGAACGCCATGACGAGGTCCGCTTGTGCGGCATGTCGCAAGCGTTTCTCGATGATGCTCCAGGGCTTCAGATTATCCGACAGCGACAGCATGCAGAAGTCGTGGCCGAGCGGCGCGCCGGCTTGCGCGGCGGTAGCCATTGCCGCCGATACACCCGGCACGATGCTGAGCTCGACAGCGGCCCACGCACTGTCCTCGGAGGCGTCGAGCGCTTCGAGCACGGCCGCGGCCATCGCGAACACGCCGGGGTCGCCGGACGACACCATCACCACTGACCGTCCCGCGCTCGCGAGTTCGAACGCATGGCGCGCGCGCTGCATTTCCTCGCGATTATCGGTGCCGTGCACGCGTTGGCCGGCGCGCAGCGGGCCGGCCATTTTCACGTACGTCTCATAGCCGAGAATATCGGTGGCATGGTCGAGCGCCTTACGCGCCGCGGGCACCATCAGTTCCGCGCTGCCGGGGCCGAGGCCGATCACCGTCAGCCGGCCGCGCGCCCGTCCTATCGTGCCGGGATCGACCGCGAGCGGCGATAGAGCGAGGGCGACGCCTTGCACAGGATCGTCGTGCAACGTTTCGTCGGGAATGCGCAGGGCGGCGCGTAAAAGGCTGGCCGGCGAGTCGCCGATTGCTGCGTCGCCGTCCGTAAAACGCAGCGGCACGTTCAGCAGCGCGGCCGCTTCGGCAAGCGCCGGTTCTGCCATGTGTTCCGATGAGCCAAGCAACGCGGCAAGCGAAAGGGACGCGAGGCCGTGCGCTTCGAGTGAGTTGCGCACACGAGCCGCGATTTCGGCGGCGGCGTCCTTGTCTGCGGTTGATGTCGCGGCGCTGTTTGCCTGTGCGGGCGTTGAAGCAGCCTCAAGCGTTACCGCTGCGACCACACTGCGAGGGTGAATCACAAGCTCGTCGTCGCGTCCATTCCACGCGCGAGGCGTGATGCGAATCGCCAGCCGCGCGGATGGCGAGCGCGGCAGTTGCGCATCGTCGAGCCATGGCGCGTCGCCTTCGACCCGCGTGCTTTCGCCGGCGAGCAGGTCCGACACGAAACGCTTACCCTGGCCGATATCGGCAAGCGCATAACCATCCGGCGGATTGAGCACACAGGTGCCGAACCGCAACTCGCCACTCGTGGTGATTGCAGGCGGTATGGCAAGTGCGGCGGCAATCTCGCGCGCCATCACGTTGACGCCGGCGAGGCCGCCGAGCAACGGCACGACGGCGCTGCCGTCTTCGGCGACGGCGAGCACCGGCGGCTCGGCGCCCTTGTTCGACAGCAGCGGCGCCACGCAGCGAATCACGATGCCGGCCGCGCACAGCGCGACAATGGGCGTGCCGCGTGCATACAGGTCGCGCAGATGCGGGCTCAGTTCGGCGTACGCGACGTCGGCTTCAACGCGGCCTTGCAGCGCATGCACCTGCGAATCCGCATACAGCGTCTGTATGCGCCGCGCGGTATCCAGCGCGCCCGCGCCGAGAATGACGATGGCGGGCGGCATCATCCTTGCCATTTTTCCCCCGGCACGACGAGCAGCGAGAAATACGGCGACGCCATCGGGTCCACTTCGGCGAGCGGGACGATACGCTGGTTGCCCATCGTCGCCCGCTCGACGTACAGCGCGCGGTGCGCGAGTCCGAGTTCGCCGAGCACGCGCCGCACCTTGTCGAAATTGCGCCCGAGTTTCATCACGACAGCGGCGTCTGCATCCGCAAGACGGCGGCGCAGTTCGTCTTCCGGCAGCACGCCCGAGAGCACCGACAGGCTCTGGTTGCGATACACGAGCGGCGCACCGAGCACGGCCGCGCCGCCGAGCATCGAGCAGACGCCCGGCACCACTTCGCTCTCGTAGCGCGCCGCGAGCCGGTCGTGCAGATACATGTACGAGCCGTAGAAGAACGGATCGCCTTCGCAGATCACGGCGACGTCGCGCCCCGCATCCAGATGCGCCCCGACTATGTCGGCCGCGGTGTCGTAGAAGTCGGCAATGATCGCTTCATACGACAGCGGCGGCTCAAGCGCTTCGGTCGTGACGGGATACACAAGCGGCAGTTGCTGCTGCGTGTCATGCAAATGCGCCTCGATGATGCTGAACGCGTTGCCCTTCTTGCCCTTCGCGACGAAGTAGGCGACCACGGCCGCTGCCTTGAGCAGACGCAATGCCTTTAGCGTGATGAGTTCCGGGTCTCCTGGACCGACACCGAGTCCATATAGACGCCCTGCACGTTGTTGCGCTGTCATTTATTCGATCTCCGTTGCCAGCGCGTTGACAGCGGCCGCAGCCATCGCACTGCCGCCGCGCCGGCCATGCACGACGACATACGGCACGCCACGGCAATTCTCTGCGAGCATCGCTTTCGATTCCGCCGCGCCGACAAAGCCGACCGGAAAGCCCAGAATCAGCGCGGGCTTCGGCGCACCGGCGTCGAGCATATCGAGCAGATGGAAGAGGGCAGTCGGCGCATTGCCGACCACGACGACGCTGCCGCCCAGATGCGGGCGCCACAATTCGAGCGCGGCGGCCGAGCGCGTATTGCCGAGTTCGCGAGCGAGCGCGGGCACTCGTTCATGCGTAAGCGTGCAGATCACGTCGTTGTTCGCCGGCAACCGCGCGCGCGTGATGCCTTGCGCGACCATGCCGGCGTCGCAGAGAATCGGCGCGCCTTGCGCGAGCGCCGTGCGGCCCGCTGTGCCGGCATGGTCGGAGAACGCGAGATCGTCGATCACATCGACCATCCCGCACGCGTGGATCACGCGCACCGCGAGTTTTTCGAGGTCGGCAGGAATGCGCGACAGGTCGGCTTCGGCGCGGATCGTCGCGAAAGACTGGCGATAGATCTCCTGACCGTCGCGAATGTAATCAAGCATCGGTGTCACTCATGTGTCGCTTCGAACAAGGCGCGCGATTTTATCGGCGGCCTGTTCGACTGTCAGTTGGCGCGCGACGCATTGACCGAAGCCGGGGCCCTGGTCGCGTCGAAATAGGTCGTACATGCCGGGCGCCGCAGCGAGCAGCGTAAACGGTGCGCAATGCGCGGCAGCACATGAGCGCGGACACCCGCTCAAATGCACGTCGACGCCGGCGGGCAGGCGCTTCGCGAGATTCAATGCGTCGGCTTTGGTATCCGCGAGGCTTTTCGCGCAGCCAGTGGAACCGGCGCACGCGATCAGGTGCGTGATGGCTTCGGCGCAATCGCATGCGAGGCCCAGCGGGTTCAGCGCGGCAAGCACAACGGGCACTGAGAGCGTCCGGATATCGGGCAGCAGCACGCTTTGCCACGGCGTGATGCGCAGCGTGCCGTCGCCATGTTGTTGCGCGAGCGCGGCGAGGCCGTGCAGCGTGGTCGCATCGATACGGCCGAGCGGCGGTTGACCGCCGGCATGCCATGTATCCGCGGCGCGTTGCGCATGTGCGCCGAGGCGCAGCGAGGCATCGGCGGTCGTGCTGCGACGCCAGTCGCCGAGCTTCGCGTCGCGTGTCAGTGGAAAATCCACGTAGGTTTGCGCATGCTGCAATATCGCGTCCGCCGAATGGGTGTCGAGCAGATGACGCATACGCGTGGCGTCGGCAGCGGCAAGATCTAGAAACGTATGCAGCAGCGCGCGCACGAGCGCCGGAACTTGCGACGGCAGCACCGAGGCCAACGCGCCTGTCGCATCCGCATGCGATCTTTCGGACGAGTTCGCAGCGTTGCCTGATGACGATGGCGACTTCCCGCCGATGTGCGTGTTTGCGCTCGCGTTTGCATCCACGGTCGTGCAGCCCGCGAGCCCGAACACGAAGCGCACCGCACCGGCCGAATCTTGTGCTGCCGCGAGCCACACGTCATGCGGGTGGTCCACTCTCGCGAGCCGCTCGCCGCCGTCGAGCAATAACGCGAATTTCGGCGATAGCGCCGCAAAACGCGGTTCACTTTGCAGCAGCGTGAGAAGGGCGGTGCACAGAGGTCTGGTGTCGAACAGTGCGCACGGGTCGCGTCCGGCAGCGGGGCTGATCATGACGTTGCGCACGTCGTCAGCGGCGGCGGCATCGAGGGCGTGCGCTTTTCGATCGTGACCGTGATCGTCTTCGGCGGAATCGGTCGGCGCTCTATCGCCCATTCTTTCAGAGCCGCTTGCAGCGCCCGGTCCGAGCCCCGCATCGATCAGCTTGGCGACCAGCGCAGCTTCATGGCCGGCCCGAACACCGCGCAATTGCAGATTCGCGCGATTCGTCAGTTCGATCACACCCGCCGTATGCTGCGCGCTCGCGTTGGCGATCGCCTCGGCCTGAGCCGCGCTCAATTCGCCGCCTGGCAGCTTGATCCGACAAATACCGCCGTCGCGCGCCGCCACGATCCGCAGCAGGCCCGGACACGCCGAGGGCCGCAGCGCAGATGCCGCGTCGGGCAAGACAGTGGAGGGCGAAGCTGGATTCAAGACGGACACCGGGTTAGCGTCGCGCGACGGCCCGAGCAAGCGGTCAAAACGGCATTGCTGCGGCATCGGTACACCCCGCCCGATGTTGGCTGGCACGAACAGTCTGGCCGGCAGGTCTCCTGGCTGGCAGGTCGTCGTCCGCTGCGGCCTTCCCGGTTGAACCAGTGGCGCCAAGCGCAGGCGGACTCGCTGCATACAGTTGCGGGGGCAGCCACAGCGGCAATCTTCCCGCTGTGTTCCCTGTTAGGCCCCGAAGGGCACCGGCGGCTGTATTATGCCTTTTTTCGGATAGCACAACGAGGCTGGACGCTTTGACCGGCGTGGCGCAGTGCATTGTTTGAGATACAAAATGAGGAAGGGTGCATGTCGGCGTGGCTGACGGTAGTGGGCATTGGCGACGACGGCTTCGCCGGTTTGGGGCGGCCCGCACGGCGTGCGTTGCTCGAGGCGTCGGTGATTTACGGCGGCGAACGTCATCTGTCGATGTTGCCCGCGCGGCTGGCCGCGCGGCGCGCCGAGTGGCCGCGCCCATTCGATCTCGCGCCGCTTCTGGCCGAGCGCGGCGGTTCGGTGTGCGTGCTGGCGAGCGGCGATCCGATGCTGTTCGGCGTCGGCGCGACGCTGGCTCGGCAGTTGCCGGCCAGCGAACTGCGCGTGTTGCCCGCGCCGTCGTCGTTATCGCTCGCGGCGGCGCGGCTCGGCTGGCCGTTGCAGGATGTGGCCACGGTGTCGGTGGTTGGGCGGCCGTTGCCCACGCTGAACGCTTATTTGCATGACCGCGCACGCGTGTTCGTGCTGAGCGCGGACGAGCGCACACCCGCCGCGCTTGCCGATCTGCTGAGCGCGCGAGGTTTCGGCGCAACGCGGATGACCGTGTTCGAACATCTTGGCGGCGACGACGAGCGCCGCATCGACGGCCGCGCGGATCAATGGTCCCCGGGCGATGTCGCCGCGTTGAACCTGGTCGCGCTCGAATGCCGCGCGACCGAAGGCGCGCCGCGCCTGCCGCTCACCTGCGGCCTGCCCGACGACGCGTTCCGTAACGACGGCCAGCTCACCAAACGCGATGTGCGAGCGATCACGCTCGCGCGACTCGCACCGACGCCCGGCGAATTGTTGTGGGACGTGGGTGCGGGCAGCGGCTCGATCGGCATCGAGTGGATGCGCGCGCATCCGACTTGCCGGGCGATCGCCATCGAAGGGCACGCGGAGCGTCAGCGCTTCATCGAGCACAATCGCGATGCGTTGGGCGTGCCGGGCTTGCAACTCGTAGCGGCCCGCGCGCCGCAAGCGCTCGAAGGGTTGGCCGCGCCGCACGCGGTGTTCATTGGCGGCGGCGTGACGGTGCCCGGCGTGCTCGAAACGTGCTGGGACAATTTGCGCGACGGCGGCCGGCTGGTCGCGAACGCGGTCACGCTGCAAGGCGAGGCGGCGCTTGCCGCATGGCGTGACAAACATGGCGGAACGCTCACGCGAATCGCGCTTGCGGACGCTCAGCCGCTCGGTGGCTTCGATACGTGGCGGCAAGCGCTGCCGATCACCTTGTACGATGTAGTGAAGCGTTGCGCTGCCAACGGCGTCCATAGTGTTGCCGATAACCTCAACGCTGCTTCATCGGCGTGACGCTCATGCGCGACGAAACGCCTGAACAACCCGCACCGCTGCGCAGCGGCTACACGACCGGCAGTTGTGCAACCGCCACGTCGCTGGCGGCCGCGCGTCTGCTGCTCGCGGGTGTGGTCAGCGAGGTGGCCGAAATCGTGTTGCCCAAGGGCCAGCATGTGCCGATGCCGCTCGTGTTCTGCCGGTTGACCGATGACGGCGCCGAAGCCGGCACGATCAAGGATGCCGGCGACGATCCCGATGTCACGCACGGCGCCGTGGTGTTCGCGCGCGTGCGTCTGGTCCCTGAGCCAGGTGTGGTGTTCCGCGCCGGGCCGGGCGTGGGCACGGTGACGCGTGCGGGGTTGACGCTCGCCGTCGGCGAACCGGCGATCAACCCGGTGCCGCGCAAGATGATGAGCGAGCATCTTGCAGAACTCGCCGCCGAGCATGCCTATGGCGGCGGTTTCGAAGTGACGATTGGCGTTGAAGACGGCGAAGCGCTCGCGCTCAAAACGATGAACCCGCGGCTCGGGATCGTGGGCGGCCTGTCGATCTTGGGCACGACGGGCATCGTGCGGCCGTTTTCGTGCTCGGCCTACATCGCGTCGATTCATCAGGGCATCGACGTCGCGCGCGCTAACGGCTATATGCATCTCGCCGCGTGTACAGGTAACGCGAGCGAAGACGCGATGCGCTCGCACTACGCATTACCCGATATCGCGCTGATCGAAATGGGCGACTTCGTCGGCGCGGTGCTCAAGCATATGAAGCGCGCGCCGGTCGAGCGCCTGAGTATTTGCGGCGGTTTCGGCAAGCTGAGCAAGCTCGCGGCGGGCCATCTCGATCTGCATAGCCGCAACTCGAGCATCGATCTGGAACGGCTCGCCGCATGGGCCGCCGAACAGGGCGCCGACGACGCGTTGCAATCCGCGATCCGCGCGGCCAATACGAGTCAGCAAGCGGTCGCGCTAGCGCACGCGGAGCAGGTGCCGCTCGGCGACATTGTCTGTGCGCACGCGCTTGCCGTCGCACGCGAAATCGTGCCGCCGCAGGTGAACGTCGAGATGTTCGCGATCGACCGCGCGGGCAAGCTGATCGGAGTCGCGCGATGACAAAGGTTCTGCTGCTCGGCGGCACCGGCGACGCTTTACGCATTGCCCGCCAACTTACTTCCGTCGACGTGTACAGTCTCGCGGGACTCGGCAAGGTGCCCGACGATCTGCCATGCAGCGTGCGGGTCGGCGGCTTCGGCGGCAGCGAAGGCATGGCACGATATATCGCAGATGAAGAGATCGGCCTCGTGATCGATGCGACGCATCCTTACGCGGCGCAGATCAGTGCGAATGCTGTGAATGCGGCTCGTCACGCGGGCGTTCCGTGCTGGGCGCTGCGTCGACCGGCGTGGGAGCCGCGCGCCGGCGACGACTGGCGCATGGTCGACGGCTGGGACGAACTCACCATGGCGCTCGCGCCGTTCAGGCGACCGCTCTTCACGCTCGGACGCGAACCGCTCTCGCATCTCGACGAGATTCCGCCACATCAATTCTGGCTCGTGCGCTGTCTCGACTCGCACGAAGACACGGAACGCGCCCGCATGATCGCGGCACGCGGACCGTTTACGCTCGAAGGCGAGCGTGCGCTCTTCGCGCTGCAACACGTCGACGTCGTGGTCAGCAAAAATAGCGGCGGCAGTGCAACCGAGGCCAAGCTCGAAGTCGCACGTGAGCGCCGCCTGCCTGTCGTGATGCTGCGCCGGCCTTCATTGCCTGCCGCGGATCGTGAATTCGAAAGCGTGGCGGAGTTGCTTGACGCGCTGCATCTGTCACGTTGAGTCGTCCGCTTGAATCAATGGAGTATTGAATGACGGTGTTTTTTATCGGCGCGGGTCCCGGCGATCCGGAGCTGATCACGGTGAAGGGGCAGCGTCTCGTGCGCAGTTGTCCCGTGATTCTCTACGCAGGTTCGTTAGTGCCGGCTGCGGTGCTCGAAGGGCATTCGGCGGCGCTGGTGGTGAACACGGCCGAACTCGACCTCGACCAGATCGTGGCGTTACTGAAAAGCGCGCACGATACAGGTCAGGACGTAGCGCGCGTGCACTCCGGCGACCCGTCGCTATACGGCGCGATCGGCGAACAGATTCGCAGGTTGCGCGAGCTCGCGATTCCGTACGAAATCGTACCGGGCGTGACCGCGACCGCTGCTTGCGCGGCGGCGCTCGGCTGCGAACTCACATTGCCAGACATTTCGCAGACGCTGATTCTCACGCGCTACGCGACCAAAACCACGATGCCTGAGGGCGAACAGCTTGCCGATCTGGCGCGGCATCGTGCGACGATGGCCATTCATCTCGGCGTGCGGCACCTTGCGCGCATCGTCGAAGAACTGCGGCCGCATTATGGCGGCGCATGTCCGATCGCGGTGATCTATCGCGCGAGTTGGCCCGACGAGGAAAAGATCACGGGCACACTCGACGACATTCTCGGGAAGGTCCAGTCCACGCAGATCGAGCGCACCGCGTTGATTCTGGTCGGACAGGTGCTCGCGGCCGAAGGCTTTGCGAATTCGACGCTGTACGCGAAAGCCTGACGTATCGGAAGGCTTTCGATTGCATTCGCGCGTCGGCCATTCGACATACACGTCCGTCCATCTACCGGCAACAGCTAGTCTTCGAGCGGTGCAAGCGCTTCGACCGGCATCTTTTTCTCCGTGCCGATGGTGATGGCCGGCACGAGAGTCAGCAGCAGCACCACGAAAATCGCGATTGCGAAGATCGAAATGAACGTGAGGTGCAGCGATTGATGCAGCACCATGCGGATTGCTTCGCTACCACCGAGGCTCGCGGCCTGATTTTGCAGCAGGCTTTTCAGTTGGTCCGACGTTACGACGGCGACGCCGTGCGAGTGGCTGAGGCCGAAGTTGAGCACAGCGCCGAATAGCGTGGCGCCGAGCGTGCTGCCCAGATTGCGCGAGAACAGATTCGACGCCGTTGCACTGCCGCGTTCGTCCATTTTCACGATTTCCTGAATCAGGATGAGACAGCTGACGCTCGACGTGCCCATGCCGAAACCCATGATCAGCGAGCCGAATGCGGCGACGAGCGGCGAGCCGCCCGGCGCGAGGAACAGCAGCAGCACCGCGCCGATGGGAATGAAAGCACTGCCGCAAATCAGCATGCGCCGCAAGCCAATGCGATGAAACGACTTGGCGGCGAGCGTGGCGCCGGCCGGCCAGCCGACCATCATCATCGTGAGCGCGAGTCCCGCTATCACCGGCGAGCGATTGAGCACGCCTTGCACATACATCGGCAGGAACGTGGTTGAGCCCATCAGGATCATGCCGGACAGCAAGGTCGCGCCGTTGCACGCGGCAATCGGGCGGCGGCTCCAGAGCGCGAATGAGATCATCGGTTCTTTTGCGCGGCGCTCCTGCAGCACGAACAGCAGCAGGCACACGACGAATGCACCGCCGGCCATCGATGCGTGCGCGAGGTCGTCGTCGCCCGCACAGGTAAGCGCGGTCATCAACGCGGCTATCGCGGCCATGAAAAGCGCCGCGCCCGCGAAGTCGATAGAAGGGCGCGCATGCCGCTCGGACTCTCGTAGAAACGCGATAAATCCTGCTGCGGATGCGAGGCCGATCGGCACGTTCATCCAGAAAATCCACGCCCACGACAAGTTGTGGATGATGAAGCCGCCGACCATCGGTCCCACCACCGCTGAAATCGCCCACACGCTTGCAAGATAACCTTGCACCTTGCCGCGTTCGCGCGCAGGGTAGAGGTCCGCGACGATGGTCAGCGTGACCGGCTGGATCGCGCCCGCGCCGATGCCTTGAATCAGCCGGAACGCGATCATGACCGGCATCGACCATGCGAAGCCCGCGAGCACGGAGCCGATCAGGAAGATCGCGATGCCGGCCAGCATGACCGGCTTGCGGCCGTACAGATCGGCGAGTTTGCCGAACACCACGGTCATTGCCGTTTGCGTGAGCAGGAACGAGGAGAATACCCAGCTATACAGATGCAGATCGCCGAGTTGCGCGACGATCTGCGGCATGGCGGTGGAAACGATGGTGGCTTCGATGGCGACCATCGCCATGGAAGCCATCACGGCGGCAATGACCAAAGGACGCGACGATTGCGGATTGCGGGACATGGGGCGAAGTTGGATCAGAATAGTGGGTGCGTCCGGCCGCCTGGCGCTCGACCTGCACGCGGCGACGCATGAGCACGGCCGTTCGGAGGCGGCCGACCCCGAGTATGCACCTTGCACAGAATCTTCGCATGCGAGCGGCGCCATCGGCGCCCTGCGCCGTTTGGCACAGCACTTGCGACTTGCAAGGTTCTTTCGACACATGGAGGGTCATTATGAGGATCGAATTCACCGGACGCCGTGAAGTGGTGGCGGCGGCACGCGTCGCCTTCGAAGCCAATGTCGACGGAAAAGACGTCTGGTGCAGCGTCTCGCTCGACGCGCTAAACGACCATTTCGGCAACGGCGGGCCGTCGGCTCACGATCTCGTAGGTACGTTCGAAGCCAATCGCGCGCAGATTGAAAAGGCTACCCAGCGGGTGCTGGAAAAGAACGGCGGGCAGTCGGTGGAACTGGAGACGCGCGACTTCGACAAGACGGGGCCTTAGCATTGGCGCTGCCGCGGTCATTGCCGTCGACGGGTCCGGCATGCGCCGGGCTCGACGGTTGTTCTAGCCGATGAATCTGCGGTGGCTTGGCGATGCGGCGGCTCAGCGGCTCGGCGGCGCTCATGCTGCGAGCCGTTGCAGCACTTGTAGCCAGTCCATGCGCCAAGCGGTGAGTTCACGAGTGCCTGGCCGATTGCACCGCCCCGATAGCACACCGCCACGCCTGCCGACGCCACGGCAACGCGGTATAGTTCGCGCGAACCGCCGCGGCCATGCAAGGCGTGCCGCGTATCTTCGATTATCGGGAGAACATCGTGCAGGAAATCATCGAGGGCTTGATCCGCTTTCAACGTGAAGTGTTTCCACAGCAAAGTGCTTTGTTCAAGCGCCTGTCGACCGCGCAAAGTCCGAGCACGCTTTTCGTGACGTGTTCGGACAGCCGCGTGGTTCCTGAACTGCTGACGCAGGCGGAGCCGGGCGCGCTCTTCGTGATCCGCAACGCGGGCAATATCGTGCCGTCGTATGGTCCGGAGCCTGGCGGCGTGTCGGCGACAGTCGAGTACGCGGTCGCCGTGCTCGGGGTGCGCGACATCGTGATATGCGGCCATTCGAACTGCGGCGCGATGACCGCAATTACGACCAATACGAACCTGGAACATTTGCCGGCAGTGGCCGGCTGGCTGCGTCACGCCGATGCGGCGAAGGCGATCAATGCGTCGCGCACCTATCAGTCGCCCACAGAGCGTCTGGACGCGCTCGTCAAGGACAACGTGGTCGCGCAACTGGCCAATATCCGCACGCATCCGTCGGTCGCTGTCGGGCTCGCGAACAAGACGCTGCAATTGCATGGCTGGATCTTCCAGATTGAAAGCGGCGTAATGCTTGCACTCGACGGCCGCACCGGCCAATTCGTGCCGCTGCTCGAGAATCCGAACATTTACGCGGTCTGATTGATGGCGTCTCAGTGCGCCGCGCATGCGGCGTGTAGCCAGTGCCGCTAGCCGCTGTAGCAGCGGAACGCCAGGCTGATGCGCGGCCCAACGCGCTCATTGAGCTTGGGAATGCCGTGGTCATGGGTGAACTGCGATGCGTAGCTCATGACGAGGCAACTGCCCGGTTCTAGTTCGACATGCACTGCGCGGCCCGGGCCTTTCTTTGGACGGACCGTCATGCGGCGGCTTGCACCGAGCGACACGATCGCGATCGGCTCGCCGCGCACCAGATTCGCCGTTTTGTCGCTATGCGGCGCGACGCTGTCGTGCTCGTCGCGATAAAGGTTGAGCCCCACGCGATTGAACGACGCGCCGACCAGCGAACGCACCATCTCGAAAGCTTCGCCAAGCGGCGTGGGCAGGTCCGCCGCTTCGCGCAGGAAGGTCGCGATCAGACGGGGCACGAGCACCTCGCGCTCGTACATCATGCGCTGATAGCTGCTCCAGCCTATGTTGCATAGCGCCTCGTCGAACCACCGTTGCGCGAGCTCGGGCGGTACAGCGTCGGGCAGATAGCGTATTCCGCCGTCGCTGTCGCCGAATAGCGCAACGGGCTCGGGGGCAAACAGGCCTTGCTGGGACGCCATGGTTCAATGCCGGGCGCGAGCGGCCCGGCCGGCAAATAGTCGGTTCATGCAAGGCATTATACTGTGTTTTTATACAGTATTCCTGCCTGCAGGCCTTACCTCTTGCCGGGTCCGCGCTTTAGCCTGTCTGCGTCGCCGGAACGCCGCTACTCGCCCGGGCTGTACAGGTCTAGCAATTTGAGCGTTACGCCATTGGTCCAGCCGAAGCCGTCCTGAAGCGGATATTCGCCACCGCCGCCGCCGCCCGTGCCCGCTCCCTCGACCACGTATTTTTCGACCAGTTTCTTATCCGACGCATAGACGCCTTTCACGTCGGTAAGAAATCGCGTGCCGATCTGTTGGGCGAGGGCGTCGTGACCATAACGCTTCAAGCCCTGAATCGCGACCCAGTGCAGCGGCGCCCAGCCGTTCGGCGCGTCCCACTGTTGGGTGGTGTTGTAGGTTGTCGTCGCGAGTCCGCCGGGCTGCAATAACGTCGACTGCACTTGCTGTGCAGTCTTTTGCGCGCGCTCCGGCCATGCCGCGCCCACGAACAACGGGAACACCATGGCGGCGGTCTTGTTGTCGCGTGGTTTCGCGAGCTGCCAGTCGTAGTCGCCGTAGTAGCCGTTCGGATTCCACAGGTAGCGATTGATGCCGAGCGCGCGCTTCGCGGCGCGTCCTGCGAATTCGCCGACACAGCGGAAGTCGCGCGTCTCGCTGCAGCCTTTCGCAATGCTGATCTCCAGGTGGAACATCAGGCTGTTCAGATCGACAGGGATGATCGACGTCGTGCGCACCGTCGCGAGCGTCATGTTGTCGCCGAACCAGCGCGAGCTGAAATCCCAGCCGCTTTCCGCAGTGGCGCGCAGTTCGCGGTAGACGTCGTTCGGATTGCGCCCGGTGGCTTTCTGCGCGGTCTGTATGTCCTCCAGATACGATTCGTCGCGAGGCGTGTCGAGTTCGTCCCAATAGCGGTTCAGCACGGTACGGTCGGGCATCACGACCACATTGCGGGTCGCCGAGCCGGCCGGCGTGGACTTTTCGCCCTGCATCCAGTAGCCATACTCCTTGCGTAGCGCGGGCAGGTACTTCTGATAGACGCCGTGGCCTTCCACCTTCGCCGCGAGTTCAACCATGTGCGAGAAGAAGGGCGGCTGCGAGCGGTCCAGGTAGTACGTGCGATTACCGTTTGGAATATGGCCGAACGTGTCGATCATATACGCGAAGTTGTCGAGCATGTTGTCGACGAGGTCCTCACGTCCGGCTTCCTGCAAGCCGAGCATCGTGAAGTAGGTGTCCCAGTAGTAGCCCTCACGAAAACGGCCGCCCGGCACGACATAGGGTTTCGGCAACGGAATCAGCGAACTGTTCGGCGGCGCGCTCGTGGTCGTGCGGGTGAGGGCAGGCCATAGCCAGTTGATGTGCTCACGCAGCGTCTGATTGGCGGGCGGTGTGATGACCGGCTCGCTCGGCGGCGTGAAGTACTGGTTCACGAAATTCGCCAGCGAAAACCCGGGCTTGCCTCGCTGCTGCTGATAAAGCTGCACGATGACGGCGGGGTCCGCATTTGGCGTTGCATCGACGAAGGTCTTCTGGTCCGGATAGATCTGCGCGGTTTGCACGGCAACGAAGAGGTCGCCGTACAGAATATCGGGCGCGGGCGGCAGAGTGCCACCTACTTGCGTGTCGGCTCGACAGACGGATGACAGCCCAACGAGGAAGGCAAAGCCTGAAACAGCAACCGCGCGATGCAAGTACTTCAATCGCGCGGCGGGGAGGGAGGGCTGAACGAGGACGCCGGGAACGCCGGACACGTTTCCGGCACGGCTAATGCTGCGCGCTTGCGATGACACAATCATGTCTCCTCCTGAGGAATGGACAACAGGATTGGTCTGCCTCTTACGCCCTCTGTTTTCGTGGCCCGCGTTGGGGCGTGGCTAGCATGGCATAAAACCGGGCGCGCTTCAAACTATGCATGGTGAATGCGTTGCGCGCATTGTCGAGAGTCATGGTTGACGGTCGTTTAGTTCGGATGCCGAAACGATTGCGTCGAGTGTCTGTGTCAGCGAACTTTGATCGACGCTGGTAGTTGCTGCCACTGACGCGCCCACATCTTTCGCCGCTTTTCGAATCAGGCGAAATGTCTTTGCTGTTAAATAAATAACCAATTGAATTGTTTCAATCGCTGATTCATTATTTCCATAACTTACGCATGGAATAATGTGGAAGAATAAAGCGATTGAATCTGCGTTGTTGTGAGACTGTCCATATGCTATTCTCGATTTGCCTGAGATTCCGAGCGCTTTTCTAAATCAGGCACTTGGGGCGCGTCTTCCGCGAGATGCGCCCCATTTCATTTGGCGCGGAGGTTAAGCGTGTTAAAAGAAATAAAACGAAAGTTAAATCGCAATGACGTCGCTAAAAAGCAACGTCGTAATATAGTGAAAAATAGGTTTTGAATTTCTGCGGTATTCTCCGCCGCTCAATAGCAGCCGCTATTGGATTCAGGAGATATTCAATGAACAAATATGTATTGTCGAGCCTCTCGCTCGCTCTTGCCGGCGCCGCGGGCGTCGCTCATGCACAAAGCTCCGTCACGCTGTACGGCCTGATCGATACAGGCTTGACCTATACGAGCAATTCCGGCGGCAGCAGCAACTTCCAGCAGGCAAGCGGCATTCTGAACGGCAATCGCTGGGGCCTGCGCGGTGCGGAAGATCTCGGCAACGGCCTGAAGGCAATCTTCGTGCTTGAAAACGGCTTCAATCTGTCTACCGGCAAGCTCGGTCAGAACAGCCGCGAGTTCGGGCGGCAGGCGTTCGTCGGTTTGTCGAGCAACCAGTACGGCGCCGTCACGCTGGGTCGCCAGTACGACAGCGTGGTCGATTATCTCGCGCCGCTTGCGCTAAACGGCACGCAGTATGGCGGCACGCTGGCGTCACACCCGTACGACAACGACAACCTGAACAACTCGGTGCGTATCAACAACGCTGTCAAATTCCAGAGCGTCGATTACGCCGGCTTCAAATTCGGCGCGTTATACGGATTCTCGAACGCAGCGGGCAGCTTCGCCGATAGCCGCGCGTACAGCGTCGGCGCGTCGTACGTGTTCGGCGGCCTGAAGGTCGCGGCGGGTTATCTGCAACTGAACGGCGGCGGCTCGTCGACGAACACCAGCGGCGCCGTTGCGACTGGCGACTCGACCTTCACGGCGGCGCGCCAACGCACGTACGGCGCTGGTTTGAGCTATGCGTTCGGCCCGGCGAACGTCGGTCTCGTCGTGACGCAAACGCAACTGAACGGCGCGAGCGCGATCAGTTCGTCGGCATCGGGCACGAGCAGCGGGTTGGCTCTGACGGGCGGCAGCGCACGCTTCACGAACTACGAAGTGAACGGCCGTTATGCGTTGACGCCGGCGTTGTCGGTGTCGGGCGCGTACACGTTTACCGACGCGCGTCTGGACGGCGTGAGCCCGAAGTACCATCAGGTCACCGTGCAAACCGACTACGCGTTGTCCAAGCGTACCGACGTCTATGCTGAAGCGGCATACCAGCATGTCGGCAGCACCGGCAACTCGGGCATTACTGCGGACATCGTCGGCGTGAGCGCTTCGTCCACCAGTTCGCAAGTGGTTGGCACCGTCGGTATCCGCCATCGCTTCTAAGCAGTGGCGCCGAGTGCCGCATTAGCGGCACTTTGAAAAAAAGCCCGCAATTTGCGGGCTTTTCTGCGTCGTAGAGACAATGAACATCTTGCGCTCAGGCGCCGATCCAGCGCGCAATGAGCGGCATCAGCACGGGAACCACGAACGCGGTGAACACACCGTTGAGACCCATGCCGAGCCCCGCGAACGCACCCATTTGCTCGCTGACCTGAAAAGCGCGCGCCGTGCCGATGCCATGCGACGCAACGCCGAGTGCGAAACCGCGCACTTCAGGCTCGGCGATTTTCAGCGCGTTCAGAATGGCGCGGGCGAACACTGCACCGAATACTCCCGTCGAGATAACGAGTACAGCCGTCAACGAAGGAATCCCGCCGATTTCGGAGGCGACGGCCATTGCAATCGGCGTTGTCGCGGATTTCGGCGCGAGCGACGCAACCGTCTGATGCGAGGCGCCGAAGAGCGCAGCCACGGCGACCGCGGACAGTATCGCCGTCAACGAGCCGGCGACGAGTCCGCCGATCAGCGGAAACGCAAAGCGGCGCAGCTTCGGCCATTGACGATAAAGCGGCAACGCAAGCGCGACCGTCGCGGGGCCGAGCAGAAAGTGCACGAACTGCGCGCCCTCGAAGTAGGTGGCGTACGGCGTGCCCGTGATTTCGAGCAGCGCGACCAGCAACGCGACCGCAATCAACACCGGATTAGCCAGCGGATTGAAGCGCGCCTTCGCATACAGCGTCTGGGCGATCAGGTACGCGATCAGCGTGATGGTCAGGCCCAGCAAAGGGCTCGCTGCGAGATAGACCCAAAGTGCGCCGAGCTTTGGTAAGGCGGTCATTGTGCGGCCTCGTGGTCGGCGTCATTGTGCAACTGCCGGCGCATCAACGCGCGCGTGACGAGCGCGGCCACCGCAATCGCCAGAGTCGTGCTGACGGCAATCGACACGATCACCGCAATGGCGTCGCCGCGAATGCGGCTTGCCGAGACCATGATGCCGACGCCTGCCGGCACGAACAGCAGCGACAGGTGCCGCAACAGTTCGAGCGCGGTGGGTTCGATCGCATCGGCTGTTTGCGGACGCATCATGACAAAGCCGAACAGCAGCAGCATCCCGATCACGGGACCCGGCACCGGCAAATGAAACACGTAAGACACACCTTCTCCGAGGCATTGAAAAGTAAGCAGGGCAGCCAGCGCGGCAAGCATGTAGATCTCCAGCAGGAAACGGAAATGCGGCCATTGTGTACCATGCAGATAGTTCCGTGGACCCCGCGAGCAGATTGCGGCAAGCCTTGCGTACAGAAAGTTCTCCATCAATGACTTGTTGCAGGACGACAGCCATGCAAATCGAGCCGTTTCAAATCGCCGTACCTGACGAGGACATCGACGATCTGCGTCGACGCATTCGCGCGACACGTTGGGCGCCCGCTGCGCCGTCTGCCGCGTGGCAGCAGGGTGTCGATTCGAACTGGTTGCGTGAGCTCGCCGACTATTGGGCCGGCCAGTTCGACTGGCGCGCGTCGGAACAGCGCCTGAACCGGCAGCCGCAATTCGTGGCCGACGTTCAGGGGCAGCGCGTGCACTTCCTGCATCGGCGCGGTACGGGACCGGCACCTTACCCGCTTGTCGTTACACATGGCTGGCCGGGCTCGTTCGTAGAGTTCGAGGCGTTGCTCGAGCGGCTCTGCGAACCGGCAGCGTTCGGCGGCGATCCCGCTGATTCGTTCGATGTGGTCGTGCCTTCGCTGCCGGGCTTCGCCTTTTCGCCGCCGCCCGCGCAGTCCGGCATGTCCGCGTTTCAGGTCGCGGATCTCTGGGCGTCGCTGATGAGCGGCCTCGGTTATCAGCACTTCGGCGCGCAAGGGGGCGACCTGGGCGCCGGTGTGTCGGTTGCACTCGCGGCACGGCATCCGCAGATGGTTGACGGTATTCACCTCAATTTTCTGCCGGGGTCGTACGAGCCCGCAATCGGAGCGGCCCAACAACCGTTGACGCCGGAAGAAGAGCGCTTTCTGCGTGAGAGAAACGAGTGGGTAGCGCTCGAAGGCGGCTACGCGCACATGCACGCAACGAAGCCATTGACGGTCGCAGCTTCGCTGAACGATTCGCCGGTGGGGCTCGCCGCTTGGATCGGCGAAAAATTCCGCGCATGGAGCGATTGCGAAGGCGACGTCGAACGGGTGTTTTCAAAAGACGATTTGCTGACCAACATATCGCTCTACTGGTACACGCAAAGCATTGGCCCGGCGATGCAGATGTATTGGGAGAACCGCCTCGCGCCGATGCGTTTTGCCGATGGGCAACGTGTCGTGCCGCCCGTCGGCTTCGCACGTTTCCCGAAAGAGATCAGTCGTCCGCCGCGCAGTTGGCTCGAACGAACCTTCAACGTGGTGCAATGGACCGACATGCCGAGCGGCGGGCATTTCGCAGCCATGGAGAAGCCAGATCTGCTCGCCGCCGAAATCCGCGCATTCTTCCGGCCGCTGCGGACGTAACGCATTGAACGATGTGTGAAGAGCCGCGCGTGACTGTCGTGGCAGTTCATCGGATAGCCGCGATGTATGTTCGACAAAGCATGCGCCGCGCGCTTGTGGATAAACATTGTGCGAGGTTCGGCAATGCGGTGGAACCGCCGGGGGCCTGTGGGCGGCGTCTGGACGCCGAACCGGTGCGAGCAGACATGCACGGTCCTACGCAGACGATGCCTCATGAAAGCCGTGATAGCGGAAGTCGCGCGCGTCCACCGGTTCGTCAAGGCGGACGGCGGCGCCCACTGACAGCAGCGTCTCCACCGTAACACTGCGGTTCGATACAAACGTCCATTCCGCCGATGCGGGTGGCACATCCGGAGTCGCGCGAACTCGTTCGAGAGCCGCAAGTAGTTCGCTGCTTCGCGGCGCATGAATAACAAAGCCTTCGTTTGCAAGCGACGCATGAGTAATCGCCAACTCGTGACACAAGCGCATACGAAGCGGCGCTTCATTTTCCGCTGTGCGGCGCGATAGTTCGATCAGCCGCCGCGTCGTCTCCTCCACCAACACACCGTGCCGCTGCAACGGCTTCGTATTCCATGCCTCGGGCGGACACGCCTTGTTTGCAGGCGTCAGCGAGACGAAAGGATTGATCTCCGCCGGATAGATGCGGCACACGAGTGGCCGCTCTTCATAGATGCCACACAGCATGTCGGCGCGAAGATTCGGACATGGACCCGCGAACGCGGCCGCGAGAATGATCGACACGCGCACGGGCAGCGAACCGCTCGCCGCGGGTGACGAGCGCGCTTTTCTATAGTCCGCTTGCGCGTTGGGCGGCTCGGGATCGGCCGGCCACGGAATCGCCTCGCAAATCAATTCCATCTGTCCGCCTCGCGCGAGCCAGTCGCTCGCCTCGGCCAATGTCAGCGGCAAGCGCAAGTCGTGGCAGCACTTGCCGCACGCGGTGCATTCGAAGTCGATGTCGTCCACGCGAAAGTCCTTTTTTAATTCGACGTTCGGCTTGGTCGCGCGAACGGCGAACTTCTGACAGCAGACTGCAGAAAAAAGTATCGCGCAAAAATCCTTGACACCGCCCGTCGAATCTCTATAGTTCACCACATGGTGAAGTGTCCAGTCAGTCAACTCGATCGTACTTTTTCCGCGCTGGTAGATCCGACCCGGCGGGCCATCCTCGCTCGTCTGGAGCGAGAGCCGGGCCTTTCGGTCACGGAAATCGCGCGCCCGTTGCCGCTAAAGCTGCCGGCCGTCATGAAGCATCTCGACGTGCTGAGCGACGCCGGCCTCATCACGCGCGCCAAGCATGGCCGCACCGTGTCAGTCGATCTGGTTGCCGGCCCCATGGAAGAGGCCATGGCGTGGCTTAAACGCTATGAACGCTTCTGGTCCGCGAGCCTCGACCGGCTTGCCGATTTTGTCGAAGGAGGAGAGTGAGCGATGCAGAAACCCAGTTTAACCATCGTGCGCCGCCTCAAGGCGCCGCCGCAAAAAGTGTACGCAGCGTGGACGAGGCCGGAGTTGATGGCGCACTGGTGGGGACCTGACGCCGGCCCGGTGTTGAGCGCTGAAGCCGATCCGCGTGTGGGTGGCCGGTTTCGCGTGGTATTCCAGACGCTCGACGGCGAAACGCATGACTGTCGCGGCGAATATCAGGAAGTCGAGCCGGACCGTAAGCTCGTCTTCACGTGGGAATGGGTGACGCTGCCCGAGCGGCGCTCACTTGTCAGCATCACGTTCCGGCCGATCGACGATGGCACGGAAATGAACTTCACACACTCGCAGTTCTTCGACGAAGCCGCACGTGACGGTCACGACGCCGGGTGGAAGGGCGCGTTTGAGAAGCTGGATGCACTGATTGCGGAACTCGGCAATACGGAACTTTGAAGGGGCAGCATCGAATGAAGTGAACCATCACGGAGACGTCAAATGAAGCTTTACTATGCGGAGTCGTTAGCGCCGCGCAAGGCATGCGCAGTGGCTAAATATTTAGGGTTGCAAATTGAATACGTCTATGTCGATCTGGGCAAAGGCGAGCACACTGCGCCCGCTTATCTGGCGCTCAATCCCAACGGCAAGGTGCCGTGCCTTGTCGATGGGCAGAGAAGCATCTGGGAAGCGGACGCGATCATTTGCCATCTCGCGCAACGTGGGCAATCGCCGTTATGGCCGCGCAATGCCGAGCAGCAGACCGACGTGCTGCGTTGGCTAAGCTGGAATAGCCAGCACTTTTACCGCCACGGCGGCCTGCTTTACTTCGAACACCTGATAAAACCGGCAATCGGTCTGGGCGCGCCTGACAGTGCGAAAGTCGCGGAAGCACAAGGGTGGTTCCGCAAACATGCGGGCGTTCTCGACCGGCATCTGCATGGGCGTAAATGGTTGCTTGGCGATCAGATGAGCATCGCTGATTTCTCGGTCGGCGTCACGCTGCCTTATGCGGCAAGCGCGAACATGCCGCTAGACGAGTTTCCCGAGGTAATGCACTGGCACGATCGGCTGCGCGAGCTTGAGGCGTGGCGCGATCCGTTTCCTTTGAGGCAGGCCCAGGCGGTTGCGGCCTGAGACGTTCAACTGCGGTGCGATCGTTGCATCGACGGTGACGTGCACCACGTCACCGGTCTTAGCGCGGGTCGGCAATGCGCCGACTCGCGGCCATGTGGCCCATGACCCATTTACACACCGGTCGTTTTGTGCGCTGCGCTGAACTCAATAGCTAGTACAAAAATCGATTCGCAATTCGTTATTTGCGTCCTGCTCGCCTTAGCACATCCGGCATTGAAAAATAAAAAAGTTTTTCGTAGTCCAATCCGGAAAAACCGCTATTTAGAGTCTTAACTCGGATCGATTACGTCCGGCAACCAACTCGCATACATCGCGTAGCAATTCAGGAAAGATTGTGAAAGGAAGTTGACACGATAACGTTTGCCAAACTAGGCTACGCACTGTCGTCGAAAACTGATCCTGGTTTCCGGTTCTGCCTGTGAGGTCCGGTGGGCGGCCCTTTGCCCGGCGATCATCAGAGCGTAGTCATTACGTTTCTGAAAGCTTTGTAATAAATAAGCATTTGAATCTTAAAATCAGCCAATTAGTGCTGAGGACGTAACACGTCCATATTCTGGCTAGCAATTCGGTGCTAGTGCGGGAGACCTTTGTCGCTGAAAAAACAGAAACACGGCTCAAGTGGCTCAACGCACTTCTTTATACCGATATTGTCAGTCGAGGATTAAAATGCGTATAAATTTCCGATCGCAGGTGCAGTGCCTGGCGTTAGCCGGAATAATGGTAACGGCCGGGTGCGGTGGAGGAGACGGCTCTTCGTCATTGACGAGTAAATCCGCACAGGGGCCGGCGGGCGCGTCCGAAGTCGCTCAGGTGCCGCCCGCAAGTGCAGTGCTCGCGGATACGTCGATCGACAAGACCGTGCAGCCGGTCGAATTGCCGAACACTGTCATGCCGGTCAACTACAAACTGTGGTTCCGGCCCAACCCGGCGCTGTCGTCGTTCGACGGTCGCGCAGACGTGCAGATCAAGGTGCTCAAAGCCGTCAATGCGATTACGATCGCAGGCCATCGCGTCAAGTTCACCAACGGCACCATCACGCTTCAACCGGGCAACATCGCGTTGATCGCCACGCCGCAAGACGACGGCGACTTCTATCAGCTTCGGCCCGTGAGCGGTCAGATCGCTGCCGGCAACTACTCGCTCCACATGGAGTGGAGCGGCATCATCAACTTCAAGAGTTATGACGATCCGGTCGCGAAGACGGGCGGCAGTTGCGGCGACGATCATTACCCCGGCTGCTCTGCAGCGGAGGGCGTATTCCGCGTCGATCTGAAGGCGACCGACGGCACCACGAGCGGCGCGATCCTCACGCAAGGCGAGTCGAATCTGGCCCGGCAATGGTTCCCGGGCTGGGACGAGCCGGCTTTCCGGCCGACCTATGAGGTGAGTGCGGAGGTGCCGCGGAACTGGAACGTCGTGTCGAACGCGGCGGAAAAACCCGCGGTGAATGTGGATAGCGGCTACAAGCTGGTGTCGTTCGAAAAGACGCCGCCGATGCCTTCGTATCTGCTCTTCTTCGGCGGCGGACAGTTCGACATTCTCGAAGACGACTTCACGAGTCCGCTGCCTGACGGCAAGGGGCTGCATCTGCGCATTTTCACGCCGCCGGGCATGCGGGACTGGGCCAAGCCGGCGATGCAGCAGACCAAGCAGGCGCTGGATTACTACTATCGCTACACCGGCATCCCGTTGCCGCTCACGAAGTTCGACACGGTGGCCGCCAATGACGCGTTCAAGGAAGAGAAGGACCTGAACTTCGGCGGCATGGAGAACTGGGGCGCCATTCTCGAATTCGCCGACGACATCCTGCCCGCGCCGGGCACGACCATGTCCGACTATGGCGTAACTGTGCTCACGCACGAAGCGGCGCACCAATGGTTCGGCGATCTGGTCACGCTCGACTGGTGGGACGATGTGTGGCTGAACGAATCGTTCGCAACGTTCTTCGAAAACAAGACGAAGGTGCGTTTCTTCCCGGACCGGTTCAGCTGGGTCGACGACGTGAAGAACAAGTATGCGGTGATCAACGCGGACCTGAAGTCGACCTCGTTCCCGGTGCAGCCGAACTTCAACGGCTGGGCGTCCAACGACTTCGTGCTGAGCGCGAGCGCGTTCACGTACGACAAGGGCGGCCATGTGCTGAAGATGATCGAAAACTATCTCGGCGAGGAAACCATGCGCCGCGGTCTGCAGCAGTATCTCGCCGACTATTCGCTTGGCAACGTCACGCCGAAGCGTCTGTGGGATGAGCTGGCAAAGGCGAGCGGCGAGCCGATGGTCGCGATCGGCGACAGCTTCGTGCGGCAAACCGGCGTTCCGTTGATTTCGCTCGACACGCAATGCGATCTGACGACGAACCAGACCATCGTGACGCTGAAACAGTCGCCGTTCCCGAATCAGAACCAGTATCCGGGGACGCAGTGGACCGTTCCGCTGACGCTCGCGTATGGCGACGGACTGACCTCGCGCAAAACGCTCGCGCTGAAAGATCCGCAAACGCAGGTGCGGCTCAACGGCTGCTCAGCGGTGCTCGCGGACCCGAGCGGTCTCGACTACTACGTGACGAACTACAGCAACAACGCGTGGAGTCAGTTGCTCGCACAGGGCAATGCGCTGAAGGATCCTGTCCTGCTGACGAGCTTGCAACTCGAAGCAAAACTGCTCGTGGCACACGGTCTTGCGGACCCGTCGCGTGAAACGAGCATCGGCTCGTTCAGTTCCGCTAACGCGATGGTTGCCCGTCAGTTGCTGAAGACGCCGGCTCCGACGACGCAGTCGCTGCGTCCGACGATCCGCTATCAAGGCAAATTGCGGCAAAAGGCGCAAGGGGAGTAACACGCCAAGCCGGCGGCGAACACCAGTCTGTTAGCCGCCAACAGTACAGTGGCCCGCATCGTTCACGCGATGCGGGCCACTGCGCTTTTGCAAGCGAGGTCAGCGTTACCGCATTACCGGCCATATCCGCTTAATGTATGGGCAAGCGGCTCCGCTAAGCGATAGCACAATAGCGCCGAAATCTCGTCGATGTACGCCACTCGCGCCTGCGCGTGTCAGCAAAAGACGCGCAGCCGCGCCCGAGCGCTCCCGTGAGAATGTGTGACTCCTGTGTGCGCCGGACGTGGCGTTAAACATTCCTCGTTTAGTGGATGGCGCAACCATTTCTGGCGCCGCTCGGCGCAGCTATTCGACGCGAGGCGTAAAGAGCAAGCGCGCCGCGCATTCAGTTAACCGGCCTGCAGGCGCGAAAATTGCATCGTACTGAGCCCCTGGCGCATTCTGCCGACCGATCATCAAGGCTGGCGGCGCTTTGCGCCCGCTCCTACGTCAGTTGAAAGGCCACTGCGTTGTTGTATATGCATGGGCGTTGAACGTTTTACCCGGGTTTCAGACGCGAATGCGCGCTGCCGAACAGACGTCGGCAGCCGCGCCGCGTGTTGTTGTCGCTACCGGACGAGCGAGTTACATTCTTCCAGCAGCGTTTGCATCGACCGTGCGAAATAGTGAGACCCAGCCTGATGGAGCGTCAGACGGAAGAATTCCGGAGCGTATTGCGATGTATAACGATCCCGACTTGCCTCCTGTCCGCGGACATGGAGACGATGCGCGCTTCGATAGCGGCGATGTGGAAGACCCAGGCGTGACGCCCCGCTTCGGACGCCTCGCGCTATGCGTAGCGGCGGCGAGCGCGCTCGCGTTCGGCGTGGTGGGCACCGTGGCCTACGGCGTCTGGTTCAATAGCGACCAGCAGACGTATGCCGAGGCCATCGCCCGCGCGCGCCAGGCGTTGCGTATGCCCACGCCGAACAACATGGCGTCGGCACTCGCGAAAGCGTCCGCGCAGGCAGACACTACGCTCGCCACCAGCGCGCAGGCTGCACCGCCTGCAGCCGCTATCGTGGGAGCGCCGCTCGTGACATCCGCGATCAGCGCCCCGGCACCAACACCGGCACCGGCACCGATGCAGGCACCGACACAGAGTCCCAGGCCCGTCACCAGCTCGCCCGCAGACGCGATTGCACTGCTCGACCTGCCGGCGGTTCCCGCGAAGTCGCCGGTGTCTAGCACGGAGAGCCGAAAGCCGTCGGTGTGGTCCGGACAGATCAGCCGTCCGGAGGACGAAGAGGAAGTGCTCGCGGATAATGCCGAGGCTATGCCGTCGGGCACGGAAACCGGCGCGGCCGTTTCGCCTCGCTCAATGCAACGTACTGCCGCCGCGGCAGATCCGGCCTCGCCGCAGCTGGCATCCACACGTCCCGCGCGAGCGGCGAAATACGCGCAGCAGGAGCGCCGCGCTTCAGGGACCAGCGCACGACGTAAGCCCAATCTGTTTGCAAGAATGAGCTCCTTCTTTCGACGCGTAAGCTACCGACAACATGGCAGCGGAAGTCAGCAAGACCCCTACTCGCATCCCTGAAACGCTCTTTGCGTTGCCCCGGGAATCCGGCCGCGCCAACGGATGGCGTCTCACGCCCGGTCCCGCAACCGTCGCCGTGGCGTCGCTGCTGTGCCTGCTGATCGGCCTGCTGTATCTGGCGTTGCAGATCAGAACGGTATTCGCTGATCAGGTCAAACAGGAATATGCGGGCCTCGTGCTCGAAGCCGTCGAGCGAGCCGAGACCGCGCGTGCGCGCGTGGGCGTATGGGACCAGGTGCCGCACGCTCACGATGCCGCAGCGGAAGGGTACGGGCAGGCGCGCGCCGAACTGACGCGGCGTCTCGCGTCGCTAGCCGCGCTCGTGAACGCGAGTCCTGCGAATGCGCCGCGTATTCCGTCGTCGGTGTTATTGCCCGACGCGACGTTCGGCGAAATGGACAGGTTGCTCGGCGACGCGTCGTCCTACTGGCACACGCAACGCGATACCTATAGCGCGGACATGCGCAAGCGAATCACGGGGATCGCGCACATGCTCATCGCGGTGGCGGCGCTGCTCTTCTGCCTGCTGATTACGGCGCTGGGCATGTATGCCAAACGCAACCGGCAGTTGGCCGGCCAGTCGCACGAATTCAAGCACGCGGCGCTGCACGATCCGATGACCGGGCTCGCGAACCGGCGCAAGCTTTTCGCCGCGTTGGAAGAGGCCGCTGCCCAGGCGTCGATGTCGGTCAGCCCGCGCAAGATGGCCGTGCTGTATGTGGATCTCGACGGCTTCAAGAAGGTCAACGATTCACGCGGTCACCGTGTGGGCGATGAGTTTCTGGTCGCAGTATCGCGGCGTTTTCGCGAATCGGTGCGCAAAGAAGACGTTGTCGCGCGGATCGGCGGAGACGAATTCGCAGTGCTGGTTCAGGAGTTCGCCGAGCAGGAGGAGTTGCGGCAGATTGCGCAGCGCCTGATCGCCTGCGTGGCCCGCACCGACGAACAGATGGGCATGGGCATGGTTCGCGCGAGCATCGGTATAGCGAGCTACCCCGATCTCGTCGACGACTATTGCCGCCTCGTCGCTGCCGCCGACGAAGCAATGTATCGGGTCAAGCGAAGCGGCAAGAACGGCTTCGCGTTTGCCTCGCGCGCATCTGAGGCGCGCGTCGGGTAGCCCGGGCGTTGCGCCTTTAAGCGAAGCGGCTGCACTTTTGATGAACCGGCTGCGCCTTAGCGGCGCAGGCCCTTCATTACCGCCAGACTCCAGCCATCACGCCGTCAATCCATCACGCGGTTCGCGCCAACTCGCCCACACCCGCATTGAACGTATCTTCGCTGCGAACTCGCCGTGAGTTCGCCGGGGCTGCAGTTCTTGCGCGGACAGGCGCCTTGCGAACACGCGTATCGGGCACCGCAGAGTGTGCGTCGACGAGACCCGCATATAACGCAAGATAGTTCGCTGTCGACACTTCCCAGCCCGAGTCGCGGTTCATCGCATTGCGCTGCAACGCATGCCACGACGCGGGCCGCACGAACGCGGCCAACGCACGGCCGAGCGCATGCACGACGTCGTGCGGATGTTCGCCATCGAACAGGAAGCCGGTCGCGCAATCTTCGTCTCGCGCTTCGTGCGGCGCGTAATCGACGATCGTATCCGCGAGGCCGCCCACGCGCGAGGCCACCGGGATCGTGCCGTAACGCATCGCATAGAGTTGCGTGAGTCCGCACGGCTCGAAGCGGCTGCCGTGCAGCAGAATGTCCGCGCCCGCGTGCAGCATGTGCGCGCGCGGCTCGTCATAACCGATCTGCACACCCACACGCGCCGGCCACGCGGCAGCAAGTTCCTGCATCGCATGTTCAAGCCCGCGTTCGCCTTGTCCGAGAATTGCGAACTGCAGACGCGGATGCTCTTCAAGCAGTCGGGGCAGCGCGTGCACCACCACGTCGGCCAGTTTCTGTTCGGTGAGACGGCTGCCTATCGCGACGAGCGGCGCGAACGGGTCGCGCGTCAAACCAAATGCCTGTTGCAATTCGCGCTTGCACGCCTGCTTGCCGGCGGTGTCGTCGACGGAATAGGGGCGGGCGATGTATTCGTCAGTGGCCGGATTCCACACGGACATGTCGATGCCATTCACGATGCCGCTTAGTTTTCCTATCTGAGCCTGCAGCACGCCTTCCATTCCGTGGCCGAAGTGCGGCGTGAGAATTTCGCGTGCATAGCGCTGACTGACGGTCGTCACGCGATCCGCATGGACGATCCCGGCCTTCATCATGCTGAGCGAACCGTAGAACTCGATGCTGCGCTCGTCGCTCAGTGCAGGCGCGAGCAATTCCGGCGGCACACCGATCCAGCCGCCCATCGCGAGCGGATGATTGCCCTGGAACGCAAGGTTGTGAATCGTGTAGACGCTTTTCGCGGCGACGCCAGCGAGCCGCATGTAAAGCGGCGTGAGCCCTGCATGCCAATCGTGCGCGTGCACGATGTGAGGGCGTTTCAGGTTGCGAACGCCGCGTGCGACACGCGTGGCCGCCGCCGCCAGCGACGCAAATCGCGTGAGGTTGTCGAGATAATCGTGCCCTTGCGGGTCACGGTACAAGCCTTCGCGCGCAAAGAGGTGATCCATTTGAAGCAGCAGCACGGTTACGCCGCTATCGGGCATGCGGGCGCGCAGCAAACGCGCGTCGCCGCCCGGCAGACCGGTCATCCGCGCAACGTAAGTGACATCGACGGCACGCTCGAGGGCGTCCGGATAAGCGGGCATCAGAATCGAGACGTCTACGCCGGCATCGCGCAAAGCTGCGGCATAGGCGCTGACCATGTCGCCGAGTCCACCCGACTTGGCGAGCGGTAGGGCTTCGGAAGCGACAAGTAGTACGTTAAGCGGCAAGGTGGCCCCCAGAGGACGCGTTTTTGCACTTGTGCAGTGCGGCGGATTCACAGGGCCAACTAACAGCAAGCCGTGTGCCCAGCACGCCCATTGGGTTTGCGGCCGGCTCATGGCCATGCTGCGGTGCATGGCGTTTGCGCGCCGCTTGCGCGTCGACGCACCCGGTCCGTTCGGGCCAGGCTTTTCTTCATGCGAATGTAGTTTTGACCTCCTGAATTGCCTAGCGGAAACAAAAAAGCCGTCGCGCGAGGCGACGGCTTTCGGTAAGCGCAAGGTGCGCTTCGATTCAATGCGCCGATGCGTGCGTATGCTCGACGCGTCCGCTTTGCGTCATCGCACTGACAATGATGAATACGACGATGTTGACCGCCAGCGCCACGAAGCCGATGTTCACGTCTTTCAGCGCGTCGGGCAGGAACGGCATTAGTTGCCCGATCGTCAGATGCATGGTCGTGGTAATCGCCACCACGGCGACGCCCGCAACGATGCCGCAAAACGCGCCCTGTTTGGTCGCGCGATTGCGCGGGAAAAGGCTGCAGATAACCGCGGGGAAAAGCTGCGTGACGAAGCTGTAGCCCATCAGCAGCAGGGCGACGATGGTTTCGCCGCCGTGCAGCGTGAAGGCGACCGCCACGAGCGCGACGACCGGCACCAGGATTCGCGCGAGATTGGCAACCGTGGCGTCCGTCGCGTTGCGGTTCACCATCCCGCGATAGACGTCGTTGGCGAGCAGCGTGGATGCCGAGGTGAGGATCATCGAGCCCGGCACGAGCGCCGTCAGAATACCGGCCGCGCCGATCACACCGACGAACCAGGGGTCGAAGGTCTGCAGCGACAGGCGGAACAGCGACAGGTCGATATCGCCGCCCTTCAGACCCGGCACCTTCAGCGTCGCGGCAAAGCCCACGAAGAACACGAACAGCAGGATCAGCTGGTAGAGCGGCAGCACCATCGCATTGCGGCGGAAGATGCGCTCGTCCCTGGCGGTGAATATCGAGCCGAAAGTGTGCGGCCACATGAAGAAGCCAAGCGCCGTCAGCAGCACGGTGGACTGGAACCACGTGACGCTCGAACCCTTGGCGGGGAAGGTCAGAAAGCCGGGACGGGCGGCGTCGATTGCATGGAACATTTCGCCCAGGCCGCCGTAGTAGTGCAGCGGCAGATAAATGCCGAGGAACAGCACGATCGCGAGAATCAGCAGATCCTTCACGACGGAGTTCCATGCCGAGCCGCGCACGCCCGAGACGATCACATACACCGTGACCACCGCCGCGCCGATCCAGATCGCAGCGGTCGACGAGATCGCGCCGTAGGAAGCGGTTGCGACGATGATGCCCAAGCCCTTTAACTGCAGCACGAGGTAGGGGATCAACGCGGCCACGCCGACCAGCGCGACGAGCGTGCCGAGCGCGGGGCTATCGTATTTGCGGCTGAAAAAGTGCGGCTGCGAAACGAGATGGTGCTGTTTTGCGTAGCGCCAGATCGGCGGCAGCATCCAGTAGGAAAGGATGTACGCGAGCGTGCCGTAGGCCAGAATGTAATAGACAGGCGCGCCCTTGCCATAGGCAAAACCGCTGCCGCCAAGGAACGTGAAGGTCGTATAGATTTCGCCGGCCATCAGCAGGAACACGAAGGCGGTGCCGAAGCTGCGGCCGCCCACAGTCCATTGTTCGAGGCTCATGTCATGGCCATGCTTCGCGCGCACGCCGAGAAAGAGCGCAAAGAGCGTAATGGCTGCAATGATAACGAGTGCGCTCATGGCCGGACCTCCTCGCCGTCAGCGGCGACGTGCCGGTTCGAAGCGTCGAGCCGGTACACGATCGCCATGATGATCGAACTCAACACCACCCACGCGACGATCCAGCCCAGCACGAACGGCATGCCGAGCACGAGCGGCTCGACCCGGTTCACAAACGGGACACCGAGCAAAATGCCGATGAACGGCAGCGCGGCGAGTACACGAAGCAACATGGGGCAACTCCTCGAACTGTAAGTACGTCTCGTTGAAAGTGCGGCTTCGCTGGCGACTGTATGCCGGATGCTTCGGTCCCGTAAAGTAAGTCAAAAAAGTGTAGGCTTTTCGAAAGTTGCGGACGCATCGATCGGCACATCGACTGTGAGCTCGTGTTGCGCCGCAATGTGCGACGCGCGCGAGTGGAAGTCGGGATGCATCCAGAACATTCACGCCTTTCTATATAGGTTCGCGTTCTACCGGGTTCATATCGCGCCGCGCTATGATCTCGCCACGCAACGCGCGCAGGTCTGAGGCTTCGGCGCTTCAGTTCAACTACACGGCGCGGCGCACCAGTGTGCAGCAGTCGCAGTGCCTGGCCGCCGCTCGACACGGATCGCATATGGTCGAAAGTCTGATCTCGGACATTCTGTTCGGCTTTACCGGGCTGATCAGCATCATCAACCCGATCGGCATTGCATTTGTCTTTCTCGACCGGACCGCCTCACTGACCACCGAGGAACGCACCGCACTCGCAAGAAAGATCGCGATCAATGTCGTGTGCGTGCTACTGGTGGCGTTTTTTATCGGCACGCCCATTCTGCATTTCTTCGGCATTTCGATGCAGGCGCTGCGCATCGGCGGCGGCCTTGCTGTGGCGGTGGGCGGCTGGCAAATGCTGAATGCGCCCGATACACAGCCCGCCGAACAGCCGACCGTCAAGCGCGTGGATGCCGAGAACGCGAAGGCGAGAGCGTTCTTCCCCCTGACCATTCCATTGACCACCGGACCGGGCTCGATCGCCACGGCCGTCGCGCTGACCGCGAACCGTACGCATAAGCTGTCGGAGTTCGTGCTGTCGAGCATCGCGTCGGTTGTGATCTCACTCGCGGTCGCGCTCACGGTCTATCTGATCTACAGCCGTGCCGTCATCTTCGCGCGGTACCTCGGCGTGGAAGGTACCAAGGTAGCGATGCGCGTCTCGTCCTTTCTGTTGCTGTGCATCGGCGTGCAGATCATGCTGACCGGTTTCTCGGAGTTCCTCATTCCGATCGCGACGATGCAGCCGGCGGTGAACCGGTAATCGATGCGGTACTCAGACGGCAGCCCCGCAGTCGAGTCCATGCGTCGCAAAAGTCTATTGCGCGAAACGGGTAGTTCGCCGAGCGCGCATCGCCTATAGTTCGGCGGCACTGCGTGTAGTTTTACAACATCGCGCGTGCCATCTCCTCTGGCAGCACCTGGCGTCGAGCCGCATTACTTCGAGCCGCATTACTTCGAGCCGTCCGCAGTTCGCATTGCGTCATGCAGTGCTCATGCTTTGCCCCATACCGCGTCACACGAACTCACGCCAATACAATGAGACTACACACAAAACTGGTGGCCGCTCTTGCGGTGGCAAGTCCGCTTGCATATGGTCAAACAAGCGTAACGCTATATGGCCGTCTGGATGCCGGCGTCGAATATCTGAATCACATTAACAACGGCACGGGCGGAAGCTCTAACCGCTGGCGCGCCGAAGGCGGCGATTGGGGCACCAGCATGCTGGGTCTCAAGGGCAATGAAGAACTGGGCGGCGGACTGAAAGCGATCTTCACACTGGAGACCGGTCTGCAGGTGATGGACGGCACGACGAGCGGCGGACGGCTCTGGTCGCGGCGCGCCTTCGCCGGACTCAGCAGCCAGCAATGGGGCACGTTGCAAGCGGGTCGTAATCTTTTCATCGACAGCGACGGTGTTTGGGAATTCGATCCGTTCGTGCAGCAGGCGTTTTCGTCGGCGTCGCTCGTGCGGGGTCGCAACTGGCAGCAGACCAGCAATAACGTCGAGTACCACAGCCCGGTGTTCTGGGGCTTCGACGTGCAGGCGCAGTACGCGTTCGGCAATCAGCCGGGTGCCTTCAACAGCGGCGCGAGCGGCGAGTTCGGCCGCTCGGACGGCATCATGCTGACCTACCATTCGCAGCTCTTCGACGTGCGCGGCATCTACGACGAACTGCGCGACAGCAACGGCCGCTTCTCGAACATTTTCCAGAGTTCGCGCGAGTACTTCGTGGGCGCGAACGTGCATTTCGACGCGGTCAAGATTCAGGGCGCCTATACGCATTACTCGGCGCCGGACTCGCCAGCGGGCGTCGCCGATACAGCCGACCACTACTGGCTTGGCGCGACATACAACTTCCAGCCGCGCTGGGCCGTCACCGCGGGCGGCTATTACGTGAAGGTCGGCGACGGCAGCGGCGACGCCGCGCATGATCCCTCGGGCCACGCGATGATGTACGTACTCGGCACCACGTACAACCTCTCGAAGCGAACATTCCTTTACGGCACGGTAGGTTACGTGCGCAACAGCAGCAACGCGAACTTCTCGCTCGAAGCCTCGCCGCGCGATTCGACCAGCAACACGAGCCCGCTCGTCGGCGAATCGCAGACGGGTGCCTATGTCGGCATGCTGCATCAGTTCTGAAGCGCGGCCTGATTGTCGGGCAGCGGCGTTTCGTTTAATCGCGTATCACACGCTTCATTTCATTACCGGCATTACCGCATCAACAAGTTTTGAACCACGCCTCACAAGGGATAAGAACATTGACTCCACAAGACTCTCTCGGCGAGCACGCCGCGAGCGGTGAGCCGTCGACCATGACGCGCCGCCGCTGGCTGCAGGGCGCGCTCGCGTTGGCGGCCGCGGGCCTGACCGGCTCGCTCACGCTCAAGGCACTGGCCGACGACTCGTCGTCCGCTCCCATCGACACCTTCATGACGTTGTCGCAATCGCTGACCGAAAAGTCCGCGCTCGATCGCGACGTCGGCACCCGGCTCTTTGCCGCGCTGCAGAAGTCCACGCCCGAACTCGCGCAGCAATTGCCGAAGCTCGCGGGCGCGCTCGCCGCCGGTTCCGCCGATGCCGCTCAACAGGCGCTTGCGCTGAAGATCATGGAAGCGTGGTATCTCGGCACCGTCGATGACGTCGTCATTACCTATGAGCAGGCGCTGATGTTCGGCGTGGTATCCGACACGCTGATCATCCGCTCGTATTGCCCGAACAAGCCCGGCTTCTGGGCTGCAAAACCCGTCGAGAGGCAAGCATAAGCCATGGCCGATAAACAACAGAGCACTGAGCAAGCCGATATCGTCGTGGTCGGGTCGGGGGTCGCCGGGGCGATCGTCGCGCATCAGCTGGCGCAGGCCGGCAAGTCCGTGATCCTGCTCGAAGCCGGGCCGCGCATGCCGCGCTGGGAGATCGTCGAGCGCTTTCGCAATCAGGCGGACAAGATGGATTTCATGGCGCCGTATCCGCCGAGCAAATGGGCACCGCACCCTGAGTACTATCCGCCCAACAACTATCTGATCCTCAAGGGCGAGCATAAATTCAACTCGCAGTACATTCGCGCGGTCGGCGGCACGACATGGCACTGGGCCGCATCGGCATGGCGCTTCATGCCGAACGACTTCAGGATGAAAACCGTCTATGGCGTGGGCCGCGACTGGCCGATGCAATACGAGGAACTGGAGCCGTATTACCAGCGTGCCGAAGAAGAACTCGGCGTGTGGGGCCCGACCGACGAAGAACTCGGCTCGCCGCGCAGCCAGCCTTATCCGATGGCACCGCTGCCGCTGTCGTACAACGAGCAGACCATCAAGAGCAAGCTCAATGCTTTCGACTCACGCTATCACGTCGTGACCGAACCGGTCGCGCGCAACAGCCGTCCGTACGATGGCCGCCCGACCTGCTGCGGCAATAACAATTGCATGCCGATTTGCCCGATCGGTGCGATGTACAACGGCATCGTGCACGTTGAAAAAGCCGAGCAGGCCGGCGCCAGGCTGATCGCCAACGCGGTGGTCTACAAACTCGAAGTCGGCACGGACAAGCGCATCACGGCGGCTTTGTACAAAGATGCGCAGGGCAACGAGCATCGCGTGGAAGGCAAGTATTTCGTGCTCGCCGCGAACGGCATCGAGACGCCGAAGATCATGCTGATGTCGCAGAGCCACGACTTTCCGAACGGCGTCGGCAACAGCTCCGACATGGTAGGTCGTAACCTGATGGACCACCCGGGCACGGGCGTCACGTTCTACGCTGACGAAAAACTGTGGCCGGGGCGCGGCCCGCAGGAAATGACCTCGCTGATCGGCTTTCGCGACGGCGCGTTCCGCGCGACGGAAGCGGCCAAGAAGATCCACCTGTCGAACATGTCGCGAGTCGATCAGGAGACCCAAAAAATCTTCAAGCAAGGCAAGCTCATCAAGCCCGCCGAGCTCGATGCGCAGATTCGCGACCGCTCGGCGCGCTTCGTCGAGTTCGACTGCTTCCACGAAATTCTGCCGCAACCGGAAAACCGCATCGTGCCGAGCCGCACCGAGACCGACGCGATCGGCATTGCGCGGCCCGAGATCACTTATCGCATCGACGACTACGTGAAGCGCGGCGCCGCGCACACCCGCGAAGTCTATGCGAACGCGGCGAAGGTACTGGGCGGCAGCGACATCCGGTTTGACGACGAATTCGCGCCGAACAACCACATCACGGGCGCGACGATCATGGGCAGCGATCCGCGCGATTCCGTGGTCGACAAGCATTGCCGCACGTTCGACCACCCGAATCTGTTCATTTCGAGCAGCGCGACGATGCCGACCGTCGGCACCGTCAACGTGACGCTGACCATTGCCGCGCTGGCACTGCGCATGGCCGACCAGTTGAAGAAGGAAGTGTGAACGTGTTGAAGAAGACTTTTTTCTGGATGCTGTCCGGCGCCTTCGCGTGGTCTTCGGCGCTGCCCGTTTGCGCATTCGCACAAGACGCTAAAGCGGTGGACGGCAACGACGCGGCGTTGATCAAACGCGGCGAATATCTCGCCACCGCCGGCGATTGCATGGCGTGTCACACCACCGCGAAAGGCAAGCCGTTCGCGGGCGGCCTGCCGCTCAAGGTGCCGATGCTCGGCACGATCTATTCGAGCAACATCACGCCCGACCCGCAAACGGGTATCGGCACGTGGTCGCTCGAAGACTTCGACCGCGCGCTGCGCAAGGGCGTGTCGAAGGACGGCCATAACCTGTACCCGGCGATGCCGTATGTCTCCTACGCGAAGGTCAGCGACGGCGACGTGAAGGCGCTATACGCGTATTTCCGCTACGGCGTGGTGCCGGTGCAGCAGGCTACGCGCGCGAGCGACATTGCATGGCCGCTCAACATGCGCTGGCCGCTCACCGTATGGAACTGGATGTTCCTGAAGAGTGGCCCATATCAGGCGAAGCCTCAACAGAGCGCCGAGTGGAACCGTGGTGCCTATCTCGTGCAGGGGCTCGCGCATTGCAGCACGTGCCACACGCCGCGCGGCTTTGCGATGCAGGAGCAGGCGCTCGATGAAACCGGCAGCGGCTTCCTCGGCGGCTCGGTGCTCGCGGATTGGGACGGCTACAACATCACGTCGTCGCCCGATAGCGGCATTGGCGGATGGAGCCATACGCAGCTCGTGCAGTATCTGCAAACGGGCAGCGTGCCCGGACTCGCACAGGCAGCGGGGCCGATGGCCGAGGCGGTCGAGCACAGCTTCTCGAAGATGAGCGACGCCGACATCGGCGCCATCGCGACGTATGTGCGCACGGTGCCGCCGGTCAACGACGGCGGCGCTCAGAGCGGTTCGCGCTCGCGCAGCGCGTGGGGCAAACCGTCGACGGACGTGGCGCGCCTGCGAGGCGTTGCGATGAACGACGGCACGCTCGATCCCGCGCGGCTCTATCTGGGCAACTGCGCGACCTGTCACCAGGCGAGCGGCAAGGGCACACCGGACGGCTACTATCCGCCGTTGCTGCACAACTCGACGGTGGGTGCGTCGAATCCGGGCAACCTGATGCAGGTCATTCTGCACGGCGTGCAACGCAAAGCTGCAGGCAACGACGTCGGCATGCCGGCCTTCGCCGCACAACTGAACGACGCGCAGATTGCCGCGCTCACGAACTACGTGACGACGCAGTTCGGCAACCCCGCAGCCCAGCGCGTGAGCGAGAAGGACGTCGCCCGGCTACGCTGAGCACCGCTCAATGACCGCCTCGTCACGCGAGCCGTGACGAGGCACGCATTGGCGGCGGCTTCGCAGGCGGGTCGCCTTCCGGCGCGGCCGGCGGCAGCCCGCCTGGGTCGTCGTCGGGCGTCGCGGGTGGATCGGGATCGATGTTCGGAGGCGGCGGCGCCTCGGGATCGACCTCGGGCGGCATCGGCGTATGCATGACGAACGCCGTCCCATCGGGCGAGTTTGAACCGGCCATCGTTACCTCCAACTTTTGTCTCTGATCATTGCGTGCAATGCGCATGTCCCTTTGTCCCCAATCGCCCTTTGCGTAGTGCCTTTCGCGCGTGGAACGGCCATTGCTGTGTTTCATCGCGCAATGCACCAGGCATTGCGCAGTTAAGCGTGGGGTGCTCATCGAGCATCGACAGGGATAGGGAATACACAAATGGCGCGACATAAGGCCGACGTTGCTGATGACGAATTCGAGATTTTCGCCAGCTATCACGGAACAGGCGACGGCCGTTACGTAGGTGGACTGAAGGTCGTCCGCAGAGCGGATCGAAGGATACTTTTTCCGTTCGACGGTGCGCCGGAAATCGGACCGTACGAGACGGCCGATCAGGCGCGCCGTGCCGCCATCGAGTATGGCAAGCAGATCGTCGCGGCCGACCGCAAATCGCCGGAACGTTGACTGCGGCGCGTGTGCGCTCGTCAAGGCATGCCACCGAGCGACGGCGAGATCGTGCTGCCGCGATTCGGATCGTCCGGATGTTCATCGGGGACGGTGGGCCGCGCCGAGAGCGGCGGATGACTGCGATAGCAGGTGTCGATCGAATCGTTCACTACGCACTGCGCGAACGCGTCGGCATCGCTCTTTTGCGCGAACGTGTATAGCGTTCGCTCGACCTGAACTTCCGTGTCGGAGATGCGAATTGTCGTCACTGTCATGAAGTGCTCCTTTTTACAAAGATGAATCCGAAGCTTCAGTTCTGGCGACGCAATGCACGTGCCCACTTTACCGATGTCCGCGACGCTTGCGAGCCGTAACGGGACGCCCCTCGGCGTGCGGTCCGATGCAGTCCGGCAGGGTCCGTATGTTGCTGCACTCACGAGGTAGCCGATAAAAGGAGAGCGATATGCAGCCTGACACACCCAGCGAGAATTCCGGCGCTCCCGAGGTTTCGCCGGAAGTGAAAGAACGCAACAAGCCGAGCGGCGCGCAGTACGTGGAGCCGAGTCCCCTCGGCATCGAACCGGTCGTGCAGACCGGAGTCGACAAGCAAACCAATCCACCGCGCTCGAACGAACGTCCGGAGCAGACCGCCGAGGTGCCGCTCGGCACCGGCACGCACGGCGAGCCTGCGGGCGGCGGCGGCCGCGCGTCGCACAAGAACTGATGCGGTCAACAGCGAACGGAGAGACATATGCAACAGGACAACCAACCCCTGAACCCCGGCGATGAAGCGCCCCCCGACGCGCCCGGCGTCGGCGAAGATATCTGCCCGGCATGCAAGGGAACCGGCAAGGTAGAGGAAGTACAGTGCACCGTGTGCGGCGGCACCGGCAAAGTGCTGCAGGGCATTGGCGGCGGTTGAACGGTTTGATCGAGCGTCGCTGTGATGGTGTGATCGCCGGGCCAAGGCGTGGCTGCCGCCCGTCGCGGCAGCTTCGTGCGAGTTAAATGCGTCGTGGGATCAACCCGGGCAGCGACATGCCGCGGAGCGGGCGCGCTTTATGCGGCGCTGCAATATCGCGCCCTCCGGCACACGCACGCCGGACGCGCCCCGCTACCCACAGGAGCCAACCATGCAGGAACATTCGAAGCACGGATTCGACGCAGCGCAGACCGAGTACGAAGCCTTCATGCTCGAACCGCACGACTGGGTACCGAATAACAGCAAGCTGCCGGTCGTGATCTACAGGCAGGCAGTGGACCCCGCGATCGGCGACCTCGCCAAGGCGTTCGAACTGCTGTTCGCACGCAACGAATGGCCGCCGCAGTGGCGCGACGGCATCTTCGACTACCACCACTTTCACTCGACCGCTCACGAAGTGCTCGGCGTGTCGGACGGTTCCGCGGATGTGATAGTCGGCGGTCCGGGCGGCAAGGTGGTCAGCGTGTCCGCGGGCGACGTCCTGCTGCTGCCCGCCGGCACCGGCCATTGCCTGCAATCGTTCGAAGGCCGCTTCCGCGTGGTGGGGGCCTATCCCGCAGGCCAGCAGTGGGATATCCGCCGCGAAGCGCTGACCCCGCAGGAGCTTGCCGCAATGCATGCGCTGCCGTTCCCGAAGATGGATCCTGTCGACGGCAAGCATGGCCCCCTTTGCGAGCATTGGCTGAACGCGGCCTAGCCGCGCCCGTCGGCACGTCCGCCAGAGTTCCAGCAACGAGCCCGATGTCACGCAGCGTGCAGATTTGCGCGCATCGGCGCATCATCCATGAGGCTTGCTGAGCTCTTCATGCGTTGTTTCCCCTGAACACCGCTTGCCGGCGACGTCGCGGCAGCGCGCGCAGGCAATGTTTCCAACGGCCGAACAAGGAGTGTCCCATGCAAAACGATCCCGCCCTCGATCAGTTGTGCATCAATACGATCCGCACGCTGTCGATGGACGCTGTCCAGAAGGCCAATTCAGGCCACCCCGGCACGCCAATGGCGCTCGCGCCGGTCGCCTACCATTTGTGGCAGAACCATTTGCGCTACGACCCGGACGAGCCGTTGTGGCCCAATCGCGACCGCTTCGTGCTGTCGGTCGGGCATGCGTCGATGCTGCTGTATTCGCTGCTGCATCTGGCGAACGTGAAGGCAGTGGACGAAGAGGGCAAGCCGACCGGCAAGCCCGCCGTTTCGCTGGAAGACATCGAGCGTTTCCGCCAGATCGACAGCAAGACGCCGGGCCACCCTGAATACCGGATGACGACGGGCGTCGAAACCACGACAGGTCCGCTCGGCCAGGGCCTCGGCAATAGCGTCGGCATGGCGATGGCGGCCCGCTGGTACGAGAACCGCTTCAACAAGCCGGACGCGCCGCTTTTCGACTACCGCGTCTACGCGCTGTGCGGCGACGGCGACATGATGGAAGGCATCTCGCACGAAGCGGCCTCGCTCGCGGGCCATCTGAAGCTGTCCAATCTGATCTGGATCTACGACAGCAATCGCGTGACGATCGAAGGACATACCGATCTCGCCTATAGCGACGATGTCGAAAGCCGCTTCCGCGGTTACAACTGGCATACGCTACATGTGAACGATGCGAACGACGCCGCTGCGCTGGAAGCCGCATTCGTCGAAGCAAAAAGCATTACCGACCGGCCGACGCTGATCGTGGTGAACAGCATCATCGGCTGGGGCGCACCCAACAAGCAGGACACGTCAGCGGCGCACGGCGAGGCGCTCGGCGTCGAGGAAGTCGCGCTCACTAAAAAGTTTTACGGCTGGCCGGAAGACAAATTCTTCTACGTGCCCGAAGGCGTGCACGAACGTTTCGCCGCGGGCATCGGCGCGCGCGGCAAGGCGGCGCGCGCCGAATGGCAGGCGAAGTACGACGCCTACAGCAAGCAATATCCGGAACTGTCGCGCGAATTCGCGCTGATCGAGGCGCATGGTTTGCCGGTCGGCTGGGACAGCGACATTCCGACCTTCGACGCAGACGCCAAAGGCATGGCGTCACGCGAGTCGTCGGGCAAGGTGCTCAACGCGATTGCCGCGCGCGTTCCGTGGATGCTCGGCGGCGCGGCCGACCTCGCGCCATCCACGAAAACGAATCTGAAATTCGAGGGCGCGGGTAGCTTCGAGCACGACAATTACGGCGGCCGCAATCTGCATTTCGGCATTCGCGAGCATGGAATGGGCGCGGTGGTCAACGGCCTCGCGTTGTCGAATTTGCGGCCGTTCGGCTCGACATTCCTGATTTTCAGCGACTACATGAAGCCGCCGATCCGCCTGTCGGCGATCATGGAAGTCGAGTCGATCTATGTGTTCACCCACGATTCGATCGGCGTCGGCGAAGATGGCCCGACGCACCAGCCTATCGAGCAATTGGCGTCGCTGCGCGGCGTTCCCGGCCTCACCGTGCTGCGTCCGGGCGATGCAAACGAAGTAGCCGAAGCGTGGCGAGTCGCAGTTACGCAAAAGCGGCGTCCTTCGTGCATCGTCGTGTCGCGGCAGGCGCTGCCGACTCTCGACCGCAGCCGTTATGCCTCGGCCGAGGGCGTGAAGAAGGGCGCCTATGTGCTAGCCGACGCGCCCGACGGACAGAAGCCGCAAGTCATTCTGCTCGCGACGGGCAGCGAGTTGTCGATTTGCGTCGACGCGTACGAGAAACTGAAGAGCGAGGGCATTGCCGCGCGCGTGGTGTCGATGCCGTCATGGGATCTGTTCGAGCGGCAGGACGAAGCCTATCAGGACGCGGTGCTGCCGCCCGACATCGATGCGCGCGTGGCCGTCGAGCAGGCCGCCTCGCTGGGCTGGGACCGATACGTCGGCCGGCTCGGCGCGCAAGTGGTGATGCACACGTTCGGCGCATCCGCGCCGCTTTCCGATCTGAAGAAGAAATTCGGCTTCACGCCCGAGCATGTTTATGAAGCGGCGAAGCAGCAGATTGCGCGGGTACAGGGAAAGCGCAGCCAGGAGTAGTGCGTAAGCTGTAACACAGGCAATAAGCTGAGCAGCAGCGAAAAAAAGCCGGCGGTATGAAAACCGCCGGCTTTTTATCGAGCGTCAGCGCTGACTGTGAGAAGGCGCAAGCCGCCGCGTTCGACCCGCTTCAGTTCAATTCAATTTGCCGGAATCGTCACAACGGGCGCTTTGCTGCTGGTATCCGCCTCGGCGAGCGCCATCAGGTTTTGCACGACCGTGAATGCGTATTTCGAGTCGAAGTCGTTGCGATCGACCCAGTATGACGACGTCCCGTACGGAATCATCACGTACGCATTGTCAGGCGCGCTCCCGCCCGAGTGAATGATGATCGTCGGTCTCGTCTCTCCGCCGATCAGGCCCACGGTCGGCTTTGTCGAGCCGTCGGTTATGCGCTCGACGGGCACCTGCACCTGTGCACCGAGATCGGTCAGGATGCCGAGCACCGAGCGCGTCACCATCGGAATCTTGTCCGCTTTCTGCCATGCGGAAGAGGGCCCGTAGACGATTTCATAGCTGCGCGTTTTCGACGACAGATGCAGCAACTTGCGCACGCGGGCCAGATCGGCCGCCGTTTGCGGCGACTCGCCGCTCGTGGTTGCTCCCATCACCAGAAACACGCTCATCTGCTCATTTTTGGTGCCCACGTTGCGCGACTCGACGTTCAACTCGCCTGCCAGTTGCAGGCGGCGCAGCGAACGCAGCAACTCGAAAAAGCCGGGCGCGCCCGCGCTGTTTTCTCCGCCGAGCGCATTGCCGTTCTGCAAGCCTCCCACCGATTGCGCGGTGATGCGCAACAGCAGGTCGATAGGAATGCCGCCTTCGGCGAGCGGCAGCACGAGTGCGGGCGCTAGCGGCCGGATGTAAGCGGAGGCGAACGCTTCGCCGGTCGTCGGCGTGAACGTGAAGGTAGGGTGATTCGAATACGACACGCTGCCGGTGGCGAGTGCGTAGTTCGGCTGGCTACCGGAGCCCGCGTTAGCGGTTGCGCCGCCGGTGGCGTCGAACGTGTAGGCGGCGATGATGCTGCTGACGGTCAGAAACGCAGGCGCGTCGCCATAACGAAGGCCGACCACGGCTGCAAGAATCTCGCGTTTCTTCGCGTCGCCGAGTGCACGCGCATAGTCGACCTGATCGGCTTTCAGGCGCGAGGGTCCGATATGCACGCAGGCGGAGGAAAGACATGCCGCGCAAAGCGCGGCGGCGACCGAAGCGGTTCTGATCATGTCGGCAAAAGGGCGGAGTGCATATCCGCTGAAGAATGAGTGCGCAACGGCGGTAGCAGGTCGCATTCCCGGACGCGCGGCGTGCGTGCGTGAAAAAGGGTGTCGTCGAGGCTGCACGGCGCGATCTGCGTCGCTACGCAGTGGGGAACGCTTCGCGAACCGGTTAGGCGAATGACGCGAACGAGCACAGTCTTTGCAAGATTTGCAGCCGCGCTTTGCGCTTAGCCACACCCGCTGATTTAGCGCTCGGGCGCAGTTGCGGCGGACGCGTCCGTCGCTTCTTCGAGCGTGCTGCGATAAGCGCGCGATTGCATCTCCGCGAGCCGACTCAGCGTTCTCGATAGATCATGTGCGCCTTCGAGTCCTCGCAAGGCCTCATGAATCGGTTCGTCCGATGCGATGAAAAGCGCACGCTTGCGGTCGTAAAGAATGTCGACCAGCCACACGAGTCGCTGCAACGTGTGCGCTTTCGTGAGCCATTCAGTATGTAAATTATCGACTATGAGTCCATGCCATCGCTCGGCGAGGTCCAAATAGTCGAGATGCGAACGGCTTGCCACACATAGTGATTCGAAGTCGGCCCACAAGAGAGCCGCGCCCACCGCGTGTGCCGCGAGCGGACGTCCCGCGGCACTGATCTTCGTCGATTCGAATGCGCCGCTGCTGTCGTAACGCAGGAAGATTTCACGCAGCGCGTTGTGAGCGGCTGCATCGAGCGGGGCGAAGAAGTGCGGCGTGTCATGCTGTTCGCCGCCGAACCGGTAGTCACGCGCGCCGTCGAAATGGATCACGCGGAAATGCCGCTTGATCTGCTCGATGGTGGGCAGGAAACGCTCGTGAAACTCGGGGTCGGATAAAAGGCCGTCGGGCGCATAGTTCGACGTCAGCATGATGCGCGTGCCGAACTTGATCGCCGTGTCGAGAAAGCGGCCCATCAGAAACGCGTCCGCGATATCGTGCACGTGGAATTCGTCGAAGCATAGCAACTCAATGCCATCGAGCCATTGCATCGACACGGAGCCGAGCCTGTCGTCGCCACGCGGTTCGTTCACGAGGCGTTGATTCATCTCGCGGAGAAACTCGTGAAAATGCAGGCGCCGCTTGCGGCAATCCGCGAGTTCGAACGCGGTATCCACCACGAGACTTTTGCCGCGCCCAGGCAGTCCATGGCAATACACGCCTTGATATCGCGATTCAACGTGGCTTGCTGTGGACCCAGCCAATGCAGAGAGCGCCGCGATTGCGTCGCGCTGCCTCGCATCCGGCACGATGCCGCGCGCGACGAGACTGCTGGCAATCTCGGCTTCCTCGAATATGCGCGCGCTCATTTGACCTGATGTCCGCTGAGCACGCGCTGCAGTTCACTCGGGTCCACCGGCTTCGTAAAGTGATGATCGAAGCCGGCCTCCACCGCCGTCTGCTTGTCCTGTTGCTGGCCCCAGCCCGTTACCGCAATCAGTCGGATGCCGGCGTCCGGATAGTCGTTGCGAACCCGTCGAGCGACTTCATAGCCATTGAGGAGCGGCAGACCGATGTCGAGAATGACCGCCTGTGGGGCGAATTCGGCGATCACCGCAAGTCCCGCGACTCCGTCGCTTGCCGTGCGCACCTGGTGACCCTCCAGTTCGAGCACCATTGCGAGGCTGTCGGCGGCGTCCGCATTGTCGTCGACAATCACTATCCGCAGTCCGGCGGCCGGCGGCTTGTCGGGTTCCGTGCTGTCAGCGGGTGCATCGGCGGAACTGGACAGCGGCAGCCGGATCACGAATTCGCTGCCGGCGCCGGGCCCGTTGCTGAATGCCGCGACCGTGCCGCCGTGCAATTCCGCCAGACCGCGCACGAGGGCGAGCCCAATGCCGAGTCCGCCTTGAGAGCGATCGAGCGCGGGTGCGAGTTGCGAGAACATTTCGAAGACGCTGTTCAGATGTTCGCGAGGAATGCCGATGCCCGAATCGCGCACCGTAATCACGGCCTGGTTGCCTTCGCGATGTGCGGTGAGCGAAATGCTGCCGCCTGGCGGCGTGTATTTCGCTGCGTTGTTCAGCAGATTGAGGATCATCTGCGAAAGGCGGGTAGGGTCCGCATCGAGAAAAAGCGGCTCGGGAGATAGCGTCACGCTCAGACGATGGTCGGACGCCTGCACGATTGCACGCGCGGCTTCCACCGCGGATTGCATCGCGCGCGCGAGTTCGAGCCGCTGCTTGCGCAGTTCCAGTTTGCCTTGGGTAATACGCGAGACCTCGAGCAGATCGTCGACAAGATGGGTCATGTGCTGCAATTGACGGGAGAACACGTCGCGCGACCAGTTCAGTTGCGGATCGCTGAATTCTTTCGCACGCAGAATTTCGAGGACGTTGCGCATCGGCGCAAGCGGATTGCGTAGCTCATGCGCAAGCGTCGCGAGGAATTCGTCCTTGCGGCGATCCGCGTTGGAAAGCTCCGCGTTAAGCCGCGTGAGTTGCTGCTCGGCATGCCGCCGCTCGGTAATGTCGCGATTAATGCTCACCGCGCCGTAGATGTCGCCGCGCTCGTTGGCGAGCGGTTTGACCACGGTTTCGCAAACGCCGCGCGAACCGTCGCGCCGCGCGAACGGCAACTCGCCCCGCCACGTGCCGTACGCGCCGAGACTCGCGAAAACTTCGCGTCGAATACGCAGCGCATCTTCTGGCGGATGAAAGATCGAGACGTGCTTGCCGAGAATGTCGCGCAGCCGGTAACCGAGCATGCGTTCGCCGCCGACATTGAAGTCGGTAATGTTGCCGCGCAGATCGGTGATCACGATTGCATCGCTCAAGTGCTCGAAGATCGCGGCCTGGCGTAGCAGCACCGTCTGCGCCTGCTTGCGTTCGGTAATGTCGATGCCGAGCCCGTAGACCGTCAGCGGCTCGCCACGCTCGTCGTAAGTGGCGCGGCCGCGGCCTTCCATCCAGCACCAGTCGCCGCTTGCATGCAGGAAGCGGAATTCGGCGACGTAGTCGTCGCGGGTTCGCACCGCATGATCGACGGCTTCGTTGAGCGCGAGCAGATCGCCCGGATGAATCAGTTCGAAAAAACCGCGCGTTGTAATGGCGAGGCGTCCTTCGGCGTAACCCGCGAGCGCTTCCAGTTCGCGGCTCCACCAGAACTTGCCGGTCTTCGGTTCGTGTGACCACGCGCCCATGCGCGCGCCGCGCATGGCCAGACTCAATACGTCGCGGCTTTCCTGCAATTCCCTTTGTGCCCGCTGATGCGCGGCCACCGAAGCCTCCGCATTTCGCCGCGCGAGCACGAGTTCCTGCTCGTACTTATGACGATCGGCGACGATGAGCACTGCGACTTCGATGTAGCTCTGGTCGCCGTGCACGCGGCGCACTGCATTGAGCAATGTCGGCACCGTGTGGCCGTCGCGATGCAGCATGCTCAGCTTGACCTCGGCGACAGAGCCCTGCATTTGCAGCAGCGGCGCCCAATGCGTCTGATAAAAGACCTTGCCGCCCGTTGTCAGCAGGTCCTGAAGGCTGATGCCGCTCGTAAGCTCTGCGGCGCCATAGCCGATCCATTCGCAAAACGTTGCATTGGCGCGCACGATGCGCCCGTCGGTATCGGTCACGACGAGGCCGCAGGCGGCGTGCTCGAACAACGCATCGGCGAGCGGCAAGTGGCGGTCGGTACTTTGCATTGCGTTAAGTTGGGGTCGTCCGCAGGAAAGCGCTGATGGCCTCCGCAGTGGCGACAGGCGCGCTTACGTGCGGACAGTGTCCATTATTCTCGACGACGCGAAGCGTGCTGTTACGCATCGTGCGATGCATGTACTCGCCGACCGCGCGCGGCGCGACGACGTCTTCGCTTGCTTGCAAAATGAGCGTAGGCGTGACGTTCAAAGGCAGCACACCGCGATGATCCGAGAGAAACGTGACACGTGCAAACTGGGCGGCGATCCGCGGATCGGTCCGGCAAAAGCTGTTAATTAATTCAGCGCCGAGTTCCGGCTGATCTGGCACGCCCATGATAGCGGGTGCCATTGCGCTGGACCAGCCGAGGTAGTTGTGCTCGAGCGTGAGCAGCAGGTCGTCGATGTCCTCGCGCGTGAAGCCGCCGATGTAATCGCCGTCGTTCACATAGCAGGGCGAGGGAGTCACCATCGCCTGAGCGGAAAAAAGTTGCGGTGCTTCGAGCGCGGCGAGCAGGCCGATCATGCAACTCACCGAATGGCCGACGAACACGACCGGCCCGTCGGACACTTCGCGGACGATTTCGATCAGATCGCGCGCGTAGCCGTGCAGCGAATCGTATTTGTCGACGTCGTATGCGGCGAGGTCCGACGAGCCGCTGCCCACGTGATCGAACAGCACGATGCGGTAGTCGTCATGGAACGACGGTGCGAGGCGGCGCCACATGCTCTGGTCGCAGCCGAAGCCGTGCGCGAACACCATGGTGCTCGCGCCGCGCCCGGAAATATTCACGTTGTTGCGCTGGATGATGCCCATTGTCGAGTCCTGGAGCGTGCCGGGATAGAAGCGGCGGGTGCGCTCGGTCCGGCCTCCGACAGAATGTTACCGCAGTCTCGCGGCGCCGCCGCCACTGCACGTCTGCACCGATTCGCCGCGCTGCGGCCTGAAGGTTTCATCCGGTCTTTATCGGCTGCTTTGGCGCGTTCTGCGGCTCGATGCCGAAGCGCTCGTATTGTGCAATCACCTGTGCGCCGAAAAGCAGCAACGTGGCGAGCCATTCCAGACTGAAGAGAATGACGATCGCCATGGTGAGCGAACCATACACCACGCTGACCTGTGAAAGCGTCGCGAAGTACCAGACCAGCACATGCCGTGTGATCTCCCACAACAGCGCAGCGACGATGCCGCCGAACAGCGCATGCTTGAGCGATGGCCGTCCAACCGGCATGACCATATAGATCGACGTCAGCAGGAAAACTTCGCCGGCCAGACCCAGCAGATACAGCAGAACGCGCGAAGCGCCCTGCAGCGACACATGCAGCCCGAACAGGTCGATGCCTTCGGCGCCCACGGCTTCCAGTCCGCTCGACACGAGCGTGACGATCAACGCGCCGACGCCGAGGAACAGGATGTAACAGTAGGGCAGCAGCGCCGAGAGTAGAAAATGCCGCCGCCGTATAACCACACGGTGTACGAAGATCAGCGACATCGCGTTTTCGAGTACCGTGAATGCAAGTGAACTGAAGAACAGCATCGTCACGAACAGCACCCAGCCGATCACCGCACGGTGAGCGAGAAAGTTGGCAAGCTCACGTACGAGTGCTGCGGACTGGCCCGGCACGAGCCACTGCAGCAAGTGCCCCAGCGCCGGAAGCAGAATGTGTTGCGGCACGATGCGGGACAGCGCGATGACAATGAGGATCATCAGCGGCACGATGGAAAGCAACGCGTAGTACGCGACCGCGCCGGCGAGCAGCAAACCCTGATTGGCCCGGAACGCCTTCATCGTTTCGAGGAGGAATCTGCCCGGATGCTTCGCGACATTGAGTGTGCGTTGATCGATGATGGAGTACATGGGGCCTCGCCATGCGCGCGGCGGGCCGCCGACGGACGGCGCATGCCGGTGCGCTTCTGCATAGGTTAAGCAAGAAAGCCGCCACGCGCATCGCGACCGCGAAGAAAAGTGTGCAGGAATACGCCTTGCTTTCGAGGTGCAACATGGCATCCGAATCGATATCGAACACATCCAGCTCATCGAACATCTCATTGGGAGATGCAGACTCCGGGGATCTCGTCGTCGCGCGGCCCGAGGGTCTGTATTGTCCGCCCGGCGACTTTCATATCGACCCCTGGCGCCCCGTCGAGCGCGCGGTGATCACGCATGCGCACTCCGATCACGCCCGCTTCGGGCATCGGCGTTATCTTGCATCGCGTGCGGGCGCAAACGTGCTGCTGTCGCGCCTGCCTGACATTTCGCTGCAAACGCTTGCGTACGGCGAACGGCTCGATATCAACGGAGTGACCGTGTCCCTGCATCCCGCCGGACATGTGCTGGGGTCCGCGCAATTACGCATCGAGCACCGCGGGCGCGTGTGGGTCGCATCCGGCGATTACAAACTCGACCCCGATCCGACCTGCGACGCATTCGAGCCCGTGCGCTGCGATACATTCATCACCGAGTCGACTTTCGGTCTGCCGATCTACCGCTGGGACGCACCGCAAACCATATTCGACGGCGTCGATTCATGGTGGCGTCATAACGCGGCGCAAGGGCGCGCGTCCGTGCTGTTCTGTTACTCGTTCGGCAAGGCGCAACGCGTTCTGGCAAGCGTCGACGCGGGCATCGGGCCGATCTTCTGTCATGGCGCGGTCGAACCGCTCAATCGGGCTTATCGCGAGGCGGGCGTGCGGTTGCCGCCGGTACGTCTCGTTAGCGAAATTGCGCCAAAGGACAAGGCGGCATTCAGCCAGGCGTTGATCGTTGCGCCGCCGTCCGCGCAAGGCAGTGCATGGCTCAAGCGTTTCGGCGACTATAGCGACGCGTTCGCGTCGGGCTGGATGCGCTTGCGGGGCGCGCGACGCAGGCGCGGCGTCGATCGCGGGTTCGTGCTTTCCGATCATGCGGACTGGCCGGCGCTGCAAACGGCGATTGGCGCGACCGGCGCGGGCCGCGTGATCGTCACACACGGCTCGGTCGAACCGATGGTGCGCTGGCTGCGCGAGCAGGGACTGGATGCAGGCGCCTTCGTGACCCAATACGGCGACGATACGGTCGAAGCGGATGCATTGGGCGGCGACGAGGCCGTGCCGGGCAATGCGCCGCTCCCGCCGGGTGACGCCGCGCCCGTGCATGAGTTCGACGATGCCGCGAGCCGTTCATGAAGCGCTTCGCTGCTCTTTACACCGCGCTCGACGCGACGACGTCCACGCACGACAAGCTCGAAGCGCTGACGAGTTACTTTGCCGTAGCGGAACCCGAAGACGCCGCGTGGGCGTCGTACTTCCTGGCCGGCGGCAAGCCGCGGCAATCGGTGCCCACGCGTCTGTTGACCGAATTTGCCCGCGAACGCGCGGGATTGCCCGCCTGGCTTTTCGAAGAGTCGTATCACGCAGTCGGCGATCTTGCGGAGACCATCGCGCATATTCTGCCGCCCGCGCAGCGCAGTTCCGAACTGGGCCTCACACAATGGATCGAGCAGCGTGTGCTGACGTTGCGCGGTCTTGCGCCTGAGGAGTTGCGCACGCGTTTGTTCAGCTATTGGGACGAGCTGGATTGGGGCGAGCGCTTTTTGCTTACCAAGTTGATTGGTGGGGGCTTTCGCGTCGGCGTGGCGCGGCAGTTGGTGGTGCGTGCGCTCGCACAGGTCGCCGGAGTCGATCATAAGCGGATTGCGCAACGCATGGTCGGATGGACCGATTCCCGGCAGAAACCGGACGCCGCGCGTTATCTGCGTCTCATCGCACCCGACGCACCCGATGCCGGCAACGCGGGCGAGCAGCAATCGGCGGATCGGCACGACAGCGATCTGGGCCTTCCATATCCGTTCTTTCTCGCGCATCCGTTGCAAACCGATCCCGAGACGCTTGGCGATCCGTCGCGCTGGCTGATCGAATGGAAGTGGGACGGCATACGCGCGCAACTCGTCAAACGCGGCGGCCGTGTGTGGTTGTGGTCGCGAGGCGAGGATCTGATCACCGACCGGTTTCCGGAAGTGGCCGCGCTGGGCGAGGCCTTGCCTGACGGTTTCGTGATCGACGGCGAAATCCTTGCCTGGGAGCCGGGCGCCGCTGCGCCATTGCCGTTCGCGCGCCTTCAACCGCGCATCGCACGAAAGACCCTGACGAAAAAAATCCTCGCCGATTCGCCCGCCGCGCTGCTTGCTTACGATCTGCTGGAAGCGCACGGCGAAGACTTGCGAATGACGCCGCTGGCCGAACGGCGCGCGCGTCTGGACGCGTTGGCTGCATCGCTGGACGGCACGCTTTCGGGCGACTTGCTTCGTGTATCGCCGCAGGTGTCCGGAGCCGACTGGCGCGCGTTGGCAGCGCTACGCGAAGAGAGCCGCGCGCGGGGTGTCGAGGGCTTCATGGTGAAGGAGCGCGAGTCGATGTACGGTGTTGGCCGCACGAAAGCTTCGGGCACATGGTGGAAGTGGAAAATCGATCCGTATGCAATCGACGCCGTACTGGTTTACGCGCAGCGGGGACACGGCAGACGTGCGAGCCTATACACTGATTTCACGTTCGCGGTGTGGGACGAAGCCAATGGCGTGCGCACTTTGGTGCCGTTCGCAAAGGCGTATTCGGGTCTTACCGATGAGGAAATGCGCCAGGTTGACGCCATCGTACGCAAGACTACGATCGAGAAGTTCGGGCCGGTGCGCAGCGTGACGCCGACGCTCGTATTCGAAATCGGCTTCGAGGGCATTCAGGCAAGCACGCGTCACAAGTCCGGCGTGGCCGTGCGATTCCCTCGCATGCTGCGCTGGCGCACCGACAAGCATATCGACGACGCGGATACGCTCGCGATGCTCAAGGGTTTCATCGACGATCGCGCGGCCTGACCGTCGCGGCAGCGCATAAGTAACAGACACGCAACGAATCCGTAAGACGCATCGGCAACGATGCAATCAAGACACATCGACGGCAAACACCGCCGCTGCGAGATCGCGGCTCATTCAGAAAGCATGTCACCAGTGATGCAGCGCAGCGCGGGAGCGAATCTTGCAACCGGGCGGCGGGTGCCGTGATGCGGCGCGCGCATGCACCAGGGAGAACGTAGTGATGCTCGACAACCAGTTCGACAACCAGTTCGACAACCACTTCGACGACAGCGAAGACGTGGTCGTGTGGCGGCCAATCCAGTACGCAATGGCGTCGCACCGGCGCATACTCGTCGTGGACGACTATCGAGAGGCGGCGGACGCGCTGCAAATGTTGTTGAACGCGGACGGGTTCGAATGCCGTGCGCTCGAAGATCCGCACGCGGTCTGCGAAATGGCATCGCAATGGCAACCGTTCGCCGTGGTGCTCGACATCAAGATGCCCGGCCTGGACGGCCTGGAACTGGCGCGGCGCCTGCGCGCGCATCCGTCCACCGCGCATATGCTGCTGATCGCCTGTACGGCGTTTGCATCACGCGACGACCGCGCTCGCGCGCGCGCCGTGGGCTTCGACGCGCACTGCGCGAAGCCGTTGACGCCGGAGCGTCTGCTGCGCGTGCTGGAGTCGGCTGCGGCGCTGCATGCGGTGGGCGCGCCGTAAAGCGTGCGCGCCGTTTGAAAAAACTGCGGTGTGCAAGACGCAGTTCCGACATGCGTTCCGCCGTGTTCTACGTGTTGCCGACTCCCTTCGTTTCGCTCGAATTGCCGCGCAGCGCATCGCATTTCCTTGCGCATTTGCTTCGTCGATGCGCGACTCATGTCCCATTGTGCAGCGGCAATGCACCAGAAAACCGTGTCATGCGCGGGCCCGAGGGTTGCTGAATCTGTCGCACCGCCGTGCTTTTTGCACGCCGCGCAGGTTAAACAGTTTTCTGGAGGTTTTATATGAGCGACACAGAACGTCCCACGCCGCCGTTCAAAGGACAGCAGCAAGATCAGACGCCGGGCCGCACTGCGGAGATGAACCCGCAACCCGATCACGGCGAGAAATCGTATAAGGGCTCGGGACGCCTCGCTGGCAAGGCAGCCATCATCACTGGCGGCGACAGTGGCATTGGCCGCGCAGTCGCCATCGCATTCGCGCGTGAAGGCGCAGACGTTTTGATCTCCTATCTGAACGAAGACGACGATGCACGCGAGACCGCGCGCTGGGTCGAAGAGGCCGGCCGCAAGGCGGTGCTGGTGCCAGGCGACATTGCGAATCCGGCGCATTGCAACGCGATTGTCGACAAGGCGATCGAGGCGTTCGGGCGGCTCGACGTGCTCGTGAACAACGCGGCATATCAGATGACCTATCCGTCGCTGGACGAAATCACCGATGAGGAATGGGATAAGACGTTCGATACCAACATCGGCGCGATGTTCCGGATCACACGCGCTGCAGTCAGGCACATGAAGCCGGGCGGCGCCATTGTCAACACCACGTCGATTAATGCGGACCATCCGAATCCCGGGTTGATCGCGTACGCGACCACCAAGGGCGCGATCCAGAACTTCACGGGCGGCCTTGCGCAACTGCTGGCTGAAAAGGGCATTCGCGCGAATTGCGTCGCGCCGGGTCCGATCTGGACGCCGCTGATTCCGTCGACGATGCCGCCGGAAAAAGTCGAAAAATTCGGAGAGCAGGTACCGATGAAGCGTCCGGGCCAACCGGCCGAGGTCGCGCCGGCCTACGTGATGCTGGCGTCAAACGAAGCGAGTTACATCTCTGGCGCGACGATCGCCGTTACGGGCGGTTCGCCGATTATCTAGGTCTGTTGGACGGGTGCCGAACTGGCCGCTGCTTGCGCGACTAGGCGCAAGCGGCGGTTCTCAGAGTCGCGCCTCAGATCCTTATCGACGCAACGCTGCATGAGCGGCGCGCAGCATTGCAACGCTGTGCTGCCGGGCACGCCGCTTGCGCGCGTCATGGGTTCGTCTTGCGCTCGCCGTACGTACCCATCGTCAGGAGAAACCCCCATGAATTCACCCACAGCGGAAACGCTGCTGGACGTTGCACCGAGCGACGTCCAGCGCGTGCCGGTGAGCTTCGACATCAACGGAAAAAAGCATGAGTTCGAAGTGGAAGCCTGGACCTCGCTGCTCGACTTGCTGCGCGAGCACTGCCATTTGAGCGGCACGAAGAAGGGCTGCGATCACGGGCAATGCGGCGCGTGCACCGCCATTGTGAACGGCCAGCGTATCAACACATGCCTCGCGCTCGCGGTGGTTCACGACGGCGCGTCGATTACGACAATCGAAGGACTCGCGAACGGCGAAACGCTGCATCCGGTTCAACAGGCGTTCATCGACCATGATGCATTTCAGTGCGGCTACTGCACGCCAGGACAGATCTGCTCGGCCGTGGCGATGCTGCAGGAAGGCCATGCAAAAACCGCGGACGACGTGCGTGAACTGATGAGTGGCAACCTGTGCCGCTGCGGCGCTTACACCAATATCGTCGCCGCGATTCTCGACGCAGCGGAGCTTGCGGATAAGGACCGCCAGGGAGTGAGGCCATGAACCGGTTCTCGTACACGCGCGCGAATGAAGTGTCGCAAGCGATCGAACAGCATCGTGCAAAAGGAGCCGCAGCATTTATCGCGGGCGGTACCAATCTGGTTGATTTGTGGCGCGTGAACGTCGCGCATCCGCAGGTCGTGATCGACATCAACCGCTTGCCGCTTAAGCAGATCGAGCCGACTGCAGCGGGCGGACTGAAAATCGGCGCTCTCGTGACCAATAGCGCGGCCGCTTACGACCCGCAGATTGCCGCGCGCTATCCGTTGCTCTCCAAGGCGATTCTCGCGGGCGCTTCGCCGCAGATTCGCAACGTGGCGAGCGTGGGCGGCAACCTGCTGCAACGCACGCGTTGTGTCTACTTCTACGATGCGGGCACGCGCTGCAACAAGCGCGAACCCGGCACCGGCTGTCCTGCACTAGAAGGCGTGAACCGGATGCATGCGATTCTCGGTGCAAGCGAACACTGCATTGCCGTGCATCCCTCCGACATGTGCGTGGCATTGGCCGCGCTCGATGCAACGGTGCATCTGTCCGGGCCCGACGGAGCGCGCGTGTTGCTGTTCGCCGACTTTCACCGCTTGCCGGGCGACACGCCGCACATCGACACCAATATCCGCGACGACGAACTGATCACTGCGGTCGAGTTACCGAAGCAGGGCTTCGCGCAGCATCATGCGTACATCAAGGTGCGTGACAGGGCGTCCTATGCGTTTGCGCTTGTCTCCGTGGCATTGGGACTGGAACTCGACGGCGACGTGATCGTGAATGTGCGTTGCGCGCTCGGCGGCGTTGCGCACAAGCCGTGGCGCAATACGGACGCTGAAGCGTCGCTGCAGGGCAAGACGTTGAGCGCGGAGACGGTACGCAACTTCGCTACCGACCTGCTGCGCGACGCGCAGGGCCGCCGCGGCAATGCGTTCAAGGTCGAATTGACGGCGCGTGCGATCGAGCGCGCATTTCTGGGCGCGAGTCAACGTTCGTTCGAGGAGTCTGTGCAATGAACCGTGTTGAATCTTTGCCTGCTCTGCGCGCGAGCGGCGTGCCGCACAAGCGCGTCGACGGCAGACTGAAGGTGACCGGCGCCGCGCAGTACGCGGCCGACTTCACCGCCAATGGACTCACGTATGGCTTCGTCGTGTCGAGCACGATCGCGGCGGGGCGTATCGTGTCGATTGATTCGTCGGCCGCGCTTGCGTTGCCGGGCGTGCTGCATGTGCTGACGTATCAGAATCGCCCTGAGTTGCCTCGCGAGGACAAACCGTACAAAGACATGGTTGCGCCCGGCGGCAGCCCGCTCAGGCCGCTGTGGGACGACCGTGTGTGGTACAGCGGCCAGCCGGTTGCGCTCGTGCTTGCGGAGTCGCTCGAACTGGCGCGTCATGCGGCGTCGCTCGTGGATGTGCGCTATGAGTCGGCGCCGCATCGAACGGATATGGGCGAGGCGCTCATGGACGCAGAGCCGCCTTCGACGGAGAAGGGCGGCTTCGACCCGCCGCCCCCGCCGCGCGGCGACGCCGACGCTGCGTTGGCCAGCGCCGTGGCGCGTGTCGATGCGTTCTACAGCACGCCGGCGGAATATCACAACCCGATGGAAATGCATGGCTGCACAGTCGTACCCGACGAGCACGGACACTTGACCGTGTATGAAAAGACACAGGGCGTCGTCAACACCAAGTCGTATCTGACGGCAGTGTTCGGCTTGAGCGACGATCAGGTGCAGGTGGTGTCGCCTTTTGTCGGCGGCGCATTCGGCTCGGGCTTGCGGCCGCAGTATCACCTCGCGCTTGCGGTCATGGCGGCGCTCGAATTGAAGCGCCCCGTGCGAGTGACGTTGACGCGCCAGCAGATGTTCACGTTTGCGCATCGGCCCCAGTCGATTCAGCGCGTGGCACTGGGCGCGGGCGCCGACGGCAGGCTGCAGGCGGTGATTCACGAAGCCGTCTCCGAGACATCCCAATACGAAGATTACTGCGACGTGGTGGTGAACTGGGCCGGCCAGCTATATCAATGCGAGAACGTGACGCTCGGCTACAAGGTCGTGAGGCTCGACGTGCCGACGCCCGCCGACATGCGCGCGCCGGGCGCCGCGCAAGGTCTTTTCCCGCTCGAAGTGGCAATGGACGAACTGGCCGAGTCATTGCAGATGGACCCGCTCGAACTGCGCCTCGTCAACTACGCCGAACGCGATGCGAACAAGAATCTGCCGTTCTCCAGCAAGGCGCTGCGCGAATGCTATCGCGAAGGCGCCGCCCGCTTCGGCTGGGACAAGCGGCCGCTTGCGCCGCGCGCTCGGCGCGAGGGCACTGAGCTGATCGGCTGGGGCATGGCGACGGGCGCATGGGACGCGATGCAAAACGAAGCGTCCGCGCGCGCGGTGCTCACGCGCGACGGCCGGGTGACTGTGTCGAGTTCGACTGCGGATATCGGCACCGGCACTTACACCGCAATGACGCAAATCGCGGCGGACGCGCTCGGTGTGCCGCTTCACGACGTGGTGTTCGAACTCGGCGATACGCGCTTGCCAAAAGCGCCGCTTGAAGGCGGATCATGGACGGTGTCGTCGGTGGGAAGCGCGGTCGATGTCGCGTGCAAGCGGCTACACAACCGTCTCGTTGAACTTGCGCGGCAACATGGCGGCGCGCGTTTCGCGAGTGTCGCGCGCGAGGACATCAGGCGTGCGGGCAAGCAGATGGTGTGCGGATCAGGTACCGAAGACGCAATCGCAATCGACACGCTGCTGGAGCGCGCCGGCCTCGAATCGCTCGAAGAGCAAGCCAGCGTGAAGCCGCACGAGAAGCAGCAGGCGTATTCGATGGGCACACACTCCGCGGTGTTTGTCGAAGCGCGCGTGGACGAGGCGCTGGGCACCGTGCGCGTGACTCGCGTGGTGAGTGCCGTGGCCGCAGGTCACATCGTCAATCCGAAGACTGCGGCGAACCAGGTGGCGGGCGGCGTGGTGTGGGGCATCAGCATGGCGCTGCACGAGGAAGGGCAGTTCGACCACGATATCGGCCGGCAGATGAACCACAACCTTGCCGACTATCACGTGCCGGTCAACGCGGACATTCATGACATCGACGTGCTGTTTGTCGAGGAGCACGACGATATCGTCAATCCGCTTGGCGTGAAGGGCGTAGGTGAAATCGGCGTGGTGGGTGTGGCGGCTGCAGTGTGCAATGCGATCTGGCATGCGACCGGCAAACGCGTGCGGGAATTGCCGATCACGTTGGACAAGCTGTTCGCGTGAAGACCGGTTGTCGCGCGGGTCGAAGCGGGTCAATGCAGATCAACGCGCGGCAAGAAGTGTAGAAACGCCGGGAGAGGCAGAGCGGGGCTCGTTAGCCGCGCTCTGCTTCGTCCATTGCGCTGCGGCTCAATCTTCGCGCTGTGCGTATTCGCGCAGCGCGAGGCACGCCGAAACGTGCCCAAACATCAAGGCACAGTGTTAGTCGGCGTATTTGAATTCCGGCAGCGCTTCGAGCGACTTTTTGGTCGCCTCCGGCAGTACCACGCGACGATTGGTGATCTGCAGATCGTTGAACGGAACCGCCACGAGATGCTTGCCCAACCCTAGAAAACCGCCCACCGACAGAATGGCGTAGGTGCCGCGGTCGCCGCCTGGCGAGACGATCAGATCGTCGACAGTTCCAATGGTGTCCTTGTTCTTGTTGAAGACGTCGGCCCCGGCCAGCTTCGACGCGCGATAGCCGCTCGCAAGCTGAACCACGTCGGTGCGCCTTTCGGTAATGGATTGCGGAGCGCCCTGCGCATAAGCGTTGCCTTGCGACGCGAGTGTGCCGAGCAGCACTGCTGCTGCAAGCAGCGGTCTGGCTTGCGTGCTTCCCATGATCGTTTCTCCTTGTTATGTATGGCGCCGTTCGTGGCGCGTCCAGTAGCTTTCAAACCCGTTACCGCAAATTGCGTGCCGCGTCTGGCGCTCCGCCCAGTCTCAGGCCCAAGGATTGCTACAGGAGCGAGCCTGCTGTTCATATTGCCTACACAGGAACCGCGCGCAAGCGCTTTTGCTTCTCACAGGAATCCCTATGTCATCCCCGGCCAATTACTCCACGCGCATCGCGGAGGGCACTCCTTTTCCGCTCGGCGCGACATGGAATGGAAACGGTGTGAACTTTGCGCTGTTCTCAGCGCACGCGACCAAGGTCGAACTGTGTCTGTTCGATGAAACCGGTCAGCATGAAATCGAACGCATTGAACTGCCCGAATATACCGACGAGGTCTGGCACGTGTTCGTGCCGAATCTGAAACCCGGTGCCGTGTACGGTTATCGCGTGCATGGTCCGTATGAGCCCGAGAAGGGCCATCGTTTCAATCCGAACAAGCTGCTGCTCGACCCTTATGCGAAGGCGCACATCGGCGAGCTGAAATGGGCGCCTGAAATTTTCGGCTATACGCTTGGTTCCGAAGAGGGGGACCTGTCGTTCGACGAGCGCGACAGCGCGCCGTTCGTGCCGAAGTGCAAGGTGGTGGACGCAACCTTTTCGTGGTCGCACCCGGAGCGCAATCCGCTGCCATGGGACCGCGTGATCTTCTACGAAACGCATGTTCGCGGCTTCACGAAGCGTCATCCGGAAGTGCCTGAGGAATTGCGCGGCACCTTCGCGGGGCTCGGACAGAAACCGGTGATCGACTACATCAAGAGCCTCGGCGTGACGTCGGTCGAACTGATGCCGGTCCAGACATTCGTGAACGACAGCTATCTGCTGGAGAAGGGTCTCACCAACTACTGGGGCTACAACACCATTGGCTTTTTTGCGGCCGACCCGCGTTTCTTCGCTTCGTCGACGGATTCCGTCAGCGAGTTCAAGGGAATGGTGGACAGCTTCCACAACGCGAACCTCGAAGTCATTCTCGACGTGGTGTACAACCACACCGCCGAAGGCAACGAACGCGGGCCGACGCTCTCGTTCAAGGGCATCGACAACGCGTCGTACTACCGTCTGATGCCGGACGAGCCGCGTTATTACATCAACGATACGGGCACCGGCAACACGCTTAATCTGTCGCATCCTCGCGTATTGCAAATGGTGACCGACAGCCTGCGTTACTGGGTGACGGAAATGAAGGTCGACGGTTTCCGCTTCGACCTCGCGACGATTCTCGGCCGCGAGCCGCACGGCTTCGACGAGGGCGGCGGGTTTCTCGACAGTTGCCGGCAGGACCCGGTTCTTTCCAGCGTGCGACTCGTCGCGGAACCGTGGGATTGCGGCCCCGGCGGCTACCAGGTGGGTGGCTTTCCGCCCGGCTGGGCCGAATGGAACGACCGCTTCCGCGATACCGTGCGCGCGTACTGGAAGGGAGACGAGGGCATGGTTGCCGATCTCGCTGCGCGTCTGACCGGCTCGGGGGACAAGTTCAACCATCGCGGCCGGCGCCCTTGGGCCAGCGTGAATTTCATTGCCGCTCACGACGGCTTTACGTTGAACGACCTTGTCTCGTACAACGACAAGCACAACGAGGCGAACGGCGAAGACAACAAGGACGGACACTCGGACAACAAGTCGTGGAACATGGGCGTGGAAGGTCCGACCGACGACATCGATATTCGTCAGCAGCGTGAGCGTCAAAAGCGCAATCTGCTGTCCACGTTGCTGCTTTCGCAAGGCACGCCGATGATTCTCGCCGGAGACGAGTTCGGTCGCACGCAGAAGGGCAACAACAACGCGTATTGCCAGGACAACGAGATCAGCTGGGTGGATTGGGAAGGTATCGACGAAGACGGCCGCGCGCTGACCGAGTTCGTGAGAAACCTCACGACGCTGCGTCACCGTTTGCCGGTGCTGCGTCGTAGCCGCTTTCTCACCGGCGAGTACAACGAGGCGCTCGACGTAACCGACGCGCGCTGGCTCTCGCCCGACGGAACCGATCTCACGCCTGAACAATGGGCCGATCCGCTGATGCGCTGCTTCGGTCTCGTGATCGACGGCCGCGCGCAGGCAAGCGGCATTCGCCGTCCCGCGTCGGACGCCACGCTGTTGCTGGTGCTGAACGCGCATCACGACGTCGTCAACTTCACCTTGCCTGAGGTGCCCGAGGGCGAACGCTGGACCTGCCTGCTCGACACGAACATGCCGGTGCGCGCGGAACTGCCTCAGTTCAGCGCTGGCGACGACTATCAGGTGACAGCGCGCTCACTCCTGCTGTTCGCGCTCGAGGCACCGAGTCGCGCGACACAACGCGTGTTCGACCGGCTGGAAGAGCAGCTCACTTCCGATGAAAGCGAAGTCCCGCCTGCACCCTGATCGGGGATAGCACTTCGGGAATAGCACTTGCTCTTTGCTTCAAGGCCGCGCGTATTCACTCAGTGATTGCGCGCGGCCTTTCGCCATGCCGGCATCCGCTTGACCTTTACTGTAGGTGACCAAATGGAACAGGAGCAGACCTCTCAGGAGGAACAGATTCGCATGCGTGCTTATTACCTGTGGGAGCAGGCGTCGGAGCCGAAGGGCACACCCGACGAATACTGGGAGCAGGCCCGCAGCGAGATTGAGAAGGAAGCGCCGCCAGTGGAAAGCGGGCCGATTGCGGAAGAGCCGAAAAAATAAGCACATGCAAGGGAGCACTACAACAGATAACCATAAGCGGCACGCATCGCCATGAAGGACTTTCCTGAACCGTCACGCGGCAGGCATCCCACGCGCATCGACGCGCCGCCTGCCGCGTTCGGTCTGGATGCGCTGATCGCGTTGGCTGTCGGCGCAGGTCTCGTAGCGTGCCTGTATTTCGCGCGAGCGGTTCTGATTCCGATGACGCTCGCAATTCTGTTGAGCTTTCTCGTCGCGCCACTTGTGAAGTCGCTGGGCCGTTTGAAGCTCGGCCATGTCGCGTCGGTGTTCGCCGCTGTGGTGATCTCGGTGTCGGTAATCGGCGTGCTCGGCGCGGTGATCGCCATGCAACTGACCGATCTGGCGGCCGGCATGCCACGCTATCAGGCAACCATCGAGCATAAGATGGAAGCCGCGCATACGCTGACCGTCGGCAAGCTCGATCGCTTCGCCAAAGCCGCGGGTCAGGCGCTGCAGCGTGCCACCGTTGAACCGACGCCGCCCGCGCCGCGGCGCGATGCGTCTTCTTCCGATGGCCGGGCGCCTGCCGCCGTTCCCGTCGAAGTGCGCGAGCCGGTACCGACGCCGCTGGAACTCGCGCGCCGCGTGTTGTCGCCGGCAATCAGTCCACTGGAGACGGCGTTCATCGTCTTCGTCGTGATGGTGGTGATCCTCTTGCAACGCGACGATCTTCGCGATCGCGCGATCAGGCTGTTCGGCTCGCGCGATCTGCATCGCACCACTACTGTGATGGACGAAGCAGCGCGACGCCTGAGCCGCTACTTTGTTTCGCAGCTTGGATTGAATGCGGGGCTCGGCGTCGTGATCGGCGCGGGGCTTTTCTTGATTGGCGTGCCGAGTCCGATCTTGTGGGGCATCCTCGCGGCGTTGCTTCGGCTCGTGCCGTATGTCGGTATCTGGATCGCGGGCGGCCTTGCTACCGCACTCGCCGCCGCGGTGAGTCCCGGGTGGGACATGGCGATCTGGTCCATAGCGCTTTTTGTGACGGTCGAGCTGCTGGTGGGCCAGGTCGTTGAGCCGCTGCTGTATGGACGCAGCACCGGACTCTCGCCGTTTTCGGTCGTCGTGGCGGCGATCTTCTGGAGCTGGATCTGGGGGCCAATCGGTCTGATCCTGTCGACGCCTTTGACGCTCTGCCTGCTCGTGCTCGGCCGGCATATCAGGCGTCTGGAATTTCTCGACGTGATGCTGGGCGACCAGCCCGCGCTCACGCCCATCGAAAATTTTTATCAACGTGTGCTCGCAGGCGACCCCGACGAAGCGCTCGCGCAAGCGGAACTGCTGTTGCGCGAGCGTTCGCTGTCGGCGTACTACGACGAGGTGACGATCCCAGGCCTGCAACTCGCCGCCAACGACGTCGTGCGCGGCAGCGTGACCTCGGTGCAGCTCGCGCGCATCGAGTCCACCACGAACGATCTGATCGATGGACTCGACGGTTATCCGGACGAGCAGCCGCCGCGGCTCATGGCGGAGGATGCGGGCACCGATATCGGACCGGTGGCGCCGTCGCATATCGCGCCGGCTGCATCGGCGGGCATGCATGCGTTGTTTGCAAACCATATGTCGCGCGGCGCCGCGCAAGGGCCGCGCGACGATAGCGCTCAACAAGCCGCTGACGATGCGCTGGAGGAAGCAGAAGATCCGCCGCGCGCAGCGAATCAACGTGTCTTGTGTATTCCGGGACGGGGCCCGCTCGATCCTCTGGCGTCGACCATTCTGTTGCAACTGCTCGGCAAGCATGGTTTCACGGCACGCGCGCTACCGCATGAGGCCGCTTCACGTGCCTCGATCGAGCAGATGGATGCCGACGACGTGGGCGTCGTCTGCATCGTCTATTTGCGGATCGACGGTGTGCCCTCGCATTTGCGCTACATGGTGCGGCGCATTCGCGCACGCTTGCCGAACGCGTCGATTATCGTAGGACTGTGGGCGCGCGAGGATCTCGAGAAGTGGAGCGTCGATTTGCAAAACGCAATGGGCGCCGAATGCTATGTCACTTCATTGCAGGAGATGCTGGCGGCTTGCCGCATGTGCGCAAGCACGACAAGCGGTGAACCGCTCGCAGTCGCCGACGTCTAGAAAAGCACCGGAAAAGCAGGCAAAAAAACGCCCGGCGCTTGCGCGTCGGGCGTTTGTCGTTGCAGCAGTGCTTACTTGCCGGTGGCTCCGCCTTCTGAGGTCTTGCCTTCGTCGTCAGTCACGATTTTCGTCGTGCCGCCGGTAGAGGGCGGGTCGCTCGCCGGAAACGTGTCCTCGACTTCCTTGTCGATCTGCTTCTCGGTCTTGTCGGCATTCGGATGCTGTTCCTTGGGTTCTGCCATGACGCTTCTCCTTGAGCTGATAGGTGTGATGGGTGGACGGCCATGCTGCTCGCACGGCCTGCTTGGGGTGCTTTTTACATCGGCATGTAGAGTTGAATGAAAGGTGAGCGCTCCATGAGCTAAACATCGGCTTGCGTCAGACTGTCCCGCACGACTCGCGCCCGACAATCCGCAATGCGTCGGCGCGCCTGAGCGGACCTTGGCGCATGGCGTCGATCAAGTGCGCGGTCTGTGCGTCGCGTTCACACGCGAGCACCGCGAGAACCTTGTCGTCCTTCACGTAAAGCGCAGCGAACTCGTAACTGTCCAGGTCGCCGTCGATCACCAGCTCGTCCCAGTCGCTTGCATGGCCGAGATATTCAAACGTCTTGCCGAAGTGGTAGGTCCAGAAAAACGGCACGCCGTCATAACGGTTGCGTGCACCGCACATGTTTTGCGCGGCGATGCGCGCGTGCTGTTGCGCTACTCGCCAGTGCTCGATCCGCAGCGGCTCCTCGTTCTCGCGCAGCGGGAACATCGCAATGTCGCCGGCGGCGTAAAGACCGGGCGCGGCCTGCATACCTGCATTCACGATCACGCCGCCGTCCTTTTGCAACGGCAATCCTTCGACAAAGCCGGTGGCCGGGGTCACGCTTGTGCCTAACAGCACGACGTCGGCGGCGATATGCTCGCCGCTTTCCAGCATCACTTCATGCACGCTGCCTTCTTCCCCTTCGAGCGAGGCGACCTTCGCTTCCGGATAAAACTTCACGCCATGGCTTTCGTGCAGCGCGCGGAACATCGCGCCCATGCGTTCACCGAACTGCTTCGCAAAGGGCACCTTGTCCGGCGAAATAATGGCGACTTCGACGCCGCGTTTGCGCAGCGATGCGGCGGTTTCGAGTCCGATGAAACCGCTGCCGATAATCGCTACCCGCGTGGAGGTGGTCGCGGCGGTAGACGGGGCGTCGGTCGCGAGTTCGTCGGTCGGCCCGTCGCCAAGGGCGTCGACGATCGCCGCTGCGTCGGCGAGATTGCGCAGCACATACACGCCGCCAAGCTCGCAGCCAGGAATAGAAGGGACTTTCGGCACACCGCCGGTCGCGAGCAATGCGGTGTCGTAGGTCAATGCGCCACCGGGTTCCAGATGAACGGTACGGTTGGGAACATCGAGGCGCACCACCTTTGCGACGATCCGTTCCACGCCGTGCTGCTCGAACCACTCGTGAGCGAGAAGCGGCGGCACATCGGCGGGGGACATCTCCGCGGAAGGGACAAACTTGCTGAGCGACGTGCGATCGTAGGGCGCGTGCGGTTCGTCGCCGATCAGCGTGATGCGCCCGCTAAAGCCGTACTCGCGCAGCGCCGCGCAAGCCGCGGCGCCGGCCGCGCCCGCGCCGATTACCGCGAAATGCGGCTGCTGGGTGCGGGCAAGCTCTGTTTCGTTCGGCAGCTTGCCCGGTGTCACCATCACGTCATCGCCGTCGACGATCACCGCATAGCGTTCGAGCGGCACGAGCGGCGGCGGCTCCAGCACCTGGCCGGTGGATGCGTCGAACGTGCCCTTATGCCACGGACAAATGATCCGGCCGCGGCACAACGCGCCTTCCTCGAGCGGCCCGCCTGCGTGCGGACAGTCGGCGGAATAGGCGCGCACGGTGTCGCCGTCGCGGACCAGCAGGATTTTTTCGTCACCCACTACGACGCGTTGTGCCCGGTCCTCGCGTAGCTGCGAAAGCTGGGCGACGTGTACTGCGGTCGTGGGCATGCGGGTTCCTTGAGGCGTTGTCTGATGCGGCCCGCAGCGGTAGGATCGCGCGCCGAGGCCACAGGACCAGAATGAGAAAAAGTGCTACATGAACGAGCAATTGCCGTGCCCGACATCGGCTAAATCCAGGCCATGCAAAAACATTTCTCGTTTCTTCGCTTCTCGCTATGTGAATGGTCGGAAAGTACGCTAGATTCCTTTTAAGGAAATAGCGCACGATCAGAAGGCACGATACGTGCGACGAATCAGATGACTTCCCATGACTTTGTGGAGATGTTGGCCGTGCAGCGTGCGGAGCGAGTTGCAGTTGATGTCCCAATGCCGTCGCGCAATTTTGCGGCGACTCGGCGTGTGTTACTTGTTGTGCTTGCTGTTTCGATTCTCTTCCCGCTTGCATGCCTCGCCGGCTACGGTTATTTCGATTACCAGCGGCGCATCGCCGATTCGAATGACATGATCGACCGGCTAGTGCGTGTGACCGAGGAACAGGCGGTCAAGGTGCTCGACCTGAATCAGCAGATGGCTTCGCGCATCGTCGAGCTGATCGGCGACGAAGACGATCAGCAGCTTCGTGCGCGTGACGCGCAGTTGCACAAAGCCCTGCGCGAAATCGGCGGGGACTTTCCGCAAGTGGCGTCCATCAACCTGATTGGTGTGAACGGCGATCTGCTCGTGTCGAGCCGCGCGTATCCGGCAACCGGCATCTCCATCGGTCATCGCGAAGACTTCGTCTCCGCGCGAGCGATGCGCCCGCATCCGTACTTTTCGTTGCCCATGTTCGGTCCGTTATCGCAAACGGACGTGTTCAACACTACCATCGCCCGCACGGATACCGACGGCAACTTCCTCGGTGTCGTGTCGGTCGCGTTGCGCAACGAGTACTTCTCGCGCTTTTATCGCGAACTCACTAACGGCGACTCATCGCTCGCGTTGGCGCTTTATCGTCAGGACGGCAATCTGCTCGTGCGCTATCCGCCGTTGCCGGCAGGCGTGGCGGATAGTGCGTCCGACGCGTTTGCGTCCGCGTTGCGCGACAAACAGCTGTCCGGCCACGTGCGCGTCAAATCGGCGGAAGACGGCGGTGAGCGGCTCGTCGCGTTTCGCCGGGTCGGCGACTATCCGTTGTATGTGTCCAGCGCCTATGCAACAGGCGCGATCGTCGACGCGTGGCGCCAGCACTTCATGGTGATCGCCGCGCTGACGGCGGTGCCGTGTATCGCAATCTGGATACTCGTGCTTTACTCGCTGCGTCAACTCGACGGCGAGCGCGTCGCATGGGAGCGCTGGCAGGGCGAGGTTGCGATGCGGCTTTCGGCGGAAGCCTCGAGCCGGCAATTGCAGCGCATGGGCGCGCTAGGCAATCTGGTCGCGAACGTCGCGCACGATTTCAACAATCTGCTAATGGTCGTCTCCGCGAATATCGAGCTTGCCCGTCTCAAGCGGTTCAACAACCTCGAAAAGGAAATGACGGCGGTTCAGCGCGCCACCGCGACTGCGGAATCGCTCACGCGCCGGCTTTTGAGCGTCGCAAAGAAGCAGCCGCTGAAGCAGGAGCCGATCCACCTGAAAAAGTGGATTCCGGGCGCGGCGCCGCTCATCGAGGCGGCGCTCGGCGATCAGATCGAACTGGCGCTCAGCATTGTCGACGACGTATGGGACGTGCTCGCGGATCCGACCGATCTCGAACTCGCGATCATGAACCTGGCGGTGAATGCACGCGACGCGATGCCGCGCGGCGGACGCTTCGTGATTCGTTGCCAGAACAACCGGCTGGTCGGCAGCGATACCTTGCTACCTGATGGCGAATACGTGCTGATCGCGTGTTCCGACGACGGCGAAGGCATGCCCGAATCAGTCGCGCGGCGCGCGTTTGAGGCGCTGTTCACGACCAAACTCAGCGGCTCGGGCGCGGGCCTCGGTTTGGCGCAGGTGCTGTCAATGTGCGAACAGGCGGGCGGCACCGCGAAGATCGACAGTGTGCCCGGCAGCGGCACGACGGTGCGCATGTATCTGCCGCGCTATCGCGAACGCCGCCAGGCGCGCGCCGTGAAAGAAGAAGTGGTGGAACAGGCAGCGCTGCAGCACGCGGGCATGGTGCTCCTCGTGGAAGACAACGAAGACGTCGCAGCGGGCGTCGCGGCCGTGCTGGAAACGTTCGGCTGCGCAGTGCGTCACGAGCCCACCGCCGATCAGGCATTCGACGTACTGACCGGTGGCGAGCGTTTTGAACTCGTGCTGTCGGACATCCAGATGCCAGGCAAGCTGAACGGCATCGACCTGGCTGAAAAAGTGCGGAGCGCATGGCCCACGCAGAAGATCGCTTTAATGACGGGCTACGCGGACGAACTCGAACGCGCGCGGCGCTTGGGCGTAGCCATATTGGCGAAGCCATTCAACATCGAGGAACTGCACGCGCTGGTGGCTTGCGAACCGTAATGCGTTGCAATCTTGAGGCACACCCCTTGCTGAACTCCTGACGAGGCATGCGCGCCTGGCTCGCCTACGCGCGCAATCCGCTTCTTTTTCGCGTCCATTCCGACAGGAGAACAGTCATGAAGATCAAGAAGGCACTGCTTATTTCCACACTGCTCACGGCTTCCACGCTTGCCATGGCACAGGGTGCGGGAGGCTCGGGTGGGGCTGGCGGCGGCCCGGCCGGCAACGACCCGGCCACGACCGGCGGCGCGAATGCTTCCACGCGCGAAGGCGGCGACGCTACGTCATCGGGCGCTATGTCGCATTCGAAGTCGAAGAAGCACTCGTCGAAGTCGAAGGCCACGAAGCCCGCGACCGACACGACCAACATGCCGGGCGCGAACGCAAGCAGCGACACGAAAGGGCAATAACCCGCCGCGTTCAGAATGAGGGCCCGTGGCGCGAATGCGCTACGGGCGCCTCACGAATCGAATGCTTTACCGGCGCGGCCTGACTGACTAATTTTTTTCTTGCGCCGCGTCGTACTTGCCGAGTGCCGCCGCGCTGTTCAGGCGCGCCCGCTTCAGCAATGCCTGCTGCGCTTCCTCAACGTTGCTCGCCGCGCCTTTCCAGGCTTGTAACGGCGGCTCCTGCAACGCACGTCCATACGAGAAGCTCAGATTCCACGGCAGCGGTCCGAGGCGATTCATTGCGTCGAGATTCGCGGTCGCTTCTTCAGGCGACTGTCCACCAGACAGAAATACGATGCCCGGCACGGCCGCGGGCACGGTGCGTTTCAGAATCCGCACCGTGTAAGCGGCGATATCCGCAGTGGACGATTGCCGCGCGCTCTCCGAACCGGCGATCACCATGCTCGGCTTCAGCAGCATATGTTCAAGCACGACGCGATGTCGTTGCAGCGCGACGAACACCTCGTGTAAAACCGCCTCGGTCACTTCGGCGCTGCGCTCGATCGTGTGGTCGCCGTCCATCAACACTTCCGGTTCGACGATCGGCACGATGCCCGCTTCCTGCGCGATCGCGGCGTACCGCGCGAGCGAGTCCGCATTCGCTTCTATCGCGAGACGGCTGGGCAGATTGGCCGTGATGTTGTAGACCGCGCGCCACTTTGCAAAGCGCGCGCCTTGTTTTTTGTAATCGACGAAGCGGCGCGCGAGGCCGTCGAGGCCTTCGGTGATTTCATCGCCTGGAGCATGAGCAAGCGGAACCTTGCCGAGGTCCACCTTGATGCCCGGCACGATCCCGTTCTTCGCAGCGACCTCGGGGAACGGCGTGCCGTTGTCCGCTTTCTGGCCGAGCGTTTCCTCGTAGAGAATCACGCCGCTCACAAATTCGCCGAGGCCCGGCGTGGTGAGCAGCAGATTGCGATACGCACGGCGGTTTTCCTCGGTGGAGTCGAGTCCGATCGTCTTGAAGCGTTTGGCGATGGTGGGGCCGCTTTCGTCGGCGGCGAGCAGGCCCTTGCCGGGCTGAACCATTGCGTCGACGGTGGCTTGCAGTTCGCTACGGGTGTCCATGAGATGTGCTCCCTTTGTTCCGGTTGCGGAAGGAAAACTGCGGCCGCGGCGCATTGGCGGCCGCTGCATGACCTGCGTTATTCGCCTATCAGATGCAGCACGATGTCGCGATGCTGCGTGTGACGCCGATGCTCGAACAGATACAGCCCTTGCCACGTGCCGAGCACCATCTGCCCATGCTCGACCGGTATGCTGAATTGAACCTGTGTCAATGCGGTGCGCAAATGCGCAGGCATGTCGTCGGGGCCCTCGGCGTCGTGCTCGTAGCGTTGCTTGTCTTCGGGCGCGAGGTTCGCGAAGTAGCGCTCGAGATCCCGCTGCACCGACGGGTCGGCATTCTCCTGAATCAGCAATGAAGCCGACGTATGACGGCAAAACAGCGTCAGCAGTCCGGTGTCGATGTCCTGCGCCGCGACGAAGCGGCGGGCTTCATCGGTGAATTCGACGAGTCCGCGAGTGGGCGCCTTGACGCTCAGATGGTGGATGGCCTGTCGCATGATGAAAGTGCTCGACTCCGGTTCAGAGCGACGCGAACGCGTCGGCGATCTGTTCGACACTCCCTGGGCGAACGACGCGCGCTACTTCAGTGCCGTCGCGCATGAAAATCAGCGTGGGCCATAGCTTGACCTTGAACGAGCGGCCTAAGGGGCGGCCGGGACCGTCTTCGATCTTCAGGTGCCTGACGCCGGCATGCGCTTCGAACGCCTTTGCAATGGACGGCTGCGCACCCTGGCAGTAGCCACACCAGTCCGTGCCGAACTCGATGACGGTGGCGCCTGGCAGCGCGTCGATTTCGGCTCTGGATGGGGCTTTGGTGGAATAAGGCGTCCGGATTGCCATGCATGCTCCGCTGCGGGTTCAAATATGCGCTCTGGGGTTGGAAAGGCGCGTCCGCTGCCGCGGACACGCGCCGCACTCTGGTTTGATAAGAGTACCAGCTATTGGTTCGGGAGTCGGCGGGGCGGGCATTGGCCCAACCGTACAAGTTGGGGGCGCGCTCGAAAAGCGGCTATGGCATGCTCCGAACCGGGTGAGGGGCGCTTGCGGGAGTAGATATTGCTAGCTTCTGGCCTCGACTACCACGCATGGGGCCGGTGAGCGGGCGCCAACGCGTGGACGCGCAGGTTCAACCGTCATGGAGGCATGTCATGCCATTAGCATTGATCGTCAAGCGGTCCGTTGGACTCCCTGCAAAGTTACGCCGCGGCGTGAAGTGCGCGATGCTCGTATGCTCGCTCGGGGCCGCGCTGCCAGGCTACGGCGCGGATGTGACGTCTGCGCCTTCCGGCGCGTCGCAGGAGACACCGGCTGCGGCCTCCGCCGCGCGCGCCGCCAACGCACCCGACGACACTTTTCTGCTGACGATCTTTCTGCGCCACGACGAATCCAGGCCGCTGCCGAAGATCAACGAGCAATTGCGCGCGCAGGGTTTCTTCAAGACTTTCCCGCCGCCCGGCATAGAAGTGGTGTCGTGGTACGTGATGATGGGCATCGGTCAGGTGGTCACCCTGCGTGTGCCCGCGAGCCGCTTGCGCGAGGTCAATCGCGCGATTGAGACGACTGCGTGGGGCGGCTACCGCACCGAGTTCTATCCGACCTACGACTACAAGGCGCTCGCGCAGCAGATGCGCGCGAACGACGGCAAGTAACTTGCGCGGGCGGCCCGGTAAGCTCGCTATCCGGCATAACGGTCGCCGCCACAAATTTGGGATACATCCCCGCGCCTTTACGCGCCCTCACGCGCGGCCGATAATGCCCCGTCATTCCCGCCACGAAGCCTGTCGCGCGCGCCGCGCCTTGCAGGCTTGCTTGCTCTGAGCCCACAGCCGCCCGTGTTGAAAACCTCACGTTTTTTTGGTCTGCTGCACATTCCCGGCTTCAAGCCGCTCGCCGCCGCCACGCTGATGCTGGGCGTCGCCATGTCGTTCACCGCTCCGTATCTGTCGCTATTCGGTGTCGAGCGCGCCGGTATGACGCCGTTCCGCCTTGGCGTGTTCATGACACTGATTGCGGCAAGCGGCGTGCTGGCGAGTACCTTCGCCGGCCGCTGGAGCGACGCGAGCGGCCGGCATCGGCCTTTGCTGCTGGCGGCATTGGTTCTCGCCGCCCTCGGTTACCTGTGTTTATGCGTGGTGCGCGACTACCGGCTGTTGCTCGTCGTCGGCATTGTCTTCATAGGCGCCGGCGGTTCGGCCATTTCAATGGTGTTCTCGTTCAGCCGTGCCGCGCTGCCCGTGCCTGACGCGGCCGAGCGGGTGTTTGCCAGCGCGACGCTGCGCACGATTCTCTCGGCGGCGTGGGTGTTCGGGCCGTCGGTGGGCGCGCTGGTGCTGGCGGCAACGAGTTTCTACGGGCTCTTCCTGTTCGCGGCAGCCAGCTTCGCCGCGTGCGCCGCCATTGTCTGGCGCATGCGCGAGCCGCAGGGCCATCTCGGCGATCACACGGTGCAGGACACGGCCTCCGAGCCGTCTTCCTCCATCACCGTACCGCCGCTGACCGAGCCGGGCGAAGACGCGCACGAGGACTTGCCGGGCGTAGCATTGGCGAACGATATTGGCCGCGCGGTCGCGGCGCTGACGTTGCTCGGGCTCGCCGCAAACGCCACGATGATCGTGTTGCCGCTTTACATCGTGCATGGTCTGAGCGGCACGCATCTGGACGTGTCGGTGATGCTCGGCCTCGGCGCATTGACCGAAATTCCGATGATGCTCGCACTCGGCGCGAAGTCTTCCCGCTTGCACAAGCCGAACTGGCTGGCGGCATGCGCGGCGGTTCACGCTCTGTATTTCGTCGCGATGTCGCTCGCAGGAAACGTGCATGTGCTGATACCGATGCAGATTCTCAACGCGTTCGTGGTGGCCGTGACTTCTTGCCTCGGCATGACGTACGTGCAGGATCTGATGCCGCATTCGCCGGGGCGTGCCACGGCGCTTTTCTTCAACGCGGCGCGGGTAGGCTCGATTCTGTCGGGCGTGTTGTCCGGTTTGCTGGTGCAGGCTTTCAGCTATCGAGGAACCTTTCTTTTCTGCGGTTTGCTGGCGCTGTGCGCGCTCGTGCTGTTTGCCGTACCCGGTTATCGCTATCCGCTGATGTGGCGAGCGGTGCGGCGTTTTGCTCGTATGCAATACGGCAAGCTTCAATCGGCGCGCTCGCTGCGCGGCGGCCGTGAGCGGTGATTTGCGGCGGCGCGCATCGCACGCGTAGCCGAAGCTTGCAACGAGCTGAACGCGAGGAACTTTACGCCGCACAAAACCTCTGCAATGAGGCGTATCGTTCTTGCGATGGACGCGGTTGCTATCGTTACCGCAACCGGATCAATCAACGCGGAATCGCCGGAACTTGCAGCAATCGCATCATGATCATCTAACTGAACCAGGCAGCGTCACGAAGCACTTTCGGGAGCGGTGAAATGCAGCTAGGCATGATTGGATTGGGACGTATGGGCGCCGACATGGTGCGGCGGCTGACCAAGGGCGGTCAACAATGCATCGCCTACGACGTGCAGCCCGCTGCCGTCGAGCGGCTCGGGCAGGAAGGCGTGTTGGGCGCATCGTCGCTCGAAGATCTCGTGGCGAAACTCGAGAAGCCGCGTGCGGTCTGGCTGATGGTGCCCGCCGCCGTAGTCGACGGCACGCTCGACAAACTCCTGCCGTTGCTGGAACCGGGCGACATCGTGATCGACGGCGGCAATTCCTATTACCACGACGACATTCGCCGGGGCGCCCAGCTGGCCGAGCGCAAACTGCACTATGTGGACGTCGGCACCAGTGGCGGCGTCGCCGGACGCGAGCGCGGCTACTGCCTGATGATCGGCGGCGAAGCGGAGGTCGTTCAACGGCTGGAGCCGATTTTCTCGACGCTTGCGCCAGGCGCAGCGGCCGCGCCTGCCACGCCGGGACGCACCGAGGGCAGCAGCACGGCCGAGCAGGGCTTTCTGCATTGCGGCCCGATAGGCGCGGGGCACTTCGTCAAGATGGTTCATAACGGCATTGAATACGGCTTGATGGCCGCCTATGCCGAGGGCCTCAATATTCTGCGTCACGCCGACGCCGGTAAACACGCTCGCGACGCAGATGCCGAGACTTCGCCGCTGCGGCGTCCGGAGCTTTATCAGTACGATCTGAACCTGGCCGATATCGCCGAAGTGTGGCGGCGGGGGAGCGTGATCGGCTCGTGGCTGCTCGACCTGATCGCCGGTTCGCTGGTTGGCGACGCCGATCTGAAGAACTACGCAGGACGCGTATCCGATTCGGGCGAAGGACGCTGGACGATGGCGGCGGCCGTCGACGAGGGCGTGCCCGCGCCGGTGTTGAGCGCGGCGCTCTTCGGGCGTTTCAGTTCGCGCGGCGAAGCGGACTTTGCAAACCGCGTGTTGTCGGCCATGCGCCACGACTTCGGCGGTCACGCCGAAAAACCGCCTGCGCCGTCGGGCAGCCAGCAGGGCTGATCGTCCCGATCCTCCGGCTCACAGCACAGCCGATCTCATGGAGCCGCACATGCAAGCCACACAACCCACTGAAAGCGCGCCGCACGACGTCGTATTCCTGTTCGACTGCGACAACACCTTGCTCGACAACGACCACGTGCTATCGGATTTGCGCGCCCACATGATGCGCGAGTTCGGCACTGAGAACAGTAGCCGCTATTGGGAGATTTTCGAGCAATTGCGCGGCGAGCTCGGCTACGCGGACTATCTTGGCGCGTTGCAGCGTTACCGCACCGAGCATCCAAGAGACACACGGCTCTTGCTGATGTCGTCGTTCCTGATCGACTATCCGTTCGCCAACCGGCTCTATCCAGGCGCGCTGGATGCGTTGCAGCACGTCGCGAAACGCGGGCCCACGGTGATTCTGTCGGATGGCGACGTGGTGTTCCAGCCGCGCAAGGTTGCACGTTCCGGCTTGTGGGAAGAGGTGGAGGGCCGCGTGCTGATCTACATCCACAAAGAGCTGATGCTCGATCAGGTGATGGAATGCTACCCGGCGCGCCACTACGTAATGGTCGACGACAAGTTGCGCATTCTTACGGCAATGAAGAAAGTCTGGGGCAGCAGATTGACCACGGTGTTCCCGCGCCAGGGGCATTACGCTTTTGACCCCAAGGAGATATCGAGCAATCCGCCCGCGGATGTGACTATCGAGCGGATCGGCGATCTCGCGCAACTCGATGTGGAATCGCTGCTGGCCGGGAAGACCTAAGCGTTGCGAATGCGCTGTCCGTTATCTGGACAGCGATCGCGCGCGGCGCACCGCGCATGCCGTAATGCGTCGCCGATCGAGCATCGCGTGCATCACGAGTCTTGCGCTTTCAACCTGGCTTGCGCATCCGCGGCGCCCATTCTGCCGGCCGCATCGAGTGCGCTCGTTCCGCTGGCGTCGCGTGCGTTGGGGTTTGCTCCGTGCGCGATCAGCATGTCCATGATCGCCGTGCGGTTGAACATCGCGGCCACCATCAGTGCAGTGCGTCCGTCGGGCGATGCACCTTCGACGTCGGCGCCGTGCGCGAGCAGGGTTTCGACCACAGCGTCGAAGCCCTTGAAAGCTGCGCCTGCGAGAGGGGTCTGCCCGTTATTGTTGCGCAGGTCGGGATCTGCGCCGCGTTCGAGCAGCGTGCGCACGGCATCGACATGTCCGTGATAGCTCGCGAGCATCAACAGACTGTCGCCTTTGTCATTGCGCAGATTCGGCGGCACGCCTTTTTCGATCACCGCTGCGAGCATCGCGGCGTCGCCGGCACGGGCAAGATCGAACACCTGCTGCGCGACTTCGAGCAACTGCGGGTCGATGGGTTGCGGGGAAGGAGGGGACGGGTCGGCTGGGTTAGTCAATGAAATCTCCTTGCAATAAAGCCGCGCGCCTCGGCGCATGAACATCGGCAGCATACACAGATTGTGCAGGCGCCGCGCGTTGCTAAACGGCGCCGAAAAGTTTGACCAGCAAGCCGAACACGCCAACCAGAACGGCCACGCCCGCGCACAGCAGCACAAGTGTGACAAGAAGAACGAGCGGCGCTTTAAAACGGTTGGGTGTCGGCATGATCAATGTGTATGGTTAAGAACGAATAAGCGAACAGACGACACTGCAGTGTGACGGGAACAACGAGATGTGGTCGTCGCGGTCCACAGCTTAAGCGTTTCGCGCAATACCTGCAGCAATGCTGGCGTAAGACTTGCAGCGCGATGCGCGGCGACGGCGAGTCTTGACCAGCATCAAGCTTTCGCAAAGAGTTCCGAACGATGATGCGTGCATCCGGTCACACCGCTGGCGACCGGCGCGCAACGGCAAACTATCCTCCATTAGCGCTCTACGCACCACGCGGCTGTCATGTCAAACGCATGACGCTCATCCGCGAAGCTTCGCAACCTCCGTCAACCTGCCTGACAGTCCTTACGAGGAGTGACGCCATGGCTGAGACAACCTCCCGTCCCACCCCGCCGCAAACGCTAGACCCCGATACGCTGCGCAACATGGATCGCTACTGGCGCGCGTGCAACTATCTGTCCGCCGGCATGATCTATTTGCGCGACAACCCGTTGCTGCGCGAGCCGCTGAAGCCCGAGCACATCAAGAATCGTTTGCTCGGACACTGGGGCTCAGACCCTGGGCAGAGCTTTCTGCTCGTGCATCTGAACCGGTTGATCAAGAAGCTCGACCTGAATGTGATCTTCATCTCGGGTCCAGGCCATGGCGCGCCTGCCACGCTCGCCAATTGTTATCTGGAAGGACACTATTCGGAGATTTATCCGGACCGCAGTGAAGACGAAGCCGGAATGCGGCGCTTTTTTCGTCAGTTTTCGTTTCCGGGCGGCATCGGCTCGCATTGCACGCCCGAAACGCCCGGGTCTATCCATGAAGGCGGCGAACTGGGCTACAGCCTGTCGCACGGTTACGGCGCCGCGTTCGATAACCCGAACCTGATCGTCGCGGTAATGGTCGGCGACGGCGAGGCCGAAACCGGTCCGCTCGCCACGTCGTGGCATTCGAACAAGTTCCTCAATCCGATCCGCGACGGCGCTGTGCTGCCGGTTCTGCATCTGAATGGCTACAAGATTGCGAACCCGACCGTGCTCGCGCGGATTCCACGCGAAGAACTTGAAGCGCTGCTTACCGGATACGGACACAAGCCGTATTTCGTCGAAGGCGACAATCCCGAGGTCATGCATCAGCAGATGGCAGCCACGCTCGAACAGTGCGTCGGCGAAATCCGCGCGATCCAGCAACATGCACGCGATAACAACGACCCGACGCGGCCGCGCTGGCCGATGATCGTGCTGCGCTCGCCGAAAGGCTGGACCGGTCCCAAGGAAGTCGACGGCCACAAGGTGGAAGGCTCATGGCGCGCGCATCAGGTGCCGATTGCCGATCCCGTGACGAACAGCAAGAGCCTCAAACTGGTGGAAGCCTGGCTGCGCAGTTATCAGCCTGAAGCGCTGTTCGACGCTTCCGGCCGCCTCGTCGAAGAATTGCGCGAACTCGCGCCGAAGGGCGCGCGCCGCATCAGCGCCAATCCGCATGCGAACGGCGGCGCGCTATGCAAGACGCTCGATATGCCCGCGTTTCGCGACTATGCGGTCGACGTGAAAAAGCCCGCGTCCGCATACACGTCGCCGACTCAGGTGCTGGGCGAGTTTCTGCGCGATGTCATGCGCAACAACATGACGAACTTCCGCGTGTTCGGGCCGGATGAAACCGCAAGCAACAAGCTGACTGCCATCTACGAAGCATCGGGCAAGACGTGGCTCGCGGCGGGCGACCCCGGCGACGCGGACGGCGGCGCGCTGTCGGCGGACGGCCGCGTGATGGAGATGCTCAGCGAACACACGCTGGAAGGCTGGTTCGAAGGTTACGTGCTGACAGGGCGGCATGGACTCTTCGCCACTTATGAAGCCTTCGTGCACGTGATCGATTCGATGTTCAACCAGCACGCGAAGTGGCTGGAAAAAGCGAAGCGCGAGTTGGCTTGGCGTCAGCCGGTGCCGTCGATCAACCTGCTGATCACGTCGCTCGTATGGCGCCAGGATCACAACGGTTTTACGCATCAGGACCCCGGTTTTCTCGACGTGGTGACGAACAAGAGCCCGGACGTGGTGCGAATCTACCTGCCGCCCGACGCGAACTGCCTGCTGAGCGTGGCCGATCACTGCCTGCGTTCGCGCGACTACGTGAACGTGATCGTGGCCGACAAGCAGCCGCACCTGCAGTATCTCGACATGGATGCAGCCGTTACGCATTGCACGAAGGGCATCGGCATCTGGGACTGGGCGTCGACCGATCAGGGTGCCGAGCCGGATGTGGTGATCGGCTGCGCGGGCGACATCGCGACGATGGAAGCGCTCGCCGCCGTGGAGATTCTCAAGGAGCGTTTCCCCGATCTGAAAATCCGTTTCGTCAACGTGGTCGATCTGTTCCGGCTGATGCCCGAGCATGCGCATCCGCATGGGCTGACGAACCGCGACTTCGATTCGCTGTTCACGACGAGCAAGCCGGTGATCTTCAATTTCCATTCGTACGCGTCGCTGGTTCACAAGCTGACCTACAACCGGACGAACCACGAGAACCTGCATGTGCACGGTTATCACGAGAAGGGCAACATCAACACGCCACTCGAACTCGCGATCATCAATCAGGTGGACCGTTTTTCGCTGGCTATCGACGTGATCGACCGCGTGCCGAAGCTGCGCGGTGTCGGCGACCATGCGAAGGAATGGTTGCGCGGCCAGATTATCGAGCATCTGAATTACGCGCATGCCGAGGGCATCGACAAGGAAGAAATCCGCAACTGGACGTGGAAAAGCTGAGCGAGGCCCGTTATGACCACTCAGGACGGCGCTTCGCCGCATACCATTCTCGTGCTGAACAGCGGATCGTCGTCGCTGAAGTTCGGGTTGTTCGAACATTCCGGCGACGACGAATCGCTGCTGCTCGAAGGCAGCGCACAAGGCATCGGCCGCCGCGACGGCCGCTTGCGGATCGCGGCTCCCGACGGGCGCGTGCTCGTCCAGGAGGAGCATGTGCTGGAGTCGCAAACCGACGCATTGCAAAAGCTTTCCACCGTGCTCGCCCAGCAACATCATGAGCAACCGACGGCGGTGGGCCACCGTGTGGTGCACGGCGGCCCGCACTTACGCTCGCATCAGCGGCTGACGCCGGAGGTCCGCCGCCGCTTGCAGGATGCAGTGCATTTCGCGCCGCTGCATATTCCGCCCGCGCTCGATCTGATCGATGAAGCGCAGAAGATTTTCGGCGGCGCGCAGCACTTCGCCTGCTTCGACACCGCTTTTCATGCGACGCTGCCTCCGCGTGCCGCGCAACTCGCGTTACCGCGGCGCTATTCGGAAGCCGGCGTGATTCGCTACGGATTTCACGGGCTGTCGTATGAATCGCTCGTCGCCCAGCTTGGCGCCACGTTGCCCGCGCGGGTGGTGTGCGCGCATCTCGGGAACGGTTCGAGCGTGTGCGCATTGCGCGACGGCCGCTCGGTCGATACGTCGATGGGCATGACGCCGACCGGCGGCGTGCCAATGGGAACGCGTTGCGGCGACCTCGACCCGGGCGTGCTGTTATATCTGATGCGGGTGGAGAAGCTAGACGCAAACGGGCTGGAAACGCTGCTGAACCGGCACAGCGGCCTGGCCGGTTACGCCGATGGCGAGAGCGACATGCAGGCGCTCGAACAACGCGCGGCGGCGGGCGACCCGCATGCGTCACTGGCGCTCGACGCGTTCGCGACCGCGGTGCGCAAAACCATTGGCGGATATGCGGCTTTGCTGGGCGGCATCGATCTGCTGGTGTTCACCGGCGGCATCGGCGAACACAGCGTGCAGATGCGCAAACGGATCTGCGAAGGGCTGTCGTTTCTCGGCCTTCATGAAGGCGACGCCTCGGGCAAGGTGAGGGTGCTTCATACCGAAGAAGAGAAGCAGATCGCGAGGCATTGCCGCGCGTTGCTGCGTGCCGATCGAGGTTGAGCCGGTTGGATCTTGGTCTGCTCACGGGTGCTTCACGACCAGTCGATCGCATACACCCGCGACGCCGAACAGGCGCGTCACGTCTTCGAGCGCCGCGATTCGCTGGGCGTTGTGTTCGAGTTCGCCGTTGAGCACGATGCGCCCGTTGCTGACTTCCACCGTGATCGTACGTTCAGGAACCGCGGCGTCCCATGCGAGCCGCCGCGTCGCCTCTTCGCCAATCTGCTCGTCGCTCAGACGCGCGCCGTCCGCGCCGTCGGGGACGGCGCTGTCCGGATTGGGAAAGCCCGAATGAGCCATGGTTTTCAAGGTCAAGACTCGGATTGCACAACACTAGCAGATGCCGCGTCTTCGTGGCGGCACGCTACTCAATCGCGCGCGCCACCGCCTGTGCCGTTGCGGCCGACAGCGTCCAGCCCAGATGGCCGTGCCCCGTGTTGTAGAACACGCCGCGCCGTTTTCCGCGCCCGACCTTGGGCAGCATGCTCGGCAGCATCGGCCGCAAGCCAGCCCACGGAATGACGCGCGCGGTCGATACCTCGGGGAAATGCCGCCGCGTCCAGTCTACTAGCGGAGCAATCCGGGCGGAGCGGATATCGCGATTGAAGCCGTTGATCTCCGCCGTGCCCGCGACGCGAAAACGGTCGGCGCCGAGCCGGCTTGTCACGATCTTCGCGCTGTCGTCGAGCAGGCTGACCCACGGTGCACGCTGCCTGCTCGTTGCATCGTCGAGACAAACGGTGATCGAATAGCCTTTGACCGGATACACGTTCACGTGATCGCCGAGCATCGCCGCAAAATCACGGCTTTTTACGCCGGCGCACACGACGATCCGCTCGAACCCGAAGCGCTGCGTCTCGCCTTCGAGGTGGGCAGTGAGCGAGAAGCGACCTTCGGCGGGTTGCTCGATCGACATGATTTCCGCATCGTAATGAAACTGCACGCCGTGGCGAACGCATGCATCGGCGAGACCGCGCGTGAACTTGTGGATGTCGCCTGTCGAATCGGACGGCGTGAAAAAGCCGCCGTAAAAATCGCCGTGCAGCGTGGGCTCGATGCGCTGCACTTCGCTCGCCGTCACCGCGCTGCGCTCGAGTCCGCCTTCGCGCAGCAGGTCATTCACCTTGGCCGCCGCGTCGAACTCCTTGCGCGTCTTGTAGACGTGCAGAATGCCGCGCCGTTCAAGATCGAAGTCGATACCCTCCTGTTCGGCGATCGAAAACAGATGCTCGCGCGCGGCGATGGCAAGCCGCACCGTTTCGACGGTGTTAGCGCGGTAGTGGGGAATCTGCCGCAGGAATTCGCCCATCCACGAATACTTGTGCCACGTGGGCACGGGATTGAGCAGCAGCGGGGCGTCGCGCATGAACATCCAGCGCAGGCCTTTCAGAACAGTGGCCATGCTATTCCACACTTCTGCATTGCTGGCGGACAGCTGGCCTCCGTTGGCGAACGAGGTTTCCATCGCTGCATAGCGGTGACGTTCGAACACGGTGACGTGGTGGCCGCATTGGGCGAGGGCGTGCGCGGTCGTGACGCCGGTAATGCCGGCGCCGATAATGGCGATTCGTGACATGACATGGTCCAGAGTAGTTGAGCATCACCGGGTTCGATTTCGTACGAAACCGGTGCCGATGCCCCATCTGTCCATGTACCTGAGAGTTTCTTCCCGCGCTGCGCGAAAGCGCTGTATGTGCGCGGGAATCCCCTTCGGTGGGCGCGCGCGGCGCCGCTCTCCAGATGTTCCTGCTGCGCGGTCCTTTTGCCTGAGAGTTTCCGGGGCGGTTGCTCCGTCGGCGTCGCCCTGGCTTCAGACGATCTCTCCCGCGCTGCTTTGCAGAACGCCACGACGATACCGGGCAAAATTTCTTCCGGCAAGTGTTTTCTGGCGCGTTACGTATGCTGCGTGATGCGCAACATCGACGTGTCGTAGCCAAGCGCACGCACTCGCTCGATCAACATGTCTTTCACACTGGCGACCGGTTTCGCTTCACGCGTCAGAATCCACAGGTAGCGTCCGCTCGGTTCGCCGACGATCGACCAGCTGTAGTCGTCGGCGTGATCCAGCACCCAGTAATTGCCGACGAAGAATGGGCCGAAGAACGACACCTTCAGCTTCGCGTTGTTCGATCCGGCTACCACCTTGGCGCGCCCCTTCGAGGCGTCGAGCGGGCCTTCAACGCCACCCTTGCGGCAACTGTTGGTCACGTCGATCAGGCCGTCTTCACGCGCGGCGTAGTCGGCGGTCACCGCCTCGCAGCCTTTTTCGAAGCGGTTTTCGTAGCGTGCCAGTTCGTACCAGCGGCCCAGATAGCGCCCGAGGTCGACCGGCTTGGCGGGCTCGGGCACGCTCGCATTGCCGCTCTTGCCGCCTGGGTTTAGCGCACAGGCGCCGAGCAGGCAAACGGCACCCACCGCGAGCGAGATAGCGCTCACGCGCAGGACCGACTGTGAACGCATTGGCATTAAACACTCCGTGTCGAGAAAGACGATGAGAAAGCAGGCCTCGTGCCCAGCGCCCGCTTACGCGCCGCAGTCCGTCGCGGCGATTCATACGTCGTCAAGGCGCGGGCCGTTTATCATAGTGCCCACCAGGAGAAAAGTGCCGCCTCGCAGAGCGATGGTAAGGCGTGTTATCCACGACCACACCGGCACATGCCGCTACATCAAATGAACTCGACTCCCGACGCTCCGTCCCGTCCTGCCATCCGCGCATTGACCCTGCTCGAGGGGCGCGTGCTTGGCGTGCTCGTCGAAAAACAGCACACGGTGCCCGACAGTTATCCGCTCTCGCTCAATGCGCTGACATTGGGCTGCAATCAGAAGACCGGCCGCTCGCCTGTCATGAACGCGACCGAGGCAGAAGTACTAACGGCGCTCGACGGTCTGAAACGGCTAAGCCTCGTGATGGAAGGCAGTAGCAGCCGTGTGCCGCGCTTCGAGCACAACATGAATCGCGTGCTCGGTCTGCCGAGCCAGTCCGCCGCGTTGCTGACCACATTGTTGCTTCGCGGCCCGCAGACGGCGGCGGAGTTGCGCCTGAACAGCGCGCGCTTGCATGGCTTTGCCGATATCTCGTCGGTCGAGGCGTTTCTCGACGAACTCGCCGCGAACGATCCGCCGCGTGTTGTCAAACTGCCTCGCACGCCTGGCGAGCGCGAAAACAGATGGATGCATCTGCTATGCGGCGAAGTGAACCTGAGCGAGTTCGCGCAGTCGGGCGGCGGCGAGGACGAAACCGTGCCGCTGTCCACGTTCGAAGCGGTGAAGGCCGAGCAGAAACGGCTTGCCGATCAGGTCAACCGTCTTCAGGGAGTGGTACGGCGCATGGCAGCCGAGCTAGGCATCGACGCGAACGATCTCGACGCCTGACGCCGGCCGCTCAGGTTTCGGCGCCGCGCCGCGGATCTGCGGATAACGCTCGCTGAGTACGGTAGAAGTTGCGCGGCGGCACATTGGGCGAGTCTTGTGCAAGCCGGTCGAGTTCGTCGCGAATCGCGGTCAGATAGTGGCCGTCGCGCGCGTCGGCGTCGCCCGCAAAAACCGATTCGAGCCGCCGCCGCACCGCGCCATAACGCGCGCCTGCGGCGCGATGTTTTTCTGCGCGCTCCGCATAACGCATATACGTCTGCAACGCCGACGACACCGCGGCGATCACGCTCACGAGGCCGACCAGAATCCTGATCTCCAGTGAGACCGCGTTCGTGTTCAGCGATGCAAACACCGCCGTGCCCACGAACGCAGCCAGCACGGTAACGAGCCAGCCCAGCTTACGATCACGTGCGGACAACAGATCGGCCATGTCGTAGTGGCTCATTTGCGATTCGCGCGCTCGCCGGATCCATTTCAGCAACAGTTGCTGTTCATCGACTGGCGGCTCATAGGCTGGCAGATTCTTCATGGGGCTCGTCAGGGCAGTTGCGTGCCGCGCGCCGCGCGCATGCACTGACGCTACTGTGCCACATGAAAGCGCGGCCTGGCGCGCTGCCGGTCATGCGGCCACGGCTGTCGGCCGGGCAACGGCGAAGCGCTCGTTGTGCGCTTTGCCATTCAGGTAGAAGTCGCCGATGGCGGCCTCGCGAATGATCGCCGGGTTGTGCGACGCGAGCACTCGCGCATTGCGCCAGTAGCGGTCGAAGCGCCGCGTTTCACTGGTCGCGGATGCGCCGCCTACTTCGAACAGCAGCGTGGCGGCCTGCAAGGTTTGCTCGATCGCGATCTGCTGCGCCTGAAAGGTCTGAATGTCGAGGCGAATGTAGGTGTCTTCGGTGGTGCGTCCTTCCTGTCGCGCGACCAATACTTCGTCGATGGCCCGCGCGAGCGACGCACTAACGCTTTGCGTCGAATAGGCGAGGCTCGCAAGCCGGCCGACCACGCGATGCACGAGCGGATTGTCGCGTGGACTCGATTCACCTGGGATACCGAAGGTTCTCGTCTTAGCCTGCGTAAAGGCCACTGCATCGCGCAGCGCGGCCCGGCTGATGCCAGCCAGATTCGCGACGTGCAGGGCCTGGTAGTACGAGGTGAGCACACTGTTGCGCCGCGGCGCCGACGCGTCGTAACGCCGGTACACGTTTTCTCGCGTGACAGGTACATGATTGAAGCGTGCGGTGCCGCTGCCCGTCAGACGCTGGCCAAAACCGTCCCAGTCGTCGATACGCTCGAGGCCCGGCGTGTCGGCGGCGACCAGCACGCGCACGTCGCTTTGTCCGTCGTACGCGGTCACGTCCACCCAATCCGCGTATAGCGTGCCCGTGGTGTAGTACTTCTCTCCGTCCAGATGCCACGCGCCGGCGGATTGCGTCAACCGCACACTGTTGTTCGTGCCGGCCGTGCGCTCGGCCACTGCGCCGCCGATTATCTGCCCTTGCGCGACGCGGGTGAGCCAGCGGTCGCATAGCGCGTCGTCGCCATATTCCAGCAGCGATTCGATGAAGCCGCCGTGCACGCGCAAAATCTGCGGCAGGTTCGAGTCGGCTTCGCCAAGGCGTGTGACGAGCGCGAGAAATTCGCTCAACGACACGCCTTCGCCCCCATATTGTTTGGGCACGCGCAGCTTCGTATAGCCGGCTTCACGCAGCCATTGCACGGGTTCGTAGGCTAGCTCGCGATGGCGTTCGCGGTGCACCGCGCCTTGCGCGATGCGTGCGAAGACAGGCGCGAAACGGCGGGTCAGCGCGTTGTCGTCGAAAAGCTGGGCGGCGTCGGCAATGCCGGCCGCAGAGGCCGGGTCGGCATGCGATGTGGGCGCGGACATGGATTCTCCGTAGTGAGGCGCGCAATGCGCAATCCGTCAACGGTACGGCATGACACGCGCCGCGAGCAACGAAGCATTTGGCCGATTCTTAGCAGCGGGAGAGAAATGGCTCGGTCGCATTCCTGCTGCATGGCCCGTATGGTCCGTACTGGTCCTGATGGTCCGCGTAGTCCCATGCTCGCGGCGCACTCACGACCCACGCAGCGTGCGGCCCCGCACACACGCTGTGAGGCGTGCGGTGCATGCTCGCAATACCAGCGATACCCGCCATACCTGCTTGAACCCGGGCGGCCGCTTGCGCCCGGTCCGTACAGCGCTCAGCAACACGGGTGCAAAAGCGCCAACCGTATCCTGCACTCTGTGAGACCGCATGAACGAGACCACGCATCGTACTCGGCGCTACGACATCATCACCGACGAAGCGCAATTCCGCGCGCTGCAGCCAGAATGGGACGCGCTGTGGACGCGCGCGCAAGGCTACTACTATCAATCGTTCAGTTACTGCTGGCTCGCATGGCAGCATGTGTCGAAGCCGCACGGACGCATGCTCAAATGCATCGTCTGCCGCGAAGACGGGCAGCTTGTCATGATCTGGCCGCTCGAAACAGTCAAGCGTGCGTTATGGACGTACCTCGTGCCGCTCGGACCCGAAGGCGGCGACTACACGAGCGTGCTGGTTACGGATGACGCATCGGCCCCGGCGTTGATCGAAGGCGCATGGAACATGGCGCGCCGGTGCTGTGGCGCGGACTTCATTCACATGCCGTATGTTCGCGAGACGCTCGATCTTCACAAGCTCGTGTCGCGCGAACGCCGGGTGCTGTTCTGCGAGCCTCACCAGGCGTCGGCTGCGCGATTGCGCGGGCAGGGCACGTGGGACGAGTATTGCCGGTCGCTTGGCACGCTATTCGGAAAACGACCGGGCGGCTTCGTCAAGCGTCTGTCGAAAGAAGGCACCGTGGCCGTGCGCGTCGTCGATCCGGCCGACGAGGGCGAGACCGCGTCGATCATCGAATGGATGTTCAACTGCAAGCGTAGTTGGAGCGACCGCGTCGGCAAACGCAGTGTGTGGCTCGACTCGCCGGAGTTCGAGCGCTTTCTAGGCAAGCTGATTTATTCGCCCGACGTGCCTTCGATGGCGCGCCTGATCGTCGTCACGCTGAACGAGGCACCGGTGGCGGGCATTATCGTGAGTCTCGGCAATCCTTGGGCAAGCGCGATTTTTGCCGGCTACGATCCCTACTATGGCAAATGCTGTCCCGGTCTGATCGCGGTCGAAGAATGCGTGAAGTGGGCGTTCAACAACGGCTGCGATCTTGACTTCGGCGTCGGCGCGGAGCGCTTCAAGGCCTATTGGGCGCGCGGCGAAGCGTCGACGGCATGGACCACGCAGATCGTCAACTCGCAGTGGGGATGGCTGGCGATTCGAGCACGCCGGCTCGCCCGCGCACTCGCGGCCCGCGCGAGCGGGCCGGCTCAAACCGCTACGACCGATCCCGATTCCGCGCTCGCGTCGCGCCGGTGATCACGGCGATACCGAGAAGAATCACGGCCACGATCGCGATCACGTGCTGCGCGACATGCAGCGCCGTCAAGCCCCACGCGACGCCGCCAATAAAAATGATCCATCCGACGAGGTAGATAAGCAGAGTCATCATTTCTCCTTGTAATTTTCGGCCGATGGCGCCGGTCGTCTGCGTTGCAGAATTTACCGTGCGCGCCGATGAGCCGCTGGCATCGCCTGACACGGCGGGCGGGTGTGCAGAAACGCTACCGCCGCCATGCGATCAGCGGGACTAACTCCAAGCACATTGCGCGCCTGCCCTCGGCGCAGTGCTCCCGCAGTGCTCCACCACGACCGGAATGCGGTTTGCTTCGCCACCGTGTCAGCAGCATACAAGCGCGATGCATTGAACCATGGTCACGACCAATCGAACAACCCGACGCACGCCGGCAGCCGAGGACGAAACATCGGCGCAGCCCGAAGTCGATCCCGACCAGCAGCCGGCGACGCTCGACGATTGCCGCCGCTGTCCGCTTTGGGCCAACGCCACGCAAGGCGTGCCCGGCGCCGGCCCGCGCCGCGCGCCGATCATGATGGTCGGCGAACAGCCCGGCGATAAGGAAGATCTGCAAGGCTTGCCCTTCGTCGGACCCGCCGGCGCATTACTCGATGACGCGCTCGTTGAGGCCGGCGTCGGCAGGAAAGAAGTCTATGTCACCAATGCGGTCAAGCATTTCAAGTGGACGCCTCGCGGCAAGCGCCGCATGCACAAAACGCCGGCGCAACGCGAAGTGGACGCATGCCGTTACTGGCTCGATCGGGAACTGGAGAGCGTGGGCGCTCACGTGATTGTCGCGTTGGGCGCGACCGCGTTGAGGGCCGTGCTCGAAGATCCCAAATCGCGCTTGCAGGATGCGATCGGCAAAGTGATCGAACATGGCGGCCGTTTGGTGATCGCAACGTATCACCCGTCGTTTGCACTGCGTGCGCCCGATCCCGAGACGCGACACCGCGCCTATGCGGCGATTGTCGCCGCGCTACAGGACGCGAGGAAACTCTCGCAGCGGCACAGGTAGACGGGCGCCGGCAGGGTCTGGCCGCGCCATGTCGCCCTGACGACGCCGCCCGTCACGCGGCCTTCATTCCGTCGCCCTGGTGTGCGTGCAGGCCCAGGCGCTCCATCAACCGTTGCGCGTCGAAGGGCGCATTCGTCTTCGCGTCGTTGTCGAAATAGCAGTACACGTCGCGCGTTGCCGCGCGTGGCGGCTGCAGATCCGGTGCGGCGAGGCGGGCATCGGCGGGCTGAGTGCCGCGGCTCCACGACTCGATTCTCCGCGCCCACCGTTCAAGCGATGCATCCGAGTATTCGCCCGAATATTTGGTTTCGGTGCCATGCAGCCGGATATAGACGAAACCCGCGCTCAGGTCTTCGAACTGCGGCCATGCTTCGGTCGAATCCGACACGACGAGCGCGACCTTATGACGGCGAAGCAGCTTGATGAACGCAGGGTCGACGAAGCTCTCATGACGCACTTCCACCGCATGACGCAGTTTGCGCTTGCGGTCGATTTCCAGGTACGGCGTCTTGACACGCTGATCGTGCTGCTGCGCGAGCGACAGCGCCGCTTCCGTGTCGCGAGGCAACAGCGTCAGGAAACGCTCCATGTGCTGCGGATCGAAACGCAACGAGGGCGGAAATTGCCACAGTATCGGCCCGAGCTTGTCTTTCAGCGCGAGCAGTCCTTGCGCGAAAAAATTCGCGCACGCGACGGTTGCCGTTTCGTCGCGAAACCGCAAAAGATGAGTCAGATAACGCGCGCCTTTCACGCTGAAAACAAAACCCGGCGGGGTTTCGTCGTACCAGTGCTGCCAACTGTCGAGCGATTGCAGGCTGTAGTGCGTGCCATTGATCTCGATCGTCTGCATCAGTCCTGACGCGTACCGCAATTCGGTGGCCTGTTTCAGCCCTTCGGGATAGAAGGTGCCGCGCCATCCTTTATAGCGCCAGCCGGAAATGCCTATGAGAACCTCGCCTGTGGTGCTTTTCACGTCAATACTCGAAGGGTCTTGGGTCTGGACTTGAGTCTGCCGAATACGGGCGAGCAACGGTCGTGCCATCGCGCGGCACATGCGTTGCTGCATAGACATACTGAGCAGCACATTTGGCGATACCGTGCAGCTCGAACAAGGCTGGCACACACACTCGGAGGCACGCATGGATGGCACCGGTTCCCGGAGCACGGACATCGAGACGCAAAGCGACGGCACCCTGCGCGTGACGCATCGCGGCGTGCAGATCGTCGTCAGTGCGAAGCAGAACGATCGCGGCGCATGGGTCGCGCAAATCGGCGCGTCCGTCGACGGAAAGCCGTTTGCATTACCCGATGTCGAACCGGTCACACCAGAATGGACGACACAAGCCGAGGCACTGCGCGACGGGGTCGAGCGCGGCTGCTACCTCGTCGATCGAAGCAGCGCCGGTCGCGGCCTTGAAGACTCCGCGTACGGATCGGGAGAAAGCTGATGAACCGCCTTGCCAATCTCGTATGCCGCGCGACGGTGTCGGGCACCGCGGCGGGCAGCGCCGCCGCCGTCACGGCAGCCGCACGCGCCACCAACGACGGCAGCACGCCGTACGCGCCGCTGAACGCGGTCACTCATTGCTTGTGGCCGCGCCGCGCGTTCACTGAAACCGGCTTAAGTGCGAGGTTCACGCTTACGGGTCTGACGATTCATCAGGCGTCGGCTATCTTCTGGGGCGTGCTGTTCGAAGGACTGCTCGATCATTGGCAATGCCACGTTAATCGCAAACCTCGCGTCGTGGAAGTCGCCGCTACTGCTGCGACCACGGCGGCCATTGCCTATGCCGTCGACTACCACGCGGTGCCGAGCCGGCTCACGCCCGGATTCGAGGCGCATCTGTCGAAACGCTCGATGTTTTACGTGTACGCCGCGCTCGCTGTGGGCTTTGCCGCCGCCGCGCTGTGCCGCGGAAGTCGCGACGAATGAGTTGATATTCGCTGCACCGCACGGCGGGGCGCACTCACGCGGCTTGCGCCTTGCGTGCATCGGTCGCGCGTTCGACGAGAATCACGAAAGGCTCACCCTCGTGTATTTCAAAGCGCCGGATTTGCGCGACCTGCTCGGCGGAAAGTACTTTGCCTTTTGTCATCAGCAGCGTGCCGCGCGACGTGCGCAGATCGTCGGCGAGTTTCATCCCTTCCTTCAGATTCGAGGCATCCACGCGGTCGGGCACGCCTTCGGGCGTCAATTCGGCATGCTGCATCAGCAACTCGATGTACTTCTCCGCAATCGCGGGGTCGTAGCGAATACCCGTCTGCGCGCGCACTGTGGAAATGATCTGCGCGTCGCTCATCTTTTGCGGTGCAATTACGCCGATGCGCAAGTCTTCGGCGTCGCGCGCCAAAGCAAGCACGCGCGCGCCCAACGGAATCAATCCGCCGACGAGGCCATCGGGCGTACCGCGTCCATCGTAACGCTCGTACTGGTGGCGGATCATGGTTTGCACTGTGCTCAATTGCGAAACAGGCGTGAGCGCCATCTGGCCATGCAGCGGATGAAGCTGGTACAGCTTCGCTTCCTGCGGTTGCAGCTTCGCGATCGGCGTTTTCAGCAACGCGTCGGGCAGAAATAGCTTGCCGATACCGTGCAGCAAGCCCGCCATGAGCAGTTCGTTGCACGCGTAGTCGCTCAGGCCGAGCGCCGCGCCGATCTGCCTCGCGGTCTCCCCGATTCGTGCCGAATGGCCGGGCAGGCCGCAGCGCATTTCGACCATGTTCGCGCACACCTTCACCATCGTCAGGAAGTTGCTTTTCAGGTCGTGCTCGGCACCTTCGAGAAACATGACGGTCTGGCGGATCTCTTCAGTGCGCGCGTGAACCTCGCGTTCGAGCTCCATGTTGAACGACGACAGCTTGTCGTTCTGCTCCTGCAACAGCAACGTTAACCGCTCGGCCTTGCGTTGCAAAGCGAGTTGTTCCAGCGCGCGCTGAACCGTCAACAGCAGATCCTGATCGTCCCAGGGCTTGTGCAGATAGTGATAGACATGACCTTCGTTGACAGCGCGCACGACCGCCTCGACCTCTGAATAGCCGGTAAGCAGGATGCGGATCGTATCTGGCGCAACGGCTCGCGAGCGCGACAGGAATTCGGCGCCGTCCATGTTCGGCATGCGCATGTCGGAGATGATCACGTCCACCTGCGCGGATTCGAGCAGGGTAAGCGCTTCCGCGCCGCTGTTAGCGCTGAGCACCTCGTATTTGAGCGGCCGCAGCAAGCGTTTGAGTGACGAAATCACGCCGGGCTCGTCGTCCACCAGCAACAGCGTGGGCACGGGCGAGGTGCCGGCATTAAGAGCTTGAATGCACGGGTCGGCGGGGATCGTCGAATTGCCGGTTGCCTGTAGGTCAGACATGGTCATCCTCATCGATTATTTTCGCGTCGCAGCGCGCGTTGCATCATTAGCCCGAACTACAGCGCTTCGAGAAAGTGGTCGAGCGCTTCCATCATTCCGCGAATGGCCGCATCCGGCAGCAGCAGCACCATGCGCGCGCCGAAGCCGCCTTCCTCCATCGTGAAGTGAATCTCCAGCAACAGCGCCATCTGCCACCGGCCGCCAGGCACCAGTCCGCCTTGCTTGGTCCCGGAAGGCGGCAACAACGTGGGTTGCGAGAAGCAGATATGCCACCCCAGCTGCTCGAAGACGCTTCGCACACATGCGCCGACCAGCAGGTTCGTGATGTCGCACAGCACTTCAACCTGCGTGTCGGGGTCGCCGGCGTCATGTCCCATCAGTTGCCGCAGTTCGCGCTGACCGTCTTTGCCGACGAGCACGATCGCTTCGCCGGATATGTCGGACTGGAACGCCTGGCGCACGGGCGGCAGTTCGCCGTCGCCCTGTGGGCTCAGCAAGACGCGCAACTGGTCGACGCCGACGAGCCGGATATCAGGCACCGCAAGCGTAACGAACGCGCCGAGCAGTTGTGCCAGCGCAGCGGCGGCCTTGCCCATGCCGACGTTGCAGATTTCCTGCAACGCGTCGCGCTGGTCTTCGTTCAGAGTCTGTTCATTCATGGAGACCGTACTCCGCGAGAATCGGCCGGATCGCCTCGGGCGATACCGGCTTGGCAACAAAGCCGATCGCGCCGAGCGCCTTTGCGCGCTCGACAGCGCCGGACTGCACGTCCGCCGACACGACGATCACGAATGTGTCGAGTCCTTCGTGCTGGATCGCTTCGAGCACCTGGAAGCCGTTCATTACCGGCATGGTCAGATCGAGAAACATCACCGCGGCCTTGCCCGCGCGATAAAGGTCGAGGGCGGCCGCTCCATCGGATGCCTGAGTAATTTCGATGTCCCAGCCCTCGGGCAGCGAGCGGATCAAGAGCTTGCGGGCGAGCGTCGAATCGTCGACTACGAGGACGGGCAATGGCATGGAATCACCTCACGTGGCTGCCGGTAACTGCGCTGTCGGCGCGATTTGCTCCACCGGACCGGTTTGCGCAAGCACATCGGGATTGGCGGCTTCTTCGCGCAAGGCGCCATCGACCGGCAGCGTCACGCGAAACGTTGTGCCCCGGCCTACGGTGCTGGCCACCGAAATCGTGCCGCGATGCGCGTTGACGATTCCATAGGTCACCGATAAACCGAGGCCGGTCCCCTGACCAACGGGCTTCGTCGTAAAGAACGGGTCGAAGATTCGTTTCAGGTGCTCGGGCGGAATTCCGCATCCCGCGTCGGCAACTTCGAACCACACGCGTGACGCATCGGCTGGATCGACGCCGGTGCGTACCGTGATCGTGCCGAGCGGCGCGCCGTGCTGCTCGTGATTGCTGCCGTAGGCCTGCGCGGCGTTCACCACGAGATTGAGCACCACCTGGCTGATCTGCGAGGGGATGCAGTGCACGAGCGGAATCTGCGCATAGTCGCGGACGAGATGCGCGCAGTACTTCACTTCGTTATGGACGATGTTCAGCGTCGATTCGATGCAGCGGTGAATGTCGGCGCGTTCCCACACATGCGTGCTGTCGATGCGCGAGAAGTCGCGCAGATCGACCACTATCGTGCGCACGCGTGCGAGTCCTTCTCTCGACTCCTGTACGAGCGTCGGCGCATCGCCGAGCAAATAGTCGAGGTCCGCCTGTTCCGCGAGTGCGCGCATATCGTTCTTCAGTGCGGGCGCAGTGTCGCTTACCATGCGCTCGATATCCGCTGCATAGCGGATCAGCGTCTTCACATAACCGTCGAGCGTGTTCAGATTCGACAGCACGAAGCCGACCGGATTGTTGATCTCATGCGCGACACCCGCCGCGAGTTGACCAATCGCGGCGAGTTTTTCCGATTGCAGCAATTGCTGGTGCGCGTGCTCCAGTTTCTCGTTGAGCGAGGTGAGCTGTTCGTTGCGCTCGGTCAATTCGGCGAGTGCGCTGGTGACCGCCTTCTCGCGGTCCTGAAGCTCGCCGTACGCGATGCAGACATCGGTCGTATCGACAATCGCGACGCCGACCGCGACCACTTCGCCGTGCTCATCCTCGATTGGAATGAAACTGCAGTTCTGGCGCATTGCGTCGATCGTGCCGGTGATCGGGCGCGAGTGCTCGAAGCGGAACAGATACGGCCTATGCTCCCACGACGAGTAAGCGGGCGTGCCTAATACGAACACGCCCTCGATCTTTCTTTGAAGCCACTGCCGCGGCAATTCCGGGAAAGTGTCGAGCAGGTTTTCGCCGACCACGGACTGCGCTGAACGTCCGCTGTGCGAGTGCATGAAGCGATTCCACGTGAGGATGCGCAACTCGCGGTCTACCGAAAAAACACCGCTATTGATCCGCTCGACAATGGCTTCCGACAGATTCGTTTTCACCGAGAAGGCCCGTGAATGACAACGCCGGCAACGTTTGATCGCGGGCCCGTCAAGCGCTCATGCTCTGAAGACCGGCGTCGCTGCCATGAATGAATTAACGGAGCGTACGGCGCCGGGACTAAGCGGTATTTACCCTGAGTCAAAGCGCATGGCGGGCGGTGCGGGGCAGCAGCGCGGGGATGGATGAAGCCTTAACGACGCTTCGGCCTGCAGCGAAAGAGGGTGCGCGCGGGCGAGTCGATATGAAGCTCAGATAGCGGCAATGATCGCCTCCGAACCGGCCAGACGATAACCGCTTCCAGGGAGTGCCTGCCCCTCGCGGCCCGCGAGCGTCGATAACAGCACCACACCTGAACGCGGCTGCATTACCGCATCCGCTGCACCCATATTCAGCGCGATAAATAACCGCTGACCGCGATAGTGACGCTCAAAAGTGAGCACATCGCCCGAAGCGGCGACGTTTTCGATCGCGCCCTGCACGAGCGCCGCATTGCTGCGCCGCAACTCGAGTAGCCGGCGATACAGCGACAGCATGCTCGATGGGTCGCCGTCCTGCGCGCGCACGCTGGTATCTGTCGAGATCGGTAACCATGACCTGCCGTTTGTAAAACCGGCGCCCGGCAGCGCGGCATCCCACTGCATCGGCGTGCGCTCCGGATCGCGTCCCTGGCCAATATCGGGCTGCCGGATCTCGGCCGGGTCCTGCACCCGATCGGGCGAAATCTCGCCGTCGGTCATGCCGATTTCATCGCCGTAGTAGAGCGTCGGCGTGCCTCGGAGCGTCAGCAGCAGTACGGCCGCCACGCGTGCCTGCGCCGCTCCTACGCGCGACGCCACGCGCGGATTGTCGTGGTTGCCCAGCACCCAGTTGGGCCAGGCATGTACGGGCAATGCGCTGTCGTAATCGCGGATCATGCGTGCGATTTCGCCCGCATTCCACGCCGCATTGAGCAACTGAAAGTTGAACGGCATGTCCGCGCCATCGCCGTTCGCGCCGTAGTACCTGACGAGTTGTGGAACGGGCAGATAAATTTCGCCGATCAATACGCGCTCTCCGTACTCGTCGAGCGTCGCACGCATGGAACGTACGATCTCATGCACTTCGGGCTGGTCTTCGGTGTAGGTCTGCAATTGCCGATGATGCTCCGGCTGGCCCGGCTCATACGCGGGATTTGGCGGGTTGTCGCGAAACTGCGAGTCTTTGATCAGCAGCCACAGCACGTCGACGCGAAAACCGTCCACACCGCGATCGAGCCAGAACCGCAACACGTCGTCCATAGCCCGGCGAACCTGCGGATTGCGCCAGTTCAGATCCGGCTGTTCGCGCAGAAACGCGTGGTAGTAGTACTGGCCGGTGCGCTCGTCCCACTCCCACGCGGAGCCGCCCATGCGGCTCAGCCAGTTGTTCGGCGGGCCGCCATCGGGCGCGGGATCGCGCCACAAATACCAGTCGCGTTTGGGGTTCTCGCGTGACGAGCGGCTTTCCTCGAACCATGGGTGCCGGTCCGACGAATGGTTCGGCACGAAGTCGAGCAGCACCTTCAGGCCCAGTTCGTGAGCCCGGTCCGCGAATTGCTTGAAGTCGCCGAGGGTGCCGAACATCGGGTCGATATCGCAGTAGTCGGCGACGTCGTAGCCGAAGTCGGCCATGGGCGACGGGTAGATCGGCGAAAGCCAGACTGCGTCGATGCCCAGCCCGGCGAGATACGGAAGACGCGAAGTGATGCCGGCGAGATCGCCGATGCCGTCGCCGTTGCTGTCCTGAAACGAGCGCGGATAGACCTGATAGATCACCCCGCGTTGCCACCATGCCAGTTCCGACATTGCAATTTCCCTCAACGATCGATTGTTTTGGTGCCACTCAAAGACCGCATGCTCAACGATCTCTGGTACAAGAACGCCATCGTCTATTGCCTTTCGGTGGGCACGTTCATGGACGCGAACGGCGACGGCGTCGGCGATTTTCAGGGCCTTCTGCGACGGCTCGACTACCTGCAAGGGCTCGGAGTCACGACGATCTGGCTGATGCCTTTCCAGCCTTCGCCGGGCCGCGACAATGGCTACGACATCTCCGACTATTACAACGTCGATCCGAAGTACGGCACGCTTGGCGACTTTTCCGAGTTCACGCATGCGTGCCGCGAGCGCGGCTTGCGCGTGATGATCGACCTCGTGGTCAATCACACGTCCGATCAGCACCCCTGGTTCCGGGAAGCACGCAGCGATCCCGATTCGCAGTATCGCGACTGGTATGTCTGGTCCGACAAGCAGCCGCCGAATGCGAAAGACGGCGTGGTGTTTCCCGGCGTGCAGAAATCGACGTGGACTTTCGACAAGCAGGCGAAGCGCTGGTATTTCCATCGCTTCTACGAATTCCAGCCTGACCTGAACACCGCGAATCCGTACGTGCGAGCCGAATTGCTGAAGATCATGGGCTTCTGGATTCAGCTCGGCGTGTCGGGATTCCGCATGGACGCCGTGCCTTTCGTCATCGCCACGAAAGGCCCGAAGGTGCGCGAGCCCGTCGAGCAATACGACATGTTGCGCGAGTTTCGCGAGTTCCTGCAATGGCGTCAGGGCGACGCGATCATTCTCGCGGAAGCCAACGTGCTGCCGGATACCGATCTTGAGTATTTCGGCGACGAAGGCGAACGCCTGCAGATGATGTTCAACTTCCAGCTCAATCAGAACACGTTCTATGCGCTTGCGACCGGCGACACTGCACCGTTGAAAAAGGCGCTCACGGCGACCAGACCACGCCCGGCGACTGCGCAGTGGGGCGTGTTCCTGCGCAATCACGACGAACTCGATCTCGGCCGTCTCACGCCCGAACAGCGCGAGGCCGTGTTTGCGGCGTTCGCGCCCGAGCCCGACATGCAACTGTACGAGCGCGGCATTCGGCGCAGGCTCGCTCCGATGCTCGCGGGCGACAGGCGGCGGCTCGAGCTTGCCTACAGCCTGATGCTGACCTTGCCCGGCACGCCCGTTTTCCGTTACGGCGACGAGATCGGGATGGGCGACGACTTGCGGCTACCCGAGCGCGAATGCGCGCGCACGCCAATGCAATGGTCGACGGAACCGGAAGGCGGTTTCACGAAGCATGCGAAGCCGCCTTGCCGCGTGATAACCGGCGGCGCTTACGGCTTTGAGCGTGTGAATGTGGCGAGCCAGCGGCGCGATCCGAACTCGTTTCTGAACTGGATGGAACGCATGATCCGCATGCGCCGCGAGGTGCCCGAAATCAGTTGGGGCGACTTCGACGTGCTGCGCACGTCGCGAAGCGACGTACTTGCGCTTCGTTTCGACTGGCGTAACAACTCGGTTCTGTGCCTGCACAACTTCGGCGCGGAGGCCTGCACGGTGAAATTCCGCTCCGGCTGCAACGAGCCGGGCCAGAACCGGCTCATCAACCTTCTCTCCGACGAGCACAGCGAGGAGCAGGACGACGGCCGTCACGCGGTCGTACTCGAACCGTATGGCTACCGATGGTATCGGGTCGGCGGGCTCGATTATCTGTTGAGGCGCAGCGAGATCTAGACACAGTTACGGAGTCCGCAACATGCAAGGCGAATGCAATGAATAATCACGACGCCGGATGTAGCAAAGCGCGCCTGAGCAGGTCTGCCGGGATGCTCGCACTGGGTCTCTCGCTGACTCTCACTTTAAGCCTCGCGGCCTGTGCGTCCGGTGCGGTCGATATCGGAGACACCGGGCTGGGCCCGCATCCGCCACTGCCCACACCGCAAACGTCGCTGTTCCCGACAGTGAACATCGCACCCGTTCAGGCGCGCGACAGCCAAAGCGTGCCCGTTGCGCCGCAAGGCTTCAAGGTGACGGCGTTCGCGAGCGGGCTCGACCATCCGCGCTGGGTGTATCCGCTGCCGAACGGCGATCTGCTGGTCGCCGAGAGCAATGCCCCAGCTCAGCACGACGAGGATCAGGGCATTGTCGGCTGGATCCGCAAACAGGTGATGAAGCAGGTGATGAAGCGCGCGGGCGCGGGCGTGCCGAGCCCCGACCGGATCGTGCTGCTGCACGGCGAGGGCGATAGCGCACAAAGCCGCAGCGTGTTTCTCTCGGGGCTTCACTCGCCGTTCGGCATGGCGCTCGTCGGCGACTACCTTTACGTCGCCGATACCGACGCGCTGCTGCGCTTTCCGTATCACGCCGGCGACACGCAGATCACTGCGACGCCCGAGAAGATAGCCGACCTGCCGGCGGGGCCGATCAATCATCACTGGACCAAGAACGTCGTGGCGAGCCGCGATGGACAGCGCCTGTATGTCACGGTCGGCTCGAATAGCAACGTCGCGGAGAACGGCATTCAGGCCGAAGAGGGTCGAGCGCTCATCCTGGAACTGACGCTTGCGAGCGGGCAGTCGCGCGTATTCGCGTCGGGCCTTCGCAATCCGAACGGGATGGACTGGCAACCCGATAGCGGCGCCCTGTGGGCCGCGGTCAACGAGCGCGACGAACTGGGCGACGACCTCGTGCCCGACTACATGACCGCGGTGAAAGACGGCGGCTTCTACGGATTTCCCTATAGCTACTATGGGCAACATGTCGATACGCGCGTGAAGGAGCAGCGCCCCGACAAGGTGGCGAGCGCGCTCACGCCGGACTATGCGCTTGGCAACCACACCGCGTCGCTCGGACTGGCGTTCTATACCGGCAAAAGTTTTCCCCGGCACTACTGGGGCGGCGCATTTGTCGGCCAGCATGGGTCATGGAATCGCAAGCAGCATAGCGGCTATAAGGTCATTTTCGTGCCGTTCGCCGACGGGCGGCCAGCAGGGATGCCAGAGACGTTTCTCAGCGGCTTCCTGAGCGCGGACGGGCATGCGTTGGGGCGGCCGGTCGGTGTGGCCGTCGACAAGGCGGGCGCGTTGTATGTCGCCGACGACGTGGGTAACGTCGTCTGGAAAGTCGTTTATAGCGGCAACTGACAATGAAGCACGAACGCAACACGGCGGGCGCCGCATTCGGGGCCTGCCGGAATTGCCCGGTAAAATACCGCCCACTACCGACGGCGCGGAAGGCCTGATCTCCGCCTGCTTACTTTGAATTTCGAGGCGTTCATGTCCATGGAAACAGACACCGTCACCGATGAACGGGTGGCTCACATTGCAGACCGCATGGTTGGCGAAGGCAAGAAAGTTTCGGCGCTGGCGGTCTGGACAGAGGTGCGCAGCGGCTCGATCGTCGCCGTGTCCGCGGCTCTGGAGCGCTGGCGCGCGGCGCGGCAACCCGCGCCGGAGGCTGCGCCTGTCGCGGCCGGCTTGCCGGAAGACGTTGCCCAAACCATGCTGAACGCAGCGGGCAACGTGTGGGCGAGCGCCCGCGAGGAAGCCGAGCGCGTCGTCAATCAGCGTCTTGTCGTGGCAAGTGAGCACGCCGGTGCGATTGCCGCGGAGCGCGACGAGGCGCTAGTCGAATATCAGAACACGCTGGCCGAAGCCGAGTTGGCGCGCGAGCGCGTCGCGACGCTCACGAACGCGCTGAGCATCTCGGAAGACGCGGTGAATCGCCTCGCGACGGAACTGTCGGGGTTGAGGGACCGGGCGAAAGCTGCTGAGGAGCGCGTCGCCGAACTCGAGGACCGCACCGCGGAGGCGGAAGCGCGCGTGGCCCAGACCGAGGAGCGCGAAGCGGCGGCCGAGGCGCGCATCGCCGAGGCCGAGCAGCGTGCGGCGGCTGCGGAGGCGCGTGTCGTGGAGGCCGAAGAGCGGGCTTCGACCGCGGAAGCGCATGTGGCACAGGCCGAGGAACGGGCTTCGACTGCGGAGGCGCGGGTTGCACAGGCTGAGGAGCGGGCTTCGACTGCGGAATTGCGGGTTGTAGAGGCCGAGGAGCGGTCTTCGAATGCAGAGGCGCAGGTCGCCCAGGCCGAAGAGCGGACAGCGGACGCCGAACGGCGCATCAGGGAAGTGGAAGAGCGTGCGGCGGCAGCAGAGGCGCGTGTTGCACAGGCAGACGAACTGGCAGCCACGGCAGAGACGCGTGTCGCGCAAGCCGAAGAGCGCGCAACGACCGCGCAAGCGCGCGTGGCAGAGGCTGACGAACGCGCATTAGCGGCGCAAGCGGGCATCGCGCAGGCCGAGGAACGCGCCTCGGCAGCAGAGGCGCGCATTGCAGAGGCAGAGGAGCGTGCAGCCGGTGCGGCGGCGCGAGCCGCAGAAGCCGAAGAGAGTGCGTCGACAGCGCAAGCGCGCATTGCCCACGCTGAAGAAAGCGCCGAGGAACATGCTTCGGCGGCGCAAGCACGCATTGCAGAGGCTGAAGAACGCGCGTCGGCAGCACAAGCCAGGCTGCAAGCCGTCGAAACATCCCTGAACGAAGAACGTCAGGCGCGCGAAGCGTTGAGCAACGCCGCTGTCGCCAAGGACGAGGAGATCGCGCGTCTTATTGAAGAGCGCGATGCCGCGCGCCACGAGGCGGTCACGCTCGGTGAAGCCGGTCAGACACACGCACGCGAAGTGCAGAAATGGGCGGTCGAATCCAGCGCGGCGTCGTCGCGTGCGCAGGACGCCGCGTTACAGGCAAGCGAAAGCCTCGCGCAGCTTGCCGCGTTGCAGACAGAACTGGATCAGGCCCGCGCCGAACTGGCGGCACACCGCGAGGCGAACTCGGCTCACGGCGACGAAGCAGCCGCCCAGCGCGCCGAGGTCGAACGTGTACAGCAGGAACTCGATGCCGCCCGTGAACAACTCGTCGCCCTGAGCGAAGCCAATGCGACCGCGACGGCGGAGACTAGCCGGCTGGCGGAGCAGGCATCGTCGGCGGCGAGCCGCGCAGAGGCCGCCGAACAGCGCGCCGCAGACCTTGAGCGCCAGCTTGCCGAACTCGAAACAGCACATGCGCAGCGACTGGAACAGGCGCAGCAACAGCCCCTGTCGCCGGATAGCCCGTCGCCGGATCGCCTGTCGCCGGTCTCCGAATCGAAGGAAGCGGTAATGGCCGACGAAATCGCGTCGCTGCGCCGTCAGATGTCCACTCAGGCGAAGGCGCACGAGAAGGCGTACAGCGAACTTCGTACGCTGGCCGAGCAGTGGGTCGCGCACGCCAAGGAACTCAAGCAGCGGCTCAGCGCAACGAATCAGAAGGTGACCTTCCTCGACGCGCGCAGCGCGGCGGAAGTCGCGCTTCTACGACGGCTGTCGTCCGAGCTTGAACGGCTGAAGCCGGACCACGATCTGGTGTCGCGCGACGCGCAGCAAAAGCTCATCAGCGCCACACTCGCCGAGCGCCTCGAACAGAAGGGCTATCGGTACGATCCGGCAACCGCGGTCATATCGAAGATCGAAGCCTGACGCGTCGGGGCGTCGGGGCGTCGGCGCGTCAGGCAGCGCCGCGTGCTTATAACGGCTTGGGCGGCGAGCCATCGTCGTCGACGCTGTGACTGCCCGCGCCCGGCGGCGAGGTCGCGTCGCGCAGTTGCGTCTCTTTCGGACTTTTTGGCACGACCTTGTCGGCATCGGCTTCGTCGATTGCGTTGAGCCGATTGCCGCCCGGCGTGCGCGGTGTGCCCGGCGCCGACGTCGGCACCGCTCGTGGCTGAGCCGGCCCCGGCCCCGACAACCCCTCTTGCGAAGGCGTGTTCGGCGAGGGCGGCGTGGCGGGGTCGTTGTTCGAAGAAGAGGAAGAAGCGTCCTGGTGGTCGGTCATGGGGTCATCTCCTTGGCTGGAGTCGTTCGAAACGGCGCACGAACGACATTTGCGTGCAATGCGTACCGCAGACGCAGCACGCGCCGTTCCATCGGGCCTCGCCTGCAACCGTTGCGAACGGCGGACCGGCTCAGCGCAGCACGCGCGCGACGAGCGGCAGATGATCCGACGCGATTCGCGCGGGCTTGCTCCGATCCACCTCGATATCGACGAGACGCGCGGCCGGATGCACCCACACGCGGTCCAGTGCAAAAGTCGGAAAGCGCGAAGGAAACGTGCGCGGCGCGGCCACCCGCCCGAAACGCGTGAGAAGCGCGCGCAGCGGCCATCCCCAAACGAACCATTCATTCAGATCGCCGAGCAGGATGACGGGGAGATCGGGCGTATCGAACGCTTCCAGCAGCAGCCGCACCTGCGCGCGGCGTTCGCGCGCCGACAGGCCCAGATGCGTCGCGACAATGCGCATCACGCCACGGCCCGTTTCTATGTCGACGTCGAGCGCGCCGCGCGCTTCCCGGCTGCCGAACGACAGGTCAAGCGTGCGCACGGCTCGTACCGGGAGATTCGTCAGCACCGCGTTGCCGAAGCGCCGGTCGGGACCGTCGAGCGTCGGCCCCGGCACCGCGTGCATGCCGGTCAGATCCTGCAATTCACGGAGCACGTCGATGCTCGCCGCGCCGCCGAGCGGCACTTCCTGCAACGCGACCACATCCGCCTTAAGAGCCGTGATCACTTGCGCGATACGGGCCGCCGAGCGTTTGCCGTCCGTGCCCACGGCCCCGTGAATGTTGTACGTGGCGATGCGCAGCGGCTCGCCCGCATCGCTCGAATGTGCCGGCATCGTTCGCACACGCGGCGCCGGCTGCGCTTCGTCGAGCGTCACTGTATCGTTCGCGCGGCCGGTCATTGGCGCCTCATCAGCACGCGCCGCAGGACAAGCGACATCGAGACGAGTGCGACGCCGATCGCGGCGACGAGCAGCAAGGAAAGCGGCGTCGGATGCGTGAGCGCCGTCACCAGTTGACGGGCGAACGACGTCGCGAGCACCACGCCTGGCGCCATGCCGATCGCAGTGCCCGCCATGAAGTCCCAGAAGCGGATATGCGATGCGCCCGCCGCGAGATTCACGATCGAAAACGGCGCAACCGGCACGAGCCGCAGCAGGATCATTGCGACCAGCCCTTTGCTGCGCAGCCGTTCGCTGAGCTGGTTCAGGCGTTCGCCAGCCAGTTCGCGCACGGCGTCGCGACCGAGCCAGGCGCCCGCGGCCCAGCCCGCCGCCGCGGCGATCAGCGTCCCGGCGAGCGCGTAGGCGGCCCCGGCTACCGCGCCGAACACCAGCCCGGTTACGGCGATCAGCAAGGTGACCGGCACTGACAGCAGAGCGGCCACTGCGTACATCGCGACTACGGCAATCGGACCGAAATGCGTTGCGGCGAGCCGTTGTGCGTCGGCGGTCAGTTTGGCGAAGGTCAACTCATGACCGAACGGCGTGAAGCGCCAGGCAATGGTCAGCGCGACGACGCCGAGCGCGAGCGCGCCGAGCACCAGCAGCTTCGCGATGACGGGACGACGCGTGGGCTCGGGCAGGAATTGCGCGAGCAGTTCATTGGCCTCGATCGGCGCTTCGGGATCGAGAACATGAACCCGATCGGCGATGTCGCGTAGCTCGGGCGGCACCTCCGGCGTCAACGGTACAAGCGTGCGCGCCGAATGTCCTTTCAGGCTCGCGATGGCCGCGTTGAGACGCCCATGGCGCGCGAGCGCCTGCTCCACGTCTGCCTCGCTCGAATCGAGATGTTCGGCGAGCAACCGGTTCCGAATGCGTGCAATCGCTGCTTGCCTGAGCGGATTGTCGCGCGCGTCGATCACGATGCAGCACTCGGAGTCGAGCACCATCGACCGATTGTTCAGATTGGCACTGCCAATCACGAGCAAACGGTCGTCGGCAATCATGATCTTGCTGTGCACGTTGATGAACCGGCCGTTCGGCGCATCGACGGCCGGCGCATACATGGCATAGCGGCCGTTGCGGTCCGCGGCCTCAAGCAGCTTGTGCAGACGCGCACGCAGAACGCCCATTGTCGCTTCCTGGAGCCAACCGCTTTGCCGGTAAGGGCAGACAACCGCAAGGTCGGGGCCGTTTTCTTCAGCGATGCGTTTTTGCAGCGCCGAGCCGACCGAATTGGCCGTGAAATACTGATTCTCGACATAAATATTGCGACGCGCGGCGGCCACGGTAGCCAGATGCAACGCCTTCACCTGCTGGATCGCGGGTCTGCCGTCGTACGCAGGCTCGGTGAGCGAAATGCCCAGGTCGATATCGGCGAAATCGGGTTCGATGCGCGACGGCCACAAATCGGTTCGCGGCGGCGGCTTGCCGTTGAACGGCCGTCCGGCCTTGCTGCTGCGGCGCGAGCGGCGCCAGCGTTCGCGGGCCAGATGCGCGATGGCGGCGGCAGCGGGGCCGTCGAACATCAGTTGCGCGTCGTGCATCGGCTCGTAACTCGTCTTGCCGAGATTTTTGCGCAGCGGATCGTCCGGCCGATGTTCGGGCGTGTCCCAACGCGAACCGGTGAGGTCGATGCCGCCGGTGAACGCGAGGCTGTCGTCGATCACGACGATTTTCTGGTGATGCGACGCACCCAGCGGATGACGCCCGTCCAGCCGGAACCAGAGGCGCCGATGCGCGTGCCACGCGGGCTTGTAGGACGGCAGCCATTCGCGCTCGAATGCGTACAGCATCGCGAAATCCCAGCCGAGCAGATAGATGCGCAACTGCGGATTCGCGTCGAGCACGGCGCACAGGAACTCGGAGAGTTTAGGCGGAAAGCCGTCGTCGACGCCGCCGGGGACGAGTTCGATGCGGCTGTCGATATCCCATCCCAGGATGAAAATCGAATGACGTGCGCGCGGAATCATCTCGCGCAACACCGCGTAGTAGGAGGCGGCGTCGATCAACACGCTCGCGCGGTGCGCCTTCAGAATCCATTCGCAGGTCGTGCGGGTGTCCATCACCTCGCCGTTCGGGACGGCGGGCGGCGCGTCGGCGGTGTCTCGCGACGGCGACGGCGACGGCGCATCGAGCAGATCGGATTCTATCGGGTCAGGTTCACTCATGGTGGTCCGTGCGGCTGTCAGTGGGTATATGCGGATGCAAGTGGCATTCCATGGCGCGGCGGGCGCTGCTGTCAGCCGTTTTCGCTTGTCAGTGGGCGCGGCTTGTAGTTGCGCTTTGTAAGGTTTGAAATTTTGGCGGCGGTGGGCGCTGTTTTTTCAGTCGCGAGGGTTTCGGCGTTCTGCGCTGGAGTGGTGCGCAATGTGTCGTGGGTCGTCGTGTAGCGGTGGTTGATGGCGATCAATCTTGTGTGGCGTCAGATTTTCGGACGATGCCGTGGCGAATTTTCTGAATTTGCAGGGGTGGTTGGCTTCAGCGTGCGGATGGGATTGGATCTGTTCTAGAGTGATTCGGGCGCGAATAGGTGAGTGGCCGCGTCCATAGGTCGTTTTTAGTGGGCGAGCGTTTGGGTTGATGTTGCCTTCTGCTGGTGGCTGCTAAGCGGTAAAGGCCGGGGTCGATTCAAACATGCAAAGGCGAGCCAACACTGGAAAGGGGGGCGTCGTAGAGACATTTAGTAGGATTCCAAAATGTCTGGACAGCCGGCGGCATATGAAACATAACTTTTGGAGGGGGCTCACAATGTCGTGGCTTATCCAGCCGAGTACGCCGGACACGACCGGCGATGCGCGGACGCAATGGGCGGACGAGCCGCTTCCCACGATTCCCCGACCCGCTGACGCGAGGCAAGCATGACCCGGTGGACGACGCAAACGCGCTCCCTCACGTTCAGCGGTGCCGCGCTTCCAGAAATCGTCGGCGTCGATTACCGCAGCCGGAAATGCATCGAAACCCGTGAGCCGATGCTGACGGTCCGCAGTCTGCGCGGACGCGAGGCGGTGGGCGAGCTGTTCGAATACATCGTAGAAACCGAGGTCGAAAACCCGGACTTCCTGCAGGACCCGGCGAGTGCCGCGCAGCTCGACCTGGCGAAGATCGTCGGTACATCGGGCACCGTCGCGATCCAGGTTGCGGGCATCGGCACTTTCCGCACCGGCGCGACAGGCGATACCGGGCGCGTGAACGTCGGTGCCGATACCCGCCATATGTTGCGCCGCAAATGGACACGTCGCGATGTCGAGCAAGATAACCATCGCTGAATCACAGACGTTGTTCAACAATGACATCGCAGTGATCGAGGGACGTGTCAAGAATGCAATCAGCGTACCGCTTTATCAGCATGAATACGATGCGCTTGTTTCGCTCGCCTTTAACATGGGCAGCCTCAGCAAGGCCCCCAGTCTATGTCGAAAACTTAATAGCGGAGACTATACCGGTGCCCCCGTCGAGTTTCTGGATATCGAAAACAGGACGCGGCGAGAACGAGAGTACGACATGTTCTGCTTGGGCACTTACAATTCAAACCACTAAACGAACGATGTTTATATAAGCCATGAAGAAACTTAAGCTGTGTCTGCTTCTCGTGATGTCGGCACTTCTGTTGCCGATCTACGCGGTAGCCCAAGACATATATCGAATGACAGGGGCTGCGCAATTCGAGCAAGGACACGACTCACACAATCTCCCATTTCCAGTCAATCCGCTGACAGCGGGATTTCTGACATTCAACGGCAACGCGTTCATGTTTCACTATAACGGCCACGATTGCAGCGTGAAAGTCAATAAGAGGGTGAACTTCTACGTCGACCCGGTCATCTCCCACTCATTCGGCTCGCGAAATAAATTCAATGCTTTTCTGAGCACCAAGTTTCGTGCGAAAGGTGATGTGCTAACCGATACTTATATTCTCGGCGAGGCTGACGCGCCGCTCTGCTCAGGATTACGTTCGGCAATGATCTACAGTTCGCCGGATGAAATGGTACTGCTAGATGGCTCCTGGGCCTATGTGTTCGAGCGTCAGACGCACGCGCCCACGAATGCCGAGCAAAGTTTCGATTGCACGAAAGCCAACACGAATGTCGAGCATCTCATCTGCAAGAATCCGGACCTGGTCAAGCTGGACGCGACGGTTAATCGTGGTTACATCGCGATGCTACTGACTGACTCAAAGGAGATTTCGTATCAGGATCCTGTTCGGCTGGACCAAATCAACTGGATCAGGAAGGTGCGGAACGTATGCAACGACAACGCGTGCTTGCTGAACGCATATCACTCGCGCATCCAGTATTTAAAGGGCAAGATAGCGACCACCGATCCGTCGTATCCGAACGACGACTCCAAGGATGAGGGGGACTGACTGGCGCGTTTCGTTGCGATGGACAGCGTACGGATCCCATTCTGAAATTCAAACGAGGGACATCATGTGTATTAGCTTGGTCTGCACCTCATAGCTAGTCTCGTCCTGTACATTTGGCGGTGAGAGCGTCGCGCGCAAAGGCGATACCGGTTGCCTGACTGAAGATGCTGGACTGAGGACGCGCATGGAAGATCCATGCGACAGCCGCCGAAAAGCAATCAACCGCGCCGCAAGTGGAACAAACCGGCCCGAACCCTCGCGCCCGACATCAACAGAAACAACGTGCCCACTCCGCATCCGCGGCACGACACACCTTAAAATCTTCCACGGAGTCCCCGCATCCAACTCACGACATCGACACACACCGCACCACCATCACAACTCCCTCCCGAGCAAACCCCGCCAAACCCCGCCAAACCCCTCGCAACCTCACGGCGTCCCAGCCTGATAGCACGACTGCGTGCCGCTCGTCTGATAGATAAGCCGATAACCACTCGTAGCCGTCGAACCCGCTTGCCTGGAGGCAAGCGTCAGCCAGCCTTTCCTCGTCTGCGGCAAAGGCTTGATCACGTAGGCGGCGAGGTGCGGATCGGTTGTGGCCGCATTGGCCCCGACAATGCGCCGCACATGCGACAGGCGCTCCGCATACCAGCCGAGAAACGGACGATATGCGGGACCGGCGTAATGGCTGTCGATGATCATCCACGGGTCGTGTCCGGGCTGTCCCAGGTTCGCGGCGGTGTCGGTCGGGCCCAGCAGCGCCAGGAAGTCGCCTCCAAGCCGCGAATCCGGCTGGCCGATGCGGCTCAGGTCATACTTCGCGCGGTCGGCACCGGCCTGTAGATCGCTGAAGCGCTTACCCGTCCACGTGATGACGTGTGCGAGCTTGTAATCGGCGGCGAACGTGCCACTGCCTACCGTGTCCTTTTGTGTCACGTAAAGCAGATCGCCGGGCAGCAGGTATTGCTCCATCGTCGTCAGATTGCCGCGGTTGATGTCGAGCAGTACGCCCGTCAGCGGATCCACACCCGAAGACGGCGTGCTGCACGCCTGCACGCCGATCGCTCCAGACAACTGATTGGTCGCCAGTCCCGCGAAGTTGTAGACCCACGACGTGAAGTTGGAGCAGTCCGCGCCGTTCCACATCAGCGCCGACGTGATGGCGGGCGGCGTTTGCGCCGTGGACGTCTGGACACTCTGCGACCCGTCCGCGCCGCGCTGCGCGGTGCAGGTCATTTTCGGCGAATGCGGATCGGCCGAGCCGCCGCTGGTGCTGCCCGCCGACGAATCGCGATAGTCGATGCTTGCGGTGTTCTCCGGCGGCGTCCAGCCCGGAACGTGATGGTGGCAGTAGTTGAGGTTCTGATCGACCCAGTAGTTTTCAATTGCCATCACGAGTTCGCGCCTGAACGTGTCGATGTCCGTGCAGGCAGGCGGCGCCGAGATCGCTCCATAAATCGCCGCGTGCGGTCCCCACGTGCTCGTGGTCGGATAGGTCGACCAGTTCGTGCTCGTCATGCCCGGCACGAGCGACGCCTGCACACTGTTCTTGCGTCCCTGGAAAAGCCACAGGTTTTCATTGAGCAACGCCACACGGTCGCCGCACGCACTCGCCGACGCGCTAGCGGTCTGGTGGTCTGAAGCCCGCGTGGTCCCAAGCATCGAGAGCGCGGTGACGCCCGAGTGGTTCAGCGGATTCGTCGCGAAGTTTGCGGCGCCGGTGGTGACGTAGCAGGCGTCGTCCGCGGGCGCGACGAGCGAGCCGTCCGCTGCGACGTTGCCCGCCCCAGCGTGGCAGGCCGCAAGCGTGTCGCCATTCGCGGATTGCGCGACGATGCTCTCCACGCTCGCAGCCACGGTCAGGTCGTTGTCGATACGACTTTGCGATTCGGCGCCGAGCGCGAACGCCATGCGGTTGCCGTCAGCGACCGTGCTGCTAGTGCTGGCCGTGGCGCCGGTCGCCATGAAGGCGGGCGGCGTCTGCTGCGGATCGATGCCGCCGAGGAACGCGGAGACGCGTGTGGCCGCGGCCGCGACATTCGACGCCGTGAGCCCGCCCGCCGTCTGCGCATCGACGACCACCGCGCTCGAATACGGCGTGATCACCATCGTCGAAGGCTCGGCGAGATACACCGCAGACAACACGGATTGTCCGACCGGTGCGCGCACGCCGGTCGCTTCCTCGGTATAGCTGCCGCCGGTCGATTGCACGAGCAGCGGCCAGTGCGAAGCGCGCGGCAACACGAAGTGGCCGTCGGCGTCGGTCACGACGGTCGCGAGCGGTGTCGCTGCCGCATGCCCGTTTGCGTCGACGGCATAGACGGAAACCGTCGCGCCGGAGACTGTCCCGAGATAGACACTGCCGCTGATCGAAGGCTGCGGGCTGGCAGTACCGCCGCAGCCCGCAAGGGAAACTGGCAGTAGTGGGAGCAGGGTGAGGAGGGCGGTAAAAGCGCCCGAAGCGCCCGAAGCGCGCGGAAAATGCATTGTTGTCTCTCAGCTTCTCGTGAATCTGTTTGGAACGTCATCAAGATTAACGGCAGCTTACAAAACAACTTAATGCAGATTGACGAGCGCGGCACACGTTATGCGAATTATCGGAAGAAGCTTTCTCAACCGGCAAGGAGATGAAAATGGCTCAGCATCCGGCTCGTTCGCAGAACCACCGCCATCCGGACCAACCGCGAATGGAAGAAATTACGCGTGCGCTCGAAGGCGCCGCGTTTCCTTCCACGCGCGACAAACTGGTCGAGTTTGCAGAGCGCCAGGGCGCCGACGGCGAGGTGCTAGCGGTACTTAGGAGAATGGGCGACCGCCATTTCGACAGCATCTCGGCTGTCGTTCGCGAGGCATCGAACGTGGAGTAGCGCTGCATGTCTTTAAAGATTGCGGCGGCGCGTTCAGGCATCGCGTGCAATGACCTGCAAAGCCTGACGGGACTTTGCGAGGTAGAAGCCAGCGGCCATCAAGACCCGCGTAAATCGCCAGAATTGAGCACCAGCGCAAGCGTGCCGACGAGGATGAAACTGAACGCCCACAAGGCGTCAAGGTTGAACCAGCTGCGCGACACGAACTTGAGCCCTAGATAGCGATACACGAGCCACGCGATCAGTCCGCCGGCGAGCACCATGGCCGCGGCATGCACGCCGGAGACCAGCAGCGCCATGCCGAGCCGCGCTTCCATCAATGTCTGCGCCGCCTGGTGCGCCCGGTCGGCATCGTCGGCGCGGCAAAGGCCCAGGTAGATCGGCACGAGCATCAGCCCGGCGCCGTGCGCAATTGCGATCGCGAACGACCACAGCGCGAGCCGCGATGGCGCGATCCTGGCGAGTACGCGCGGATGCCGTCGCCAGAGCAGCAGGACAACGCCGAACCCGATCACGAGCACGCTCGCGCCAGTCTGAATTTCGCGCTGCCATGCAAACACGACGGCGAGCATGGCAAACGGCATCACCATCAGAAAGATGGCCAGCACATGTCCGGCCGCGAGATAGAAAAGAGCGGTGAAGAGCGCACGCGAACGCCTTTGCATCAGGGCGTTCGACACCGCAAGCGGCCATCCCATCGCCGGATTGGCGCCGTGATAGCAACCGCTCGCGACGACCGCGAGCCAGAGGCCGGTCTGCGACCAGCCGCCGCTCAAATGCCCACCGACGGGTAGCAGAACGAATCCGTCGAGCAGTCCCCCCCTTCGAGACGAATCTGGTGCGCGCGGTAGCCATCGGGAAACTTCACCCAGAAGTCCTCGGCAAGCGTAAGGCCGCCGCCAGGATCGGCGTGCGCCATGACCTGCGCGGCGGGCACGCCGTTCGGATAGAACTGGTTGTCCCACGTCGAGTAGAGCGAGTTGGTCCAGTACACGCGCTTGCCGTCGCGGCTGATCTCGACCATCTGCGGGCCGCCTGCAAACGCCTCGCCGCTCGGATGCGGCGTGCGACGCACGATTCCGCCGAGATGAACCGAACCGGCGAGCTTCGGCTTGCGCGGCTCCGTCACGTCGTACTGGCGCATTTCGCCGGTGCCCCAGCAGGCGACGTAAAGATATTTGTCGTCGATGGAAAGATCGATGTCGGTGACGAGCGGCGGCACCGCGCCGAAGCCCTGCAGCAAGGGCGGCAGCGACGCCGCGTCGGCCGGCTCGGGCGGAATGGTCGCCGTCTTCTCGATGTGGAACTGGCCGCCTTCGCGCCACCATGTCCAGATCGAGCCTTCCAGGTTGGTCGTGTCGACCACCACGCCGATAAAGCCATATTCGCGGCTCGGATCGTGAGCGGGACGCACTTCCAACGCCATTTGATGATTCGCGCCGAGGTCGATCGTCTGGACATTGCGCCGGGCGCGCAGATCCCAGAAGTGGACTGCGTGGCCGTATTTGTTCGACAGCAGATCCTCGGGCACGATGCCGTTCTCGAACTGCGGCGGCAACGCCCACTCGCTCGACACCATATAGTCGCGCGGCAGATTCCACCAGAAATCGTAATGTTTCTCCTGCGGTCCGCGATCGATTTCCCAGCGGCCGAGCACGTCGAACGTTTCACAGTCCATGATGAAGATGCCCGGCGGCCCGTCGGTCCCATCCGGCCCCGCGCCACCGAGCGTACTGACGTAAATGCCCTCGGGGCCGCAATGAACCGTGTGCGGACGCGAGTAACCTGTCTTGCGGAAAATTTCCTCGGGCTCGATGATTTTGTGAATCCGCGCCTGCGTCGGATGCGGCTTCGTATCGACGATGTAAATACGCGACGAGCGCATACCCGGAATAATCAGAAAGCGCCGCTCGAGGAAGGCGTGGCCGGTCAGCGGCGACAGCGCCGACGAACACGCGTTCCAGCCGAAATGATGAAATTCGTCGCCCTTGTTCGGCACCGGCACTGTGTGGACGACCTGGCTGTAGGTCGGCGAGCCGGGCTTGACGTCGATAACGGCGAGCGCGTCGGGCTGCGAAAAATCGGGGCTGAGCAGGAGCGTGTACGCGTATTCTTCGGCGGGCGCATCCATTGCAAGTTTTGGCGACGCGTGGAACGTGGGATCCGGGCGCATACCCATGACGGCTCTCCTCTGTCTGACCGCGCGCGGGCTTGGCGCCGAGCGCGCTCCGGCTTTAGATGTAGTTCACGGCGGCGCCGAGAGCAACCGGAACTTTCATGGACCTTGCTGGCGCCGATCTTGCCACCGTCGTGCGTCGCAGCGCCTTAAGCGCTCCGTCGGCCGCCATCGGGCGTCCGCGCTGGCGTCTTTACGCGAGGTTCGGCGGGCCGGCCCTCAACACGTCGACGTGTTTGGGGATCAATCCAAGGTCGAGAAACGCATCCGCGATCTGCTGCTGCTCGGCGAGAATGGCGCGAGTGATCCGCTCCGTGCCGAACTGCTGACGTGCCACGACGACATCCACGACCGGTTTCGGCAAGCCCCACAACTGCGCCAGTTCGCTCGACATCTGATCCTTGTTGAGGCTGCCCCATTGATCGACTTTCTCGATCTCTTCAATCACGATCCGTATCACGTCGGGGTTCCTGGCTGCATAACTCTGCGACGAGAAGTAGTAGCCGCGATTGCCCACGACGCCGCTGGCATCCGCGAGTACCCGCGCGCCGAGCGACTTCTGCGCGGCCGCAAAGAACGGGTCCCAGATCACCCATGCGTCGATGGACGCGCGCTCGAACGCAGCGCGTGCGTCGGCGGGAGCGAGAAAGGCGACATTCACGTCGGCATACTGCAAGCCATGCTGACGCAGCAGCTTGACGAGAAAATAGTGAACATTGCTGCCGCGATTCAGCGCAATCTTTTTGCCCTTCAAATCCGCTATTGAACGGATTGGCGAACCAGGCGGCACGAGCACGGCTTCGGATTGCGGGCGCGGAACCGTCGCTGCGACATAGGCGAGCGGCGCGCCGGCCGCTTGCGCAAAGATCGGCGGTGCTTCGCCGACATCGCCGAAGTCAATCGAGCCTACGTTTAGCGCCTCCAGTTGCACGGGGCCCGCGGCGAACTCGGTCCAGCTCACCGACACGTTCAGCGGCGCCAGCCGTTTTTCGAGGGTGCCGCGCCCCTTCAGCAGATTCAGATAACCCTTCTGGTTGCCGATCCGCAAGGCGCGTGGCCCGCGCGCTGGTGCCCCCGGCGCCGGCGCTTGCGCAAGAGCGAGCGGTGCGGCCACTGCGGCTGCCGCGGCTACGGCAGCGCCGGTGGAAAGCTTGAGAAAGGCGCGGCGATCGGGTCGTGTCGTTGTCGTGGCCATGGCAGTCGGGAAGGTTAGGGATGCATCTGGCGAGCCATCCTACCTGCGGGCGCGAAGTTGACGAACCGATCTTTCGCCGTAAGCAAATGACGACAGATGGAATAGACGGGGGCCTGGATTGCGCGGGGCGCGGTTCCCGGTTGCGCTGAAATCAGACGACCATTGAACCGCCATATGGTCTACCGCACATAACGCGGCAATTGGCCCATGACAAACTGTAAGGCAGAAGCCGGCGATTCCCAGGACGAAACCACCATCCACTCTGCGCCCACACTGCATGAGGAGCTATGGAAAGTGCCTCTGATCAAGCTTTGGACTCCGTATTGAAGCAGGTGACCGACGCAAGGCTCGACGCATTGAGCGAGGAGATGGACACAGTCGGCATAAGCGCACTTCGGGACGTCCTGTCGCCGGCTGAAATAGCAATGGCGGGCAACTACGTTCAGCGCGAACTGGACAAGCATGAGCGCCAGCACTTTATTTACGCCGGACGCCCGTGGCTCGATGCCTCACCGCTCGCGACGTTTGGGCAATCTCCGCATCTGCGGCGCATACTCGCGGGGCTGTACCGGCGAGGCACCGGGCGAGCCGCACCCGATATAGACATTGTCGCCGCGCTTCGCGTGCTGTCGGGCGACCTGGGACTCAAGGCATCGAACCTGTTCCACTACGACACTTATGTCGTCACCGCGCTGTTGCCGCTGATCATTCCGAACGCCCCCAACGAGCCGCGCGGCGATCTCGTGATGTATCCGAACCTGCGCCGGGTGCGGTCTTCATCGGTGATTAATCTGGCCGAAAAAGCACTGGTGCAAAATTCGCTGACGCGCTCGGTACTCGCGCGAGAAACGGTGCAGCGTGCGCTCGGCGCACGCATCTTGCCGCTGGAGCCGGGCAATCTGTATTTTTTCTGGGGAATGCGATCGCTCCACGCGAACCAGGCGTGCCTGCCGCACAGCGTGAGATCCACGGTCCTGTTTCATTTTGCCAACCCGCACTCGGGAGGCACAGTCGACAGACTGCGCGAGTGGGCTCATCATAGGAATTCCGCGCCGTCCGAGCGTGCGAGGGTTCCGCTCACTCAGGCTCGGAACACATTCGACGACCAGCAATGAATCTGGATCGATCGTGCGACCGCTTCTTCGGAGTAAGGAAGCGTTACGTTAGAAGCCGGCCCCACTCGAAATCGACGCGATCGGGCCTCATCGGGACCACCCCCGCGCCTGGCGTGAACGTGAGTTCGCCGAAGTACACTGCATTGCCCGGCGCATATAAGTCGACGCGAACATAGTTGAAGTCTTCGGCCAGTACAGCGGCCATGTCCAATATCGAATTCAGATTCTCGGGTGGCGGTGGCGGTGTGGTGCTGCGGGCATACGGGCCAATGCCCACGTCGAGATGATTCCAGTGAACGTCGAATACATCGCCACGCGTGTTATTGCCGAACCGGTCCGAGATGACGACTATATACATCATCGGTCGTCCCGACTTTCCGCCGAAGCAATGAACCTTGTAGTCAGCGGGAATCTGGCGATGCTCGTCGAGAAGAAGTTCTTCGAAGAAAATCCGTGGCCGAATCTGCCGGTAGTGACGCTCCCGTGCAATCAGGTAGAAGTCCGTAGACATCCAGCGATTGGCCATAGTCCGCAACGCGTCGAAAGTGACTTTCGACTTGTCCTGCACGATCTCCACAAAGCTACTGCCATGATTCGCCTTCATCACAAAGGCGTTGGGTAGCGCATCGAAGACCGACTGCGTGAAAACGTCGGGCGACGAAATCAGCGGGACCAGATGTTGTTCGCCAACTTTCGCCTTGACATAGTCTCTCACGGTCAACTTGTCGGTCAACGCGGCATATCGCGGGTCTGGCCGCAGGCTGCGCTGCAGGATTTTCTCGTTGAATGTCGTGGGACGAAGCAATCTCGGAAAGCGCCCGATGTGCTTCCGATGCAGAAGGCTGAGGAACAGCGCATCTGGAAGCAACTGTTTTGCGTTGTCCTTCACCAGCTGAAGGATCGCACTGGACGGCTGCCACATGGTCTGTCTCCGAATAGAGGGCACTCAGTTATGAACCATCGCGACAGGTCGGTCAGTGGACGCGACCTGTCGCACGCGCGAACCGACCGTTTCGTTGGGGTCGGCCGCGCGCGATATGTCCATTGCTTCGCCAGGTTTCTGGCTGTCAGCAATGGATTAGGTGTCCTGGCATCTAATTGTCATACTCAAACGCCCGCCCGCTCGTGCAGTAGCCAAAGCAGCGGGGTGGTTCAGCATAGCCCGGAGAAGGCCTCTCGAAAGCTAGTGGCGCAAATCGTAGAGATATCGGCTAATTTGGTTGTATGGTTCGCGGAAGGCGGTCGGTGGCTTGTCTTCATTGGCTCCAGCCGAGCGGGAGAGATGCGAGGTTAGCCTGCACACATGCCGCAATTCCGCCTTCGTCAACAATCTGTCATATCCGTTTACGGATACCGTGTTTTTGCCGCTCTGGCAGGTGGATCGTGCTCATATGTCTGCCGCGCGGCCTGAAGTCCGTCGCCATGGCATCCCGCAGACATTCCTTAGTCTGAACATTGTTGTCTGAAGCACAACACGGTGATCGCCGCGAGGGCTCTACTGACAACTAAAGCTCGAACCTACAATTCGTTTCGACAAAGGCACTCCGTGCAACGAGTTAAACGTTGGACTGAGCGGCCCGAGACGCACGGCTCCATAACGACGAATCGCGGTTTCGATTCGTTAGTAGTCCAGCGGAGCATGTCCATTCGGCTGACTGGACGCGCCGACCAAACCCTTCACTTGTCTTCTTTACAAACGGAGTCGAACATGAAATTGCGTGCCGCTTTGCGAACCACCGTCTGTTCCACAACCTTGCTGGCGATCGTGCCGGCCCCTGCGTTTGCCGAGCCGTTTTCTGTGAAGGTCGATGGTTTGAATCGAGGGCAATTCGCAAACGAACAGGTGTACGGCGGATTCGGCTGCCGAGGTGAGAACGTCTCTCCACACATCTCGTGGTCGCATGTTCCGGCGGGGACGAAAAGCATCGTCGTCACCATTCACGACCCTGATGCGCCGACCGGCGGTCTCGGCTGGACACATTGGGAAGTTGCCAACATTGCGCCGTCGCAGACGTCGATCGAAAAGGGCGCGTCCGGAAATGCAAACCTGCTGCCGGCGGGTGCTGTTGAAACACTGACCGACTTCGGCGACTCGAAATACGGTGGACCGTGTCCGCCTCAAGGCGAGTCGCATCGATATGTCGTCACGGTTTCCGCGCTTTCTGTGCCGGGCATCGATGTAAAAGCCGCGTCGAGCCCGGCGCTCGTCGCATACCAGATGCATGGAAAGATTATCGGGCAGGCGCGCTTTGTCGCGCGATATCACCGTTCGGTAGAGTGATTGCGTCTGTCAATAGAAGGTCGTCAGGCGGTCTTTCGGCATGCGCCTTCAGTCATCGAATCAGGAATTCTTGTGTCAGTGTCACACGGCGCAAGATCAAACGTCTTGTGAGAATGCGGTCATTCGACCCGACCATATTTAATCGAACGTCTCACACACGACATGCACCTTGGTAAATCGTATCGCCTCACCGAGTTCCTCATCTGGACACGAAGGCAGATCTACGCACTCGTTATTTGTGGCTCGGTGCCCGTCATTCTCTACAAGTACGCGTCGATGACGTGGCTCTCGGTGCCGTTCACCATCGTCGTACTGCTCGGCACGGCGACGTCGTTCATCGTGGGCTTCAAAAACGTGCAGACGTATAACCGTGCAATGGAAGCACAGGACGTCTGGACCGAGATTGTCGGCGCGAGCCGCAAGTGGGGACAACTGTCGTGCGCGTTTCCGTCTGAACGGAATTTGAGCCGCGAACTGATCTCTCGGCATCTCGCGTGGCTAACCGCATTGCGATACGAACTGCGTAGCCCTCGAATCTGGGAAAGCATGACCCGGCGCTTCAATCTCGAGTATCGGCGTCACTATCATGTTCCCGAATGGGAAACAGCGATAGAAGACGTTCTGACGAACTATCTTTCCAGCACCGAGAGTACGCGCGCGCTCGCCTCACCGTCGGCGACAACGGCGATATTGAGCATGCAAAGCGATTGCCTTAAGTCACTGCACCTCGCCGGGCATCTGAACCTGTCGTTCTATCTCGAACTTCAGCGGGCGACTGGCGACTTCATCGCGCTTCAGGCGAAAGCCGAGCGTTTGAAAAACTTCCCTTACCCTCGCCAGTACGCGACCATCAGCGCGTTGTTCGTGCGGTTTTTCTGTTTTCTGTTTCCCTTCGGCCTGCTGCAGGAATTCGACAAACTCAATAGCGGCGCAAGCGGACTCATGCACGGCAACATGATCTGGCTCGTCGTGCCATGCAGCGTCATGGTTTCGTGGATGTACACGTCGCTCGCACAGGTGGGCGAAAGCACGGAAAACCCTTTCGAAGGAAGCGCGAACGACGTCCCCATCTCCACGCTGTGCGCCGCGATTGAGCGCGATCTGCGCTGGATGCTCGGGGAGCCGGTCGAACATGCGGCGCGCGAGGTCATCGCACTTTAAATTGGTGTCTCACGGACAACACAGTGAGGCGCTTCGCATGGCTTCCGACCGTCTGCCGCCAGGACTACGATGGTTCTGTACGGCATCTCGCCGGCGCCGGTGCGTGGCTCGTGTGCACCGGTTTTATCCTCGCTGGAGCAACCATGACTCAACGCATCAACTATATGCAGCAATCGCCGGAACTGTTCAAGAAGTTCGTCACGTTCGGCCTTGCGGTGAAAGAGACTGGCATTGAAACGTCGATCTGCGAACTGGTGTCGCTGCGCGCATCGCAAATGAACGGCTGCGGCTTTTGCGTCGACATGCACGTGAAGGAGGCGAAGATTCACGGCGAGCGCGAACTGCGTTTGCATCATGTCGCCATCTGGCGCGAGTCGACGCTGTTTTCTCCGCGTGAACGCGCGGCGCTCGCATGGACGGAGATCCTGACGAAGCTGCCGGAAGGCGGCGTACCCGATGACATCTTCGAACGCGTTAGCACTCAGTTCACGGATCAGGAACTGTCGAACCTGACATTTCACGTGATGGCGATCAATGGCTGGAACCGCGTTAACGTGGCGTTCAGGACTGTGCCAGGATCAGCAGACGCGGCATTCGGACTCGGCAAGGCGAACCTGTCCTGAGCGACGAGTCCAGTCGCGCATCTTCAGCAACACGGAGGACATCATGCCTGAATTCAGAAAGCTTGCGATGATCGCCGCGGCGTGTCTCGCCCAAGCGGCTCACGCCGCGCCCGACGCCGTCGTCACGCCCTTGATGGAGAAGCCGCTAGCGGATTATCCGGGCAAGGAAGCGCTGATGATCACCGTTGTGTATCCGCCGGGCGCCGCCGATCCGGTGCATGTGCATCGCGCGCACGGTTTTATCTACGTGCTCGAAGGCACCATCGTGATGGGTGTGAAGGGCGGCAAGGAAGTCACGCTGACGCCCGGTCAGACTTTCTATGAAGGTCGGAACGACGTGCATACGGTCGGCCGCAACGCCAGTGCCACACAACCAGCCAAGTTTCTCGTGCTGCTGTTGAAGGACCAGAACGCGCCAGTGCTCGTGCCCGTGAAGTGACGTATCGATAGTACTCGCGGCGCGCTCAGCCAAGAGCCGCCGCGGGCCTCAATGACATGGCCTGGCAATTCAATGCGCATCAGTGAATGCGTATCCGTGCTTTCCACATGACGCTTGCCGACGTCGCGGGCAATCAGACCGACAGCTAAACGAAGGGTCCGGGCATGGCTAATGCAACGGCATCCAGACCGGTTCTGATACAGAAATGGAAAGCCATGTCTACCACGCACACCGTCACCAGACGTCCATCGACGATCGCTCCCGCCATCTTCGAACTGTTCAACCCCATACCCTACGGACTGTTCGTCGGCACCTTGATCTTCGACGTCATCTACATGGCGACGCGTAATGTATTCTGGGGCAAGGGCGCCGCCTGGCTCGTGACAGTGGGCCTCATTATCGCGATCGTGCCGCGCCTTCTCAATCTGGGGCACGTATGGGTGCAGCGACGCCGCCGGGTATCGCGCATCGAACGGCTGGACTTCTGGCTCAATCTGCTTGCAATCGTCGCAGCAGTCATCAATGCATTCGTGCATAGCCGCGACGCCTATGCGATGGTTCCGGAAAACGTGATTCTGTCCGTTATCACTGTCGTGCTGCTGAGCATCGCTCACGTTGCAATGGCAATAGACAGACTTCATCGCGTGGAGGCGACTCATGAATAAGCTCGCCACGACCAGCGCGCTCGTCGTCGCCATGTCGGCGCTGATGAGTGGGTGCAACGAACACGCGCAGTACGATGCGTCGCATCAGGCTGGCGCCAATCCGCCGATGCCGGAGGCGCGCAACTTCTTCGCGCCGCCAATGCAGGTTCCAAAATACGTGGGTTGGCAGAACGGCGCCACGCCCAAGGTCGCTGACGGCCTGAAGATCGAGAAGATCGCCTCGGGGCTCGAACACCCTCGTCAGGTCTATACGCTGCCCAATGGCGACATTCTCGTGGCGGAATCCAATAGCCCGAACGAAGAGGCTGTTACCACGCCGAAGCAGGTCATCGCGGGACTTATCGAAAGCAAGTCAGGGAAAAAGGCGAAAGGCGCGAATCGCATCACGCTGCTGAGAAAGTCTGCGAATGGCAGTGGCGAATGGGAGCGCCACGTGTTTATCGACAATCTGCACTCGCCATTCGGCATGCAACTGGTTGGCGACACGCTCTACGTTGCCGATACCGATGCAATCCTGAAGTTTCCGTATAAGGCGGGCGTAACCAGCATTAGTGAACGCGGTGTCGAGCTTGCCGATCTTCCCAATACGGTCAACCACCACTGGACGAAATCGTTGCTGGCCAGTCGCGATGGCAAGAAGCTTTACGTAGGCGTCGGCTCTAACAGCAACGTCGGAGAGAACGGCCTGGAAGTCGAGTACCGGCGCGCGGACGTACTGGAAGTCGATACGGCTACCGGTGCAAGCCGCATTTACGCAGCGGGCATTCGCAATCCGACGGGGCTGCAGTGGGAACCGAAGACGGGACAACTGTGGGCCATCGCGAACGAGCGTGACGAGATCGGCGCAGACCTGGTGCCGGATTATCTGACGTCGGTGAAAGAGAACGCCTTTTACGGATGGCCATACAGCTACTACGGCCAGCACGTTGATCCTCGCGCTCAACCGCAGCGCCCCGACCTGGTCGCCAAGGCGATTGCGCCGGACTTCGCAATCGGCTCCCATGTCGCGCCGCTGGGACTGATGTTCTATACCGGCAACAACTTGCCGGCGCAGTATCGCGGAGGCGCGTTCATCGGCGAGCACGGCAGTTGGGACCGCTCGCCGTTGAGCGGTTACGTCGTGTCGTACGTGGCGTTCGAGAACGGCAAGCCGGTGAGTGCGCCCAAAGATGTCGTGACGGGTTTTACATCCGCCGATCAGAAGCAGTTGTATGGCGCGCCCGTGGGCGTCGCTCAGGATCGGGACGGTGGCCTCCTGATCGCCGACGACGTCGGCAACGCTATCTGGCGTGTGACCGGCACAGGCGGCTGATGCACAGGTAACGTGGCGCGCCTTCATTCGGCCGGGGCGCTCGTCATGCTCGAACACGCCGAAGTGCGCTGCGACGACAGGCATCGGCATATCGTCTCAAGGCACGAGATCCATCATTCGTACCGGAGCTTCAATGCCCACTCGCAACCGCACCTCGCATTCCGACCAGCCGACTTCCGACGTACCAACGGAGGCGACTGCGCCTGCAGAAACCGCGCGACGCCTCTTTCTCAGGCGAGGCGGCGCGAGCCTCGCAGCCGCACTCACGGTTGGCTCGGCCAGCAGCGTGTTGGCCGCAGGTCCAAACGGTGCCGATACGAACCAGGTGAAACTGCCGCTGATTCAGGACCCGGACACCGAGCAAAAGGAAGAAACGCCAGACGCGAACTTGCCGCCTGATGAGCGTGTGGGATATGCCATCGTCGGACTCGGGCGGCTGTCGCTGGACCAGATCCTGCCTGCGCTTGCGCAGTGCAAGTACTCGAAGGTTGTCGCGCTGGTTTCCGGCGACAGGGCCAAGGCACTTCGCGTCGCACGTCAGTACGGCGTGCGGGAAGCGGACATTTACGACTATCAGAATTTCGAGCGCCTCGCCGACAACCCGCGCGTACAGGTCGTGTATATCGTGCTGCCGAACGGCATGCATAAAGAGTTCACGTTGCGCTCCGCGAATATCGGCAAACATGTGTTGTGCGAAAAGCCGATGGCAAATAGCGCGGCGGACTGCGAGGCAATGGTCCGGGCGATGAAACGCGCCAACCGCAAACTCATGATCGCGTACCGCAGCCAGTACGAGCCGATGGACCGTATGATCGCGAAAATGGTGAAGGAAAAGCAGTTGGGGCCATTGCGTGAGTTCGTAGCCGGAAATTCGCAAAACGTCGGCGATCCGGGGCAATGGCGGTTGAAGAAGTCGCTGGCGGGTGGCGGCGCCATGCCCGACATCGGACTGTATTGCCTCAACGCTGCGCGCTTTCTGTCCGGCGAGGAGCCGCTGGAGGTGGTTGCGTCGGTGCACCGGCCGGAAAACGATCCGCGCTTCGTCGAAGTGGAGGAATCGGTGCACTTCATCCTGCGCTTTCCGAGCGGATTCACGGCAACGTGCATGTCGAGCTACGCGAGTCACGAGTCGCGCTTCTTCCGGCTGCAAGGCTCGAAAGGCTGGGTCGAAATGGATCCCGCATTTGGTTACAACGGCCTGCGGCTGCGCCACGGCATGCTCGTGGAGGGCAAGTCCGCGACAACCGAGTTGCAGATCGATCCGCAGAACCAGTTTGCGCGGGAGATCGATCACATGTCCGTGTGCGTCAAGGACGACATCCAGCCGCACACGCCAGGCGAGGAGGGCTTGCAAGATCAGCGCATTATCGACGCGATCTACGAATCCGCGCGCACCGGGCGCGCGGTCAAACTTGCGCAAGCGTCCGCGCCGACGCGTGGCCCCGAGCCGCAGCAGGAGACGTTCTGAAGCGCGCGTGCGAGCAGAACGGGCTTTGCGGCACGCACACCGAGGTTCGACTTTCGCACTACCTAGAAGCGGTAGTTGAGAGACGCCAGCGTGTTCAGTTCGCTGCGGCGCTCGGTGATTGGGCTCGCCGCCGCATAGTGCTGCAGCCGCCCGACAGTGACCGCGACCGAGCCTACCCAGTGCTTCGAAAAGTCGTAGCTGAAGTAGCCGTTCAGATGAATATCCCGGACGCCAGAACCGGTTCTATAGACCGGCAGTCCTGATGCCGCGCTCTGCTGGCTGGACACGCCGAAGAACGTCCGCGTGTAGAGCGCATCGGCCCACGTAAAGCCCGGGCCAATAGAGAAAAGGCCGCTTCCCACAGGCACCGACGCAAGCAGGTCCACCGGAACGGTTTTGCCCTGGCCGTGCCCTGCAATGTCCTGGTACAGGGCGACGGAGCCCGTGAACATCCATACCGTGTAGTCGGCGAACAGTTTGAGTTTCGGGCCGCCATGCACGTTGCCCAGACCGTGCAGGTGCGGATCGTCCTTCTCGTTGCGTGACTGGAAATCGAAACTCAGCGCCGCGCCGACGTGATAGTTCGCACTGCGCAGCGCATTGACGCCCAGCACGTCCGGCCCCTGCGAGAAGACCCGGTCATCGTAGGAGATATCGAGCGAAGGGAATGGGAACACTGTGGTATGCCGCGAGCCGGGCGACTCGGGCGTCACGATGACGCCCGGCCCGACCGCCACTTTCCATTTGCTGTCACCGGGGGCCGCTGTTGCGTCGGCCGCGCGCGCGGTCGTAGCGCTCAGGAAACCCGCCAGCGATAGCGCGAGCGCCGCGGCGCCCACGGTTCGATGCGTGAACGTCCGCGCTTTCATGCGTCGTCCTTGCCGATGGCAGCAAGCTGCCGCAAGCGGCGCGCGAGCGCTTTGGATACAACGGGGCTACGCGGCTCTCCAGATCCCGAAGCCGCTTCGCTCTCGCGCAGAAACGATGCCGTTTCGCGCGCAACGATCTCGCGTTCGTTGTCCGATGTGATCATGTGGTACGAATCGTCGAGGTAGATGGTGCGCAGAAAGGTCGAACCGAGCGCCAATGCCGCGGATTGGGCGGTACGCGGGCTCGACGTTTCGTCGTCGATCGCGTGGATGACGAGACAGTCGTTGCGGATACCACGAATCTGCGAGCGGACGAGCGATGCAAGGCGGCTTGCTTCGTGCAATGCGGGCAGTGCAATCGTCGACGGACCGACTTCGCTGAAATTCGAGCGCTGCATCGAGCGCGCGATCTTTGCACGCAGCGCTTCGTTGCGCAGGCCGTAGGGTTCCGACTCGCGATACTGCCAGCGCGAACGTAGGGGCGTGTAGTAAGCCCAGCCAAGAAGAAAGCGGTACCAGGGAATGGCCCAACCGTTGTAGGCGAGTGTAAGCGACAGCAGCACGACCGCCTGCGCTTGCGGGCGTCGATGGGCGAGTGCGAGCGCGAGCGCCGCGCCCATCGACAATCCACAGATAGACACGCGGTCGAATCGCGCGGCGAGCGCATCGAATTCGCTGGTTGCGGCGTCAAGCCAGTGTTCCATGGTCTCGCCGCCCGTACCGGCGCTATAGCCGTTGAGCACTGGGGCACACACCGTGAAGCCCTCGTCGCGCAGGAACCGCCCGAGGTAGCGCATTTCGAGCGGCGAGCTCGACAGGCCGTGCAGCAAGAGCACCGCGTGTCCGCCGCCTTCTAGAAAGATGGACTGCGTTAATGATTTCATGTGTCGGTCGCCACGCGCAGCACGAGGAAATCGCCTGCGTGAGTCGTAAATTGTTCGCAGATGCAGTCGACGACGCGCGCAGTGCCTCCGGCAAGGTTCGAACCGGCGGCGAATCGCACGCGATGTGAACCGGCCGAGAGCCCATTCGAGAGCCGTCGGATATCGTCTGGATCGACTTCGGAAAGGCGAGGCCCCGGCGCCAGATCGGCAGGCAATCCGGCGAAAGCGTGCGATGCGACGGCCAGCGCCGACGCTGTGCCGGCGCCGTTGCGCCGCAGCGGCTCACGTTCGAGTGCCTGAATCAGAATGAACGTCTTGTGATGGTGCGATAGATGCCTGAGGAGCCGGTGCGTTTCGTCAATGGCGCGGCGGGCGATCGCGCGCTCGTTGTCATGGCGAAGCAGCATTTCGTAGCGCGATTGCGCCACTGCAGCGATCAGTTCGGCGCGAAACTGCACGCGCCGCAGTTTTTCGAGCAACGTGATCACCACGAGCGTGACGACTGGATACGACACCAGCAATAGCAGGTCTGCCCGGTCGAAGACGGCGATGGTCACGTAGGGCGGCACGAACAGATAATCGGCGAGGCCTAGTCCCGCCAGCATCACGGTCAGCGCCGGAGCAAGGCCGAAGTGGTATTGAACGAGCACCGCCGCAATGCAGAACGCGGTGCCAGGCATGACGGGCCCGAGCAACGGATGAAGCAGCATGCGTACTGCGCTCGCGATGGCCAGCGCGGCAGCTACGGCGAGCCACCGCCGTTTCCCTTGAGGTGCCCAGCAACGGGCGTTACGGACTTTCATATGCTATTCGGGGCCGCGTCGGCTGCGCTATTGAAGTAACGGTGTTTCTGTTCAGCGGGCTGCGTCTCGCCAAAGCCTGCACCATTAACAGTGCAGGGAATTCGCGCTTCCCGGTAATTTGGTTCGAGGTGTTTCAGACGCTGCTCCCGGTTTCGATCCGTTGGAGCGCATTTGCTAACGGCATCAAGCTTGTCATGCAGAAAATGGAGTTTGTTTCCTGGGCGAAGTCCAAACTGGCGCTTGCAAGATTTAACTTGAGTCCGCTTACTCATGTACGGTCCGGAACTCCGGCAAAGCTGTGTCTTCGTCAGCCGTTGCGTCTATTCCTGCGCCTTAATGGGTTTACGGCTTCGGGCGCGAAAAGTTGAGCTGGGGATAATGTCCGGACGATGTGCAGGAGTTCGCTCTGGCTATTCGGAGGGTTAACCCAGGCGACGATCTGGGTAACCCGACCTGTTCGAACTACTTCAGAAGCAAACGCCCGAGTATCAGTAATTCTTCGAATTGAGTGACCAGCTCAAAACATAAAGCAAATAGGAGCGTATAACCTGGGCCCGGAGATTTTCGTAGCCATCGCAGGATCGGAACTGCAAAACGGGTTCTGACTGCGTCTCGCGTCATTGTCCACGTGGTGGCCGCTCCGAAAGCCGCGCCCGCCAGTATGTCTGTCGGATAGTGCCAGCCGAGATAGACGCGCGGCAGGCATATGAAAATCGCCGTGTGCAGTAGCGCAAGTACACCGACGGCGCGCCAGACGAGAAAGATGCCGGTGGCGACCGACACCCACAGCATGGCGTGATCGCTCGGAAACGAGCTCCAGGTCGGCAAAACGGCAGCGCCCAGATCGTCCGATGGAAATTGCAGGTGCAGCTCCGGGTTATAAACCGGCCGCATCCGGAACGGTAAGAAGTGAGCGACGATTCTGAACGTTGCGAGCGCGAGCAACGCGCTCAGGATCGTCGCAACGACCATTTCTCGTTCCCATTCTGCCCGTTGACCGGGTTTGAACCAGATCCACCATAGCACTGCCACGAGCGCCAAACCTTTGAACGTGTATAGAGCCGCAAGGACTCTGATCGGGTGGTTCAGTATGGGCAGATCTGCAGCAACGCCGGTCAGGAAAGTCTGGATTGCGGTATCGAAGACATTCATCGGCAACCCTCGTAGCCTGTTTGTTATAACCAGAGTTCTTTTTTGCCGGTGGCCATGCCGTCATGGCGGAAGGGAAGACGTGCCCCCCGCAGTTGCGTCCACGATTTATAGGCCTTGTTCTCAATCCGGTATGTGGGAAGAACCACCTAAGTTTTCGCCCTTGACCTCGCGAGGCACGATTGTATTCGGCGTGGCGGGCCGCTTTAGGTGGCAAATGCCCAATAGTCCCTGGGAATTTCGGAGCATTGGCTGGGAATTTGCCAGTCGCCTTCACATGAATGTCATCCACTATCTGCAATGCATTTAAAACCGGAATTCGGCGCAATTGTTAAATCTTGCAAGACGCCGGAATAGCCACGTCTTTCTGTGGACAAATGAAAAATCGTATGAGAAAGTTTCGCGGAATTTGCAACTTTCTTTTCATTACATTGGAATTTGCACTGCAGCGGCTGTAGTGCAACGCACCACGAAAAAGTCCCAACAGGCTATTAAGGGGCAATACAAATGAATATGGGAAGCGAAAAACGATCAGGCATGCGTCTGGCCGAAGGAGACCCTTTTCCAGGCCGCCCGTTGCAGCTAATGCCTGCCTTTGCTGCCCTTATGCCGCGATCATTTGGACCTTCGTAAAACCAATGCCTGGCAGGTCCGCCGGCCGGCTGCGTAGCCGCTCAGCAGCTTTCTAGCCGAGGCTCACCCATTACCCAGTAACTTGAATTCCTGCACGGCGAGGACGGATTCGCTCGCCCTGGAAAACTCGTTATCCATGAACACCTGAAGGGGAAAAGGGCTAGTCGCGCCTGTTCAGAAGACACACGGCTGAAGTTCTTCGCCTATTCAATATAAATAGTCATCCTAAATGTAATGGCTGTAAACAAACACGCTTGTCGTTTCCAATTCGAATTGTGAATCCTTACAGGAAAATAACCATGAATAAGGCATATCGGACAGTCTGGAACGCGTCACTAGGGGCTTTTGTGGCCGCCTCGGAACGGGACAAAACGCGCGGCAAAGGGAATTCGCGAACCTGCGCCCCGGTAGTCGATGGACGAGACGGCGATCGTCGCAGCACGTTGTTGCACGGAGCGAGTCTGCGCATCCTGCCAGCGCTCGTGCTGGCGGCCCTCGGCGCATGGGGCACGCAGGCGCAGGCACAGGTCAATTGCTCGTCGTCACCTTATAACTTCTTCAACGGCAGCGATTCGTGCGCGGGCTTTTTGTCTACGGCCAGTGGTGGCGGTGCGACTGCGCTGGGTTACGCCGCTAACGCTACAGGAATCAATGCCACGGCTGTCGGCTATCAGGCGATCGCCAATGCAACGAATGCGCTTTATCTGGGGGCGCGCAATGCTCCGGGCACCGGCGCGACCGCTGAATCGGCGATTGGAATCGGTACCGATGTTGCCGCTAGCGGATCGGCCGCCATTGGTATCGGCGTCGACGCGGTCTCCAGCGGCAACCTGTCGACGGCCGTCGGCCCGTCGGCGAAGGCGACCGGAGACAACGGCGTTGCACTGGGCGCGAGTTCCAGCGCAGCCGCTTCCGGCGCTGTGGCGTTGGGCAGCGGAGCCATTGGTTCGCAGACCAATGGTGTAGCCGTTGGTTCGGGAGCCAATGCTGCCGGTGTCAATGCAATCTACATGGGCTCGCGCACCGCCGCGGGCACCGGTTCGTCCGGACAATCGTCGATTGCGATCGGTACTGACGTCACCGCTACCGGCGACTATGCTGCCGCCTTCGGCTTCCAGTCGGTGGGAAGCGGAGCCGCAGCTGTTGCAATGGGCTATATCGCCGACAGCTCGGGCACGCATGCCGTGGCCGTCGGCTTTCAGTCGATCGCGAGCGGCCTCAACTCCGTGTATCTGGGAGCGCGTACCGTCGCGGGCACGGGCGCAACGGCTGCGGGAGCGATTGGCATCGGCACCGATGTGAGAGCTTCGGGTCCCTCTTCGCTGGCTGCAGGCACGGTGGCCGCAGCCACTGCCCAAAATGCCGTGGCCTTGGGGGCGGGAGCCGCCGCGTCGGGACTCAACTCGCTCGGCATGATGAACGGCTCCAGCGCCAGCGGCGTCAATTCGATAGCGTTGGGCGGGGCGGATTCCGTCGCCGAAGGCGGGTCGTCCGCACCGGCGGCAGTCGCGGGCGCCGCAGCGTCGGGAATTCGTGCGGTTGCGATCGGCTCAGGCGCGAGTTCGGGCGGGTCCTCGTCGATTGCGATAGGCGATTCTGCTTCGACGGGTACCAATGCCAATGCCATTGCGATGGGCACGACGGCGACGGCCTCGGGAAGCAGCGCTGTCGCGTTGGGCAACCAGACCGTGGCGAGCAACGCGAATGCGACCGCGGTTGGCTCTTCGTCGCAAGCCCTCGCGGCCTCGACGGTTGCGATCGGCGATAGCAACAAGGTTGCCCCAGCGGCCGGCGCCGGCTCCATAGCGGGCGGCCACAACTCTCAGGTGCTGAGCGGGACGGGCGCTGTCGCGCTCGGTCAGGCGCAGACGGTCAGCGGCAATGGCGCCGTCGCCATCGGCGACCCGAATAGCGCGACCGGCAATGGCGCGATTGCGGTTGGCGCGGATAACACGGCGACCGGCAACGGAGCGATCGCCCAAGGCAACGGCAACATCGCGAACGGTCAGGGTGCGGTCGCCCTGGGCAACGCCAGCAACGCGAGCGGCGCGAGTGCGCTGGCATTCGGCGATACAGCAGTCGCGAACCAGGCCGGCGCGATTGCACTCGGCGCCGGCGCGTCGGCCGGTAACGCGAACAGCGTGGCGCTCGGCTCGGGCTCCCAAACCGGCACCGCAACGCCGACCGCGAGCACGACCATCAACGGTACGGTCTACAACTTCGCCGGCACCGCACCGACCAGCGTGGTGAGCGTTGGCGTGGCAGGCACGGAGCGCCAGATCCAGAACGTGGCGGCGGGCCGTCTTAGCGCGACGAGCACCGACGCCGTGAACGGCTCGCAGTTGTACCAGAGCAATCAGGCGATCGACGCTCTCGCAGCGACCGTCGCAACCGACAAGGCTCACTACTTCAGCGTCAACGACGGCGGCACGCAAGGCGGCAATTACAACAACGACGGTGCCACGGGCGTCAACGCGTTGGCGGCAGGCGTGGGCACCGTCGCTGCCGGCGCGGGCAGCACCGCGATGGGCCAGGGCGCGACGGCGAACAATGCAAACGACGTGGCGCTCGGCAGCGGCTCGACGACCGACGTGGCCGTGGCGACCACGGGCGACACCATCAACGGCACTGCATATGCGTATGCCGGCACTTCGCCCACGAGCACGGTGAGTGTCGGCAGCCTCGGTCACGAGCGCACCGTCACGAACGTGGCCGCGGGCCGTGTCGACGCGAACAGTACCGATGCAGTGAACGGCTCGCAGCTTTACGCCACCGATCAGGCAGTCGATAACCTCGCCAGTGTCGTGTCGGCGAATGCGAAGCACTACTACAGCGTCAACGACGGCGGCACGCAGGGCGGCAATTACAACAACGACGGCGCCACTGGCCTCAATGCGCTGGCCGCGGGCGTCGCGGCGACGGCGAGCGGCGCGAGCAGCTTCGCGGGCGGCAACGGCGCTTCCGCACTGGCCAATAACGCCGTTGCGCTAGGTTCGCTGTCGAGTGCGTCGGTCGCGGGTGCCGTTGCGATCGGTGCCGGTTCGGTGTCCGACCGGGCGGTGCTCTCGGGCGTCGGCTCGATCGCCAACGGCTCGCATGCGATTCCGTTCGATACCAGCGATCAGACGTTGCTCGGCGCGGTGTCCTTCGGCAGCGCAAGCGGCAACACGTATCGGCAGTTGACGAACGTCGCCGACGGTACGCAGCAGCACGACGCCGTCACGATCCGCCAGTTGGCAGGCGCACTGTCGTCGTTTGCGGTGACTGGCCAGATGTACTTCCATGCGAATTCGACGGCGGCGGACTCGCTCGCGGTCGGCGCGGAGTCGATCGCCGTGGGACCGACCACGGTCGTCAACGGCGACAGCGGCGTGGGCATGGGCAACGGGGCGATCGTCGACGCAACCGCGCCCGGCGGCGTCGCGATCGGCCAGGCCGCGAATTCCGCGCAGGCGGACGCGATTGCGGTGGGCAGCGGCTCTGTCGCGAGCGGCGCGCAGTCGATCGCTCAAGGCGCGAATGCGAGCGCCGCAAACGCCGGATCCGTTGCAATCGGTTCAGGCGCGCACAGCAGTGCAATCGACGCGCTTGCACTTGGGGCCGGCGCGGGCGCGACGTTTGCCAACAGTGTGGCGCTCGGAGCCGGATCGGTGACGACGGTCGGCGCGTTGAGCAACTACATCGCTTACGGACTGAGCAGTCCGCAGTCGTCGGCGGGCGAGGTCAACGTCGGCAACCGGCAGATTACCGGCCTTGCTGCGGGCAAAGCCGGCACGGACGCCGTGAACGTCTCGCAGCTCGATGCGGTGACCAACCGGTTGACGACGCTCATCAACCAGCAGACCACCAACAACGGCGGCAGCTTCTCGTCGTCGCCCGGTACGCCCACGCCCCCGACGCCTTCGGGATCGAACTCGTCGGCGGGCGGGCAGGGGGCCGTGGCTTCGGGCAACAACAGTTCGGCGGTGGGTAACGGCTCGACGGCGTCGGGCAGCGGTTCCACAGCCGTTGGAGCCGGCGCGACATCCACGGGCAGCGGCTCGACGGCGCTCGGCGCGAACAGTAACGACGGCGGACGTGCGAATGTGGTTGCGGTCGGTTCCAGCGAGTCCACCCGGCAGGTGATCAACGTGGCGGCCGGCACCGCGCCGACCGACGCGGTGAACGTTCAACAGCTGAACGCGGCGTTGTCGCAGGCAAACGCGTACACGGACGCCCGCGTGAACGAACTGCAGAACGGCATCAATTCGACGGCGCGCAACGCGTACTCCGGCATCGCGGCAGCGACTGCGTTGACGATGATTCCCGAAGTGGACAAGGACAAAACCTTGTCGCTCGGTATCGGCACGGCGGGCTTCCGCGGTTACCAGGCGGTCGCGATCGGCGGTACCGCGCGCCTCGCGGAGAATCTGAAAATGAAGGCCGGCGTGGGCATGAGCCCAGGCGGCACGACCGTTGGCGTCGGCGCCGCAATGCAATGGTAAGTCGTGAGGACGGGGACGCAGCCGCGTGTCCCGCGTTCTCTGCGTATTCCGCGTTTTCCGCCACATACAGTCTATGGGAGCACCTGATGAACCGAATTTTGTTTGCAAGCCTTTTCACTACCGGCGTCCTTCTTTTCACTACCGGCGTCCTTCTCATGAGCGGATGCACGGCAGCGAGTGGTCCGTCCTTTAACGCCTATTCCGTCGACGCAAGCAACGGCGTCAGGACATACCGGGCGGAGTGCCACGGCCTCCTGGAAAGCGCGGCGACCTGCACGAAAGTGGCGCAACACATCTGCGGCGACAAGTCTGTACAGCCGATCGAACGGATCGACCGCGTTCGCGAAGCCGACGACAACCGCAATGACCCTCGCGTTCTGCTATTCAGTTGCGCTCAGGCGTCCGACAGCAAGACGTCGGCCGAACCGCCTTCGACGGTTGACGAAGTCGCAAAGATCGGAGACGTCGATCACCGTTCAGGAACTAAAGCGATGTAACCGTGAGGCAGCGCGGCCACGCTCGTCTCGGGCGTTGGCCGCCGTGTCGCCGACCTGAGCGACCCGCGCATGTTCAAAAACAAACGCACGGGCATGTCGGGAAAACCGTATTTGCATGCCGAATTCCAACAAGCGCGTGGGAGTCTTACTCATCGCCTTGTTAAAAGCATGCACGCGGGGTCGACCTGCGGACGCATCCAGCGCCCTGTCATCCGGCGCTCGCATGCAAAACCGGGATGCCGCATCAATGCGCCGTTGCTTTCCAGGTCTTCGTTTCCTAATCTGGTCGGGAGGCTCCGGTCGGAGAGGCCGGTGAGCCGTCACGCGATTTCCTGGAGGTCCGAAGTGTCCTTTGATCGTACGGAGACAGCCGTAGTATTCATCGACCCGCAAGTCGATGTCCTGAGCAAGTCGGGTAAGAATTGGGGCGCGGTGGGAGCGAGCGTGACGGAGAACAGGACGGTCGAAAACATGCTGCGAATCTTCAAGGCGGCAAAGACCGCGAAATTTCCCGTCTTTATATCGCCACATTACTTTTTCCCGACCGATCGCCTGTGGAAATTCAACGGACCGTTGGAGTCCGATGAATTCGCTACCGGGACGTTTGCGCGTAGCGGTCAGTTGAATCTCGAAGGTTTCGAGGGATCGGGCGCTGACTGGCTCGACGAATTCAAGCCCTACATCAACGACGGCGAGACGGTTGTTGTGAGCCCACATAAGGTCTTCGGACCGCAAACCAACGATCTCGTCCTTCAACTGCGCAAGCGTGGCGTGAGCAAGGTGGTACTGGGCGGCATGCTCGCCAATATGTGCGTGGAATCGCATCTGCGCGACCTGCTCGAACAGGGATTCGAGGTCCACGTCGTGAGCGATGCGACTGCGGGACCACGTCACCCCGTTTGGGGCGATGGATATAAAGCGGCAATGGTCAATTACGCGTTTCTCGCGCACGGCGTGGTGACCACCGACGAAGTTGTCGCTTCAATGAAATGACGCACGCGTAACCCGCATTTCCCAAACTAACTGCGTTCGACGATTGCCTCATCAATGCGCCGCTTCCGACTCGGCGATATGCCGCGCGATCGTCGCATTGACCTGGTCGGCGTGCGTGAGCGGGCCCATGTGTCCCGCGCCCTCGACGATTGCAAGGCGTGCCGCAGGCAGCATCATGGGCAACCGCTCGGCGATCGCCCGCGTCGGAACCGGCGCATGTTCGCCGCGCATGATGAGCGCCGGCACACGCAGGCTCGTGTAAGCGCTGGCGGGCGTGCGTTCATCGAGAAGCGCGCGAAAGTCGAGCGGCGCCTTCGGCGCCCAGCGCGTGAGCGCGGCCTGCACCGAGGGCCGCAGCGCATCCCATGCGCCGCGTCCACTCCAGTAGTCGACGAACGAAGCCGCCGCACCGCGATAGTCGCCGCAGCTGACTCCGTCGGCGGTGCGCTTCGAGATCGCGACGATTTCCGAAAGCGCTTCGACTCCGTAGGTGCCCATCGCCTTCAGCAAGTGAAACGCCGACGGTTCGTACAACGTCAGGCTCGCAATGCGCTCGGGCCGCTCGACAGCCGCGCGCAACGCCACGCCACCGCCATACGAATGGCCGACGAGATGCACCTTGCCACAGGCGGCGTCGATGATGCCGACCGTCCTCGCCGCCTCGTCGGCAAGCGTGAACGCGCGCTCGCCGCTCCAAGGGCCGGTGCTGTCGCAGCCATAGTGCTCCGGGGCGACGAACGAATGGTGCGATCCAAGCGCCTCGCCGAGCTTGCGCCATTGCGTCGCGCCGGAGCCCGAGCAATGCAGAGCGATGACGGTCGTTGGAGATGAGCAGATTCGCGATGCGATGGCGTTATTCATGTCGTTCCTGAGGAGTCGGGTAGTCGAGGAGTCGGGAGCACGGACGCCGTGCCGGGGAGTCTCTACTATCGGTGCGACGCCGCCGCCTGGCTATGCTCGAGACGCCGGAAGATTTGCTCTGCCATCCGAACTGATTGACGGACAGCGCGCCCGTTGAGCGACTTCAACCGTCGATGTCGAGCGACTGCATGCGACGTTCAAGCTCGCACATGTCGACGGCGGAAGCGAGGTACGCGTCCCGACGGCTGTGTTCAGCGCGGTCGAGCAGCTCTTGCAGCAAGAGAAACAGATAGATGAACATGATGCCCTCCGGTCGACGACCTGGTCGATTCAGTACCAGCGCGAACGGGGCGCGACGCAACAGCATCCGGTGGGATGCACGGTGGCTCGCGCTACGGCTGGACGCAGTGTATTGCAGAGTCCATGCCATATCGCTGCAAGCCTTGTTTAGCGGTGATTCGGACATTGCCGGGCGCGACGAATTCGATAAACTGTCGTCGCGTCGCCAACACGGATTCATGCGAAAGTCGGCATGACACGAACACCTGTTTGTTGCGCGGGAAATGTGAGCGGAGCTTGAGAAACCAGGCGTGGGGATTGCTCGTAGTTTCTGTCGCCTCCGTGAGGCGGCGTTATCGCACAGCAACGGAATCATCACTCGAAAGACGAACAACCGGAGGAGACACGCCAGCCGCGCCGGCATGGCGTCGCCCCTGGTTCGCTCGCACCGAAGGACACGCACCATGAGCAGACTGCTGACAAACTGGTCGACGCTTTTCGCCGTGACGATGCTGGTCGCCGGTTGCGTGGCTCCCGTCATGCCGTACACCGGACCGCACCTTACCCCGACAGAGTGCCGCGACCTCGCAGCGCTGAGAACAAACGCGCCGCCGACCATGGCGCAACACCAGAGCGAACTCGGTGCCCTGAGAAAAGCGGGCTACGACCCGTCCCCGTGGTATGACCCGTACTATCCGGACGACCTCCAGGCGGCGCAGCGCCTCGTCGACTACTGGTTCCAGACCGAGTGCCAGCGGCCTCAGTCCGGCTGACCGTCATTCAACAGCAGTCGATGCGAGGACGGCAACGCCGTCAGCCGCTCGTACGCCCTGGCCGGCTGGCAGCACGAAAATCGGATTGATCTCAGCTTCGACAATACGCTCGCCAAGCCGTACCGCCATTCGGGCAAAAGCGACGATCGCGCTCACGAGCGCATCGACATCGGCGCGCGGCCGCCCACGATACCCGTTGAGCAGCGGCCACGTTTTCAGTTCATGAATCATCTCCAGTGCGTCATCGCGCGAAAACGGGGCGTCGGCGGAGAGAAGTCGCATTGTCGTGTCCTTAAACAACTCCGCAGTGACTCCGCCCATGCCGAGCAGCAATGCTGTACCCAACGGGTCTCGATGAAGGCCGAGAATCAGTTCCGTTCCGCCGCTCACCATTTCCTGAACGAGAAACGCATTCGCGGGTACACCGGTCGCGGTTTCAACATCGTCACGCATACGGTTCAGACGCGCCCCGATGCTGTCAGCGGTGAGCCCAACGGCTACGCCGCCAACATCGCTCTTGTGCGTGATGGTGCTCGACAGCAGCTTGAGCACGACTTTCCCGCCCAGCTCGCGAGCGGCGCTCGCGGCTTCATCCGGGTCTGTGACGACACGCTCGCGTACCACGGGCACTCCGAAGCGGGCAAAGAGCGCTTTCGCCTGCGCTTCGTTTAAAGAGCCGGAAGGAAGATCGCTTACGTCGACGTTGACCTCGGCCTCGGCTTCAGCGTGTTGGTCGCCCGTGGTCGCCGTGGGTTGCCTGAATCTGCCGTGCTGCCACATTGCAGCGAGCGCGCTCGTCACGCTTTCGGGCGACGGGAACGCCGGCACTTCGTGCTCGTTGAGCAACCGCGTGATCTCCGGCGCGTGCGGGCTCACGAAAGCCATGACGGGCTTGTCGCTTCCGGGCAGCGAATCGCGGATCGCGCCAGCCATCAGGTCAGGCATTGCGAGACCTGACGATCCAACGATCACCGCGACCGCGTCGTAAGTCGGACTGTCGAGCAACGTGCCGATCGCACCGCGCAGCAACGCCGGCTGCAGGCCCGCAAGTGTCACATCGATTGGATTACGGTCGAGCACCGCATGATCGCCGGTCTGCAGCGCGCGCAGCTTCGCAGCGGTCGCTTCGTCGGGAGGCGGGGTCTCGAAGCCGGCCATGCCAAGACTATCGGTCACGAGCGTGCCCGCGCCGCCGGTCGAGGTCAGAATCGCGATTCTTCGCCCGGCGAGCTTGCGACGCGTGGCGAGCGCATGAGGAATGTCGAGCAGATCGGAAAACGTCTGGGCGCGAATCACGCCGATCTGGCTGAAGAGCGCGTCATACATCCGGTCCGAGCCGGCTAGCGCCCCCGTGTGCGAGACCGCCGACCGTGCGCCCGATTCGGAGCGCCCGATCTTGAACACCACGACCGGCTTGCCCGCTGCCGCCGCCCGTAAAGCCGCGCGCCTGAACCGCTCCGGATGACGAAGCCCTTCCATGTAGAGCGCGACCACCGAAGTCGAATCATCGTCGACGAGATAGTCGACAAAGTCCGCCATGTCGAGATCGGCCTCGTTACTCGTGGACACCAGCTTCGACAAACCAATGCCGCGTGCCGCCGCCCGCGACAGCAGCGAGCCGAGAATCCCTCCGCTTTGCGACACCACGCCGATCCCGCCGACGGTGAACGCGTCGGTCTCGAGCGCTCCGCTTGCTGAGAGCGTGATGCGGTCGGTGAGGTTGACGAGCCCGATCGTATTCGGACCGAGCACGCGCATGCAGCCTGCCGCCTCGATCAATTGCGCCTGACGCTTTGCGCCTTCCTCGCCGATTTCTGCATAGCCACTGGCCAGCACGATTGCAGCGGCCGTCCCGCGGCTTGCAAGATCGCGTACCGCAAGGTGGGCGCGCTCGGCGCCGAGCAGCACGATACCGACATCGGGCGCCTGCGGCAACGACGCTACGTCGGGATAGCAGGTCAGGCCGTCGATCGACTCATAACGCGGATTGACAGGGTAGATGTCGCCGTCGAAGCCGTGCTTCCTCAGGTAAGCCACCGGGCGGCCCGAAGTCTTGGCGGTGTCCGCCGATGCGCCGATCACGGCGACGCTCGCCGGGCGCATCAATTTGGAAATTGCGTTCATGTCGATTTCCTTCGCGCTCACCTGGCTTTGTTCAGGAACGCGAGCACCGAGTCGCGATGTTCACTGCTGGTATAGCAAACCGCCTGTGCCTGGCTGCCTTGTGCAAACACCTGATGCGCGGACAGTTCGTAGCTCTGGTTAAGAATCGTCTTGCCGAGTGCGAGCGCCGTGGCCGAACCCTGGCTCAATTCGACGGCCCACGCATGAGCGTCGGCGATGAGCGAGTCCGGCGCGCTCAGGCGGTCCGCGATGCCGAGTTCCAGTGCTTCCTTTGCATCCACCTTGCGCCCGCTGAAAATCAGTTCCTTTGCCCGCGCGAGTCCGACCCGTCGCGGCAGGAAGTACATGCCGCCGCCGTCGGGAATCAGCCCTCGCCTGATATAGCTCCACGTGAAGCTCGCTTCGTGCGACGCGAGGATAAAGTCACACGAGAGCGCCATATCGGCGCCCAGACCTGCCGCTGCGCCGTTGACTGCCGCAATGGTCGGTTTGGGCATCGAATAAAGCAGATTGACCGTGTGATGAACGATCTGCTGACGCGACCAGCCATTGAACGCGACCTCGCCGGCGGGTGCTTCCATACGTTGCGCCATGCCGCTGACGTCGCCGCCTGCGCAGAATCCCTTGCCGTTGCCGGTCAACACCACCGCGCGCACGTCACGGTCGCGCGATACGGACTCCAGCGCCGCGATCAGTTCGGCACGCATTTCGTTGGTGATGGCGTTACGCTTTTCTGGGCGATTGAGCGCGATCGTGGCGACCTGCGACTCGATAGTGACTTGAATAGTGGATGTGCTCATGCGTGTCTCGATGATTGAATTGGAGTCGACCGATCAGGTCAGTCTGCCAATGCAGCTTAGCCTCACCGGCCGCGGGAGACATCCCATCAATTCCACTCTGTGGAACGGCATGTGCGTTTCGGCGGAGCACGACAATTCCACTGCATGGAATTGGCGGATTGTCATCGTGCGTTCGGCGTCGATAATGAATTCCAACGCAGGACACTTGCCATGACGATCCTGCGGCCCATACAAGCCTGGAGACATGATGCACGCAGCCCGTTCCAATCCCATCGACGTAAGCGCCGTCGCCCCGCCGCAGACAGAGGCTGTCTACCGGAAGGTCACCTCGCGGCTGCTGCCGTTCCTCTTCGTTTGCTACGTTTTTGCGTACCTGGATCGCGCAAACATTGGCTTTGCGCATTTGCAGTTCTCGCGCGACATTGGTCTTTCCGACGCCGCATTCGGTCTGGGCGTGGGGCTCTTCTATGTGGGTTACATGCTCTTCGAAGTGCCGAGCAACCTGTGGCTCGCGCGAGTCGGCGTGAGAAAAACGCTCATGCGGATCATGGCGCTGTGGGGCATCGTCTCGGCCGGTACCGCGTTCGTGCAGACGCCTACGCAGTTCTACATCGCGCGCGTGTTGTTGGGCGCAGCCGAAGCAGGGTTCTTTCCGGGCGTCATTCTGTACTTCACCTACTGGTTTCCTGCTGCTCGCCGCGCGCGCGTCACGTCGATCTTCATGACGGCGATCTGCGTATCCGGCATTGTCAGTGGGCCGGTGTCGGGATGGATTCTCAACAGCATGTCAGGCTTACTCGGTTACAACGGCTGGCAATGGCTGTTCCTTCTCGAAGGGCTTCCGTCCGTGATTGCCGGTGTCTTTGCGTATGTCTATCTGACGGACCGCCCCGAGCAGGCGACCTGGCTCACCGACGAAGAAAAGGCTCTGCTGCTCGCGGAACTCAATCGCGACGCGCAAACGAAGGCTGCACGCGCGCATGGTTCGATCTGGATCGCGCTAAAGGAGCCGAAATTCTATTTCTTGACCTTCGCCTATTTCAGCGTGCCGTGGGCGAGCATCGTCGTGCATATCTGGGCACCGAGCGTGATCCAGAAAAGCGGCGTATCGAACTACTGGCACATTGGACTTCTTTCCGCGATTCCGTATGTGGTCGGCGCAATCGCGATGTATCTGCTCGGCCGGAACTCGGATCGAATGCTGGAGCGGCGCTGGCATTTCATGGCAAGTGCATTGATGGCCGCATTGGGTGTCGCGCTCCTGCCGGCTGCAGCGAATCACGCAAGCATTCTCGTGGCACTGCTTTGCGTCGCGACGGCGGGTTATCTCGGCATGCTGTCGCTCTTCTGGACCATCCCGCCCGCGTACCTGTCGAGCACCGCCGCCGCGAGCGGTATCGGACTCATTAGCAGCGTCGGCCAATTCGGCGGGATCTCGGCGCCCTCGGTGATCGGCTATGCATCGACGCACTTTGGCAGCAGCACTATGGGCCTCTATGCGGTTGCGGTCGTGTCGATTCTCGGCGGCCTTGCAGTGGTGCTGGGTATTCCAGCGCGCGCGATCAGCGAACGCCGCGAATGAAATCGATGCTTGCGGTCTTCAACCTTCGAGGCGCGCGCATGCGGTTGTGATCTCGTCGCGCAGACGCAGCAGGGGCGCAGCTAGTTCGCTCACTACGCTGTCGCTCGACGCGGCCGTGCGCACGCTGAAGTTGAGGACCAGCAACCGGTGTCCGGGAATGGCGAGCGGGGTTGCGAGCGCGATCACTTCTGGCTGCCAGCTTGCGACGCAACAGCCGTTGGTGTGCACATCGTCCACGGCCTGTGCGATCTCTTTTGCGAGGCGCTCCCAGCCGCTTCGCCCGCGTCGTTTGAATGCATCCATCAGACGGGCGAATTCGGCCTGCGGCTGCATCGCGAGATAGGCGCGGCCGAGCGACGTCAGTTCCATTGGCACGCGTTGTCCCGAGACGATGGTACGTAGTGAAGCTCGCTGGTTGTAGCGAATCGACTCGAGGTAGACCATCTCTTCACGGTCGGCGCCCGCGATTCCGACATTGATGTGCCTGGTCTGGGCAGTGTCGCGGATGAGCGGCCCAGCGGCATTGAGTACCGTGGATCCGCTGCGCAGTGCCTGCGCGAGACTGAGCACCGGCAGCCCCAGTCTGTATGCCCTGCGTGCAGAGTCGTGTTCGAGATAACCGGCGTCCACGAGCGTTCGCGTGAGGCGGCTCACTGTCGCCTTCGGCAAGCCCGTGCGTTCCGCAAGATCGCCGTTGCCCAGAAGCGTCGCACCCGGACCGAACGCGCGCAGCAACTCGAGCCCGCGTTCGAGCGATCGATTCGATGGAGATGTGCCCCGTTCCGGTTGTTGATTCTTGTTCGCCATAAACAGAGAGGTGTCGTGCTGAATGTTAAGAGGCTGAATATCGATGCACGCCTCAGCATGCATCAAAGCACATGAAGTACATCGTAGCGGCGCGTCTGCGGATCATTTTGGGCGCTTGGCGTCGCGAACGGAAGCAGGGCGGCGAGACTGACTAAAGAGGGTAATCCGATGATCGTCAACAACGCAAACTTCCTACGTGCAGCACTGTCTGCGGCACTCTTGAGCGGGGCACTGATATCAACCGCAGTTCATGCCGCTGACGTTCATGTCCTTGCAACCGGAGCGCTATCCGCAGCGTTCAGGGAACTCGGGCCAGGTTATGAACGGCAGACGGGCAATCACCTCATCATATCGTGGGGGCCTTCATACGGTACGTCCGCTGACGCGCTGCCCATGCGCATCCGGAATGGTGAAGCCATGGACGTCTGCCTGATGATTCGCCCTGCGCTAGACGAACAGATCAGTCAGGGAAAGTTTCTGCCGGACACTCGCACGGACCTCGTTGCTTCGCGAATCGGTGTCGCGGTGCAGGCCGGCATGCCCAAGCCGGATGTGAGCACCGTTGACAAACTGCGTAATGCGCTGCTCACAGCAAAGTCAGTGGCTTTCTCCGAGGGCGCGAGCGGCACCTATATCACCGGGACGTTGTTTCCCAGGCTCGGCATCGCGCATCAAATGAACGCCAGGAGTGTTCAGATCAAAGGGAAGGAACTGGTCGGAACGGCCATCGAGCGAGGAGACGCAGAACTCGGATTGCAACAGATCAGCGAGCTTCGCGCCATTCAGGGGATTCAGTACGTCGGGCCGCTTCCGGAAGAAGTTCAGAAGGCGAGCGTCGTATCCGCCGCGGTGTCGACAAGCGCGCAGGAGCGGGAAGGGGCCGCGGCGCTCATTTCTTATCTGAAAACGCCGGCAGCGTCGGCCGTGTTCGAAAAGACCGGTCTCGATCCAATCTAACCGGGACAGTGAGTCGCACCATCTCCGGGCGCGGGCAGATTGCGCAAGTAACGAGCGAGCCCGTCAGATTCAACGGACTCGCTCAGTCCGCGCCCATGCGCCGATTGCCTGTTAAGCCGCCCTTGCAGGAACCTTCGACAGAAGCGGCCCCAAACCTTCGGCGAACGTCAGATGCGAGATGACGGCATCGCGCAGTTTCGGGTACGGAAGCTCTGCGATCATTGCCGTCTGCACTGAAGCCATGACCTCACCTGCCTCCGGTCCGATCATCGAGAATCCCAGGATACGATCGTCTTTGGCGTCGACGAGAACCTTCATGAATCCCTGAGTTTCGTCGGTCGCTTCAGTTCGCAGCACATTGCTCATTGGGAGTGTCGCGACGCGAACCGCAATACCGTAGCGAAGCGCATCGCGTTCGTTCAGACCCACGCGTGCGAGCGGCGGATCAGTGAATAGCGTGTACGGAACCAGGCGGCCCGTTGTCGTTCGATCTGTGCCCGCGAGGTTGTCGCGCACTATCCTGAAGTCGTCTACCGAAACATGCGTGAACTGCGGACTGCCCGCGACTTCGCCGATTGCCCATACGCCGGGTGCCGATGCCTGCAACCTGTCGTTGACGCGAATGTATCCGCGTTCGTCGAGTTCGATGCCTGCCTGCTCCAGCCCGATACCGGCCGTATTGGGAACCCGTCCTGCCGCAACGAGGATGTCACTGCCTTCAATCACCCGTTCCCCCGAAGCGGTTCGCAGCACGACGCGAACCTGCGTACCGGAGCGACCTTCGACACGGACCGTTTCAGCACCCGTCACGATATCGATTCCTTCGTTACTCAGAATCCCACGCATCTCTTCGCTGATGTCCACGTCTTCGCGAGCCATCAGGCGGGCGCCGCGCTCGACGATAGTCACGCGACTTCCGAAGCGGCGATAAGCCTGTGCCATCTCGATGCCGATATAACCGCCGCCGAGCACGACCAGATGCGCTGGCGCGTAGTCGAGATCAAGCGCGCCGATATGCGTCAGCGGACCGGCGGCCAGCAATCCGGGCACATCGGGAATTGCAGCGTGCGTGCCGACATTCACGACCACCTGATCGCCGGCGAGCGTGCGCGTGCCGCCGTCGTTCAGTTGCACTGCGATCGTCTTCGGTCCGATGAAACGGCCGGAGCCCATGATCAACTCGGCGCCGCTCGACGCATACGCCTGCACGTGAAACGCCGCCTCTCTCTCGATCATGCCGCGCTTGCGTTCGCGGACCTTCGCCATGTCGACGGCGATCGGACCGGTCGTCGTGCCGAAGTCGCCGGCATGCCGCGCCAGATGCGCGACTCGCGCGCTCCATATTTCATTCTTGCTCGGCAAGCAAGCCACGGCAGGGCATGACCCACCGACCCACTGCCGTTCGACTACGGCGACCCGTTGTCCCGATCGTCCCAGATGCCACGCCAGAAGCTTGCCGCCCTGGCCGCTGCCGAGAATCAACGTATCGAAATGTTCAACTTGAGACATGAAATCCTCCAGTACACCTGCGAGTGAGTTGGCCAGTGCGGCAGCGATCCGGCTTTCCGCCGGATCGCGACGATGCGGCGAGCGGCACGTCACCGCGTGACGAGTCGGCCCGCACGTCACCGCGTGACGAATCCGCCCGACTACGCACGTGTTATTTGACCGGCGGGAAATCGACGTCAGTGTCGTTAATGCGATTGAATGTATTCGTGAAGATCGTCATGGCGATTGCCAGCGAAATCTCAGCCAGTTGCGTGTCGCTGTAACCGGCGGCGCGAATGGCGGTGAACTCGCTTTCATCGATCGTGCCCCGCGTGCTCTGCAGGGTCAGCACGAAGTGGACGAGGGCGTCACGCTTCGCATCGCCCGTCGCCTTGCCCGCGCGAATCTGACGGAGCGTCTCGGGCGAGAGGCCGGTCATCTTTCCCAACATCACGTGAGCGGCCACGCAGTAATCACAACCCGTCTGCTCGCTGACGAGCAGCTTGATGGTTTCCAGATCCTGTTTGCTGAGACTGCTGGACGCGAGCGCGCCTTCCGCATCGAGCACGGCGTTCAATGTCGCGGGTGCGAGGTGACCGACCGTCGCGAACAGGTTCGGCACGCTGCCGCCTGCGATCTTCCGTACCCGTGCATAGACTTCGGCGGTGGCGCCCGTGGCGTTCGAAACTGCGGGGATTGCAATGCGACTCATGATCGACCTCATGCGGTGGTGGTTAGGAGCCTCCACTTTAGGGTCGCGAAATGATCTTGTTGAGCCTCTGGATTGCCAATATCATGCTCAAAAGTATCAACCGAGGTAGGTATGTCACTCACGCTCGATTGGCTGAGCCGTCTGCTCGGCATGATGACGGTGCGCGGGCAGCTCGAACTCCGATGCTCGTACGGCGCTCCGTGGCAAGTCATCTACGACGATTCCGCTGCCGGGGAAATGCCGTATCACATCGTGCTTGGCGGATCGGCCATTCTGGAGACGCCGGGCGAGGGCAAACCGCAAGATCTGGGTGCTGGCGACATCGTGATGTTGACGCACGGTTCGGCCCATATTCTTCACGACGGCAGCGGCGCGCGCCCGAAACCTGCGCGCCAGCGCCAGACGTTGAACCTGACCGTCAGCGAAAATAAAGGCAGTGGTCAGCGCCTTGAAATGCTTTGCGGTCGAATCGTGCTGGCGCCGCCGCATGACCGCCTGATCCGCGCATATCTGCCTCCTCGGCTCGTTGTGCGGACGTCGGCCGCAGGGGCTTCGTCCAGCGCTGAGACGCTTGCACAACTGAAAGGGCTGATGGCGCTCCTGCAGGCGGAATCGAGTGCGGACAGGCTGGGCGGCTATGCAATGCTGAACGCGTTGTCTACGGCGTTGTTCGCGCTTGCGCTGCGTATGTCCGGCGAGTCTGACGAGGCGCCGACAGGCTTGCTGGCTCTCGCTGGACATCCGCGCCTCGCCCCGGCGCTTGCAGCCATATTCAACGATCCGGCCTATCCGTGGACCCTGTCTGAACTGTCCGAACTTTGCAGCATGTCGCGCGCGACGTTGCTTCGCCACTTTCAGGACAAGGTGGGACGCTCGCCCAATGAACTCCTGACAGATGTCCGGATGGCATTGGCCGCCAATGAGTTGAAAAAGCCGGGCGTTTCCACCGAGGTCGTAGCCGAGACGGTCGGCTATCAATCCGTCGCGGCGTTCCGTCGGGCCTTCACCCAACATCTGGGCATGACGCCCGCCGACTGGCGTCGTTCGGAGGACAAGCAGCACGGACAGTCATGATTTGCACCCGCTCCGGCCCGTCGCAGCGAAGATTGTCGCTGCGACGCAAATAAATATTCGAAGCATTCGACGGATTTTTCCCGCTGCCGCGTTTAAGAAGAAACGAAGCCCTGCCGCGCTTCGATACTGAATGAATGGGAGAAACCGACATGACATCGAAAACGCCGTTTCACTTTGGACGCAACGTGCTCGCCGTCGCGGCGACCTGCGCCGCCGCGCTGACCGCGGCACCTGCCATCGCCCAAGCCGTGATCATCGCGCCTGTCGCGCCACCGCCGCCCCGCGTCGAAGTCTTGCCCGCGCCGCGAGCGGGCTACGTGTGGGACCAGGGCCGCTGGCGTTGGCACCACGGTCGTTACGAGTGGGCGCCGGGCCATTGGCAGCCGGTTCGCGCCGGTTATCACTGGGTGCCGGGACATTGGGTGCAGCGCGGACCGAATTGGCGCTGGGTCGAAGGTCATTGGGCGTGAAGGGCTCACATGACTCAAGGAGGCAAGCTGCCATGAAAACACTGTTGATATTGCTGCTCGTGGCGTCGCTCGGCGGTTGTGTGGTCTACCCGGCGCGGTCGGTCTACTATCGTCCGGCAGTCGTCGTGTATTGAACAACGGCGTGAATGACCGCTGCAAAAAAACCGCTTGAAAAACCGCGCCCGGATAATGCACGCGCAACGAACCTACGAGGATAAAGCCGACGTGAAGCGCATCGCACGTGTGTCGAAGGGTGCGGCCTCTTGAGCGAACGCGATCCCGACGCGGAATTGCTGGAGCAGGTCGGCCGGCACGATCCGGCCGCTGTGCGCACGCTGGTTGCGCGCAAGCTGCCGCGTCTGCTCGCGGTCGCCACGCGCATGCTGGGCGACCGCATGGAGGCAGAAGACGTCGCGCAAGAAGTGTTCGTGCGGATCTGGAAACAGGCCACGCGCTGGCGAGAAGGCGAGGCGAAATTCGACACGTGGATTCATCGCGTCGCACTCAATCTTTGCTATGACCGCCTGCGCGGCCGGCGCGAAGATCCTGGCGACGACCTGCCCGACGAGGTCGATCCCGCCCCGCCGCCGGATGCACGGCTCGAAGCGCGCGCCCGCGGCGAGCGCGTTCGCGAAGCACTCGCCGCCTTGCCCGCGCGACAACGCGAGGCACTGGTGCTCACTTATTACCAGGAGATGTCGAACACCGACGCCGCAGCACTGATGGGCGTCACCGTCGATGCGCTGGAAAGTCTGCTGGCTCGCGCGCGCCGCAACCTGCGCGCTCAACTGGCCGACAGTGGCCTTAGCAAGGACAAGTCATGACGCCGGAAAGATTCCACCAGATCGTCGAAGCCTATGGCGCCGATCCACGCCGCTGGCCGCAACAGGAGCGGGCAGCGGCGCAGGGCTGGGCGGACGCGCATCGCGCGCAAGCGGATGCGTACCTGGCTGAAGCCGCCGAGTTGGACACGTGGCTCGCTGCGGACCATGTTGCGCCACCGGACGCGGCACTGCAGCAGCGCATTATCGGCAGTGCACCGCGGCGGCGGCCTGTTGCGCAGCGGCGCGCATGGTGGTGGTCAGGCGCGGCGGTCGCGGGTGTCGGCTTGCTCGGCGGCGCGGCCGGCGCTTTGGCCGTGTCGTTTTTCGTATTGACCGAAACGGTTCCGCCGATGCACGAGTCGTCATATCTAACGTCGAGTTTCGGTGGTTCATCTGCCGACTGGAGCGGCGAATGAACAGCCGGACATGGAAAATCGTTCTGGTGGCCTCGCTGGTGCTCAATGTGTTCCTGCTGGGCGCGATTGCCGGTGGCGCCTATCAGTGGTTTGCGGCGCGCGGTGCCACGACGCCGCTCGTCGCGCAACAGCGCGCGTTGCGCTTTGCCGCGCAGACGCTTTCAACCGAGCGCCAAAAAGAGTTTGCCGACAGCCTGAAGAACGGGCGCCGCGAGGCGCGACAATTCGCGCGCGAGGCACGCGAAGGGCGGCGCGAGGTGTTGCGTCTGCTGGCCGCTCCGCAGCTCGATCGCCCTGCACTCGACGCCGCCCTCGCTCGCACGCGCGCGGCCGACAGCAATCTGCGCGCGCAGGTGGAAAGCAGTGTGGCGGATTTCGCGTCGGGGTTGTCTCCTGAAGAGCGCGTCAAGTTCGCCGACAGCCTCCGCTTGCGCGGACAGTGGCGCGAGCCGCAGCCCGGCGCCAGCGTCGCGAGGCCGGCGAGTCCCGCATCTTCGGGCGATTAAAAATCAGACTGGCGCGACGGATATCTCTCGCGCCGCACGTTCAAGCTGTATCTAACGCCGAAGAGGATCGCATGGCTGCGCAACCAAACCTTACCGCCGCTGCAATTGCGCTGAATCGCTTCGGCCTGGGCGCCCGCGCCGACGATACGCCGCCCGCCGATCCGAAGGCCTGGCTACTCGCACAGTTCGATCAGTATCAGCCGAAGCCGGCTGCGTGGGCGAGCCAGCCGGATTCGCTGGCAATCTCGGGCGAACTGGAACAGCAGCGCATGCAGTTGCGTATGCAGGCTCAGCGCAATCCGGGCGGCGCGAGCATGCCCGTACAAGCGAATGCCCAGACAGGCGAGCAGGCGGCATCGCAAAGCGACACGAAAAAAGATAAGGAAGCCGAACGAAAGGCGATTCGTGCGGAAATACGCGACAACTATCGATCGTCCGTGAATGCGCGGGTGGTGAGCGCACTGACAACACAGACGCCCTTTGTCGAGCGGCTGGTTCATTTCTGGTCTAACCATTTCGCAGTGTCGACGGAAAAGCCCGCTGTGGCCGCGCTCGCCGGCTCATTCGAAGCCGAAGCGATCCGTCCACATGTGCTGGGCCGCTTCGAGGACATGCTGGTCGCAGTGGAACGTCATCCGGCCATGCAACTGTTTCTCGATCAGACGCGCTCGGTAGGGCCGGACAGCGTCGCGGCGATGCGGGCGGCGCAGCGAAATCCCCAGAGCAAGCGCGGCCTCAACGAAAATCTCGCGCGCGAAATCATGGAGCTGCATACGCTAGGTGTGCGCAGTGGCTATAACCAGGATGACGTGACCGAATTCGCCCGCGCACTGACCGGTTGGAGTCTCGCTACCGGACCTCGCAATCCCGGGAATATCGCCAACGCCGGGAGTTCAGCCAGTGCAGGCATGCCGGCAGGCCGTCCGATGCAAGAAGCCTCGGCGCCGGGCAGCTTCGTGTTTCGCGACGCGTTGCATGAACCCGGCTCACGAACCATCATGGGCCGCCGTTACGATCAGCCCGGCGAACAGCAGGCGCTTGCAATCTTGCATGATCTCGCCAGCGCGCCCGCAACAGCGCAGCACATCGGCTCGAAACTGGCCCGTCATTTCATTGCCGACAATCCGCCGGCAGGCGTGAGCGAGCGGCTTGCGGGCGTGTTCGAGCGCAGCGGCGGCGATCTGCCGTCCGTCTACCGTGCATTGCTCGACATGCCGCAAGCGTGGTCGCCCGTCGCTGTCAAGTTCAAGACGCCGTGGGAATGGGCGATCTCGTCGATGCGCGGGCTCGGCTGGCAAGACCTCGGTAATCAGCAGGCTGCGGCCATCCTGGCGCAACTTGGTCAACCAGTGTGGCGGCCAGGCTCGCCTGCCGGTTATGACGATATTGCTGCAAGCTGGGCCGCGCCCGATGCGCTGGTACGCCGCGTCGAAGTGGCGCAGCGCCTGGCTTCGCGCGTCGGCGACCGGCTCGACGCGCGTTCGCTGGGGCAGGTGCTGCTCCCGGGATCGCTCAGCGCGCCGAGTGCTGTGGCCGTCGCACGTGCCGAAAGCGCATCCACGGCCATCGCACTTTTGCTGGTCTCGCCCGATTTTCAACGGAGATAGTCCATGTCTTCACGCCGTCAATTTCTGCAAATTGCTGCTGCCGGAGCGGGCGCAATTCTCGTATCGCCGCGCATTGCTTTCGCGAGCGTCGTCACGGATCGGCGTTTCGTGTTCGTGATTCAGCGGGGCGCCGCCGATGGCCTGAACATCGTCGTGCCCTTCGCGGAGCCTGCCTATGCAACGTTGCGCGGCGCGCTTGCGATCGATGCATCGAGCGCGCGTCGCCTTGACGGCACCTTTGCGCTGCATCCCGCACTCGTGCAGATCGGCGCCATGTACGCGGACCGTCAGGCGCTGTTCGTGCACGCGGTGGCATCGCCGTATCGCGACCGCTCGCATTTCGACGGACAGAACGTGCTCGAGACGGGCGGCGCGTCGCCATATCGGGTGAAGGACGGCTGGCTGAACCGGCTCGTCGCGCAATTACCCAGCGCACGCGAAAACGCGATTGCGTTCGCGCCGACTGTGCCCATGGCGCTGCGCGGCAATGCGGAGGTGACTTCTTACGCGCCTTCGGCATTACCGCAAGCGCCGGACGATCTGCTCATGCGCGTCTCCCAGCTATACGATCAGGACGCCCAGTTGCGCCCACTGTGGGAATCGGCAATGACGGCGCGCGGCCTTGCGGGCGACGCCGGCGCGCGCCAGGACCCCGCGAGCCTCGGCAAACTGGCCGCTAGTTTTCTGTCACGGGATGACGGCCCGCGTATCGCAATGATCGAAACCGGCGGCTGGGACACGCACAGTGCGCAGAGCACGCGCCTTGCGAATCAGTTGAAAGCGCTCGACACGATGCTCGCGGCGCTGCGCGACAACATGGGCCCGGCCTGGAGCAAAACCACCGTACTCGTCGCGACCGAGTTCGGCAGAACCGCGGCCGCGAACGGAACTGGCGGCACCGATCACGGCACGGGTTCGGTGGCGATGGTATTGGGCGGGGCGGTCGCGGGCGGGCGGGTCATCGCGGATTGGCCCGGTCTCGCGCCTCGCGATCTTTACGAAGCGCGCGACCTCAAACCGACCACATCGCTCGACTCGCTGATTGCCGGTGTCGCGAGCGAAGGCCTCGGCCTCGACCCTCAGCGCACGGCTCGCGCGCTATTCAGTCAGACCGTCGCCACGAAGCCGCTCACCGGTATCGTGCGTGCATAGTGCGGCGCGCGCTAACCTCGGCTGACTCCCACGTCCACATGCTCCGGCGACTCGATCGCTTCCATCAACAGGGCAATGAACGCGGTCACTGCCTGTGGAAGCGTGCGGCCCGCCATTGTCTGAATCTGCAGCGTGCGCTGGTGCAGTTCGGGGTTTGAAATCGGCACCATGGCAAGTGAGTCGGACACGAGGCGGCTGTGTACCGTCAGATAGCCGGTCAACGTTATCGCGTCGGTGTAGCGCACGAAGTTTTGCAACGCCACGTGATAGTTGCTGGCGATTACCGGCTCGAAGATCAGCCCTTCGAGACTGCATGCGATATCGAACAGTTGCCGTATCGTCAGAGTCTGGCTCGGCATGGCGAGCGGCCAGGGCAGCAGGTCCGCCAGCGAGACGCTGGCGCGCGCAGCGAGCGGATGGCTCTGCCGCATCAGCGCGTACACCGGTGCGCGCTGTGCGTAATGCACTTGCACGTCCCGCTCCGGCACCATGTTGAAACATACCGCCACGTCGTGCGTGCCTTCACGCACGCGCTGCGTCGCTATCGACGGCGCGGAGACGTCGAGCTGGAAATGCGCTCCGGGATGCATCTTCAGGAACTGCGCAAACACGAGTGGCAGGAAGTCCGGTGCAACGCCTTCCGAACTCGCAATGCGAATGGTCGCGCGTTCGCCGGCCGAGAGACCGCGGATCTCTCCGGTGACACGTTCGTCCTCCAGCTGACTGCGGCGGGCGTGGTTGGCGAGGAGCCGCCCGGCATCGGTGAGTACCATGCCGCGCGGACGGCGCTCGAAGAGCGGCGTTCCCAGTTGCTCCTCGAGCCTCGCGATTTGCCGGCTCAAAGCCGACACGGCGACGAAAAGCCGCTCGGACGCCTTGCTCAGCGATCCGCTGCGCGCGACTTCGAGGAAATAGCGCAAGGCTGTCTGGTCCATTGGATGCGTTAGTCCCGGTGACGACCTTTGCCGTTCTGGCAAAGGTGGGTGAGAAATATTGTAATTGTGCAGAAATATCGGCCACCACAGCATGGGTGTTGACCCGCTGCCGCATGCGCCGCGCACTCTGACGCGGCGGCGCAACGCAGTTTCCAGCGCCCCCGACGGAGACCGAGTTGACCCGACATACCGCCATTGAGCTAGCCACCGAAGGCTACCGATCCGGCCAGTTTCTCGCCGACCTGCAACGCCGCGTCGCGCTGCGTACTGAAAGCCAGGAGCCGGAGCGCGACTCGCTTCTACGCGCCTATCTCACCGACGAACTGACGCCGCGCCTCGAAGCATGGGGCTTCGTGTGCCGCATCGCCGAGAACCCGCACGAAGGCGCGGGCCCATTTCTGATCGCGCATCGTCACGAAGGCGACGATTTGCCGACCGTGCTCAGCTACGGCCATGGCGACGTGGTGCGCGGCTACGACGCGCAATGGGCCGACGGCCGCTCGCCATGGGAGGTGAGCGTTGACGGCGAGCGCTGGTATGGCCGCGGCACCGCCGACAACAAAGGTCAGCACAGCATCAACCTGGCCGCGCTGAAAGCCGTGATGGATGCGCGCGGCGGCAAGCTCGGCTTCAACCTGAAGCTGTTGTTCGAAACCGGCGAAGAGGTCGGGTCGCCCGGCTTGCACGCACTCTGCACCAGCTTGCGCGCCGAACTTGCCGCCGACGTACTGATCGCCTCCGACGGCCCGCGTCTCGCCGCCAGCCGCCCGACGCTCTTTCTCGGCTCGCGCGGTGTAACCAATTTCCGGCTCGATGTGAACCTGCGCGACGGCGCGCATCACTCGGGCAACTGGGGCGGCTTGCTGCGCAATCCGGGCATCGTGCTCGCCAACGCGATTGCGTCGATGGTCGATGCCAACGGCCGTATAGGGATCGAAGGGCTTCGTCCGCCGCCGGTGCCGGACGCGGTGCGCCGCGCGCTGGCCGGCATCACCGTGGGCGGCAACCCCGGCGAGCCCGAAGTCGATACCGACTACGGCGAGCCGGGCCTGACGCCCGCCGAGCGCGTGTTCGGCTGGAACAATCTGGAAGTGCTCGCGTTTCGCACCGGTAACCCCGAAAAGCCCGTGAATGCGATTCCGCCGTTCGCGTTTGCGCACATGCAGTTGCGCTTCGTGGTGGGCACCGCCTGGTCCGATATCGCCGGCATTGTGCGCCGCCATCTCGACGCGCACGGTTTCCAGATGGTCGAAGTGAGCGTCGAACGCGGCGCGCCCGCGACGCGCGTCGATCCGGAGAACCCGTGGGTACGGTGGGCGTTGCGCTCGCTTACGCAAACCACCGGCGCGCAGCCGGTGCTGCTGCCGAACCTCGGCGGAACGCTGCCGAACGATGTGTTCGCCGACGTGCTCGGCATGCCCACGCTGTGGGTGCCGCATTCGTACCCCGGCTGTTCGCAGCACGCGCCGGACGAGCATCTGCTCGCGCCGGTAGTCGAAGAAGGTCTGCGCATCATGGCGGGCCTGTTCTGGGATCTCGGTACGCGCGAGGGCGACGCCCCCGACGCGAATCCGGCCGCCAATCTGCCCCGTCAACCGTATCGAGGACAGCGCAATGAGTACTGACACCGCCGCCATGCAACAACCGCTCGACGCCGCGCAGTCGCACAACATTGCGCGCCTGATCGTGGCGACATCGATAGGAAACGCGCTCGAGTTCTACGATCTCGTCGTGTATGGCTACTTCGCCTCCACGCTGTCGCGGCTGTTTTTTCCGACGCACGACCGCACCGTTTCGCTGTTACTTACGCTCGGCACGTTCGCGTTGTCGTATCTCGCACGTCCGGTCGGCGCGCTGGTTCTCGGTTCATATAGCGACAGGCACGGCAGAAAGGCCTCGCTCACACTCTCGATTGGGTTGATGACGCTCGGCACAGGACTCGTCGCCGTCATGCCGCCGTATGCGACGATCGGCATCGCCGCGCCGATCCTGATCTTCCTGTCGCGCTTGCTGCAGGGGTTTTCGGCCGGTGGTGAATTCGGCAGTTCGACGGCGTTTCTCGTCGAGCATGCGCCGGCGCGCAGCGGCTTCATGTCGAGCTGGCAGTTTTCGAGCCAAGGCGCGAGCACGTTGCTCGCGTCGTTGTTCGGCGCCTTGCTGACCGGCCTGCTGACGCCGCCGCAACTGGAAGGGTGGGGCTGGCGTATCCCGTTCCTGTTCGGCATGCTGATCGGTCCCATCGGCCTTTACATTCGCCGGCGCATGGACGAAACACCTGAATTCGCTCGCGCTGAAAAGCTCGCGTCGCCGGTGCGCGTGGTGCTTGCGACGCAAAAGGAACGGGTGCTCGTTTCGATCGGTTCGCTCGTGCTCACCACGACCGCGAACTACATGCTGCTGTATATGCCGACGTACGCGACGCATCAGCTCAAGCTCTCGCCGTCGTCGGGATTCATTGCGACGCTCGTGGCGGGTTTCATCATGATGGCGCTGGTGCCGGTGGTCGGACACCTGTCGGACAAGCTCGGGCGCATACGCATCATGTTGCCGGTCGGCGTACTGTTTCTGGTGACGGTGTATCCGGCCTTCATGCTGATGAACGCCTATCCGTCGTTGCCCATGCTGCTGGCCTGCGTGATCTGGGTCGCACTGCTGAAAGCAACGTACTTCGCGCCGATTCCCGCGTTGATGGCGGACCTTTTTCCGGTTGAAACGCGCACGACCGGCATGGCGTTCGCCTACAACATCGGCACGACAATTTTCGGCGGCTTCACGCCGGTGGTGGTCGCGGCGCTGATCGCGTTCACACATAACAATCTGGCGCCCGGTTTGTATCTGATGATCGCCGCTGTAATCAGCCTCTTCACGCTGATGTGGGCGCGCCGTCGTCTGCATGTGCGGTGAGTGCGCGGGGTTCATCGCGGGTCATCACCTCTGCACGCACAACGACTTTCCAGAAAACTCACAGGAAATACGCATGAACGAAGCATTGCAGCAGGCCATCCAGTTTTCCATCGAGCATGAATCGACGTGGGATCGCCAGGTCGATGCCAACTGGGGCGTGCATGTGAAAGACCCGGCGCCGTGGAACCGGCTGCTCGGACCCGTGCATGACCGGGGGCCGGTCTCGGGCGCAATCGCGCTCGACGGACACAAGCTCGCGACGTGGGGTGAGCCGGACCGCGCGGACCTCACGTTCAGCATTGCGAAGACGTATCTGGCGCTGCTCGCGGGCGTGGCCCACGACCGCGGCCTGCTGTCCGATCTCGATGAGCCTGTGCGCATGCGCGTGCCGGGAATCGGCTTCGACGACGATCACAACGCAAGCATCACGTGGGCGCAATTGCTGCAACAGACGAGCGAATGGCAGGGCACCTGCTTCGGTTTGCCCGATCAGGCGGATCACTATCGCGCGGTCACGTTCGGTGAGCCGCCGAACGGCAAGAAGGGCGATCTGCGTCCACTACAGCAGCCGGGCACGTATTGGGAGTACAACGACGTGCGCATCAACCAGCTTTCGCTTGCGCTGCTGCATCTGTTCGGCGAGCCGCTGCCGGACGTGTTCCGCGAGGCGATTGCACGGCCTTCAGGAGCAAGCGACGCCTGGGATTGGGTCGGCTACGACCACTCATGGGTGGAGGTGGGCGGACGCCGCATGCAGTCGGTGCCGGGCGGCACGCACTGGGGCGGCGGCATGTCGATCAGCGCGAACGATCAGCTGAAGATCGCGCAGATGCTCCTCGACGAAGGCGTCGCATCGGGGCGCCTTGTGCTGTCGAAGGAATGGATCGAGCGTATGCAAACGCCTTGCGCGATCGCGCCGTTTTACGGCTATCTCGTCTGGCTCAACACCGGACAGAAGATGTTCCCGAGCGTGCCGGCACCGAGCTATTTCGGTGTGGGCGCGGGAAGCTCGTTCATGTGGATCGAGCCGACCCGGAGGCTCGCCGTCATAGTGCGCTGGCTTAATCCCGAGCATGCGGATGAGTTCTTTGGGCGTGTGTTCGATGCAGTGGCGCAGTTGCGGTGACGGCCGGTCGGGTGAGCACGGCAAACGCCTTTCGACAACTCCACCGAAAGCATGATCAAACCAATGCACAGCCAAAGCTGTTTCACCCCCCTGAATCCGCCGCGCCGCCTATCTTGCTGGACGCTCGCGACTGTACGCTCGACAGATGTTCGCGCATGCATCGAGCCGCCGTTTCACCGTCACGGGCTTTCATCGCGTTGACGATTGCCTGATGCTGCTGGGCAAAATAATGCCGCGTCTCCTGGCTGACGGTTTTCTTTCGAACCTCCGGCTTGACGCGCATACCGTTGATCACTTCCATGAGCGCAATGAGCGCGGGATTGCGGGTGGCCTGGCTGATCAATAAGTGAAAGCGGTGATCCCATTGCTGCCACTCCTCGTCGCTGTTCGCGGCCGCGTTTTTCCGCGCGCACTTCTCAAGTTCGAGCAGATCGTCCCAACTGGCCTTGGTCGCGGCGAGTTCCGCGAGCGCGGGCTCGAAAAGTAGCCTCATCTCGGCGATATCCGCTGGACTGGTGCCCGCGCGCAAGCCGCGCAGCGTGGGACCGAACTTGAGCGGCCGTGCTCCCAGATACGTGCCGCGTCCAACTCCGCGCCATACGCGTCCCGACGCCTCCAGTGAGGCAAGCACCGAGCGTAATTCCCTTCGACTGACGCCAAGTTCCTCAGCCAGCTTCCTCTCGGGCGGTAACGCGTCGCCGTCTTTGAGTTGATGACTTGCGATATACCCGAGCAGGCCGCTCAACGCTGTCTCTTCCATTGCATCGTCCGAACCAATGAATATTGGTACCAAAGATAACAGATTGACGGCGCACTGACGCTAGGAATTTCATGCAATGCCTTTTTGGCTTGTATTACGCAGTTATATTCCAGGTTAGCATCGAGGAAAGGGTGGCGTCATCCAAGGCCCGCTGATCGAATTGATACCTTTAAACATTGGTTCAGCAACCGGTCGCAGCGATCAAAAGAGGAGTAGGGCATGTCGTTCACAACTCGTCCCGAACTGATTGGCACGTTCGGAATGGTGGCGTCCACGCATTGGCTGGCCAGCGCGTCGGCCATGGCCGCGCTGGAAAAAGGCGGCAATGCCTTCGATGCCGCTGCAGCCGCGGGGTTTGTACTGCAGATCGTCGAGCCGCATCTGAACGGTCCCGGCGGTGAACTGCCGGTGGTGTTCTACAGCGCCCGCGAAGACCGGGTTCGAGTGCTTTGCGGCCAGGGCGTGACGCCCGCGAGCATGACCATCGGGCGTATGCGCGAGCTGGGGCTGGAAGTGGTGCCGGGCACCGGACTTTTACCGGCGGTGGTACCGGGGGCATTCGGCGCATGGATGGCCATGCTGCGCGACTATGGCCAGTTGCCGCTCGAAGACGTGTTGAGCTATGCGATCGGCTATGCGGAGAACGGCTACCCGGTGCTGCCGCGCATGGCTTCGTCGATCCTCGCGATCAAGGATTTTTTCCTCACCGAATGGCCTACTTCGGCCGAACAATGGCTGCGAAATGGCGACGCGCCCACGCCGAATCACCTCTTCGCCAATCCTGCGATCGCCACCACCTACAAACGCATTCTGCGGGAAGCGACCAGCCGCAGCGACCGCGCCGGGCAGTGCGAACGGGCTCGCGAAGTGTTCTATCGCGGGTTCGTGGCAGACGCCATCGACCAGTACTTTCGGTCCACAGCCGTTCTCGATACGTCCGGCCAGCGCAATCGCGGCTTGCTCTCGGCCGACGATCTCGCTCGGTGGGAGCCATCCTATGAAGACCCAGTGTCCTACGACTACGGCGACCTTCGCGTCCACAAGACGGGTCCGTGGGGGCAGGGACCGATGTTCCTGCAGCAGCTTGCGCTGCTCAAGGGATTCGATCTCGCGGCGATGGATCCGCTGGGACCGGATTTCGTCCACACGGTTATCGAGTGCTCGAAGCTCGCGTTCGCCGACCGCGAGGTCTTCTACGGCGACCCGGCGTTTGCCCATGTGCCGCTAGATGTGCTGCTCAGCGACGCCTATAACGACGAACGTCGCAAGCTCATCGACCCGCAGCGTGCGTCGCTCGAATTTTGTCCGGGAACGCTGGGCGACAGCGGGCGCCGCGCCGCGCGCATTATGGCGCTCGCCGGGAAGGAACAGTTTGGGGGCTTCGGGCAGGGAGAGCCGACCTTCGCGCCGCTGCCTGAACTTCGAGGCGACACCGTACACCTCGATATCGTCGACCGGTGGGGCAACATGGTGTCGGCTACGCCGTCCGGCGGCTGGTTGCAGGCGTCGCCAGCGGTGCCCGGACTCGGGTTCAACGTCACCACGCGTGCGCAGATGTTCTGGATGGAAGAGGGCTTGCCATCCTCACTGGGTCCCGGGCGCCGTCCTCGCACAACCCTGTCGCCCACGCTCGTTACCCGCGCGGGCAAGCCCTACGCGGCATTCGGCACGCCCGGCGGCGACCAGCAGGATCAGTGGTCGCTCCAGCTATTCCTGAAACATGTGCACGCCGGCATGAACTTCCAGGCCGCCGCGGATTCGCCGTCGTTCCAGACCGCTCACTTCCCCGGCTCGTTCTACCCGCGCGCGATGCAGTTGGGCAAGATGTCCGCCGAAGCACGCTTTCCGGAAAGCACGCTCGCCGAATTGCGCGCGCGTGGACACGATCTGACCGTGGCGGAGCCTTGGGCATTGGGGCGGGTCTGCGCAGTCGGCATCAGAAATGGCCTGATGCGCGGCGCGGCGACGCCTCGCCAGATGCAGGCATATGCGATCGGGCGATGAACTTCGTGCCCGCGATCAACGCGCTCATTCCTCCATGGAGAAACTCGCCATGTCCGCTGTAGCTGCTCGTCTTGAACGGCTCCCGTTATCGGGATTTCATCGCAAACTTCTACTGATCGGCGGGCTGGGGTATCTGTTCGACGGACTCGACTCGTCGTCGCTTGCGTTCCTGTTACCGGTCGTCAGCAAACTGTGGCATCTGACGAGCGCCGAGACTGGCCTCGTGGCCAGCAGTACCTATATCGGGTACTTCTTCGGCGCTTTTCTGTCGGGGGTTTTCGCCGATCTCATCGGCCGCCGCCGCATCATGATGACGGCGCTGGCGATCTACTGTGTCGCGTCGCTCGCGAGTGCGGCGGCAACCGACTGGCACACGTTCTTCGCATTACGCATCGTCGCGGGTTTTGGCTCCGGCGCGGAGACCGTGGTGATCGCGCCATTCCTCGCGGAATTCGTGCCGCGGCGCTACAGGGGAATGTTTTGCGGCGCACTGGTCGGTTTCATGTCGTTCGGCTATCTGAGTTCGTCGATTCTCGGCTTCGTCGTGGTCAGAAACTTTGCCGATGGCTGGCGGTATCTCGCCGTGGTCACGTCGTTGCCGGTCGTCATGCTGCTCTGGTGGCGAAGGACGCTGCCCGAGTCGCCGCGATGGCTCGAAAGCCAGGGCCGAACCGACGAAGCGAATCGCATCGTGAGCACGATCGAATCATGGTTTACCGGCCGCGGCATTCATCTTGCGCCGGTTGCCTCCGTCCGCATGATGCCGGCGACGGCACCGGCCAAGGGTCGCGCATTGCAGAACGTGTTGACGTTGTGGTCGCCGCGACTCGCGCGTACCACGGCGGTGAGCTGGCTCATGTGGTTTTCGGTCGCGTTCGCGTACTACTCGTTCTTCTCGTGGATCCCGAGTCTGCTCCTCAAGGAGGGGCTCACCATGACTAAGAGCTTCGGTTATTCGATCGCGATCTATGGGGCGCAGATCCCCGGCTATTTCTCTGCGGCATGGCTCAATGAACGCATCGGACGCAAAGCGGTGGTCGCGTCGTACATGCTGCTGGGCGGCATCGCGGCGATCGCGCTTGCGTTCTCTCACACGGGAATCGGCATCATGCTTGCGGGCATATGCCTGTCGTTCTTCATGAACGGCGCGTTTGCGGGCGTCTATGCGTACACCCCGGAAGTGTTTCCCACTGCAGTCCGCACGACGGGCACGGGATCGTCGTCGTCGTTTGGCCGCATCGGCTCGGTGAGCGCGCCGATTCTGGTCGGCCTCGTCTATCCGGCGTTCGGATTTCTGGGCGTATTCGCGATGACGACGACAGTTCTGCTCGTCGGGGCATGCGTGGTTTTCTGCCTGGGTATCGAGACCCGCAACCGCTCGCTCGAAGATATCGAGGCCGAGGAGTTCGGGCGTGCACAGGATGTTCGAGGTCCGCTCAGTTCCACGGAATTAGGCGGCTGAACGCCGCGATGCGCCAACTCTTCGTTTATAGATTATGCAAGCCAACAGGATCGTGACTACGCCGCCCGTCCCGCAAACGCTGGACATTTCCCATCTGCAACATCTCGCCAGGGCCATGCGGCTCAATGGTCAGCCGACGGCGCTGTTCCGTGCGGTTCATGAGGTGGCGGCAAGCGTAATCGGCTTCCGCCTGCTCACGATCATGTCTTACGACGCCGGGCGCGAGGAAGTCGAGCGCGCTTATACGAACATGCCAGACGTGTATCCAGTTGGCGGGCGCAAGAAAAAACGCGGCACCGCGTGGGCCAGACAGGTTCTGCATGACCTTGAGCCATTTCGCGCAGAAACGCCGCAAGGCATTCTCGAAGCGTTCGACGATCACACGGTGATAACCGGCATGGGCCTCGGATCGATATTGAATATCCCTATCGCGTACAACGGCGTGTGCATCGGCACGATGAACCTCACACACCGGGAAGGGTGGTACACCGAGCGGCACGAAGCGCTTGGCTTGCTGATCGGTTCGTTCCTCGCTCCCGCGCTGATCGCTGGCAATACGGTATCCGCCGGCAGTTCGGATTCTCTCTGACATGACTACAACTCCCCGCGCTACAACAGCGGCAACGGCGACGGCAACGGCAACGCAAAGCGCGGAATCGCAAGGCCGTTGGCTGCTGGTCTTCGTCCTTTCCTATCTCGCGCTAATGGCCGATGGCGCCGACGTGATGATGTACGGCCTGACCCTCACGCGAATCAAAGACGATTTCGGGCTCAGCAATGTGCAGGCAGGAGCGTTGGGAAGTTTGACGTTGGTAGGCATGGCCGCGGGCGGGATACTGGGCGGCTGGCTGAGCGACCGTGTGGGCCGGGTGAGGGTGGTCGTATGGGCGCTGACGCTCTTCTCGCTCGGCGCGGGACTGCTCGGGCTCACTCACAGCTTTCTGCAGTTCGCGATTGTTCGCTTCATCGGTTCGTTGGGAATCGGCTGCATGGTGCTCGTCACCACGCTGGTTGCCGAATACGTGCCCACCGAAAGACGTTCGTTGATTCTCGGTGCGTTGCAGACCGCCATTTCGGCCGGCTATATCGTGGTGATCGCGCTGAGCAGCTGGATCTTGCCGCACTATGGCTGGCGCACGCTGTATTACGTGTCGGCCGTTCCCGTGGTCTTTGCGCTCGCGATCAAATTCGCCGTACCCGAGCCGGCCAGCTGGCGGGCAAGCCGTGCAGTCGACCGCAATAGCCAGAACGAAAGCGGCACTCGTGGCCAGAGTGGAGCGCGATTACGCGACGGCCGCTACGCCGTGATTTTCCGCACACGACAAACGCGCACGCTGTTCATCCTGTGGACTCTCGCCTCTGTTTTTATTCTTTCCGGCTTTTATGGTTTGAACAACTGGCTACCCACGTACCTCGAAAGAGAACTGCATATCAAGTTCAGTTCACTGACCGGCTACATGATCGGCACCTACGTGGTCGCCTTCATCGGCAAGATCTTCGCCGGCTGGCTGGGCGACCGCTGGAGCCGGCGCGGCGTATACGTGCTGGGTTGCGCGGGCGCCGCGCTCTTCTTGCCGGTCATCATCTTCTGGCATACGCGGGAGAACATTGCTGCGCTGATGCTCTTCTTCGGCTTTCTGTATGGTGTTCCGCTCGGCACGATCGGCACTTTCATGTCCGAGAGCTTCGCCACTTCGATCCGCGGCACTGCTGTTGGCGGTTCCTATAATGTTGGCCGTTTCTGCGCGGGCGCAGCGCCTATTGTCATCGGCTATCTCGCTACCCAGTTCTCCATTGGCTTTGGTTTTCTCGTCGTGGGTGCGGTCTTCTTTTTGAGCGGCGTCACGGCGCTGTTTATCCCGGACCGCCTGTACGACACGGAGCGGCCATCCACGCCATGACGCTTCGGGTTTCGTCCCAAAGCATTCAGGATGCGGTGGATCGTCGTCTCCCGCGTAGAGGCAAGAGGATCGTCCTATCAGCGAAGCGATGGAAGATAGGAGAATCGTAGCCACTTTCTGCGGATGGCGAAACGGTGATGCGCGCTCTTGTACGCATTCCCGAACTCACCACTGCAGTTCACCAGGAAGCGGCAACCGGCGGCTGTGAAATGTTAAGGATCGACGAAGTCACGAATAGCGAAAGTTTCCCCGATCGATGCGATGTCGCGGTGATAGGCGGCGGCATCGTCGGCGTCAGCACCGCGTATGAACTGGCGCGGCGCGGTGTCCAGGTGGTGTTGCTCGAAAAGGGCGTTATTGGCGGCGAGCAGTCGGGGCGCAATTGGGGTTGGGTGCGTCAGCAAAACCGCGACCTCTATGAGTTGCCGCTCGCGATGCAAAGCCTCAGGCGCTGGGAGGAACTAAGCGGAGAACTCGGCGAGGACATTGGCTTTCGCAGGGCTGGCATTCTGTATGGCACGGAGCTTCAATCGGACGTCGCGCAATGGGAATCGTGGATTGCACGCGCACGGGAGATCGGTTTCAACAGTGAGATCCTCAGTGCGCGAGAACTGGCTGCGCGCATTCCGTCCGGACGTGCAAGGTGGGCTGGCGGTCTGTGGTCGATCACGGACGGCCGCGCCGAGCCGTCGAAAGCCGCGCCTGCAATTGCACGCGGGGCGCAACGGCTTGGCGCCAGGGTCTTCCAGAACTGTGCGGTACGCAGTCTGGACATGAGTGCAGGACGCGTCGGCGGCATCTGGACGGAGCGCGGCCGGCTCGCCGCCGACACCGTTGTGCTTGCCGGAGGCGCCTGGAGCGCGTTGTTCTGCCAGCATCATGGTATCGATCTGCCCGCCATCAACGTAATCGGAACGGCGTTGCGCACCGCTGAGGCACCGGCGGTCGTCGAAGGCTGCTTCTCCGGACCTGACTTCGCGTTGAGGCGGAGGTTGGACGGCGGCTACACCATCGCGGTCCCCGGCTATGGACGGGTCGAACTCGCGCCGCAAAACCCGCGGCATTCGGTGAAGTTCCGCACCATGTTCCGCAGCAAGCTGAAGAAGAAACTCAAGGTTCGCGTCGGTACCAGCTTCTTCCACGGACCAGAGGCGAACGCGACGTGGCGCGACGATGACATCTCGCCATTTGAACGGACACGGGTGCTAGACCCGCGTGTCGATAGCGAATGGCTCGAACGCGGCCTGCGCAATGTGGCCCGCGTGTTTCCCGAGTTGTCGGGCTTGCGGATCGCTCACGCATGGGCGGGCGCAATCGATACGACGCCGGACCTTGTCCCGATCATCTCGAAGGTCGATGCGAAACCGGGTCTTGTGATCGCCTCCGGCTTTAGCGGTCACGGCTTCGGGCTAGGGCCCGGCGCGGGCTTACTGGCGAGCCGGCTGGTAATGAACGAGGCGCCGCAATTCGACATGGGTCCCTACAGACTGACGCGCTTTTCCGATGGAACGAAACTGAGCAGCCCCGAAATGATGTGAGTTGAATTGCGGGGACTAGTTCTCGCGACACTGTAATGCGCGCTGAATGGAGTGCGCATTTGCAATTAAACGCGACGTGCTACGATTGCCATCGTCAAGTTCCTGGCTGTCGCACGTCCATGCACAAACTGGCTTACCTGCTCGTTCCTTTGACGCTCGCCGCACCGTTATCAGCCTTCGCGCTTGGCGGCGAGAATGTGGAATACGACCAATGCATTCTGAATTCTTTAGCGAATAGCCAGAGCAGCTACGCGGCACGTGTCATCAGAAATTCGTGCCAGGCACTGTACGTAAACAGTGCTCTGCTTTTGCCGCGCGAGAAGTCCTATCACGTGTGTATCTTGCAGAATGTCCAGAACGTGAGAGGGGCATTTGCAGTCAACGAGATATTGCACGCCTGCCGCCGCCAGAATCGGATGTGAGTTGTGCGCGGCGCGATTCGATATCGGCAAGCGCGAGCCGGTACCCGGTTCGCGGTTCACCGACCGCGCGGATAGAAAATGTCGACGTGACGTAGCTCACTCAAACAGGCAGGGTGTGCCTGCCTGTTTTTCTACTGTTTAGCCGGCGTGCGCGAAGGCGCGTGTCGTGCGAGTCCTGGGCGGCCGGTCCCGCAGCAGCAGTGGCATCAAACGCCGGTTGGCTGTGCGCGCGGCCCACTCGCAATACTCGGCGCTGCCGAGCACCCAGCCATTCAGCGTGGACTGCATCAGTTTTTCGACTTCGAGTTGATCAGGGGACTGTGCGCCCAGATCCCGATAAGCCTCGTTACGCTCGAACGGCGTGTTGCCGAGCGCGCGATAAAGCGGGTGATCTTTGATAAAGCTATCGACACGCAGCCCGATATGGTGCGAGTAGCTCGACCACCGGTATTTTCCCGGCTCGTCTACAAGGTTGCTGCGCACCGGCGCATGATCGATGATCTGGCTCGCCAGCAGAAAATATCGGTCCGGCTCGATCACGGTTGCCCGGTACCCGCCACGCCACATCGTGCCGCGCCGTCCGTGGCGTCGATTAAACGTCTCGACATAGCGGCGGCCCACCGCCTGCATCGCCATGGCCACGCTCGACTCATATGACGGCGTGACCAGAAATTGCACCGCACCTGGCATCAGGACCCAGGCGTGGACTGCCAGGTCGGCGACGCGCGCTGCGTCTGCCAGGCAGGCGAGGAAGTACAGGTAATCTCCTTCGTCCAGGAATGCGGGCCCCGTGAGCCCCTGCAAAATAACGTGCTGCGGTTGATCTGGAACGTAATGACGTGCGAGCCGTGTCATGCTGAATTAACCGGAAATCCGATGTGAGAAAGCGTTCCGACAGGTAACGAATGTGTGACGGTGCGTGAAGCAGGTATGAGATGGAATTCTAGTGGTGACAGGCGCGAGTTTTCATTGCGAATAGGCCTTTGTTCTAGCCTCATTTCGCTGAATTGGCGTGCGCTGCCATCGCCGGTTTTATGCCAACGCTGAATCCCAGCGGCGTGCTAACGCAAGTGGCCGGTCCGATTGTGTCGACGCGGAAGGACGAAGTGGGGATCGATGGGCTGGCGGATGCGAAGCAGCGATCAGGCGCAATCACGTGCGTCTGGGAGACCTCGGCGGTCGGACAGGGCGTCGGCGTCTTTGGAAAGTGCGCCTGATGTCGTTATCAGGCGCACTCGGCACTTTCCGAGACTGTGAGTCGCCTACGACTGTCCGGACACCTGCTCGCGCCATCTGTAAGCCTGCTTCCACCCAAGCAAACGCTTGAGCTTTTCATTACTCAGCAAGGTCTCGAATTCACCGAGCGATTTTTTCACCGGCACGTTCGGGTAGTAAGTCTTCAGCAATTCCGCGACCGGCCGGTCGGAGGAAACGTCGTCTGCGGCTACGTTCATCACCGTGAAACCCAGTCCATCCTTTTCGATGCCCAGACGGCAGGCCGTTGCCAGGTCGCGGCCGTCGATATAGCTCCATGCAATGCGCTTTCTCAAGGCGGGGTCCTTGAGCCAGGTCGGGAATTTCTGATAGTCCACCGGGTCGAGTACATTGCCGATGCGCAAGCAGTAAATATCCGCGCCCGTGCGCGCATGAAACGCCTTTGCTGTCACTTCATTAATGACTTTCGACGTGGCGTAGCTGTCCATCGGGTCGACGGGATACTCTTCATCGAGCGGGAAGTACGCGGGGTCGCGATGCCGGTGCGCGAACACCACGCCGTAGGTCGTCTCGCTCGAAGCGACGATGACCTTCCTGATGCCGAGCTTTGCAGCCGCGTCCAGCACGTTGTAGGTGCCCATCACATTGATGCGGAACACCTCGTTGTCCGTGGTGACGAGAATGCGCGGAATGGCGGCGAAATGCACGACGGCGTCGATCGGCTTGGGCTCGATGTCGTCGTCGAATTCTTTTGCCGTGGTCGTCGACGAAAGTGCATTGAAGACCTGTCCCGCATCGGTAATGTCGGTGATCAGAGTCCGCGCGGTGCCTTTGGCCATTGGCACGCGGTCCAGATTGAGTACTTCGTAGCCGTGCGCCACCAGATCTTCTACTACCCATTTGCCGGCAAGTCCGCTGCCGCCCGTCACAATCACTCGTTTGGTCATGCCTTGTCTCCTTTGCAGTTCATCAAGCCACCCGACGGCAATTCGCCGCTGACGACACCAGACGCATCGTAACGCCACGCCCTGCGCGATGCTGTGACGCCCGTCATAGGCACGTGGGCATTCATCGCGCTATCTGCAGACAATCTACGGGTCAATCCCGATACGAATCTATGACGCGCGTCACAGATTTCCGCATGTCCGCGCTCCTATGATCTGTTCCGAGCCTGTAAAGGAGGAGCGATCGGTGACTGCAATATCGTCGAAGAAGGAACCCCCGTCCGGGCGTGCCGCTGACTGGATCAGGGCGTGTTTGCGCATACGCGAGCTGAACGTGCTCTCGGTGCTGCTGCTCGTTGGGCTGCTGATCAGCGTTTTCTCACCGTACTTCCTCACGACCAACAACCTGATGGGCGTGTTCCGCTCGTTTTCGTTGATTGCGCTCATGTCGATCGGCATGATGCTCGTGATCATTACGGGCGGCATCGACCTCTCGGTTGGATCGGTCATGGGCCTGTCGTCGCTCGTTACCGCGCTCGTCTTCCAGCATGGTTACAACGCGCCGGCGGCCATTGGCGCGGGGCTCGCCGTGGGAATCGCGGTCGGCGCATTCAATGGCTTCATGATCACGTGGATACAGTTGCCGCCTTTCATTGCGACGCTTGGCACGCTGTCGATCGGGCGCGGCCTCATGTACATCATTACCAAAGGCGTGCCCGTCACACCGGACGTTCCCGACAGCTTCACATTCATCGGGCAGGGCTACATTGGATTCGTGCCTTTTCCGGTCGTCATTCTTCTGGCCATGACGGCCGTCTTCTCCGTCGTCATGCGACAGACGCGCTTTGGCCGCTACGTGTACGCGACTGGCGGCAATGAAGTGGCCGCGCGCCTATCCGGCGTGCGCACCGCGCGCGTGAAATTCACGGTCTATGTGCTATCCGGCCTGATCGCATCGATGGCAGGCGTCATTGCGTTCTCGCGCTTCGTGTCGGCCGAGCCGGCTTCTGGCTTCGGCGCGGAACTCGATGTCATCGCGGCGGCGGCCATCGGCGGCGCGAGTCTGTCGGGCGGGGCGGGCAGCGTGGAGGGCGCGATCATCGGCGCGGCCCTCGCGGGAATCATTACGAATGGCGTGGTGCTGCTCAACATCGATACCTATGCGCAGCAGGCCATCACCGGCTGCGTAATTCTCATTGCCGTCAGCATCGACATCTGGCGCGTGCGTCGCAAGGAACGCTAGGAACACTGAACGCTGCAACCATAACATCAGGAGACATGCATGAAACTCACGCAACGATTCACCGCGAGCGCCCTGGTCGCACTAGCCGCATCAGTTGGCGCAACGGCTCACGCCAAAGACGCAAAAGATATTTCCGTCGCCGTTATTCCCAAGGTCGCGGTGCCGTTCTTCGACGACTGCAACAAAGGGGCAAAGACGGCGGCCGGCAAAGCCGGTGTGAAATATCAATGGGTGGTGCCGCAAAACACGCAGGGTTCGACGCAGGTACAGATTATCGAGGACCTGATTTCGAGGCATGTGGATGGCATTGCGATATCGGTGAACGAGCCGAAGTCGGTCGAAAGCGTAATGAAGCGCGCAGAGCAAAGCGGCATCAAGGTGCTGACGTATGACTCGGATTCGCCCAGAAGCGGACGCTCTATGTATATCGGCACCAACAACGAACAGGCGGGCGCGACCATGGCGGAGACGATGGGCAAGGCGCTCAATGGTCAGGGCGAAGTGGCGATCATCACGGGCCAACTGGGCGCGGTCAATCTGAACGAGCGTATCGCCGGCATCAAGAAAGGGCTGGCGAAATATCCGGGCATCAAGATTGTCGAGACGCAAGGCACCGACGACGATCTGGCCCGCGGCGTCTCTGTGGTCGAAACCACGCTGCGTGCGCATCCGCAACTCAAAGGCATCTTCGGCGTGAGCCAGGTGGGCGGGCCGGCGGTCGCGAAGGTGCTCAACACGAAGGAGTTCGGCACGATGAAGGGCAAGCTCGAAGTGCTTGCCTTCGACGATCTTCCCGACACGCTGAAGGGGCTTAAGGAAGGCTATATCCAGGGCATCATGGTTCAGCGTCCGGTGACAATGGGCTCGCTTGCTGTCGAACACCTCGTTGCGCAGATCCAGGGCCAGGAAGCGCAGCCAAAGGACATCGACACCGGCGTGACCGTTGTCACGAAAGACAATATGACCAGCTACACGAAGTGATGAGCCACGTAACAGGCGTGCCTTTTCTGGAGATGCGTAACATCTCCAGAACCTTTCCTGGCGTCAAAGCGCTCGACCGCGTGAACCTGGAAATACGCGCGGGCGAAGTGCTCGCGCTTGCCGGAGAAAACGGCGCGGGCAAAAGTACGCTGATGAAGATACTCACCGGCATTTACGCGCCCGATCCCGGCGGCACTATTCTTGTCGAAGGGCAGGAAGTTGCACTCGCCGACAGCCATCACGCTCGCACGCTTGGCGTGAACATCATTTATCAGGAGCTTGCGGTTGTCGGCAATCTCACTGTCGGCGAGAACATTTTTCTGGCGAGAGAACCGCGCACACGGCTCGGACTGATCGACCGTCCGCGCATGTATCGCGAGGCGCGCGAAGTGCTGGCCACCATCGACATGGATATCGATCCGGCTACGCGCGTGAGCGAATTAAGTGTGGGCCAGCAGCAGATGATCGAGATTGCCAAGGCCCTTTGCGCGCGGTCCAAGGCCATTATCATGGACGAGCCGACAGCATCGCTCAGTCATCACGAAACCAGCGTTTTGCTGGGCATCGTCAAGCGCTTGCGCGAAAGAAACATTGCGGTGGTCTATATCTCGCATCGGCTCGAAGAGATTTTCGAACTCGCAGATCGCGTGACGGTACTGCGCGACGGACGCACAGTGGGCACCGCGCCAATCGCCGACATGACGCGCGAGACGCTTGTACGCCTGATGGTGGCCCGCGAGTTGAGCGAACTCTACGGCGAGCCGCAGTCTCATGCGAGCCGCGATCCCGTGCTCGAAGTGCGAGCGCTGTCGCTCAAGCCGGTCAGGAAGGCAGAGCCTCGCATCCGCGATATAAGCTTTACGCTGCATCGTGGCGAAGTACTCGGGATCGCCGGGCTTGTCGGTTCGGGCCGCACCGAGATAATGGAAATGATCTTCGGAATGCGTGCGTGCACGGGATCGGTCAAGATAGAAGGCAAGCCGGTGTCGATCCGCAATCCGCACGATGCAATCAGGTCGGGCATAGGTTTCGTTACCGAAGACCGCAAGGCCCAGGGGCTCATACTCGGCATGACTGTGCGCGAGAATTTCAGCCTTACTCATCTGGAGCGCTATTCGCCGTTCCAGTTCGTGCAGCATGCGCGAGAACGCGAGAGCTGTCGGCGGTTCGTCCGTATGCTGGGTATCAAAACGCCGGGCGTCGAGCAGAAGGTCGTCAACCTGAGCGGCGGCAATCAGCAAAAGATCGTGATCGCCAAGTGGGTCGCGCGCAGCCCGAAAGTGCTCATCGTCGATGAACCGACACGCGGCATCGACGTAGGCGCGAAAGCGGAGGTGCACGCGCTCATTGCGCGGCTCGCGGCAGAGGGCATTGGCGTGATCGTCATCTCTTCCGATCTTCTCGAAGTGCTCGCCGTCAGCGATCGCATCTTGACTGTGCGGGAAGGACGCATCAGCGGGGAATTGAGCAGGGCGCAAGCTTCGCAGGAAAAAGTGATGGCACTCGCCACCGCTTGATAACCATCAACGAAGTAATGGATACGAATATGACCACGATCGTCGTTATACACACCGGCCCAGTCACGGTCGATCCCCTCAAGGCGCAGTTCGCCGAGCAGTTGGCCGATGCGCGGGTCGTCAATATCGTCGACGACAGCCTGCTGACCGATGTGCGTTCGGCGGGCCGCCTGACGCCCGAAGTGACACGCCGTTTATATAGCTATATGGCGAACGCCGAAGCGCTCGGCGCGGACATCATTCTCAATGCGTGTTCGTCGGTGGGCGAGGCAACCGACCTCTTGCGCAGCATGATCCGCACGCCAATCGTCAAGGTTGACGAAGCGATGGCCGAGGAGGCCTGCGCGCTTGGACCGCGGATCGGCGTTGTCGCAACTGTGTCCACGACGCTTGAGCCGACGGTGCGTCTGATCCGCAAAAAAGCCGCCGAGCGCCGCATCGAGATTCAGGTGACGGAATCCATCGCGCCAGGTGCATTCGAAGCGTTGCTCGCGGGCGACGCCGCGAAGCACGACGAGATCCTCAAGCGCACGATCGTCGAACTCGCCGATCAGGTGGATGTGATCGTGCTCGCGCAAGTCTCGATGGCGCGCCTCGTGCCGTCGCTCGGCTCGCTCTCAGTGCCGGTACTGTCGAGTCCTCAAAGCGGCGTAGCGTCGGTCAAGCGCGCATTAGCGGCGCTCTGAACTCGCGTGGAGCCGGGTTCGCGGGCAGTGCAGCAAAGGCCGGCGCTTTGGTGATGTACCGCGCGACGAAGGCGGGTGTCAGCACGATTTTGCGCTCGTGCATGTCGACGAAGCCTTCTGACTTGAGGTCGCTAAAGTGCCGGTTGACTGATTCGCGCGACGTGCCGATGAATTCCGCGAGCTTGTCCTGTGCGATCGGCAAGTCGATGAGAACGGTATCGCCATGCTCCGGATGATCGAAGGGCGTGCCCACTTGCCCCGAGAACATGACGAGTATGTTGACGAGCCGCTTTCTCACGTCGTGTAACGAGAGATTCTCAATTAACTGCTGTGCTTCCTGCCAGCGCAGATAGTGGTTGCGCAGCACGAACTGGTTGATGACGTCGTAGCGCGCAAGCAGTTCCTTGAAATCCGCTTTACGGATATAGCAGACCATGCTCGGCGTGAGCGCCTGTGCATGATGGGAGTAGCTGTCCTCATTGAGAACATCGCCATCGCCGAAAATCATGCCCGCCTTGACGAAGGCAAGTGTGATTTCCTGGCCGTCTTCGGTGAGGCGGTAAAGCCTTACGCTGCCGCTCTTGAGCAGGTACACATGCTCGCTCGATTCATCCGGCCGATAGATAACGGTGTTCTTGCGTAACGTGCGATGGTCGCTGAAGGCGGGCATCACCTCGTCGAGGCAATGACACTGGATCAAAGAGAGCAATTCGCTCTTGCCGACAAACCACATTGCCGTCTCCTTAAAGTTGCCTTGCGAACTTTGGCGCCTTATCAGGCGTTTGTAATAACGCTGCTTTGGTCCGATTCATTCTACACACGGAGCCTCGAAACGCGCTGAGGCCAACGCGCCAGAAATGTTCGCGAGAGCTGGCTGCGGCACACCGTTTTTGCGCAACGCAGCGCGTCGCAAAGCCAACGACGACAGGGTTGAGGGCAATGGCATGTTGCGCGAGCGACGCGCGTCGCTACCCGCCAGCCGCGCTCGGCGCGAAACGAAACCAAGGGAAATTCCCTACAAAAACATCAGATGTCTGATGTATATTTGGTCCAGTGACGAGCGAGAGAGCAACATGCGCCTAAGCGTAGAGCGATCGATGAGCGACAAGATCCAGGAGTCGCTGTTGACCATGATTCGTGAGCGCAAGCTCAAGCCTGGTGATCAGATTCCCACGGAATTGGAGCTCTGCGAGCTGCTCGGCGTTGGCCGTTCGAGTTTGCGCGAGGCCGTGGCGCAGATGATCTCGCATGGGCTCCTCTCACGCGTCCAGGGACGCGGCACCTTCATCAGACAAATTTCGCTGAAGCTGCAAGGCGGTCTGGATGATCTGATGTCTGTGACCGACATGATCAGGAGCGTTGGCGCGGTGCCTTCCACGAGCCGTATTCAGATGGACAGCATTGCGGCTTCGGAGAGTCTTGCCGAAAAGCTTGGGATCGCGCCCGGCGAAACATGCATCCGCATCGAACGGGTGAGGCGTGCCGACGATGCAATTGCCGCTTACTGCATCGACACGATCCCGAAAACGCTTTTCGATGAAGCTCAAGGTGAATTAGGCGAATCGCTCTTTGGCATGTTCGCGCGCACAGGACGGCGCTTATCGCATACGCACACGTCGATACAGCCGACCATCCTCACGCCGCGCGATCTGCCGGAACTGGGCGACGGATTCGGCATGTTTCTCCTGCTGGACGAAGTGGATTTCGATCAGAGCGGCGAGCCGCTTTGCTATAGCAACGACTACTACAACACGAGCATCTTCAAGTTCGATCTGGTGCGCAAGCGTCGCTAAAGACGTGTCCAGGTCGATGGGCGCCGGAAGCAACATCGGAGGAGGCACCGATGGAGTTTGAAGCCTTTACCGCAGGTGAGCTGGCAGCGTATCTCGGCGCCATTCCCAAGGTGCGCGCGCTGCTTGGCGAGCCTGACGATCTGGACGTCGCCGAAGTGGGCGACGGCAATCTGAATTACGTGTACTTCGTAACGAATGCGAAGGCGCCGCAGCGCAGCGTCGTGGTCAAACAGGCGCCGCCTTTTCTGCGGCTCGTCGGCAAAACGTGGCCTCTGTCGTGCCAGCGCATGGAGCACGAAGTCGCAGCCCTGCGCCGCTTCGGCGCGCTCTGCCCACAGCACGTGCCGAAGGTGTATCACGCCGACAGCAAGCGTTTCCTGATGGTCATGCAAAGGCTTGCCTCGCATTGCATCCTGCGGCAAGGCCTCATTAACGGCATAACCTATCCGAAGCTCGCTGCGCATCTGTCCACTTATCTTGCGCATACGCTTTTTTACGGCTCCGATCTCTTTCTGGCGCCGGACATCAAGAAGCAGGCTGTGAGCGCGGCCGTCAATGTCGAGTTGTGCAGGATTACCGAAGATCTCGTATTCACTTTTCCCTTCGAAGACCATCCGTCCAATGTGTATAGCCCGGCACTGCCGTTGTCCGTGCTCGAGCGTCTGAGAACGAACGAAGCATTGCGTATTGCCGCAGGCGACATGAAATGGGCATTCATGAATCGCGCGGAGACGTTGCTGCATGGCGACCTGCATACCGGCTCCATCATGGTCAACGAGGAAGAAACGTTTGTCATCGATCCGGAGTTCGCGTTTTACGGGCCGATGAGCTTCGACATCGGCGCCTTGCTGGCCAATCTGCTGCTGGCCTATTTTTCCCGCGACTGGCATGGCCGTACTGACGGGCGAGACCCAGCGCCTTACGAGGAATGGCTGCTCGCGCAGGCGATCGGTATATGGAATGGTTTCAGCGAGCAGTTCGTCGCGCTCTGGCGCGATCACGAAAGCCGCAGCGAACGCCGCTTCATCGGCGGACAGACCGACTCGCGCGCAGTCGAAGGCTATCGCGCGCATTTCATGCGCCGCCTGCTTGCCGATACGCTTGGCTTTGCAGGCTGCAAGATGATTCGACGCATCGTGGGCATGGCGAAAGTCGCGGAAATCACACGCATACCGGATGCGCAGGCACGGGCACGGATCGAAGTGCGGTGTCTGCGTTGCGCCGAAGCCTTGCTCGTGGAACGCGACGCGCTGACCGATATCGAGCAGGTCACCATGCTTGCGCGCGAGATTCGGCGCGAGACGCACACACACGTTTAACGCACACGGAGCTTTCATGGTTGCGCAGTCCCTGTTCCCCGCACTGGCCCCTACGATCGAATGGCGCGACGACGCTCTTCTGCTGCTCGATCAGACCCGCCTGCCGCATGAGGTCGTGGTGGAGCATGTCGCCGATGCAGCCGCCGTATGGCGGGCCATTCACGAACTGCGCGTGCGCGGCGCGCCCGCCATCGGGGTTGCAGCGGCGTATGGCTTATGTGTGGCCGTTCAGGATGCGCGCGCATTGCCGCTCGCCCAATTCCGGGCGGAACTCGAACGGCGGGCGCGCTGGCTCAATACGGCACGTCCCACTGCTGTGAATCTCAGCTGGAGTCTCGGACGCATGCTGCAACGTGCGCACACGTGCGGCGCGAGCGATTCGACTGCGCTTTACGAGGCGCTCGTCGAAGAGGCCCGGCAGATTCATGCGGAAGACCAGACGCTGTGCGAAGGCATCGGCCGCCACGGCATGCCGCTCATCAAGCAGGGCTGCGGCGTGCTCACCCACTGCAACGCCGGCGCACTTGCGACCACTGGCCTTGGCACCGCCACGGCACCGATTTACGCAGCGCATCGCGAGGGCATAGCGTTCAAGGTATTCGCGGACGAAACGCGGCCGCTGCTGCAGGGCGCGCGGCTGACTGCATTCGAATTGCAACAGGCAGGCGTCGACGTGACGCTGATCATGGACAGCGCAGCCGCTTCGATCATGTCCCAAGGGCTCGTCGATGTAGTGATCGTCGGCACCGATCGCGTGGCGGCCAATGGGGACTTCGCCAACAAGATCGGCACGCTCGGGGTTGCCATTGCAGCGAAGCATTACGGCATACCGTTCTACGTGGCCTGTCCGTCGTCGACACTCGACTTTCGCACGCCGACCGGTGCGCAAATCGAGATCGAGGAGCGGTGCGACGAAGAGGTTACGCATTTCGCGGGGCAGCGCACGGCGCCGCACGGCATCAAGGCTCGCAATCCCGCATTCGATGTAACGCCGCACGAACTCGTCACCGGTTTCATCACCGAACGCGGCATCGCTAAGGCGCCGTTCGAACGGTCGCTCGGCCAGTTCTTTCCGGCGGCGGGGAACGCGGCATGAAGGCGGCGCAGGAACGCGCGCTGCGCCGGGGCATCGTCGAGACCTCGCTCGAGATGGAGCGGCTCGGCATCAACCAGGGCACCTCCGGGAACGTGAGCGCGCGCCTGGGCGAGGGTTTTCTGATCACGCCGAGCGGCGTGCCGGCTCGCGAGTTGCGCGAAGAAGGCATCGTGTGGTTACCGCTCGACGTGGACGACGACGCGGAGGTGCTGCATGTAAAGCGCCCGTCGTCTGAATGGCGCATTCATCGCGACATTCTTCGCGCGCGGCACGAGATGCATGCGGTCGTGCATACGCATTCGACCGCGGCCACTGCTATGGCAATCCATGGACGCGATATTCCGGCGCTGCATTACATGGTTGCGGCAGCGGGCGGCGATTCGATTCGCTGCGCGCCCTATGCGCTCTTTGGCACGCAGTTGCTCTCGGATCATGCGCTCAAGGCGTTGCAGGACCGGCGTGCGTGCCTGCTTGCGCATCATGGCGTAGTCGCCCTGGGGGACGATCTCGCGCGCGCCGTGTGGCTCGCGCACGAAGTGGAAGTGCTGGCCAGGCAGTACCTGCTCGCCTGTCAGCTGGGTCCGCCGCCGCTTCTGTCGGACGTGCAAATGGAAGAGGTTCTGGAAAGGTTCAAGACGTATGGCAGACCGAGGCATGCCGAGCGTTAGTGCGCTTGCTTCAAGGGAAATTATCGTTAGCACCGCAGTGAATAATCTACAACGGAGACGACTATGGCCTGGAGTTCAGCAAGATTCGACGGATGGGACGTATTGGGTAAGCCGACCTGTGCGGTGCTGCTGTGTGCGGCAGCCGCGCTTGCCGGTTGTTCCAAAAGCGACAACAGCTCGACCAGCACCACTTCGGGCCAGGCCGCGAGCGCGCCGGCCAGCGCGCCCGTGGCCAACGCGTCGGGCGGCAAGACAAAAGTTGGATTCTCCGTTTCTACGCTCAATAACGCTTTCTTTGTCGGCCTGAAGGCTGGCGTGGAGAAGGGCGCTAAAGAGCAGGGCTTCGACCTCGTGCAAACCAATGCGAATGGCGACGCGCAGCAGCAGGTGAACGACGCGATCAATCTTCTGAGCCAGGGCGTGACAGCGCTCGTGCTCAATCCAATCGATTCCAAGGCCATTATTCCCGCCGTCGAAAAAGCCAATTCGATGAACATTCCGGTGTTCATGCTGGATCGCGGTTCGGACGGCGGCAAGGTCACGTCTTTCGTTGCATCGGATAACGTCGCGCTGGGGCAGACGGCGGCCAAATGGATTGCCGACCAGTTGACGAAGCGCTACGGCTCCGCCAAAGGCAACGTGGTCGATCTGATTGGGCTGGTCGGCACGACGGCCGCCACCGATCGCGAGAAAGGCTTCAGCGACGAGATCGCCAAATATCCCGACATCAAGGTGGTCGCTCGTCAGGAAGGCGCGTTCGATCAGGAAAAGTCCCTCAACGCGATGACCAATATCCTGCAGAAGTATCCGCAAATCGACGCGGTCTTCGGCGCCAATGACGACAACACGGTCGGCGCGGAAAAAGCCATCGACAATGCCGGCCGCTATAAGCCGCTCGGCGACAAGCAGCACATTCTGGTCATCGGTGCGGACGGTACCGCGCAGGCGCTGTCGGCGATTCGTGCCGGCAAGCAGGACGCGACCATCTCGCAGAACCCGATTCAGATGGCGGCCAAGTCGCTGCAATTCGTCGCCGACTACAGCGCGAAGAAAGAGGTGCCGGCGAATTATGCGTGGCCGACGCTGCTGATCGACAAGTCGAATATCGATTCGGATGCGACGAAGAAATACGGGCTGTGGTCTGAGGAAGTCAAACAGTAAGACAGGCCGCGGGCTGCGTCGCATCGGACAACGCGCAGCCCGCAAACGGAAAGAGGCGACATGACAGTGCAAGCCGAAGAACGGGAGCGCGCGCCCGTGAACAGATCCGTGCCGTTGTTGCGCATGCAGGGCATCGTCAAGAGTTTTCCGGGCGTGAAGGCCTTGCGCGGCGTGAGCCTCGAATTGCGGGCGGGACACGTCATGGCGATTGTCGGCGAGAACGGCGCTGGCAAGTCGTCGCTCGTCAAGACGCTGTCCGGCGCCTACGAGCCAGACGAAGGCACGATCGAAATCGACGGCGTGCCGCTTGCGCGCGGCACCAATGCAGCGATAGATGCCGGGGTCGCCGTCATCTATCAGGAACTCTCGCTGATTAACGACATGACGGTGGCGGAGAATCTGTTTCTCGGCCGCATGCCTGCGCGCAAGGGTTTCATCATGCAGCGCGAGGCGAATCAGCTCGCACGGGAGGCGCTTGCGCGTGTGGGCCTCGATTCCGTGCCGCCGTGGATGCGCCTCGGCGATCTGCCGCTCAACAAACGCCAACTGGTCGAAGTGGCGAAAGCCATTGCACGCGATGCGCGCATCCTCGTTATGGATGAGCCGACCGCGGCGCTGCAAAGTCAGGACATCGTCAATCTGTACGCCGTGGTGCGCAGGCTGCGAGCGGCGGGCATGGGCATCATCTTTATTTCACATCATCTTGAAGAAGTGTTCGAACTCGCCGATTCGGCGGTCGTGATGCGCGACGGCGCCACTGTCGGTGCGCGTCCCATGTCGGAATGGACCGAAGCCGCACTCGTGCAGGCGATGGTCGCGCGCAATCTGGAGTCGTTCTACCCGTGGGAGCCGCGCGACTACGGCGATGTCGTGCTCGAAGTCCGTAACCTCGTCAGCGCGCCGCTGCTGCGCAATGCGAGCTTCAAGGTGCGGGCGGGAGAGATTGTCGGTATCGCGGGAATTGCGGGCGCGGGGCGCACCGAACTGCTCAAGACGATTTTCGGCGCGCTGCCGGCGACGGGCGGCGAAATACTCATCAAAGGCAAAAAGATCGCGAATCATTCGCCGACCGAAGGCGTGCGTCACGGGCTCGTGTACACGTCGGAGGATCGAAAGCTCGAGGGGCTCGTGCTCGATGCCAACATCGAAGAAAACATTGCACTGTCCAGCCTTAAAGCGCTGGCGAACGGCGGATTTGTTAGCGGTGCCAGGAAGCGCAAGCTGGCGCGAGATGCCAGCACGCGATTTGGCGTGCGGGCGTCTTCGGTCCTGCAGGTCACGCGCACGCTGTCGGGCGGCAATCAGCAAAAAGTGATTCTCGGGCGCGCCACCGCAACCCAGCCCGTCGTCATCATGCTCGACGAGCCGACGCGCGGCATTGACGTAGGGGCGAAGACGGAAATCTACGCGCACATGGTGGCCATGGCGCGGGCGGGCGGTGCCGTCGTCATGGTGAGTTCCGAATTGCCGGAGCTGCTCGGCATGTCGGATCGCGTGCTCGTGATGTATCGCGGCAGCATCGTGACGGAGATTCCGCGCGAAAAAGCGCATTCGGAAGCTGTCATTCAATGGGCTACAACAGGAGCAGGCGCATGACCTCCACGGCAGCCAACCGTGCGGATACGGAGGCGCTGTCGCGCCGCGTGATCCGCCAATTGAGGAGCGGGATCGGGCCACTGTTCGCCGCGCTCGTCATCATCTGTATTGCTTTGTCGATTGCATCGCCCGAGTTTCTGACGACCAGTACGCTGACCAACATCATGGTGCAGGTGTCGGTGGTCGGCATTGCGGCGGTGGGCGGGACCTTCGTCATCATTACGTCGGGAATCGATCTCTCGGTCGGTTCGCTCGTCGCGTTGACGGGCATGGTCGCTGCGACTGTCATGGCCGGGTCGAGTCCGGGGGCGATCGGCCTCGGCATTGCCGGGCTTTGCGCGGCGCTCGCGGTCGGCGCTGCGGCAGGCGCATTGAACGGTCTCGCGGTTGCGTGGCTGCGGCTCGTGCCCTTCATCGTCACACTGGCGATGATGGCCATGGCGCGCGGTTTGACTCTCGCCATTTCGGATGGCCGCACCAAGTTCGATTTTCCGAATGCCTTCACGGCGTTCGGCGCGAAGACGGTCGCCGGCTTGCCGATGCCGATGATAGTCATGCTCGTGATCTTCGTCATAGGTCATGTGTTGTTGCGCAAGACCACGTTCGGCCATCAGGTGTTCGCGGTGGGCGGCAATCAGGAAGCCGCGCGTCTCGCGGGTATCCCGGTGCATCGCGTCGTGTTCCTCACTTACATGCTGGCCGGTGTGACGGCCGCAATTGCCGGGATCGTCCTCGCGGGGCGGCTCAATTCCGCGCTGCCTTCCGCAGCCAACGGGCTGGAGTTGCAGGTGATCGCCGCTGTCGTGATTGGCGGGACCTCGCTTGCCGGAGGACGCGGGTCGATTGTGGGAACGTTCATCGGCGTCGTGCTCATCGGCGTGATCAATGTGGGATTGTCGCTGCTCGGCGTGAATCCCTTCTGGACGCAGTTCATACAGGGCGGCGTAATATTCGCGGCTGTCCTGCTGGATGCGCTCAGTCAGCGACGCAAGCAGTGAGCGTCTTTTTGCATTCTGTGAAAGCACCCCGAACCGGAGGAGCACGACATGAAAAAAATCATCAACGAACCCGATGCCTTTGTCGATGAAATCATCGAAGGCCTGCTTATCGCCCATCCGGCATGGATCAAAAGCGCAACTGCGGACAAGCGGGCGCTGGTACGCAAGGACGCGCCGAAAGCGGGGCGCGTGGGCATCGTGACGGGCGGCGGCTCGGGTCATCTGCCCGGCTTTCTCGGCTATGTGGGCGAGGGTTTGTGCAGCGGCGTCGCGGTGGGCAACGTTTTTTCATCGCCGTCCGCCGAGCAGATACTGGAAGCAACGAAGGCTGTGAATGGCGGCGCCGGGGTGCTCTACGTGTATGGGAACTACGGTGGCGACGTGCTCAACTTCGATCTTGCGGCCGACCTGGCCGAGCCGGACGGCATCGAGATCCAGACGGTCGTGCTGACCGACGACGTGGCCTCGGCGCCCAAGGAACGTGCCGCGGACCGGCGCGGCGTGGCGGGCATGCTGTTCGCCTTCAAATGCGCGGGCGCCGCGGCGGAGCGCGGCGATTCGCTGGACGAAGTGGCGCGTATCTGCGGCAAGGCCAATGCCAATTGCCGCACCATGGGCGTCGGCCTGTCGCCGACGATCCTGCCCGCTGCCGGCAAACCGACCTTCACCCTGCCCGAAGGCGAGATGGAGATCGGCATTGGTATTCATGGCGAGCCCGGCACGCACCGCGGCAACCTCGAATCCGCGGATGCCATTGCTGAACGCATCACGCGTGAGATTCTCGACGATCTGGATGCGGAGAAAGGCTCGCGCGTTGCGTTACTCGTCAACGGACTCGGCGCGACGCCGTTGGAAGAGCTCTATCTGCTTTATCGACGTTCGGCGCGACTTATCGCGGATCGCGGATTGAAGGTGGCGCGCTCGTATGTCGGCGAATATGTGACGAGTCTCGAGATGGCGGGCGCATCCATTACTGTGATGCTGCTCGACGACGAACTTCAGGCGCTGCTCGAAGCACCGGCAAATTCGCCGTTCTTCCGCGACGGCACGCCATCCTGACGAGGCATGCGATGAGTGTATCCAACAACGAACTGCGCGAGCTTCTGACGCGTGCATTGAATGCGCTTCCCGCTCACGCCGACGAACTGCGCGACCTCGATGCCGCCTTGGGCGATGGCGATCTCGGCATCACGGTTCGCGCGGGATCGGCAGCGGTCGTGAATGCGCTTGCCGCATTGCCCGACGGCGCGTCGCTCAGCGATGTGCTGCTGGCCGCGGGGAAGGCCTTCTCGACCGCCAACCCGTCCACGTTCGCGGCACTCGTGGGCGGCGGTCTGCTTGCTGCTGCCAAGGCGGTGCCCGGAGTACAAGGGGTGGGGCGCGCCGAAGCCCTGGCGATTGGGCGCGCGGTGGCGGGTCGCATCGTCGAACGCGGCAAGAGTCAGCTCGGCGACAAGACGGTGCTCGATGCGCTGCTGCCGAGCCTCGATACGCTGGAGGCATCGCAAGGAAGCGCCGTCGAGCTTCTCGACGCGATGATCGCAACGGCGCAGGAAGGCGTCGCCGCTACGGCCTCCATTCAATCGAGAAAAGGCCGTGCCGCGTGGGTGCAGGAACGAAGCATCGGCCATGCGGACCCCGGAGCAACGGCATACGTGCGCTTCTTACAGGCGCTGCGCGAGGCGTGTGCTGGATAGCGCGATTCGAGGTGGGGCCGCTTTGCTTGCTCGTGTAGGAAAACTGCGTTGAAGGGGCGCCGGCCTTTCTACATCCGAAGCTCTGTATCGCGCGCAATCCCGCAATCGGGCTGTTGAACGTCATGCTGCTCCCACTGACACCGTGTACGGTGTCAGTGGTGACCGCTTGCGTCGTATGGACCTGTCGCTTCTCGGTTAGTGCAGGCTCCGTTCAACCTGGAAGCCAGACACCCGCGTCTGGTCGAGAGCACTTCCTGTCTACACGAAATGTCTCTGAAGGACACTGGCTGTCCGGAAAAGACCTTACGTGGTGAACTGCATCCACACTACTATCACTCGCACAACAGTCCGTTGGATCGGGCTGCGATCGGTCATAGGCATGACGCGGCGCACCAATGTCGCGCGCAGGGCCGTGCGTTCGGCATAAGCGCACGAGTTCATAGTTAGATATACGAAGTAAATATTCGACGCCGTTAAATTGTCGAATGTGGCGTGAGTGGAGCCCCGGCGGCGGCAACGCGATCTGAATCTGGCTGTGGTGAAAGCGTTATCGATGCGTGTGGCGAGGCGAGCGCCCAGACGGCGAGTATGGCGTTCTCATAACGGAGACAGCATGATTTCACTTGATACTCGTATCTTGAAGATAGCGGCCGTGGGCGCGTTCTGGCTGACATCGGCGGCCTCGGCAGCCACCGGCGCCGCGAGACCGCCTGCGGGGCCCGTAGCCGCCTGCGAACGTCTTCAAGGCTTTGTCGTCCCTCCATTCGAAATCAGCTTGTCCACTTCCGGCGCGACCGTGGTTTCCGTCAAGCCGGTTGCTGCGAGCGGGACTGGCGCAAAAGCTTTACCGGATTACTGCGAGGTCACAGGCAAGATATCTCCGCTCGACAGATCCGCGCCCGACATCCAGTTCAAGGTCGGACTGCCTGCGCAATGGAACGGCAAGATCGTCATGTTCGGCGGTGGTGGTTTCGACGGCACCATCCCCGACATAACCGGGAACGTACCGAATGGCCCGGTCGACGAACTGGTGCCGCTTGGCCGCGGCTACGCAACCTTTGCGAGCGACTCGGGCCATCAGGCCAACGCGCTCGGCTCACAGGACGGACGCTTCGGCTTGAACGACGAGGCAGTGAGAAATTTTGGCGGTGACGCGTTGAAGAAGACGCACGACGCGGCGCTCGCCATCATCAAGGCCCGGTATGGGCATTGGCCGCATAAGGCCTATTTCGCCGGCGGATCGACCGGCGGCCGCGAAGCCGTGACAGCGATTCAGCGCTGGCCGTCCGATTGGGACGGTGCGATTGCATGGTATCCCGCGTGGGACGACGCTGCTGCGCTGCTCGGCGGTCAACGCATGAACCGTGCGCTCGCGAAACCCGGTGCCTACCTTTCCGTTGGCAAACGCAAAGCGCTGTACGACGCGGCGATGCAGGCATGCGACTCGCTCGACGGCGTTGCCGACGGGCTTATCAGCGACCAGCAGCAGTGTAACGCCCGGTTCGATCCGGTTACCGCTACGTTGAACGGCGCTCCGCTGCGTTGCCGGAACGGCGCGGACACCGGCGACAATTGCCTTTCGGACCCACAAATCGAGGCGTTGAAAACAATAAACTCGACAACGCATTTTCGCTTCCGGCTCGTGAGCGGTGAAACTCAATACCCCGGGTACAACGTCTGGGGAGCGGACCTGGGCATCACCACACGTAGTTCGCCAGTCGAGCCCGTGGTCACGTTTCTCGCTTTCGGAACGTCCCAGCCGGCCAACCCCATGCCCGCAACGGCGCCATACATCAGCGTTCTAACCGACCAGTGGTTCAAGTATGCCGTGACGCGTGACCCTGACTTCAATTCACTGTCGATCGACCCCGAGCAGCCAGGCGTGTGGGCGAACCGTATTAGTGAACTGAGTTCGCAGCTCGATGCAAGCACGGACATCTCGGCTTTCAGGAGGCACGGCGGGAAGTTGCTCCTGGTGCATGGATTAGCCGATGTTCTGGTCAGTACGCGCGCGACCGAGGAATACTATCGGCGGCTACAAGAGCAGTTCGGCATCCGTCAAGTCGATTCCTTCGTACGCTTCTATGAAATTCCAGGAATGGGCCATGCGGTGAGCAGTACCTTCAACGCGACCTGGGATTCACTGTCCGCGCTCGAGCAGTGGGCCGAGAGAGGCAAGGCCCCTGTCGCGCAGGTAACGACCGATACCGCTGGCGTGCCTGGCCGCACGCGGCCGCTGTGCGATTACCCGGAGTGGCCGCGGTACGTAGGTGGCGACGTCAATCGGGCCGAATCGTTTCAATGCTCGCGATGAGCGATTGGCGTGACACCGATTGAGTCGCCGGCAGGGCCTCCACAGGAAATGCGGCCACAACCGCAACGACAAAAGGCGTAAAACGCAGAGATATCGGCAGGCGTGGGCAGGGCCAGCAGCTATTCTTCAGACGTTGTGGCCAACGCATGTGCGCTCGGCTCTGCTGGTCATCTGCAGCCCTTCCGCTGACAGGCGGAAAAAGGGGGTGTATGTCACGTCCTCAACTACCTCGGCCTGCGCGACGCGCACTGCGGCGTCGAGACGCAAACGCGGGCTTCCTGCTGGCCATCGGCATTTCGCTGACTGAACTATCCCTGACACCTGTGGCACTCGCGGCGGGCAGCCTTCCACAAGGCGGCACTTATGTGGCCGGCACCGGCGCGATAGCAGGTCAGGGCAACGGGCTCCTGATTACTCAGCCGGGTTCAACGCGCGGGGTGATCGACTGGAACAGCTTTTCGATCGGCAAGACCAACAGCGTGACGTTCGAGAACGGCTCCGGCGCGACGCTGAACCGGGTGACGGGCGGTTCACCGTCTGCCATCTTCGGCAGGCTGAATGCGACGGGCAGCGTCTATGTGATCAATCCGCAGGGCATCGTCGTTGGACCATCGGGCGTTATCACAACCGGCGGACGCTTCGTGGCGTCGACGCTGGACATCTGCAACGACGCCTTCATGCAGGGCAGCGGCTCGCTCACGCTATCGGGCACCTCGAACGCAGCCGTGATTAATCTCGGCAAGATCAGTTCGAGCGGCGGCGATGTGTTCCTGATTGCGCGGCATAACGTCATTAACGCCGGCACCGTCGCCGCGCTCAACGGCACGGCGGAACTGGCTGCGGGCGAGCAGGTGCTGCTGCAAGACTCCGCCGGCAGCAAGCAGGTGTTCGTGCAGACAGGCAGTCAGGGTACGGTCGTCAACAAGGGGCGAATAGCCGCCGCGCAGGTCAGCTTGCAGGCCGCTGACGGCAACGTGTATGCGTTGGCTGGCAGGGGCACGCGCATCCGCGCGACGGGCACCGCGAGCCGCGACGGCCACGTATGGCTCGTCGCTGACAGCGGCCGTGTCGAACAACTCGGCAAGGTCGCCGCAAGCAACGCTGACGGCAGCGGCGGAATCGTCGACACGCAAGCGGCACAACTGGAGTTGGGCAGGCACGCGGTGGTGAATGCAGGTGAGTGGAATCTCTCGACGCCAAGCTTTACGATCGATGGCGACGCTGCGCATGCTTTGCAGCGTAGTCTGAGCTCGGGCACCTCGGTCGATATCAGCACGACGGGTGCCAACGGCGCGACCGGCGACCTGGGTATCGCATCGAGCGTGCGCTGGCGCGGTCCCGCTTCGCTCACGCTTGCCGCATACCACGACGTCTCGATCGCCGCGGGTACGACCATCGCGAACGATGGTGCAGGCAATCTGAGCTTGCGCGCCGACGCATCCGCCGTCGACAACGGCGGCAGCGTCATCAACAACGGCACGCTGGATTGGTCGAAGAGTACCGGCATCGTCCGTGCGTTTTACGACATGAACGGCAGCTACACTCCGGGGACGAACCTTGCGAACGCAGCATGGACAGCCGCTCCGTATAGCGGCCTCGTCACGCAGATAACCGGCTATAAGCTGGTCAATTCATTGAGCGATCTGCAGAACATCTCGCTCGACCTCGCAGGCAATTACGCGCTAGGCAAGGATCTCGACGCGAGCGCAACCATTACGTCATTCGCTTTCTCTTCGCTCGGTAATGCCGCTACGCCTTTCTCCGGCCAGTTCGACGGCTTGGGTCACGTGATTGACAGGTTTTCACAATCCGATCGAGGTTTGATGCCGGCGGTAGGACTGTTCGGTGTAATCGGTCCGACAGGAGTCGTGCGCAATGTCGGGATGACGAACGCCTATCTCAGCACCAATACCTACTCTCCAGCAGGAATTGCGTTCGGCATTCTGGCCGGGCTGAACCAGGGCATCATCGCGTACAGCTATACGAGCGGGGGGCGCGGCACCGCATCGTTCGAAGGTGCGACGACCGGCGGACTGGTCGGGCGGAACGACGGGTTGATCGAGCGCTCGTCGAGCAGCGCGTTCGTCGGTTCGGCTGGTCTTCTGGGTGGACTTGTCGGTACCAATACCGGGACCGTTTTGCAATCCTACGCAAACGGAGATGTGAGTGCCGGCTACCATGGCAATGCGGGCGGATTGATTGGCGGCAACTCCGGAATCGTCTCGCAATCCTATTCGACTGCTATCGCGGATGGGGGTGTGAGCGCGGGCGGCATCGCCTATTCGAACTCGGGAACAATTGAGCAGTCGTTCGCGGCGGCTCTGGTTCAAGGTTATTGCTGCAGCCCGCCGGATACGTCAACCAGTTTCGGCGCTATCGCCGCCTACAACGCCCCAGCGGCTGGCGCAGGGATATCAACGAACGTCTATTGGGACAAACAGACGACGACCCGAACCGCCAGCGCGGGGACCGGCCCGCAGTTGCCGGAGTCGAACGGCCTGACCACTGCGCAGATGAGCGACCCGGCCAGTTTTGTCGGCTGGGACTTCGGACCGACTGGCGCGTGGGTGATGCCTCCCTTATCCTCGCACCCAGTTCTCAGATGGCAAGTCACCGGGCACTGAATCACGCCGCTTGAATGAGCGTCGGGAGCGTCACGCGACGCGGCGAGCCGGTGTTCGGGGCAGATCAAATACAGAAAGCCCTGGAGCAATGAAGCCTTTGGGTCCGCTTGTAGCGAGTTGCCGCTTTGTCGCGAAAGAGGGTGTCGCCGACGTTTCCGTCCCGCTAGTCAGCGCATCCACTGGATATGTAAAGTTCCGCGCGCCCAACTGGGCGCAGGCACTTATCAACGGTTGATCTCGCCTTTTCTTCCGGAACGCGTAGCTGCTGGGCGACGGCACTCCCGGATGTGAGTGGCGCTTCGCGTCCAACTGAAGCATGTCAGCCAGTCATTTCTGCAATGACGGCAACGTGCTGGACTGCACATCACGTGAGCGGTAGCTTCTTCAAACGCGCAAAACTCGCGCTCGGTGTCTCCATGAGACGACACATGGCTAGTCTTTTCTTCAAGGAGCGCACATACGATGGCAACTGACGAAACAGCACTGATCATTGGTGCTTCCCGCGGACTCGGCCTGGCACTTGCGTCGGAGTTCAGTAGACGCCAGTACAACGTAATCGCCACGTCGCGAGGATCGTCTCCAAAGCTGGCAGAACTGGAGGCGCAATGCTCGGGGAGAGTGACGACCGAAACCGTAGACGTAGTGGACCTGGAATCGGTAAGGGCGCTTTATGAACGCCTCAATGGTCACAAGCTTGACGTGTTATTTCTCAACGCGGGCGTTTGTAAGGCAAACGAACTCACACCGTTGCAGGTGGACGAAAGCGACTTTCTCGACATGATGCTCACCAATGCGCTCAGTCCGATGCGGATTGTCGAAATGTTCCACAACCTCGTCGCGGAAAACGGTGTAATCGCTGTGATGTCGTCCGAAATCGGAAGCATCGAGAACTCCGCCGGGTTCTGGGAACTGTACAGTTCGAGCAAGGCAGCCTTGAACATGCTGATGAAAGCCTTCTCGCAACGTCATCCTCAAGACAACCGCGCGCTCCTTCTTGTGGCCCCGGGCTGGGTTCGAACCGACATGGGCGGCAGCAATGCGACGCTGGATATTTCTGAAAGCATTCCGCTTGTCGTGGACATGATCGAGGCAAACTTCGGGGTCCCGGGTCTGCGCTTCACCGATCGCTACAACAAGGCTATACCTTGGTGAGTGCCAGTGCGCCAACAGGGTGGGGCGTCCGGCTTTCGACCCGCGACGCCCCTTGCTGCTTTCACGCGTGTTGGTAAGCCCGTCAAGGGCCCAGGTAGAAATCGAACGGAATAAGCTCGACCGCCCATCCGCCTTCTTCGCCCAGTGTGGCGGCCGGGTGCATGGACGCGATGCGCAACGCTTCGTCACGGCTATCCGCCTCGATGATGAACAGGCCGCCCACGACTTCCTTCGATTCCGTGTAGGGCCCGTCCGTGACGTGCGTCTTGCCACTGAGCGGGCGAAGCGTGCTCCATTTGTCCAGATCGCCCAGCGACGCGGAAATCAGAACCTTTCCGGTAGCCCGCATCTTCTCGTCCAATGCGGGGCATTGGCTCACCAGAGACTTGACAGCTTCTGGTGTCATGGCGGCGAATTTTTCGGGGGTGAAGTAGGCCAGGCCGAGGTATTTCATGGGAGTTCCTTTGGGTGGGACATACACCTACGACGAACCTGATGATCGAAAATCGACATTCTCCGAAGAGAATTTGTAACGGGTCACGCCAGCCTGTCCTGCTTCGGCCCGGCTGCCGGAGTTCGAACAACAAAAGTACGGCTGAACACTATGGGCTTCGGTCACCGGCCAGTTCAGGAGCGCCACGCGTGGCATACGTCGATTGTTGTCGCTCAGTCTGCCAGCAACCCGTCTTCCCGCAGCACCCGCTGGACGGCCGGTCTATCCCTGATTCGCTGATACCACGCCTGCAGGTGGCGATACGGACCGAGGTCGATATTCGCGTGGTACACCGATTTCATCCACGAGGCGGTGCCCCATCCTGTCAGTGCGAAAAGGTAAGCATCGGCAATCGTAAAGCTGTCGCCCATCAAAAACCGCTTACCGTTTAATTGACCGTCGATCCAGCCGAATCTGCTTTCGAGCTTTGGCCTCGCGGTATCGACCCACTTTCCCGCAGCCACCGCATAAAGCAGCGGAATGAAGCCCTTATGGATTTCGGTGCTCAGGAAGTTGAGCCATTCGAGCAGCCTGTAGCGTTCAATCGAACCATGAGCGGGCGCGAGTTTTGATTCCGGCGACTGGTCAGCAAGGTACTGAGCGATGACGGTACCTTCACGCAGAAATGTGCCGTCCTGCAATTCCAGAAGCGGCACGTAGCCAAGCTCGGAGACATCGTAATAGCTCGTCCCGTCCGGCAGCAAATGGCGCCGCGCGTCGACCGTGACGACATCGGCATTGAGCCCCGTCTCCTGCAATACGATGCAGATTGCTTGCGAACAACTTCCAGGCGCGTGATACAGCTTCATGCGGTCTTCCTTTAATGATCATGTGGCGAGAAGTATCCCGCGCAAAGGCTAAAAAAAGAAGAAGGCAGAAGTTTGTGATATAGGTACAAAAACTATACCGGACAGAAAAGCAATGAGGCAGAGTGCAACGGGATGTTCAATCGAAGAGGCCATGCGTCTGCTAGGTGGGCGCTGGCGTTTGCTGCTGGTGTCCTACCTGGTGGAGGGGCCGAAGCGCTTCAATGAGCTTCGCCGCGATGTGCCGGGGATATCGCAGCGCATGTTGACGCTCGACTTGCGGGCACTGGAACAAGCGGGGCTGATTCAGCGGACGGTCTTTGCAGAGGTCCCCGTGAAAGTCGAGTATCGACTCACGAGTGACGGTGAACGGCTAAAGCCAGTCATCGAAGTCATGCGCGAGTTCGGCCTCTGGCTCAAAGGGCGCCCGATTCTGGACTCTCAGGAAGCGGACCTTGAGTGTGCAGAAGATGCATCGCAATAGATGCCTTCGCGGTTTCCCGAATGGGTGACTGGCGCTTCTACCCGTCAACCGCTCACATGACATATCCTCTTGCCAACGTCACTACGGCCACAACGCGGCCACAACGCGGCCACAACGCGGCCAAAACACGAATAGACATGGAAGACCCCATCATCACCACGCGCGCAGCGGCCGAACTTCTGGGCGTATCGATCCGCACAGCACAGACGTGGATTGAAGAAAATGCTCTCGACTCGTGGAAGACGCCAGGCGGACACCGGAGGGTGCGCCGCAGCGCTGTGATGGATCTCATGGCCCGACTGGCGCGCGAAAGGATTCAGGGACCCGCACTGGTTCTGGTGCATGTGCCACAGCACAAACTTCAGCGGTACGTCGATACCCTCAGCCTCTCGCCCGAATGCACGGTGCACGCGGAGGCCGACACTTTCAGAACGTTGCTCACTGCCGGCTATCTCTTACCCATGATCGTCGTCCTTGAACTGGATGGCGGCGACAGCGATGGTCAGCGCATTGTTCAACAGATTCTCAGTCATCCGGGGCTGGGCCATACCAGTATCGTCGTGACAGGTGATGCAACAGGTGAGGACCTGATTATGCTGGGGGCTTCACGCAGCCGCGTGCACATTCTTCCTGCTAGCTGGACTGCGGAAGCGCTGCAGAGCAAAGTGCGCCAGTTGCTGAGCGACAAGGGCGCGCTTGCTCGGACTGCAACTGGACCGGTCAGCGGGGAGCCGGCTACTAACGAGTCGCAGCGTCTGCTGGCCGTCGCCGCCGCTGGCGTCGTCGATACACCTGAGGAAGAAGCGTTCGACGAGATCACGCGGCTGGCCGCAACGATCCTCGAGGTACCCATTGCGCTGCTGACGCTGCTCACACCTGACCGCCAATGGTTCAAATCTCATTGGGGCCTCGACCGGCAAGAGACGCCCCGTTCATGGGCGTTTTGCAACTTCACTGTCCTGCAGGACGACGTGTTCGTCGTGGAAGATGCAACAGCCGACCGGCGTTTCGCCGAGAACCCGCTGGTGACAGGCGAGCCGCACATCCGGTTCTATGCGGGCGTCAACATCCGCGACATCCAGGGTTACGCGCTTGGTTCGCTGTGCGTGATCGATCGGGCGCCAAGAAGGCTGCCTCATTCTCACCGTGACGCGCTGGCCACGTTGGGTCGCCTCGCGTCTGACCGTATCAACCTGCGCATCAGGGAGCGGCAGCTTAGGTGGGCGGTTGCGGCATCCGCCAACACCAATCCGGCGGGGAGCGCCTGACAGTCCCGGGCGACCGGGAGCCTGGTCGACGAGCCCGCAAACGAGCTTGTTTTGAAGGCCGAGAGACGGCGTTAGGCTTGTGCGGTTGGCGTTAGTTGGCACCGCTACGCACGCACGACTGTGACTCCCGCAGATTTAATCTGTTTAATCACTTCACGGTCGGCGTCCTTCTCGACCACGATGGTCTGTGCGAGCGAGATCTCACCGATGACGAACCGCGACGCCGCATTGAGTTTGGACGACGACGCGAGCACGACTGTTTCTGCCGCACGCGCAGCAAGCGCGCGCTTGATCGCCGCTTCCTCGAAATCGCCTGTACTCAGGCCCGCTTGTGGATGAACGCCGGTCACTCCCATGAAATACCAATCTGCATGGATGCGCGAGATGCCCTCCATAGCAGCGGCGCCAACGGCAACGATCGAATGCTTGTACAGCCGGCCGCCGATCAAGATGACCTCGACGCAGGGATGCTCAGCGAGCGCCGTTGCGACGCTCGGGCTGTGCGTGACAATCGTCGCACGCAGATCAGCGGGCAGTGACTTGACCAGCAATGCGGAAGTGGTTCCGCCGTCAATGATCGCTGTCTGTCCGGGCGCAATCATCATGGCCGCTTGCCGCGCGATCCGCTGCTTGGCCGCTGATTCAATGTCGCGGCGCGCCTCGAACGGTGCGAGCGCCGGAGAAACGGGCAACGCGCCGCCGTGAACGCGTTGCAATAGTCCTTCCGCAGCCAGTTCGCGCAGATCCCGGCGAACGGTGTCTTCCGACACGCCGAATTCAACGCTCAACTCTCCCGCGAGCACCTGGCCATCGCGAGCGAGCGCATCCAGGATGGCTTTCTTACGTTGCGTAGTCAACATTGATGTGCACGAAATATCTTGATATTGCACGAAACTGCACGATACCATGAGCGCCATTCGCTGTCGACTGGAGACGCCATGAGCGCAACGAAAGACCGGGTTCGCATCGTCGAGTCAACCACACTCTCCGACGATTGGTACACGCTGAAAAAGGTGACGTTCGACTTTCTCCGCCGCGACGGTACGTGGCAACGTCAAAGCCGCGAAACGTACGATCGCGGCAACGGGGCAACTATCCTGTTGCATAACCGGCGCACAGGAAATGTCGTGCTCACGCGCCAGTTTCGAATGCCCGTGTTCGTGAACGGGCACGACGGCATGTTGATCGAGGCGGCCGCCGGTCTGCTCGACATGGCCACGCCGGAGGAGCGCATACGCCTCGAAGCGGAGGAGGAGACCGGATATCGCGTGAGCAATATTCGCAAGGTCTTCGAGGCCTACATGAGTCCAGGATCAGTGACCGAGAAGCTGTACTTCTATCTGGGCGAATACGACGCGTCCACGCGCGTGAACGATGGCGGGGGCATCGAAGACGAGGGCGAGGATCTCGAAGTGCTCGAAATGCCGCTCGGGACCGCTTTGCAACTCGTGAGAAGTGGCGAGATCGTCGACGGCAAGACGATCATGCTGTTGCAGCATCTGGCGTTAAGCGAGATTGCGGAGGCAGGCCGAGCATGAAGGCCAACTCGCTCTGAGTGCAGGCCGTTATCGCTGTCTGCAGCAAGCGCTTTCTAGGGACGGTAAGCCCATCGTGAACGTGCCGACCCAGTGCGCTCTTCCCACAACCTGACGTTCGCATCAAAGCACGCTTAAGGGAATCTTAAGGTAACGGGTGCCGTTTTCCTCGGGAGGAGGCAGATCGCCAGCCCGCATATCGACCTGCACGGAAGGCACGATGAGGACGCGTCGCCAATGTGGGCGTGCGTTTCAAGTATCCACTTAACGTGCATGCCTTCTGGCGCACGAACTCGATGACCCGGTCTGCATTCGTCGTTGCAGTGCGTCCTGACTTTGGGTCATAGTCGAGAACCGGGTCAACGATCGCGCATTCCGGTTGCCCGGACTGGAAAACCACGTAACTGACCGTGCGGTCACCGGATCGAAGTACGGCTGAACCGTGGGCTGCATGCTGAACTCCTCAAAGATCGTTCATTCTATTCATGAACAATATATTTTTAAATATAATGTACATGTGTGAATTAGAGGATGATGAAATGAGGAAGAAGTCCGTCCCGATCGACTTTTCGGCGATGCAGGCCTCGGCAGAGAAAGCCTGCGCGCTGTTGAAGGTGCTGGCTAATCCCGACAGGTTGCTGCTGATGTGCCAGTTGTCGCAAGGCGAGTTGTGCGTGAGCGACCTCGAAGAGCAACTGGGAATACGTCAACCTACGCTTTCCCAACAGCTCGGCGTACTTCGCGACAACGAACTCGTCGAAACACGCCGCGAGGGCAAGAGCATCTTCTATTCCATCGCGAGCAAGGAGGCGATTGCGGTCATGAACGTGCTCTACGACCAGTTTTGCGCCCCTTGAAGATGAGGACTGACCATGTCGATTGATACTGCGAGTTTTACGCCAGGCCTGTCCCTGACGGGAGGTCTAATGATTGGCGCCGCAGCGGCGATGCTGGTTCTCTTCAATGGGCGCATTGCGGGCATTAGCGGCATTCTCGGCGGCCTGCTGAGCGGGTCACACAAGATGCTGGGATGGCGGATCGCTTTTCTTGCAGGGTTGATCGGTGCACCTGCGCTGGCGAACCTGCTCGGAGACCCGATAGCGCCTGATATCGAAGCAGGGTGGGTCCAGATACTTCTCGCAGGATTTATGGTTGGCATCGGCACGCGCTACGCAAGCGGTTGCACGAGCGGCCACGGTGTCTGCGGCATCTCGCGTGGCTCCGTTCGTTCGCTTGTCGCGACGGCAATCTTCATGGCAACCGGTTTTCTGACCGTATTCGTGTCCAGACATCTGCTGGGAGGCTGAGATGAGTTTGCTCGTGGCCATGATGTCCGGCCTGCTGTTTGGAGTGGGTCTGATGGTGTCTGGCATGGCCAATCCTGCAAAGGTGCTGGGATTTCTCGATCTCGCGGGACGATGGGACCCTTCACTTGCATTGGTGATGGCAGGAGCGATAGCTGTCGGCGCTATCGCGTTCCCGTTTGCAAAGCGTCGCAAGAAGTCGCTGCTGGGTCTGCCCATGCAGATTCCGGCCAGCGCGAACGTGACGTTGAGACTTGTACTGGGAAGCGCGGTGTTCGGCGTTGGTTGGGGGCTCGCGGGGTTTTGTCCCGGACCGGCACTTGTCGCGCTGGGCGCCGGCCTCCCAAAGGCGTGGGGTTTCGTGGCCGCGATGCTCGCCGGCATGGGCGTGTTCGAGTTCATCGAGCGAGCTAGCCAGCGTCGGCAGGATGGTACGCTCTGATTGGCGGTACAACCGCGCGGTGAAAGGTCTCGCGCGGATGCGCCGGTTCAGATTGCAGGTCGTGCCTGATCGTTCTTCGCTTTGGCCGAACGCTTAGCTGGACCGCTTCAACAACACCTCTTTGAATACGGGCATCGCTGAAAAAACATTCGGCCAACCAGCGTAGAACGCGAGTTGTGTCAGCATTTCAGACGCCTCAGCGTTGGTCAGCCCATTGTCCATCGCGCGATTCAGGTGATACGGAATCTGCGCCACCTGACCATTGGCAACGAGAGCGCTTACGGTCACGAGGCTTCGGTCGCGAGGGGCGAGTCCGGGACGCAGCCAAAGATCGCGAAACAGCGCATTCGTCGTGTACTGAACGACGCCGGGAGCAACCGCGCCGAAATTCTCCTGGACCATCTCCGCACGCTGTTTCTCGGCCGCTTCGTCCAACGGCAGAGGTTCAACATTGGCCGGGGCGAGTTGGTCGGGACCAATGCCACGTTCATCAAAGACGCGTTTGACAATCGCGGAAGCAGCCGTTGCATTGGCCCACCCGGAATAGAAAGCCAGATGCGCGATCATTTCCGAGATCTCCGCGGGCGTCACGCCGTTATCGAGCGCTAAACCAAAGTGAAAAGGCATCTCAATGGTCTGGTTTCGGGCGATGAGCACGGACAGGGTCACAATGCTCCGGTCGCGTGCGGAGAGCCGCGGCCGTTTCCACAATCCGTCGAGCACTGTTTGGTTGGTGTACCGCTCGAACGCCGGAGAAGCCGACTTCAAATCAACGGTTGTCAGCGAATCTTGCATGTTTCTCGTCCTTTCCAGATTCGTACAGGCGGCCAGCAAAACGGCCACGCAAGCTACTGCGACCAGGCGCGATATGGGGTGTGCTTGCGGGCGTGCTTGCCGATTACGGTGTGCGATATTGCTCATCGGTGACTTTCTCTAGCCATTCGACGTTCTTGCCGTCGAGTGCTTCCTGAATCGCGATGTGAGTCATCGCCGTGGTCTCAGTTGCTCCATGCCAGTGTTTGTGGCCCGGCGGGCACCAGATCACGTCGCCTGCGCGGATCTCGACGCGCTCTTCGCCTTCGCATTGAGTCCAGCCGCACCCGGCGGTGACGAGGAGCGTTTGACCGAGCGGATGCGTGTGCCACGCCGTGCGTGCGCCAGGCTCAAACGTCACGGCGGCGCAAGACACTCGCGCGGGCGGCGGCGGGGCGTTGAGCGGGTCGATCCGAACAGTCCCGGTGAACCATTGTTCGGGACCTTTCATTGATGGCTGCGAGCCAGCGCGTTTCAGTTCCATGATTTCTTCGATGTCCGATTAACGTAATACACATGTCCACAATGTAAGCCTTGGCCGGCTAGTGGACTAGGTGGCAAAATCGGGATGCCCTTATGCGCTGGAGCATTAATGAACGAAGACTTCAACGATCTCGCCGGTTTCATTACCGTTGCCCGGGAGCGCAATTTCACTCGCGCGGCGGCGCAACTGGGTGTTTCGCAATCGGCGCTGAGTCGGACCGTGGCGGGTCTCGAGCGACGCATTGGTCTGCAACTGCTGACGCGAACGACCCGCAGCGTTTCGCTGACTGAGGCGGGGGAGCGGCTTCTGTCTGCGATCAGGCCACGCTTCGAGGAAATCGAGGCTGAAGTTGCTTCGTTACGAGGGATGACAAATCGGCCGAGCGGCACCGTCCGGATTACCACCACGGACTACGCCGCCAACACCTTTGTCTGGCCGCGATTGCAGCCTTTGCTTCGTCGATATCCCGATCTCAAGATCGAGCTGGTGAATGACTACGGGCTAGCTGATATCGTTGCCGATCGCTTCGACATTGGCGTAAGGTTGGGCGATCAGATAGAGAAAGACATGGTCGCAGTGCGTATCGCGCCTGACATGACGATGTGCATCGTAGGTTCGCCGAAATACCTGCAGTCGAGGCCGCACGCAAAAAGGCCGCAAGATCTCACTCTTCATAGCTGCATTAATCTGCGGTTACCGACGCGGGACTCTTTACTGCCCTGGGAGTTGTCGAAAGGCCGGCGCGAGTTGCAGGTGCGCGTCGAAGGACAACTTACGTTTAACAACGTGTATCAAATGGTCGATGCAGCCCTTGCCGGATTTGGCCTTGCATACGTGCCGAAGGATCTGGTCGAGCAATACGTCCGCGCTGGGAAGCTTGCATGGGTGCTTGAAGATTGGTGTCCGACCTTCGTCGGGCATCACGCCTATTATTCGACCGGAAGAAAATCTTCGCGGGCGGTCCAGCTTGTAGTCGACGCGCTCAAGGCGGGTTATCAAAGCGGGCGGTGAACGTTTTCAGTACATCGCTACGTGCGAAGAGTTCAATGGGCGAGCGCAAGCCCGGGCCGAAAGGATCAAACGGAGACCCTGGTTGCACGGCGGCGAACGCTCGATAACAAGCGTATTGACTGTAACGCGCCGCTACCACGATCCTGTCGATCAAAATCCGGCCGCCGCAACCACACGCGAAACCGCTGCCCGGTGAAGGAGCGCTCAGCCGTGCGGCGGAACAGCGGGGAGGGCAAGAATCGACAAAAGCTGATCACGCCTTGAACTTAGACTCCGGGTGGCGCGAGAGAAAGACCGGCAGGTCGGTGGTCGGAGGTTTCGCGGGTACGTCGAAGAACATTTCGCACACCCAGCCGCGGTGATACGAAGCGTGGTTCACGAGATGCATGAACATGGCGCCGCGCGACATGATCGAACGCTCGCCCGAGATGAACGCGAACGAAAGCTCTTCGTCTAGCGAGGCGTCGGTTTGGGCATCGGCCCAACTTTCGAACCATGCGTTGAGTTGCTGTTGCGCGACGCGCAAGCTTTCCAGGTCGGCGTGCAAAATCACGTTGCGCGAGGTGAAGCCGTGTTCCTTGCGTTCGAGATGCGCCTTCCAGATCAGATCGACCACGTAGTTGTGGTTAAGCGTGCCGATCATTGTTTTGAACAGCGTCTGCCGTATCTTGACGACTTCATCTGGCGGCAATGCGGCGGTGGCGTCGAACAATACGGTGTCGGCCCAGGTTTTATAACGGGAAAGAATGCGAGCGGTTTGGGTATTGAGCATGCCGGGTTCCTCAATGATTCGTTTGCCTCGTTCAACACATTCAGTGCCGCGCGACACGCGCCGCATCGACATCTCTCCGTCGGCTGAATACGCTGTATACAATTATACATCGGGACGTAGTGGATCGCATTTAGCGGCCACAACAGTCTCGCTCACCGTACCGCATGCGAACACGGACTAACTCAACCGGAAGACCGCCACTGCGTCGCGCAACAGCCTCGCCTGATCGTCGAGCGAGGTGGCCGCGGCCGCTGCCTGTTCGACCAGAGCGGCGTTCTGCTGCGAGACCTCGTCCATCTGCGATACGGCGAGGCTCACCTGTTCGATGCCATCTCGCTGCTCGTCGGACGCGCTCGCAATCTCCCGCATGATTGTGGTGACGCGCGTAATCGAGTCGCTGATCTCGTGCATCGTTTCGCCGGCGACGCTGACGAGTTGCGAGCCCGACGCCACACGTTCGACCGATTCATCGATCAAGGTCTTGATTTCCTTGGCGGCCGCGCCGGCGCGTTGCGCGAGCGAACGCACTTCCGACGCGACCACGGCGAAGCCCCGTCCCTGGTCGCCGGCGCGGGCAGCTTCAACGGCGGCATTGAGCGCGAGGATGTTGGTCTGGAATGCGATGCCTTCGATCACGCCGGTGATGTCGGCGATCTTTTGCGAGCTGCGGTGGATTTCCGTCATCGTTGCCACGACATTGCCGACGACCTGCGAACCGCGCGTCGTGACGCTATGCGCCGACTCAGTCAGCAATTGCGCGGTGCGCGCGTTGTCCGCATTCTGCCGGACTGCCGCGGTCAATTGCTCCATGCTGGCCGCCGTCTCCTGCAGCGAGGCCGCCTGTTCCTCGGTGCGCTGCGAGAGGTCGTTGTTGCCGGCGGCAATCTGCCGCGTGGTGCTGGCAATGGATTCCGAGCCGCGCGTCACTTGCCGCACAACCTTATCCAGACCGCCCTGCATCTGTTGGAGTCCGTCGACGAGCTGGCCCATTTCATCGCTCGTGCGTGCGCGAAGCGACCCAGTCAGATCGCCTTGCGCAATGCGCTGCAGTGCTGCAAGCAGGCTGGAGAGGGGCATCACGATCGCGCGACGCAATCCGTAAGCGCAGGCCGCGCAAATGGCGAGCCCCAGTGCGATCAGCACCGCGCCCACGACGCGCAACCTTGCATTGAAACGCTCGGCCGAAGCAAACGCCTGCTTGCCATATGCGCTCTTCCAGCGATCGAGCGCCTCGCTGCTATTCGAGAGCACGGTCGAGAGCGGCGAGATCGCCTTCGATGCGATGCGGTCCGCCGTGTCGCGATCGCCTTTTTTGAGTGCATCGGCGAGCGGGACGATGCCACGCTGAACGAGTGCAGTGCGCGCCTCATCCACGCGATCTGCAAGCGCCTGCTCCTCTGGCGGAAGCCCGAGTGAACGGTAGGCGTGCCACGCGCGATCGGAGTCCGACAGGTGGCCGAGCGCTTTCGCGACGGCCTCCGGCACATTGGCGCCCTCGGGATGTATCAGCGCGCGATTCAGCACCGCGCGCGCGATCTCCAGCTTCAGATTGGCCCTGCCCACGGCAATCGATGCGGCCAGCTGGTTGGAGTAAGCGTAGTCGAGCGCGTCGTTCGAACGTTGTATCGCGAGCAGCCCGAGCATACCCACCGTGACGATGACCACGCCCAGCACGGCCATCACGGCCGAGAGCCGGCCGGAGATAGAAAGACGACGAAACATTTTTTGTCCCCGATTAACATCTGGTCTGAATCAGTTTGGGTCTCTGCCCGAACCGCTTTGCTGTTCCCATTCGCGAGGCGGTGCGTGATCTGCATCGCGCCGTAATGGCCGCGCGTCTGCTGCTATCACCAGAATCAGTGATGCGCGGTAATGGCGCAGTTCGTCTGCTCATTCACCGCAACGTCCAGCCTCGCTTTCGCATCCTCAATCCGGAATTCGCCCGGTAAGACGACACCGTTCCTGACCGCTGTGACCTCGGCCAGAATCGATACCGCGATTTCCGGTGGCGTACGGCTGCCTATGTAAATGCCGATGGGCCCGCGCAGACGGCTGAGTTCATCGTCGGTGAGATCGAAATGCGTTTCGAGCCGTTCGCGCCGCGCGGCATTGTTGCGGCGCGAACCCAGCGCGCCGACATAGAACGCCGGCGTTCTGACCGCTTCCATCAACGCGAGATCGTCGAGCTTCGGGTCGTGCGTGAGCGCGATCACGGCGCAGCGCTCGTCCAGTTTCATGTCGAGAACGGTGTCGTCAGGCATCGTGCGCACGAGCGTCGTGCCCGGCAGACGCCACACGTCGGTATATTCCTCGCGCGGATCGCACACGGTGACCTGATAGTCGAGTCCGAGCGCGATCTGGCAGAGATACTTCGAGAGCTGGCCTGCGCCGATCACGAGCATCCGGTAACGCGGGCCGTGAACGGTCAGCAACATGCGGCCGTTGAAATCCATGCCGTCGGCTGAGTGAGCCGGCAGGAGTTTCACCGCGCCGCTTTTCATATCGAGCGAACGTGCGACGAGCTGGCCTGCCATCACGCGCCGGCACAGTTCGTCGATGCCGCTTGCGCGCGTCAGCGGCTCGAGCACGAGCTCGATCGTGCCGCCGCACGGCAAGCCGAAGCGGTGCGCTTCGTCGGCGGAGATGCCGTATCTGAGAACTTCCGGGCGTGTCTGCTCGATGCCCTGGCGGCGCACGCGGTCGATCAGATCGTCCTCGATGCAGCCGCCCGAAACCGAACCTGCCACCGAGCCGTCATCCAGAATGGCGAGCATCGCGCCTTCAGGCCGCGGCGACGAACCCCACGTTCTCACAACGGTCACGAGCAGCACGCGCCGTCCGCTTTCGATCCAGCGCGCGCTCGCCTTCAATACTTCGAGATTGACGCTATCCATAAGCACACCGTGTGGTTGCCCGGCCTGAGCCGGGGTTCGGCGAAGTCGCGTTAATGTCGCTTTAGTGCCGCTTCAATGCCGCGATAGCGCCGAGCGCAACGACATCTCGCGCGCAGCCTCCGGCGTGATGGTCCGGTTGAGCATGAAGCAGGCGACACCCGCCGCGAGCAACGGCAATGCGCCGAGCAGGAAGATCGTGCCGATCGGCGTGCCGACGGCGATCAGCAAACCCGCCAGCAGCGGGCCGATGATCGCGCCGATCCGCGCCACGGCGAACGAGGCGCCGGTGGCGGTCGATCGGATGAAGGTCGGATAGATCATGCTGGAAATCGCATTGAGGCCGATGTTGCCGCCCAGCACCAGCAGACCCGAGATCAGCGCCATCGCCATGGTGAGACTCGCGCCCGTGCCGACCGCTACGCCGAGTGCCGCTACCGGAATGGCGCCGAGGATCATCGTCAGCGTCATGACCGATACGCCCTTACGGTCGATCAACCAGCCGAAGAACCAGCTGAAGCCGGCGCCGAGCTGGAACAGCGCCTGGCTGCGCGCTGCGTTGGCGTAGCCGATCTCGTCGGTCAGGAGCGTCGTCATCCATTGCGAGAGGAAGAAGTGCGTGACGAACGAAAGACCGAGCCCGAGCCACAGGAAGGCGGTCATCGCAGAACGGCCCTCGGTAAAGAGGTGCCTCACCGGCACACCCGTGCGGATCTGCTCCGGAATCGAGAAGCGTGTGTCGTCGGCGAAATGCGCGCTCGGCTTGAGCTTGCGCGCGTAGTGGAGAATGCGTTCGCTGCCAGGCTTGCGCAGCGTCAGGTAGCGGATCGATTCAGGCAGGCCGATGAGCAGGATGATGCCCGCCACTACCGCGCCTGCGCCGCCCACGTAGAAGACCGAGCGCCAGCCATACGCCGGGATGATCTCGGCAGCGAGCAAGCCGCCGCCGGAGGAGCCTGCGGTATAGCCGAGATAGAGCAGGGTGATGATGAGCCCGCGCTTGCCTGAGCGCGCGTAATCTGTGATCAGCGAGACCGCCATCGGCATGCCGCCGCCAATGCCGAGCGCGGCGCAAAAGCGCAGCACCGACAGCTCGACCAGGTTGTGCGCGAACGGCACGGCGAACGTGAAGACGCCGAACAGCGAGGTGGCGAGCAGGATCGCGCGGCGCCGGCCGATCCGGTCGGCCAGCATGGCGAACACCACCGAACCCGCCATCCACCCGACGATGCTGATGTTGAACACGGGCGTCATCAGCGCCCGGTTGATGCCCCATTCTTTGATGATGCCGGGGGCGGCGTAATTCAAAGCCTGATTGTCGAAGCCGTCCGCGAGCATGACGAGCGCGCACAGAATGAAAAGGCTCACAGTGAACCAGCTTCGCTCCTGCGTCTCGATGACGTGGGCTATATCGACGGTATTGTTTTGAGTCATGGCTGTCTCCGGATGCCTCTGCTCCACGGGTTGTTCAGTGCGGCGTGCAAGCGTGCGCTTATTCGCCGTGGCCACCCGAGGCCTCCCGTACCGGAGTTTCCGGCTTCACACCGCCGCGCCGGTTGGCCCACGTACGTTCACCCGTTTCGCGCCAGCCGCCCGAGGTCGCCGCTTCTGCGTACTCGTCCCAACGCTTGTCCCAGTCGCCGAGGTGATAGCCATGCCATGGCGGCTGCGGCGTCAGGCTCGGCAGATTCAGCTCTTCCCAGATCTTGCGTGCCGCGCTCATGTATTGCTCCTTCGGCAGCGCGAGCGGCGGCATCGGATGCTTGAGCGTCGCGTCGATCAGCAGCGTGCTTTCGAGCGGCGCGCGGCCGGATTTGGGACCGTGACCGCTCGCGCGGTAAGGCGTCACGTGCAGGTCGTGCGTGAAGTCGGAGCGATAGGCGAGGGACCAGAAGATCGCATCGGCGTTTTCCGGGTCGATGTCTTCGGAAACGGCGATCACGAGCTTGCCGCACTGCGCCTGCAGCGTCGCGGCGCCTTGCAGACCGCGCCAGACTTCCGCCTGCTGCGTACCGCGCGCGAACTGCAGGAAGATCACCTTGCGCAGGTTCGTGAGCGGCTCGTGCATCACCACGCGCTTGATGCCGCGCACGCCCATCACCTTGCTCAAATGTTCGAGGTACAAAGGCTCGTAGGCAACCTTCTTCAGCACGGAGCTTTCGCTCGGTGTCACCTGACTGATGATGGAGACGAAGACAGGCTTCTTCTTCATCGTGATCGCGGTGACGTGCATCGACATGTTGTAGTCTTCGAGCGCGATGTGGCCGTGGCTTTCGCCGAACGGACCTTCGGGCTCCAGCGCGTCGGTGTCGATCAGACCTTCGATGACAATTTCGGCGTCGGCGGGAACGACGAGATCAATGGTCTTGCAACGCACCACCTCGACAGGAGCGCGCATCAAACCGCCGGCGACGGCCATCTCGTCCTGATCGATCTGCAGTTTTTGCGGACCGGTGAACAGCACGGCGGGCGCGCAGCCCAGCACGATCGCGCACGGCATCTTCTCACCCATCGCGCGATATTTTTCCCAGTGCAGATAACCGCCCGCACCCGACAGACGGCTCGCCATGCGCACGCCCAGCCGGTCTTCCGATTTCAGCGCGGCGCGGTAAGTGCCCATATTCTGCACGCCGCTCTCCGGATCTCTGGTTACGCAAAGCGTGGCGGTGAGATAGGGCGCGGCGTCGAAGCCGGGCGTGGAGACGGGCACCGGCAGACGCGACAGGCCTCTTTCCTTCAGCGCATCGCCGCTGATCACGACTTCATGACAGGGCGCCTCGTTCACCATGACGGGCGGGACCGGCTCGGCAATCGCTTCGGTCCATGCCTTGCCGATCTGCTCGACCGGAAGGCCGAGGCCGGTGGCGTAAATTTCCGGCGAGGCGGCGAGTCCGCCGACCAGAACCGGGATGTCGTAGGTGTGTCCTTCGCCGTCCACGACGTTGGTGAAGAGGAAAGCGCGACGCTGATCTTCGTGCAGGCCGCCCTGGAACTGCCAGCGCGCGAGCGGGTGCAACTCGGTGTCCTTGTTGATCGGCCGGTCGATGCGCGTCAGGAGGCCTCTGGCTTCCAGCCGGGCGATATGGTCCTGCAAGTCGCGCGGCGCGCCGCCGGTTGCCGTTTGCGAGTGGTCTTGGGGCAAGGGTGACATTCCGTTTCCTAATATGAGACCCAGCAGCTGGGTAAATCCGTAGGATTGTATGATTGCATGTGAATAAGACGGCTGTCAACGCGACGCTGGGCCTGGAGCCCGGTCGCGGGCTCGCGGCGCGGCGTCGATCAAAGACCGCCCATGCACAGATATTTGATCTCGAGGTAGTCCTCGATGCCGTACTTCGAGCCTTCGCGGCCGAGTCCGGACTGCTTGACGCCGCCGAACGGCGCGACCTCGTTCGAGATGAGGCCGGTATTGATGCCGACCATGCCGTACTCGAGCGCCTCGGCCACGCGCCAGATCCGGCCGATGTCGCGGCTGTAGAAGTAGGCGGCGAGTCCGAACTCAGTGGCATTCGCCGCGGCGATGGCCTCTCTTTCGTTCGTGAAGCGGAAGAGCGGGGCGACGGGGCCGAACGTCTCCTCGGTCGCAAAACGCATCCGTGCGGTCACGTCGCCCACCACGGTCGGTTCGAAGAACAGCTTGCCCGCCGCATGGCGTTTGCCGCCTGTCAGCACGCGCGCGCCGTGCGCGACGGCGTCGGCGATATGCGCCTCGACTTTTTCCACCGCCGCTTCGTTGATGAGCGGCCCTTGCGTCACACCGCTCTCGAATCCGTTGCCGACCTTGATGCGGCCGACCGCCGCCGCGAATTTTTCTGCGAACGCGTCGTACACGCCGTCCTGCACGTAGACGCGGTTGGTGCAAACGCAGGTTTGCCCCGCGTTGCGGTACTTCGAAGCGAGCGCGCCTTCGACGGCGGCGTCGAGATCCGCGTCGTCGAATACGATGAAGGGCGCGTTGCCGCCGAGTTCGAGCGAGAGCTTCTTCACGGTGGGCGCGCACTGACTCATCAGCATGCGGCCCACTGGCGTGGAACCGGTGAACGAGAGCTTGCGCACGATCGGATTGCTCGTCATCTCGGCGCCGATCGAACGCGGGTCGCCGACCACCACGCTGAACACGCCGGCCGGCACGCCCGCGCGATGCGCGAGTTCGGCGAGCGCGAGCGCCGACAGCGGCGTTGCTTCCGCGGGCTTCAGGATCATCGCGCAGCCGGCGGCAAGTGCGGGCGCCACTTTGCGCGTGATCATCGCGGCGGGGAAATTCCACGGCGTGATCGCGGCGCATACGCCGATCGGTTCTTTGGTCACCAGCATCCGTTTGTCGGCGGCGGGCGAGGCGAGTACGTCGCCGTCCACGCGCTTGGCCTGCTCCGCGAACCACTCGATGAACGACGCTGCATAACCGATCTCGCCTTTCGCTTCCGCAAGCGGTTTGCCCTGTTCGGCCGACATGATGATCGCGAGGTCGTCCGTGTTCGCGATCATCAGCGCGTGCCAGCGCTTGAGGATCGTCGATCGCTGTGCGGCGGTGAGCTTGCGCCAGCCGCGCTGCGCGTGTTCGCCGGCTTCGATCGCTCGACGCGTTTCGGCGCCGGTCATGAGCGGCACGTCGGCGATCTTCTCGCCGGTTGCGGGATCGTCGACGGCAAACGTGCGTGCATCGTCGGCGCCGCACCATTGGCCGTCGATGTAAGCGAGCGTGCGCAGCAGGCTCGGGTCTGCGAGCCGGGAAAGCGGATTGAATTCAGTCATGGTCATCGCGAAGAAAGCCCGCCGGCACGCGTCGCGCGACGGGTCTGGAAGTAGGGAAAAGGCGCGGGCGGTGCGCCCGTTACGACTCGTGTTGCTGCTCTTTCCAGCGTTTGATCACGCCCGTCTCGATGTCGAACAGATCGAGCATGCGGCCGACCGTGTGATCGACGATATCGGCGATCGTCTGCGGCTTCGAATAGAACGCCGGAACGACCGGCGCGATGATCGCGCCCATGTCCGAGAGCTGCACGAGCGTGCGCAGATGGCCTCCGTGCAGCGGCGTTTCGCGCACGCCGAGCACGAGGCGCCGGCGCTCCTTCAGCACGACGTCGGCCGCGCGGCTGATCAGAGAACTCGTGATGCCGGTGGCGATCTCGCTCATCGAGCGCACCGAGCACGGCGCGACCAGCATGCCTTTCGTTTTGAACGAACCCGATGAAATAGCCGCGCCGATGTCGCCGGGCGAGTACCAGTGCGACGCTCGCGCGCGAAGGTCCGCGGCGCGGATGTCGGTCTCATAGGTCATCGTGAGTTCGGCGGCCTTGCTGATCACGAGATGCGTCTCGATGCCCGCCTCGGCGAGCAGTTCGAGCGCGCGAATGCCGTAGACCACGCCGGACGCGCCGGTGATGCCGACGATGATGCGCTCCGGAGTGCTGTTATTCGTGCCCACGGTTGCCCTCGACGCCGCGCACGGGCGAATTCGGCTCGACGCCGCTCTGGCGGCGCGCGTGATACGACGCGTCGCGCTGCATCCACTCGCCGCGAGTTGCCTGCTCCGCGTTGCGGTCCCACTCCGCAGTCCAGTCGCCGAGCGAGTAGCCGTACCACGGCGACTCCGGCTTGAGCTTCGGCAGACCGAGGCGCTCCCACAGCGCCTTCGCGTTTTCCATGTATTCCTTCTTCGGCAGCGCGAGCGGCGGCATCGGCGTCTTCATCGTCGCGTCGATCAGCATCGCCGAATCGAGGCCCGTATCGTGGTCCGAGCGCGGACCATGGCCGTGCTCGCGGTACGAAATCAGCTTCACGTCCTCGACCGGATTGCAGCGATATCCCATCGCCCAGAACACGGCGTCGGCGTTGTTCGGATCGATGTCGTCGTCGATCGCGATGACGAACTTGCCGATGGCGGCCTGCAGCGACATCGTGCCGTACAGCGCGCGCCAGATTTCGGTCTTCTTCGAACCGCGCTCGAACTGCAGGAACACGAAGCGGCGCAGATTCGTGAGCGGCTCGTGCAGCGACACTTTCTTGATGCCGCGAATGCCCAGGTGATCGCGCAGATGGCGCAAGAACATCGGCTCATACGCAAGACGCTTGATGACACTCGATTCGGACGGCGTGACCTGCGAGATGATCGACGTCAGCACCGCGTCCTTGCGGCGCGTGATCGCCGTGACTTCGATGGAGAGGTTGTAGTCTTCGAGCGCGACGTAACCGTGGCTCTCGCCGAACGGGCCTTCCGGTTCCAGATATTGCGGATCGACATAGCCTTCGACGACCACTTCCGCTTCGGCCGGCACCAGCAGATCGACTGTGCGGCCTTTGACGACGCGGATCGGCGCGCCGGCGAGACCGCCCGCCACGCTCAGTTCGTCGGTGTTCGGGCGCAGCTTCTGCGGACCCTGGAACGCCACGACCGGCGGCGCGCCGAGCACGATGGCGACCGGCATCTTCTCGCCTTTCGCGGCGTATTTGCGCCAATGGTCGAGACCGCCCGCGCGCAGGTTCACGAGCATCATCATGCCAAGGCGCGTGGCGGATTTCAGATGGCCGCGATACGTGCCCATGTTCTGCACGCCGGTGTCCGGGTCGCGCGAGATCACGCCCGTCATCGTCATGTACGGGGCGGCGTCGAAGCCCGGCGTCGAGATCGGCAGCGGCAGCGATTCGAGGCCGTTGCCCGGACCTTCGAGATTCTTGCCTTCGATCACGATGTCGTGCACCGGGCCGCTTTCCACCACGACGGGCGGCACCGGATTGTCGATCGCGCGATTCCACGCATCGCCGATGTCCTCGAGCGACGGCACGTTCATGCCGATCCGGTAGATCTCCGGATTCGCCGCGATGCCGCCGACGATGACCGGAATGTCGTACTTGCGGCCCTTGCTGTCGACGATATTCGTGAAGAGGAACGCCTTACGCTCCGCTTCGGGAATGCCGCCGCGGAACTGCCAGCGCACGAGCGGATGCATTTCGGTGTCTTTGTTGACCGGCTCGTCGATGCGGTACAGCAAACCTGCCGCTTCGAGACGCGCGATGTGGTCGTGCAAGTCCGCGTAACCGGCATTCGCGGAAGTGTTGGAAGTAGTGTCTTGATCTGCCATGGCTGGGTGTCCCGTAAAGCACCGCATTGCGCGGCGCCCTTATTGCCTGAAGTGTTGCCCGTTGCGCGAAGCGCGCCGGTAGTATTGCGGCGAGTACAGAAGGCGTGTTAGCGGCGCATCGACGTCATCGCGTTGGCGAGCGACGCACCCGCCATTTCGCTCGCGAGCGAGAAGTCGGGAATCGTGATCTCGCGGAAGTACGTCTTCAGCGTGGCAATTGCGATCCGGTCGCGCGTGCAGATCGAGGCGACCATCGCGTCTGCACGCTCGGCGAGCTTCGCGGCTGCGACGACCTCTGCGACGATGCCCCACTCGCGTGCGTTCGCGGCGTCGATCGTCTCGGTCAGATAGACCATGTGCGCAGACGCTTTCGGCGGCACCTTGTAACGCAGCACGGACAGCACGAGCGTCGGCGGCAGATTCTTCTGCAGCTCCGGCAGGCTGAAGCGCGCACTATCGGCAGCAACGGCCAGGTCGCACGCGGTGACGAGTGCGCAGCCGAAACCTTCGGCGTCGCCTTGTACCTCGGCCAGAACCGGCACTTCGCTCTCGTGCATCGCGCGGTAGACGTCGAGAATCGGATCGGCCACGTTACGGCGGAACTGCGCGGCCGTCGGCGGCGTGGCCGGCGGGGCGCCGACCGCACGGCCGCGGCAGAACGCAGGACCGGACGCGCGAATGCGGATGATCTTGACGTTGTTGTCGCGGCCCGCCTTGCGGATTTCCGCGGCGAGCGCGCGCATGGCTTCGAGCGTGAGCATGTTGCCGTGCTCGGGCTGGCCGAGAGTGATCCGGTATTCGGATTCGTGGAGCGCTGCGGTGAATTCGGTCGTCATGGAGTAAAAGTCCAAACAATGAAAACAGGGAAGGGCGCCCGCGCTCCGCGCATGGGAGCGGGGCCTGCGCAGGTCAGCGCGCGTAGGCGCCGGCCTCCTTGAGCTTTTGGAACACGCGCTGCGGAACGAGCGGTGCTTCGGTGAATTCGACGCCGTATTCGGACAGCGCGTCCTCAATCGCAGCGACGATTGCTGCCGCCGCCGGGATCGTGCCGCCTTCGCCCGCACCTTTCACGCCGAGCGGATTCAGCGGCGAGGGCGTTTCGAGGTGCACGATGTCGATGTTCGGCACGTCGGTTGCCATCGGCAGCAGGTATTCGCCGAAGTTCGTCGTGATGGGCTGCGCGTTCTCGTCGTATTGCATCCATTCGAGCGTCGCGTTGCCGATGCCGTGTGCAACCGAGCCGATCACCTGGCCGTCGACGATCATCGGGTTGATGAGCTTGCCGGAGTCGTGCGCCATCACGTAGTTGAGGATCGTGATGTGGCCCGTCTCGCGATCCACTTCTAGTTCGACGACAGCGGTGCCGTTGCAATACGTCGACTGCGCGGGCGAAAAGTATTTGGTCTCTTCGAGACCGGCGGTGAGGCCCTCGGGCATCGTGAAGCCGGGCATGCCCTGCGAGATTTTCGCGAGTTGCCCGTAGCTCATGCGCTGCTCGATGCCGGCGCGCCGCGCAACGTGACCTTCGACCAGCAACAGTTCTTCGGGCTTGCACTTCCACAGGTGAGCAGTGAGCGTGAGCATCTTTTCGCCCACGGCCTGCGCGGCGATGTAGACGGAGTTGCCCGCATTCACCGTCACACGGCTCGCAAACGTGCCGACGCCCATCGAGATGCCGCCCGTGTCGCCCGTGATGACGTCGATCGTTTCGAGCGGCACGTTCAGCTGTTCCGCGCAGATCTGCGCGAAGGTCGTCTTGTGGCCCTGGCCTTGCGGCGATGCGCCCGTGATCACGGCGATGCGGCCGTTCGCCTGCACGCGCACCGTCGCGCCTTCGAACGGACCCATGCCTGTGCCTTCGACGAAGCTCGCCATGCCGATGCCGATGAAGCGTCCTTCACGGCGCGCCTCGGCCTTGCGTTGCGCAAAGCTCGAGTACTTCGCGCGCTCGAGCGCCGCTTTCTGGCAGGCCGGATAGTCGCCGCTGTCGTAACGCAGCGGGCTGCCGTCGCGATAGATGAAGCCCGCGTCGTACGGCATCTGCTCGGGCTGGATCAGGTTGCGCCAGCGTAACTCCGCGCGGTCCATGCCGAGGGCGCGCGCGGCCTTGTCGAGTATCCGCTCCATTGCGAACACCGCCTGCGGACGGCCCGCGCCGCGCACAGGCGAGGTCGCGCATTTGTTCGTGTAGACGACGTCGAGCTTCGCGCCCATCGCCGGAATCACGTAAGGGCCGGGCGTGGTCGTGATCGAGATGTACGGCGTGATGATGCCCCACGGCAGGAACGCGCCGTTGTCGTGCACCATCTCCAGTTTCACGCCTCGAATCTTGCCGTCGTTTTCGAGCGCGATTTTCACGGTCCACCACTGGTCGCGTTCCTGCGTGACCGCGAGAAAGTGTTCGCGCCGGTCTTCGATCCATTTGACGGGGCGCTTGAGCGCAACCGCCGCAATCGCGACGAGCGCTTCTTCCGGATAGAACGGCAGCTTCGGACCGAAGCCGCCGCCGACGTCGTTCATCAGCACGCGCAGCTTTTCCGCGTCCCATTCGAGCAGTTCGACGAGATTCTTCTTCTCGTGGTGCGGCGCCTGGCCCGACGACCAGACGGTCAACTCGCCGTTGGCAGCGTGAAATTCGGCGAGATAACCGCGGGTTTCCATCGGATGCGCGGAGCCGCGGTTCTGCCAGTAGGTTTCCTCGACGACGTGCGGCGCGCCGTTGAAGGCCGCGTCGATGTCGCCAAAACCCATTTCGATATGCGCGACGACATTGTCTTTCGCGTCGGTGTGGCAAAGCGGCGACTCGGGGCGCAGGCCGTCGCGGCAATCGGCCACGGCGGGCAGCGTGTCGTATTCGACTTCGATCAGGCCGCACGCGTCTTCGGCGATATAGCGGTTGTCCGCGACCACGAAGGCCACCGCTTCGCCCGCGAACGTCACTTCCGTCGAGGCAAGCAATTCCTGCGTGCGCTCGAAACGGATTGCCGGATTCGGCAGCATCGAAGGCGCGCGGCCCCGTGCGCGGCCGCTCAGGTCCGCGTGTGTGTAGACGGCGTGCACACCCTTCAGTTCGCGAGCGGCCGTGCAGTCGATCGAGACGATTTTCGCGTGCGCATGCGAGCTGCGCAGCACGGCGGCTTGCAGCATGTTCGGCAGATGCACGTCGTCCACGTAGGAACCCTGACCTTGCAGCAGCTTCTTGTCTTCGGTGCGCGTCACGCGCTTGCCGATGTAGCGCTGGTCGGTGGGCGCTCCCTTCAGATCGGAAATTTCCATCGTGTTACTCCGTAGCGTGTGCCGCAGGCGTCGTCGACGCTGCCGCACGCTGATCGCGGATGCGTTGGGCGGCAAGCAGCGCAGCGGCCACGATCGGCTGATAGCCCGTGCAGCGGCACAGGTTGCCCGTGATCGCTTCGCGGATTTCCGATTCGCTCGGCGAATCCGTTTCGTTCAGCAATTCGGTGAGCGTCATCAGCATGCCGGGCGTGCAGAAGCCGCATTGCAGCGCGTGCGTTTCGGTGAAGGCTTTCTGCAGTTCGTTCAGCGTGCCGTCTGCGTGAGCAAGGCCTTCCACGGTAGTCAGCGAGCGGCCGTTGACCTGGGCGGCAAGCGTCAGACAGGCGCGCGCGGTGCGGCCTTCGATCAGCACGGTGCAGGCACCGCATACGCCGTGCTCGCAACCGTAGTGCGTTCCGGTGAGTTCGAGGTCGTGACGCAGGAAGTCACCGAGCATGCGCCGCGATTCGACTTCGCGCTCATAAGCGGTGCCGTTGACGACGACTCTGACAGTACGAGTCTCCATGTCCATCTCCTTAGTCACTCTACGATTGTCTTGCGACACGCGAGAACGCACGTTTCAGCGCTCTTTCGGTCAGGACGCCTGCAAGATGCTGGCGGTAGTCGGTACTGACGTGCGCGTCGGTCATGACGTCGAGCGCGCTGGCGGCGTCGCTCGCCATGCGCAGCGCGGCGTCGTCCATCGGGCGGCCGCGCAGCGCGGTCTCCACGTCGTGCATGCGGACGGGGCCGGGCGCAACGCCGCAGATCGTGAGCGACACGCGGTCGAGGTTGCCTTGCGCGTCGGCGGTGCAGAGCGCCGCGACGCCGACGATCGCGTAATCGCCATGACGTCGCGCGAATTCTTCGAATGCATAGCCATGACCTTCGGGCCAGATGTCGAGCGAAATGCCTGCGAGCAGTTCGCCTTCTTCGAGCGCGGGGGTCATGTACATCACGGCCCAGTCGGACATCGGTAATTCGCGGTGCGTGACCGCGCCGTCTTCATAGCGTGCAATGGTCAACACGCCGTCGAGCGCGGCGGTGAAGCAGGGCTGTTCCGACGAAGGATCGAGCTGGCACAGACTGCCGCCGAGCGTGCCGCGATTGCGGATCTGCTTGTGGCTCACGAGCTGATACGCCTCCCGGATCAGCGGCGCGCGTTGAATGACGAGCGGCGACAATTCGATGTCGCGTTGCCGCGCCATCGCGCCGATGTGGAGGCGATCGCCGCGCTGCTCGATGCGGGTCAGTGCTTCGACGCCGTTCAGGTCGATCAGATGACTCGTCATCAGATACCGGAAGTTCATCATCGGCATCAGCGACTGACCGCCCGCCAGCACTCGCGCGTCCTCGAGCGTGCCGAGCAGTTGCACGGCTTCGTCGAGCGTGGTCGGCGCGTGGTACAGAAATTCACTGGGTTTCATGCGTGCTCCGATAGTGCAGCGGTGGCGTCTTCAATGTTGCTGTTTAGCGCCGAAGAGCCGCGCGAAGAAATTCCGGACCGACTGCCACATGGCTTTGCGCATGAGCGCGCCCGCGTCGAGCGGAACAACCGGCGCGGGTGCGGGCGGCGGGCGGCGCGTTTCGGCCGCCGGGCGCGACGCATCCGTCGTGGCGGTCTGCGTTGCCTCGTTGATCCGATCAGTTTGATCGCCGGGAGCCGATGCGGCGCCGTCGGACGTCGCGGGCGTCGCATGCGCAGCTTGCGCCGACGTGGCGGTTTCAGCGGCATACGCGGCGTCGGACTCGATCAGCGCGGTCAGATTCTTCGCGAACTGGTTCAGCAACTGCTGCGAGAGCGCTTCGATCATTCCGGCGCCGCGTCCATACTGCGCGACGGTGCCCGACAGATTCACGTCCGAGACGACGTCCACTTTGGTCTTGCCACTGCCGGCGTCGGTCACGGCCGCGTTGATCTGCGCATCTGCGCCGCCGCGTCCCTTCGTGTCGGTGCCGCTTGCGGACACCACGACCTTGCGGTCTGCGTCGTTCTGTTCAGCGATCTTGAATTTGCCCGCGAATTTCAGCGTGAGCGGGCCGAGCTTTACGGTGAAGCCACCCTTGTAGCTGCCGTCGGGCTGATGTTCCTTCAGTTCCGCGCCCGGAAAGCACGGGGCGGACCGTTCGATGTCGATCATGGTCTTCCAGACGTCGGACGGCGGTGCATCGACGGTGAAAGACGAACGGATTGTGATTGCCATACTGCCTCCTCGAGACGATCGGCCATGGCGGCCGCCGCTCCATTTATTCGATCACTGCTGGGCCGCGCGGCGTGCGAAGAGGTGTTCGCGTGCGCACGGCCAGCGTTTCATTTCATTGAGCAAGGCTCGACAGAAAATCGTCGAACACCGTTGCGAAGACTTCACGCATGTCGAATGCGCCGAAATGCGCGGCGCCCGGCACCACGACAAAACGGCTGTGCGGCAGCGCGTCTGCGATCTTCTGCGATACCGCCGGCGCAATGCTCGCGTCGGCCTCGCCCGCGACGACGAGCGCCGGCGCTTTCACGCGGGGCAGCTCGCCGAGGTTGTCCAACTGCGAGATGGCCTGCCAGTTCGCGCTCCAGCTGTACCAGTCGTCGGCGGCAAGACGTGCGCGGCATTTTTCGACGAGATCCGGGCGCGGGGTGTCGGCGGTGAACCAGCGTGCGATCGTGTCGTCCGTGACTTCGGACATCGAGCCCTGGCGGCTCATGTCGCCGCGCGCAAGGATGCGCGGACGCACTTCGTCGGGGAAGCCGCCCGCCGTGCCGCACAGAATCAGCGCGCCGGCGAGTTCGGGGAACTGGATCGCAACGCGCTGCGCAATCATGCCGCCCATCGAGACGCCGATCAGCGTGGCGCCGCTCAGGTGCTCCTTGCGCAGCACGGCGGCGACGTCGGCCGCATGATCGGCGAGCGTGACGGGCGACGTGATGACGCTCGACTCGCCGTGGCCGCGAAGGTCGATTGCGACGACATCATAGGACGCCGCCCAATGCTCGACATATTCGTCCCACCAGCTCCGGTCGACGCCGATCGGATGAAGCAGGACCAGCGGCCGGCCCGTCCCGCGACGGGAGTAGGCGATGCGGCCTGCGGGGATTTCGCAGAAAGTTGACTGAGACATGACTTGTACAGGTAACGCGTCGGTGACAGGTGTTTCGCGCCCGGCCGCCGGATGGGCAGCTCGCGGCGCGCAACGCCTGGAACTCCCGGAACCGCCAGGCGGACGTGCCCGAGATGAATTGCGACGACGGATCGCAATGTGCCGCGATCTTGACGGATCGCTTGCGGGATTCAGGCCGTTGCCGCGGCTTTTGCCTTCAGATCGAGCACGACCGCTTTTGCCCGGCGCAGCCCTTCGGCGGCGACCGGAATGCCTGCGTAGACGCCTGCCTGCAAGACAACTTCGGCAATTTCCTCTTCCGTCACACCGTTGTTGACCGCGCCGCGCGTATGAACTTCGAATTCGTGCCAGCGGCCGAGCGACGCCAGCATCGCGAGGTTCAACATGCTGCGCGTGGCTCGCGTGAGGCCGTCCCGGTTCCACACGTTGCCCCAGCATACGTCTTCCGTGTACTCGAGGAACACGGTGTCGAAAAGATGAGGATTCGCGTTGTTCTGCGTATGGTTCGCGCCCAGTACTTCCTTGCGGATCTTTGCGCCGATGGCACGACGTTCGGATAGCGTGATGTCTTCCATGAGTATCCTTCGAGTTTGTCCAGCGGTTGTAGGATTGTATAATGAGAGCGAGTATCGGAGCTTAGCCGTCGAATGTCAATATGATTGTATTACGAAGTATGGCGGCTCCTATTTTTCTACGGCAAAGGGAAGGGATGAATACCAATAGACTGGTTGTGCGGCCGGTGGCCACGCTGCGGCAGCAGGTGATAGATGGTCTGCGTGCGTGTATTAGCGATCTGACGTTCAAACCGGGCGACCGGCTGATCGAGCGCGAGCTCTGTGAAATGCTCGGCGTCAGCCGCACGCTTGTTCGTGAGGCGCTGAGCCAGCTGGTCGCGGAAGGGCTCGTGCAGATCATTCCGCACAAAGGTCCGATCGTCGCCGTCATGACGGGCGACGAGGCGCGCGGTCTATACGAAGTGCGCGCCGTGCTGGAGGCGCTTGCGGGCCGCCAGTTCACCGAGCGGGCAACCGAAGAACAGCGTACAGCGCTGAAGAATGCATTGAACGAACTGGCGTCGATGCGCGACATGCAAGGTCAGGAAGGCACCATGCGCTTCCTGAAGCAGAAGGCGCAGTTCTACGACGTGATCCTCGAAGGCGCGGGCAATCCGGTGCTCACCGAGATGCTGCGTCTCGTCCATACCCGCGTGATGATGCTGCGTGCCACTACGCTTTCCCAGGAAGGCCGCCTCGTGCAGAGCTACGACGAGATCGCCGCGATTGTCGACGCGGTGATGCGCAACGATGCCGACGCTGCGGCGGCGGCGTGCAAACACCATGTCGAGCAGGCGGAAAGGCTGGCGGTTCAGGTTCTGGCCGTCGCAGCCAATGACTAGCAGCGGTCATCGCAACGGCGGCATATGCCCGCCGCTTGCCTGACCTGATCCATCCCGCATAAGGCAGGGCGCGCCAATTGCGAGCTGCCGTCCGTCTGGCTGTCGTGCCGTAATACAATAATCCGTATTGCAATCTAATTGCATTACGATATACTGCGCCCATTGACGAAAGCGGGCCTATGACCCGTACCAATCACACCGCTCGCCCTCACGGCGGAAGATCAGGAGACGGGAACCATGGGCACATCGCAGGGCGCCAAGGCGGCGCCGGTGGCTTCGGTCGACGCGCAGGCATACAGACTGTCGCGTTACCAGTGGCTGGCGCTGATTTCAGCGTTCCTCGGCTGGATGTTCGATTCGATGGACCTGAATCTCTTCACGCTAGTGCTCGTGCCCAGCGTGAGCCAGCTGCTGCATAGCACCGACGCAACGGAAATCAGCAAGATCGGCAGCTACATCATTGCGGGCAAGCTGCTCACCTGGGGGATCGGCGGCGTGCTGTTCGGCGTAGCCGCGGACCGGTACGGCCGCTCGCGTGTCATGGGCCTCACCATCCTCATCTATGCGGCCTTCACGCTCTTGAGCGCATTCGCAAAAACGTGGCCGCAGCTTGCCGTCGCGCAGGCAATGGCTGGTTTCGGTATCGGCGGCGAGTGGGCGGCAGGCGCCGCGCTCGTCGCCGAATCATGGCCGGGGCGGCAACGCAACCGCGCCATGCAGATCATGCAAATGGCCTTCGCGTTCGGCTTTCTTGCCGCGGCGCTCGACAACCTGCTGCTCGGCCGATTCGGCTGGCGCGTCGTGCTCGGTGTGGGCGCAGCGCCGGCACTCGTCACCATTCTCGTGCGCCGCTTCGTGCCCGAGCCGCAGCGCTGGGTGCAAGTGCGGGAGAGCGTCGTCGCGGAATCGGCGATGCAAACCTTCACCGCCATTTTCGCGCCGGGACTTCGGCGCAAGACGATTATCGGCGTGATCGTGTCGTCGGCGGCCATGCTCGGCTGCTGGGGCGGTCTCACGTTCCTGCCGAGCTGGATTCATCAGCTTTCGGCTGCCGCTGCCGATCAGCGCAACATCGGCACCACGGTGAGCTACGCGTTCATCCTGATGATGTTCGGCGCGACGCTCGGTTATCTGACACTGATCTGGATGCTCGACGCCTTCGGCCGACGTATGTCGTATTTCATATTTTCGTTAGGATCGCTGATCGTGTCGCTCGTGCTGTTCATGACGGTGCACGACGTCGGCGGCGTGCTCTGGCTCATGCCGGTGTACGGCTATTTCGTGATCGGCGCGTTCGGCACGTTCGCCGCCTATCTGCCCGAACTTTTCCCGACCCGTGTGCGGGCAACTGGCCAAGGCTTCTGCTGGAACATGGCGCGAGCGTTGACGAGCATCGGTCCGATCGCTGGCAACGCGGTAGTGAGCAAATTCGGCTCGTTTCCGGCGGCGTCGGCTGCAGTGTCGCTGCTCTTTATCGTCGGCATGGTGTCGATCTGGTTCGGTCCGGAAACGAAAGGCGTTCCGCTCGACAACTGAAGTTCGCCGGCAGCAGGCGCGCGTCGCCAGACAGGCTTTCCTTTTGGTTCAATGGAACAAACCTTGAATACACACATGCCGAAACCCGGCGCATCGACCCGAGACGCCACCGCGGACATTGCGCCGGCGGGCGTGTTCGACATCGGGATCAACGGGCGTTTGCCGCTGCCGCAACTGGCCGTGCTCGCGCTGCAGAACGTATTCGGAATGACCGGTATGTTCGTTTTTCCGGGAATTCTCGGGCGCGCCTTCCATCTGGCCGATGAGCAGATCGCCTACCTGTACGGAATGACGTTCATCGCGTGCGGGATCATCACGATCCTGCAATCGGTGCTGCTGTTGCGTCTACCGATCGTGCAGGGCCCTTATGCAGGCAGTTTCGGCGCGCTCCTGACGGTAGGGCATTTGCAGTCGGGCGGGCTCGGCACGGCATTCGGATCGTTCTTCGCCGCTTCGCTGATCTGGTGCGTGCTCACGGTGCCGATCCGAGGACGCAGCGTTGCAGGCGTATTCGCGAAGCATCTGCGCCTGCCGATCATCTCCGGAATGATGGTGATGCTGATCGTCGTGCAGATCGCAAGCGTAGCCTTGCCGACGTGGATCGGAAGCACTAAAAGCCCTGGTTTCCCAGTCGTGAATCTGCTTTCGGGCACGGTGGCGGTGGCGGGCATCGTGTTCGCGATGCTGTGGGGCGGACAGCGTATGCGTCGCGTGGCGATCCTGGTGGGCCTCGCGCTCGGCACGTTGGCTTATACGCTGTTCCAGCCCGTGTCGTTCACCGCGGTTGCTGCGGCGCCGTTCCTCGTCGAACCGCGCATCTTTCCATTCGGCTTCGGCGTGCGGCCGGATCTCGTCGCCGTGTTCCTGCTCGTGCTGATTCCCGCCGGCATGGGATCGATGGCGCTCTATCAGGCTGTTGCCGAATGGGGCGATGAGACACTGAGTCCCGGCCGGATGTCAGAAGGCTTGTTCGGGGTCGCACTCGGCTCGGTGGTTGCGGCGGTCTGGGGCGGCTTCAGCACCATTGCGTATCCGGACAACATCGGCATTCTGCGCGCCACGAGGGTGGGCTCGCGTTTCGTTACACTCGCCGCCGGCTGCCTGCTGATCGTGCTGGGCGGTTGCGTGAAGTTCGACATGTTGCTGGTCGTCGTGCCGATTCCGGTGATCTCGGCTGCCGCAACGCTGCTGTTCGGCATCGTCTTCATGCATGGCGTGCATATTCTCGCGCAGGTGGAATGGGACGATCGGCGGCTGATCGTATCGGGGCTCGCGTTTCTCATTGGCCTTGGTGGTCTCTTCATCTCGCCCGAAGTGATTCATGCAATGCCGCTGATGCTCCAGCTCGTCGTTCAGCAGCCTGTGATTTCGGGCGGTCTGACTCTCGTCATATTGCACTCGCTACTTTGCTCGAAACAGAAGGCGCCGAACACGCCTTCGGCTGCGCCGTCGCGCACACAGAATCAGACATAAGCAGGGCAGCAGGGCGGACATCCCTGCGCGTCGTTTTCCGGTGACGCGCATAGATATAAAAAGTAGAGACCACAGAATCTATATTTCGTAGTCCGTAAAAAAACGTCGACGTCGTAAACGTGACTGGACATATCCTGGCATGTCCGTCGCGCGCCGGCTCGCATGCGCACGTCCAGGTTGGAGAAGCAGGAGACTTAGATGCGAATAAGACTGAAAGTAATGGCGCTGATTATTGGCGCTGCGTTTTGTGCAGAAGCCGCTCACGCGCAATCTAGCGTGCAGCTTTATGGACTTCTCGATGCGTTTGTCGGCTACAAGAAGCCGATGAACGGTCGGGCGAGCGTGATCGCCGGTAATGGCGGCATGACCGCGCCGTACTTCGGCCTGCGCGGCACGGAAGATCTGGGCGGCGGCACCAAGGTCGTGTTCGATCTCGAAGGGTACTTCAACATTCAGACCGGCGCGATGGGCCGCACCGGCTTTCCGCAGGACGGGCTGTTCTCGCGCAACGCGTATGTTGGCTTGACCGGCCGTTACGGCACGGTGACGGCCGGCCTGATTCCGCCGTTGCTCTGGTTCTCGACCATCACTTTCAACCCGTTCTTCAACTCGTTCGTGTTTTCGCCGATCGTGCTGCAGAGCTACGTCGGCGTGAATGGACAGGGTGTATTCGGCAATGCGGGCGAATGGTGGAACTCGGTGTACTACGCGTCGCCGTCGTACAACGGGCTCGTAGGACGCGCGATGTATTCATTCGGCAACGAAGCGGGCCATCCCGGCCAGAACAAGTGGAGCGGCCAGGTCTCGTACAACAACGGCGGTTTCGCGACCTCGGTCGTCTATCAGCAGATCAAGTACAGCCTTAACGCCGGCGATCTCGGCACGCTGATTCCGGGGCTAACCACGCAGTCCGTAGTGAACCTCGGCGTTTCGTACAGCATGAACTTCGTGAAGCTCTACGGACAATATCAGCACGTGTGGGATTCGATCTCGAACGGCGATGTCGGCATCGACACCGCACAGATTGGTTTCGCCATTCCCGTGGGCGTGGGCCGGATTCTCGGTTCGGATGCTTATTCAAAGAGTTCCGGTCACGCGTCCGTCTACCGCAACACCTGGGCGCTTTCGTACGACTACCCGCTGTCCAAACGCACCGATGTCTATGCCGCGGTGCTGTCCGACCGCGCGAGCAGGATGGCGACCGGCACCACAGTCGGCGGCGGTCTGCGCACGCAATTCTGATTGATGGCCCACTGCGCCGAGTGCGCGGATTTCTCGGGCAATCCCCGAAAGATGGCGGAGGGATGGGCAGCGCATGGCATGCCCTCTCGCCTCACAGATTAACGATTTCAATGGAGGAGATATGTTTGAAACTGGAGTAAGGGGGCGCGGCACGCGCAGGATCGGCATGCGGCGCTCGCTGGCGGCAATGACACTGGTGGGACTGTCGAGCGGTGCAGCGCACGCACAAAGCAGCGTTACGTTGTATGGCTCGCTGGACGGCGGGCTGCGTAATCTCGTGAACGGCACCAAGGCAGGCGGTGCAGCGCTGTCTATGGCCTCGAACGGCGTCTATAAATCGAATCGCTGGGGATTTCTTGGGATCGAGGACCTGGGCGGCGGCTACTATGTACGCTTCAATCTCGAAGCGGGCTATATTCTGTCGACTGGCGCGAACAGCGCCTCTAACAACACGCTGTTTTCGCGCACGTCGACGGTTGGAATCGGTGGCCCGTTCGGTCAGGTAGACGTGGGGCATCAGTTCACACTGCAGCACCGCCTGATCAAAGACTTCGAGCCATTCGATCTGCGTTATCTGGGCATTACCGAAGCGGCGGCGATTTCGGGCGGCACGAGCGGCCGCGACGACAACGCGATCCACTATCACGGAGACTTCGGTCCGTGGACGCCTCGTGCGGTCTACGCGCCGGGTGGCATCGCGGGCAGTTTGTCTAGCGGCTCCATGATCGCGGGCGGCCTGAATTACCACACCAGGATGTTCAAGTTCGGCGCCGGCTATACGCATCGTTCGAATCCGCTTTCGACTACAGCGACCACGACCCCGTATTTCGCCAACAATCAATACACCGCTGGCGGTGCCGTGACGATCGGTCCGGTCGATCTGATGGCGGGCTATTCGCTCACTACACAGTCCGTTCCTTCGACGGTGCATGGCGAGACTCGCAACCAATACCTGTGGGGCGGTTTCCGTTATAAGGTGTCGTCGTTCTTCAACGTGACGGGCGCGTATTACGACAACAAGAACTCGACGGCCGGCGTGGACGGCAGGAAGGACGTTTCTATTCTCGGCGTCACCTATTCGCTGTCGAAAAGCACTCAGTTCTATGCTGACGTCGACTACACGCATTTCACTGGCGGCTATGTCACCAACGCAACGCTCAACCCATCCGGACATGCGAAGCAGACCGGCGTCTCATTCGGTATGAACCATAACTTCTAGTGCTTTTGAGTGGCTATGGCAGTAAGCCTCCCGGAGGGAAAGCGGATTCCGATTTCCGTTCTCCGGGAGGAGTACTTCAATCAATGCGCTTCGCACGGGCGTTACATAGCGAGAATTTCCCTGACTGCATCGTCGATGAACTTGACGTCGACGGGATTGGCCGCGGGGCCGCCCGCGAAATGACCCCACACTGATTCGATAGGCCGAAGTAGTGCATTGGGCATCTTCGAGACTTCATACTCACTGTCTTCCGGCGGAAAATATAGATCGGTGCGCCCGGGCATCACAATAGCTCTGGCGGTGATGCTGCCCAACGCCCGATCGAAATCACCTTGATAAAGCGAATTCGCGGAGATATCGGCGTATTGCCAGCTCCGCATCATTGACAGGATATTGTTCGCGTCTTTCTTCAGGAAATCGCCTTCCCAGAAGTGAGTGATGAAGTCCTCCAGCGAGCCATATCCCATCGCTTCCATGTCGGCATCGGCGCCGATAATCTTGTTGAAGTCCTTGCTGTCACGAAACGCATACGGCGGCGACTCTGGATCGACGCCGATCTTGATGGTCTTTCCGGCCAGGGACGGATATTTCTGTGCCACTTTCGACGGCTCGCACGATTGAGCGGATGCGCCTTGTGCGAGAAGAAGGCTGGTGACAGCGCATAAGAGAAGCTTGAACGCTTTTGACATGGACATGGCGGACCTTTGAAGAGGTTGAACAAAATATCGGTTAAACAGGTGGTATGGCGATGCGAGAAGAGGGGGAGTCAATGGCCAAGGAAGTCCATGTGACTTGCGATCGAACCCGGCGTAGTGATGCAGATGCGGCCTTCGTCGCGCGCGCGGACGATATGCTCGAGCGCTCGGCGCAAGTGAACCAGGCGATGCGGCTGTCCTGCCAGGTATGCATGCAAGGCAATGCCCATCACCAGCGGCTCGCGGGTGGATTGCCGCAGCATCTCCTCGAAGTGATCTATCACCAGATCGGCGAACGACCTTGCGTCCATCTGACGCGCGAGGATCATTGGAATATCGTTGACTTCTTCCGGGTACGGAATAGCCCACAGCGGCTGACCGTTGCGTGTAACGAGGCGCGTGGGTTGATCGTCGTGACACCAGTTGAGCGTGTACTGGTAACCCGCTTCCGCCACGAGATCGCTGGTGACATGACTCTCGGACAACCACGGCGATAACCAGCCTGCTGGCTGCTGCGCGCTTTCCGCGGCGATTCGCTCGCGACATGCCACGATCAGCGCACGTTCGTCGGCCTCGGACAGCGTTCCTTGTCTTTCTGAATTGGTATGGCCGTGGGCGACAAGTTCATCGCCACGTTGGGCGAACGCGGCGACCAGGTCAGGGCAATGATCATAGAGCGCCGTATTGATGATGCCCGCTACCGGTAGCGCCAGCTCATCGAACAGATCGAGACAGCGCCATGCTCCCACGCGCAACGCGTACTCGCGCCATGCGTGATTTAGTACGTCTGGCTCAGGCATCACTGGACCGATGGTGGGGCCCAGTCCTTCGCCGAACGCAAAATGTTCGATGTTGAAACCGATGTAGACAGCGAGGCGGGAACCGTCGGGCCAGCGATAGACAGGGCGGCCGCCGATCGGCGAATAGTCAAAGCGCCCGTGGCCGGCCAGCGCGCGATATGCGGGAGAATCCATGGTGCAGTGTCCTGTCGAACGGCGCGTACGCCTGTGTTCACGTCAGGACCCATCGTACGGAAGCCAAAATCGCCGCATCGAGCTTGCTGCGAACAAACTCTTGTCCGCGCGCGTATTGAAGCCGCCGCTTGCTACGTCACGCTACGTCACGCGGAGAACAGCGATTTCCGGATGATCGCGTGCACGCCCCAATTGCCGTCTACGACCTGCGTCACACCGAAGTCGATCGCGACTGAGATCAGCGAAATCGCCTCGTCCTCGGACAGGCCCTTGGTCGTCATGAGGAAACGCCGCGTTTTGATGAAAGCGTCGCGCATCGCGAGGTCGAGGGTGGATTTTTCGTACACGGCGCTTTGCGCGCTGGTACCGAACTCGGCCAGATAGTTTGGATAGCTGAAGCCGTGGAGTACCCATTCGTCTGCGGTTTCTACTAACGGATACGTGAGGTCGGCGTACACCTGGTTGGCGAGCGTTTCTTTCTTGTGAAGCACTACCTGGAATTCGCCGGTGAGCGAACACTCGATCGCTGTGCCGCACAGTTCCGAGTCTCCTTGAGATGCATGCGGGTCGCCGATGGAGAGGAGGGCGCCGGGCACGCCGACCGGCAAGAACACGCTCGCGCCGCGGGTGACGCGCCAGTTGTCGAGATTTCCGCCGAAGGTCGAAGGCGGAATCGAATCGATCAGCCCATCCTGCTGCGGCGCGACGCTGATCACGCCAAAATGCGGACGCACCGGAATCTGGACATTCTTCAGGATGTCGTGATTCTCAACCACTGTCGAATGATCGACCGGCACGCCGGGATAATCGATTGTCGGATGCATCACGCCGAAAGGATCGCGTTGGGGTGTCCAGCGGAAGTTGTAGACGGCGCGGGCGCAGGCGGTCTCGCTGTCGGTTGCGTCCGCATCGAGTTCATAGATGGTGACGACCTCGCGCGGTTTCGGCTCGGTCAATAGCTCGCGATAGTGGAATCCCCACCACGCGGCAGCATTGCTGCCGAACGCACGGCCGGCGAATTTCGGATTGGCGCACCGTCGCGGGTGAATGTCGAGGATACGCACTTCCAGCACGTCGCCGGGTTGCGCGCCGCGCACGGCGATAGGTCCGGTGCAGATGTGCACGCCGAAGCCTTCTCCCGCGCCACGGCCGTAAATGGACGCATCCATGGGCCCCGCGCCGCGCCGGTTCACGTTCTTACGCGCCGCGGTCCAGTGGAACACGCTTTCGGCGCCAGGATCGCCGCGCACCATCCGCTCCCAGTCGTCGGCTGCGTGTTGCGTGAGTGTTTCGATAGTCACGGTATCTGCACTGTCGATTTCCAGCACGGGCTTGAGATCGTGACTGAAGTAGCCCCAATGAATCGTATTGGCGGTTGCGCGCAGCAGATGATGACGCGGCTTGCTGGACTCGCGAGTGGGCGATGGGGAAGGAACTTCGGGTTGCGTCGCAACGTACGGCTCGTCCGCGGCTTCCTGAACGGCATCTTGGCCGGCGAGTTGTGCATGCACGAGCAGGTTCCCCGCGTTGACGGGCAAGCCGCGTGAGATACGCCGCACGAGATGGCGCGCTAGTTCGAGACTCGCTTCGTGCCGGAAAGTGCGCGGCGATGCCCGGTATTGCTCGCGGAACGCACGGCTGAAATAGGCCGCGTCATTGAAACCCCAGCGGAAGCAGACATCGGCAATGGAGAGCTTTTCATATAGCGGATTGACCAGATCCGCGCGGCAACGCTCTAGCCTGCGCGAGCGCAGATAAGTCGAGAAATTCTGTCCGACTGCTTCGAAAAGCTTCTGTAAATAACGCGGCGAGACGCGCTCCTGTTTCGCTATCGATGTGAGCCCGAGATTCGGATCGGCCAGATTGGCCTCGATCGTTCGGCACACGCGCGAGAAAAGGGCGGCTTGAGATGGAGTGAGACCACTGAAGCTGCCTTCCTTGTCATGACCGACGAGAGACGCGACGAGGAACTCCGCAAGCGCGAGTTCCAGTGGACGCAACTCGTCGAGCGTCAACGTTTCCACGCTTTCCGCAACCGAGCGCAGAAAGCCGGAAAACACATGGCCGATACCGGCGTCGCCTGGCAACCGCCCGGCACGCAATGAAAACGGTGTTAGAAGACGTGCGTTGATCGCAGCGCGAGGCACGCGGATCACAAACGCCCGAAAGTCTGACGCGAACGATAGGAGCGCTTCCTCGCGCGAGGAAGCATAGACGATATCGCCGGGAGCAACGCTCTCGCTCGCACCGTCGGCAACGAGCGTCAGGCAGCCGTCGATATGCAGCACGATCAGAAGACTGTCTGCGCCGTCGACATTGAGTTCGATGGTTTGCGCGAAAGCGGCGAGCGCGATCAACTCGAAGCCGTTGGTCGACGTGCGTGACCTGACGGTGCCATGCAAGTGGGGAGCGGCTGCCTCAGGCGCGCCGGAACGCAGGCCGAATCGGCCCAGCGCCTCTTTCCATGCTCGCAGGCGATCTGTCTCGGCGTATGACTCGGTGGTGAAACGCTGTAGATCCAACCCAAGGCTCCCGTACGCTGACGAACGTCAGTCGAGTTGTTCAAGGGCAATGTCCGTGCCATCGATAACAGCCCGGTTGGCGCCGCAGCGCTGCGCTACGGCAGTGCGCGGGCGCACCGCCGTGGCGCGCGCGCACAGCTCACGCGCGAGGTCGTTTCTTCGGAGGAAAAATGCTGCGGGGGATCTTGCAGTGAATGCCCTGACGGCCATCGACCACCTGCGTCACGGAGAAATCGGCCGCCACGCTCATCAGCGAATAGGCGTCGTCGCGCGATAACCCTTGCCGTTCGGTGAGCAGAAGCAACATATCGCGAGAAGCGTTTCTGGTCGCGATATTCAGGTCTTCATCGAAACCGTGGACGATCCAATAATCTGGCGTCTCCAGCAACGGTGAAGGGAATGTAAAGTCCCGCCGCAACACGATCTGGAACATCACATTGAGCGAGGCCTCAATTGCGGTGCCGCTAATCTCGCCATCGCCTTGCGATACATGCGGGTCGCCGATCGAGAATAGACCACCGTCCACCGCGACTGGGTAATACATGGTGGATCCAGCGCCGATGCGCCAATTATCGATATTGCCGCCATGCGCGCCGGGTGGCACAGTGCTCACGCGGCCAGCCACGTCGGGCGCGACGCCTGCGGTGCCCAGGTGAGGGCGCACCGGCACACGAATGCCTTCGAGCGCGAGTTCGCGGCAGCAGTCCCGAACGTCCGATCGCTTGCCCGGCACCAGATATTTTCCGGGGTAGTCGTATGCATACAATGCGTGAGCCGTATTGGACGTCTGATCGAGCTCATAGATCGTGACCCGCTCTTTGTCGAAGTCGGCAAACAGATGACCCCAGTGCGCGGCGAGATTCGAGCCGTAATTGAAACGCGGGGTCATTTGTAAGTAACGCACCTCGAGCAGGTCGCCGGGTCTCGCGTCTCTCACGAAGATCGGCCCCGTCATGAGATGCACGCCGGGTTGCCGATCGGATTCCGGAATCGTGTCGTATAGCGCCCGCACCGTGTCGTCCATCATCAGATCGGGCGCGTCGCCCGCATGATGCGTGATCGCTTCGGCGCGCACGAAATCGCCGCTTTCGACGATCAGCGCGGGCGCTAGCGCCGCATCAAAGTAGCCCCAGTGGACATTCCGTGTAATGGCTGGCAGTTCGTGAAGCATGCTTGGCTTGGCTCCGTAAGAGTATGCAGTCGGTGCGGCGCTACCGATGGCAGATCGTACGGGCGACAAAATGCAACGACTTGGGCGACTGCGCACAAAAGCTTGTGCGTGAGCGAATCACGCCTACAGGCTCTGACTCACTTCAGTAGCGACTTCAGCGAACGCGCGCGCAGCGGCAGTTCGGTACGCGCCTTTGCGCCGCAAGAGCGCGGCGGTTCGCTGCGGTAACGAAGGTTCGAGCTTGAGGAGCGACAGGTCACCGTTTTGCCGCGCGATGGCCGCGGGCAATATGGTCGCGAGCTGGCTGCAGCCGACAATCCCGATGACAGCGCTAATAGAGTTGGCCTCTACTGCTATGCGCGGTGCCACGCCGTGCTCGCGGCAGTAGTGATCGATGTAATGCCGCGTGGCGAACGTTTCGTTTAGCAGTACCCAAGCTTCCCGTTCGAAGTCGCGAGGCGTTAGCGCGCCGCGCTTCCTCGCTCGGGGATGCGAGTTTCCGACCACGACAGCAAGCGCCTCGACAAGCAGAGACTCAGTTTCGATATCGGGTGAATGCGTGTCTGCGAACGCGATGCCCATATCCAGCTCGTCTTCGTTCAAAAGTACTTCCATCCGTTCCTGCGACATCTCCTCGATATTCAGGATGATGCCGGGATAACGCTGGTTGAACCTGTCGACAAGCGGTCCGACGAGGTAGGCGGTGAAAGTCGGCGTCATGCCGAGCCGCAATGAACCACGGCTCAGGTCGTGCACGTCGTGAATAGCCCGTCTGCCGGCGTCCAGATCCTGAAGCGCTCGTTGAGCATAGAGCAGCCACGCCGCGCCGGCGTCGGTCAACCGGATTGTCCGGCCACTTCGATCGAGCAATTGCACGCATAACGTGTCCTCGAGTTGCCTGATCTGCTGCGACAGGGTGGGCTGCGAGACATGCAGTGCCTCTGCCGCGCGCGTGAAATTGCGATGCTCGGCCACGGCGAGGAAGTAGCGGATATGTCGGAGCAGCATGGTCCCTCACTATAGGCGTCTCCTATAGAAACCATAATAAACCGGTCTTGGACGCTATGGTTGAACGGATTCATGCTTCGACCATCGGTTCACAACTTGCCGGAGGGGCGAAGAGATGAAAGACATCATTGACGGTTTCCTGAAGTTCCAGCGCGACGCCTTTCCCCGACGCTCCGAGTTGTTCAAGCGACTGGCCACGAGCCAGAATCCGCGCACTCTCTTTATCTCGTGCTCCGACAGCCGGCTCGTCCCCGAACTCGTTACACAGCGTGAGCCGGGAGATCTGTTCGTGATACGCAACGCAGGCAACATCGTGCCGTCGTACGGTCCCGAACCCGGCGGCGTTTCGGCGACGGTCGAATACGCTGTGTCGGCGCTCGGTGTCACCGACGTCGTGATCTGCGGCCACTCGGATTGCGGCGCGATGACCGCAATCGCCGCCTGCAAATGTTTGGACCACATGCCCGCCGTGCGCAACTGGTTGCGCTATGCGGATTCCGCGAGAGTCGTCAACGAGTCACGCGTGCACGGCAGCGAGCGTGAGCGCATCGACTCGATGGTCCGCGAAAACGTGATTGCTCAGCTGGCGAACATCAAGACGCACCCATCCGTGAGACTCGCGCTCGAACAGGGGCATCTCGCGCTGCACGGCTGGGTCTACAACATCGAAACCGGTTCTATTGATGCGCTCGACGGCACGACCGACCGCTTTGTTTCGCTCTCCGAGCATCCGCATGTCTGTGCAACGCCTGCACGACTTTCCCGCGCTGCCTGAATCCTGTTCATCAACTGAAGGAACCATCATGACCCAGTCGCAATTCAGCCAAACCACTCGCCAGAATCTCGCGGATGTGATCATCGACGCGAAGATCCGGAAGAACCTGACCTTTGAGCAGATCAACGAAGGTACCGGTCTCAGCCTCGCATTCGTCACGGCTGCGCTGCTCGGCCAGCATCCGCTGCCTGCCGACGCTGCCAAGGTCGTCGCCGACAAGCTCGATCTCGATGAAGGCGCCGTACGCCTGTTACAGAGCATTCCGGTGCGCGGCAGCATCCCGGGGGGCGTACCGACCGATCCAACGATCTATCGGTTCTATGAAATGGTGCAGATCTACGGCTCAACCCTCAAGGCGCTCGTGCACGAGAAGTTTGGCGACGGCATTATCAGCGCGATCAACTTCAAGCTGGACATCAAGAAAGTGGACGATCCAGAGGGTGGGTCGCGGGCCGTAATCACGCTCGACGGCAAGTATCTGCCGACCAAGCCATTCTGAGTCGACAGTGAAGCATTTTCGGGGCGATGTGACTGCTGCCTGCTAATACGAATCACGTTGGACTTCAGCGGAAAACGTGGTTCGCTCCATGAAAAGGGAGATATGAAAGTGAAAGTACTTGTCAGACTCGGAACGATTGCGAAAGAAGCCGTATTAACCAGACTCGTGTTGGTACTGGTTTCCATCGCTGCGAGTTCTCTGCTTGTTTCCACTCTAGCTGTGGCCGATCCCGTGAGCCCGTCCTCGACGAGCACGAGTGCAACGCCGGATGACTATTTTCATACCGGTGCAGGTGCACGATATCTGCGACGTGCCGATGAAGACATCGTCGTCAATCCTCAACGCGGAAACATCACGGTGCTGATGGGGTCCGGTGGCAACATCACGGTTCTATCGGGCAGGGACGGTAAATTCCTGGTGGACGCGGGCATCAGCAAGTCGCAGCGAAAAGTCCGGGCGGCGCTCGACACCATCGGTCCCTCGCCGCTGAAATACGTGGTCAATACTCATTGGCACTGGGACCATACCGACGGCAACGCGTGGATGCATGAGGCGGGTGCCACTATCGTTGCCCAAAGGAATACCGCAAAGCATTTGACTGAAACGACGCATGTCAATGCGTGGAACTGGACCTTCGACCCGGTGCCGGCAGATGCGCGCCCGACACTCCTGATCGATCACAAGAAGACTTTCAATTTTTCGGGCACCAGCGTCGAAGTGGAAAATTTCGGCGGTGGCCATACCGATGGCGATCTGTGGGTGTACTTCAAGAATGCCGATGTGCTTGCTCTCGGCGACACATTCTGGAATGGCATCTATCCATACATCGACAATGAGGACGGCGGCAGTATCGACGGCGCGATCAATTGGGCCAATAAAGCTGTTGCGCGCACGACTGATCACACGATCGTTGTCCCTGGTCATGGTCCCGTTGGTACGCGAACTCAATTGATCGAGTTCCGGGACATGCTTGTCACGGTACGCAATAACGTGATGACGCTGAAGCAGCAAGGTAAATCGCTTGACGAAATCATTGCCGCCAAGCCGACCGCCGCCTTCGATGCAAAATGGGGGAATTTCGTGTTCAACGGCGATCAGTTCACGAAGATGGTCTACGCCGGTCTGCGATCGGGAAACTGAATTTCGCCGCGCGCCATCGTAGGCGCTAGCTCATGTGCCCCACGACGACGCGTGGGGCGGCCCGCTGTCGCGAGGGCAGCAGTCTTACCGTGTGCCAGATGGCGAACAGCGGGCCGTGACGGTGGCTTCATCGCCACCGATAGTCAACGAATTGCTTCTACTTACCCGATGCCGGCGACTTCACACTCGGCGTCGCCAAGGTGTTGTTGCCGCCCACCGGTGCGGTGGCGCCGGAAGTCGAATCGCTGTTGACGCTGCTCGGCAGACCCGAGTTGGGACGGCCGGACATGCCGCTGTCGGAATTGGTGGTGCCCGGTGTGCCGTAGCCGCCCGTTGCACTATTCACCTGGTTTGCGGGGCTAGCCGTGCTGCCTGCCGAACCGTTCCCACCGGAGCCACCGGCGGCCTGTGCGTAGGCGCCGCCCGACAGCGTGAGTGCGGCGACAGCCGCGAATAAGGCGCTCGTTGCCTTGCTCATAATTTCTGCCTCCTTTGTCAGAGAGAATTGGGACGCAGCCGTTTGCCGCATCCTTAATACCTGTGGAGCAATCAATGTGCCGGGCCTCGCGCGGTGGCAAAAAGATGCATATCCAATGTCCGGCGGGGACCGAGCCATTCCTCATGTCGCACTGCCGGCTGGCACGTGCGGCCGAACGTTGGGTCAAAGCATCGGCCGCTATTGCTGCGTTAGCATCAGGTTCAGGTTCTGAACCGCAGCGCCGGATGCGCCTTTGCCAAGATTATCGAAAACCGCAGAAAGCAGAACGTGCCCGTGATCCACGGCAGGAAATACGCTTAAGCGCATGTCGTTGGTACCGTTCAGCACTTGCGGGTCCAGGTGCTTCTCAGCGCACGATTCATGCAGCGGCACGACACGCACGTGAGCCGCCTCGGCATAGTGGCGTGCGAGGCATGTGTGTAACGTCGCGCCATCCACGCCGGGTGCCAGCAGCCGCAACTGCAGGGGCACCGTCAGCACGATGCCCTGGCGGAACGCCCCATACGCAGGCACGAAGATCGGACGCTGCGCGAGCAGCGCGTGCTGCTGGATCTCCGGCGTGTGCTTGTGCGCGAGATCCAGACCATATACCTGGAATGAAGGCGCGTTGATGGCATCGGGACCTTCATGCTCCTCCACTCCGGCACGCCCGCGTCCGGAGTAACCGGACACCGCATGAATGCTGATAGGGTAGTTGTCGGGTATCAGCCCGGCCTGCAACAGCGGACGCAGCAAGCCGATCGCACCCGTCGGGTAGCAACCGGGATTGGTGACCCGACGTGCGCTCGCAATGCGCTCACGCTGTCCCGACGTCATTTCCGGAAAACCGTATGTCCAGCCCGTCTGCGTGCGGTGGGCCGAACTTGCGTCGATGACTCTGACGGCAGGATTAACGATGGCGTTCACCGCCTCGCGTGCGGCGGCATCGGGCAAACAGAGAATCGCGATGTCGCAGGCGTTGATGGCTTCCGCGCGAAGGCGTGCATCTTTGCGTTCCGCGGCGGCAAGCGTGAACACCGTGATGTCGGTCCGATTGCGCAGCCTTTCATGGATCTGCAGTCCGGTGGTGCCTTGGTCGCCATCGATGAAAATAACGGGAGCGCTCATACGCGAAATACTCCGAGTGGTGGTAATGGGCAAAACGAGCTCGCATGTTCACCGAACCGCTAAAATAGGAAAAGTTGAATTTTATAACCTTGCAATTCAGTTTTCCTGAATCGGGATGTCGACATGCGAGAGATCAGTCTGGACCGCCTGCGTACTCTGATTGCGATTACCGAGCGTGGCTCGTTTGCCGATGCAGCGCGCGCGCTGAATCTGGCGCCGCCGACGGTCAGCCTGCATATCGCTGAACTCGAAAGTCGCATCGGGGCGCCGCTCCTGTCGAGAAAGCGCGGTCAGGTGAGGCCGTCGGCAATAGGTGAGGTGCTAGTGGAGCGCGCGCGTCGACTGCTGGCCGATGCGGAGCAGGCGTTGGACGATATTCAACGCCAGGTGCAGGGGATAGAAGGGCGCGTGCGGCTCGGTGCGTCGACCGGCGTGATCGCGTACCTGTTGCCGCAAGCGCTCGAGGTGCTGCGCGAGAATAACCCTGCAATCGATATTCAGCTTGCGGTACTCACGTCGCATGAAACGCTGTCGCGCCTGGCGGATGGGACGCTGGATATCGGGCTGGTCGCGCTGCCGCAGCCCCGCGTGGCTGGACTCGTGATAAAGCCCTGGCGCCGGGACCCTGTAATGGCCTTCGTCCCCGCGCATTGGCGGTGCCCCGCCCGGGTGACGCCTGAATGGCTCGCCGCTCAACCTCTCATTCTCAATGACGCGACTACACGTCTCTCGCGCCTGACGGCCGAGTGGTTTGCGACCGCCGGGCATCATCCTGCGCCGCGCATCCAGCTCAACTACAACGACGCGATCAAGAGTCTGGTAGCGGCAGGGTACGGCGCAGCGCTGCTGCCCCATGAGGCCACCACGCCAGTCCCCGATCGGCGGATTGTCATGCGTCCACTGCGCCCGGCGTTGTGGCGTCGGCTCGGCATCGCACATCGGGCAGGGTACGTTGAGCGTTCCACTCAACATGTACTCGATGTGTTGTGGGACCTACGATTAGCGTAAACGTTGCCTGGTCATCGAATCTGACATCGGGTTTCATTGACAGCGTGGCCTCGTGTTAAGCGTTTTCTATCACCTGCGATTCGCGTATTTCCTATCTTTCCTGTACCTTATTTACTACATTTAATCCGGTGTGCGAATCATTGGTGACTCAAGCCGGGCCACAAGTCAGTTTCCGATTCAAGTCACTTCCAGCTACTAGCGAGACGTCATGGGAAAACACAAAATCACTTTTGCAGTTGCGATGCTGTCACTGCTCGCGACGATCCAGACTGCGCTTGCACAGTCGGTCCCGGTACCGGTCACCACCGAGAATTTCATTCGTGCGGAATCCGATGCCGAGTTGGCTAAGGTGGTGAAAAGCAATGGATTCGGGAAATTCTTCCACAACAGGGAAATTGCTCCGGTGGACCAGCAGATCGTCGTGCGCGTGAATCGGGATACGCTCTATTCTTCGGCAGTGTTCGATCTCGATGCTGGTCCGGTGACCATCACCTTGCCCGACGCGGGAAAGCGCTTCCGTTCGATGATCGTCATCAACCAGAATCACTATGCTCAGGAAGTCGTGTACAACCCCGGCAGATACACGCTGGACAGAAAGCAGATCGGCACGCGGTATGTGCTCGCGACGGTCCGTACGCTAGTCAACCCGGCTGATCCGGGCGATCTTGCCAAGGCTCATGCGTTGCAAGACGACACCAGGATCGAGCAGAAAAATGTTGGAAGTTTCGACGTGCCCAACTGGGACGAGGCAAGCCAAAAGAAAGTCCGCGACGCGCTTCTGGTGCTTGGGGCAACTCTGCCTAGCGCTCGCAAATCGTTTGGCCGTGAGAGTGACGTTGATCCAGTCCACCATCTCATCGGTACAGCAACTTTGTGGGGCGGAAATCCGGATAAAGATGCCATCTACCTCACCCGGACTCCTTCGAGAAATGACGGTACGACGATCTATAAGATCCACGTTGACCGAGGCGTACCGGTTATTGGTTTCTGGTCGGTAACCGTGTATAACGCGGCGGGACTGATCGACCCGAATCCACTCAACGCCTACTCGTTGAACAACACCACCGCGCACAGGAACGCGGACGGCTCGGTGGATATTCAGTTCGGCGGATGCGACGGGAAAGCATCTAACTGTTTGCCCATCGCTGCAGGGTGGAACTACACGGTACGCCTGTATCGGCCCAAGCCGGAAGTTGTGAACGGCAAGTGGACGTTTCCGGAGGCTCAGCCGGCTTGAGAGAAGTTGGCTGGTGATCGGGAATCGCGCAGATACGCAATCGGACGGGAGTTCGACGGTCCACTCGTTCGCATGAAGAAAACCGCGTCCAATGTTCCTGTTTGACGGCGCTCTCCGTGTGCCGCGGTTCGCGTCAGTCGACGGGCGGCACCGCACCTTCCTGCAAGGTCTTGATGAGCCGCTCGCGCCGCTTTTCGAGGTCCGCGATCTGGCGATCGATGGCTTCGAGTCTTGCCCGCTGGACGTCGGTGATCTGGTCGCAGGAGCGGGCGCCTTCGATTAGAAGCATGCAGTCGGGAAAGCCGCGAATATCGTCGATGGTGAAACCGGTCGCGATCATGCGCTGAACCTGCTTGACCTGCGTGACTGCCTTCTCGGGGAACATGCGATAGCCATTGCTCGCACGTACCGAGGCAAGCAGACCGTGTTCGTCGTAATGCCGGATTGATCGCACGCTCGCGCCGGTGAGTTGCGAGAGTTGTCCGATCGTCAGCAGTTCCTGTGAGGGTGTGTCTTTCATAAAGAGCAGGCTAGCATAATTTGCTTGACCATCACACCAGTGTAAGGGTTGAGACTAGCCGCACTGACACTTCCTCGGGAAAGACAATGACCTTACGAACGTTCCCTCGCTTTCTGATCGCCGTGTTCTGCGCAGCGACACTGTTCGCATCCGCACCCGGCGCGATCGCGGCGCCCACCAGCTATACGGTGACATCGTCGGATGGGGTGAAGCTTGCGGTTCAGGAAAGCGGTGATCCGGACGGTCCGCCCATCATTCTGGTGCATGGGCTGCTCGGTAGCCACCTGAACTGGGAAGCTCAGGTGCAAAGTCCCGAATTGCGCCGATACCGGATCATTACGTACGATCTGCGCGGCCACGGTCTGTCGGACAAGCCGTCCGGCCCAGAGCCATACCACGACGGAAACCGCTGGGGGGACGACCTCGCAGCGGTGATCGAGGGCTCGCACGCGCGCAAGCCCGTCCTGGTTGGGTGGTCGCTCGGCGGTGTGGTGATATCGAACTACCTTGCAAAGTATGGCGATCGCGCGGTCGCGGGTGCCGTGTATGTCGACGGCGTGGTCGAGCTCGCGCCGGTTCAGATCGTCGACCATCCCGATGTGTATCGGGACATGATTTCGCCGGATCTGAAGACGCATCTCGACGGCGAGCGCACCTTCGTCGGCCTGTGTTTCAACCATCGGCCTGACGCCGACACCTTTGACCGGCTGCTCGCGAACGCCGCAATGGCATCGTGGGACATGCAAAAAGAAGTGCCGACAATGACGGTGTTCGCTGCAGAGGGGCTCGGCAAGGCGCGCGTGCCGTTACTCTTCATCTACGGCGGCCACGACGCGCTGGTCGACACGCATGCGACGCTGGCTCGCGCGACCGCGCTGAATCCGCGCATCGTCAGCAAGGTGTACGCGGACTCGGGTCACGCGCCGTTCATCGAGGAAGCCGCGCGTTTCAATCGCGATCTGGCCGAGTTTGTCAGGTCAGCGTCGCAGCAATGAAGCCACGTTTTACGAGGAGATGAGCATGACGCATGGAGACGAACACGACTTCTTTCCGGGCTTCGCGAGCCTCGACGTGGAAGCGGGCAATGTCTCGTTTCGCGGCAGGATCGGCGGGAGCGGATCGCCGGTTCTGCTTTTGCACGGTTACCCGCAAACCCACGTCGCGTGGCGATTGATTGCGCCGACGCTCGCGAGGTCGCACACCGTCATCGTGCCCGATCTGCCGGGGTACGGCGACAGCCGCACCCGCAACGATCAGCCGCGTTGGACCAAACGTCGCGTAGCCAGCGCGCTCGTCGCGCTGATGGGCCGGCTCGGGCACGAGCGCTTCGCGGTGGTCGGGCATGACCGGGGCGCTCGGGCCGGATACCGGCTTGCGCTCGACCATCCTCAATGCGTTGCGGCATATGCCTCGCTGACCGTGATACCGACGCTCGATGCATTCGCATCTATCGACAAGACATTCGCTTTGAACGCCTGGCACTGGTTCTTCCTGGCGCAGCCCGGCGATCTCCCGGAGCGGATGCTTGCGGCTGACCCGGACGCTTATCTCGACGCTGCACTGGCGAAGATGGCCGGTGGTCTGGAGCGGATCGATCCCTTGGCCCTCGACGCCTATCGAACCGCGTTCAGAAGTCCGCATGCGCGCCACGCCATGTGCGAAGACTATCGAGCCGCTGCTTGCGAGGACCTGGAGCACGATGCAAGCGATGCAGCTGCGGGACGAAAACTCGCCTGTCCTGTCCTTGTACTGTGGAGCGAGAGCGAACAGAAGGCCCGAAGCATATTGCCTCTCGACACGTGGTCCCGATGGGCCGCGAATGTGACGGGCAAGGGGCTGCCCGGCGGCCATCTGCTTCCTGAGGATGCGCCAGGTGAGGTCTTGACGTCGCTTCAGGATTTTTTGGTCGGACAGGTCTAACGTTGGCTCCCGTGAAGACCTTGGCGGTCCTGAGATCGATGGACAGCCAGGCGACCCATACCGTGGTTCCGCGCCGGTTCCCGGCCGCCCGCGTAGCGCGTCAGGGCTTAATGACCGAAACGATGGGAACTTCGCTTTCGGAGACCGACTGCCGCTCGGCAATGTCCATAGCTTCGACCACCCGATTGCGACCGCGTGCCTTCGCCCGATACAGGGCCGTGTCTGCCAGCCCCAAAAGGGCGGGCGCCGATTCGGGCGGATCTGGGAAAGTGCTGGCCATGCCGACCGAGACGGTGACGGGGGCCCCGGCCGGTGACGCCGATCTGATCGCAAGTTTCTCGACAGCGGCTCTTAGCGATTGCGCGACGCGTAGTCCCGCCGCCGGTTCGCATGACGGGAGAACCACCACGAACTCTTCGCCACCGTAGCGCGCGACAAAATCGCCCTGCCGCCGCAAGGTGCCTGATAGCGCCCCTGCGACTTTCTTCAGGCAGTCATCGCCGGCCATATGTCCATACGTGTCGTTGTACTGCTTGAAATGGTCGACGTCGAGCAGCAGGACGCATAACGGCTGTTTGCTGACCGAAGCTAACGAAAATTCACGCGCGAACCGGTCGTCGAAATAAGCACGGTTGAAAACGCCGGTGAGGCCGTCGCGTGCCGAGGTCTCAACGAGTTTCCGGTGCGTCTCGGACAGTCGCCGATACAGACCCGTAGTCTCGTAGATCAGCATGCCGAGCACTGCGCTTGACGACACCATCGAAGCGACACGCGCTGCGTACCATCCGACGCTGTATCGCGCGCCCGCCGAAAGGGTGAGTGTCACGTCAATGAGCGCACCGACTAGCGCGACGGCGAGCCACAAGTCCATCAACGAGCGCACGCGGGTTGTCGACACATGAAGCCCCAGCGCCGCGAGGCAAAGCGCTTCGACAATGATCCCTGCGGGGCTGTCCGACAACTGGGTGTACGAACCGGATTTCGCGACCAAGGGCGGGAGGTGAGATTGTCCCGCGGTGGCGAGGATGCACAGTCCGACCGCCACAGCGACGGCGCCAACTGCGACGACTCTAGCAAGAGTGCGGTGCGTCAAGCTCGCGGGAACCGACCGGGCGAACAGGGATGCCGTCACCAACGCGGGAAAGCCGCCGTGCCAGAAAACCCAGATCCATACCGCCGTCTGCGGTCCTGCACCTAACAGGCCGGTAGGGGAGAACACGCCCGGAAAGACGAGCAGCTGGATAGCGGCGACGACACTGGTGAACGAATAGGCGCCGCTGAGCGCCGCGAACAGCAGCCGGCCTGAGACCGCGTATTGTGTCCACAGCAGCAGGGCCGTCAGGGCCTCGGTCAAGGTAACCCAGGTCGAGAACACCGGGAGAAATGGCGGAACTACCGGGCCCGGATCTTTGGCATGTGGCCAGACCAGAACGGCGGCGGCAATCGCCAGCACGGCGACAACCGCGGCCATGACTTTATGTCGGGGCGTGGACGGCAGGTGGACAAGCGTCGTTTGCATTGGAAGAAGAGTCACGAGTGCGGCGGGCGCCACTATAACCCGGCCGCGGCTGGGAACCCTTCGTTTTGACGGCAGCATGCGGGATTTCTTGAGCCCGGGACGCCTTCGAGGCGGTCGCCTTGCCCGGTTTATTCCGAGGCGGTGTTTGTCATTCTTGCCGCGAGGCAGGTCCAACCGGACCTGTCACGCACTCGAGAAAGAGGTCGCGCATACACATGGCGGAACCGTTTCGGTTCTGTCGAACCGCGCGGCGGGAACGACCTCCATGGTGTTTCTACACCTGCGCATAGAAAGTCGCCGAATAAGAGTCTGTCTATCGGCCACCCTCCATCGCAAGTTCTTCGGGCTTGATGCTGGCGATCGGTTGAAGGATCGAACTATCGAATGTCCGGGGTTCGCGCTGCTTTGCCAGCAGTTTCGGCAGATCGGGATTGGCGAGCGCGCCGCGTCCGACCGTCACCAGATCTGCCCCGGCGGCCAGTGCGTTTTCGATTCGCTCAGCCGTGTGCAAGCCACCGTTTGCAGTGATTGTGACCTTGGGCGCATAACGGCGTGCCAGCGTCACGAGGCTGTCGTGCGTGCCTTCGAAGGCTGGTTGCCATGCCTCGTGCTCGGTCACGTGAAGGAAGTCGATGCCCGCATCTGCAAGTGCGCCGAAGATCACTTCTGCATCCGCCTCGCCTCCCGACCACTTCGAACCAAAGTCATTGACCTTGCCTTGCGAAATCCGGATGCCCACGGGCACAGCATCCCCAATGCTGTGCCTGACAGCGTTCACGACATCGACGAGCAGTTGCGTCCGGGCCTTCGTGTCGCCGCCCCAACGGTCGGTCCGACGATTGGTACCCGCAGTCAGGAACTGATCGAGGAGGTATCCATTGGCGCCGTGAATTTCCACGCCGTTGAACCCGGCGATATTCACGGCACGTCGTGCCGCGTCGGCGAAGCCCTGGATAGCCTCATCGATCTCGGCGTCCGTCATCTGTTTCGGCTCGGGATAGAGCCCCTCGCCCCAGTAAAACGTCATCTGTTCACCCTTGGGGCGAACGGCCGATGGTCCGACTGTATGGTTTCGGTAAACGTTGCCTTGACTCAGCGCGCCGGCATGCATGAGTTGCGCGAACACAAGGGTTCCATGCTCGTGCATCTCCCGATTGAACGCCGACCACGCCTTCGCCTGTTCGTCGTCGGCCAGGCCCGGCTGAAACCGGTATCCTTGCGAGAACGCCTTGTCGGTATAAATGCCTTCAGTCGTTACCAGCCCGAAGCCACCTTTCGCGAATCGCTTGTAGTAGTCGAACATGGTTTGGGTCGGCTGCCCGTGTTCCGTGGCCGTGATACGCGTCATGGGCGCGACGGCGATGCGGTTGCGTACTGCGATGCCGTTGCGGTTATACGGGGAAAGGATAGGGGAGGTTGAGTCGTTCATCTGGCCGCTCGTCTCGTGAAGGAAGGTGATTGCATGGTAGGCGGCGAGAGCAGCGGGAAACAGAGCTTTGACCGTGAAGCCGCCCTAACATTTTTGGATATAACCGATGCTCCTTCCAGACGTTCAGACATTCCTCGCCGTAGCGTCAGCAGGAAGCCTGTCAGCGGCGGCGCGTCAACTGAACGTGGTGCCTATGCAGGTCTCGCGGCGCATTGCCGCGCTCGAAGAAGACCTCGGCGTGCGCCTCTTTCATCGGACCACTCGGTCGCTTACCCTGACAGCGGAAGGCGAGGCTTTTGTTCCGTACGCCAAGGCAATGGTCGATGCGGAAGCGGGCGCGCGAGCGGAACTGAGTCCGTCACCGGGCACCGCGTCGGGCGTGTTGCGCATGACCGCACCGAGTGGTTTCGGACAATCCGTCGTTTTGCCGATGCTGCCTGGCTTGCTGGAAAGCAACCCTGACCTTCGTATCGACCTCGATCTGTCGGATCGGCAAGTCGATATAGTGGGGCAGGGACTGGATCTCGCGTTGCGCATTGCGCCACTGGAAGATTCAGAACTGGTGGCCAGAAAGATTGCCCCGAACCCACGCCTTATTTGCGTGTCGCCCGGGTATGTCAAGCGGTATGGGCGGCCTGACACGGTCGCGGACCTCGACCAGCATCGTTGTATCAAACTCGATGCCGTCGGGCGATGGCCGCTCGTCGTCGACGGCAAGTTGATACGCAAGCGTATTGAAGGCTACGTCACCACCACGAGTGTTGAGGCGGCGCGTACGGCTGCTGTGCAGGGACTGGGCATTGCTATGCTGACCCACTGGGATGTATTCAGGCAGCTAGCTGACAATTCGCTTGTGGAAGTGCGTCTGCAGGACGCCTCCATGGAGGACCTGTCGGTGTGGGCCGTCATTCCGAGCCGGCGATATGTGCCCAACCGCGTGAATGTATTTCTCGCTGCGCTTCAGAAGGAACTCTCGGATCTGGCGGGAAGGCGCGGTTTACAGCCGCTCTGAACGTTAGGTGAACCTGGAGCGAGGCCCGCAGGCCTAAAGGCGTCGTCAAGTGTTGCCGATATAACATAGTGTGGCCGCGTCAGGGACGCTGGCTATCCTTTCAATCGATACCTCGCCAGGTATCAAGGTATGGTTATGTCCGCTTTGCCCAGTACATCGCACAAGTTCATTGACGGCATGACGATAGGTATCGCTGTCGTGACGCGCGATTCGCGCGGTGAACCGGTCGTCAGCGCGTGCAACGACGTCTTCCTGGCAATGATGGACGACGCTCGCACACATCCGCGATCTTTTCCTGTGCCACTCGAGACATCGATGCTGGACAAGGCAGGGTGTGGATTGCGCGAAAAGCTCGATGCGTGCTTCGACTCGGGCAAAGCCCAAGGACCGGAACCGGCCTGCGTGTCCCTCGATGGCGCACGGACATGGCGAGTCGCACTGGAGCCGATGGTCGGCGCGCACACGCCTACTGTCTGCATGACGGTCATTGGCCAGGCCCCGGCGCGGCAGGTGTCGCGTGAACTGGAAGCTAGCGCATCGCGGTTTCAGGCCGTGATCGACTCAGCTTACGACGCGATCGTCACCATTGACGAGGAGCACCGCATCCGACTGTTCAACCGCGCGGCCGAGAATCTGTTCGGTTATCGGGCGGACGAAGTGATCGGACAGCGGATCGAAATGCTGTTGCCGGAGAAGTTTCGCGGGAACCATGCGCGTAATGTGCGGCAGTTCGCAAACTCGGCGCAGAAAAGCCTGCGCGCGGTGACGCCGCCGCGCATGGACGAAAGCAACAGCGTGTACGGGCGGCATCGGGACGGCACGATTATTCCGGTCGAGATTGCAATTTCGAAGATTGAACTCGAGGGCGAAGTGGAGTTCACTGCTGTCGTTCGCGACATCTCCGATCGTGCCCGGCTTATCCAGCTACTCAAGAAACAGGCGGTCACCGATGCGCTGACTGGCTTGCCGAATCGCCGCGAGTTTATCGATTCCGTCGAAAAAATGCTCGCCGCCGATGGTGTGCTGTCCGTTTTCATTCTAGACATCGACTACTTCAAGAAGATCAACGACAGCTACGGCCACGATATTGGCGATGAAGTCTTGCGTGTGCTGGCAGATGTGGGCATGACGATCCCGTTTGAGTCGAAGCTATTCGCGCGCTGGGGTGGCGAGGAGTTTGTCGGAGCGCTGCCGGGCGCGGACGCGTCCGTCGCGTTCCGCATCGCCGATGCATTGCGCAAGCGCTGTGAGCAGCAGGAATCGGAACACGTGTGGCGGACGAAGCCGATCGCATTCACGGTGAGCATTGGCGTGGTGACGCGTGAGGCGGGCGAACGCGACGTCGACGCGCTGATGCGGCGCGCGGACCGCGCGCTTTATCGCGCGAAAGAGACTGGAAGGAATCGTGTAGCGGTAGGGTGAGTGAGCGCGAGTCGTACGTTCGGTCGACATTGGTCATGTCCGGCTGGAAGATACTGGACGCGGTTGCGTAGCCGAGAGCCGCGCGCACATGGCGGAAGGCGGTCGAATCTGCGATGATTGTTTTCCGTCATCGTGGCTCGTGGCTCGTGGCCGCGCTGGCCCATTGTGGCCCATTGGTGCGCAAAGCCGGCACAGGCGCGTCGGCAGGCGGATCCTGCAAGCGGTCCAGCAAGCGAAGAGAGCTCGATTATGGCCACACTTCGAAATCTTGCCGCAGCCGTTCTGATTGTCATGCTGGCCGCGTGCGCCAGTCTGCCCCCACAAGTCGGACGCACGCCGACCTATGCGGCGCAAGATACACAAGCGACGCCGCTTGCCGAGCACTTCGCGGCTGGCGAGCACGGACATCCTGGCGAGAGCGCGTTCCACCTGCTACCCGATTCCGTCGACGCGCTCCTCGCGCGGGTGATCCTTACCGAAAAGGCTGAGAAAACACTCGACCTCGAGTACTACATCTGGCACAGCGACCTGACGGGGCGCGCTCTTGCGTTGGCCGTGCTGAAGGCGGCGGACCGCGGCGTCAGGGTACGGGTACTGCTCGACGATCTCGGCACGAACGCCGACGACCAGGCGTTGCTCGCATTGAGCGCCCACCCCAGCATTTCTATTCGGCTCTTCAACCCCGTGGCGAGCCGCCGGTTCAAGAAGATCTCGGCTGCACTCGACTTCTCGCGCGTGAACCGCCGCATGCACAACAAGGCACTGATCGCCGATAACCGGGCCACGATTCTGGGCGGGCGAAATGTCGGCGACGAATATTTCGGTGCGTCGAGTGCAGTGTCATTCGGGGATCTCGACGTGTTGATGCATGGGCCGATCGTCCAGGATGTCTCGAACTCCTTCGACACGTTCTGGAATTCCGATGCGGCCTATCCGATCGACCGGCTGATGGGCACCCCGGCAGACCCCGAAAAACTCGCGGCGTATCGAGACGAGCTGGACCGCTACGTCGCTTCGGAACAGGCCTCGCCCTATGTCGTGCACGCGAGACAGCGGCTGGCTCAAGTCATCGAGAAGGGCGCCGCCGAGTATAGCTGGGGCAAAGCCACGCTGCTCTACGATGACCCGTCGAAAGTCACGCGCGCCCCTGAAGAGTCGCAAGGTCGCTTGCTCACCGCTCTCAGAGCGAGGGACCTTCATCCGAGTCGTGAACTGCTGATCATCTCCCCGTACTTTGTACCTGGAAAAAATGGCGTGGCCTGGCTGCGTGAGCTGACTGAAAATGGCGTGCGCGTGACGGTGCTGACCAACTCGCTGGCGGCGACCGATGTCGCCGCCGTTCATGCGGGATATCGGCGCTACCGCGAAGACCTGCTCGCCGCGGGCGTGCAGCTCTATGAATTCAAGCCCGTTGCAGCAGGCGTAGACGCGGCGAACAAGAAGCAGTTCTTCGGTTCGTCGAAAGCATCGCTGCATGCGAAGACGTTCGTATTCGACCGTGAACGGGTGTTCATCGGCTCGATGAATCTGGACCCGCGCTCGGTCCACCTCAACACTGAAATCGGCGTGTTGTGCGACAGCGCGGCGATCGCGAACCAGGTGATCGGCTACGTCGAACCGCGGCTGAATCAGATCGCGTGGCAGCTCGGACTGCGCACCGACGCAAACGGCAGTCGCAAAATCGTCTGGATCGATACCGCGGGGGACGGGACGGTGAGGGAACTGGACACAGAGCCGGACACCACCGTCCTGCGCCGCACCGGTGTGTGGTTCATGGGTCTGCTGCCCATCGAATCGCAGCTTTGAGCTGACGGAGGCATGCTCACGTCGCTGCTGGTCTGCAGCCGCATGCCGCTGACGTCGGAATGCTCGCGCCAGTCGCGCCAGTCGCGCTACTCGGGGTACTCGCCGGTCTCACGCCTGCGAAAACAAGTTCCGAACTGCCGTCTCTTTCATATACTGCTCATATCAGCATCGCATGTTGGCAGCTACGAAACGTCACGTTGACTATCTCCGGTCGAGGCCATATGAGTACTATCGTGCCGGACGGACATGCCGAACCCGAACGGCGTGAACCGATTCTTAATACCGTTGATCGTGTCTGTGAAATATGTTTTGGCCTGTTCATGGCCCTGACATTCGTCGGCGCCGTCAAGGCAGTGACTGCACGCGAAGATGAAGGGTACAGGATGTTCTTTGCCGCGCTCGGATGCAATCTGGCGTGGGGCCTCGCCGACGCTGTGATGTACCTCGTACGCACGCTCGCCGAACGAGGGCAGCGCCTGAAACTCGCGCAGACCGTACAGCGGGAGCAGGACCCGGCGGTAGCCTTGCGGTTGTTGCGCGAAGCATTGCCCGAGAAGCTGGGGCGGCTCGTCGAAGATGCCGACCTCGAGCCGATCCGCGCGCGCCTCGCGACCGCATCGACGCTGCCACCCCGGGCCAGTTTTGTGCGTGGTGACTTCGTCGGCGCGCTAGGCATTTTTCTGCTTGTGGTCCTGGGGACGTTTCCGGTCGCGGTGCCGTTTCTTGTCGTGAGGGATGTCACAACGGCACTGATCGCCTCGCGCGTGCTGACTCTCGGGATGCTTTTCATCGCCGGCTTTGCGCTGGGGCGCGATACGGGTGCAGGGCCAATGAAGGCAGGCATTGCCATGATCGCGGTTGGCATTCTCCTTACGATGGCAATCATTACGCTCGGCGGCTAACGGACTCCGAGCCGTTCTAAGCCTCTGGCTTGCATTGTTTATGACTCCGGCGGGCATGTCCCAATGAACAATAGAGAAAGCGAGGTTGGCGATTGAGCCAATTGCAGCAAGTTCAAAGACGTCGTAGCCGACTTCACCTTTGGTCTTGGCCCACACCCACAACCTGCTCCTTGACGACTTTCGCCATCAGGTACGCGCGTTCTGTTTCCAGCAAAGATTTCGCGTCGATTCGCCCGAATATGTCTAAAAGCGGCGCGATCAATCCTGTCCAGCCCGTCTGATGACTAGCCCCCAGACCAGCTCCGTTGTCGCCGTGGAAGTACTCGTAAAACAGAATCAGATCGCGCCAGTGCGGATCGCTCTGGAATTTTTCCGTTCCGCCGTAGACGGGCCGTCTGCCATCTTCGCCGCGCAGGAAGGTGCCCGACAATCGACGGACAATTTCCTCGGCCACTTCGAACAGCGACATCTGCTGGCCAGAACCGGTAGGACATTCGACCTTGAATTCGTCGCCGTAGAAACTGTACAGATTAATGAGCGCCCGCACGATAAGGAGATTGACCGGCATCCAGACCGGCCCGCGCCAATTGGAATTTCCGCCGAACATGCCGGTATTCGACTCGGCCGGCAGGTACTGAACCGTGTAATCGATGCCACCAGTACGAAATACGAACGGGTGGTCCTGGTGATAGCGCGAAAGCGACCGGATGCCGTGAGGTCCAAGGAATTCGTTTTCGTCGAGGAGATAGCCGAGCACGCGCTCGAGTTTCTTCCTGTTCAGAATGGCAAGCAGGCGTCTTTGCTTGTAACCGATAAAACCTGCTTCTGTTGGTGCGACCTGCGCAATCAACTCTGGATGGCGTTCGCGAAACTGGGCAATCAACTCCATCAACTTCGGATACCGGTGGACCGCATCTCCTTCGAATACCGTCGACGCGCACAACGGCAACAGCCCTACCATCGATCGCACCTTCAGCCGTGTTGCCTGGCCGTCCGGAAGGCGCAGCAGATCATAGAAGAAGCCGTCTTCCTCGTCCCACATTTCGTCGTGATGTACGCCACGGCGGTCCATCGCATACGAAATCCACATGAAGTGCTGGACGAACTTGAAGGCAACCTCTTCATAGAGCGGATCGTATTCCGTCAGCAGGGTGGCCATCTCCAACATGCACTGGCAATAGAACGCCATCCACGCGGTTCCGTCCGCCTGCTCCAGTGTGCCTCCCGTCGGGAGTTGTGCGCTCCGATCGAACACGCCGATGTTATCCAGCCCAAGGAAGCCGCCCGCAAAGACGTTCCGGCCGGAAGGATCTTTGCGATTGACCCACCAGTTGAAATTGAGCATCAATGCCTGGAACGACCGCTCGAGGAAGCGGGGGTCTGCACGGCCCAACTGTTTTTCATACTTGTAGAGCCAGAGCGTGGCAGCGGCATGCACCGGCGGATTTACGTCGCTGAAATTCCACTCGTAAGCAGGAATCTGTCCGCTAGGGTGGAAGTACAGATTCCGCAGCATCAACAGCAGCTGTTCTTTGGCGAAGTCGAAATCCACCAGCGCAAGCGAGACCGTGTGAAACGCCAGATCCCAAGCCGCGTACCACGGATACTCCCACTTGTCGGGCATGGAGATCACGTCCGCGTTGAGCATGTGGAACCAGTCAGTGTTGCGCACGTCGCGTCGAGCCGAGTCCAGCAACGGATGGCTCTTGTGCTCACGTAACCACTTTTCCAGGTCGAAGTAGTAATACTGCTTGCTCCATAACATCCCCGCCAGCGCCTGCCGATGAACACGGCGCTGATCCTCCGTCAGCGTCTTTGGCGCAATGCGCTCGTAGAACTCGTCGGCCTCGGCGATGCGGCTGTCGAACACCTTCTCGAAGCCGTCGAACGCATTCTCCATTTGCGCTGCTCTCAACCGCAGCCGGAACGTCTTGCTGCCTCCGGCCGGCACCTCCACAGCATAGTGAGCCGCTGCCTTCGTGCCGCTTTTCGCGGGATTGACCGCGTCCGCTCGGGAGACGACGTAGTCGTGAAACGCGTCCTTCACGTAAGGAGACGAATTCGCTACGCCCCACAGACGCTGAGCATTGCTTTCATTATCGGTGAATAGAGCCTCGCAATCTCCATCGCAATATAGCCAGTACTGCCCTAGCTCATGATGGGTGGCGCGGATAATGCCGGACCCCGCTTCGGTCAACGAGGGTTTGCGGTCGTCGCCGCCCCACGACCAGGTGTTGCGGAACCAGAGTGTCGGCAAGATCCGGATTTGTGCCGCATCCGGTCCGCGGTTGTGCACGGAAATCCGCACGAGTATGTCTTCCGGATCCGCCTTCGCGTACTCCACGAACACGTCGAAATAGCGGTCTTCGTCGAAGATGCCAGTGTCGAGCAGTTCGTATTCCATCTCCGCTCGCGATCTGTTGCGGTTGGTCTCGACAAGGTCGCGGTACGGATATTCCTTCTGCGGATATTTGTAGAGATACTTCATGTACGAGTGCGTGGGCGTACTGTCGATGTAGAAGTAATACTCCTTCACGTCCTCGCCATGATTGCCTTCGCTATTGGTGAGACCGAACAGACGCTCCTTCAGGATCGGGTCGTGCCCGTTCCAAAGCGCGAGCGCAAAGCAGAGCCGCTGCTGATCGTCACACAGTCCGCCGAGTCCGTCCTCGCCCCATCTGTACGTGCGTGAACGCGCCTGGTCGTGCGAAAAATAGTCCCATGCGTTGCCGTCGTCGCTGTAATCCTCCCTGACGGTCCCCCATTGCCGTTCGCTCAGGTAAGGTCCCCACTTTTTCCACGGGACCTGAGCTTCACGCTGTTCGTTCAAACGCTTCTGCTCCGTGACATCCACAATTGCGTCAGCCATGGTTTCAGCTCCGATACTGGGGTGAATCGATTCCGCTCGACCGTCGTGACATACCCGGCTTGACGTCGTCCTGATGGCACGCTTTTCGCCTGACTAAGATGGCCGTACCGACCAGTGGAAACTCAGGCACCGTTCCGAGACTACGTCTCGACTCAAATTCCTCCTGAACGATCAACCATACGGTGAATGCAGCCAATAGGACTTTGGTCTCACGGGCGATAGCACTACGCAAATTGAGAAATGCGGATTTGATCGAGCCAATCGACAATCGCGATCTGGCTCGTCCAGAGGAGGCTCCAGCGCGCTGGCAAGCAACATCGTCATGATCCTGGCGGGCTGCTTTGACTTCGGTCAATGGCGCTTAGACCTGCGGCGCGATGATGTCTAGTAGGCGTGGGGCAAGGCGGGGCGGTTCGGCGCACCGCACCCGGAGCGTCATGATCGTGTCGCCTATGCGGTCCCTGGCAGCGGACTGGAGACGAGAACGGCAGCCGAGACGAGCACAGCTGCGAGCACAATCGATTCGACGTGCAAGACAGCGGCAAACCGCTTCAACGGTCGTGCACTGAACTCCGTAGACGTTTCTCTCAGCGAAGTGAGCAGCTGGGGCATCTCGAAGAACCGGTTATGTCCGCCAAGCGCTGCGGCAATACCCACGAGAGCAAGCTTAACCATCAGGACGCGTCCATACGTCGATGTCGAGAGGTATTCGGCTGCATTGACTCCGCGCCAGCCACTGTAGGCGCCAGTGATGAAGATAGTGACGAGCGCCAACGTCGCGGCGTCGGAAAGCGATTGAATGAACGCCGCAGTGTCCGCCCGCTCAGCGGCGGGCGCACGACATATACGGGGCATCACGATGTAAGTTGCGACAAGCACGAGCCCCACCCACACGCTGACAGCAAGCAGGTGCACCCAGTCTACCCATATCGGAATACTGAATGCGCCTGCATCGATGGGGTGTCCTCCGTGGCTGCGCGCCAGCGCAACTCCTGCGAGAGCGAGCCAGATAGCGGGCTTGAAACGAATCGGACGTCGAGCCTGCACGAGCGACAGAATCACCACCAGTAGCATGAACCCCGCGCCTGCCAGCCAGGCATGGCCGAAGTCGGTTTCCACAAGCATTGCACGAGCGGCTGGACCCGCCTCTTCGAGGGTCGACTCACTCATTAGCGCACAATGAATCCAGAACGCGAACGCACTGGACACCAGCGCGGTAAAAGAAGCGATGCGCAAGGTGAGAAGCAGATGGACACTGACGCTCGTCTGCCATCGTGAAGTGCTGCGGGAAAGCCACCTGTCACTGAGCAGAACACCTAGAAGAATAGCGAAGCTGATGTTCTGCAGTGCCACAGATGCCAGCCGCAAAATGCCGAGGAAACCGTCATTCATTACTTCACCGCGAATGTATAAGAGCCTTTGGTTTTGTGAGCATCATGCGTCATGACTGCCCACTGCACCGTGTACGAGCCGGAGGCGAGCTTGGGGACCTCGACCATGAGTACGCGCGGGTTCGACGAATCTACCTTTGCTTTGTCCTTACTCGCCGTTGTGCCCGCCGCGTCAACGACCTTGATCGAGCTAAACGCGGATTCGAGGTCTTCATTGAAAGTCAGACGCAGCATGTCAGGCGACGAGTCGACCGCGCTGCCGGCCGCCGGGATGGCGCTCTCCAGCTTGCCGTGCGCGAACGTAATAACAGGTGAAAGCGCGGCAGCGGCGGTCGCCGCTGCTGTAACGAGTAATCTGGATATCTTGATGTTCACGAGTGTGTCCTCCCTTAACTCCATCGCGGCGCAGTGTGTACTGCACCGCTGGAGCGCTATTAAAAGCTCACTGCTTCTGCAGTTTCGTCACAGTGAGCGCGCCGTCAATTTCTTCGGCAACGAAGTCAATCTTGTCGCCCACTTTTACCTGTGAAAGCATGGCTGGGTCTTTGACCTTGAACACCATCGTCATGGCCTCCATATCCAGATTTTTGAGCGGCCCGTGCTTGATGGTCAGCTTCCCGGCGGCGTTATCCACCTTCTTCACTTCGCCGTGCGACATGTCGTTCTTCGCGTCTGCGTCCTGTTGTGCGCCGCCCGCCGTATTCATGTTGTCCGTGTCGCCCGCGGCATATGCGGTCGCGGATACGGCCACAGTGCAACCCAACACGATGGAAACAATTGCGTTCTTCATCAAGACCTCTCCCATAGTTGAATTAAAAAATATCGGCCGGAGCCATGTCCGGCGTGTCACGAAATCAGCTATCCGGCAGCTCACCGGTGTATTCGTACGCGACCGTTCCCTTCGGATGTTTGAACCAGCCCGGGTCACGGTAGTCGTTGCGGCCCAGTCCCTCGCGCACCTTCACGACGCTGAACATGCCGCCCATTTCCAGCGCACCGAACGGCCCGGTACCTGTCATCATCGGTAGCGTGTTGTCCGGTAGCGGCATTTCCATCTCGCCCATCGAACCGCCCGCGCTGCCCATTGCCATGTAGTCCGGGACGAGCTTGTTGATGCGTTTGGCGAGGTCCTTCTGCGGCACGCCAATCAGGTTCGGGACTTGATGCCCCATCGCGTTCATCGTGTGATGCGACTTGTGGCAGTGAAACGCCCAGTCGCCAGGCCGGTCCGCGGTGAACTCGATGGCACGCATCTGACCGACGGCAACGTCGGCGGTCACTTCAGGCCAGCGTGCGGCGGGAGGAATCCATCCACCGTCTGTTCCTGCGACCTCGAAGCTGTACCCATGCAGATGGATGGGATGATTGGTCATCGTCAGGTTGCCGAAGCGGATGCGGACGCGGTCTCCTGCCCGCACGGGCAGCGAGTCGATGCCCGGAAAGACCCGTGCATTCCATGTCCACATGTTGAAGTCCGTCATCTCGTTGACGCGCGGCGTGAAGCTGCCCGGGTCGATGTCGTAGGCGGACATCAGGAACACGAAGTCGCGGTCCACCCGCATGACGCCGCGGTCTTTCGGATGGACGATGAACGTGCCCATCATGCCCATCGCCATCTGCACCATCTCGTCGGCATGCGGGTGATACATGAACGTGCCGTGCTTCTCGAGCTGGAACTCATAGACGAACGTTTTGCCCGGCGGAATGTGGGGTTGCGTGAGACCGCCCACACCGTCCATGCCGGACGGCACTAGCATTCCGTGCCAGTGAACCGTCGTGTGTTCCGGCAGCTTGTTGGTCACGAAGATTCGAACCTTGTCGCCTTCCACCGCCTCGATGGTCGGACCTGGCGCCTGGCCGTTGTAGCCCCACAGGTTCGCCTTCATGCCGGGCGCCATCTCGCGCACCACCGGCTCGGCAATCAGATGGAATTCCTTCCAGCCGTTCTTCATGCGCCATGGCAGCGTCCAGCCATTCAGTGTGGCCACGGGCGTATAGGGTCGGCCGTTGGGCGGCACCAGCGGCGGTTGCGTGGCGGTCTTGTCCATAGTTGGCGCTTCTGGAAGTGACGCTGCGCCAGCCTTGCTGACCAATGCTGCGCCGAGTAGCGCCGCGCCGGAGCCGCCGAGAAATGTTCGACGTGAGACCATGATCATTTACCTTCTGAATTCGTCGGCGATGCCGGGTGGGTCCCGGAAGCAGGCAACGGCGAGTCCTGCACCGGGGCCGGTGGTGTCGGCGGCGCGTCGCTCTGCGGTGCGCCAGGCGTCGGTGCCATTGCGAGCGGCGGAAGGCGGCCGCCAAGCGACTGTTGCAGGTCTGTCTCTGCAAGCCAGTAGTCTTTCAGCGCGTCGATGTATCCGTTGACGGCAGCCACCTGGTCGCGCGAATCGGCAAGCAGTTCGAACACGCTTGCGAGCATGCCGTTGTAGCGCAACAGCATTTCGTCCGAGATAGTCTTGCGTACGGGCACGACCTCATCGCGGTAATGCTTCGCAACGTCGTAGCTCGTCACATAGCCGGAGTACGACTCGCGTACTTCGGAGCGGGCGTCGGTCGCCGTCTGGGCGAGCCGGTTCGCCGACTGCATATAGATGGCTTCGGCGCGTGCGACCTTCGCGCTGCCCCAATCGAAAATGGGAATCTCGACACTGATTTCGTATCCGTGCTCGTGTCCTTTATCGGTCTCGAAGTTGTCGAGATAGCCGACATCGAGCGCATTGATGAATCGGGTCGCCTTGCTGAGCCCCAGCGAGGTTGCAACGCCTTGTGTCCGCAGCTTCGCCGCCTGTATGTCGAGGCGGTTCTGCATCGCAAAGCTTTCGAGGTCGGTTAGTTGCGGCCTGTCCTTCGGCAGGTCAGGCAGACGGTCCGGCAGCTTGTATTGGGTTCCGGAGCCCCACAGGCCCATCGTGCGCGTGAGCTTTTCGCGGGCCATGACTGACTGCTGCCGTACCTTGGCCAGCTGCGCAACCGACTCGGCGTAAAAGGCCTGTTCGCGCGCATAGTCGAGCTTGCTGAAGTTGCCCGCCTGCCGCATGCGCAAGGCAAGTTCTGCCCCGGCCTCGGCGGAATCCTTGACCTGAGCGGCGTATTGGGCTGCCTGCTCCGCGGCCACGGCATTCACATAGGCCTTTCGGGCGTCGGCGGCGACGATGAGCATGGCATTGGCCGTCTCGAGCTTTGTCTGTTCGAACCGCCGGCTCTCGATGCGCGTCGCCACAGGCAGCGTGAGCACACCCAATACGCCCATGGAGAACGCTCGGCTGATACCGAAGCCATCGCTCCAGTGCGTCCGGCTGAACGTAAAACCGGGATTGGGCAGGCGGCCTGCCTGGACGAGGTCGGCTTCGGAAATACCGAGCTCGGCGTACGACGCCTGAAGTCCCCGGTTGTTCAGCAGCGCGACCTGAACGGCGTCATCCATGCCGAGTGGCTTCGACAGCAGTTCCTGCGTCCGCTTGAAAGCAGCGACGCGGTCTTCGTCGTTTTTCAGGTAGACGGCGTCCTTACCAAGTCGCTCGGACGCAGTCGTCGATACGGTGTTGAATCCGCCGTCCTTTGAGAACGTCGTGCAGCCGGCCAGAAGCATCGTCGCGAGGGCAATGCATCCCACGCGGTTCGGGGCGAAGTATCGAATCATTTCGACTCGCCTCCGTGCCCGTGGCCGCCTTTTTCACCCGCTGTCGCAACTGGTTGCTGACTGTGGTTGATCTTGGCCGTGCTTCGGGTTGGCGCAACGGCACGGTTTAGCTGCTGCCAGCTCGGCGCGTCGCCGTCTTGCCACGACTTGTAGCCGTCGAAGGCAGACTCAACGGTGACGACCGGAACCGATGCCGCTGCATCAGTTGGGTCGGGAACTGCAGTCGTAGCGTGCGCGAGCGACGACAACGCTGCGCCCGCGCCCAGGAGCGCCGCAGAAATTGTTCGCATGAATTTTTCTCGTCGTGAACCATCCAGCGTCCGTTACGGACACCGGAAAACTTGCAGGCGCAGCCAACGGATGCGCTTGCGCGGACTAGACGAGATTGAAGCGGGGAGGACGTTCGATGCCGTCAGTCAGAAACGACACGACAGCGGCAGCAGGGGGCAGTGGAACGGGGAAGTGGGCCCCGTCAGCCGAAGCGGAAACTGCAGGCACGGGCGGTAGCGCAGCACCGACGCAACAGGAGGCGCAGGTCAAACACGCATGAGTGTGATGGGCACCGCTGTGGTCGTGGCCACGATGGTCGTCATGGTCGGCTACGAGCACATGTCCATCAGATGATGCGTCCAGATGGAGATGGTCAGCGGTTGCTTCATCGACCGCTTCCGGGGCGGCACAAATCATCGAGACGGCCGCAAACGACTGAACCGGAAGGCTCAGTGCAAGCAGCATGACGAGGAAGAGTTTGCGCCAGTAGGACATGGATGCAGAGTCTAGCATGCGCTTAAGACTTCTGTAATCGTCCGAAGGTGTCAGTCTGTAACGTTAAAGCGGGTGCGTCGTGGCAGCGGCCTTCGGCACCCAGTTTCATTCGACGTCGCGCGAGGAAGGATTAGGAGCCAGAATCACTTCGTACTCGGGCTCCCACGTCACGCTGTCCAGTTCGGCGATCTGCTCGCCGCTGTCCGGACGCGGATCATGACGTGCAGAGAGATAGACAGGCGCATCGGCGCGCAGCGGCAGAATCGTTAGCATGAGCGGTGCGTCCGGATCGATCGCTACATTGCGCACGCCGATGCGCCACGGCAAGCCGTTATAGAAGTGATCGTCGATCAGTTCCGTGCCGCTGAAAAGGCGCGCCACGTCGCCCCGATAGCGGATCGTCAGGTAAGCGTTGCCGAGACCACGCGCGTCGAGCGCATCGAGCGCGTCGCGAGTCACATCGATGCGCCAGGCGCCCGTCTTGCCGAACGTTTCCGGCAACGGCGCGACAGCGGCATTGGCCGTGCCGCCGCGCATGACCGGCGGTACGGCTTGCGGCGCGCGAAGCGGCGTGACGCGCACGTCGAATGCCTGCTGCGGAACGTGCACACGCAAACGCTGGAACATGCCGTGGCTCGATGCGTCGATGTTTGCGTGATCCGCCTGCCATGCGGACGGCAACTGAAGCAGCGGCGGATAGACATCGACATCGAACGCCGAAGCACCGTTCGAGCGCAGCACGAGATGGCCGTCGCGTTCGAAGGCGAACGCGTCGCTCAATATGAGCCTGCGCCGGCCGTCGAACGGCAACACGCTCAGTCTCTCCGCGTCCTTCCGCAAAAGCGTGACGAAGACGAGGCGCGCGCCGCCGCGATCCGTGACGACGAACGCCGCGCCGTTGCGCGGCCGCACGACGAGCACGCCGTCGGCTTCATGCTGGCTCAACGCCGGCTCACCGCCAGGCGCGGGCGTCATACTGCTTTCCAGCGCGGCGATCGTCGCCACGCTGCGGGAGTCGAATGCGAACTCGGGCGCGACGCCGTCGGTGGCCGCGAACACCTGAACATCGCCATCGTCGCCCGATATCCTCGTCACCGGCTGCGCGGTTGCGTAACGCAACTGCACGCTGCCGAATCGCAAGCCGACCGGCCAGATGAACGATGTGCCCGGCGCAATGTCGACGGGCTCCGCTGGCAGCGCGACGCTGCCGCTCGCAAGCTTCACCGAGAAACGCATGCCTCGATGCGCTGGCATCGCATGTTCGCGGACGTGATTGTTGAAGAACAGGAACCCCTGGTCGCCGTTCGCGCGTACGGCAAAGCGCGGCGTCGCGAGGTCGGCGGGACCGTGCGATACGGTGTCGGGTGCATACACATCACATGGCGCAAGCACTGCGCCCCACTGCCTGAGGAAGTAGTGAATCGGCCGCAGCTTGCCGAGCACTTCGCGCGCCTCGCCATTCGCGCCGAACGGAGCCTGGAAGTCGTAATTGACGATCGGCACGTCGTTGTAGCCGCCGCTCGCGGTCGACTCCTGGCCGTCCATGTCGCCGGGCGGATTGCGTCCGCCGTGCAGCATGTAGTAGCCGTACAGGTTGACGCCCGAGCCGAGTTGCACGGGCAGCATCGCGGCGATGTCGTCGGCGTCGAGGACCGGCCGCCGCCGGTACATTGCGGGCACGCCGCCGCCGAACTCCGCGCCGAGAAAGGGCGTTTCGTGTGCGACGGCGTCGGCATCGCCCGGCGCGTCGCTGTGAGTCTGAGCGCCGAGATCGCCACCCACCCGGCTGGCGAAGCGGAATCCATAGACCTCGTTCGGCGGCGACATGTGCGGCGACACGCCCCACGGCAGATCGGGATAACCGCCGAACACAGGCGCGACTTCGCCGCGCGGAAAGACCGCGTTGTCCCAACCCGTCACCGTGTACAGCGGCACGTCGAGCCCCGCATCGCGCGCGAGGCGCTTGAGCGTCGCGATGTGCGCGGCACCTTGCTGCGGACCGCTCAGGTTGTATTCGTTCTCGAGCTGGATGCCGATAACAGGTCCGCCGTCCTTCCATAACAGGCCGTACAACTGCGCGGCGATCTGCGAGAAAAGTCTTGCCACGTAGTGCAGATAAAGCGGGTTGTCGCCGCGCGTGGGCATCTGATCGACGACCCAGCCAGGCAGCCCGCCATAGCGAACCTCCGCATGCACCCAAGGCCCGACGCGAATCAACGCGAGCAGTTCACGCTTCGCGCATGTTTCGACGAAGCGTCGCAAGTCGAGGCGTTCGCTCCAGTCGAATGTGCCTGCGCGCGGCTCGTGATGGCGCCACACGACATACGACGCGACGATATCGACGCCGGCTGCCTTCGCCTTAAGGAGCGTGTCGTCCCATTGACTGGCCGGCAGGCGCGCGTAGTGAATCTCGCCCATCACCGGCAGCCACGGCTCGCCGTCGCGCGTCAGATAGCGACTGTTGATGCCGATGGTGCTGCCGTCGGGCGAGGTCGACGTACCGACGCGCAGCGTGTCGTGCAACGGGGCGGTGGCGGGCGCGCTGGCGTCGATGCTCAGCGTGAGCGTTGCATGGCCGCCGGCCGTGCTGCCGGTGTTTGCGTCGGCGTCGGCGTCGGCGTGGCCGGTCAAGCTCGTCATGCCTGAGTCCACACGCACACGTCCGCGGTGCCGAGCGTACGGCTGCCCAGCACGAAGCGGGCGTTTGCCGGTGCAGGCGCTTCGACGGCTTGCGCGCCGAAGTTGAACGCGAAAGTCAGCGGGCCGCGCCTGCGAATGCGCACGCCTTCGGGCAGGTGAACGGGATTCAGCGACGCATCGCGTGCCGCCGCTTCGAGCAACGCGCGATGCAACGGCGGATCGAACCATGCGCTCGCGTAGCGGACGCGATCGCGCGCGACGACAGCAGGCCAGCCGTCGTCGAAGCGCGCCAGCACTTCGACACCGTCGCGCGTTTCCAGATGCTCGCGCCAATGCAGTGCGATCCCGGACACGCCGCCGAGCGTGGTGGACGGTTGCAGGCTCGGGCGCAACGAGTCGACCTCCAGCACCTTGAACGGCAGCAGCGTCTGCAACGGCCCCGGCGGCAGTTCGGAAGGAATCGCGAAGTCGAGTGTCTTCGAGCCGGTACGAGGCCCGATCACCCACTGCGCGCTAGAGCGGCGAATCGTGTCGACGAAGCCGGGCGGCAAGACTGCGAGCCCCGGCACGACGATCAGCGCGTAGCCGTCCAGGTCCGCGTGCGCCGATACGATATCGACGTCCAGCGACATCTCGCGCAAGGTCCGGTAGTACTCGAACGCGAGCGTCTGATAGTCAAAGTCTTTGGCGTGGCGCTGGATTTCGAACATCCATTGCGTCTCGTAATCGAACACGAGAGCGACGGGTGCGCGGCCCGCCGGCCCGCTTTGCGCGAGCGCCGACAGTTCTGCAGACTTCGCGATTTCCTGCGCCGCACGCGCCACCTCGCGACCGCCGGGCGACGGCGTGTTGTCGGGCAGGTGCAGGCCCGAATGCATCTGCTCCTGCGCGAACGGCGCCTGACGCCAGCGGAAATACGACACCAGTTCCGCGCCGTGCGCGAACGCTTCGTAGGCCCACAGCCGCACCATGCCGGGCGCGGGCACGGGATTCCACGGCGCCCAGTTCACCGGTCCGGCCTCCTGCTCCATCACCCAGAAACGGCCCTGGCCGATGCCGCGATAGCGGTCGTGATCGAACGCGGACACGTCGGGATGTCCGGTGCGCGCATAGCGGGCCTTGTCGGTTTCCGCGAGCGCAATGACTTCGGTGCGGGCAATCGGGTAACTGTCCCACGTCGCCACGTCGATGCTGCCGTTCGAGGCAAAGCGGTAGTGATCGAAGGTGGTGAAGAAGCCCATGAAGTTGTGCAGCACGTCTGCATGCGGCGCGTGCCGCCGCACTACCTCGGCCTGTTCCCGATGGAAGCTCGTCACCTCGTCGGACATGAAGCGGCGGAAGTCGAGCAGATGAATCGGGTTTGCGTCCGTCGGCGTGACGTTCGGCAATTCAATCGAGTCGAACGACGGATACTCCATGCTCCAGAACACGTTGCCCCAGCGCGTGTTCAGTTCGCCGACAGTCTCGTAGCGGCGCGCGAGCCATCCACGAAACCGCTGGCGAGCCGCGTTCGAATAGCTCGGCACGGTCTCGTGACAGCCGAGTTCGTTATCCGTCTGCCACGCGACGACGGCCGGATGCGCGCCGTAGCGCGCGGCCATTGCTTCGGTGATGCGCACGCATTCGCGCCGGTACGGCTCGCTGCAAATGTCGTAATGACGGCGCGAACCGTAGTTCCATGTCGTGCCGTCGGCGCGTACCGGCAGCATGTCGGGAATCGCCTCGACGAGCCACCTTGGCGGCGACGCCGTCGGCGTGCCGAGCACGATTTTCAGGCCCGCGCCGGCCAGCGTGTCGATCGCCCGGTCGAGCCATGCCCATTCATAGACACCCGCGCGCGGCTCCATGCGGCTCCATGCGAATTCGGCGATACGCACGTGCGTGATGCCCATGTCGACCATGCGTCGCGCGTCGTCGGCCCACATCGTGTCGGGCCATTGTTCGGGGTAGTAGCAGACACCCAGTTGCATTGTCGTGATCTCCAGAGATCGGTGTTGTGCCGCGCTGCGCTCGCACGCGCGGTCTACGTTGAGCGACCGCTCAGCCCTTGCTGGCGCCGAAAGTGAGTCCGGCAACGAAGTGCTTCTGCATCGCGAAGAACATCAGCACCGACGGCAGCGCGGCCAGCACCGAGCCCGCCGCGACCAGGTTCCAGGCGGTCGTCCATTGGCCTTTGAGCGCGGCGACGCCGACGGTGATCGGCGCGGCGTCGTCGCCTTGGGTGAGGCACAGCGCCCAGAAATAGTCGTTCCAGACGAAGGTGAAGACGAGGATGCCGAGTGCCGCGAGGGCAGGGCGGATCAGCGGCAAGACGATGCGCGCGTAGATGGTCCATTCGCTCGCGCCTTCGACGCGCGCGGCCTCGATCAGCTCGAAAGGCAACTGCTTGATGAAGTTGCGCAGAAACAGCGTGCAGAAGCCCGTCTGAAATGCGACATGAAAAATGATGAGCGCCCAGACGGTATTGAACAGGCCCACTTTGAGCGCCATGTCTCGCACGGGAATCATCAGGATCTGCACCGGCACGAAGTTGCCGGCGACGAACGTGAACAGCACCACGATGTTGCCGCGAAAGCGATACGTGGCGAGCGCGAAGCCAGCCATCGACGCAAGCAGGATCGCGCCGAGCACGGACGGCACCGTGATCAGCATGCTGTTGGCGAAGTAGTGCAGCATCGGCGTTTGCGTGAGCGCCGCGCCGTAGTTGTCGATGAGCGCGAAGTGCTTCGGCCAGGCCCAGTAGTCGCCTTGCGACAACTCGTCGGACGAACGGATCGACGTGATGAGCACGGCGAGCATCGGCAGCAGCCACACGAACAGCGCGACGGGCAGCGACGCTTTGTACAGCGTGCGGCTCCACGGTTTCCAGTGTTCGACGGGAAGCGGGTACATGTGAGTCTCCTTTTTCGCTCTATCGGGAAGCGCGCGGCTTAGCGTTCCTCGCGCAGCATGCGGCGCAGATGGAACACGATGTAGACGAGCATGATCGCGAACAGCACGACGGCAATCGACGCCGAATAGCCTTCGCGGTAGTACTTGATGGCCTGGTCGTACATGTAGTACGCGAGCACGGTGGAGCTGTCGAACGGACCGCCGCCGCTCATCACCGAAATCAGATCGAAGCTGCGCAATGCGCCGATTACCGTCAGCACGACCGCCATGAAGGTGGCCGGGCGCAGTTGCGGAAGAATCACATGCCAGAGCAGGCTCCAGCCTTTCGCGCCTTCCATGCGGGCGGCCTCGACGACTTCCGGATTGATGGAGGTCAGGCCTGTCAGATACAGCACCATGCAGTAGGGCGTTTGCGGCCACAGCGCGGCGAAGACGATGCCGAAGGTCACGGTGCGCGGGTCCCCGAGCACGGGAATGCCGTGTCCGACGATCAGCTTGAGCAGACCGAAAGCGGGATCGTAGAACCAGCTGAACACGAGTCCCACCACCACGCCGGACAGCACGAACGGCGCGAAGAACAGCGACTTCACCACGCGCATGCCCTTGATCTGCTGGTTCAGATACAACGCGAAAAGCAGGCCGAGCGGCGGAGCGAGCAGGAAGAACACGAGCCAGATCAGGTTGTTCTTCAGCGCGAGATAGAACGTGTCGGCATGGAACAGCTCGACGTAATTCGCAAGACCGATGAAGGTCCTGGGCGTCATGCCGTCCCAGTTGTAGAAGCTGAGCGCGATGCTGGAGAAGATCGGATAAATCACGCAGAGCGCGAACAGCGCACAGCCTGGCAGCAGGAAAAAGAACGCGGCGCGATGGCGGGCGCGGCCCGAGGCGGACGCGCGTCGGCCGCGCGCCGTCGGCAGACGGGCAATGGACGTGGACATGACGAATCCCTCTTTCGATGCAGAAGCGGATCAGTGTGGCGGGGCGGGGCGGGGCGAACGACTGCCTGCGAGCCGCCCCGGTGTGAAGTCCTGTGACGGCGTGGACGTCTGCACGACGACCACGCCCGACACGCCTGCCGCCAGTAGACTCAGTTGTGGTAAATGCGCTTGCGCGTCGCTTCGAGACGAGCAAGCAGCGAGTCGAGTTGCGATGGGTCGTTGTAGAACTGCTGCATCGCCTTCATGCCTTCGTCCGCCATTTCTTTCGTCATGTCGCGGTCGTAGAACTGCGCGATGCCGCCGGTCGTGCTGGCGAGCGTCTGGAACCCGACGCGGGAAATCGGATCGGCGGGTTCCGTTGCCTTGCTGTTCGACGGCAACTGGCCCCAGCCGCGCGCGAGGTCCGCGTTGATCTCGGGCGTCTCCATGAAGGCGAGCAGACGGCGCGCGTCAGTCTTGTTCTTCGCTTTCGCGGGGATCAGCAGCACGTTCACAGGACCGTCTTCCGCCACCGGCACTTTGGGATCGATCACGGGGAAGCGCATGAAGCCGATCTGTCCTTTCACACTCGACGGAAGGCCCGCCGAGAAGAACGTGCCCATCAGCATCATCGCGGCTTTGCCGTTCACGAGGAAAGGGCCGATCGAATCGAGGTCGTACGAGAGCGCGTTGTCGATGTAGTAATGGTCGTCCATCAGCGTCTTCCAGGTCGTGTAGACCTTCTTCACGCGCGGATCGGTGTAGGGCACTTCACCTGCCATGAGCTTCTGATGGAACGCGTTGCCGTTGATGCGCAAGTCCAGATAGTCGAACCACGCGGCGAGCGTCCAGCTATCGCGCGCGGCCACGGCAATCGGCGCGACGCCGCTCGCCTTCAGTTTTTTGCAGGCGTCGAGCAGTTCGTCCCAAGTCTTCGGTTCGCTCGAAATGCCCGCTTTCTCGAACAGATCCTTGCGGTAGAAAAAGCCATATGCGTCGTAGCCGAGCGGCGCGGAATACTGCTTGCCGGCGTATGTCGATGCCTGTTTGACCGACGCATACTGCTGGTCCCAGCCGTTCTTCTTCCAGTCGCCCGAGAGATCTTCCAGCAAGCCGCGCTTCGCGTAGTACGCCATGCGCTCGCCGTTATGCCAGGAGACGACATCGGGAGGATCGGTCGCGAGCCAGCCGCCCATTTGCACCTTGTACGCTTCCTCGGTGATGTACGTGACTTTCAGGTCGACGTCAGGATTCGCTTTCTTGAACTTGTCGAATGCGTCCTGCCACGTCGAGCGCTGATTGCCGCGCGCCGACACGTTGATGTTCAACTGACCGGCGTCGGCTTGCGTCGCGAAACCGCTCAGCACCGTTGCCGAGAGCGCGAGCGCGACCGTGACGGCGCGCGGACTGAATGAGGCAAGCCGTGCAAAGCGGCTCGTGTGCGTAAAGGCCATCGTGTTGTCTCCTGTGACTGCGTTGTCGGCCGCCCGCGTCCGCGAACGGCGGTTGCTGCGAGCCGCGACGGCTCTATGACCGGCTGCGGCGTTTCGCGCGCGACAAGGCCTGTTGCGAGCCTTGCGCGCCGCATTCTCATGCCGTCTGTAGCGCGACGGCTTGCGCGTTGCCGACGATGGTCCGGTGCAGTGCAATGCCGTCTTCGTCGAACAGGTGACACGCATCGGCCGGCAGATGCAGTGCGAGCCGCTCGCCGTTGCGCACATGCAGGTCGCCGGGCGCTTTCGCGATCAGCGTGCCGCCCGCATGGTCGGCGTGAAGATAGCTGTGCTCGCCGAGTTGTTCGGTCAGCAATGCGTTGACGGCGAGCGTCTGCGTGCCACCGTCGAACCGCACGTGTTCGGGACGAATGCCGAGGGTGACGCGCTGTCCTGGTTTGAGGCGTCTGCCGTCGACCAGCACGCGCAACGCGGTGCCGGGCATGCTGACTTCCACGCTGTCGTCGGCGATGCGCTCCACGACGCCGTCGATAAAATTCATGCGCGGCGAACCAATGAAGCCCGCAACGAACTTCGAGCGCGGCCGGTGATAAAGCTCCAGCGGCGCACCGATCTGCGCGATGCTGCCTAAGCGCTGTGTTTCCGCACCTGCGTGCAGCAGGACGATCTTGTCGGCGAGGGTCATCGCTTCAATCTGGTCGTGCGTCACATAGACGACGCTCGCCTGTGCGTAACGCTGATGCAGCCGCGCAATTTCGATACGCGTCTGACCGCGCAGCGCGGCGTCAAGATTCGACAGCGGTTCGTCAAACAGGAACACGCCCGGCTCGCGGACGATCGCGCGGCCGATCGCCACGCGCTGGCGTTGCCCGCCCGACAGTTCACGCGGCTTGCGCGCGAGGAGGGCATCAAGTTGCAGCACGTGCGCCGCTTCGCGCACCTTGCGGTCGATCTCCGCTTTCGGCGTTCTCGCCAGCTTCAGACCGAAGGCCATGTTCTCGTAGACCGTCATGTGCGGGAACAGCGCGTAACTCTGGAACACCATCGCGACGCCGCGCTCGGCAGCCGGCACGCTGTTCATCGTACGGCCGCCGATGCTCACGTCGCCGTCGGTCTGATCTTCGAGTCCGGCGACGATGCGCAGCAAGGTCGACTTGCCGCAACCCGAAGGGCCTAGGAACACGCAGAACTCGTGTTCGCCGATCTCGAGGTTCAGGTCGCGAAGGACCGGCGCGTTGCCGTCGAAAGTTTTCTGAATGCCGCGCAGGGAAATGGCCGCCATGGTTCGTCCTCCGTTTAAGCGCTTAAAAAGCGGTTGACGAAAAACGCCGAAACGCTTGCGGTGCGGGCATTTAAGCGGTTAAATTCGGGGATGCGCGGCAGGGTGCTCATGACTGTCTCCTGATCGTTTCGAGAAAAGGTAGCGCAAGCCGGATGCGTCGCGCAACATCTGATTGGCACTCCCTGAATATGGGAAAATTCTTAATCTTCTGCTTATGGCCACATTGAGTGATGTCGCGCGTCGCGCGAATGTGACGGCGGCGACCGTTTCGAACGTGCTGCGCAATCCCGACAAAGTGCGGCCCGAAACGTCCGAGCGGGTGATGCGCGCAATCCGCGAACTGGGATATCGGCCGAATCTCAATGCCCGAGCGCTCGCGGAGGGCCGTTCGCCAACCCTCGCGTTAATGCTCTCCAGCATCGCCAATCCGTTCTATCCAGAGTTCGTGCTGGCGGCTGAACGCGCCGCGCGTCGCGCCGGCTATTTCCTGATGGTGTGCAACACCGACGACGACGCCGAGACCGGGCGCGCGTACCTCACGCAGATCGCCGGCACGCTTGCCGAAGGTGTGCTCGTGCTGAACACGGACATCGCGATCAACGAGCTGTGCGCGTCCGCGGCGGTCGGCGCGCCAATCGTGTTGAGCCTATGGGAGCATCCCGAGGAGTTGCCCGCCTTGCCGTGTGTCGCCGTCGACTTCGCGCACGCGGGCGCGCTGGCGGCGCGTCATCTGCTGGAACTGGGACACCGTGACATCGGCATGCTGGTGGGAGACGGTTGCGGCGGCTTGCAGGACGCGCGCGCGAACGGTTTCAGATCGGTGATGCGCGATGCGGGCCTCGAACCCGACGACGCCGCCGTGCTGCAGATTCCCGACACGATCGACGCAGGCTTCACCGCCTGCATCGAATTGATGGAGCGCGAGCCGCATCTGAGCGCACTGTTTGCGACCAACGATCTGCTGGCCATTGGCGCGTTGCAGGCGCTTGCGACGCTCGGACGCAAGGTGCCCGACGACGTGTCGGTGATCGGCATCACCGATATCCAGCTGGCGCACCAGGTGCGGCCCTCGCTGACAACGGTGGCGATCAACACGCAAGCCATCGCGGAGGCGTCGATCGAGTTGCTGATCCGGCTGATTCATGCGCCGGATGCCGCTGCGCCGCCGGCTTCCGTCGTCGCGCCGTTGCCGACGCTGGTGCGCCGGCAGTCGACGTGAGCGGAAGGCGATGAATCCGACAGTTGAACGATGGGGCACGCCGTCTTCTTATTTGGCAATTTGGTGGGCGAGGTCGTCTTGCGGGAGAGCCTCGTTAGCTATTTGACATAAGATAAATTATCAACGGAATGGATGTGAGTCCCAAGTTCAGATGTCGCGTTCCGCTAAATAGAAATGTCCGGTTTCCTGCTTCGGGCTGCCTGCTGTGGCGCATGCTGCCGTGAGATAGCCAGCCCGGAGCCAGACCATGACGGACGTGGATTCATCACGATCAGCATGCACGAGCTTGAGCGCGTGAAGATCATTGAGGCGGTCCTCCAGCATCGCCTGACGGTCGTGCTGGCGGCGGAACGTCCGTGGCTTCCCCGTCACGCGCAGCCAGTGCTGACCGCGGGCATCCTTGTCGATGTGGCCAAGCATTGCCCCGACCAGTTCACTGGCCCGCAAGCCGGTTGCAAAACCGAAATCGAGCAGAAAACGGAGCCTTTGGGCGACGGGTGCTGACCAGCCACACGACCATTCGAGTCCGTCGGCGATCGACCAAACCAGCAGCCATTCGCCTTCCGTGAATGCGCGTGACGCATCGAGATCCCCTGTCCTGGCGCCGCCCCTGACCTCCACGCCAGCGAACGGGTCGGCGAGCACATAGCGCTGTTCGATCAGCCAGCGGAACAGCGCGCCGAGGATCGACAGCGCGTGCGCGGCTGAACGCGCCGACAGGTTGGCTGCCCTGCCCGCCCTGATGTCCGTCCCGCAGGTAGCGGGCGACGGCTTCGCGGGTCGACAGGCCGGCATACCAGGCGCGCAGCGCGGCCAGCGCGTCGGCGTGCGGAAAGTCGTCGGGTCCGTTGTGGTCGGCGGAACTGAGCCTATTCCACGCAGTTTGCATGCAGGAAGCACAGCGGACGCTCTCCTGCCCGTCTCAATCAAGCGGTTGAACTGGCGCGTGAGTGAACGGACGTCGCCGCCTTCCAGGTAACAACACTTCTTACACTCCCAACGAGGCCAAGCAGCGCCGCCAGCGTTTGATCGAAGTGACAACCCATGCCAGTCAGCGCGATCACGGAACCATGGGTAAATACATATGTAGCTGTATTTTGTTTTATGGCAACATATGTATCATACACATCAGACGGGTAATCTATGAAAACAAAGCCGCTGCTCACATCAGCTTTCGCGCTTGCCACGCTCTCGCTTGTCACAGGGACGAGCTACGGCCAAGGAAGCCAGCCGACGCTTGCCAAGATTGAAAGCACCAATCTGATCGCGGTCGGCCATCGGGAAACATCCGTGCCGTTTTCGTATGTCGATACCAACAACAACGTGGTTGGCTTTTCGCAGGACTTGTGCAACAAGGTGATCGACGCGGTGAAGTTGAAGACGAAGCACCCGGACCTGCGCGTACGCTTTATTCCGGTGACATCGCAGAACCGCATTCCACTTGTACAGAACGGCACGATCGATCTTGAATGCGGCGTGACGACGAATCTCACGGCTCGCCAGAATCAGGTCGCGTTTTCGGACACCTTCTTTGTCGCGACGACGCGTCTGCTCACGAGGAAGGACTCCGGCATCAAGGACTTTCCCGATCTTGCGGGCAAAACCGTAGTGACGAATCAGGGCACGACGTCCGAGCGCATTCTTCGCAAGATGAACGAAGAAAAGAAAATGAACATGAGTATTATCAGCGCGAAGGACTACGGCGAGGGACGCGCGACGCTTGAAACCGGCCGCGCAGTCGCTTACATGATGGATGATGTTCTGCTGGCCGGCACGCGCTCCCTGACGGCAAAGCCCTCGGATTGGGCGCTGGTCGGAACGCCGCAGTCATCGGAGGCTTACGGCTTCATGATGCGCAAGGACGACCCGGAGTTTAAAAAGCTCGTTGACGATGCAATGAGCCAGGTGATGAGAAGCCCCGAGATCAAGACGCTGTATGACAAGTGGTTCACGAAACCGGTGCCGCCGAAGAACATCAATTTCGAATTCCCGATGAGCGGGACGATGCAGAAGCTCTTTGCCGAGCCAAACGACAAGGCATTCGAGTAACACGTCGGCGAACCGGCTTCACTCCGCGAAGGGCAGCTCGGTCTGCCCCTCAGCGCGCATCCCGAATGTGTTGAGCGTCATTGCCACGAGCGCGTAGTAGCCCAGCAACCCGACAAGATTCACGACGACCGTTAGACCGAAGCGCGCGACAGCGGCGTCGTATGTAGCATCGCTTACGCGCTTCGTGTCGTAGAGCTCGGTGGCGAAATCGAAGATGATCTTGTCGTCGGCATCGGCGAAGCTCGGCGTTTTCCCTGTGCGCAGCCCTTCAGCCACATCGGTGGGCAGGCCGGCTTCGAGCGCGATTGGATGATGGATGTGCCACTCCGCCTGCGATCGCCAGCGCGCCGCAGTCACGAGAATCGCGAGTTCGGAAAGACGCAGCGGGAGGCCGGTATTGTAGCGGCAGAACGCGCCGAGCTTCTGCGCGTTCTGCGCAAGTTCCGGGCTGAAGATCCAGCCGAGGAACGGCCCGTTCAGGTTGCCGCGCGGGCCACTCAGGATGTCCTCCAGAACGGCCTTCTGTTCGTCGGACGCGGTGGCGATCTGGAAGTCGGGAAGTCGTTTATTCATGATTCGATTGATGTCCGTGAGGTGTGCGTGAGGCCTTGCTCGATGCGTCGTGCCGCCGCAAAGCACGCGGCCTCGTCAAACGGTGCGCCGATGATCTGTACGCCGAACGGCATATGACCGTCGCGCAAAACGGGAGCGGTAACGACAGGCAGTCCGGCGAAGGAAACCGGCTGGGTCAACATGCCAAGATGCTTCGCGAGTTCAAGTTCGTGATTGCGGACCGCGATAGTCGCGTCGGAGAATCGCGGCGCGGCTAAGGGCGTGCACGGCGCGAGGAGGACGTCGAAGTCGGCGAAGAGCCGCACCATGCTCGCGCGAAAGCGCCGCTGATAGTCTAGCGCACGGGCATACCACGCTGCCGGAGTCAACGCGCCGGCGAGAAGGCGCGTGCGCAGGCGGGGCGAGACAGTGTCTTCTGCCGCGTCGAGAAGACCCGCGTGCGCGGTCGCTACCTCCACGTTTGAGACGATCGTCGCCGCGCCGCACCCGAGCCGCATATCGTCCTCCGACATGTCGATCAATTCGTGCGGCCCGATGAGCGATGCTGTTTCCAGCACCGCGTCCCACGCCTGTTGCGATGCGTACGTTTCAAAGTACCCGCTCAATATGCCGACTCTCAGGCACGAATCCCGCTCGTCCGATGCCTTGCCATCGAGTACAGAATAAAGCGCCGCGAGATCCTGGACATCGTTCGCAAAGCCGCCGATGCAATCCAGCGAACTGGCGTAAGCGAGCACGCCTTGCCGTGGCAGCTTGCCGAAAGTCGGCTTGATGCTCCATACGCCGCACAGCGCGGCCGGGGCGCGAATCGAGCCATTGGTGTCGCTGCCGAGCGCGAGCGGTACGCATCGCGCAGCGACAGCGGCAGCGGATCCGCCCGACGAACCGCCCGTCATGCGATCGACATCGTGTGGATTACGCGCCGGACCGAAGTGCGGGTTCTCGCCGGTCGCACCGCACGCGAGCTCGTCCATGTGCGTCGTGCCGACGAGCACCGCGCCGGCCCGCTTCAGCCGTGCGATCGCATCGGCGTCGCGGATCGCCGCCGGTATGCCGAGCCGCGCGCGCGAGCCGGCGATCGTCGTGTGGCCTCCGATAGCGAAGTTACTTTTAGCCGCGAACGGCACGCCGGCAAGCGGCCCCGGATCGAGCCCCTGCGCGACGAGCGCGTCGATACGCGTTCCCTGTTTGAGCGCCTCGTCGACGAAAACGTGATGAAAAGCGTTGAGCGAGGCGTTCGCGCGTTCGATGCCAATGAGCGCTTCGCGCGTCACGTCGACGGCTGAACGCTTTCGTGCGCGCACATCCGCGGCGATTTCAAGCGCTCTCTGCGTCATCGCCGGGTTCCGCTTCGTCGAGAGCGACGGCAAGTGCACGCGCGCTAGCATGCATCGAGTCGAGCAGCGATGCAACGCCGGGCAGTAACGCGTCGGGCAACGCGATGTCGAGCGTCGCCGCCCATCCTTTCATGGCAGCGTCGTTCATGCCACCTTCACGCCGATGAGCCCGAGCGCGCCGTCGATCGCATCTGCAAGGCGCTCGACGATCGTGTCGATCTGCGCGCTGGTCGTGATGAACGGCGGCGCAATGAGCACGTGATCGCCGATGCGGCCGTCCACAGTGCCGCCCATCGGATACACCATAAGGCCGCGCTTCATCGCCTCGCTCTTGATGATCGCGTGCAGTTTGTGCTTCGGATCGAACGCGGTTTTGCTCGCGCGATCCTGCACCAGTTCAACACCGGTGAAGAGGCCGCGCCCACGCACGTCGCCGATGAACGGATGATTTGCCTGCCACTCGCGCAGCCGCGCGCGCAGTTGTTCGCCGCGCGCCTTCACGTTGTCGAGCAACTGTTCTTCGGCGATGACTTTCTGCACTTCGAGCGCCGCCGCGCACGCCGTCGCGTGGCCGATATACGTGTGACCGTGCTGAAAGAACCCGGATCCGCCGACGATGGTGTTGAAAATCTCGTTGCTGACGAGCGTCGCGCCGATTGGCTGATAACCCGCGCCGAGACCCTTCGCGATCGCGAGAATATCGGGCGAAACGCCGTCTTCCTCGCAAGCGAACAGGTGGCCCGTGCGGCCCATCCCGGACATCACTTCGTCGAGAATCAGCAGCACGCCGTATTTGTCGCAGACTGCGCGAATCTTACGGAAGTATTCGCGCACAGGCGGCACCGCGCCCGCCGTCGCGCCGACGACCGTCTCTGCGACAAATGCCGCCACCGATTGCGCGCCGAGTTCAAGAATCTTCGCTTCAAGTTCGTCGGCCAGACGTTGCGCGAAAGCTTCGTCGGTTTCGCCCGCTTGCTGCTCGCGATAGGCGAAGCAGGGTGTTACGTGATGCGCTTCGATCAGAATCGGTAGGAACGGCTCGCGGCGCCATGCGTTGCCGCCGATGGCGAGCGCTCCGAGCGTGTTGCCGTGATAGCTCTGCCGGCGCGCGATGAAGTGCCGCCGCTCGGGCTGACCCTTCTCGACGAAATATTGACGCGCGAGCTTTAGCGCGGCTTCCATCGCTTCTGAGCCGCCAGACACGAAGTAGACGTGGCCGAGATTTCGCGGCGCGGCTTCGATGAGCAGATCGGCGAGTGCTTCGGCAGGCTCGGTTGTGAAGAACGATGTGTGTGCGTAGGGCAACTGCTGCACTTGTCGCTGAATGGCTTCGATCACCCTCGGATGACTGTGCCCAAGACACGAAACGGCCGCGCCCCCGCACGCGTCGATGTAGCGCGTGCCGGTTGAATCGACGATTTCTATGCCGTCGCCGCGCACGGCGATGGGCAGACTAGCGCGCGGCGCGCGATGAAATACCGTGGTCATGTGATTTTGCCTTTGGTGCGAATCTGGATGCGAAGGACGTGCGCAACACGCGATTTACAATTCTAACCGCAATACAACATATGTTGTCAATAGCCGTACGTGGAGACTCAATGCGCCGCCTTGATGTAACGCCCCGGGATCGTAAGGATCAACAGCGCCGCGAGAAAGAGCGTGATTGCGAGGATCGCGACGCCGGAGGTCGTGCTCCCGGTCACCTGCTTGAGAAAACCCATGATCGTCGGTCCGACGAAGCCCGCGACAGCCGCGCCGACGTTCACGAGACCCGCGCCTCCCGCAGCCGCCGTGCCTGCGAGGATGCGCGACGGTAGGCTCCAGAACATCGCGAGGGTGCTCATGATGCCCGCAACGGCGACCGTGAGGCATGCGACGGCAGCGACCGGCGCGTTCGATACCGCCACGCTGCCGATCAGCGCGACGCCGCCGATGAACACGGGCACGGCCGTGTGCCAGCGCCGCTCCCGCGTCTTCACAGAGTGCTGGGCATTGACAACCATCGCGGCGGCGGCAACGAGATACGGGATCGCGCTCACCACGCCAATCTGGAAGTTGGTGAGATGCCCGAGCGCCTTGACCATCGTCGGCATCCAGAAAACGAGACCGTAGTTGCCGACGTTATAGAGAAACGAGATCGCGCAGAGCAGCCACAGCGTCGGCTCTCTGAGCGCGGGCAGAAGTGCCTGCTTCTTGTCCGACGATTCGCGTGCCAGTTCGCCCTTCACTGTCGCGAGTTCATCGGGCGAAAGCCACTTCGCATCGTCGATGCGATCGACGACCATCGCGAACAGCGTGAAGCCGAGGAGGACAGCGGGCAGCCCTTCAATCAGGAACATCCACTGCCAGCCGTTCATTCCCCATCCGCCGTGTGTCGCGTCCATGATCCACCCCGACAGCGGCCCGCCGATGATCACGCCGAGTGGCATCGCGAGAAACAGCAGGGACATCACCTTGCTTAAACGATATGACGGAAACCACAGACTGAAGTACGCAATGACCGCCGGAAAAAAGCTCGCTTCAGTCAGACCGAGCAGGAAGCGCAGCGCGTAGAACGCTGTCTGGTTGCCCGTCGTCAATGTGGCGATGGAGACGATTCCCCACGCAATCAGCGAGCCACCGAGACACGCACGCACGCCAATGCGCTTTACCAGGTAACCGGCGGGCACCTGAAGCAACAAATATCCGATGAAGAAGAGTCCCGCGCCGACGCCGTATGCCGCTTCAGTCAGACTCAGGTCGCTCATCATCTGCAGCTTGGCGAAGCCGACGTTCACACGATCCAGATAACCGAAGAAGTAGCACAGCAGAATGATTGGAATGACGCGTAGCGTCACCTTGCGGTAAACAGCGTCGGCCGGCGGCACGGCGTGCACGGCGGACTGCGGCGTTGTTTGATGAGAAGTGGACATGTCGGTCTCTGATCGGCTGGGGATTATGGGCGACTGCGGCGCAGCGGGCGCCCCGGTCGCGCGCCGGTCGGCTGGGCGTGCATAAGCACGGGCACGCCGTTCACGATCACGTGTTCGATACCCTTGGGCGCGAGCTTCGGTTCATCAAACGTCGCGCGGTCGATGACTTCGTCCGGATCGAACACGACGAGGTCCGCGTAGCTACCCTCGGCGACGTGTCCGCGCCCGGCAATCCCGAATTGCTCGGCGGTAAGCCCCGTCATCTTGCGCACAGCGGTTTCGAGCGGGAACAGCTTGAGGTCACGTGAGTAATGGCCGAGCACCCGCGGGAACGTGCCCCAGAGGCGCGGATGCGGCGCGGTGTCGTTGGGCAACCCGTCGGAACCGACCATCGTTCTCTCGTGACTGAAAATGCGGCGCACATCTCCTTCGTCCATCACGAAATAGATGGCACCGGCGGGCTTCAAATCCTCGATGGCGGCTTCGATCGAACCGTCGTAGAGCGGCAGGACGTCCGCGAAGTCCTTGCCCGCGAGCTCTGGACGCTTCGTCGACCACGCGAGGATGACGCGCGACGACTGGCGAATGCGGTCCGCGCGTAGCATCGTCGAAGTTGCGTGATACGGATGGCAATCGAGACAAAGCGGCTGGCGCTCGCTTTGGGCGTCGATGAGCGCGAGCGTTTCGGTCGAGCGACCGTGGTTTTCCTTGCCCGCGACCTTGTGATGCGAGAGCACGAGATTAGCGCCGACCGCTCCGCCGATAGCGAAAGCTTCTTGCATCGACGGGACGATGTCCGCGGTTTCGTCGCGCAAGTGCGTGGCGAAGACGCCGGGATGCCGCCTGAGCGGCTCGCAGACGTCGATCAGTTCCTGCGTGCTCGCCGATGCGGCCGGCGGATAAAACGTGCCTGACGACACGCCGAACGCGCCCGCCTGCATCGCCTCTTCGACGTCGGCGGCCATGCGCCTGCGTTCGTCTGCCGTCGCTTCGCGCGCGAGATCGCTCATGTGCCGCACGCGCAGCGTCGAGTGGCCGACCAGCGCCGCGATGTTCACGGCTGCGGGCGCCCGCTCGAGCGCGGCGAGATAGGCCCCGAAGCTGTCGTAGGCGAAGCACTCCGGCGCGCCGAGCAGATCGAGCGGCTGCGGAACGGCATCGGCGGAAAGCGGCGCGAGGCTGATACCGCAGTTGCCCGCGATCACCGTCGTCACGCCCTGCACGACTTTCGGCGTGACGTCGGGGTTAGTGAGCACGAAGGCGTCGTCGTGCGTATGGCTGTCGATGAACCCGGGCGCGACGATCTTGCCCGCCGCGTCGATGGTCGTGTCCGCGCTCGCCGCCGACAAATCGCCAATCGCCGCGATGCGATCGTCGTTCACGCCGACATCGGCCGCGAAGCGCGCGTCGCCCGTGCCGTCGATGACGTCGCCGTTGCGGATGATCAATTGAAAGTGCACGAGCTTCGCCCTCCTCGCTGATGATTTTTTGTTTCAGTCACAATGCTCGACGCACAAAATAGGCGTGTCCAATGCGGGTCTTTTAAGGATTCATGCGGAACAGTCATGAAAATAGAGAACTCCGAACTCGAAGCATTCGTCGCGGTAGCGGAGCTCGGCAGCTTTCAGAAAGCCGCTGACAAGCTGCATCTCACACAGCCTGGGCTATCGCGTCGCATCCAGAAACTCGAGCAGGCGCTGGGCGTCGAGCTATTCCACCGGACGACACGCAGCGTTGTGTTAACCGGCGTCGGCCGCCAGTTTCTGCCGATGGCGCGCCAGCAGATGTCGCAGCTGGGCACGATGTTGTCGTCGATTCGGGAGATCGCCGAGAAACGCTTTGGTAAGGTGCGGCTCGCGAGCATTCCGACGGTGGTCAATCGCGTGCTGCCAGCCGTGTTGCGGCGTTACGCGGACAAATACCCGCAAGTCGGCGTGCAAATCTTCGACGGCAATCATGACTTCGTGCTCGGGCAGGTACGCGCGGGACTTGCGGAATTCGGTATCAGCCTCGACCCTGGCGACGACGAGGATTTGATTTTCGAGCCCTTGCTGGCCGATCGATACGTGCTCGCGATGCATCGCGAGCACGAGTGGGCGTCGCGCGAGAGCGTGTCTTTGCGGGATTTGTGTAACGCGCGCCTCGTCATCGGCGGGCGCGACAGTGGCAATCGGCTGCTGCTCGAACTGCTGCTGGGTCAGGAGTCGATCAGTCTGCGATGGTTCTACGAAGTCGAACACATCTCATGCGTCGTCGCGCTAGTCGATGCGGGTCTCGGCTGCGCGATCGTGCCGTCGCTTGCCGTGTCGGCACACTTCGCGCCGAACATTCGGACAGTTCCTATCGCAGACCCAGAAGTGCAACGCTCGATCGGCATCGTGAAGCATCGGCAAGTGTCGATGTCCTCGATCGCCGCCGATCTCTGCGAACTACTGCGGGGCTCGATCGACTAGCTCGCCGCGTAGGCGCCCTGCGAGTGCAGCGCGGTTTCGGCCTGTTGCAGATTCGCGATCGCGTCCTTGCCTTCGAGCGCGAGTAGATGCGCGACCAGCATCTCCGCAAGCGCCGATGCCGCCACGAGCGATGGAAAGAAAGACGGCGATTCGTGCGAGAAGATGAGCGTGTGATCGGCGTTCAGCGCGATGGGAGATACGGCGCTATCGGTCAGCGCGATCAGTTTCGCACCGCGCTCAACCGCCGCCTGCGCGACGCGCAGCGCTTCGACGGAATACGGCGCGAAGCTGACGACGACCACTGCGTGCTTTCTCTCGATGCCGCGCAACTGCATTTCGAGCGTGCCGGCTTCGCCGCTGACGAGACTCACCGATGGACGGAACAGGCGATATCCATAAAGCAGGCTGAATGCGACCGGATAACACGAGCGAAAACCCGCGACGTGGATATGCGGCGCCTTCTTCAACGTCTTCGCCGTTTCGACGACGCTCCCGGCGTTCTGGGCCAGCGTGAGTTCGAGGTTGTGTGATTGCGCCTGCGCAAGCTCCCGGCTGAGCTGGTTGCCGGAGCCGCCTTTAACCAGCGAGCGTGCACGCGTCGTCAGTGGCTCCGGGCGCGTGCGCACGCGGCTCACGAAGATTTCGCGCAGCTCGTTCCAGCCCGGGAAACCGAGTAGCTGCGAGAGACGGACCATCGCAGCGGGCTGGACCTTCGCGCGTTCGGCGACCTTGCGCATCGACAGGACGGCGACTTCGTCGGGGTTGTCCAGGAGAAAGGCGGCGCCTGCCTGGAACTGCGGGCTCAGATCGGGAAAGCGGTCGCGGATGATGGCGACAAGTTCGTTGAAGGTGTGCACGGACAGGCTCGGGCTCGGCGGATTGAATTCGGTATTTAAACACGGCGCGTCGCGACAGGAGTGCCCTTATGAGCGCGCTAACCGACTTGTTCAGAGCCAGCGCCTTCACGACAGCTGAAGGTTGCGTATTACGCCAACCGATGAATATGAAGGATGCGGGCGTGTCATTCCCATGCCCTGCTCCGCGCATATGGCTGCGACCCTGGGAGGTCGCCACTCATGTTCCTTTCCCCGTCTACGCCGCGCTGGCGGTGCCGTCACAGGCGCACTAGGTGTAAACCCCTAGTTGCAACCGTATTTTGATCGATGAGACTTCGCAACTAAATTTGCGTATAACTTCAACACGCAAATATCATTGCGTCATAGCTAACCATTTCGACAAGGAGTCGATCATGAAACTCGCCGCAAAACTCGCCGTGGCCGCCGTCGCCGCGTTTTCTTTCGCCAGCGGTGCGGCTTACGCCGAAACGCTGCTTGTGGCGTGCGACACCGCGTTTGTGCCGTTCGAGTTCAAACAGGGCAACGAATACGTCGGCTTCGACATCGACTTGTGGAAGGAAATCGCCAAGGACCTGAGGATCGACTACAAGCTGCAGCCAATGGACTTCAGCGGCATCTTGCCCGCGCTGCAGACGCATAACGTCGATGTCGCGCTCGCGGGCATCACGATCAAGGACGAGCGCAAGAAAGTAATTGACTTCTCCGACGGCTACTACGCCAGCGGCTTCACGCTCATGGTGCCGGCGGACAGCACGATCAAGGGACCGGACGACCTGAAGGGCAAGACGCTTGCGGTCAAGACCGGCACGTCCTCTTTCGATTATGCGAAAGCGAACTTCAAGAACACCGATTTGCGCGCCTTCCCAAACATTGACAACGCCTATCTCGAACTCGCTACCGGCCGCGTGGATGCCGCGATGCACGACACTCCGAACGTGCTTTACTACATCCACACCGCTGGCAAATCGCGGGTGAAGGCGGTCGGCCCGCAGATGATGGCGCAGCAGTACGGCATCGCGTTCCCGAAAGGCAGCCCGCTCGTCGCGCAGGTCAACGCCGAACTCGTGAAGATCAAAGCCGACGGGCGCTATGCGGCGATCTACAAGAAGTGGTTTGGCGTCGAGCCGGCGAAGTCCTGACACCCCGCGCTACGGAGAATAATCATGCAGTTCGATCTTTCGGTCATCGTCGACGCCGTGCCCGCACTCATGCACGGCGCGCGTCTCACGGTGCTGATCACCATCGCGGGGCTCGCGGGCGGCATGTTCGTCGGCCTGGTGTTCGGCCTGATGCGCGCATACGGCAACACGCTATGCCAGAAGATCGCGTTCACGTATATCGAGTTCGTGCGCGGCACACCGATCGTCGTGCAGGTGATGTTCATCTATTTCGCGTTGCCTTTGCTGATGCACGTGCGCGTCGATGCAATGACCGCGGCCATCGTGTCGATCATTATCAACTCGGGCGCGTATATCGCGGAGATCGTGCGCGGCGCGTTTCTCTCAGTGCCGCGCGGTCTTAAAGAAGCCGGCCTCGCGCTTGGCATGCCGGGCTGGCGCGTACTCGCGTTCGTGGTCGGCCCGGTCGCGCTACGGCGCATGACGCCCGCGCTCGGCAATCAGTTCATCGTGAGCCTGAAGGACACGTCGCTCTTCATCGTGATAGGCGTGGGCGAACTGACGCGTCAGGGTCAGGAGATCATGGCGTCGAACTTTCGCGCGGTGGAAATCTGGACTGCCGTCGCGCTCATCTATCTCTGCATGATCGGCGCGCTCAGCTTTGGCCTGCGCACGATGGAACGGCGGATGCGCATCCTATGAATACGATGAACCACAACGGCCACATGGTGCAATTCAAGGGCGTGACAAAGCGCTTCGGCAAGACGGTCGTGCTCGATAGAGTCGATCTGAACATCGGCGCGGGCGAAGTAGTCGTGCTGATCGGGCCATCCGGCTCGGGCAAATCGACGCTTCTACGCTGCATCAACGCGCTGGAGCAGATCGATGGCGGCGACCTCGTCGTCGATGGCATCAGCGTGCTCGGCGGCGCGAAGAAAATGCGCGAGATTCGTCAGGAAGCGGGCATGGTGTTTCAGCAGTTCAATCTGTTCCCGCAGATGACGGCGCTCGAGAACGTCGCCTTCGGCCCGCGCCAGGTGCGCGGGATGAGCAAGTCCGAAGCCGAGTCGCTTGCGCGCGAACTGCTGACGAAGGTCGGGCTGGGCTCGCGCGTCGGGCACTATGCGTGTGAGTTGTCGGGCGGACAGCAGCAGCGCGTCGCGATTGCGCGGGCGCTCGCGGTGAAACCCAAGCTCATGCTCTTCGACGAACCCACCTCCGCGCTCGATCCCGAGTTGCGTCAGGAAGTGCTGCGCGTGATGCAGGCTCTCGCTGAAGAAGGCATGTCGATGGTCGTGGTCACGCACGAGATGGCGTTCGCGCGCAAGGTCGGCACGCGGCTCATCTTCATGGAGCACGGGCATATTACCGTCGATGGCCCGCCTGCGGAACTGCTCGATAATCCGCCTAATCAGCGCCTGCGCGATTTTCTGCAACATGTTGGATAACTTTCACGAAACACCTCGAATATGGCAGCACTCGGCTTTATAGAAATCTCCGGTTCCCCGCGCGAAGCGGGCGAAGCACTCGGCCGGTCCGGCGCGCACGCGACGCATGCGTACTTATTGAAGACCCGTGCATGGCAAACGGTCATGCAATGGCGCGGCAGCGACACGGCGAAGACTATGGCGGCGCTCGTGCACGAGCGCTTTCCGCGCGTATGGGACGAGCTCGAGGGTCTGGCCATTGGTCTCGGCCTGCCGTTCGAGGACGTCTTTCTCTGGAACTGCCGGGGCGATCTCTGGGCGATGTCGCCCGATGGCTGCACAACTGTGCAGCTTCCTGGCACGGATGCGCGGCGCATCAGCCATAACGAAGACGGTCTTCCCGGCTTTGCTGGACATTGCGCGATTGCCGAATGCAGGGTCCAAGGCAACGCGGGCTTCGCGGCCTTCGTTTATCCGGCCTCGCTGCCGGGACATACGTTCGCCGTCACGAACAGCGGTCTTGCGGTGACCGTGAACAATCTGCGCCAGCGCGAAGTCGTCGCGGGCGTGCCGCGCATGGTGCTCACACGCGCGATTCTCGACGCGGTCGATCTGGATGAAGCCGTGTCCATCGTGCGTGACAATCCGCGCGCGGGCGGCTTTCATCTGACGCTCGGCGCTTGCAGCAGTCCCGCGCTGCTCAGCGTCGAATTCAGCGCGCACGATTGCTCTGTCGTCGAAGTGAAAGCGCCGTCCCTGCATGCGAACCACGCGATTCATCCTTCGATGCACGGCTTCTCGCAGATCGTCACGGATTCGTCGCGCCATCGGCAGGCACGGGGCGAGGCGATGCTCGCATCGGACGAAGCAATCGATTGCCTCGTGATCCTCGCGGATCGTGAAGATCACGCACTGCCGATTCATCGTACGCATCCGGACGACCCTGACGATGAAAACACCCTCGCTACCGCCGACATTGCCATTCGTCCATCTCACATAGAATGGCAGGTTCACGAACATCCCGGGCAGCCCGCCCGGTACTGGATGATCAATGGACACAGGCAAACAGAAGGGGCGTCACGCGAGCAAAGCTGAAGCCGGCGCGCAAGTGCCGCCGCGCAGCGTCGACGGCCTGCGCGAACTCGCGATACGCATCGGCCGCGACGAAGCCCAGGTCTCGCTCGGCGGCAAGGCGCACACGGTGCTCGCGAAGCTGCTCGAACGCCCTGAAGAAGTGGCGGTGCGCACGATCACTGACCTCGCCGCATCGCTCGATGTCAATGCGTCTACGCTCACGCGCCTGTCCACGAAGCTCGGCTACGCGGGCTTCGCGGATTTTCAGAGCGTGTTTCGCGACAGCCTCGCCGAGCGTCATCGGCATTTTTATAGCCAGCAGGCGGAGCGGCTCGTGGCGAGCAGCAGGACGCACGCCCACGATGCCGCGCCCGAAGTCGACATGGTCGTGAAGCTCGCGCGTGAATCGATCGGCAATGTGGAAGGCTTCATCGCGCAACTATCGCCCGTCGACTTGCGCGACGCCGCGCGCCTCATCGCCGATGCAAAGCGCGTACGCGTTCATGGCCTGCGCCAGTTCAGCGCACTCGCGAGCTTCGTCTGCTATGGCCTTGGCATGATCCGCACGGACGTCGGCCTGCTCGATTCACAGGGGCTCGGCGTCGCAGAAGGACTCGCGCAGCTGGAGCCGGGCGACGTCGTTCTCGTCACGAGCGTCGCTCCCTATACGCGCAGCGTCGCCGATGCTGCGATCGCCGCCAAGGACGCCGGGCTTGATGTCATCGCGATCACCGATACCATCGCCTCGCCGCTCGTGCCGCCCGCGCGTCATGCGTTCCTGGTTCCGCACGATAGCAGCTTCTTCAGCAACAGCATGGGCGCATATCTGGTGTTTTGTGAGGGCCTGATGAATGTCGTCGCGGCCCATCTCGGAAAGCGCTCGCTGGAGGCGCTCGAACGGCGCGAGCGTCTAATCACGACGCTTGGCATCGAAATGTCCTGACAAGAACACCGGGAATGCCTGAGAGCGCGCGTCAGCAGATTACGTTCGTGGGTCTATAGGGGAGCTCGGCCGCGCGAAGACCGCCCCCCCGAGCCAGCGAATGACGCTTCATGGCCGAACCCGGAAATCCAATGGCTGACTACTTCCGACATTGGCCGTACCGCCGTGTCTACGCTTGATTGGTTGCGTTGCGGCGGCGTCAACCGACCGCTTACCCCAACGCGTGATTCGGAGCAAGCCGGAATACGCGGACAGTCGCCCTCAAACGCGCAGCCTGTTCGTCGAGCGACGCCGCCGCCGCGGTCGCCTGCTCGACCAGCGCCGCGTTCTGCTGCGTGACTTCGTCCATCTGCGAGACCGCGCGATTGACCTGCTCGATCCCGGTGCTCTGCTCGACCGACGCGGCGGCGATCTCGGCCATAATGTCGCTCACGCGCTTGATCGACTGCACGATGTCGCGCATCCGTTCGCCGGCCGTCGCGACCTGCGCGGTGCCGCCCTCGACGCGCGCCACCGACGAGCCGATCAGCGCCTTGATGTCCTTGGCCGCTGTCGCGCTGCGTTGCGCGAGCGAGCGCACCTCACCGGCGACCACCGCGAAGCCGCGCCCCTCTTCGCCGGCGCGCGCGGCTTCGACCGCCGCGTTCAACGCGAGGATGTTGGTCTGAAATGCGATCCCTTCAATCACGCTGATGATCTGCCCGATCTTGTGCGACTCGTCGGCGATCTCCTGCATCGTGCCGATCACCTGATCGACCGCCGCGCCGCCGCGCGCGGTCGCGTCCGACGCGAGCACCGCGAGCTCACTCGCCTGGCCAGCGTTGTCGGCGTTCTGCTTCACGGTTGCGGTCAGTTGCTCCATGCTCGCCGCGGTTTCCTGCAGCGATGCTGCCTGCTCTTCGGTGCGTTGCGACAGATCGGTATTGCCTTGCGCGATTTCGCCGCTGCCGCTAGCAATCGTTTCGCTCGCGTTCTGAATGTCGCGCACGAGATCGCGCAGCTTCACGCGCATTTCGTTCAGCGCATAGAGCATGCTTGATCGGTCGCCGGGCGCGAGCGCGATTTGCGCGGCGAGATTGCCCGAGGCGATCTGCGCGGCGAACTCGCTCGCGTCGGCCGGCTCGCCGCCAAGCGTGCGACGGATGCTGCGCGTCATGAACCACGCCATCGTGGCGACCACCGCGAAGATCACTATGCCGATCGCGATCAGCGTGCGCGCGAGCCGCCAGAACACCGCGTTGATGTCGTCGTAAAAGAAGCCGGTGCCGATCCACCATTGCCATTGCGGAATCGCTACCACCCCTTGCAGTTTGGGGACCAGCGGCGCGTCCTGCGCTCGCTTGATCAGCACGTCGACCAATGCGATGTGCCGCTCCTGAAGGCCCTTCGCGTACGCTTGCGTGTCGGTCAGATCGCCCTCGAGCGTGCGGTTGCCGCCGGTCTTCGTGCCGATCAATGCGGCATTCGGATGGACCAGGTTGATGCTGTCGGTGCTGGTAATCCAGTAATAACTGCTGGCGTTTGCATTCAGTTGCGCGATCGCTGTCTTCGCGGCAGCCTGTGCATCGGTGCGGCTCAGCTTGCCACTCGCCTCCAGCGATTGGTAGTGCAGCGCGAGATGTTCGGCCTTATTGAGCATCTCGGTGATCTGCGCCCTTCTGCCCTCAATCAGCGCGCGGTCGAGTTGGGTCAGCGCAATCGCGCCGATGCAGATGACACCGGCGAGGGCCGCACCTACCAAAGAAATGAGTTTTGTGGAGACTTTCATGTTTGTGCGCGTTGTGAGGCCATTGGCAACTGAATGGCTTGCCTTTTTATCGGCGCCACGCCGGCGAACTTGAGCGACAGTTGCGCGAAAGCTTCCGCGCCAGTCCCTTGAAAACCCGAACAGTCAGGCGGCCCGAGCCTGCGCGAATTCATTACCGAGTCCGCGCCCGGCGTGATTACTCCGTCGATGCCGATTAACTTCGTCAGGCGCCGCGCAGCCCTGTCAAAGCCACGCTAAGCCCCGGCCGGTGGTTGTTGTTCTTCAGGCAAAGCGTGGCGTTATGCCGATCGGCAATGCGCGCCGCAATTGCCAGTCCCAGACCGCTGCCTTGCTCCTTTGTCCCTGCGCTGCGATAGAAGCGGTCGCAAACCCGATCCAGTTCGTGCTCGCAAATTCCGGGACCGCTATCGACAACCGTTACGCTGACCTCAGTTCCCGCCCGGGCAAGTATCACGTCAACTTTTCCATGTTCCGGCGTGTAACGGATAGCGTTGTCAATTACGTTATTCAGCAGGACGTCGATACCGGCGGCTTCTGCGTGGATGTCATACGGATCGTCAGTCATTGAAGGGTCGGCGAAGTCCAGGCCCAGATCGATTTTCCTGGCTTCGGCAAGAAACGAAGCGTCCGCTACGGCACGCTCCGCGAGTCCACGCAAACTGACGACTTCAAACTGATCAGCGCGGGGCGCATCTTCGCGTGCAAGAATCAGCAACTGGTGCACGAGGTGAATCATCCGGTCGAGTCGTCCCTTGATGCGCTCGAACGTGCCTGGACTAGTCAGCGAGCCATCACGCTCGGCCGCCTGGATCTGAAGCTTCAGCGCAGCCAGCGGCGAGCGAAGTTCATGCGCGGCATCTGCAACGAAGGTGCGTTGTGCACGTGATGCAATGTCGAGCCGGTTCAGCAGATCATTCAACGCATTGACGAGCGGCTCCAGTTCGACCGGGCTACGCCTGTCCAGACGCAACGGAGCAAGTGAATTCAATGAGCGCGCCGCGAGCGCGTGAGAAATTCGTTCAAGCGGTGACAGAGCCCGGCCCACGACGACGAGCACGATCACAATAATCGCCGGAAAGAATACCCCCAATGGCCACAACGTACGCAGCGCGAGACGCAACGCGAGATCGTTGCGTACCGATACGGGTTGCGCAACCTGCACGAAACGATCGCCCTGCTGTGCACCGAACACACGCCAGTGAACCTCCTGGTGTTCGATTGTCCGAATGCCGGCGGGAAACCGGGGAAGATCGACACCGCCCAGCGACGCGTAAACCGGCGTCTCGGTGTTGCCCCAGATTTCGATGAAAAGCCGGTCTTCTGCGAGACCCTCGAAGTTGGGGCCGCGATGCTCTAACGACTTGCCGTCGGTAAGGGTGGACGGTAGAGAAAGGGCGACCGTGCGTAGTTCGTAGTCGAACAGTTCGCTCGCCTCTAATCGCGCGGTATGAAAAATGCCATAACCTGCAGTCAATACCGCGGCACCGAGCCCTGCGATCAACCACCCGAGCAGCCAGCGGCGGATCGACGTCATTCGCACCTCTTGAGCCGATAGCCGACGCCGCGCACGGTCACGATGTGCTCAGCCCCCAGCTTGCGCCGCAAATAAGACACGTGAACTTCGATCGTGTTGCTGCCGACCTCCTCGCCCCAGCCATACAGTTTCTCCTCGAGTTCGGAACGGGTGAAGACTCGCCTGGGCTCTTCGATAAGTGCCTGTAACAGGCTGAATTCCCGTGGAAGCAGTGACAGTGGCTCGCCGCGCAACGTCACCTCGTGGCTGACGGGGTCGAGCGTCAGGTCACCGTGCGTGTACAGCGGGCTGGTTTGTCCAGTGCGACGGCGCAGCAGCGCGCGCACCCGCGCCGCCAGTTCGTCGAGATCGAAGGGCTTGACGAGATAGTCATCGGCGCCGGCATCGAGACCCGCGATGCGGTCTTCGACTGCATCGCGCGCGGTCAGGATAAGCACCGGGGCACTTCCGCCACGCCGACGATAGCGGTTGAGAACGTCTACGCCGTCCGCCTTCGGCAGCCCAAGATCGAGCAACACGAGATCATAGACATCGTGATCGAGTGAGAGCTCGGCCTCACGACCATCGCGGGCCCAATCAATCGCATAGCCCGCGCGCCGCATGGTCTCCATGATCGGCTCGCCGATCATCTCATCGTCTTCCACTAACAACATTCGCATGGTGGTGCATCTCCTGACTCGTCCGTCACTGCCGATTGGCGAAGCTTAGCGCGGATGCGAGCGGCGCAACGGTATTCGAGAGTGCGGCACATCGCTCAATGATGTGCGAAAAGTCCGCTCGCCGCGCCGGACGAGACGGCATTCAGCGAGGGCACCGTCCGCGATTCCGACGATCCCCCGGGCTGCTTACCGTAGCCTGTATCGGCGGCCCCGGTCAGATTCGCCGACTGCTCTGTCGCCGGATAGTGCACCTTCGACTGCGTGCGATGGTCTTGCGCCGCCTGAGCCCTTTGCGCGCGCACGTCCGCGCGGGTCAGCGGACCGTTTTCGGGTTGCTGCGCAAAACTTGCAACCGGCATGGCGGCGGCGATAACGACGAGGCTGATCGACAGTAGGTTTTTCATGGTGGACTCCATTTGAGTAAGTCTGCGGTGGATTGCGCACGCCGGTGTCTTTACGTGTCCGTCGTGGACTGCAACGTTAGGACATGTTGCGACGCACTGCCTCAGATTACGCACGCAACCTTAGCGGACGCTTATGCGCCTTTCTCGTCCCTCGCGAACACTGAACTCAAAGCCGTCGGTACGGTTCCGCGTCGAATCAGCCGACAATCAAGCCGCGAACGGAGGCGCAGGTGCGCAGATATCAAGCAGAAGAAATGTGCCGGGAAGCCCCCGTGCTAAAGCACAACACGGCGAGTTAAGGGTTTCTTAAGCAGCAATATGGAGAATAGCCCGCTCTTTCAAAGCATCCAATTGCGGCTGGCGCACATATTGTTTTGGGAGCCGATTTTGAGCGTACGCAGAATGGTAGCGGCCAGTGCCTGGGCGGCGAAGGCAGCACGTCGGTCTGCAGCGACACCGCCGGAAAGATTGCCGGATGGGGCGACCGCCGCACACGCTCACGGCGTCTCACACTGATCTGCTGGATTTTTAGGGTTCTTAAGTATTTCTTAAGACTTCGTGAAAAACGCTTTAAAGAAGTCTGCGAAACGTCGAACGCGATCTCATCGGCAACTACGTGCGCGCCAAGAATATCGATGCGATCGCGCCGAGCGACGCCGCCTTCGCTCCCACTCGCCCTCACGCCGGCAAGTGACTTTCCGCCATTTGTCCTCCACAGTACGCCCTATCGAGGAGCGTCATCGATGCATGCACAGTCCACCCGTTAGCATGATTTCTGCAACCGCTAATAGGCGCCTGCCCATTCCATCAATTCGGGCACTCGCATCCGCGTTGCTGACGTTGATTCTCGAAGGAGGTAGCTTTGTTCGATTCCAACGGGATTGTAAGCACTGCGAGACGACTCAAAAAAATTATGGAATGGCCTATTCATAAGTTCATGCCGGTTGCAATCAATGCGTGGATTATGCAGCCGAACAACGCCTCGATCTCGAATACGACATGGAATGACGAGTACGATTCCGGAGCTTGGGATTATCTTTCCAGTACAAAGGAAGTCGGCCGGTACAGCGTGATCGTGGGATATTGCCTGCACTTCAAACCGGCGGCGCGCATTCTGGACGTTGGGTGCGGCACGGGCATCCTTGCGCGCTGGCTGTCGAATGCCGCAATATCCAGTTACCTGGGTATCGACCTGTCGGAAGCCGCCATCGAGAAGGCACGCCAGGCGAACATCCAAAGAGCAGAGTTCGCCGTAGCGGACGTCACCACGTTCCAGACTTCGCAACTGTTCGACGTCATCATCTTTAACGAAGTGCTCTATTACCTTAGGAATCCGGACGACTATCTCGGGCGATTCGCACGTTATCTTGCCCCCGGTGGAATACTTGTCGTCAGCATGTGGCATCACGCCGACGGCATAAACACATGGAAACGGTTGAGGGCCGGGTTTGAGGAACTTGATCGTGTCCGTATTGTGCACGTCCAGTCTGGACTGAGATGGAATGTGGCCGTGCTGATACCGCGATAAATGTATCAACCGGTCCACTTGTAAATGCATAGGGCTCGCCCAGCAGTCAAGCGGCCGACCGGATCCAAGCCACTGCGGGAGCCTTCGAAAATCCAACGATAACGGCCAGGGTTTCCACTGTTTCGATTGCGCGCGCGTGAAAACATGGGCTCCATTTTCCACTCTTTCGCCGCCGGTCAACGCGGCAGGCATTCGACCTCGTCGGCGTCGATCCAATCTTCTTCCGAAAGTCGCCGTAACCGGCCGTCCTCCTGCAATCACGGGTATGGCGGCGGGCGACACATGCCAGTTTGAACTACTAGCCAAGGAACGTATCTATGCCAGCCTTTTCGATCATCGTGCCGGCCTACAACGTGCAGGACTACATCGAGGAAGCGCTGCAAAGCATTGCCGGACAGTCGTTCACCGACTTGGAGGCGATTATCATAGACGACGGATCGACAGACGCCACAGGCGCGATTGCGAAAAAGCTGTGTGCCCGCGATCCCCGTTTCCGATATATCCGTCAGCAAAACCGCGGCCAGTCCGCTGCGCGCAACTTAGGCACATCAGTCGCAGTTGGCTCCTACCTGTATTACATGGATAGCGATGACATCATCGACAACGATACCTTGAGTGTCTGCCATAAGGAATTCGAGGACCGGGAAGTTGACGTCGTCGTCTTCGAGGCAGTCGTCTTCCCGCCTGGCTCACCGGAGTACAGGCTCGAAGAACACTACTACCAGCGGCCGCTGGGCGACTCACCGATATGGTCTGGAGATTTCGTCGTTCAATCGCTGCGACAAGGGCGGTATTGCGTGTCGCCATGCTGCCTTATCGCACGACGGACTGCTATAGGCGACCTGCGCTTCATGGATGGCACCGTATATGAAGACAATTGTTTTTTTGTGTCGTTGATGCTGAATCAGAGGCTTAAAGTCGCCGTGCTGAACCAAAGGCTATACAAAAGACGGTTGCGGGCGGATTCAACGATGGTCGCAGCAAAAACACTCCACCATTACAACAGCATGCATCGAATACTTCGAGAAATGTCAGGGCTCTCGTTTGATGCACTCGATCCACCGGAACGGGCCGTGATAAGAGAAAAAATAATCGGCAATGCGCTTGGGGATCTGCACTTTGTCAGCGCGCTCGTCGGTCCCGACATGAGGCTCCGCAAAATGAACGTTGCTGCCACGTGGCATGTCGCGACACACCTCTCGGCGCGGTTATTCACGCCCAAACGTATCCTGCTTGCGCTGGTGCCAGAACTGTATAAATTCAAGGCCGGAGGCCGGCGCTACCGCTAAAGACCATCTCCGCCGCATTGAAAATCTATGCGCATCACTTTCCTTGATCTGGCGCAGCGATGTGTGAGTCGACGCTGCGAGACAAGGGCCTGTCTGGGCGTGCCGCGCATGGGCAAAGACTCGGCTCCTGTCCCAGCCTCTTCTACCCGACGAGATTCGCACCGTCTCGGCGTCGAGTACAGCGTCGTCTCGAACTGGCTGATGCGCTTCCGGCAACTGATTGCGCTGCACGATCCAGACGGCCCTTGGGCGCCACTTGTCAGTGGTAGCCTGCAATACTGGCCGCACGCCAAGTGTCCTCAATGCGGCCTCAATGAGTAACTCGACAACGGGGATTCAGCGCCGACGACCGGTGACGGGCGACGGGCGACCGGCGACGTGTCCATCGTGCGCTTACGTGCGCTTACGTGCACTTACGTGCGTCTTGCAGGTCTTGTGCCTCGGCGTTCCGAAAAGCGTGGGATGCGACGCGCTGAGCGGGCCGTGAACGGACCTGGACCGCCGGCGCCATATCCGTTTCCGGACGATGTTGTGCATCGCACCTGATCTTCGCCGTGGGCGCCGGACGGCGCGGAGCAGCCAGCCCTAGCCTGCGCTCGAGCAAATGATGGTCGGCGCGGTGTAAGGCGACGGATAGCCGGATTCGGGGCCGCTGAGGACTCGCAAGCGTTGGGTCGCGAGGACGTCGGCTTGCGTTTGCTCGCGGCGGGTGAGAGCAGCGGGAACGTCGCCGTTCGGCAGAGGTTCATTGACGCCGCATGTCAGCGTCTTGCCGCCGGCGAGCTGTACCGTCGTTCGATAGGCGTAATCGGGATGCGCGGCCAGGCAGTCGGTCGACCAGATAGTGACGACGCCGAGCAGTGCACAGGTGAAGTGTCGAATCCTCATGATGTTTTCCTTTTACTCGTCCTCGTTATTTGACAGCGGCCGTCGGTTTTGAAACAGGGCATATCCTGGAACTCTCTTTTTCCGGAAAAGCGCTTTGTTGTATGGAGAGGCTGGCCAAGGTATCTCCCTTTCGTAACGTGACACCTATCGCCGTCAGCCGCGTCAAGCCGCATCTAGTGGACGGTGAAGCTGGTTCCTGTTCCGTCTGAGCGCCGCGCCATCAACCGGCCTATCCCGTTGGCGCGCAGCCTATCGATCGCACTGGTCAGATCACTCGCCGCAATCCGCTCGAAATGATGAATTGCCCGATCAATGGGCAGCACGATCAACGCCGTCAACGCGAAACGTGCCTTTTGCTGGTCTGCCCGATAATCCTCCAGCGCGAGCTTGGGCGCTCCGGTAGTCACTGAAAAACGTGTTGGGCGCCTGCTTCGTCAGTTGTTCGCGCGTCGCCTCCCCGGTCTATTTTTTTCGAGCGCCGTACCGGCCGCTTTCAGCCACGCTAGTCGACATGGTGATCACGAGCAACGGCGCTGCGGTGTAAACGGCGACGGTGTTGGTCAGCGCTCAGCGGACAGTAGTATTTCTGGACATGGTGGTCGTCCTCGACCCGCGGAACAGAAAAAAGCGGCGAACGGATTGAACCGTCGCCGCAGGCTGGAGCAGATTTCGTCGATGAATCGGCCAGAAACAGAGGCCCGGAAGGATCAGAAGCGGGTGCGCACGCCCGTCGTGAGTTCGAGCTGGTTGGTCGCACCGAACGTCGAGCCCACGGTGTAGCCGCCATGCAGCCTCATGTAATCGCCGGCCAAATACACTTCGGTGCGCTTGGACAGGTGATAGAACACCGAACCATACAGCGTTTCCTTGAAGCCGTTATGCAAGCCCGAGGTCGGATCGAACGCGCCAATGTTTGCGTTCGGGATATCGCCATCGCCGTTGTACGCGGCGTTCTTCACGCGCATCTGCTGATAGCCGAGCTGGTAGTCGAGCGGACCCTTCGGCGACAGCTTGAGCGACACGGTCCACGCATTATCCTGACGCTGACCGAGCGAACCCTGATTGCCGAGGTACCGGAAGTAGCCTGCATTGGCGCGCAGAATGCCGAAGTTATAGTTGCCCCCCACCGACCACGTCTGGTTTGTAAAGCCAACGCGATTTACGTGACTATAGAAGCCCGACACGTCGAAGACGCCACCGTTATACCCGAGTGCTGCCTGATAATTGGCGTTGGAGCCGAAACTCGTTGAGTTGCCGAACGCATAGCCCGCGCTGGCGAAGATGCCGTTGCTGAACAGCTTTTTCCACGCTACGCCATTGTTATAGCGCGTGCCGGTCGCGCTGGCCGCGTAAAAAATCATCTGCTTGAAGTTGTTCGAGTTCGTCCAGCCACCCTCTTCCGTCGTCAATCGAGCATTGCCATACGGGTCGCCATAGATAGCGGCTGCGTCGCGGGCAATAGTATTCTGAAAGCCAGCGGTGATCTTGCCGAACGTGTCGTTCTCGACGCCGACCCATGCGTCGCGGTCGAAAATCTGGCCTGGATCTTCCATCTCCCCGTTGGTGACGACGAATTCGCTCTCCAGTCGGAAAATGATTTTCGTGCCGCCACCGATGTCCTCGGCGCCTTTCAGACCCCAGCGACTGCCGCTAAACCACGGTTCGCCGTCATTACCCATGCCGATGACGTGGTTGCCGTTGGCGTCCGCGTGGGTCCGGTACGTCGGAAAGCTCAGGTCCATCAGTCCGTAAAGCTGGACACTCGACTGTGCGTGCGCACCGGTCGCCTGGCAAACACCGGCCGCGACTGCCAGCGTAAGGTATCTCTTCTTCAAGTTTGTCTCCTCGAGTTGTTGCGTTGAAAATCTGCTGGTTCTGCTTCTGCATTGGCGGCGTTGGTGATCGCGCTTTATCGCGTTTGGCCTTGCTCTGCCTGATCTTGCATAGACACCCGTCACGCCATCGTCGAATCGTAGATATCTGAATCCTTCACGCACCTTTCCTGTACCATCTGTACAACTAAGTAGATCTACCGATTCGCCCCACGTTGACGCTGTTTGGATTGAAGTTACTCGATAGCTTGTGGCCGCAGAATGTAGCCGAGGCCACGCAACGTTGTGATTTGCGCGCTGCAGTTGGCGAGATGCTTGCGCAAGCGGTGAATATAGATGTCTATCGCGTCCGCACTCGGTTCGTCATCGAGACAAAAAACGCTTTCCATCAGGGCGGATTTGGACACCGTTTTACCCTTTCGCAACATCAGTGTTTCAAGGACGGTATGTTCACGGCGCCGCAGCGCGAGCCGAGCGTCGTTGTGGAAGAACTCACGGGTGTCGCAGATGTAGCGCAGATCGCCACACGCGAGACATGACGTCATATCGCCCGATTGTCGGCGAATGAGCGCTTTTATGCGTGCGACCAGTTCGCGCGCATCGAAGGGCTTGACCACGTAATCGTCGGCACCGGTACTGAAACAGTCCACCTTGTCGTCTGTGGATCCATGCGCCGTCAGCATGATGACCGGCACTCTGTCGCCGCGGCGTCGCAGTCGCGCGAGCACCTCCTTGCCGTCCATCCGCGGCAGCCGAAGGTCGAGCACCACGACGTCGTAGCGTTGCGTTGTCAGCACCATGTCCGCGCACTCGCCGTCCGGCACGCTGTCCACCGCGAAGTTTTCGAGGCGCAGCAGATGCGCGATCCAATGTGCGAGCTCAGTGTTGTCTTCGACCAGTAAAAGCTTCATCGGCCTCCCCTCAATCACGCCACTTCGGCAGACGAACGATCACCCTGAGACCCGTGTGCCCGTCAACCGCTTTCAATTCGACACTGCCACCATGCGAGTGCGCGACTTCGCGCACGATCGGCAGTCCAAGGCCCGTTCCTTCCGCGTCAGTCGTCCCGCGATAGAAGCGCTCGAATACATGGACACGCGACTCCGGCGCAATGCCAGGTCCGTTGTCGACGACCTGCAGCAGGACGTCGTTCGCCTGTTCCTCGCAGGTTGCAGTTACTCGACCGCCCGGCTGGGTATACCGGATCGCGTTATCGACGAGATTGGTCACTAGAGCGATAAGCAGCATCGTGCTGCCGGCAACGAACGCTGTTCCGTTCAACTCCGCGCCAATATCGATTCCCCGCCGCTGCGCTGCGTCCACGAGCTCCTCCAATACGCATGAAACGACAGCGGCGAGGTCGACCTTGGCAGGCGTGCGCTCGCGCGACGAAGACTCGGCCTGTGCAAGCAACAGCAGCTGATTGGTCATTTCAGTCATCTTCACCGTGCTGCGACGTATGCCCGCGAGGGCATCACTCAGCATTGGTCCGCAGTTCTCGCATGGACGCGCGCATTGAACCTGCGCCCCGAGTAACGCGAGTGGCGTGCGTAACTGATGCGCGGCGTCGGCGATGAACTTGCGCTGCGTCGTAGCGTGCACCTTGAGCCGCGCAATGCATTGATTGATCGCGTCGGCGACCGGGCAGAGCTCCGATGGCAGGCGCTCGATATTCACAGGTTCGAGCTGCAGAGCATCGCGGTCAGCGACGTCATCCTTCAGCCTGACGAGCGGACGCAACTCGAAAGTCAGCCCGATCAGCACAAGCGCAATCACGAGCGCGAGCATGCATCCCTCGCGCAGCAACTGGGGACGCCAGAGGTTGGCCAGCATCGCCCGGTACGAGGCCTGAGTTTTGCCCACGACGATCGTGACCGGCTCGATTGCACCCGAGTCGTATAGCTCACGCTCATAAGCCACGGCACGAACACGGTTACCGTCCAGAACGGTGTCGTAGAACACGGGCCCCTGCGTTCCCGAAGCAGGCAGCGCAAGATCGGGGTTACCGCCCAACAATCGGTCCCGTCCCTTCACGACCCGGTAGAACACCTGGTCCTGATAGGGCGACTCGAATATCTCCAGCGCCGCCGGCGGAATCCTCGCGATCAGTGCTCCCTCCTCCCAATCGACGTCTTCGCCGATGATCCGCGCGGACGCAAATAATGCGTTGTCCTGTAGAAGTCCGGCGGTCTCGCAAGCCGCGTCATACGACATCATGCCGGTCACTAACATAAACGCCGCGACCGGAACCAGCAGCCAGGCAAGCAGCCGTGCGCGCAGGCTTCGCATCATGGTCGACTACCCTCCGCAAAAGCCGCGTGTGAAACAACTTCAATCAAGGTTTTTAATTCCCAGATGCAGTTCGTCAAACGCCCTCGGTACAGCGCGGTGCTTCTTTTGATGAGAACGCATTCGCGCGCGGCGAGAGCATTTTCGCAAGCACGATTCCTGTAGGCACGACTACTAGCTCCATCGCGCACACGCCGCCGGGCATTTTTTGCCCCACTGCCATGACAATAAAGATGAAAGTAAAAGAGAAGACAACGGAATGCAAAACGTTGGTTAATCGACAGCTTTACCTTTTCTTTTAACAAGGCCGCTTGCCAATCTTCAGTTGCACTGGCCGCGTGGACTAACGGCGCGATTATGGGACGACAAATCCTTCTCCCCGCTTTCACGGCAATTGATTTTCTTAGGGGAAATCCATGATCGTGGTCCCGCAACTCGGGCGAAGCTTGTGTGACGGGTCGAATATAGATGGCGGCGTTCGTGCGATTCGCGGGCTCCATTCGCGCTTCCACGAAAGAGCTATAGGCGTCGCGGCAAGAAGCTCTTGCCTTCCATTCGCGTTAGAAGAACCGTGCGTCACGTCGAGGCGCGCGCGCTCTCCAGATCAAAGCGAGCCCTTCGAGCAGACTTCGTCGGATCCGCCTGGTGCGCAGGCCTTGTCAATCTTGCGGCGTGGCGGCGGTGAACTGAAGATGGATCTTACGTGGCATCGCGTGTGTGCGCACAGGAGTGTGCGTCCGAACACGGCGCTCGATGCCGCTCATTAACTCACTTTGTCGTCGTCGCCTCGAAAAGAGTAGCGCAACCTGGCCTCGATGCCTGACATCGGAGCAGGAGACCGTACCAGTGGCGCCCTAAGCTTTTCATAAGGTTCGGCGGCTAAGATCAGCTAATTTTCACTGCGATCTAGACCGATGAATGCACTCGAAGCGCTGAACCGCGCGCTCTTTCTGTCGATCAACGCGACACCATCGGCGCCCGTGTGGCTCATCGACATAGCCCGCTTTATCGCTGATGACGTGATCTATCTCGTGCCGCTCTTACTCGTCGCATTGTGGCTCGCAGGCGGCGAGGATCGACGCGCCGCCGCAGTGCGAGTGTGCTGCGCGGTCCTGGCGGCGCTCGGTATCAATCAGCTGATCGGTCTTGGGTGGATGCATCCGCGGCCGTTCATGATCGGCTTGGGCCATACCTTTATCGAGCACGCGCCGGATTCATCGTTTCCGAGCGACCACGTTACCGTGTTGGCAAGCGGCGCCTTGACCTTGCTGCTCGCCGGCGAGCGCCGCTACGGGCTGTCGATGTTGCTGGCGGGTCTTGCCGTGGCATGGGCGCGCGTCTTTGTCGGAGTGCATTTTCCGCTGGACATGGCAGGCGCTGTCGCCGTTGCGTGCGTAGCCTATGCGTTGGTTGCTCCGCTATGGAGAATGTCTGGCGCTTCACTGACTCGCGGTCTCATAGCTGTGTATAGAAAGCTGCTGGCATGGCCTATCGGGCGTGGCTGGCTTTCATCGTGATGGCGAGGCGACGGGCTGTATTGCGGATTGGCGATCGAGATGAATTGCTCACCATTATGGGCAAGTGCGTCCGCAACTTGCGGCCAGCGGCAGTTCGCATCGCCGCTGACCCGGCGTATTGGCGCTGCTTCCCGAGACTGGGGTATCGCGATCATCTGCAGTAACCGGCCGATGCTGTTGTAAAAGTCGAGCTGCGCAGTGATTGCACCCCAAGCTTGAAACTTGGCCTCTCAGATTGACCCGCGAATCCGCTCCCGAGCACCCCGGATACTTGCAATGACGACGCGACACGCGGCGCGCATGAATGCCTGGGCAAGCGGCATCCTGGCCTCCGCCGACTCCTCGTTACTGCGCAGATCGGCTGTGCCGGGCGCGAGGCTTTATCAGCTTTGCCGCCACGCTTAGGCGCACTACCGTCCAACTAAGTTAGCCCCAGATTGTGGGTAACGTCAGAGACGTGTCTGGCACAATCACCGGCTTATCGGAATACGTCACGTCGCCATATAAAACGAATGAAAGTCAAAAACTCTCGACGGTGGGCATCGCGAGGCCGCAAACGCTGGATCATCGCGGCGGCTGCACTTTTTACCGCCGCCACCATCCGATCGATACTTCACCCGTTGCTCGGCCCGATCATGCCAGGCACCGCCTTTCTTATCGCCGCCGTGCTCGTAGAGTATTACTGCGGCCTCGCGCCCGCACTCTGCGTGATGCTGGCGGGACTCTGTCTCGCGGACTACCTGTTCGTCCCGCCCTACGGACGCATCGACATCATCGATGCGTCGGATATCCGCCTGCTGCTCTCGTACACGATCATTACGATTGTTGTCATCACGCTGGTCGAGCGCTTGAGACGCGCGCAGTATCGCGCGGAACTGCTCGCGTCGGTAGCGCACTCGCGCTATGAAATGCTGCTGCGTGGCGATAACGAACGCCTGCTCGCGCGTCGCGCCACGGATGAAATGCATCGCATGCTGCATCACATCGCGCAGCACAACCGATCGCTCATTCTCATCAAGGCGCTGGATCCGGCAACGAGCGCGCCGCCCGGCAGCTTCGTCGCGGCGGAGGGAACCTCAGCGGCTGCGGGCGTCATCGACGACGAATCGTTTATTACGGGTATCGCCTACGGCGCCAGGCATTCGCAAGTGCATCAGGATGATCTCGCGCGTCTGAACAACCGCCTGGTGCCCGGTCACCACCGCATGCGTTTTCTATCGAGCGGACACGGTTGGCACGCAGTCGAATGTGTGTGCGAACGCTTCATTACCCCGTCCGGCGAATTTCTGATCCTTCGGGCGGAAGACTGACCATGAACCCCTCTCAATTTCCGGCTGCTCCGGGCAACGATCATGTTGTTCTCATTTTGCACGGCCTTTCAAGTTCTCCAGCGGAATTGCGGTTCCTCTCTCGCGCACTCGTCGAGGAAGGCTTCGCAACTCACACGCCAGAACTTCGTGGCTACAGCGCCGGCACCGGACATGTACCGATGGAGCAGTGGATCAGCGCAGCCGTCGCCGAATTCGACGCGCTTGCCGCGCGACACCGGCATGTTTCGGTGTGCGGCCTCTCCATGGGCGCTACGCTGGCCGCCGCCGTCGCTCAAGAGCGCCCGAGCGCGCGCGCGTTGATACTGTTGTCGATCACACTCAGCTATGACGGCTGGGCGATCCCCTGGTACCGGTTTCTGCTCGACTACGCCTATTACACACCATTGCGCTCGCGCTACCGTTATCGCGAGCACGCACCATATGGCCTGCGCAACGAGGCGTTGCGTTCGAAGATTGCACGCGTGATGCAGAGGGACGGAATCAGTGAAGTGGGGCCCGCGTCCATTGCTATGCCAGCGCTTCACGAAGCGAGCCGGCTTGCAAAGTCGGTACGCAGGACACTGAAGAGCATAAGCACCGACTGCCTCATCATTCACGCGATCGACGATGAGACGTCCAGCCCGCATAACGCGCGCTACGTCGTGGCGAACGTCGGGGCGTCGTTTCTTCGCACTATCTGGCTCGACGACTCGTACCACATGATCACATCGGACAACGAACGCGAGGTCGTCGCGCGGGAATGCGCAGTTTTCCTGCGCGAAAGTGCTGCGGCTTCGGCGTCCTGCAACAATCCAGCGCCAGTCATATCAAGGGCGCTCGCGCGGCGCCTGAGACAGTTGGCCGCCGTGGCGAGGAAAGCATGAGGCTCGACATCACCTCTTCTGGACGTCGATGGTTAGCGCTCGCAGCGGTAAGCGCGTGTTGCACAACGGGCGTCGCATACGCCGATGAACCGCAGGCCGACAGCAACTGGAAAATCTCGGTCGGGCCGGGCATGTATGTATTCCCGAAGTACCCTGGCTCCTCGCAGCTTCAGGTGCTTCCGTTCCCCGTGCAGGACATTTCATGGAAGGACTGTGTTTTCTCACAAGGTCCAGATGTGCTCGGCGTCAACGTGTTGCATGGAGAGAACTATCACCTCGGAATGTCGGTCAGTTTCGACTTCCAGTCGCGATCGTCGTCCGACGATGCGCGACTAAAAGGCTTGCCCGATGTGCACTTCGGACCGAAGCTGCGACTCTTCGGCGATTACACGGTGTGGGCGTTCACCGGCGCGGTGGCGGCCTATCAGGACATCGCGGGAACAGGACAAGGTCTGACGGCGACGGCCGATATATTCATGTCGGCGCCAATCGGTAACTGGCTCATTTCGATGGGCCCAGGCCTCACCTGGGCCAACGCGACCTATACGAAGACCCTGTTCGGCATTACGCCGCAGGAAAGCGCGGCATCGGGATTGCCGCACTACGATACCGGTTCCGGCATGCGCGATATTCACTTCAACGTGAATGCAACCTACAAAATCAGTCCGCACTGGTCGGCGAGCGTCGAGGCCGTTGTGGGACGCCTCGAGCATTACGCCGCAGGCAGTCCAATTACCGAGCGGAGGCTCGACCTCAACGGCGTGGCGTCCGTGCTGTACCGCTTCTAGCAACGAAAATCGTTCGCGCGATCCTGGCGGCCCGAGTAAACCCAGCGCTCATACTTCACTGTGGTCAGAGAGGAAACAGTCGGCAAGCAGTCGAGCCATCATCAAGGCATCGTTCGCTGTGTCCCGCAGAGCCGACCCCTGAACGTCCGACCGACGGCGCACGTGAACGGCGGGTTGCGGCCGAACCCGGAAGTCCCCAGCCTTCCGCAGGTGCCGCACTCACATCAACGACGCCATGCAAGCGAGCCTCTGCTGGCTTCAGCGCCTTTATGTTCGAAAGCGACTCGCCGCCGACCGGAGTGTCTGCGCCTGGTCGGCAAGTGACAGTGCTGCCGCAGTAGTCTCTTCCACCAGCGCCGCGTTCTGCTGGGTCGTTTCATCCAGTTGTGAGACAGCGCGGTTGACCTGTTCGATGCCATCCCGTTGCTCTTTCGCCGCCGCCGCTACTTCCTGCATCACGTTGCTCACTTTTTCGATCGACTGCACGATCTCCATCATCGTGCGGCCTGCCTGATCGATGAGCCCCGATCCTTCAGTCACGCCCGTCACGGCTTCGTCGATCAATGCCTTGATTTCCTTTGCCGCGCTGGCGGAGCGCTGTGCGAGCGTACGCACTTCAGCGGCAACCACAGCAAAGCCACGACCCTGCTCGCCCGCCCGGGCCGCTTCGACGGCGGCATTCAATGCCAGGATGTTCGTCTGAAAAGCGATCCCTTCGATCGTGCCGATGATGGACGCGATCTTTGTCGACTGATCCGATATGCCGGCCATGGTTCGCACAGCGCGATCCATCACGACACCGCCCGTCTTCGCGATGCCCGATGCGTTGCTGGCATATTCGGTAGCGAATCCGACACGCTCGCTATTTTGCGCAACGGTTGCTGTCAGTTCTTCCATGCTTGCCGCCGTTTGTTCCAGCGCGGCCGCCTGCGCCTCGGTACGCCGGGACAGGTCCGAGTTACCCGATGCGATTTCGCTCGTGGCGCTCGCCATCGACTCGCTGCTCGATAGGACGGTTGTGACCGTCGATCTCAGGCCCTCCTGCATCGCTGAAAGGCCTTGCATCAGCGCACTCATCTCGTGACGGCCTTCCACTTGAACCTTGTTTGAGAGGTCTCCGTTTGACATCGCCGAACAGACCTCCAGCGCTCGGGTCAAAGGACGGCCAATCGCGCGATGCAGGCCGATCGCGCACACTAGTGACAGAAGGATGGCGACGCAGAGTGCTCCTACCGATGCGCCGCCCACCGTGCTGAGTGTCGACTGGAAATTCTCGTAGCTCGACTCGCCGCTCGTCATCAGGTAGTCGTTGAGCGCGTCGGTGCTCCTGGTGAATGCGAGCGCCAGCGGCGGCATCACGTCCATCGTGATCCGGTTAGCGGCAACCGCATCGCCCGTTTCGAGCGACTGCAGCGTGGGCTCGATCGCACCTTTGATCAACCGGTCGAATGTCAGCGAGACGGCCTCTGCCAGCTTTTGCTGCTCAGCGGATTTCGGCAGCGCGAGATAGCGTTCGTAGGCCTTCTTCGACGTCGTCAGATAGGCGCGTGCTTTTTGCAGAAGCACTTTTACGTCCGGCGATTCCGGGTGCAGGAGCGCCCGGTCCATCGAAACGCGCGCGATCGCCATGTTGTACCTGGTGTCGCCAAGCGCGACCGCTGACGATAATTGCACCGCATAGATTTCGTGGAGCGCCGACTTCCCCTCTTGCGTTCCCCACTGACCGAACGCGGCAACGACCAACATCAGGGCGACGAGCAGGCCGAAGGCGAGCGAGATCCGCGCCCTGATTGAGACTTTCGAAAACATGTGTAAATGTCCGCTGGATGACGTGAGCCCCGCAGGGGATTAAACCGGATATGTCCGTACATATTGGATATCGGTCGCATCACCCAAACATGGATCGGTGTAAACCCTCACGCTCCTGAGCGCTTCAGCCTCATCGATACGGCGAACCGGTCGGCGGGATGCACACTCACCGACACTTCGAAGGCCACGCCCGTCGAATCGATATAGCGGCGCACAATTTCCAGCGCCGCCGAACCGATTGGCATCTGAAGTCGCTCAGCCATCTCTTTCGTGACGTTCACAGCCTGCACGTTTTGCTGGATTTCAACGACACAGCGGCCGTAACGCGCCTCGATCAGCGAACTGATCAGCGTGTCGGGCGCTGCCTTCGCTTCCTCGGCGATCTCCGTGTAGGTCGGATCGATGTAGACATCCGTCCAGCCGAGAGGCGGACGCGAACGGTCGCGTTCGATACGCAGGCTCGACACACGCAGCCAGTGCGCACCTTCTTCGCATTGCAGAACCTCAGCGAGTCTGCCGGTCACGGTAACCTCTTTTACCGACTGGATGACCCGCAGATGTTCCGAGCCGAACTGCACCAGATCCTCGACTGAACCCAGCGAAGGACGGAAATCATTCTTCGGCTGCGCCGACTCGACGCGCGTACCGGCGTTCTTGCGCCGAGACACGAATCCAAGCTGCTGAAGCTCGTTTAGCGCCGCGCGAATCGTGTGCCGGCTGGTGTTGTACCGATCGCGCAACTCCAGTTCGGTCGGCAGATAGGAGCCGACAGGAAAGCGTCCGCTGGCGATGCCCTCGGTCAGATCGCGAGCGATGTCGGCGTAATGAGGTCTGTTCATGCTTTGCAAAGTGAGGAGAAACGTAGGGGATCGATGCGCATCCAGGGTTAATCATAACTTGAACGATATGTTCGAACATATTATCTTCCATATGTCCGGACATATTAGCAACCTGTCCGCGCTTCGCACACTCCCGCTTGCTCGACTCAAGGCATCGTCATGACTACCCGCACCACCCCGCTTTCCAGCACCGTCTTCGATTCGATCCTGTTTCGTGACGCCTTCGGCACCGCCAAAATGCGCGCCCTGTTTTCTGATTACGCGCTGGTGCAGCGCTATATCGACGTCGAGGTCGCGCTCGCGAAGGCGGAAGCGCGCGTCGGCGTGATCCCCACCGACGCTGCGGATGTGATCGCGCGCGAGTCGCAGATCGAGCGCATCGACTTCGACCACATGCGCGAGGAGACGGACATCGTCGGCTATCCGATTCTTCCGCTCGTGCATCAACTGGTCGGCATGTGCGGCGAGGCAGGCCGCTATGTGCACTGGGGCGCGACGACGCAGGACATCATGGATACGGCCGTCGCGCTCCAGGTCCGCGACGCGCTCGATTCGATCGATGCCGATATCCGCGAACTGCGCGGCATCCTCGTGGATCTATCGAAGAAGCACCGCGACACGCCGATGGCGGGCCGCACGCATCTGCAGCAGGCGTTGCCCGTCACCTTCGGTTACAAGACCGCGATCTGGCTGGCGATGTTCGACCGCCATCAACAGCGCATTGCGCAACTGCGACCGCGCGTGGCCGTGGTCGAGTTCGCGGGTGCGGCCGGCACGCTTGCATCGCTGGGCGACAAGGGCTTCGACGTGCAGAAGGCGCTCGCCGCCGAACTGCAACTCGGCGTGCCCGCGACGACCTGGCACGTCGCACGCGATGGCTTCGCCGAGGCCGTCAATCTGCTTGCGCTCGTCACCGGGTCGCTCGGCAAGATTGCAACCGACATCATGATCATGGCGTCCAACGAATTCGGCGAAGTGTACGAGCCATTCGTCAAGGGTCGTGGCGCGAGCAGCACGATGCCGCAAAAGCGCAACCCCATTTCAAGCGAGCTGATGCTCGCAGCCGCGAAAGCCGTGCGACAGCAGGCCGGCCTGATGGTCGACGCGATGATCCAGGACTTCGAGCGCGCAACGGGACCGTGGCACGCGGAATGGATTGCGATTCCCGAAAGCTTCATCCTCGCTTCGGGTGCGCTCCATCAGGCGAAGTTCGCGCTCGGCGGCCTCATCGTCGACACGGATCGCATGAAGCATAACCTCGGCATCAGCAAGGGGCTGATCGTCGCCGAAGCCGTGATGATGCAGATGGCACCCTACACCGGCCGCCAGCAGGCGCACGACATCGTCTACGATGCGTGCCGTACCGTGAACGAAAGCGGCGGCACACTCGCCGAAGCGCTGGCGGCACTGCCAGAGGTCACCCGGCATTTCGATCGCGACGCGATCAACGCGATGACCGATCCCGCCAACTATCTGGGCCTCGCGCCGCAAATGGTCGATCGCGCCATCGCGCTGTCGAGCGAGATCTGACGAACGCTGCGGAGGAGCTACACCATGACGAACGACAACACATCGGGTAACGGGTCAGTCACGCCACCGGCAAAGCGGCCGTGGTATCGCAAGCTTGGGATGCAAGTGCTGATCTCACTCGTGCTTGGTATTGCTGTTGGCCTGATCTTTCCGAAGTTCGGCGCGCAGCTGAAGATCCTCGGCGATATTTTTCTCGCGCTGATCAAGGCAGGCGTTGCACCGCTCGTGTTTCTCACTATCGTGCATGGCATCGCATCGGCGGGCGACGTAAAGAGCGCGGGGCGCGTCGGCTGGCGCTCGATTGTCTACTTCGAGATCGTGTCGACCATCGCACTGGCCGTCGGACTGCTGGCGGGCAACCTGCTGCAGACAGGCAAAGGCATGACGGCCGTCACACCTGGCACGGCGCCTGTCATCGCGGCAAAGGCAGCGCCGCAAGGCTTCACCGAGTTCGTGATGCATCTGGTGCCCGACAACTTCATCGGCGCGTTCGCGAAGGGTGAATTACTTCAGGTCGTGGTGCTGGCCGTGATGGTCGGGATCGGTATTCTGGCGATTCCCGAAAGCCGCCGCGTGCGCATCAACGAAGGGCTCGATCTTATTTCGCAGGTGCTGTTCTCGTTCATCAATCTGGTGATGAAGCTCGCGCCGCTCGGCACCTTCGGCGCAGTAGCGTTCGCGGTCGGCAGCAACGGCACGGCCGTGCTGGTCGCGCTCGCGCAACTCGTGCTGAGTTTTTATGCGGTCATCGTTCTGTTCATCGTCGTCGTGATGGGCGTCATCGCGAAGCTCGCGGGCTTCAGCATGTGGCGCTTCATGCGCTACATCAAAGATGAAATCCTGATCGTGCTCGGCACGGCATCGTCGGAAAGCGCGTTGCCTCGCCTGCTCATCAAGCTCGAACGCCTCGGCTGCACGAAACAGACGGTGGGCCTCGTCCTGCCGACGGGTTATGCATTCAACCTGGACGGCACGTCGATCTTCATGTCGATGGGCGTCATGTTCATTGCTCACGCGTACAACGTACCCATTACGATCGAACATCAGATCGGAATCCTGCTGCTCATGCTGCTGACGTCGAAAGGCGCGGCGACTGTTTCAGGCGGATCGTTCGTTGTGTTCGCGGCGACGGTCACGTCCACGGGCATTCTTCCCGTGGAAGGACTGGCTGTCATTTTCGGCGTGTACCGCTTCATGTCGATGGCAATCGCCACGTGCAACACGATCGGCAACAGCCTTGCTACCGTGGTGGTCGCGCGCTGGTCGGGCACATTAGACGCGAAAGTCGCGAAGCGTCATCTCTATCCCGAGCTTTTTCCTGAAGTCGCGGAAGCGGATGAGCGCGTGACCGACGGCGAACTTTCGCCCGAAAACCTCAATCAGGTGAACCCTCGTCCGGCCACGCTTCGATAACCTGCGTTAATCGAACACTGGCATCGACGCATGACGAAGGCGGCTGGCATCAGTGTGATCCAGCCGCTTTCCGCTTTCGAATGCGGAGCCGCTCGTTGACGCGTGATGAGCTCCGCCCGTTCATATTCGACCTGGAAACGCCCACCATGAATACGCGCACTGAATCGGATGCGTTCGGACCCGTGGATATTCCCGCGCATCGCTATTGGGGCGCGCAAACTCAGCGTGCGCTGGACGTGTTCGGCGCGGCAGAAGAGCGCTTTCCCGCCGCGCTGACTCACTCGTTCGGTTTGCAGAAACGTGCGGCTGCACGCGCTAACCGCGGGTGCGGCGTCATTGATCCGCATCTCGCCGATGCAATCGAGGCAGCCGCCACGGAACTGAGTGACGGGAAATGGGACGATCACTTTCCGCTGAGCATCTGGCAGACCGGCTCAGGGACACAAACCAACATGAACGCGAACGAGGTCATCGCCAACCGCGCCAATGAACTGCTCGGCCAGCCGTTGGGGACAAAGTCGCCGGTCCATCCGAACGATCACGTCAATGCGTCACAGTCATCCAACGACAGCTTTCCGACCGTCATGCATGTGAGCGCCGCGCTCGAACTGACCGGGCGTCTCCGACCTGCGCTCGTATCGATGCAGGCGTCGCTTGACGAACGCGCACGCGCATTCGCCGATGTGGTGAAGATCGCGCGCACCCATCTCATGGATGCCGTGCCGACGACGATGGGCCGCACTTTCGCAGCGTACGCTCATCAGATGGCAGCGGCGATTTCGCGCATCGACGCAGCGCTGCCACAGCTCATGGTGCTTGCCCAGGGCGGCACGGCCGCAGGCACAGGACTGAATGCACCGGCGCAGTTCCCGGAGCGCTTCTGCGCGGAACTGGCTGCCAGCACGAGCCTGCCCTTTCGAACGCATCCACACAAGCTGGAGGGCATGGCGTCGCACGATGCGTTGGTCGATGTCTCGGGCGTACTCAATACGATTGCGACATCGCTTTTGAAGCTTGCCAATGACATTCGACTGCTTGGTTCGGGACCGCGCTGCGGGCTCGGCGAACTGATTGTCCCCGATGACGGCCTCACTTCCTCGATCATGCCGGGAAAGCGCAATCCGACGATCGCCGAAGTGCTGGTGCAGGCGTGCTTCCAGGCGATGGGCAATCACCAGACGGTGACGCTTGCGGGGGGTTCCGGTCTGTTCGAGTTGAACGTCGCGAAGCCGGTGCTCATCTACAACGTCCTGCAGTCGATACGCGTCCTGACCGATGCATGTCGAAACTTCGACGAACGCGTCGTAAAGGGTCTTCAGGTCGACACGACGCAACTTGCAACGAACGTGGAGAACGCACTGTTGTCGGTGACAGCGCTCAATCCGGTGCTTGGCTATGATGCCGTCGCGCGGATCACTGCGCTCGCGTTGCGCGAAGGCATTACGCCGCGGGCTGCGGCGCTGTCGCTCGACCTAATCGACGCGAACCAGTACGACAGGATCGTCGATCCCGCGCGGCTGGCGAATGGTGAATAGCATCCTCGAACGCCTCAAATCGACCCACCGCGGACCTTGGACTTCGAGTGGCCTTGACGGCGGCTTGAGAATTACACGGCCACTCGCCATCAGTCCAGAAAGACGATCGATTTCCGCCTCAGCGCGAGGCGCGACGTGGCTGCATCAAAGGCGGGCCGTCGCCCCGCAAGCACTTACATGCGGTCGAGAAACACGAACGCAGCCCCGAGCGGGTTGATGATGCTGATCAATACGGTGAAGCCGACCGGCATGTTCGAAATGAGGCCGCCTGTCACGAGGCTCTTTGCTATATGCTGGTACAACGGTGCTTCCGATCAATAGGCCATGGGCGACGGTTTGGGCACGCGCCGTACATGCGCGAAAAGATCATAGGAGGTTCCCGTCGTTACCCGCAAACGGCATCAACAAGGAGGCAGGCATGGTCAAGACAGCGTTGTTCGTCCGGCTCGAAGCAAAGCCGGGCAAGGAACAGGAAGTCGAAAGCTTCTTGATGGGCGGACTGCCGCTCGTCGAGCAGGAACCCGCGACCATCGCGTGGTTCGGGCTGAAAATTGCGCCGTCGGTGTATGGCATCTTCGATGCGTTCCCCGACGACGCCGGCCGCCGCGCGCACCTCTCGGGCAAAGTAGCCGAGGCGCTGATGGCGAAGGCGCCGGATCTCTTTGCCAAACCGCCGGAAATCATGAACATCGATGTACTTGCGGCGAAGCTGCCGTCGTAGCCGCGTCGGGTTCGGGTGCTGACTTCCTCGTGTCGCAACGCATGAACACCCTGCCCGTCGAAAAACTGCATAAAGCCTGCGCGGCTTCGTGCGCGTACGATGCGCGCCGGAACACAACCTCAAAAACGTGAATGTCGATATCCCGCGCGGCGCGCTCGTCTGATTTGCCGGCGTGTCCGGCGCGGGGAAGCCGTCGCTCGCATCGGCACGCCCTACGCGGAGACGCAGCGGCGCTATTCGAGTCGTCGCGCCTTACGCTTGGCGGCTGATCGAACAGATCGGCGTGCCCGAGGTCGATTCGATCGAAGGCCTGCACCCGCAGTCGCACTTCGCGGCAGCGCGGCGCGCCGAGCACGCGCTCCTCGGTCGGCAGCGTAACGACGTTTTCGAGCCTCGCGCGCATGCTCTCTTCGCGCACCGGCCACTGTCTGCAGAGGCCGCCGATGCTCTGCGCGATGTGCAGTCGATGCTTTCGGAAGGGAGCCTCCCGCTGATCGATATCGCGGCACGCGTGGGCTTTCAGACGCAGCAGCATTTCACCGCGCCCCGCGCTTTCCGCCTTGCGCATCACCGCCTACGATCCGGCGGTGCGCTTTCGACTGGATCGGTGAGCGACCAACAAACGCAGGAATTCGACACTTTTGGGCAGGGACTCGAAAGAAGAGCGCGCCTCGCGGGCGTAGGCTTAACTGGAATTGGCGCAGCGCCGTCTTTCGCGACAAGCAAAACACACCCTTGCACTCATGGGCGCATCCAGGGTCCGGCGTCCACGTACCCCGTTGCGCATTTTGGAGAACGCCATGAAGACTAACCTCGCATCGGCCGCAAGGCTGTCGACATTCATCCTTGCGCTATCCGCTGGCGGCTTTGCGGCCAGCGGCGCGACCGCGCAGGACGCGCCCATCGCCGGCAAGGCGACGCTCGGCGTGACCGTCACCGAAGCACAGCTGGTCGCAAGAGGCTGGCGCGCATCGAAGATTATTCATACTGATGTCTACAACGAAAAGAACGAAAAGATCGGCCGCGTCGACGACCTGATTGTCGCGCCCGATGGCTCGCTCTCGGCCGCGATTATCGACGTCGGCGGCTTTCTGGGGATGGCGGCGCACCGCGTCGCCATCCCCATTCAGCAGTTCAAGCAGATAGCGCCAAAGGCAATCGTGGTCGGCGCAAACAAGGATGCGCTGAAAAAACTGCCGGAGTTCGAATATGCCAAGGGCTGACATCGGCCGCGAACGCGGTCGACGGCGGCGCGCTTCGCATCGTGTCAACACCCGTTTCTGCGTACTTTCACAGGACAGTTTCGGTGCGACGATCGGCGGAAGCCTCACCTGATCCTCGAACTGACCCATCAATAGCGACTGGCGTCGCATGGACACGGCACAGTGACGACATTACTTCGGTCTACGACATCGTAGCGCGGTCGCGTCTTCCATTCGATGCTTGCTGCCGTGGCACGCCGGTAGTCAAATCGCAATAGCGCACAGTTTTTGCTCCACAGAGTACTTATCGGGAGAGCGACGCGCGATAAGGCGCGATGGTGGCCGCAGCTCCGCGAGTCGTTAAGGAGACGTGGCGATGCGAGGAATAAATGACAAGGTACGTGCAGCAATTTTTGCCGTGGCGATCTCACTGCTATCGGCATGCGGCGGGAACGGAGACAGTTCGAGTAATGGCAGCGCGGCCACACCTGCAGGCGGCATCAATCTGCAGATTGTCTCGTTCGGCGACAGTCTTTCGGACGTTGGGACCTATGCACCGATCGCAAGCGCGGTTGGCGGGGGGCGTTTCACGACCAATCCCGGACAAGTGTGGACTCAGGATGTTGCGCAATACTACGGAGATACGCTAAGCGCTGCGTACACGATCGACTTCACGCATAAGCTCAGTGCGCAGAGCGGCCTCGGCTACGCGGAAGGTGGTGCCACGGTGGCAACGCCGGCAAACCAGTCCGACTTTCTAACCGAAGTGATCGGCAACGTCGAAATGCCCGTCACTCAGCAGGTGTCGCGCTATCTGGCCGCTCACCGGAGCTTTAACGCCAATCAACTGGTGCTCGTCTGGGCCGGCGCGAACGATGTGCTTCGCGCCGGGGCGCTGCCGGCCGCTGCGCAGACCGTGGAGACGGCGGCGACTACTTTGGCTGAGGTTGTAGCGCAGATTGCACAGAACGGCGCCACGCATATCGTGGTGGTCAATGTTCCAAACATCGGTCTGTCGCCCAAAGGGCTTGCCTCGGCCGACGGTGGAGCCAACCTTGCCCAGTTGTCGCAACTCTTCAACGGTAGCCTGAACGCGGCCTTGCAAAGCAATGGCCTGCAAGGCAAGGTCATCCAGATCGATTCTTACAGCTGGATGAACCAGATCGTCGCGAACTTCAAGGCCAATGGCTTCGCCGTGTCGAACACCAGCGTCGCCTGCGACCCTACGAAAACGCCCCATGCCACTGCATTGCTGTGCTCGCCGCCAACCTACGTGACCGCCAACGCGGACCAGACATACATGTTCGCCGACGACCTTCATCCGACGACGCATCTGCACACGCTGTTCGCCCAGTACGTGGAGCAGCAGATCGCCAGCCGCGGTCTGGGTCACTGAGCCGGGAGCATGATGACTCACCGACAGCATCGTCGAGTGCTCTCGCATTCTGTCCGATCGCGTCTAAGCTATTGCGTCGCGCAGCGAATGATCGCGTGGAGACGGTGTCCGGCGAGGCAAGCGCGCGCGCTACCGACGCTTCGCCGCAGCTGACATAATCCGCTCACCGGTGCCGAATGAACTGATGGCGTCGGCGATTTTCACTGCCGACGTCGCCGGCGGCACCAATGAACGGAGAACAGATGTCGAAACGCGTGTTGTTTGCGGTATTGCTACTGACGCTTGGCGTCATCGGGCATTGTGCAGCCGCGCAACCCATGATCGAACTTACGATAGGCGGCAGTACCCGGTCGTTTAGCGGTGCGGCATTGCTGGCGCGCCCCGATGCCGCGGAGATTCATGTTCCGCGAGATGTCGCCTACGGTACGTCGACGACATACCGCGCAGTGCCGCTGGCCGACCTGCTCGACAGTACCAGGTTACCTGCGGACAGCGTGCTCGAGGCACGTGCAACCGACGGCTTCGCCGCACAATTACCGATGGACCTTGTGAGTAACCGCGATCCAGCGACAGCCGTCGCATGGCTCGCGGTCGAGGACCCGGTGAAGCCATGGCCAAACCTGCCGGGCAAGGCGGTCAGTGCGGGACCGTTCTACCTGGTCTGGGTCGGCAGGGAAGCGGCGTCCGTGCGCAGCGAGCAGTGGCCTTATCAGATCGCGAAACTTGCTACGCAACCGTCTCCATCCACGCGTTGGCCGGTGCTCGCCGTCGATTCAGCGCTACCGGCAACCGATCCGGTTCGCGCGGGCCAAGGCCTGTTCATCACTCAGTGTCTCGCCTGTCATCGGCTCAATCACGCGGGGAGCGCGGACACCGGCCCCGACCTCAACGTGCCGATGAATCCAGTCGAGTACTTCCAGCCCGCTGCATTGCGCCGCTACATTCGCAATCCGGCATCGGTTCGAGACTGGCCCGGCCGGGCCATGCCCGCTTTCCCGCGGGACCAGCTGAGCGATCGCGAGATCGATCTGATCGTCGCTTACCTTGCGTATATGGCGCAGCGGAAGGTTGGCGAGTAAGGCATACGAGTTTAGGTTTGGGCGCGGTGCGAAGTAGTACTTCACCTGCATGGACATGATGTTGCCGGGCATTTCGCTGCATCACGAGGATTGTTGCGAGGGTCTAGTCGAAAGAGCTCGCGCATCATTAGAAGATCTTTCCGGGATTGAGGATCGAGCGCGGATCCAGCGCCGTCTTAATGAGCCGCATTGCAGTAATCTCCGCGTCGCTGCGCGTATGGCCGAGGTAAGCCTTCTTCTTGACGCCGATGCCGTGCTCGGCGGACACCGAGCCGTGAAATTCGCGCGTTACGTCGTAGATCACACGGTCGATCTCGTCGTGCAATCGCCCTTCCGAACCGGGGATATCGACAACAATATGGAGGTTGCCGTCGCCAAGGTGGCCATAGATCATGACTAGCGCGTCAGGCCACCGTTCCTGCAGACGTTGCTCGCAATGCGCGGCCACCTGGCCGACGTCACTGATTGAGAAGCTCACGTCATACGCGCTGTGGTGCGGAATAAACTTCGGATACTCGCCGGGCGCATCGCGAATCGTCCAGAAAGCCTGCGCATCCGCTTCGGACTGTGCAAGCGCCGCATCGCTGACCACGCCCGCTTCGAGCATGTCGCCGAGAAACGCCTCGAAAGCCTCGGCATGCCGGTCGGGATCGCTGCCCACACTTTCGAGCAGCACGTAGTAAGGATAGTGTTTGTCCAGCGGCGCGCGTAACGGGAGATTCGCCAGCACCGCGTCGTAATAGCCCGCCCACATCACCTCGAAAGCGGACACGCCAGCGGACAGCTGCGCCTGAGAGCAGGCCAGCAGTTTCGTTACTGCGTCGTAGTCGGGCAATGCGCACCATGCGGTGGCGACGGCCGTCGGCCGTGGGCGCAGGCGCAGCACTGCCCGCGTGATCACCGCGAGCGTGCCCTCGCTGCCGATCAGCAGATGCCGCAGATCGTAGCCGCTATTGTTCTTGATCATCTTGTGCATGCCGCTCGTCACTTCGCCGTTGGCGAGCACGGCTTCGATACCGAGCACCTGGTCGCGCATCATGCCGTACTTGATCACACGATTGCCGCCCGCATTGGTCGCGAGGTTGCCGCCGATGGTGCAGCTGCCACGCGCGCCGAGGTCGAGCGGAAAATAGAAGCCCGCATCGAGCGCCGCCTCCTGAACGACCTGCAGAGGCACGCCCGCCTCGACCGTCATCGTCGCCGAGGTGCGATCCACTTCGACAATCCGGTTCATCCGCTCGAGGCTCAGCGCCACCTCGCCGCCGAGTGCGTTCGCTCCGCCGACAAGACCGGTCAGGCCGCCCTGCGTCACGACGGGCTGAGAGAACGCATGGCACACGCGCAATGCCCTGGCGACGTCTTCCGTACTGCGCGGCCGGATCAGGGCAGTCGGCACCGCGCCGGGCAACCCACTCCAGTCCTGTAGTTTCCGGCTGCCGAACTCGGCCGGCAACTGCACGACATCAGCGCCGAGCTCGGCGAGCAGCGCATCGATTACTGTCGATTTCGACATGTCAGGTTTCCATTCCAGATGTATGTTTCCGATAGCATGCGCTCACGACCGTTCACCAGATGGTGTAGCCCGCCGTCTATCATCAGGTCCGAGCCCGTCATGAACGCGCTCGCTTGATCTGGATCGCCGCGCCGGTGGCGGGATTGCGTCCAGTCCTGGCGGCACGTTGGCCCGTTGAAAACGAGCCGAACCCGTTCATTGCAGTACCGTCCTCCGTCACTGCCGTCGTGACGATGCCGATCAGCGCATCCAGTGTTCCAGCAGTCTGTGCCTTCTTGGAGCCCGTCTTCGCGGCGACCGCATCGATCAGTTCCTGCCTGTTCATTGTTTGGCCTGCAAGGGCATGAAGTTAAGTTGACACCCTACCCGATCCGCGGGCGTGCGCGCAATTGGTGGCCCCCGCAAGCCGCGCTGGTTGCGCTCCGTTGATCCACGTCCCGTTCATCGGGGTGACCGCTTCCGTCAGTTGGTTCTTGGGGAGCTACGCAACGCCGCAATCACAGGATCGGAGCGTTAGCATGCGCATTTGTGACGGCTTTCTCCCCCCCACGACCATGCTTTCATAACAATACTGATTTTGATAGGCACGAGGAAACGGCGGTGCGCTCGTCTATTTTTGCGTCTCCGAGTTCAACGATGAGCCCGTGTCCAAAAACATTGACTGAAATCGGACCCGAAGCTGTCATTGCGCGTAGCGACCGGGCAAGACAGCTTCCGAAGCAAGAAGCGCCATTCGCTAATTTTGAGCGAGTGGACCGAACCAGTAGGACGCCGTAGCGGACGTGGCCGACTTCGCCGACCTTAACCGCCTGTCCTCAAATCAAAGCCGCCCGTCGGCTGACGCGAACCGCGGCACACGGAGAGCGCCGTCAAACAGGAACATTGGACGCGGTTTTCTTCCTGCGAGTGTCCGTACGCAGGCTGTCGTATTCCTCCTGACTGATCGGCGATGCATCTCGTTGCCCGAGCGCGTTGACGGGCAGTCGATATGTTTCGCGCGCCGTCCATGCGCCTAGCGCGCCGATGCCGCAGACGGTCAGCGTGATCGTCCCCACGATTAACGGAATGTGCTGGGTGCCGGGCGGCACGGCGGCTGCGATGAACGCCGGCAGGATGGCGGTTATGGCCGTGCCGATGTTCTGGCCGATCGCCATGGCGGTAACCCGGATACGCGTCGGGAACAGTTCGGGCATGAAGCTCGGATAGACCGCGTTGAAGCATTGATACACCACGCCCCACATCACGATCGCGATGACGATCGCCAGCATGGCATTGTGCAGACTGATCGCATAGAGATACGCATAAGACAGCAAGCCCGAGGCAAGCGCACCGAATATGATGAGTGGCCGGCGTCCCCATCGATCGGACAGACTACCTGCGAAGGGAATGAAGAACATTGCAGTCAGATTGGCGAGCAGCGGAATCCAGAGAAAGAAGCCTTTTGAAAGACCGATACCGTAAGCGGGCTGCACCGCATACGCCGCGCCAAAGATCGAAGTCACCGCCAGGATGATCGCAATCAATGCGATTGCCGCGATGCGGACGATGTCCCGCCAGCCATCGCGTAACGCTTCCTTGACGGGCGACGCGGGAATCTGCCGATGTTGCGCTTCATCGACGAAAGCCGGCGTCTCAGACACTTTCCGCCGGATCACATAACCGGCCACCAGCACGAGCACGCTCAGCAGGAACGGTACGCGCCAACCCCACGCCAGGAACTGCTTCTCGGGCAGATAGTAAGCGAGCGGCATGAAGATGGCCGCAGCAAACACCTGGCCGGCGGTCACGCCCTGCATCGCATAACTTGCAAAATAGCCGCGACGGCCGAGCGGCGCATGCTCGAGCACGAGCGAACTCGAACCCGATATCTCCCCGGCGACTGCGAAGCCCTGGATGAGGCGCAAGATCACAAGCAGGATCGGCGCTGCGAAGCCCACTTGTGCAAATGTCGGCAGAAGACCAACGGCGAGCGTCGACAACCCCATCATGAACATGCAGGTGAGAAGCAGATTCTTGCGGCCATGCGTATCACCGCGACGGCCGAGCACAAATGCGCCGACTGGTCGTGCGAGATAGCCGACGCCATAGGTCGCAAGCGACGCAGCGATCGCAACGCGACCGTCCTGGGAAGGAAAGAAAAGTTGCGGAAAAACCAGTGCGGCGGCTTGCGCGTAGATGAAGTAGTCGTAGTACTCCAGCGCAGAGCCGATCCACGCGCTCGCGGTGGCGGTTCGTGCCTGATTGTTGCTCTGCAGATGCGTAGATGCCATTTCGTCTCCTGCGTGTGTCTTGTCGATGATCGCGAACAGAACTCGCGTAGCGTTGCGCGCTCAATATGTCGCGCGGCCGCCTGACAGGTCGAAGATGAAGCCGGTCGTGAAACTGCATTCGTCGCTTGCGATCCACGCCACCATCGCGGCGATTTCCGGAACGGTCAAAAACCGCCCCATCGGAATACGCGCTTTGCTGGCCTCGATGTGCTCCTCCGTCATCTCGCGGAAAAGATCAGTTTCGGTGATCGCAGGCGCGATGCCATTGACCGTGACGCCCGTCCCGGCCAGCTCGCGCGCGATCGATTTCGTCAGACCGATGACACCCGCCTTCGCTGCGGAATAAGCGCAAATGTTCGGATGCCCTTCCTTGCCTACGATCGACGCCACGTTGACGATGCGTCCCGCGCCGCGTGCGCGCATGTGCGGCACGGCGAGGCGGCAGGTGTGGAACACGCTATTCAGATCTACGGCGAGGAGGCGGTTCCATGCGTCGACCGGATAGTCTTCGATCGGAACGACCGGCCCGTTAATGCCGGCGTTGTTCACGACTATGTCGACATGACCGAACGACTCGAGCGTGGCGGCGAACGCCGCCTCGACGGCACGCGCGTCTGCAAGATCGACATCCTGGACAAGCGCCGCGAACGAGCCGTCGCCTGATTCGAGCGATGAAACATCGTTATCCCAGCAGGCGATCCGGCAGCCTTCCTCTGCGAGACGCTGTGCGATGCCGCGCCCGATGCCGCGCGCGGCGCCCGTCACGATCGCCGTGCGTGCCTCGAATCTTCGTTGCTTTAGCGGTTGCATTTCCATGTTCGTCTGTTCCTCCATATAACCTGGTTCCCATACTAGAAACGAGATTTCGACTCGTCAACGGTGATGCCGCCGTTCATTCACATACGGGAACAAACCAGGGAATGTCCCGGTTCGCGACAAAAACCGCTTGACCACGCAGTGTTATGAGTACCACCATAGAAACTAATTTCTATACATGAACATTGAGGACCGACAGATGGAACAGGCGATGATTGAACGATTGACGATTCGTGAGACGATCGAAAACTGGGCGGTATGGCGAGATGCGGGTGACTGGGAGCGTTTCGCGACGCTCTGGCATCCGGACGGCCGCATGATGGCGACGTGGTTTCAGGGAAGCGGCCGCGAGTTTATTGAAGTGACGAAGGCCGGTTGGGCGAACGGCGTGAGCATTCTGCATTTTCTGGGCGGCACGTCGATCGAAGTGAACGGCTCGCGTGCCGTCGCGCAGACCAAGATGACCATTTCGCAGCGTGGAGAAGTCGAAGGCACGTTATGCGACGTCGTGTGTACCGGCCGCTTCTACGACTTCTTCGAGAAGGTCGACGACCGATGGCTGCTGCTGCTTCGTCAGCCCATCTACGAGAAGGATCGTCTGGATCCGGTCAGGCCGGACGCCCGTCCCGTTCTCGATGCGGCGCTGCTGGACGAGTTTCCCGCTGGTTACCGCCATCTCGCGTATATGCAGACCCGAATCGGCTACAAGGTCAAACGCGATATGCCGACGCTGACGGGCACGGAAGTCGAAGCGCTCTATGCGCGCGGCCGCCATTATCTGCAAAGCGGAGCACTGTGATGGAGGACGTCCTACCGGTGCGCTTCGATTACCACGCGTTGCCTTCGCGCGTGCTGTTCGGCGCGGGCAGGCGTCGGGAAACGCCTGAAGTGGCGCGGCAACTGGGCTGCGCACGTCCGTTGATCGTCTCCACGCCGGAGCAGAAGGATTTGGCTGGCGCCATCGCGTCGTTGTTCTCCGGTTCGTCGGCTCATATCTTTCCCGAGGCCGCGATGCACACGCCATGGGATGTGACATCGCGCGCACTTGCGGTCGTGCAGGAGAGCGGCATCGACTCCTTGATAGCCGTGGGCGGCGGCTCGGCGATAGGCCTCGCGAAAGCGCTTGCACTGCGCACCGGCCTGCCGCAAATCGCCCTGCCCACCACCTACGCCGGCTCTGAAGTCACACCGATCATCGGCGAGACGCAGGACGGCCAGAAACGTACACGTCGCACGCTCGACGTGCTGCCGGAAGTCGTGATCTACGATGTCGACCTCACCCTGACGCTGCCCGCGCGCTTGTCGGCGACCAGCGGTCTCAACGCGATAGCGCACGCGGTGGAAGCGCTCTATTCCGTCGACGCCAATCCGGTCACGTCGATCCAGGCTGAACAGGGTATCGCGGCCCTCGCCGCCGCGTTGCCCGAGATTCTCGCCAATCCCGCGGGTCGTGATGCGCGCAGCCGCGCGCAATACGGCGCGTGGTTGTGCGGGACCTGCCTCGGCTCTGTCGGCATGGCACTGCATCATAAGGTCTGTCATGTGCTCGGTGGCACCTTTGATCTGCCGCATGCCGACACGCATGCGGTCATGCTTGCGCACGTCGTCGCTTATCAGGCTGGCGCGGTACCGCATGCAATGCGCCGCATTGCACGCGCGCTTGACGCCGATAATGCATGGACTGGACTGCACGCGCTCGCGGCCACGCTGCATGTTCCCCGGTCTCTTGCTGAAATCGGCATGCCGCACGAAGACCTCGGTCGTGCGGCCAAACTGGTGCTGCAGGAGACTTATGCAAACCCGCGCACGCCGGACTATGAGTCGATCAGGGCGATGCTCGAAAGGGCATGGCGCGGCGCAGCACCACAACCCGATTCGCTGTGAGGAGTACGCGATGCGCAATTTCAGCGAAGACAACATCACGGCAGCGGTCATCGAGCGTCTTGCGGGAAGCACGAGCAAACGTGTGCACCAGATCAGCGATGCGCTCGTTCGTCATCTGCATGCGTTCGTGAAGGAGATAGAACCCACCGAGGACGAATGGGCCGCTGCGATCCGCTTTCTCACGCAGACGGGGCAGATGTGCACCGACACCCGGCAGGAGTTCATTCTGCTATCCGACACGCTCGGTGTATCGATGCTGGTCGACGCGATCAATCATCGCTATCCGGGCGACGCGACGCAAACCACTGTGCTCGGTCCGTTCTATGTCGAGGAAGCCGCTGAGCTTCCGCTCGGCGCTTCGATCGCAGATGGCGAGCCGGGCGAGCCTCTGCTGGTGGAAGGCACCGTACGCGATCTGAACGGAAAGCCGATCGCGGGCGCACTGGTCGAGACGTGGCACGCGGACAGCCATGGCTTCTATGACGTGCAAAAGGCGGCGGGCAAAACGGAGCTGCACATGCGCGCGCGCTTCCTGACCGATGCAGACGGGGCGTTCTGGTATCGCTCGATTGTGCCCGCGGCCTATCCGATTCCGAACGACGGCCCGGTTGGCCGCATGCTCGATGCACAGGGACGCCATCCTTACCGCCCGGCTCACGTGCACTTTCGCGTCAGTGCACCCGGCTTCGAGACGCTCGTTACGCACGTGTTCGTGAGCGGCGACGTCTACCTGGATTCGGACGTCGTGTTCGGCGTGAAGGACGCACTGATCGAGCCGCTGGTGCCGCTCGCACCGGGGCTGAGTCCGGCAGGACATCGCGTCGATGTTCCGGGTGCCCTGCTTGCCTATGATTTCGTGCTACCGCCGCAAAACTGATTTCTATGCGCCACGAGCCATCTTTTACGTTATGGACGCGTTCCCATGCATGAACTGTCGTTGCATCATCTGACTATCCTTGATGCGCATCCGCTGCAACTCGTCGATGCAGCCGCCGCTGCGGGATTTGAATATTGCGGCTTGCGGCTGGTCGCGCCTACCGCTGCGGATACGATCGTGGACGTCGCGAACAATCCCGCTCTAATCCGCGAGCTACGCGCGCGCCTCGACGCAACCGGCGTCAGGCTTCTGGATATCGAAGCCATCTGGCTGAGTCCGCAGACGGATGTCGAGTCACTATTGCCTGCACTCGAAGCGGGTCATATGCTCGGCGCGCAGCACGTACTCTGCGTCGGAAACGACACCGAACGCGGTCGCCTGCGGGAGAACTTCGGCCGTCTTTGCGAAGCGGCAGACGGTTTCGGCCTTTCGGTCGGACTCGAGGCCATCACGTACTGCGCGGTGGGCACGCCCGCCGAGGCACTAGAGGTCGTGCAAGCAAGCGGACAGGCAAACGCGCGGATACTCATCGACGCGTTGCAATTCTTCCGCTCGGGCGCGACATGCGAGCGGATCGGTGCAATCGACCCGGCGCTGATCGAATACATCCAGATTTGCGATGGACCGAGCGCCGCACCGCAGTCTCTCGAAGCACGGAGACAGGAAGCGAGGACGTCCCGGCTGCTGCCTGGCGATGGCGAATTACCGCTGCGCGAGTTGCTGTCGAAACTGCGGTCCGATCTTCCGCTCGCCGTCGAGGCGCCGACGCTCGCGCTGCGTGGCCTGCCGTTCAACGAGCAGGCGAGACGCATCCACGCGCGTATGCAAACGTTCCTCGCTGGTCCAGTATCCTGGTGCTAGTATGTTTCCATACGTAAACTGGAGCCGGATATGTTGTTGGAAGACGAAACGAATGGAGTGGTGAAGTCGGCAGATCGCGTGCTCGACGTGATCGAGTTGCTCGCGAGATGGGGACGCGAGATGTCCCACACGGAAATCGCAGAAGCGCTGGACATACCGAAGAGTTCGCTGACCAAACTACTCAAGAATCTTACGGCTCGTGGCTTTGTCGAATTCGTCCCTGTGAGCAAGGGTTATCGCCTCGGCGAAGCGCTGATCCGGCTTTCTCAACAGTCCACACATAGCCGCTCGCTCGTCAGTTGCGCGCAGCCGGTGCTGGCAGAGATCACGCAGCAGACTCTGGAGTCGTGCGCGCTCAATCAACTCAAGGGCGATCAGGTGGAAGTCGTTGCGACGGTGACCAGCCCGCAACGGTTGGTATCGCATCTGCGACTCGGCGATCTTGCGCCGCTTTATGCAGTGTCGGGTGGAAAGGTGATTCTCGCGTTTCTTCCGGATCAGATGCGCACCGAGTACATCAAGACCGTGAAAATGCAAGCCATCACACCCAAGACGATCACGGCGAAGAAGGCGCTGCTCGCACAGATTGAAACGATTCGACAGACCGGAGCCGCCTATTCGATGGACGAATACACGCCGGGCATCGTCGGCGTGGGCGTGCCGGTGTTGTCGTCGTCCGGATTTCCGCTCGGATCGCTGAACGTCGCGATTCCGTCGGTGCGTTATTCGGAACGTGTCGGTGCACGAGCCGTCGCTGTTCTCCAGGCCGCCGCGGAACGCGTGCGGCGCGATTACATCGCCGCAAACGAACATACCAGCTAAGTCCGCTGACACATTTTCGGCGGTCGAAGTCCTCGTGGCCGCCACAAAATTGCTTGCGATTCTTTGAACTATTTATCAAGGATAACGAATTTAATGAACGCACGAATTGCAAAGCTGAACGGAGCCGTTCTGCTTCCTCGGGTGGGAGTCGGAGCTGGCAGCCTCGCGAACGCCGCGGGTGAGCAGGCGTTCTTCAATATGATTCATGCAGCGTGGGCGAGCGGTGTTCGATATTTCGATACCTCAGCGGCTTATCTTGGCGGTGAAAGCGAGCAACGCCTTGGTGCGGCGCTGGCAGCGTGTCCGCGAGAAGAGCTTTATGTATCGACGAAGCTCGGCAGGTATTTGAGCCAGCCTGGCGCAAGTTCGCTGCCAGGCGGTAGCAACTTCTATCTGGATTACACGTACGATACGACGCTCCGATCGGTCGAGCGCAGTCTGTCGCGACTTAAGGTCGATCGTCTTGATGCGGTTTTTATTCACGACCTCGATCCCGGCTTTGCCCAGGCGGCGTATCGCGAAGAACTCAAGACGGCCGTCGAAGGTGCGTTTCCCGCGTTGCAGCGCCTGAAGGACGAAAAAGTGGTCGGCGCGATAGGTGTCGCGAGCATGGACTGGCAAGCCTGTCTGGACTTCGCCGAGATGGCCGACGTCGATGTCGTCATGCCCGCCGGAGAATACTCGTTGCTTCGCACGCGCAGCACCGCATTGCTGGAGCACTGCGTCGAGAAAGGCATTGCGTGGATCGCCGCGTCGCCATTCAACTCGGGCATTCTCGCGACCGGTTCGCGTCCAGACGCCTTCTACAACATGCGCCCCGCGACACGGCAAGTCCTATCGCAAACGGAAGGACTCGAATGTATTTGCCGGCGCCACGACGTGCCGTTGGCTACCGCTGCCCTGCTTTTTCCGCTGCGGCATCCGGCTGTAAGCACAATCGTTTTCGGTGCAAAGACTTCGGATGAATTCAACGAGTCATTCGCACGACTCTCTGGGAACCTTCCCGATCAGTTCTGGCATGAAATGGACGCATTCCTGACTAAGACGAAGGACTGGGAAAAGCACGATTAAGCGGGTGCTGGCGCAAGCAATCACAAAGGACTTCGCCAGAGAGACATTTGAAGGAGGCTGAAATGACCCGTAGTAGTCAATTAAACATCCAGGATGTGTCTGGACTCCGGGCCTTTCAGTTCGTTTCACTGGATCCTGCTGCTGGGACCGCACCATAGGTGACAACATGCCACTGAAGGTATGTGTGATTCAGCGGCTGGTCTTATGCAATAGCGTCCATCAGCCGATACCACGCCACACCCGCCGTGATGTAAAAACGCTGCAGGCCATGAAACGGAATCGATCTGACGGGCGTCACTGCAAACGGGAACGCTGCAGCCGATCCGCTGCACATGCGCTCGGCCAGATGCTTGCCGACCGTCGTGGCCATCGCGATACCGCGTCCGTTGTAGCCAAGCGCAATGCTCAGCCCGGGCGCCGGCTCATGCACGTGCGGCAGAAAATCCGCGGTGATCGCTACACGCCCGGCCCATCGATATTCATAGCCGATCCCCTTCAGTTGCGGATACATCAGCTCGACCGCGCGTTCCAGATGCGCCCAGTCGCCGTTGGCGCTCGGCTCGGAGAACGGTCCCCGTCCGCCCATCAGCAAACGCCCCGCCGCATCGCGCCGGAAGTACAGCAGTAGACGCCGCGAATCCGACGCGACTTCGCCGCCGCGCAGAATGTCATCGCCGATACCGGTCGGCAGCGGCCGCGTCGCAACGATAAAGCTGTTCGCCGCGATCACCGATTGCCGCAAACCCGGCCACAACGCGCCCGTATAACCGTTGGTGGCGACCACGACCCGCTGCGCTTCGACGCTGGCTCCGCCCTGCGTCTCGACGCGCCAGCCGCGCTCATTACGCATCAGGCGGGACACAGCCGTTCGCCCGTGTACAGCGACGCCGAGCGATTGCGCGGCGCGCGCAAGGCCGCGCACATAGCTTAGCGGCTGAATACTTCCCGCGCGATGATCGATCCATCCGCCGATATAGCTCTTCGTGCCGAGCCGCCGCGACACTTCCGCGCCATCGAGCAGACTGACCTTCGCGCCGCGCGCTTCCCATTGACGCGCGCGCCGCGTCACGGCTTCGAGCATCGCGCGCGACGGCGCCGGTTGAATCCAGCCGCTCCGCACCGCCGAGCATTCGATGCCGTACCTGTCGATCAAATCGAAAACGTTATCCGCGGCGCCGCCGACCACCTCGACGAGACGATTGCCCGCGGTTTCGCCAAAGCGCTGCACGAGTTCGTCAGGATCGTATTTGAGCCCGGGAATCACCTGCCCGCCGTTGCGGCCCGACGCGCCCCAACCCGGCTCGGCGGCGTCGAGCACGCACACTTTCACACCGCGCTCGGCCAGATGCAAAGCCGTCGACAAACCAGTAAAACCCGCGCCGACAATCGCCACATCGAACGACGCCGATTCGCGCAGCGGCGGCGTGTCCGGCGCAGGCTGCGCCGTCGCGGCCCATAACGAGTCGGGCAGCGCGGCTCCTTCTTTCACTTCGATCATGTTCAGTTCGGGTTGGCAGTGGCGTGAGCGTCGCTGGACGAAAGCAGGCGCCGAAGGAATTCCTGTGTGCGCGGATGCTGTGGCTCGGTCAGCACACCGCGCGCAGGCCCGGTCTCGCAGATCGTGCCGCCATGCAGGAAACACACGCGGTCGGCGACCTCGCGCGCAAAGGCCATCTCGTGCGTGACGACGACCATCGTCATGCCGTCGCGCGCGAGCGAACGCATCACGTTGAGCACTTCGCCGACGAGTTCGGGATCGAGCGCCGACGTCGGTTCGTCGAACAGCAAGGCCTCGGGCTCCATCGCAAGCGCACGCGCAATCGCGACGCGCTGCTGCTGACCGCCCGACAGCTCCGACGGATACGCATTCATCCGATGCGAGAGCCCGACCTTGTCGAGCAGTTGGCGCGCTTGCTCGCGCGCCTGCGCAACCGGCGTGCGTCGCACGTACACGGGTCCTTCCATCACGTTTTCGAGTGCGGTCCGATGCGCAAACAGATTGAAGCGCTGAAACACCATGCCCACGCGCATGCGCAACTCGTGGATGTTCTTCGCGTTCGCATCGACACGCACGCCGTCGATCGTGATCGAGCCCGCGTCATACGTCTCGAAGCCGTTGATACAGCGCAGCACCGTCGACTTGCCCGAGCCCGACGGGCCGATCAGGCACACCACTTCGCCCGCCTTCACGCTCAGGCTCACGCCCTTGAGCACTTCCTGGTTGTAAAAGCGCTTATGTATCGCATTGATCTCGATCATCGGCTTTTCCTCAGCGCGAGGTGCTTGCCCAACTGGTTGACGCCGAACATCAGCGGCAGGCTGAGCGCGAGGTAAAGCAGCGCGACGAGCGTGTAGACCGTCATGTTCTGGAACGTCGACGATGCAATCAGTTGACCGGCACGCGTGATTTCCGCGACAGTGATCGTCGACGCCACCGACGAATCCTTCAGCAGCATCACGAGCGTATTGCCATACGGCGGCAGCGCGATCCTGAACGCCTGCGGCAACACCACGCGTCGCATGATCAACGGGCCACGCATGCCGATTGCGTGGGCTGCTTCGATCTGTCCGTGATCGATCGCTTCGATGCCCGCGCGGAAGTTCTCCGCCTGATACGCCGAGTACGCGATGCCAAGGCCGATCACACCCGCCTGAAACGCGGACAGTTGTATGCCCATGTCGGGCAACACGAAATAGATATAAAACAGCTGGACGATGATGGGCAGTCCGCGGATCAGATTGATCACGGTGCTGCCGAACGTCGAAAGCGCACGATTGCGCGACACCTTCATCAGCGCGAGCACGAGGCCGAGAACGGAACTGAGCACGAACGCACAAGCCGTGATCTCGATGGTGATGACCGCGCCTTTCAGCAGGATTGGCAGAAAGTCGATCGCGTTCTGCAAAAACATCGCGCCTCCTGATACGCCTGGCAGATCGCCCGCGCCTTCATGTAGCGCGGACAGGTTATAACGCTGCGATACGGCGTGCCGTTCAGCTCATGTGCCACTTCTGCAGAATCTGCTGCAGCGTGCCGTCGGCCTTCATCTTTCTGATCGCGCTGTTGAGCTGTTCGAGCGTCGCGGTGTCGCCCTTACGCACGATGAAGCACACCTGCCCCTTCACGGCCGACTGATACTCGGGCACGAGCCGAACCTGAGTGTTGGCGCCCTGCTGCAGCTGATACGCCACGATCGGCTGATCCGCGAAGCCCGCCTTGATGCGGCCGAGCGCGACGTCGCGCATGATGTCCGCGACGGAATCGTAGGTGCGCACTTCCTTGAAGATGCCTTTCTTGTTGAGCGCATCGACGAACGCGGTGCCGACCTGCGCGCCGACCACTTCGCCCTTGAAGTCGTCCATCGATGTGTAATGGCCCTTGTCGTCCGCCTTCACGACGAGGCCCTCGCCGTACGAATAGACGGTGTCGGAGAAATCGACGATCTGCTGGCGGGCCGGCGTCTTCAGCATCGCGGCCGAAATGATGTCGATCTTCTGCGTGGTCAGCGACGGAATCAGCGCCGAGAACACGCTCTGCTGCACATCGACCTTGAAGCCGGACTCGCGGCCGGCGGCGGAGATGGCGTCGACCATCATTCCCTGGATCGAGTTCGTCTTGACGTCGAGGAACGTGAACGGCACGCCCGTGGCCGTTGCGCCGATCCGGTAGGTCGGTTCGGCGGCATGCGCGGCACCCGACGCAATCGCGAAAGAAGCGGCAAGACCAGCTGAAAACAGGGTGAAGCGTTTGGCGAACGTAACCATGCATATCTCCAGACAGGGCCAGCGTGTCAGCGACGAGCACTGGCCATTTCGTTATGTGACCGCCAAACGATGATAATCGAATCAAAAAAATCGCAAACAGATTTTTGCGTATCGATATTCGATACGCTATGATGAGATATCTCGTTCAACGTTGAGACGGCAATGGACATTTCGCCTGCAGACGACGGTGCCAGGAACGGCCCCGACCTGCTCTTCAACCAGTCGCTGGAAAAGGGTTTGAGCGTGCTGCGCGCGTTCAGCGCGAAGCGTCGCACGATGACGCTGGCTGAAGTCGCGGACGCGGCGTCGATGTCGAAGAGTTCGGCGCAGCGAATGGTCTACACACTCGAAAAGCTCGGCTATATCCGCAAGCATCCGTTGACGCGCCGCTATCAGCTCACGCCGCGCGTGATGCAGATCGGCTTCAACTATCTCGCCGCCGATACGCTGATCGATGTCGCGAATCCTTTCCTGTCGGAACTGACGAACAACACGGGCGAGACGACGAACCTGACCGAGCCGGACGACGACGAGATGGTCTACGTGTCGCGTTTCGTGTCGACGAAGTTCGTGCCGATCCATATGCCCATTGGCAGCCGCATTCCCATGTATTGCACAGGCAGCGGACGCGCGTTTCTGAGCGCATTGCCCGCCGACGAGGCGCTCGCGCGCCTCGAGCAGATGAAGCGGGTGGCGTTCACGCCGAACACCGTGACGGAACTCGCCGCGCTCGGCGAAAGACTCGCCGAGGCTCGTCAGCAAGGCTATGCGACCAACCGCGAGGAGCTGTTCATCGGCGACATGTCGATCGCGGCGCCCGTAGTGGGCAGTCAGGGGCGGCCCGTGGCTGCCGTGCATGTCGTTGCACCCACAAGCAGATGGACGTTTGAAGACGCCCGACAGAAACTCGCACCTGCCGTTATCGACTGCGCAAGAGGGATCAGCAATTCGATACGGACCCTGGAGTAACGGTCATCGGGACTCGCGATCGCAACAGTCCAGAGAGCGGCTACACAAACTCCTTCGAATAGGTCTCCCGTTCGTTATCGAGTATCTGCACGCCTAGCTGGGTTTGCACGCCCGCCAGCGGCTCGAAGCAGTCTCGCAGCGCGGTCAGCATCCGCGCGGACAGGCCAGCTTTTGTCGCTATATCGCGGCCCGACAATATGATGATCTGCAAGTGGACGAACGCGTGGTCTTCGGCGGATCGTCCGATCAGAAAGCGCTCGCAACGAATAATGCGGCTTTTGATGTCGACCTCGTTGAACAGACCTGAATCGATCAGTGCTTCGTTCAGCCGCAGCAGCGTTCGTTCAGGATTGAACTGACTATCGAGGTTCGAAGAATATTCGAGTCTGACTTGTGGCATGGCAGTTTAAAAAAGATCGCCCGTCTGGCCGATAGACAGATTGTTTTGCTTTCAAGGTACGAGCTTGACCGCACGCAGAACAATCACCCCACTTCCTTCGCGGCCGCGCGCACTCGAATCGCCGCGAACGCCAGCGCGATGGAGGTGAGGCAATCGAACACGAACAGGCCCGCGGGCGTCAGGACCGTCATTGCAAACGAGGCGATCGGCGGTCCGCTTACGCCGCCGATCGAAAATAGTATCGTTACCGACGATCAATACCGCATAGCTCGTGAGCAAGCCGACGAGCGCCGTATAGTCGTACGTCGACGGCACGGAACTGGCCTCGCCTGACGTCATGCCGTTCGCCGCCCCGCTTCGGCGCCTGAAGTCCGACACCAGTCCTGATCAGAAGAGTCGCGGCTTTAGGGGTTTCCGTCAGCAGTAGCTTGTAGCCCAAACGAGCGTCCGGACATGTCAACCCACCCTCAAAGCCGTCGTTGTGCTCGCCTCCCTGGCAGGATCACCGGCGCGCCCGATCGACACACCATCCTTAAACGGCGGATGGTGTGGGCGACTCCCTTCACCGCCCCGCGCGCTTGCGCACGATCACGCCGTACCACCCCATCCCTTCGTATGTTTCGTAGCCCGGCGTGAGGGCGTAGGCCACCAATGTGTCCGCGTCCGGTCTATACGCGCCCGCCTTCGGATCGCTCACTTTGAGCGGCAGCACTTCCTGCAGCACGCCTTTGTCGTCTGAACTGGCAATCACGCGCTTGCGTGCATCGACGAGCAGGCAGCGCGTACGCGTCCACTCCTCCACCGACAAACGCACGCCCTTGACTACCGTCGAAGCTTGCGGGGTCCAATTGAAGAATACCGCCAGTACGCCGAGCGGACGCCCCCGGTTAGCGCCGCCTTCGCGAATCGCCGCCGCGTACGTCGCCACGGCGGCGCCATTGAGCGCCGCCATCGACGCGAGTTCGGCCGCCGCATACTCGGCGCCCGACGCCGACTTCGCCGCCGCTTTGAACCACGGCTCGTCCGCCACGTTCGCTTGCCCTGCCGTGGCGAACTGGCCAGGCCGGCCGGTGGCCACGACGTTGCCCTCCATGTCGATCACCCACAGATCGAGGTACACGGTGTAGCTGTCGAGAATCACGCCTAGCCGCTCTGACGCGAACGCGCGCTGTTCGGGGGTGCCGTGCGCAACGCAATCGACGATCGCGGAGTCGGTCGCCCACCAGCGCACATCGCAGGAGCGTTCGTAGAGGTTGCGATCGACGATCTCGATCATGTTGAGCGCGAGATCCGTGAGGCGCTGCGCTTCCTGCTGCTCGAGCTGCGTGATCATCCGGTCGCCTAGGGCCGTGAGTTCGCGGCCCAGTTCGGTGGTCAACTGTCCGATGCGTTGCGACACTACCTTGACCTGATTTGCGACCACGGCAAAACCGCGCCCCGCGTCGCCGGCACGGGCCGATTCGATCAGCGCGTTGATGGCGAGAAAGGTGGTTTCACGATTGATGTCGTTGATATCCGATACGTTGCCCTTGGCTATACGGTGAACTTCTCGCGTCAAATCGACAATCTCATTGGCGTCCGCCATGACTTTTCCCCGGGCTACGGTTTAGATTCATCTGCCTTGTGCGACCGACCGCACCAAAGTGATGCTGGCGAGCGCCGTTGTGGTGCTGTCGCATTCCTATTCCTTCTTGTTGGGCGGTTCTTGTTGCCAACTGAATACTTCGACGTGCAAACAACTCATGAACGGCATCACAAGGGAAATACTTTAGAACTCAATTTACGGTCGGTCGCAAGAAGCTTGTGTTCGGTCAACGAGCATGGACTCAGATATGCGCGCCCCGCCTCAACGCCGCCATCTGCTCACCTACGAGTTCGAGAAACTCGCCGACCAACGGATTGCCTCGCGGCGTCTGCGGATACAGCGTGAAGCCGCGAAACCAGATCGCCGGAGCGAACGGCCGGAACACGATGCGCGTCGGATCGGCATCCACGGTCGCGAGCGGATTGACGATGCCCACGCCCGCGCCGCGCGTCACGAGCGCGCAGATGGTCGCGCCATACGGCGTCTCGATCGCAGGTACCTGATCCGCGCCCGCCGGACGCAGCGCGCGATCGAGCGCGGCACGCGTATCGTCCGCATAGGAAGGCAGGATGAGCCGTTCGCCACGCAAGTCGGCCGCGCGAATCCGCGTGCGCGCCGCTAGCGCATGACGCGCTGGCAACGCGCATAGGCCCGCCAGTTCATAGAGTTCCTCGCTCATCACGCCGAACGCATCCGGCGTGGTGGTCGCGAAGCCTACGTCGCAGTGTCCCGACGACACCCAGCGCTGGATCGTGCTCTCGCTGCGCATTTCGAGCGACACCGCGACGCGCGGATGGGCGTCAGCGAAGCGCGCGATCACGGCAGGCAGAAACGACAGCGCGAGGACCGGCGCTGCCACGATCCGCAGCCGTCCGCTGCCGAGTTCAAGAATCTCTCGCGCCGAATGCTGCAGCTTCTCCAGACCGACGAAGCTGCGATCCACCTCGCGATAGAACGCGCTGCCAGCATCGGTGGCATGAATGCGTCCGCCATTGCGCACGAACAGCGTCAGTCCCGTGGCGGCTTCCAGTTCCGCGATTAACCGGCTGATGCTCGGTTGCGATGTGCCGAGTTCTTCGGCGGCGGCCGTCATCGAACCGCGCAGCATCACCAGCCGAAACGCCTCGACCTGCCTGAGATTCATCGTTTTCTCCGGACGTGGGCCGCGCAAAACATCGGCCGAAGTCTCAGCTTGCCATATCAGAAATGAATGGAAGCCGTTTTTGGCGCTATTTGACCGGATGATTTGCGAGCGCGACACTGGACTCGATCAAACGAACAGGGCCAAGTCCATGCGTCCCGATGCGTTGCTGTTTCACGAAACCTTCCGCTGCACCCCGTACTGGTGGGATGCCGCACCGCCCGAGGTCGCGCCGGAACCTTTGCCGGCGAACGTGGACCTGGCTATCGTCGGCAGCGGGTATTGCGGGCTGTCGGCCGCGGCGGAGGCCGCGAAGCATGGCGCACGCGTCGCGGTGCTGGATGGCGCCGAGATCGGCGCTGGCGGCAGCACGCGCAGCGGGGGCATGGTGTCGAGCGGTCAGAAGCTTGCGCTGACCAACGCCATTCGCGGCGTGTCCGCTGAACGTCTCACGCGCCTGATGCAGGAGTCGATGGCAAGCTTCGACTATCTCAAGGGAATCATCGCAGACGAATCACTCGACGCAGACCTGCGTATCACCGGCCGCTTCTTCGGCGCCTATACGCCCACGCATTTCAACGTGCTGCGTCGCCAAGGCCAGTTGTTGCGCGACAAGACCGGCGTCACGGTGCACGTGATCGAGCGCGATGCGCAGCGCGGCATCATCGGCTCCGACTATTACTACGGCGGCATTCTCGTCGACGAATACGGCGGACTGCATACCGCGAAATATCATCGTGCGCTGCGCGACCTCGCGCGCCGGCGCGGCGCGACGCTGCATTCGCACGCAGCAGTGCAGCGGATCGAACGAATGGGAAATACGCGGTTTCGCGTGCACACCGCGCGCGGCGTGTTCGATGCGCGGCAGGTGCTGCTGGCTACCAACGGCTATACAGGTCCACTGCTGCCGTTCTTTTCGCGCCGCGTGTTGCCGGTTGCGAGTTATCAGATTGCTACCGAGCCGCTGCCCGAAGGCCTCATGGACGTCCTCAATCCGGGCCGCCGCATGATCAGCGATTCGAAGCGCAATCTCTTCTACACGCGGCCCTCGCCGGACGGCACGCGAATGATCTTCGGGTCGCGGCCCGCCATCCGCGAGATCGATGAACGCGAGGCCGCGCGGCGGTTGTACGCGAAGCTCGTGCAATTGTGGCCCGCCCTTCGGGACGTGCGCGTCACGCATTCCTGGAAAGGCTTCGTCGCAATGACCGGGGACAGGCTCGCGCACATCGGCCAGCACGACGGCGTGCACTATGCGCTCGGCTGCAACGGCAACGGCGTTGCGCTGATGAGCTATCTCGGGCATCGCATCGGCAAACATATGGCGGGTGTCGAGCAGGATGTCGGTGCATTCGGCGAAGGCGCGTTTCCCCTCTCAGGTGCGGGAATGGCCAGCACGCTTGCGGTACCCGTCGGCAGTGCACTGTACCGCATCGGCGATATGTGGCACGGCCGCGTGCGAGCAGCGCTCTCTTGAAGCGATGACGAGCTGATTCAATATGGAAGCCGAAGCATCTAAAGGAGCCACAATGATCGATCTGAACAACGTTTCGAAGTGGTACGGCGGCATTCGCGTATTGAACCACTGCACGGCGAGCATCGCGCGCGGTGAAGTGGCCGTGATCTGCGGGCCGTCCGGGTCCGGCAAGTCCACGCTCATCAAATCCGTCAACGGGCTGGAAGCGGTACAGAGCGGGCAGATCGTCGTGGACGGCATCGACGTGACGGCGAAGCGCGCGAATCTTTCGCGGCTGCGGACGCGGGTCGGCATGGTGTTTCAGCATTTCGAACTCTTTCCTCATCTCTCGGTGCAGCGCAACCTGATGCTCGCGCAGATGAACGTGCTCGGCCGCGCGCGCGACGAAGCCGGCGAGCGCGCACGCTCGCTATTGCGCCGCGTGGGCTTGAGCGGTCACGAGGACAAGTATCCGGCGCAACTGTCGGGCGGTCAGCAGCAACGCGTGGCGATTGCGCGGGCGCTTTCGATGGACCCGGTCGCCATGCTGTTCGATGAGCCGACGTCCGCGCTCGATCCCGAGATGGTCAACGAAGTGCTCGACGTGATGACCACGCTCGCGCAGGACGGGATGACCATGCTGTGCGTCACGCACGAGATGGGCTTTGCAAAGCGCGTCGCCGACCGCGTGTTGTTCATGGACCGCGGCGTGATCGTGGAAGACGAAACGCGCGAAGCCTTTTTCGAGCGGCCGCGCTCCGAACGCGCGCGAGACTTTCTTTCGCGCATCCTGCATTGATCCAACCGCTGTCCATTTCAAGGGAGCCTCACCATGCGATTATTTCGTCTCGCACGCCATCTCGCCATGGCCGCATCGTTCCTGGTCGGCGCGACGACCGCCGCCCACGCCGCCGATGACGTCGGCACATTGACGCCGGGCAAGATCGTCGCCGGCGTCGATGCGAACAACAAGCCGTACTCGTACATCGACAACGGCAAGATGACGGGCTTCGACGTCGAGCTGGTGCGCGCTATCGCCGCGAAACTCGGGCTCACGGCCGACTTCCGCGCGCAGGACTTCGCGGGTCTGCTGCCGAGCGTGGCGAATCAGCAGGTCGATCTTGCCGCAGGCTCGATCTCGATCACCAGGGAACGCCTCAAGATGGTCGATTTCTCGGAAGGCTATCTGACGGGTCTCCTGAGCGTCGGTACGCTGCCGGACAGCACGATCGGCGCGGACGTGGCATCGGTGAAGGACAGGCGCATCGGAGTCGTGCAGGGAACCATCGAGGACACGTATTCGCAGAGTTATCTGCCGGGTGCGCAGATCGTCCGCTTTCCGAATATCAACGCGGGCTTTCTCGCGCTGCGCAACAAGTACATCGACGGCTACTTCATCGACAAGACCTTGCTCGAAGCGCTGCAAGGTAAGTATCCGGACCTGAAGCTCGCCGACAGGCTCGACATCTCAGCTTCGAATCTTCCCGCCGGTTTCGCGATACGCAAGGGCAATGCGAAGCTCGAAGTGGCGGTCAACAAGGCGATCGGCGAACTGGTGGCGGACGGGACGTGGCTCAAGCTCTATCAGCACTTCAATCCCGGCTATCCGAAGCCTGATCCAATGCCGCCGTACGCGATGAAGTAACCGCCCGCCATTGTTGCTTTGTCACGCCTCGTCAAGCGCAAGGAGAGAGTCTCCATGAATGCATTCCTGCAGAACTTCCTGGATTGGCCGCTGCTCGTCGAGTCGCTGCCGACGCTGATCGGCACGGGTCTCGTGAACACGCTGATCCTGTCGGTGGTCTCGACTGCGCTCGGCATCGTGGCAGGAATGGCGCTGGCGCTCTGCGCCGTATCGCACACGCGCTGGCTGACCTGGCCCGTGCGCGTTTTCGTGGATGTCTTCCGCGGCCTGCCCGCCGCGCTCGTCATCCTTGTGGTCGGCCAGGGGCTGGCGCCGGTGGGACTCTCGCTGTTCGGGCCGAATCCGTATCCGCTTGCGATCGTCGCGCTGGCGCTGGTGTCGTCGGCGTATATTGCCGAGATATTCCGGTCGGGAATCCAGAGCGTCGGACGCGGGCAGATGTCCGCGTGCCAGGCGCTCGGCATGACGTACTGGAGCGGCATGCGTCATGTGATCGTGCCGCAGGGCGTGCGGCGCATTCTGCCCGCGCTTGCCAATCAGTTCATCTCGATCGTCAAGGATTCGAGCCTCGTGTACTTCCTCGGGCTGCTCACTTCGCAACGCGATCTCTTTACCATCGGGCAGAACGCGGCGGTCAATACGGCCAACCTGTCGCCGCTCGTCGCGGCAGGCGCCGTGTATCTGCTCATCACCGTGCCCCTCACGCACACGATCAATCATCTGGACCGCTGGACCAATCGCTTCATCAACCCAGCCGCGCGCCAGCAGAAGACATCGCGCGCCGGGCGCAACGTGCGCGCTGAAGAAGCGCTGCAGTCGCAGACAGCGGCCGTGGCCGAGCGTCGTCCGTAACTCTCACTTCGTTGAAATAAACCATGGGTCCTAAAGTCGACACCGTCGCCGACGATATCAAGCTGCCCGAACGCGCCGATGTGGTCGTGATCGGCGGCGGCATCATCGGCGTATCAACGGCGCTTGCGCTACACGAAAAAGGGCTGTCCGTCGCGCTGTGCGAGAAGGGGCACATCGCGGGCGAGCAGTCGAGCCGCAACTGGGGCTGGGTCCGCGTGACAAGGCGCGATCCCCGCGAATTTCTGCTGAGCATCGAAAGCCTCAAAATCTGGCGCACGCTCGACAGAACGCTCGACATCGACTCCGGCTTCAACCAGTGCGGCATCCTGTACGTATCGAACGATGACGCCGTGCTCGAACGTCACCGTGACTGGCTGAAGCGCGCTCGTCAGATAGCAGGCGACGATGCCTTCGACACGCGCGAAGTGGACACGCATGAAGTCTCACGCCTGCTGCCCGGCGCGACGCAGACGTTCAAGGGCGGCATCTTCACGCCGGGCGATGCCCGCGCGGAACCGCAAAAGGCCGCGCCCGCCATCGCCAACGCGCTGCGACGCAAGGGCGTCAGTATTCTGACGCCGTGCGCGGTGCGCGGCATCGAGACGAGCGGCGGGCGTGCGAGCGCGGTCGTCACCGAACATGGGACGATTCGCTGCGATGCGGTCGTCGTAGCAGGCGGCGCATGGACGCGCTATTTCTGCGGCAATCTCGGCGTGGAGCTGCCGCAACTGCTCACGCGTGCGTCCGTGCTGCGTACCGAACCCCTCGAAGGCGGTCCCACGTGCAGCGCCAATAACGAGGAATTCGCGTTTCGCAAGCGTGCGGACGGCGGCTACACGGTCGCGTACGGCCTGCGTACGCACGCCGATCTGACGCCCGATTCGTTCCGCCTCTTCTTCAAATACATTGAAGCATTGAAGAGTCAGATGGGCGCACTACAGATCCAGATCGGCAAGCGCTTTTTCGACGAACTCAAGCGGCCGCGCCGCTGGGCGCTCAACGAATCGACGGTTTTCGAACATGTTCGTACGCTCGATCCTGACCCCGTGGTGCCATACGTCGACAAGGGTCTCAAGGCGTTCACCGAAGCGTTTCCGCAGTTGTCGGGCGCGCGCATCGCGCAGCGGTGGGCCGGCTACATCGACGTGACGCCGGACGCGATCCCCGTCATCTCCGAAGTCGCACGCGTGCCGGGCATGTTCATCGGCACCGGTTTCTCGGGACACGGTTTCGGAATCGGGCCGGGCGCGGGCCGGCTGATGGCCGACCTCGTCAACGGCGACGCACCGCTCGTCGACCCGCACGCGTTCCGTCTTGGGCGCTTCAGCGACGGCTCGAAGATCACGATCGACGCGGGATTCTGATAAGCGAGGACCAATAGCACATGGAATTGCACCTGGACAAAGTGGCGATGGTGTCGGGCGCGAGCCGCGGCATCGGACGCGAGATTGCGCTGGAACTGGCGCGGCGCGGTTATAGGCTGTCGCTCGGTCTGCGCGATATGCACGCTTACGATGGCGTGCCCGATGCGTTCCTGCATCCCTACGAGGCGCGCGATCCCGAAGCCGCCCGCACCTGGGTGGATGCGACGATCGCGCGCTTCGGGCGCATTGACGTGCTGGTGAGCAACGCGGGCATCTGCCGCATGATCGACTTCGATACCGGCACCGATGCGCTCCTGACCGAAACCTTCGAGATCAACGTGAACGCGCCTTTCCGGCTCGTGCAGGCGGCGCTGCCGCATTTGCGCCGTGCGGGAGCCGGACGCTTCGTGCAGCTTGCGTCGCTTTCCGGTAAACGCGTGAAGAACCTGAACGTCGGCTATCAGATGTCGAAGCACGCGATGGTGGCGCTCACCCATGCGGTGCGCCGTGCAGGTTGGGACGACGGCGTGCGGGCGACCGCGGTATGCCCCGGCTTCGTCAACACGGACATGGCCGCAGGCATCGCCGATATTGAACCGATGGCGATGACGCAGCCGCAAGACCTGGCGCTTCTGGTGGTGAATACTATCGAGTTGCCAAATACGACGAGCCTGGCGGAACTGCTCGTTAATTGCCGCTATGAGGAGACGCTTTAGCGGGCGCCTAAGCTTTATCGAGCTAAAGCAAGCGAGAGTGGCCCAGCTGCCTGCCTGCGTGCAATCTCTGACGCCTATGAGTGTCCGGCGCCCTGCGTGATTGATTCGACGTACTGCTCGACAGACTGAGCACGATAATCGATCGGCGTAGCGCCCAGATACATAACGAGATCATGGTCGCGCGAACTTGCCGTCGCATAGACCTGTGCGCCGAGTGCGCGTGCCCGTTGTACCGAGACGTGTCCTGCCCTCTACTGATAATCGCTGAACCGCGAGGTGGGCTCTTCTACCGTCGAAGTTGGCGTAAAACCCGGCACGTTCGCGCGAAACTGATTGAGCAAACCATTGTCGACCTGCGAAAAGCCCTTTAACTGAAGCTGCATGAGCGCCCGCGTGCCGGTACTCGGCGACGTCGCGGAGCTCGTGGCATTGGTGTACTTCTCAAACGCAACCCCGAATGACCAGCAATCGGCGTCGTACTGAACCCCGAGCAGGCCGGCAATCAGACGATGCGTGCTCATGTCGTAATTGACGCGCGCAACACTCACCACGTTACGCGCAAGCGGCCATTGCCCCGAAACAATGAACTGATTGACCGGCTGGTAATCGAGCGTGCTGTTGGCGCGCGTGTAGCGGTACGCCACATTCAGCACCTGATGTGCGCCGGGAGCCCAACCAAAGCCGGCTTCCGCATGCGTGAGGTAATGATTGGCCTGACTGTACTCAACCGCCTGCTCCGCGCTGAGATTCGGCCCAACCTTGTACGACGCACCCAGAATGATTCCGGTACGCGCAACGGTACTGATCGCGTCGTCCGACTGCAGCGTCACACGCGGCGTGCGAAAGTCATATTGTTCAGCGAGCACGAATCGCGCGCGCTCTTCGCCGCTCACGGGGTCGATGAAACGCGTGGTCAATGCAGCCGTCGCCCGATTTGCATCGGACACTCTGTCGTTGCCGACAAAGCTGTTTGCCATGAAGAGTTCTGCGAGCCCGAAGTCCGCTGTGGCGGTGTCAAATAGCGGAACATAGGATTGGTTGCGATAAGGTGTGTACACATAAAACAGACGCGGCTCTAGCGTCTGAATGTACGACTGCCCGAAAAGTCGAACGCTTCGCTCGAAGCGCATGCCCGAATCGAGGCTGAACGTCGGCACGTTGACACTGAACGATTTCGGCTCGCCTGCAGGCACGTCCGATCCGATGGACGTCAGATCGTATGCGGCGAAATGCCATGCGAGCTTCGGCGTGATGAACCAGCCCGGCCGCTCGATCGGATAGCTCACGTAAGGGTTGAACACGAAACGATTGCCCTGCGTCATATCCGACGACGAGATCGTGAAGCGCGTCGCATCCGCTTCCGCGCCGATGTCGAATCCGGCCACGTTATAGCGTGCGTACCGCACATTGACCTGCGGCTCGCGGTTATACGTCGAGTCACTGGAGAACGACTGCCAGCGCTGCTCCCGAGCCAGTACGGTCCACGGCCCGTCGGAATAGGTCAGTCCGGCTTCCTGCTGGTACAGGGTGGTTGAACCCGTCGGAAAGGCGACGCCGGACGCGAGATCGGTCACTACCGTGGAATCGGAGACGCGGTTGTAATTGACGTATGCGCCAAAGCCCGAGCCGAAGCTCCAGTTGTCCTTGAGCGCAATCGAATAGCGCTGCGTCCTGGTAATCGCATCGTGCGGCAAGAACGCCACGGACAGGGAGCCCGAATCGTTGGGACGCAAGTAACGGTAATCCGCTGTGAGCATCGCGCCCCGGCGCGTCATGACGCGCGGCGTCAGCGTGAGATCGTAATTGGGCGCGAGGTTGAAGTAGTACGGGAGCGCCACGTCTACGCCATTGGTCGAGCTCATCGAGAAAGTTGGCGGCAGCAGGCCGCTGCGTCGCGCGCCCGACAGCGGAAACGAAAGCCACGGACTCGCGAGCAGTGGTATGCCCTGAAAGAACAGCACGCCGTTATGAGCGATACCCTCGTCAGTGCCTGTGTCGATGTCGAACTCGGACGCGTTCACGTACCACGCCGGCTGCGATTCGCATTGACAGGTGCTGTACGTGCCGTGATGCACGACCGAGCGCTCCTTATCCACGAGATCGATACGCCGGGCGCTGCCCCAACCTCCGGTCAGATGGAACCGGTACTTTGGCACGCTGATATAGCCTTCATTCGCGTCCACGTAGAAATGCGCGTCGGGTCCAGCGAACACGTTGCCATCTCGAACAAGCTGAACGTTGCCATAGGCATCGGCCTTGTCCACATCGACGTCGTAATGCAACGCGTCGCCCTTCACGATCGACACGTCGCGCCGCAATTGCGCGTGTCCCTTGAGCGATACGTCGGTGTCCGTCGTGGCCGTGACAGAGTCGGCGAACGCCGAGATTGCCGGCCGATCTTCCGCGCGCATGGGCTGCTCGGTCAGTTGCGGCGCGAGCCGCAGTCCCCATGGGCCATCCACCGATTCCGGCTGTGCCGAGGCGCCGCTCAATTGCGCGTGACCGGCAAGCGGTATGTAGCCGGCGGTGAAGAGCATCAGGGAAACGAGCGGCCTTAAGCGAAAGCGCTGAAATACACTGCGTAGTTTCAAATGAGGTAACGATAGGAAAGAATGAAGGACGCAGCGATGCGAGAGAAATCGCGCCGATGCCCGGCAATGTGCCCGCAACGTGGCGCCCATGTGCCAACAAACGGCGCGGCGTTATTGCAGCGTCGTGCCGCCGGCGCGAGGCTCCTCCGCAGCCACCACGCCGCCAAGCGCTTGCAGCAGATAGGGAATCTGGTCGGCGGGCAATGAGAAGGACAGTCCCGCATTCGCCGATAGATGAAAGCGGATCACCACCATTCCCATGCCGTTCAGCCTGCCGACTTCCCAGCCCTGGCACTGCAGTGCGAAGCCCATCTGCTGATCGTTATGGGCTACGCGGTCGGCGTGTTCTATTGCATTGGGCAGCGCCACGAGCAGATCGTTAAGTACCGAGCGATGCAACGCGGCCGTGGGCTGATTGCCATGAATCAGAAGGTACTGGCCATCGGCAGTTAACTGCATGTCGGTAATCGAATTGAGCAAGAAAGCCGAAATGTCAGACACGGGTTGCGTCCTCTGCCATAGCGCGGGCTCGCTCCACGGTGCCGACCTCATGACGCGATGCATCGCGGCGAACCAACAGCGACACCATAGCGAGGCGCGCGGAAAAGATCGGCGACGAACTGACGCGCAAGATTGCCGCAAAAACTGCCGGTGAAAAATATTCCATCATGACCAACCCTCCAGATCGCGTTATGCGGGTGGCGCAATCGCCGATCTGACAATAGCAGCGTGAATGCGCCGCCGGGTTACACGCGCCCTACGCTTCCTTCATCTGTGTAACGCACAATTTCTACGCCTGTCGTACAAGTCCTCGCGCGGCCGCCTGCCGCCGCATCGTATGGCGCATCAGCCATAAGGGGCGGAAAGTTTTCAGTAACGTCAGGCGCGGCACACGTCCCTATACTTCGCGCTTTCCAGAGCCAAAGACCGCCGTTTCGAAAGCGTTGCTTGCCTTCGAGCGTTCTCATCTGCGCTTTGTGCGCTGTATCAGGACCAGAAACCCAAGATGAATTTTCGAGCCTTAACCAGCCGGCTAGCAGGCGCGCTTTCGTTCGCCGGCATTACGCTGGCAACGAGCCCGGCTCACGCCGTGGAGCCGTTCGTCGTGCAGGACATCAAGATTGAAGGCTTGCAACGCATCGAACCCGGTACCCTCTTCGCCTACCTTCCGATCAAACAGGGAGAGATGTTCACAGAAGATAAGGCCTCCGAAGCAATTCGCGCCTTGTACGCCACCGGCTTCTTCAACGACGTACGTATCTCCACGGAAGGCAACGTCGTCACAGTGCATGTGCAGGAACGCCCAGCAGTGGGAACGATCGACTTCGCGGGTATTCACGAGTTCGACAAGGAAAATCTGACGAAGGCGCTGCGCGCTGTCGGCTTGTCGCAAGGCCGCTCCTACGACAAGGCACTGGTGGACAAGGCGGAACAGGAATTGAAGCGCCAGTATCTGACGCGCGGCTATTACGCCGCCGAAGTCACCACGACGATTACTCCAATTGACCGTCACCGCGTCACGATCCTCTTCTCCGTGGCCGAGGGCCCGAGCGCAAAGATCAGGCAGATCAATTTCATCGGTAATAGCACATTCGATACGGACACGTTGCGCGACGAAATGCAGCTGTCCACGCCGAACTGGTTCTCGTGGTACACGAAGAACGATCTATATGCGAAGGACAAGCTTACCGGCGACCTCGAGCACGTTCGCTCGTACTACCTGAATCGCGGCTACCTGGAGTTCAACATTGAGTCGACACAGGTGTCACTGACGCCGGACAAGAAGGAGATGTACCTGACGGTCACGTTGCACGAGGGCGAGCCATACACCATTTCGTCCATCAAACTGGCGGGTAATCTGCTCGACCGTGAAAGTGAACTGACCAGGCTCGTCAATATCAAACCCGGAGAGCGCTTTTCCGCTGAAAAGCTGCAGGCCGCGACCAAGGCGGTAGTAGATAAGCTTGGCGAATATGGGTATGCGTTCGCCACGGTGAACGCACTGCCGAAGATCGATCAGCAGCACCATACGGTCGATCTCACGTTGCAGGTGGACCCAAGCCGCCGCGTGTACGTGCGCCATATCAACGTCACCGGCAACACCCGCACGCGCGACGAAGTGGTACGCCGCGAAATGCGTCAACTGGAGAGCTCGTGGTTCGACTCGAACCGGTTGATGTTGTCGAAAGACCGCGTGAATCGTTTGGGCTATTTTACCGATGTCGATGTGACCACCGTGCCGGTAGAAGGATCGGCGGACCAGGTGGATGTGGACGTCAAGGTCAACGAGAAGCCGACCGGCGCTATTACGCTCGGCGCGGGCTTCTCATCCACCGACAAAGTCGTGCTTTCGGCCGGCATTTCACAGGACAACGTATTCGGCTCAGGCACGAGTCTCGCTCTGAATGTGAACACGGCAAAGACTTACCGTACGCTTTCCCTCACGCAAACCGACCCCTACTTCACCGTGGACGGCATCAAGCGGATTACGGATGTGTATTACCGCACCAGCTATCCGCTCTACTACTACACCGACACGAGTTTTCGCATTGTTACCGTGGGCGCTGATCTGAAGTTCGGTATTCCGTTCTCCGAAGCGGACACTGTCTATTTCGGTTTGGGACTAGAGCAGAACCGGTTGCGCACGGATTCCTCGACGCCACAGAGCTACAAAGACTACGTTGCCGAATTCGGCAACGTAGTCAACAACGTGCCGATTACAGCAGGCTGGGCACGTGACAACCGCGACAGCGCACTCGTGCCGAGCCGTGGCTACTTCGTGCAGGCCAATAGCGAAATTGGCACGCCGGCCGGAGGCACCGAGTACTACAAGACCGACGTTCAGGCGCAGTACTATTACTCGTTCTCGCGCGGCTTCATTCTGGGTATGAATCTTCAGGGCGGTTACGGCAATGGATTTGCCGGCAAGGCGTATCCGATCTTCAAGAACTACTACGCGGGTGGGATCGGCTCGGTGCGCGGCTATGAATCGGGATCGCTGGGTCCGACCGACAAAACAACGGGCGATCCGATCGGCGGCTCGCGGATGGTGGTGGCCAACGTCGAAATGACTTTCCCATTGCCCGGCACCGGATGGGACCGGACGTTGCGCGTGTTCACCTTCCTCGACGCCGGCAATGTATGGGGCAACGAGGGTAACAGTACGGGCGCCAATGGCTTGCGCTACAGCTATGGCGCGGGGCTCGAATGGATATCGCCGATTGGCCCACTCAAACTTTCGCTCGGCTTCCCGGTCGTCAAACACGCTAGCGACAAGTATCAGAAGTTTCAGTTTCAGATCGGCACATCGTTCTAATGTTAAGGGCGAGAGAAGCCGGGCTGACAAAGCAGCCCGGCTTTTCACGCAACAACACACTCAGCTAAAAACGGTCAGAAGCGGTGAATAACGCCCACGCCGAAAGCGAACTGATTGCCTGTGGACGAAGGCGCGGAATTGTAGCCGTCACCAAGCGTCGCGGTCGCGTCGATGATTTGCCCAGCGCCGTTGGTGCCAAGCGTCTTGCCCTTCGCGTGCTGATAGGCCTCCAGTGCATACAGGCCAGTACGCTTAGACAACGAATAGTACTGGGACAGGTTGAACTGGTGATACTGCGCGCTGTCCTCAATGCCGTTCGCGCGGGTAGTACGCGTGTAGCTGTAGCCCGCGCCGAAGTCCCATGCAACTAGCGGCTTCCAGTGCAACACGAGACCACCCGTATTGAAGATCGCCGTGTCGTGGAACTTCGAACCCGTGCCCGGAATGTATTGAACATTCGAGTACGTGGCCGTGACGTCCCACGCGCTATTGAACGTATAGCCGCCACCCACCGCGAAACGCTGTTGCGCCTGCGCGGTCTGATAGCCATTCGTCAGCGCCGATACCCCGATCTGCGAGCCGCCGTTCGTGGTCGTCGAATCGGCGCCCCAGGTGCCGCCGCCCAACGTCGAGTTATTGATGCGCGAGAAGCCGACCGCAAGGCCGATCGGACCCAACGCATATTGCGCCGCCGTCGACCACGTCGAACCGCGGTTCGTGCTGCCCGCCACGCCGCCGAGCGAATAGGAACCGCTGACAGTCAATCCGTACAGCTTGGGCGAGGTGTACTCCAGCGTGTTATTTGCACGGTAAATCGTATCCAGCCCGTCGATGTCGCCAGGATGCGCACCGTAGTAGCCGGTGAGCCACGTTGTCGGGCTGTAGGGTGAGAGCATCTGGTAGTACGACGCATATTGGCGTCCCGCCGTGAACGTGCCGTACGCCGGGTTGGTCACACCGACCCACGCCTGGCGACCGAACATCGCGTTGGTGTACTGCTGTGCCCCCGTGCCCGAGTTAAAACCCGATTCCAGCTGGAAAATGGCCTTGGTGTTGCCGCCAAGATCTTCCCCGCCTTTCAGACCGAAGCGGCTTCCAGCCCACACCCCCGGCGCGAGCTTGACAGCGGATTTGCCCCCGCTCGTCGAGCCGAGCGTAGAAGTCTGATTGCTGGTGTAGGAAAGGCCGTTATCGACGATACCGTACAACGTCACGCTGCTTTGCGAGAAGGCCGGTACGGAGGCCGTCACTGCTGCACCGAACAGCACGGCGTCGATTCGCCTAAGACTTATTTTCATTCTCCAGATCTCCAGTTGCTACGTCTTTGTTGAAATGCTTTTTTGCGTCACTGCTCGCGGCGGTTGGACAAAACCGCCGCGTTACTGCGCTTGTCTTTCGAACCGGCGTTTCACTGTCAAAGCGAGCGGCACAGTAAAGAAGATGTGCGACATGAATCCGCCGATGATCACCGCGGGGTCGTAGTAATTTGGGTGGTTGTCCGAAGCGATCATGATGGCCACGTGCATGACGATCCACGCGAGCACCGCATAGCCGAGGGCTACCAGCGTCGCTTCAACGCCGCGTCGGCGGAAGTACGGCCAGATCGCGGCGAACAGCACGCCCCAGGCAATCGCGAATACGAAGTGAATGCCTGTTCCCACCACATAAGCCCACACGCCAATCGACTCCTGCACCGCCTTGCCGAACACAAGGCCCGTTGCGTTGCGCGGAATGCCGGCGAGCGGCATCAGATGCTGTGCGCCGACCCATATCAACGCCTCGTAGATCCAGATAATGACTGCGCCGAGCAATCCGCCCGCAACACCGGCGCGAAGCATTGCCTGCCGGCTTGGCCATATCCACGCGGATGGCAGATCTGTCCGGTTCAGCTCGCTTCCGCTTACATTCAAATTGCCCACGTCTACCCCCTTTGTGAGCGCGCCGAAAAGCGCGCTCTGCCATCACACCGGATGCGAGAGCGGGCGCACAAGCGAAGGCCACCAGCTCTCGCAGGACTCAGGAATGCCGACTTATGCGTCGGCAACCGGACTACTGATGAAGCGCAGCGCAAGCCGGTTCATCATGATTGCAACGGCCGGATGAGCGCGGGCCAATCGGATAGGTGGGAGGAAGTCTCAAAAGCGTCCTCGTCACGCTCTTGGGATACGAAGATAGAAATTACGCAGGGTTTTGAAAAGTACGGGTAAACGTGTGACGGGTGGCGAATCGTCGGCGTGAAAGCCATCTATATGCCCTTCCACTATCTTTCGCCCGCGTTGAAAACCGCATCGAGCCGGGCTGAGTTGGTATCCCAATTGCCGTCCGCGATTGCGCAGAAGCAAAAGCGAAACACCCATAGCGATAAACAGATTGGATGCCATCGAAACTAACTAGCAAGTTGCTATTTCGCGCGTAGTGCCGTGAATTTTGCGTGGCTACACTCGACAGCGTCCAATGATGCCGATGACGATGAACGAAACGACACAGCAGGCTATCGTTCAGACCTTACGCGAGAAGATCGTGGCAGGAGAATTGTGGGTGGGCCAATGCGTGCGAGGCTTTTGCATTTGATCGCGGGCGCCGCATGACGCACCGCACATCGCCGATTCGGTTCAGGAGGGCGGCAACTGCGCGGGCATCTGAGCCATATCCGACGAGGCATGCACAAATGCTCGCGCGAAGGAAACGGCGCGCGTAGTTGCGCAAGACCTGTTCAATCTTGCGCGACTACGCGCGTCCTGGCTTGTCGTCGATACTGGCAGCGCAACGCGTGCCGAGCTGGCCGAATCAGAACTTGTGACGGATACCGACGATCGCAAGCGCTTGCGAATCGGTGCCGTTGTAGCCATACGAACCGATCGAAGCCTGGGCGTCCTGCGTCGTGCCATCCGCGAGCCGCTGCGTGCCGCTCGCGTGCTGGTAAGCCGCAACTGCGTAGAAGTCGGTGCGCTTCGAGATGTTGTAGTCCGCGCCGATGCTGACCTGGTGGTAATGCGCGGAAGTATCGCCGGATGCCGCCGTGTACGCATAGCCGACGCCCGCGACCAGTGCCGGCGTAGCCTGGTACGCAACGAACGCCTTACCGCTGTTGTACTTCTCGGCACTGGTAAAGGTCGACGAAGCGTCGCCCTTCAATTGCGTGTTGCTATACGAAGCGCCGAGCGTCACGGGACCGATCACGTATTGGCCGCCAACCTGCGCGATGCTGACCGACTTCGCCGTCACGTAACCGTCGTTGATATGGCTGTCGAAGATCGAATCCGTCGTGCTGCTCGCCCAGCTCGTGCGCGCACCGGTCGCCGACGCATTGGTCGCACGCAGGTAGCCGCCGGCGAGCGAGAACGGACCGTTGGAATACGACACCGCGCCGCTGTAGGTGTAGCCCTGACCCGCCTGGCCCGCGACGCCGCTGAATGCATACAGGCCTTCGAACTGCAGGCCGCCGTAGGTCGGCGACACATATTTGACCGCGTTCGACACACGAGCGCTGTTGTCGTTGTTGTCGACGTCGCCCGGCGTCGCGAAGGCGGACCCGAAGAAATTATCTGCCGTGACGCCCTGCACCATGTCGACGATCGGATCGTACTGGCGGCCTGCCGTGACCGTGCCCCACGTAGCGCCGGTCAGCCCGACGAATGCCTGCCGGCCGAACTCGCGCGAACCCTGACCGAGCTTACCGGTACCGACGTCGAAGCCGTTTTCCAACGTGAAGATTGCCTTCAGCCCGCCGCCGAGCTCTTCCTGCCCCTTCAGGCCCCATCGGTCGCCGCTCAGGTTGCCGTTGAGCATGCCGGTGAGGTTGCTGCCGGAATCGGCGTTATGTACGTAGCCGATACCGGCGTCGATCACGCCATACAAGGTCACGCTGTTCTGTGCATGCGCGGATCCTGCCGCGACCAGCAGTGCGAGAGACGCCGAAGTCAATGCTGTCTTTTTCATACTTGTTCCTTCTATTGAAGTTCCGATAAAGGCATTACGGGTTCGCAGCATACATTGATCAATTGAAATTTCAATAAAAGTGTTTGCTAATAAATACACAGTTAGCATGCCCAAATAAAACAAATAATTAAGGGCTATGTGCGAACACATAGCCCCGAGTCCGGCGCAACACCTTCTCTGCGTGGAGTCGTGGAGAAAGAACCGAACGTGGCGAATTTAGTGATCGGCAAGCGCGGCGTCAAGCCACCATGGAATAACTTTCCTTGCTTAATCTTTCAGATGCCAATTAAGCGGGTTTTATTATTTTGAATTATTAAATCATCTTTCCATTTCTACTTCCGGGTGCCGATCGTTGGGAAGGTCAATGACATCCTATCGCGCAGCCCAGCAAGCCGAAAACACTGACAATGCCAACGCCTGCGCCCAGACCGAAGGTCTCGAGTGAGGTCGCGCATCCCTGCATACTGAACAGTATCGTCACGGCTGGAATCAGCATGATCCGGCGGATGCTGTGCCGCATTGCACTGTTTGCGTGAGTGGTATCGATCATCTTTCTCCTCGTCTCGTGGCTCACAAACAACGCGAGTGTAGCGAGTTCGTGGTGGCGCAAAGCGTCGAATACTCAGTGGGAAAGCGGCGGCAGTTACAAAATCTTGCGTCGGCGAGGCGCCGCCGCTCACTCGACTCGGCACCATCAAGCGGTAATGGTTTTGCCGTAGCCGTCCATCAGCGCGCATGGCGATGAAATCACCTAGACTTTTCTATATGCGCGACGAAGACGGAGGCGGCTATGCGCGACGAAACCGCAGCTTGGCAAATGGTCGAGTACGAGGGCTTCGAGATTCACGTGGAGCCGCTCCTTAAAAATGCGCCGGGCGAAGTTAATGCGTCCAACGCGGTGGAAAACCGCTACACGTATGTGGGCTACGTTTGTCATCCGGGCATCGATCCGACGATTCCGGGACATGCGGTGCGGTTTCACGCGGACGGCGAAGAAAGTTTCGGCAGCAAAGAGGAGGCTCTCGGCGAGGCCGTGCACGTTGGGCGCAGCATCGTCGACGGCACGCATCCTGATCTTACCGTGCTGCCCCTCGTCACCGGCGGTGTCTGACGCGTGCAGTGCGGTCAGCCGATAGAGCCACCACATGCAGGTCCAGCTGCGCACGGCGCGGGAAACCGATCCTCGGTGCGTCAGTTCAAAACGCTGGACGCCGCCGCCCGGGCAGCTAATGAACTCGGCTTGAAGTGCGCACGATCGGCATAGCGCCGCACGAGTCGTTGCACTTGCCTTCGTAAACCGCTTACTTCGGCGACGTGTGCGGCGACGTTTTTGCATCCGCCGGGCCAATGCCTGCGTAAGTCCTTATGGATCCCAGCAGATCCGTCCCCGCACAGTTCTCACCGGAGTCCTAGCATGCGTACCGCGCTTATTTTCATGGGTTATGCCATCGCCCTCACCGCCCTTCCCGTTTCGCAAGCTCACGCGGATATGTCCGCACGCGACGACGTTAACTCGCCGCTTAATACGCTCGCGCTGACTCCCGACGCGCCGCTCGGCAGTGAGTATCCGACGCACGGTAACCGTCAGGCTGGCGAACTGCCGCTCAAGGTCACCGATCCCCGCGCCCAGTTGTCCAACGGGCTGCCGAACAACCCGCAATCGGGCGGATACGGCAGCCCGCTCGCCGGGGTTCACCCGCTCGATAACCGGTAATACGCGATCACCCGTTGGCGGCTTGTCACGCAGTCGCGCAGCACAAGCGTCTGACGATCCGCGCGCGAGGCGATCGACCGCCTCGCCGCCAGCCGTTGCCCGCGATCAGTCGTGCGGCAACCTGGCGACGGTGAGCGGATCCGGCTTATCGTCGCAGTACTTGCGAAGCGCCGATTCGAATACCGCGTTGTCTTGCGCGGCGCGCGCAAACAGCGTCATCGACGAACAGAATTTCCGATTGTCGGGGTAGCCGAAGATCTCATCCAACGTCTTGCCTTCGATACCGTTCACGATTGCCGTGCACTCTCGCAGTCGCGGACCGAGCAGCGGATGCGCGAGATAGGAGCGCGCCTCGTCGAGCCCGGAGATCGCATAGCGCTGCGCGGTCGGGCTGCTGCCGATTCCCTCTATTTGCGGAAAGATGAACCACATCCAATGGCTGCGCTTGTCGCCAGCGCGCAGTTCGTCGATCACTCGGGCATACACCGGCTGCTGCGCGTCCACGAAACGTTGCAAATCATATCGGTCGACCATAGAAATGCCTCCTTTCGTGCGTGTCACGAGAAACGCCCGTCACAGGGTTTGATTGGAGGGCGGGCACAGTTTTTCGGCTTGCGCTTTCGCCCATGCACCCTAAGCATTACAAGTGCCCGCCTTCTGCACGCCGAAATGCTTTCTCATCGACAGATTCCAATGCGATGGGCTTGGCGGCGGCATGGTGACGTCCCGCCGGCGGCACCATAAAGCAAAATTAAGAACTGTTAATGCTCGCATAAGGACTTTCGGAGGCCGCGTTCTGTAGTCTGTCGGTTTGAGACACTACAGCCGCCTACGGCGCTGAACGATCAAGGAATCGACATGAACCTGCCCCGCCGGTCCGCTCGTCTGCGACGTGCCACCTCGACCATATCGGGCGCTCGCCCGTGACGCGCTTTTCGCCGACCGATGCCGCGCTGCTGTTCCTGCGCGTGAGCGCGAGCGTCCTCGTGTTGCTGGTGCATGGCTTGCCGAAAGCCTTGCACTACTCGCAGGAGTTAAGCGCGATCGACGATCCGCTGCACATGGGTAAGACGCTGACCTTCTGGTTCGCGCTTTTCGCCGAAGTGGCGTGCCCGCTTCTGATGATCGCCGGCATCGCGACGCGGCTCGCCGCATTGCCGATTCTGGTTGTCACGGCGATCGCACTCGGCTTCGTGCATCGCGAATGGACGCTCTTCGAAGCGCAGTTCGCGTGGATGCTTCTGATTCTGTTCGGAACCGTCGCCATCGGCGGCGCGGGACGTTACCGGATCGCCATGCGACCGCGAGCACCCTCGCGCGGACAAGCCTGACGCGCGCCGCATCATTTCTCAGCCCCGACCACGCCATGCCCCAGACGACACTCACGCGCGACGCATCCGCCCCAGCACTCGACCATCTGCCGGGTGAGGACACCTGGCTCGCGTCGATCGCGGGATACGTCGACACACTCGGCTTTATCGCTCTATTCGGGCTTTTCACCGCACACGTCACGGGCAACTTCATCCTCATTGGCTCGGGGCTGGCAGGTGCCGGCCAAGGCCTGCTGATCAAATGGCTGGCGTTTCCCGCGTTTGTCTGCGGAATCATCGCGGCGCGCGTGCTCTACAACCTGTTGTCGCCGCGCAGTCACGGCACACGCGCGTTTGCGCTGTATGTGATGCAAGCCGCGCTGCTCGCCGGGTTCATGGTGGCAGGCGTCGTCGCTGCGCCCGTCACCAGTCCCGACACGCCGATTGCAATTGCCTGCGGCCTGCTCGGCGCTGCCGCGATGGGCGTGCAGAACGCGCACGGACGCCTGACTGCGCGCTCGGTCGTCGCAAACACGGTGATGACGGGCAACGTGACTCAAGCCGTGATCGACGCCTTCGACTTGCTGACTTCCCGGCGCGACATCAAGAGCCGTCAGACTGCGCGCACACGGCTCATGCGAACCCTGCCGCCCGTGGCCGGGTTCGCGATCGGCGCCAGTGCGGGTGCTGCGGGCTTTCTGATCGCCTCTTTCTGGGCGCTGCTTTTGCCGCTCGTGGCGCTATGCATACTCGCTTCGTGCGCGTGGCACGCGCGCGACCGCTGACTCGCGCTTTCGGAGCTGCACGCCTTCGCTCGACGGTTTGACTGGCGTGCGTAGCGCAAACCAAAGTCCTGATCATTGCCCCGGATAGTGTCCCGCCGCGATGTCCTCGAGCAACGTCGGATGAACTGGCTCCCAACCGAGCAGCGAGCGTGTGTGGGCGCTCGACGCGGGGATGTCGGCACCGAAGAACATGCTGAGCCAGTCGAATCGCGACTGCGCCTGATCGGCGGGAATCGACTCGACCGGCACGTTCAAAAACCGGCCGAGCGCGCCGGCGATCTCGCGGGTGGCGACGCCTTCTTCGGCGACCGCGTGCAGGGCTGAGCCGGCCGGCGCCTTGTCGACCGCGAGGCGCACCAGTTTGCCGGCGTCCAGCCGGTTCACTGCGGGCCAGCGATTCTGCCCGTCGCCGATGTAAGCCGACGCGCCGCTTTGGCGCGCGATTCTCGCGAGTACCGCGACGAATCCGTGATCGCCGCCGGCGCCATGCACCGTGGGGGCGAAGCGCACGACCATCGAACGGATGCCACGCTCCCGCAGGCCGAGCACATACGCGGCATTGGCGAGACGCGGATGACCGTCCGGGGCCGGCGTGTCGCTTTCGATGCCGACGCGCCCCGTTGCGAGGCCGAGCGTACCGGACGCGATCAACAGCGGTCCGCCCGTACCTGTCAGCACATCCGCGAATGTTTCGATGGCCGCGCGATCGGTCTGGGCCGCCGCTGCCATTTGCGAAAAGTCGTGGTTGTAGCCGAGATGCACGACGCCTTCGGCCATCGTGGCCGCGACACGCAGGCTGTCGAGATTGTCGAGGCTGCCGCGCACCACTTCCGCGCCGAGCGCGGCGATCTTCGCGGCAGCCTCATCGTTGCGAGCGAGGCCGAGCACATGATGACCGGCGTCGATGAGTTCCGTGACGCTCGCGGATCCGATCCAACCCGACGCGCCAGTGACAAGTATTCGCATGGCATGCTCCGCTGATGTCATTGAGTGACATCAGTATAGCGCTATGATGTCACACAGTGTCAACACCTTTCTGGAAGGGATCATGGGTCGCTGGGAACCCAACGCAGAGCAGCGCTTTCTTGTCGCCGCGATCGAGCTGTTCAAGGAAGTCGGTTTCGAGGGCACGACGGTGGCCGCCATCGCGCAGCGTGCCGGCCTGACGGCGCGTACGTTTTTTCGCTACTTCACCGACAAACGCGAGGTCCTTTTCAAAGGCTCCGAGCAGTTGCAGCAGACGATGGTCGATGCGCTCGCGCAAGCGCCGGCCGACGCATCGGCTATCGACGCGGTCGCCGCGGCTCTCGCAACCGCCGGCGAATTTTTCACCGCTGAGCGCCGACCTTACGCACGCGTGCGCCATGCGGTGATCGCCGCCAATCCGGAGTTGCACGAGCGGGAGTTGATCAAACTGGCAACGCTGTCAGGCGCACTCGCCGACGCCCTGCGTTTGCGCGGTGTGCAGGAGCCTGACGCGAGCCTCGTCGCCGAAGCGGGCATTGCGGTTTTCCGGGTCGCGTTTGGCCAATGGATTGCCGACGCTGAAGAGCGCGCATATGGCGAGATCGTGAGCGAAGCGCTTGTGCGATTGCGGACGCTGGCTTCACTCTGAGGCCACCTCGAAGTTCGCGGTCTTGCTCTATCCTTGCCGGCGCGTCAAAGTTACGCCGACGTGAACGCCATTTCCGCCGCTCGTCTCCGGAAACGAGCGCGGGCCGGCCTCGTCAGGCACCACCCTCAGGAGCATGGTGAGCCCGTAGCGAATAGTGATGACATAAACGCCCGTCATATCGAGACGATCAGGGCGCGCGCAACAACTCAAATTCCTTCAGATGACCCGATGGCAACTTGTCCCGTCCCGGGTCCGCGGGCAGCTCAATACCATACTCACGCCTGACTACGTCGGAGATGAGTTCGTAGCAGCTACCAATCCGAACCACTTCAACTTCAGGAAACCGGAGGATGGTTGCCGACCGTTGATAGTGGTGATACTTGCGCAAGCCGTAATTCAGGATGATATCGGCGGCCGCTTTGATCTCCGACTCGATATCGTCGACACGAAACTTGGGGCCGCTTCCACTGAGGTTCGCGGACGAACCAAAAAGAGGTTGCACCGCTTCGCGACTCAGGCGACAGAGTTCGTTGTAAATGGGACCCGCGTTCAGCAACATGGCGATGGTGCCATTTGCTGTACTTGCCTCGAGCAACTCGTCGTCGATCTTCTGAAGAAGCGGGTGGTCGAGACGGCACGGTGCGATTGCCCCAAGCGGCAAGTTGTAGTCGAGGGTGATCGACTCGATGATGTCCTGCGAACGTTTGTCTAGCGCATGAATCTCTCGTTGCGTGATTGCGTCGCCGAGGATGGCATTGCGCTTGTGGCTGCCTCGCTTCTTCGTGTCGAAGATTTTCTGCATGGCGGCCTTACTGCTGCCGACCATGCCGTATCCGACATCGTTTGGCCAGATTGCAATGCCTCCTCCAGCAACGACTTCAAAGACCCTGCGTACATCGCTTGCGATATCGATTCTCGGCATGCTCGTCTCCAATGTAAGAGATTCGTGAATGTTGTTCCAATGGTTGTACAAACCATTACGACATGGCGGACGCGCGTAGCACCGGCGGGACGCTGCACCGGCCCTGCGAGTCCATCAGCCTCAATCGTACTTCATGTCATAACATCTTTGTACATGGTAGTATACCTAGTACGCCATGCCAATACCCGCACATTTCTTTGCGCATGCGCTGCTACCAATGGAGGATTACCGCAATGAGTGTGACGACGCTCGATTCGAACACAGCACTAGTAGTCATCGATCTTCAGAAAGGCATTGCTGCCCTTCCCGTCATTCATCCGGTCGACCAGATTGCTGAGCGCGCCAATGCGCTTGCCGCGGCGTTTCGCAGCCGCGGGCTGCCGGTGGTACTGGTGAATGTCGCCGGTGGCGCGCCCGGTCGGGCAGAGTACGCCCACAATACGGCCGACTTCCCCACCGACTGGACCGATCTGATTCCGGAACTTACCCGTGACGCGGAAGACCATCTCGTTACCAAGCAGACCTGGGGCGCTTTCCCGGGCACGGCGCTCGAGTCCTGGCTTCGTTCTCAGGGCGTGACGCAAATTGTCCTCGCCGGCATCGCCACGAGCATCGGTGTCGAGTCAACGGCACGCGAGGCGCACGCTCTTGGCTTCAACGTAACGTTGGCAGTCGATGCGATGACCGATCTGAGCGCAGAGGCGCATGACAACAGCGTTTCCCGCATCTTCCCCTGGCTCGGAGAAACCGGTACGAGCGAGGAGATCCTGGCGCTCGTGCAGAAAGCAGGACCCTGAGGGGTAGCTCCTACCTTTGTGCGTAGCTGGCCTGAGGGAAAGAAGGCCGCGTTGCACTAAAAGACATCGCGGCCTTGGCTCAGCTACAACTTGTCGGGCCGTCCGTCAACTGAACAACCCTGCCGCCTCCATTCTCATCGGCTGACCAGCCTCGGATTCAGAGGCCGATACGATCCGATACGTGAAGCTGTCCGCCCGGAAAGTGGCCGTCATGCTTTGTATGGGTCGTCCAGTCGTGTCGGACACGAGGCGCTCCATGACAAACACGGGATCGCCCTTTTTCAGTTCGAGATGCTCGGCGACTTTTGCGTCGCACGCTTGAGCACGCATCTCCATTTCGGTCCGGGCGGCGCGCAGACCGCGAGTCGCCAGCTGGTCGAGCATGTTGGTCGCTTCCAGTGCCTCTTTTGTCAGAAGCGCCCCGATCGGCGCCGGCACCCGCGCAACAGTATGCAGAACCGGACGCTCGTACCGGCGCCGCAAGCGCGCCACCTCGAGAACGGGTTCGCTGGCGTCGACCTGCAAGCGTTGCGCTTCGTCCGCACTTGGCATCTTCCAGACGTACGAAAGCACGTGGGCCACAGTGCCACGTCCGATCTCCAGGATCGACGGAAGGTCCTGGTCGATAGCCATGGTCGTAGATGCGACCAGCGGAGCAGCGACTCTGGCAGGCCGTCCCCGGCCGCGCTCGATCAACCCGGCTCGTTCGAGGTCATCCAGTGCCCGTCGCACGGTAATGCGACTGACTCCGTACTGCTTCTCCAGCTCCTTCTCGGTAGGAAGCACGGTTCCGGGCGCGAGTTTGCCGCGCTGGATCGCCTCCACCAGGGCCTGATGCACGCGCGCGTAGAGAGGGCCTTCTTTAGGTTCTGTCATATCGCTAGCCACGCTTAAAGAAGTCATATTACCTCTCCGCCACATAGACTGCCAATGCCGGTTGTCCTGCCTACCGAGAAAGAATATTTCTCATGGTAAACACTTCCAACTAGATATAACAACAACTTGCATCTAGTCATAACACGTTATACAGTAAAAGCACGCTGGCACCACCGGAGAAGAAATTGGAAGCAGTCAACAAGCTGCGAAAGCAGCTGGAATCGAAGGAACTCATCGTTGCGCCGGGCGCGTGGGACGGCATAAGCGCGCGGCTCATCGAACAGGCGGGTTTTCCCGTCGCCTATATGACGGGCGCCGGTGTTGCCGCGGCGAACGGCTATCCGGATTTCGGGCTGGTCACCCTGACCGAAATGACGGCGGCCGCGCGGACCTTGACGCGTTCGGTGTCCATTCCTGTTATCGCCGACGCGGACACGGGGTTCGGGAACGCCCTGAATGTGCGACGCACGGTTCAGGAATATGAAATATCCGGCGTCGCTGCCATCCAGATCGAAGACCAGTTGTTTCCGAAGCGCTGTGGTCATCTGGAAGGAAAGGAACTGGTCCAAACGACAGAATTCGTCGAAAAAATTGCGGCCGCTGCCGCCGCACGTGGCGAAGGCGGGATGTTGATCGTTGCGCGCACCGATGCTCGCGCTGTGACGGGGCTGGACGATGCGATCGAGCGTGTGAACCGGGCACTTGATGCGGGCGCCGACATCGCTTTCGTCGAGGCTCCACAATCGGCCGAAGAGGCTGCGGCCATTGCTCGCCGAGTGAATGGCCCGTGCCTGCTCAACCTGGTCCCGGGTGGCAAAACACCCAATATTCCTTTGAAAGACGTTGCAGAACTCGGCTTCCGTATTGCGATCCTCCCCGGGCTGCTGCTCACCAGCATGATGGGCGCCGCAGATCTCGCACTCGCGACCGTACGCAACACGGGTCGCGTCGAGGTGCGTCCCGACGCGCTTCCTATTCGCGATTTGTTCAACCGGCTCGGTGCGCTCGAATGGCAGTATCCGGCTGCGTCTGCCACCGGTCGTGACGGAGCAAGATAATGGCGCAGACACTGTTCGACCGGATCTGGGATGCTCACGTCGTAACTGACCTGGGCGGCGGCTGGGCGCTTCTGGCAATTGACCGCCATCTCCTCCACGACCTTTCCGGCCCCGGAGGTTTTGAAACGCTCGCTGCGCGTGAACTCCCCGTGAGCCGGCCCGACCTCTCGTTCGCGACGGCGGACCACGCGGTCAGTAGCGCCCCGCACCGTACCGGCGAGACGAACCCGGCGGGCGCAAAGCTGTACGCGAGCCTGCGCCGCTTTTGCGACAGCGCGTCCGTTCCCTTCTACGACCTGGGCAAAGCGGGTCAGGGCATTGTTCACGTGATGGCACCGGAAATGGGCCTCACGCTGCCCGGTACGACTATCGTGTGCGGCGACAGCCATACCTGCACGCATGGCGGCCTGGGCGCACTCGCATTCGGTATCGGATCATCGGAGCTGGCACACGTACTGGCGACCCAAACCGTTCGCCAGAAGAAGCCCCGTCAGATGCGTATCACTTACACGGGTGTGCTGGCCAAGGGCGTGTTCGCCAAAGACCTCGCTCTCCATGTGATTGCAAAACTCGGTTGCTCAGCCGGCGTGGGCTACGCCATCGAGCACTGTGGGCCAGCCCTGAAAAGGCTGAGCGTCGAGGAGCGACTGACGTTGTGCAACATGTCGGTGGAGCTCGGCAGCAAGATTGCCTTCTGCCCACCCGATGACGTGACCTTCGACTTTCTCCGTGGCCTGCCCTACGCACCTGCAGGTGACGAATTCGAGCATGCCGTCAGCGAGTGGCGCAAGCTCCGCTCCGACGACAATGCCCACTTCGACGTCGAAGTCAGCATTGACCTGAGCGACGTGGAGCCGATGGTGACCTGGGGCACGACTCCGGAGCACGCGTTAGCCGTTACGTCGGCAGTTCCCGATCCGACGGACAGCACCGACGCTGAGCGCCGCAAGGGTGTTGAAGCCGCACTCGAATACATGGGTCTTTGCGGCGGGCAATCGCTGGCAGGCACCAGCGTGGACTGGGTGTTTATCGGTTCGTGCGCAAACTCCCGCATTTCCGACCTGCGCGAAGCGGCGTCGATCGTGCGAGGCAAGCACGTTGCGCCGAATGTGCAGGCGTGGGTCGTTCCCGGCTCCCAGCTTGTCAAGGAGATCGCAGAGGCCGAGGGGCTCGCGGACGTATTCCGCAGCGCCGGCTTCGAATGGCGCGAGCCTGGATGTTCGATGTGCGTCGCCGCCAATGGCGACGTCGTGCCGCCCGGCCAGCGCATTGTCAGCACATCTAACCGAAACTTTATCGGCCGTCAGGGACCGGGCGCGCGCACGCACCTGGCGAGCCCCGCAACGGCTGCGGCTGCCGCGATTGCAGGGGCCATCGTCGATCCAAGAAGGGGTTAAGCCATGGAACGCTTCCAGACTGTCAGCGGGCCCGCAGCGCCCCTGCTGCGGCGCGACGTCGATACAGACATCATCATCCGCATTGAAAGGCTCACCGGGCTGCCCAAGGATCAACTCGGCCAATACGCTTTTGAAGTCTGGCGTGGACCCGATTTCGTCCTTGATCGGGAGCCCTTCGTCGGAGCGCCGATTCTGATTGCAGGCGCGAACTTCGGTTGCGGTTCATCGCGTGAAGCCGCCGTGTGGGCATTGCAGGGTTTGGGACTTCGGGTCGTCATTGCCCCGTCGTTCGGCGAAATCTTCATGTCCAACTGCTTCCAGAACGGCGTGTTGCCGGTCGTGCTCCCCGAACAGCAGGTCGCAAATCTTGCAGAGCAGGCACAGAGCGGCGCAGCAGTCACTGCGGACCTCGACACCTGCGTCATCACGGCTCCCGATGGAACATCGTTTCCATTTCAGGTAGACCCCGTACGGCGCGAGATGTTGATCGAAGGAGCCGATGAAATGTCGCTCACTCTTCGCAGACAAGACCTCATCCGCCAATGGCAGGCAGACGACGCACGTCGTCGTCCATGGGTCTACGTCGGGTCGCGCTCAGCTGACTAGCTGTTGAACTCGATGCTCAGAACTACTACGGAGACAGAAATGAAAGGCAAGAAGGGAATTCTGGTTGCGATATGGCTGCTGCAGGTCGTCAACTATATCGATCGCGTCGTCCTCGGTTTTGCAGGACCCGCGATGATGCAGACACTTCATCTCAACCCGCAGACATTCGGCGTCATCCTGTCGGCTTTCGCCGTGGGTTACCTCGTATCGCAGATGCCGGGAGGTTGGCTCGCTGACCGCTTCGGCACACGAGTCGTTCTGGTCGTCGCACCGCTCTTCTGGGCATTGCTGACTGGGCTGACGGGGCTATTCACCGGAGTCGCGATTCTTGTCTTCGTGCGCTTTGCATTTGGTGTGTCCGAAGGATTGTCAAACCCTGCGATCTACAAGCTGGTCGGCGACACGTTCGACGAGCGTGAGCGTGCCCAGGCGGTTGCCTGGTGGGCCACGGCCATCGCGGCAGCGCCCGCCCTGTCCGGCCCGCTCGTCGGGACACTGCTCACCTCGTTCGGCTGGAAGGCGGTGTTCGTCATGCTCGCCGCTCCGGCGATCGCAATCGCTGTGCTGAACAGTGCGCTGCTTCCCAAAAAAGCAGAAGTGGAGCGCGCTGTCGGCACGACCGACGAAGTCAGAATCCCGTTCCGGATTCTGGCGCAACAACCGGCGCTCTGGCTGATCAGCGGAGTCTTCTGCTTCTGGAACGCCGCGTACTGGGGCCTGCTCGGCTGGATGCCAAGCTATCTCGCGCTCGAACGGCACATCGACCTGAAATCCGCTGGGATGCTCGGTGGCATTCCGTATGTCTTCGGCGTGATCGGGCTGATTGTGACCGGCTGGCTTGGCCGTGGCCCCATGCTCAAGCAACGACCTCAGCTTCTTAGCGGTATCAACCTGCTCGGCGCCCTTTGCCTGTTCGCCGCCTATTACAGCAACACGCTTCAGTTGTGTATTGCTGGCTTGTGCGGTGCTGCGTTCTGCATCTACGGCGGTCTTGGCACATACGGCACCCTCGTGCTGGATTTCGCGCCGAAAGAAGCCCGCGCCGCCTACGCGGGGATCGTGGCAACCGTGGGCATGATCGGCAGCGTACTCGCCCCGCTAGTGATCGGAACACTCGTGAAGGACACGGGCACGTTTGCGAGCGGGTTCGGCGCAATGATGGCTTCGCTGTTCGTTGCTGGCTGCTGTGGCTTCGCGTTGGTCAAGCATGCGCCTGCGCGCTTGCAACCAGTAACCGGCGCCTGAGCGCTATCGACGGAGTTACAGCAAATGCGCTCTACGATGATGGACCAACCGCTCCTTATCTCTTCGATCATTCGTCATGCGGCAGCCTGTCATGGATCTACGGAAATTGTCTCGCGGGTAAGCGACGGGTCGCTGCATCGAACAAGCTATGCCGAGGTCTACGAACGCAGTAGCAAGCTCGCCGATGCACTTGCCTCCTGGAGTTTGCAACGCGGAGACCGCGTTGGAACGCTCGGTTGGAATGACCATAGGCATCTGGAGATTTATTACGGAGTCTCGGGTGCGGGTTTCGTCTGCCACACCATCAATCCGCGCCTGTTCCCGGATCAGATCGTCTATATCGTCAACCACGCCGGTGACCGTTTGTTGTTCGTGGACCCCAGCTTCGTTGGACTGGTAGCGGGTGTGCGGCAGCGCCTTCAGTCCGTAGAGCGAGTCATCGTTATGTGTTCGGCGAGCGCCATGCCGCCGGAGGCCATCGCCGAGGGTTTCGAGTGTTACGAGGAAGTCATTGCGGCGCATAAGAGCGGGTTCGACTGGCCGCGGCTGGATGAGAACGACGCGGCCGGCCTCTGCTACACGTCAGGCACCACTGGCGATCCTAAGGGCGTGCTCTATAGCCACCGCTCGACTGTGCTTCATGCGTTGGCGGTCTGTGCGCCAGACGTCTTCAACCTGGGCGAGCGCACGACTGTCATGCCGGTTGTGCCTATGTTTCACGTCAATGGCTGGGGGTTGCCGCATGCCGCTCCAATGGTCGGTGCGCGGCTCGTTCTCCCTGGGCAAAAACTCGATGCAGCTAACCTCTATTGGCTTATTACAACCGAGAAGGTCACGTTCACTGCGGGCGTGCCGACCGTCTGGGGCTCGTTGCTGGACTGGATTGACGACAACAAAGGTGAAATCGCCCCGTTGGAACGCGTCGCGATTGGAGGCGCTGCATGTCCTCAGATCATGGCCGAGCGTTTCCACGAACAGGGGGTTGACGTCGTCCATGCATGGGGGATGACGGAAACCAGCCCTGTAGGCCTGGCCAATCGGTGCACCGTGCCCGCATCGCCGGCGCGGGAGGGAATCATGTCTTCCAATCGACGGCTGAAGCAGGGCAAGCCACTGTTTGGAGTCGAGACGCGGCTCCTCAACAATGACGACAGCGTATTACCGCACGATGGCACCACGTCCGGGCGCCTGCAGGTCCGAGGCCCATGGGTTGCATCTTCCTATTTCAACCTCCCGCTGGACAGCGCAGATAGAGCCAATGACGGATGGTTTGAAACCGGCGATATTGCGACGATCGAAGCGGCCGGAACGGTTGAAATCGTCGATCGTGCCAAGGACGTCATCAAGTCGGGCGGTGAATGGATCAGTTCCGTTACGCTCGAAAATGCCGCGATGTCCCATCCCGACGTCTACGAAGCGGCCGCTGTCGCCCGCGATGACGAGCGATGGGGCGAACGTCCGGTGCTTTTCGTGGTACTTCGCCCCGGAACAGCACCTTCGAAAGAAGGTCTGCTGTCTCATCTCGGCACGCGTGTCGCTCGTTGGTGGGTCCCGGATGACATCCACTTTGTCGACGATTTGCCCCATACCGCCACAGGCAAGGTCGTCAAGGCCACGCTTCGAATGCGCCTCAGACAGTGACGGGCTTCGACACGGTCCAACGATCCATGCAGACCGCGCAGCGGTCAGTCGGAAATGTCGGCGAAGCGATCTGGGACGGCCACACTTGCTAGGCGCCTGACTTCACAGATCCGCCATCGGGCGCGTCGTGCGGAAGGGACCAGCCGAAATAGACCTCTGCCTCGACGATCTTGCCACCGCGGACGGTTAGCCTCTCCGTATTGCGGAATCGTCGATTGCGAACACTCGTTCCTTCGTACACGACGAAGACCTGTTCGCCATGAACAACGACATCGACGAACTGAAAGTCGGTGATCGTCTCGCTGTTGGGCCAACAACGCGTGAAGTAGGTGTTGCGATCCAGGCGGTTATCCAGAGGGCTGGTGAAATGGAAGTCTTCGCCGATCAGAGCCTCGATCGCGGCGCGGTCCTTACGTACATAGGCGAGATAACTCGCACGGGCGATGTCGGCAGGATCTTGCTGCATACGTCGTCTCCATTGAATATCTCAAGAAGCGCCTCAACGGCTTGTTCCTGCAGGTGGACCTGCAGGAAATTCAGGTGCATCGCAAGCTCCTGGCCATTGTCGACCGGCGCCACCTTCTTTGGCTCCTCATGCGTCCACGATCACTTCGAACCCGCCGTAGATTAGCCGCTTGCCGTCGAAAGGCATCGGATTGGTGTCAGGCTGCAGCCGTGGGTCGGCCATCACCGCTTTCATTCCGTCGTCTCGTGCCTGTCGCGAGGGCCAGACAACCCAGGAGAACACCACCGCCTCGTCATGCTGCCGTTTGACCGCCATCGGAAAAGACGTCACCTTCCCTTCCGGGACATCGTCTCCCCAGCACTCGACCACCTTCAATGCGCCGTGCTCCTTGAAGACGGCCGCTGCCGATTCGGCATGCTTCCTGTACGTTTCGCGATTGGCCGTGGGCACCGCGGCGACAAATCCATCTACGTAGGTCATGAACGATCTCCGTTCGCGTTGATAACAAATAGGGGCGCAAAACCGGCGTGGGGACAGCATTGCCGCAATCTTGCCGCCTTATATGCACGACGAACGACGCTTGAGGAAATCGACAAAGCTCACGAGATATTTCGATGTCGTCTGAAACCTACGCTTGCGGGGAGTGGCGTGCGGACTTCCCAACCTCTCAAAAGTGCGCAACGCAGCCAAAACAAGGCTATGTAGATCAACGTCAGCGAATGGTCAGGCTACAGAGTGCCCCCGCGCTGCTTCAAGAACGTAGAACCATTCCTCGCGCGTGAGCGCGATGCCGGCGCCACGCGTCGCGTCGCGGATCCCGTCGACGCGGCTCGTTCCAGTCAGCACAACGGGATGGCTCGGCAACCGGAAGACCCACGCGTAGGCGAGCGGTATCCAGTCCGGCAGCCCGCGGTCCCGCTGTATCTGTTGCAACGCTTCACGCACACGCGAGCCGGTCTCATTGGACTCGTCGAAAAGCCGCCCGCCACCGAGCGGTGACCAGATCATCGGCACGACATCCGTCGCATTCATCGCCGTCAACGTGCCGTCGTCGAGCGGCGCCGTGTGGAATGGCGAAAACTCGATCTGATTGCTCGCTAGCGGCACACGCGCTCCGAGCCAGTCGAACTCACACGCGGAAAAATTCGACACCCCGAATGCGCCGATCTTGCCTTGCGCGACCAGCTGATGGGCCAGCTCCGCCAGTTCGTCCCGGTTGAGAAGCGGATCGGGGCGATGCAGTAGAAACAGGTCGATCCGCTCACGGCCCAGCACCGACAACGCATCGTCCACGCTTCGTCGCAGGTGCGCCGCGCTGCTGTCGTAGTGCTTGACGCGCGCGCCGCCGCCGTTGGACGAAGGCAGCCGAATGCCGGCTTTGGTGATGATCTGGATGTCATCGTTGTTGCCGCCGCGCGCAGCCAGCGCTTCGCCAAAAAACGCTTGCGCGGCGCCCCCGCCATAAATATCGGCAAGGTCGAAACTCGTCACGCCCAGCGTCACGCATTCGTCGATAAAGCGCGCCAGCCCCTCGCGCGACAAGTCCCAGCGCATCACGCGCCACATGCCCGCGACGACCTTCGAGACCGCGACGTCTCGCGCAAGCGCGACAGCGGGCACGCGTTCGATCACGCGTGTGCGCCCCGCCCGGCATACCACTGCGCCACACGTTTCGAGCGATAGCGCCGCCCGCGCGCGGCGATTTCATCGCGAATACGAAGCGGTTGCGGATCGAAGAGACGCGCATCCATCGTTTTCAGATCCCCGGCGACGCGGGGGCGAAACGCCATCTGCCCGATCACGTCGCGCTCAAGATCGACGCCCGGCGCAATTTCGATCAATTCGAGGCCTTCGTCGCCGAGCCGGAACACGGCGCGCTCGGTCAGATACAACGCGGTCTGCCCACGCTCGCGCGCGAACGCTGCGCTATAGCAGACCTGCTCGATCGATTCGACAAATTTACGATGCCGCCCTTCGCTGCGGATCACGGTCTGGCCGCCTTCCCAGCCGACATCCAACCCGCCCGCCGTCAGCGTGCCGCTGAATATCACGCACTTCGCGTTCTGGCTGATGTTGATGAAACCGCCAACCCCGATGATCTTGTCGCCGAAACGGCTGATGTTGACGTTGCCTTGCGGATCGACTTCCGCGAACGACAGAAACGCGAGATCGAGGCCGCCGCCGTCGTAGAAATCGAATTGCGACGGCTGCTCGATCATCGCGGCGAAGTTCTGGCCGCCACCCGAATCGCGTCCGGTGAGCGGAGCGCCGCCGATGATGCCTTGCTCATTCGTGAGTACGACCGCGTCGAGCAGACCTTCTTCAGCAGCGATCGTCGACAGACCCGTCGAAACGCCCGCGCCAAGATTGCACACCGCGCCGGGATAGAGTTCGAGCGCCGCGCGCCGCACGATCACCTTGCGCGGTCCGAACGGCAACGGCTTGATCTCCGACAACGGTACGCGCAGTTCGCCCGCGTAGCTCGGATCGTATGATGTCGCGTACGTCTGCGGCTGATCCGGCACGACCACGACGAAGTCGACCAGAATGCCGGGCACCTTCACCTGTTTGGGCGGCAAGGTCTCGCGCCGCGCCACCCGTTTAACCTGCACTATCACGACACCGCCCGCGCGGCGCGTTGCCTGCGCCATCGCCAGCATCTCGCCAAGCACGGCTTCTTCTTCCATCGTCACGTTGCCGTCTTCGTCGGCGGTCGTGCCGCGAATGAAGGTCACGTTCAGCGGCAACGGCTTGAACCGCAAGTATTCCTCGCCGTCGAGTTCGATTACTTCAACGAAATCTGCGGGCGTGCGCAGACTTTGCCGCGCGCCCTGCTGCCGCGGATCGACAAAGGTATGCAGCCCTGTTCTGGTAATCAGGCCAGGGCGCCCCGCGGCCATCTCGCGCATCAGTTGCGACATCACGCCCTGCGGCAGCGTGTATGCCTCGATCTTGTCCTCCGCCGCGAGCGTGACGAGACCGGGCGAATCGACCAGTGCACTTGTGATTGCGCGACGTAGCAAGCCTTCTTGTGCGAGATGGCTCGCGCCCAGGGCCGCGCGATCGCCAACGCCGACGATGCTCATCGAGGTGATACCGCGCGGCGCACCTTCGCGTTTGAACCGTTCGCCGACCGCCGCCACCAGCGCGTCGGGCACCGCGTGCCCGCCGCCCGATCCGCTGATGAGCACCGTGTCGCCGTCTCTTACGAGCGAGGCCGCTTCTTCTGCTGTAATGATCTGCATGATGTTGTCCGATGATCCGCTGCAATACGCCGTTATGCGCCTTCTGCCTGCTCACTCGCCCTTCAGTTTCTTCGCCCAGCGCATGACGTGTTCGCCGACCGCGACAAGCTCGCCGCGCTGGTTGAACACTTCGTTCTTCGCAATGCTGCGGCCTTTTTCCTTGTCGATCCTGATCACCTCATACACCACGGTGATCGTATCGCCGAGCGCAACCGGTTTCAGGAAACGCAGCTTGTCGTAGCCCGACGAGACGGGGAAATCGCTGAGATTCTCTTTGTGAATCACGTGTTCGATCGACAGCGTCGAAGCGGTCGACATATAGCCCACCATCAGTGCGCCATGCGCGATGCGTCCGCCGAGATTCGACTTTTCGCGCGCGTACTGTTCGTTGACGTGCGTCGGGCTGAAATCGCCCGTTATGCCGGCGAACAGCATCACATCGGTTTCCGACACGGTCTTGCCGAAGGTATAGCGTTGACCGACTTCCACGAAATCGAGACCTGACTGCTCCATGCTTTAACTCCTTTACACCACAGTTCGGTAACGTGCGACACAGGTGTCCAGCACGTCGTCGCCGTCGCGCTTCCACCAGTTGTCGCTCGAGAAAATTTCCACTTCGATGAAACCGTCGAAGCCCGCCCGCTCGACCTGGCTGCGCAGCCGCGCGATGTCGATGACGCCGTCGCCCATCATGCCCCGATCGTTGAGCATGTCGCGGGTCGGCACGAGCCAGTCGCAAACATGAAAGCCAAGCAGCCGTTGCTTGCCGGCACGTGCGATCTGGGCATCGACTTTCGGGTCCCACCACACGTGATAACAATCCACCGCGACGCCGAGATCGCCTTGCATCGACGGGTCGAGTGCGTCGCACAGATCGAGCGCATGTTCGAGCGTATTCACACATGCGCGATCGGCGGCGTACATGGGATGCAGCGGCTCGATCGCGAGCGGCATGCGAAGCGACTTCGCGTAGTCGAGTATGCGTGCAATACCGTCCTTCACCTGCTCGCGCGCGCCGGCCAGATCGCGGCTTTGCGGTTCGCCCTCCATCGCCCCCGGCAAGCCGCCTACGACGAGCACCACGCAAGGCGCATCGAGTTCGCGCGCGGCGTCGAGTACACGCCGGTTACGCTCGAAAACCGCATCGCGTTCGCTGGCCTGCGCGACCGGGAACAGACCGCCGCGGCAATAACCGGCCAACTCGATCTGCGCCTCGCGCAGCAGGCGTTTTGTCTGCGCCACACCAACGCGCTCGACGTCGGCATGCCACGGTGCTATCGCGCGAATACCGCGACGCGCGCAGCCCTCGATGATGCGCTCCAGCGGCCATTGCCTGAGCGTCGCGGTGTTGAGGGCAAAGTGCTCGAGATGCTGTGAAAGATCGCGCATGACGAGTGCTTCCCTCACGCGAGCGTAGTCGGCATCATCATCAGCGTTTCGCCTTCCTGCACGACTTCGCCGCGCTGATTCAGCACTTTCAGGCGCAACGTCGCGATCCCGCGATCGGGCCGCTTGGTCGGACGTTTGCCGATGACTTCGATATCGACATGAATGCGATCGCCGATCATCAATGGCGCGCGAAACGACCAGTTCCAGCCGAGTGTCGCGAGCCCTTTGAGCAGCACCGGGCAACGCGTCTTCAGTCCGTCGGCGAGCGACAAACCGAGCAGGCCGTGCGCGATGCGCCCAGGAAAGCCGGCCTCCTGCGCGGCGACGTCGTCAACGTGAATGTCGTAGTAGTCGCCCGAGACGCCCGCGAAATTGACGACGTGCGTTTCGGTCACGGTAACGCCAGCGGTGAGGTAGTAGTCGCCGGCCTCGATGTCGTTCAATCCGTAAAGGCCTGGCTTCAGCAGACGCCGCGTGTCATTGGCGACAGAGTCGCTCATTGCTGGATCTCCTTCCCGTTAGAGGGCATTGGGGGCATTGGGGGCATTGAGTGCGTTCACCCGTGCAGATGCGCCGGCGGCATGGCAAACGTGGGGGCATTGACTTCCGACAATGCCGCCGTTGCGCGCATCAGCAGCGGCGCGAGCTCCTGCATGCGCTTCGCGGTCAAGCGGAACATCGGCCCCGCAATCGTCAGCACGCCAATCGGCTCGTCGTCCTTGCCGCGAATCAACGCGGCCATTGCCGAAGTGGCCGCCTCTACACTATTGGTCACCGTTGCGTAGCCGTTCGCGCGTGCACGGCGCAGTTGCTTGAGAAATTCCTCCGGGGTACGCGGTGCGTTCGGGCCGTAATCCTCGTCCCGGCCAAAACCGGTCTTCATCACCCGCGCGAGCGCTTCCTCGTCGCTCATCGTGGCGAGCCAGACCAGCCCGGACGCCGAGCAGAACAACGGGGCCTCCGCGCCGCTGTCCGGGTCGTAGCGCAGACCTACCCGCGTGCCTAGCGACTTGGACACCCACACCAGCCGCTCGCCGTCGATCAGGCCGAGCCGCGACAGCTCACCCGAAACGCTCGCGAGTTCGTCCATCAACGGCCGCGCGAGGTCGATCAGATTGTTCTTCGATACGAAACGGATGCCGAGCGACACGGACTTCAGCGACAGGCAGTACTGCCCCATCTCCCGTGTCTGATGCACGTAACCCATTTCGATCAGACTGGTCAGCAAGCGATGCATTGCGCTTACCGGAATATCGAGAGCCTCCGAAAGCCGGCTCAACTGCATGCCGTTGCGATCGGTCGACAGCAACTCGAGGATGGCCATGCCACGTTCCAAAGCGACGCTCATACGTTACCTACTCATTGCATGTGAATTGAATGGTTCGCACCGGACCGCGTTTATACACGATGCCCAAAAAATCCGGCCAGCGCGCGAGCCTGCCCTTCAATCATGCGCTTGCCGCCAATCGTCGTCACGCCTTGCGATTGCGCGGCGCGCATCAGCGCGGTCACGTCGGGTTTCGGCACGATGTCGAAAAGTACATGCTGCGCGTTCATACCCGCGATGTCGACGGGTAATGCGTCGTCAGGCTTCATTCCGAGCGGCGTCGCGTTGACAACGAGGTCGTGGTCGTCGAAGGTCGGTTCGGACACTCGACATACGCACGACGGTGCGGCGTTTACAACCGCCTCAACGACCTGCCGGACGCGTTCGCCGTCGATATCGCTCAACTCAATCTCGCGCACGCCGCTTTGCGCGAGTGCGATTGCGATCGCGCGTCCGGCGCCGCCCGCACCGACCAGCAGCACGCGCTTGCCGGCCGGCGGATGACCGGCATCATCTAGCGCGCGCACAAGCCCGGCGCCGTCGAACATGTCGCCTTCCCAACGATTATCGGGCAGGCGGCGCATCGCGTTCAATGCGCCCGCCGCTTGCGCGCCAGGCAACACATGGCTGACGAGCGACATCGCATCGACCTTGAACGGCACAGTGATGACGATACCGCGCAGATTACCGATCGCCATCAGCGAGCGCATCGTCTCACCAAAGCGGTCGCGCGAAACGTGCATCGGTATTAGCAGCGCGTCGATCTGCGCCTGCGCGAACAGCGCATTGACTACCTGCGGCGAACGCACCTGCGAAACCGGATCGCCGACGATCGCGTACAGCGCCGTCGCGCCGGTCACCGGGATGAAGGAGGCCGTGTTCATACGACGCGCTGGGTCTGCGTGCCCAGCCCTTCGACGCTCAGGCGAACCGTGTCGCCACGCTTCAGATAGCGCTCCGGTTTCATGCCGAGGCCAACGCCGGGCGGCGTGCCCGTCGTAATGAGATCGCCCGGCATCAACACGACGAACTGGCTCACGTACGACACGATGGTACGGATCGAAAAGATCATGTCGCTCGTGTCGCTGTTCTGCACGCGCTCACCGTTCACCTCGAGCCAGAGCGGCAGTTTCTGCGGATCGGGGATTTCTTCGGCAGTGACGAGATACGGACCGATCGGACCGAACGACGGTGCGCATTTTCCCTTCACCCACTGGCCGCCGCGTTCAAGCTGGAATGCGCGCTCTGAAACGTCGTTGCACACGCAATAACCGAACACGTACGATAGCGCGTCGGCCTCGCTGACGTAATGCGCGCGTTTGCCGATCACAAAGGCGAGTTCGACTTCCCAATCGGTTTTTTCAGAGCCACGCGGCAAGACGATGTCGTCGTCCGGACCGACGATACAGCTTGGCGCCTTATTGAACAGAATCGGTTCCTCCGGCAGCGGCGCATTGGTCTCTTTCGCATGCTCGACGTAGTTAAGACCGATCGCGAGAAAGTTGCCTGGCTGCGCAATGCACGGACCGAAACGTGTGCCCTTCGGTACTTCGGGCAGCGTGGTCAGATCGAGGTTGGCGAGCCTGCTTTCGAGGCCGGCCGCGATCGTTGCGGGATCGATGTCGGCGATCACGGCAGACAGATCACGATGCGTTCCGTTCCTGTCGACGACACCGGGTTTTTCCGCACCTACGGGACCAAAACGAAACAGTTTCATGCGATTTCCTTGTGTTGAACATCAGCGCGAGGCGCTGAGGCTGTATTGCAGTTGATAGTTGCCGCGCGCGATCGCGCCGACGCCGGCTTGACGCAATGAATCGTCGGCCAGTTCACGTTCGGCGAGTGAATCGAGTGTCGCTTCGTCAGCGGCTTCGATCAGCAGTACACCGTCGATCTGTGCATCGGGCGTGCCGCGCAATTCGAGCTCGCGCGTCGGCTTCGTTTCGCGCTGCACGCCGTCGAGCAGATGCGCGCCGACCAGGGCGGTACGTGCCGGCAAATCGTCGAGTATCCGAATCAGCGTGCTGATCGCCTTATCACGCGCGACAGACGGAAACGCAAAGCGGATTGTCTGCATCCACGCGCCCTCGCCGATACCTCGTGTGTGCGCGACGCGGCACATTGTTCGCGACGTGTCGACGAAGGTGGCGACTACCCTGGCGGTCCACGGCGTCGGATGATCGAGCCGGTCCCGATAGACCGGCGATTCGAGCACCCCGAGCGACTCGGTTTCGTAGAAGTTGAAATAACGAGGCGAGCCGCGACTCGCGACGTAGCGGCGGCCGCGCAGAAAACCCGGCAGACCGACACGCTCGGGGATATGTTCCGACACATGCCATGCGAGAAATTCCGCGTCGCCGCCCGGTGCGATGCCGTTCCAGAATGCGAGCGCTGCGTTACCAAGCATCACGACGAATGCCCTCCTGTTGTGATTGCGCGGACTCGTCGTCTTGCGCGCCCGCATGTTCGATCGGGATGCCGCGTGTTTCGCGGGTTGCCAGATAGATAATCAGTACGCCCAGCACATCGCCGAGCAGCGTGTAGAAGAACATCCCTTTCGGCAACGCAACCTTGAAATAGTCGAGCGAGGCCAGCACGATGAACGGCGCAATGCCCCCGCCGATCACGCCGATGTTGTACATCAGCCCGACGCCGGTTGCGCGCACGTTCGACGGCAGATTCTCGGCGAGGATCGTCGGATAAATGCCGGATGCGCCGACGATCCAGAAGCCCGACAGGAACGCGAACGTGCAGCCGAGCGCGATCGAGACCGGTGCGAGATTCACGAGCGCGAACACGCAACAGCAGCCGATCGCGAGCATCATCGCAATTGCATTCTTGCGGCCGACGCGTTCGGCGATAAAGCCCGAACAGAAGAACCCGCAGATCTGTCCGATCGCACCCGCGCTGGTGATCATGCTCACCGACGCCGGCGGCATATGCAGTTCGCGCAGATACGTCGCGAGCAGACCCTGCAGCGGCCACGAGCCGAATTGCAGCAGGAATTGCACGAGGCTCAGCACGAGCACGAGCTTGAGATGCTCGCGAAACAGCGTAGCGGCGGGCGATTTGCGCTTCGACACGAGACCTTTCTCGCGCGCCTTCAGCCACACCGGCGATTCCGGCACGAAACGCCAGATATACAATCCCACGAGCAGGCCCGGAATGATTCCCGCAAAAAACAGCGGACGCCAGCCGAAGTGCGGATAGATCAAACCGTAAAGCGTCGCCGCGAGCACGCTGCCAAAACCCCAGCCGGTATCGAGAATGCCGATACCGATCGCGCGATATTTCTCCGGCCAGACCTCGGCGATCATCGTCGAACCGAGCGTAAGGATCGGTGCCATGCCGAAACCGAGTAACAGCCGGAACGCGAACACCGCCGTGAAACTCCAGGCGAGGCCAGTGAACGCTGCGCCCGCCGTGAACCACACGAGCGCGATCAGCATGGGAATCTTGCGGCCGATACGATCGCTCAGATTTCCGAACAGCATACCGCCGAGCCAGCGCACGCCAAAGGTCGCGAGAATCAGCAGCGACGCAGTGTGCAACGTGACATCGAAGGTCTTCGCGATGTCGATCAGCACGAAAGTGATCAGCAGAAAGTCGACGGCGTCGAGCGCCCAAAGGCACCACGCGCCCGCGAGCGTCAGCCATTGCGCGCGGTTGATTTCCTGATACCAGCGCCGCTTTGCGGGCGCCGTTGCCGGTTGGTTCACGTTTGTCTCCTTGATTTGTCTATTAGTGGTTCAGCAACGCTTTGACTTTCGGGTGCATCGGCAACGGCTCGTTTCGGAGCCGCGCCTGCAAACCGAGCGAGCGATCGGAAAAGACTTCAGCGGGCATCGTTTTCAGATCGGGCGACACGTCGATCTCGAACGGAATGCGGTCGAGCACATCTTTTTGCAGGTCGATACCCGGTGCGATTTCCATCAACGTCAAGCCATCGCTCGAGAGCGAAAAGACGGCCCGTTCGGTGACGTAGAGCACGGTCTGCCCACCCTCGCGCGCGTTTTTCGAGCTGAACGATATCTGCGCGAGCGACTCGACGAACTTCGAATGACGCCCTTCCGCGACGATTCTCAATTCGCCGCTCTCGACTGCAACCTTCAGACCGCCCGCGGTAAACGAGCCGCCGAACACCATCTTCTTCGCGTTCTGGCTAATGTTGATGAAGCCGCCGACACCGACCAGGCGATCGGCGAAACGCGTGATATTGACGTTACCGGTATGGTCGATTTCGACGCAGGACAGGAATGCGATGTCGATGCCACCGCCGTCATAGAAGTCGAATTGATACGGTTGATCGACGATTGCCGCATAGTTGCGTGCCGCGCCCGCGTCGAGTCCGTTAGCAGGCGCACCACCCGTCAGGCCTTGTTCGTTGGTCAGGGTGACGAGATCCAGAACGTCTTCGCGCGCGGCAACCAGACCGATACCCGTACACACGCCCGAGCCGATATTGCAGACGGCGCCGCGCCGCAATTCCAGTGCGGCGCGCCGCGCGATTACGCCGCGTTCGTCGAGTGGTAGCTCAGGGAACGTTGTGAGCGGCGTCTTCAGTTCGCCAGCAAAGGAAGGATCGTAAAAGGTCTGGTATGTCTGCATCTGGTTCGGTTCAACGACGACGAAATCCACCAGATTGCCGGGAATCTTCACGCTTTTCGCGGGCAGCATGCCGCGCTTCGCAAGCCGCTTGACCTGCACGATCACCACGCCGCCGCAGCGCCGCACCGCTTGCGCCATCGACAGCATTTCGCCAAAGATTGCCTCGTGTTCGTGCGAAATGTTGCCGTCCTCGTCGGCAGTCGTGCCGCGCAGCAACGCCACATCCGGTCTGAACGACTTGTAGAACAGCCACTCGCGCCCATCGCGTTCGACCAGCTCAACCAGGTCTTCAGTTGCAATCGAACTTTGCTTGCCGCCCTGATGACGCGGATCGACGAATGTATTCAACCCGACATGGGTTGTCAGACCCGGCCGCCCACCCGCGATTTCGCGGATCAGTTGCGAGAGCACGCCCTGCGGCAACGTGTACGCCTCGATGCGATTGGCCATGGCGAGTTTCGCGATCGGCGGTGCGTCAACGATAGTCCCGCACACCACGCGCTTGAGCAGCCCCTCATGCGCGAAGTGACTCGCACCCAGCTCATCGCCGCGATTACCGAGACCCACCGGGTGAATCGCCGTGATCTTGCGCGGTGCCCCCTCTTCCTTGAAGCGTCGCTCGATTGCTGCGAGCAGTGCCTCGGGAACCGCCATGCCCGAGCCGGAGCCCGTGATCAGTACCGTGTCGCCATCGCCAATCAATCGTGCGGCCTGATCCGCCGTACCCAGTTGCATGCTCGTCTCCGCTCTAATGTTGGAAATGTTTTCCAGAAAGTTTTTTCAGGTTACGACAGGGAATGGGATTCGTCAACGTTTCGGCGCGTTTAGACCGGGGCAACATGGTCCGGACAAACCCTGGCAAAAATCCGCTTGCTTTCCGGTCCGTAGACCGCCCTATAATTCTTGGAAATTTTTTCTGGAAGAGTTTTCCAGTTTTCGCTGACGCTGAACTACATCTGCGTTTTCAGCCGGACACCTCACCTCGCGACAACCATAGTCAGGAGTTGGAGAGACATGAAAAAGCACGCGATGACCGCTGCCTTGACGTTGCTGTGCGCGTCTTACGCACATGCGCAAAGCTCGGTGACGCTGTATGGGGTGATCGACGAAGGACTGCAGTTCGTCAACAACAACAAGAACGTGGTGAATGGCCACAACGTCGGTGGACGGCAATGGACGCTCGACTCGACGAATGGCATCAACGGCAGCCGCTGGGGCTTAAGAGGAGCGGAAGATCTGGGTGGGGGACTGGCCGCTATCTTTACGTTGGAGTCGGGTGTGAACCTGAACAATGGCGCGCTCGGACAAGGCGGTGCCGAGTTTGGCCGGCAAGCCTTCGTCGGAATTTCTAGTGCTACGCTCGGCGCTATAACGCTCGGCCGTCAATACGACTCGATCTTCTGGTACGTGCAGCCCGTGACAACGCTTGGCTACCTCGGCAGTGCCGCCTTCGCTCATCCCGGCGACCTCGACAACACGAACAACTCCCTGCGTCTGAACAATACGATCCGCTATGCCAGCGCCAACTATCGCGGCCTGACCTTCGGTGGCGAATTGAGCCTTGGGGGACAGGCGGGCAACATCACTGCGGGCAGCGGATACAACGCGGGTGTCGCATACACGAACGGCCCGCTCGCGCTCGGCGCAGCCTACGAGTACTTCAAGAATCCGACCGGCGCAACAGGCAGTACCGGCTTCTTCACCGGAAATCCGAATGGCGCGACTCAGTTGAGCGGTGTGCTGAACAGCGGTTATGTGAGCGCGACGTCGTACCAGGTCATCGCCGCAGGCGCGACATACAGGATCGGCAACGCGATCATGAATATCGGCTACTCGAATGTCGAGTACGGGAACATTACGGCACTCCGGGGCAACAGCGCGAAGTTCAACACTGCTGAAGCTGGCATCAAATATCAGTGCACCCCCGCTTTCTCCGCTGGACTTGGCTACACGTACACAAAGGGCAACGCGGTCGACAACGGTGCGGGCGGCACCGTCGGCAACCAGCACTTCAATCAGTTGGCGGCGCTTGCGGACTATTTCGTGTCGAGACGAACCGACTTCTACGCGGAAGCGTCTGTCCAGAAGGCGTCCGGCGTATCGTCGACCGGGGGCGCTGCGGTCGCGAACATCGGCAATCTGGGCGACTCATCGACGCCGCACCAGGTCGCGGTCAGGCTTGCGATGCGACATCGATTCTGATCATCGTCGCATCAGTACACCGTCGCGCCGTCGCTGGTCGCCGCCGCGGAAAACCGCGACGATGATTCGGCTCACATCAAAGCAAACGATGCAGTAGCTCAGCGACTTTCGATTCCAGAATGTTTATCTCCCATTGAATGATGATGCAAACAATCGACCATGCTGGACAACGCAATCAAAGAGTTGGTCTTCGGTGGGGCATACTCGGTGCAGCCACGATTGCGGATTCGGTGATCATGCCCTCGATCCAGCGGATTGGCAGTCGCATCACCATTGTCGCTAGCAGAGACATTGAAAAAGCCACGCTTCTTGCTCGTAAGCATGCGGTCAATCACGTGACCGCGAAGTATGAAGACGTCCTTTCGCATCCTGAGGTGGACGCAGTGTATGTCCCGGTTCCAAACGCGTTGCATTTCCCGTGGACCGTTGCAGCACTTCAGGCTGGAAAACATGTTCTTTGCGAAAAGCCGATCTGCATGAATGCCTCAGAGGTACGACGGCTGATTGAAGAACGTGATCGCAGCGGCCTGGTCTGCGCGGAGGCGATCATGATGGTCCATCACCCGCAGTGGGAGAGCGTTCGTCAGGCAATCTGCTCTGGTGAGATCGGTGATCTTCGGCAAGTGGGAGGCGCCTTCACATACTTTCGCGCGGACCCTGCATCGATTCGCAATAACCTGTCTCTTGGCGGTGGAAGCCTCCGCGATGTCGGCATGTACCCAATCGTGGGGACGGCATTCGCAACCGGTCGGGATCCAGTCGGAGCACAAGGCGATTTGAGCTTCAGTGCGACGTCAGGAACCGATATCGCTTCGGACTGTGTTATTGATTTCGGCGACTTCAAGCTTCGGTCGTTCTGTAGCACGCTAGTGGGCCGGAGGCAGTCGATGCTCTTCCATGGAGAGAAAGGCTGGATCGAAATGACAGCACCATTCACCACAAATAACTACCACGACGCGAGCGTGATAAAGCATATCGATGGAGACGATCAGCTACACGTCGAACATTACGGTAGAACGCTAGAACAGTATGAACGGATGTTGCTTGATTTTGAAAAGTCCGTTGAGACTGGCACACCGGTGGCGTATCCGCTGGAACGCTCGCTTATTGTTCAAGGTCAGCTTGACGCTTTATTACAGTAAAAAATCACACAAGCGCGAGCAGATCATGTTGGAGGCGAGGCACGCTGTCGAGGCATTGGAAGTGCCTTTCGCAAAGTACTGGCAACCTGCGGTCGTCACGCGGACGGTAGGATAATCGTTGGAGAACCGGAGGGGATTTTCAGTTCCTGCGACATCGGTCACTTTGGATTTTGTTAAATTAACAACGGAATTTTCAACAATCTTGGGTCTTGTGTCGAATGCCCTGAACTAGCCGACTATCGCCGGATGGGACGGCAATCGTCGGACGTAGCAACCGACGCTCTGACGGTCAGATGCTTTGTCATTGGCACGCAAGCCAGTTCCAGTCCACGCGAGCTACGGTAGGTCGATATGGAATCTCCCGCCCAACCACAACGGCGATAGAACGCCGCTGCGTTTAGCGTTGCATCGAGACGCATTGCGGCAACGCCATGAACGCCGGCCAACGCCTCGAGAAATTGCAGCATCTTGCGCCCAATGCCGAGTCCCATATGAGATGGCCTCACAAAGATTGCGTCGACTTGCCCGTTTCCGACCGTAAGCATTCCTGTGCCAACGACTAGTTCTTCATCGATGGCAACGTAAAAGTCGTTTTCGACAACGCTAGCCCATTTATCGGTGGGCGTGCCATCGACCCACTCAGAAAGGGTCGCCTCGGGGTAATACTCGGCGCACGCGGCATGCACCGAGGTTTTGCGGATATCCCAAGCGTCGCAGACGTCATGGCGATTCGCTTTTCGTATCGTCAGCATGCCACGCCCCTCGGCTCGAACAAACGAGTCGACATGCGGGCATAGCCCTGATAGACGGCACCACGTATTGTGTAATGCATGCAATCACTCCTATCTGCGCCAATGGCATTCGGAGCGAGGAAAAAGACTCGGCCCCGTCATGACTGGCGGGGCCGTTGAGGAAGTCTATATGTGATGTAAGAACGTCACGATTCCCACGACTCGCCGTCGGGCGTCATGGTGCACATCATCGTTTCGAGCGTGTCGGAGTTCATGCAGACATATTGCATCTGTAAAAGATCACAGTCAACGGGGATCGCCGATTCTCACCAATGTGAACGGCCGACGCCAATGCCTCAGAAACGGCCGCACCTACCCCACAGTCGTGCGCGGCGATCGCACCAGGTGTGCATCGTGGCTTTTTCTGTAGCGGACGCCGGTCGAATTGTTGACGAAAAATTTCTGATTAACCATACTTCTCCGCCCTTTCAATGGGAGGACAACGTGACGAGCGTTCACATCGATGCACTACCAAGTGCAATGTCAACGGCACGCCTGAAACTTGTGCCGGCATGTGAGCAGTTCACCCATGAGTTGCGGGCATACACCGTTGAAAATCGCGCTCACCTGCAGCCTTGGGAACCGCTCCGAGCCGAAAGCTTTTTCGAAACTGAATCAGTTCGGCGACGGCTGTCGATGATGGCGCACAACAACGACTCAGGGGTCGCGGTGCATCTACTTCTAATTGCGCCAGGAACCGGCGAAATGGTGGGCGATTGCAATTTCACCAACATTGTGCGCGGTCCCTTTCAGGCATGTCATCTTGGATTTTCGCTTGCAAAGCGGTTTGAAGGACAAGGGCTGATGCGCGAAGCATTGACCTCAGCGATTACCTATATCTTCGACGAAATCAGATTGCACAGAATAATGGCCAACTTCAGGCCTGAAAATGCTCGCAGCGAACGGCTATTGAAACGTCTAGGCTTTGAGCGCGAAGGCCTGGCGCGGTCCTATCTACGGATCAATGGGGTATGGGCCGACCACGTGCTCACGTCGCTAATCAATCAGACTCCAGAACGTTGAACTATCCTTGCAGCCTTCATTCCGAATTTTCTATCTCCGCAGTCCGAACCCGCTTTCCCATTTCAAAGGCGCGAACCTCATAGCCAAGTTCCCGGTACAGGCTGACCGCCTGTTGGTTGAACTCCCAAACGGCTAGTCTGATGTCAGTGGCACCCTGCTTCCGCGCCCACTCTTCGGCGAGCTTGATAAGAGAACTGCCGACCCCGCGTCCTCTAATTTGTTCTGAAACTGCGACGGACCCGATACGCCCAACGACCATCGGCTGCAACAGCGGGCTCATCGGCTTCACCACCTGAATCGTAATGAAGCCGACAGTTTTGCTACCAAGCTCTGCAAGGAACGTCGCTCGATCTTCTCCCTGGAGGCTGGAAAGCCAATGCGGCTCGTCGCGGCTGAATTCTGCGGTGGCATCTGCGTAGATGTCGGGGCGTGCTGAGTGATGGCTCGCATTCAGAATTTGACCCAATTCGCAGATTGTCAAAACGTCTTCGATGGTTGCACGTCGATAGCTTATCGGGTTGGTCACCGTCAACTCTTGGGGGAGAAATACGATAAGGACGTCAGACACTCCACGCCGCGTTTTGCAAGACGAGCCGATAGCCGTCGGGATCCTCGAATGTCCGTCCCGACACGTCCCAATATGGATTGAACGACTTTACGCGAACAAATCCATTTTCGACAAGACGATTGCCCATTGCACTCCACTCTTGTCGATCCGGTACGTAAAACACGAGCAAGTCCTCAATCGTTGGTCGAGGCAGCACGGGGTGTTCGCCGCAATGGGTGAACTCAAAATGATAGTCCATGCCTGGACTTCCAAGCATCACTCCGTCGAAGCCCTGATGGTCCTGAAACCTCGCGAGCACGGCCAGGTCAAGCCCTACGCAATACATGCGTTCGGTACGGACAAGATCGCAAACGGGCCGAGCGACTCTAAGATGCATCTTCATCGAACAGGTCTTATGGATATGGTTGCAGAGGCATCAAAAATCGGCTTGCGATACCAGGCGAGCGAGCGGCCGGAGTTAGCCCGAAGCCAGTCGGTTACCCTAGCTCTTAATTCGCAGGGTCATGGTAATGTCGTCGATTGAGCGTCCGGAAATACGAAATCTGTCATCGCGTCGTCCAATTTCAACAAACCCAAAGTATCGATAAAGGCTGATCGCAGCGTGGTTATCGCTGAACACAGACAGGTCGATCCATTCAATGTGGTTACGTGTCGCGAATTCTATGGCTTCCAGCATCAACTTTCGCCCAAGGCCTCTGCGATAAAAGCCCTCCTCGACGCCGATACCAAGAGTGGCGCGATGTTTCTCCGACGGTATGCTGGATCCGTTCAAGTCAAGATGTGCGATGAAGCGTGCATCGGGGCCTTTAACCGCCCACACCCTCATCCATGTTGGCTGAGGCAAAGGTATTGAGAGGCGATCTTCGAAGCGAGCGCGACGCTCGGGTGATTCGAAATCAGCGGCTTCCAAAGGCGAAAAAAATGGCCGGCCGTCGCGTCCCGATTCGGCGATCTGCCGGGTTAGATGCTCTGCCCAACGCTTGAAGTCAACAGGCGTTAGGGCAACGGTCGTCAGCATTTTCACCACCTCGAATGATTAAGACAGGAGGATTGTCGCCGATGTTGGCAGTCACGCGGAATGACTGTTCATGGTCAAACTTTACCAGGTACCGTCGGGCCTAAAATTAATCTGGATGGACTCAACGCGCTGTTGCATTGCCCGGCTCCTGACACAAGCTGGCTAATCGCCCTTGTTGCCGAAAACCCATCGCCTTGTATATTGCTCCGGCATGGCTGCTTTCGTCTGCGACCATGACGAGCCGGTCAGACCGTCCGGCGACCCGCCTGATAACCTCGGTCACCAAGGTTCTGCAAACATTCCGGTTTCGATGCTGTGCCCCTGTAATAACGGACTGGAAACGCCCAATGCCGTCAAGAAAGAACAGGCCAAGGCTTCCTACCTGCTCATTATCGATAAAGGCTCCCCACCAGTTTCCGCGACCACGTTCAATCAGGCTCCTGTAAGCCCTCTGTTGATGCGCCATGTAACGTTGTGAGCTAATGCTCGTTGGGTTTGGCGTGTGGGCGAGTTGCATTCGGGACCAATCGTCCCAGTCGCGCTGCATGGTAAAAGGGCGCACGTTGACCAATGGGTTGGTCGCAACCGGAATGATCTCATCCGGATGGGCCACCAGCACCCGGCAGACAGTCGCGTCGTAGCCTTGTTCCACGAATGCGTCGAAGGTCACTTCGCTGTCGGCGCTTTCCGGCCACATAAACGTGCGGTGTGCAATCAGCGGTGGTGTCCCGACGAGGTCGCCGAAGTCATGCTCCAGCAATTCCAGGTCCCTTGCTGAGGGTCGCTGCCGCAGAACAAGCATGTTGCCGAAAAAGTATTCGGGCGCGTCCGGTGTGCGGACGACGATATAGTCATCCCGTGACTCGACCACCCCGATATCGGTGTGCAGCAATAGGTCAGTAGCGAGACCAAGGTTACCGGCAAAGTGTCGCATTTCTAGCATCGTTGACAACGAACGGGAATCGTTCCTTCGATTTTATGCGGATTGATCGTTTAGCCAATTGGATCACAACGTGCTGGCGGCCTCGTCGAAATCCAGCCGCATAAGATGAGATTGTCAGCGATCCAGCCGGTCGTGTCGATCGGCCGAAATTAGTCGATCTTTGCCGACTCACAAGACATCCCAGCGAGGCGCAGCATCACAATGCCGGGACTCATGCCATGGCTGACTCAGCGCACCGGTAACTGGCCCGCGTTCGCACGGCTCGCACACTGGACTTCGTGACTGCGCTGCCGGATCAGCCGATCCTGCCGCAGTCCCCAGAAGTACGTGACAGCGAGACAGGGCAACAGCGACACAATCGAATACCCGACGCCCGCAAGCGGGTTGCCCGTCAGATTGACGAGTGAGAGACTGATCAGCGGAAGAAAGCCGCCGAACAGCACATTGCCGAGCTGTTGCGACAATCCGAAGCCCGTGGTTCTGCTTTGCGGCGGAAAGCATTCGGCGATGAACGCCGGCAGCGGCGCCATGATCATCGCCGTCAGGACGGCCAGCAACGCGACGAGCAGCGTCACCATGGCCCAGCCGCCCGCAAGCGCATTCGTCCTGATGCCCGCGAAAGCCGGATACGCCGCAAGTATCCACAGCACGATGCCGATCAGCATCACACGCGAGCGGCCGATCGCATCGGATAGACGGCCGAACACCGGATAAAGCGGCGCGGCCACGACGATAGCAATCCCGAGGCACAGGTTCGCGCGCGAAGGTTCGACCTTCAACACGTTCTGCAGGAAGTAGAGCATATACACGATCGACGTATAGAGCGACACCGACGTTCCGCCTTGCGCGCCGAACATCGCGACAAGGATCGCTTTCCACGACGTCGCGCTCGACAAGGTGTCCTGCAGCGGCGATTTCGACAGACGGCCCGCCTGCTTCATCTCGGCGAACACAGGCGTCTCCGTCATGCCGAGCCGAATCCATGTCGCCACCGCGACGATCGGCGCCGAGATCAGGAACGGGACGCGCCAGCCCCAGGATTCGAATGCCGATGCATCGAGCGCGAACTTCAGCGCCGACACGATCGCCAGCGCCAGCAGCAGTCCGAGGCTCGCGGTACTTTGAAGCACGCTCGTCGCCATGCCTTTTCGGCCCGCGGGCGCATGCTCCATCACGTAGACGACGGCAGAGCCGTATTCGCCGCCGAGCGCGATGCCCTGCACCACGCGTAGCGTGACCAGTCCTATCGGCGCGAGCAAGCCGGCCATCGCGTAGGTCGGCAGGCAGCCGATGCCCACTGTCGCGATGCCCATGATCGCGAGCGTGATGACGAACGTCTTCTTGCGTCCGATGCGGTCGGCCATCGGGCTGAAGATGATCGTGCCCAACGGTCGCGCTACATACGCGATGCCGAAGGTGGCAACGCCCGCCATTGTGGCGATCATCCGGTCCGTCGATGGGAGAAACAAGTGCGTCAAAGTCGATGTCAGCGCGACATACACGAAGAAATCGTAGTACTCGAGCATGGTGCCGATGCTCGACGTCGCGATGATTCGCAGCATGCCGGGCTGCGGATCCCGGGCTCCGGAAGTGGTGGACATGGTCGTCTCCTGTGATTCAGTTTGTAAGGCCCCGCGCGATCTACGCGGTGGCCGTATCGCGCATCACATGTGTGTGCGCTTCTTCTCCGCCTGCCGCTCCAGAAACCGGCCGACAGCCTCTTTGTGCTCGCGGCCGCACAATAGAATGGCTTGCATGCTTGCCGCCATTTCGAGCGTCGTCGAAAGCGATGCATCGGCCGCTTCGCGCACGAGCCGCTTGGCCATGCGCAGCGCCGTCGGCGGGTTCTGCGCGATGCGCTTCGCCAGCGACCGTGCGTCGATGTCGAGCTCGTCCTCCGGCACCACCTTCGAAACGATGCCGAGACCCAGCGCCGCTTCAGCATCGATGAACTCGCTGGTCAGCGTCAATTCCAGCGCCTTCGAATAGCCCACGCTCCGCACGAGGAACCACGATCCGCCGATGCCCGACACCAGTCCGAGCCGCAAGAAACTCTCGGCGAACACGGCTTTTGTGCTCGCCACGCGGATATCGCACATCAGCGCAAGATCGCATCCTGCTCCGACTGCGGCGCCATTCACAGCGCAAACGGAAGGCACATCGAGACCGCTCAATGCGCGCGTGATTCTGTGGAGGCTGCGATGCAGGCGCTCGCGTACAGCCTCGACACTGCCGCTCATGAGATCGCTGCCGCTTTGCATGTCCTTCACATTGCCGCCCGTGCAGAAGTGCGGCGACGACGAACGCAGCAGCAAACAGTGCACGTCGGGCCGGTCATTGATCTGCTCGAGCACGTCCGACAGCGCCTCCGTCATCGCGACGTTCAGCGCGTTGCCATCGCTCGGACTGTTGAGCGTGAGCGTGAGCACACCGTCATCGACGGACGATTCGACCAGTGAACCGGCATGATTTGGATGAGTTGCCACGAAGAAGTCTCCTGTTTGTTTTCCCGGCCACTACCGGTTCTGAAACGCGGCCTGACGGCGTTCCAGAAACGCCGCCATGCCTTCTTTCTGATCGGCGAGCGAAAAGCCCGCGTGAAATAGCCGTCGCTCGAACAACAGTCCTTCCGACAGCGACGACTCGAACGCACGATCGACGGCCTCCTTGATCGCGACGATCACCGGCAGCGAATGACGCGCGATCTGTTCGCCGACGCGCATCGCTTCGTCGATCAACCGCTCGCGCGCGACGATCTTCGACACGAGTCCGTAAGCCAGTGCCTCCTGGGCGCCAAGCGGCTCACCGGTCAGACACGCGAGCATCGCGGTCGATTTTCCGACCGCCCGCGGCAGACGCTGCGTGCCGCCCGCCCCCGGCACGATGCCGAGTTTGATCTCGGGCTGGCCGAAGAGCGCGTCGTCCGCGGCGATGACGATGTCGCACATCATCGCCAGTTCGCAACCGCCGCCGAGCGCATAGCCGCCTACCGCCGCGATGATGGGTTTGCGGACGGTGCGGATGCGATCCCAGCTACGGCCAATGTAGTCATCCGAGAATGCGTTTGCGTAATCGAGCTTCGACATCGCGACGATGTCCGCGCCGGCGGCGAAAGCTTTGCCGGACCCAGTCAAAACAGTCGCGTGAACCTGCGGGTCGGCTTCATTGCGCAGCAGGACGTCGATCAGCTGATCCATCAACGCGTCGGTCAGAGGATTCAGTGGGTTGTCCGACGCGAGACGCACGAGCGCGACCCGCCCGCGTCGTTCGCTGCGGATCATCGCGGCGCTCATGCGCTCACCTTGCGGTCTTCATCGCAGGTGTCGCGCGTTGCGCGGCCCACTCGGATAACCCCGGCGTTCAGCAGGCCCGCGATCTCGCTTTCAGCGAAGCCGTATCGCTTCAGCATCTGCAGCGTGTGCTGGCCCGTCAGCGGCGCGGGCAAGTCGGGCGCGCTCGGGCGATCCGATGGACCGAGCGCGAAACCGTGCGTGCGCATGGTGCCCGCGACCGGATGATCGATCGTCTGCGCCAGTCCGCATTCAGCGTACTCCGCTGTGTCGATGACATCGCCGTAGGTTGCAACGGGCGCGCATAGAATGTCGCGCGCCGCGAGCCGTTCCATCCAGTCCGCAGTCGTGCGTTCGACGAAACGCGCGGCGAGTATGTGATGGAGGATCGCGCGATGGCGCACGCGATCATCGTTGGTGGCAAATCGCGGATCCGCTTCGAGCGACGACGAAGCGAGCACCTCACATAGCGCGTGCCATCGCTCCGGATGGTAGGCGACCACCATCATCCAGCCGTCCTGCGTTGGGAACGCTTCGTTCGGGCACGCATAAGGCGCGGCACTGCCGGTCTTTTCCGGCTCTCTCCCGGACGCGAAGAACGCGGCGAAGCCGATTTGCTGCAGCATCAGCGTCGCGTTGTAGAGACTCACGTCGAGGTGCTGTCCGCCACCGCCCGCGCGAACCTGATGCAGCGCGCCGAGAATCGCGATCGACGCGAGATAGCCGCCCATCATGTCGGCGACGGGGATCGGGACTTTAAGCGGTTCGGCGCTCGTCGTGCCGAGCGTGCTCATCAGACCGCTGACGGCCTGGATCACGCCATCGACGCCAGGCCGCTTGCGATTCGCGCCCGTCTGGCCGAACGCAGAGATCGAGCAGTAGACGAGCCGGGGGTTCAGTTGCCGCAATGCGTCGAAGTCGAGTGCCATCGACGCCATTACGCCCGGCCGGAAGTTTTCGACCAGCACATCTGCCTCGATCACCATGCGGCGAACGGCATCGCGCCCTGCATCGGTTTTCAGATCGATTGCGACGCTGTACTTGTTGCGGTTGACGCTGATGAAGGCCGGGCTTTCACCGCTTATCCACGGCGGTCCGATACGCCGCCCGATCTCGCCGCCGGGCGGCTCAATCTTGACGACGTGCGCGCCAAGATCGGCGAGCGTCATTGAGCAGACCGGTCCGGCGAGGACGTGCGAGAAATCGATCACCCGCACGCCGTTGAGGCTGTCTCTTGGCATTTGTGATTGTCCTGTCTCGTGACTCGCCACTGCGACGAATCATGCTGATGAGAATAGGTACTCACCGGCCTGCCGGACAATCTACAATTTGGAAACAAGCCGTTGACTTTTTGTTAAAAGGTCGGCGACTCGTCAAAGTTATTCGCTGAGCAACGTAAGCAGCCATCCGCGAAAAATCTTCAATGCATCCGATTGCGGACGCCCCGTTGGCCACGCGAAGTAGTAAGTGTGATGGCCGCGATCGAGCTCGAACGAAAACGGTGTGACGAGCACACCGCTTTCCAGTTCACCACGCACCAGCGCCTTCTGCGCGATCGCGACACCGTGCCCTTCTATCGCCGCCTGGTACGCGAGCAGCGACGTTTCGTAGCGCATCTCGCGGCGGCGCGCGTTCAAAGGAAGACCCGCCGCCTTCAGCCACAAGGTCCAGTCTTCCGGGCGCGCGAGCGTGTGCAGAAGCGTTTCCCCCTGCAACTGCGCGCGGGCCTTGACCTGTCTGGAAGGAGCTGCGACAGGCACCAGCTCGTTCGCGATCAGACGTTGCACACGCAGGCCGGGCCACTTGCCGTCGCCTAGCTGAATGCCGCCGTCAATGTCCTCACGCGCAAAATTCAGCGGAGCCGGGGATGTCGTGAGTTGCACGTCGATGTTTTCGTGCAACCGATGAAAGCTCGCGAGGCGCGGAATCAGCCAGCGCACCGCGAACGTCGCAGGCGAGCGGATCTTGAGCACACGCGCACGCCGCTCGGACGATCGCAGGCTGCCGGTGGCTTCGCGCAGCGATGCGAACAGCGGCATGAGTTCCGCCAGATACCGCGCGCCTGCCGACGTCAGTTCCAGCCGTCCTTTCACCCGTTCGAATAGATCGACGCCCAAGTAAGCTTCGAGCGTACGCACCTGCCGGCTGACGGCGGCGGGCGTTACGGCCAGCTCGTCAGCGGCTTTGGAAATGCTCAGCAGGCGCCCGGTCGCCTCGAACGCCCGGGCGGGATTTAACGGGGGAAGCAGTGCTCGACGTTCCATGGTCTATCCGTCTAGAAGCATATGGGGATTGCGGCTCGAAATGCCCGAAGGACGGTTCGGCACGTGGCAGCTCGCCGAATAGTGAAGCACCGACGAGCGACGACGGAGCAAGAGGCTATTCCGGCAACGTGCAAATCGCGCAGGTCTTGACCAACAGAATGCCAGGGCAGAGTCGCGAGGGCCTTTTTGGTGGCTGAACGGCAAACGGCAGCATACGCCACGGTGCTCGGCTTGACCATTGGGCCGCTTTGGCACTGAATGAGCCGTTCGAATGGCGGCTAGCGGCTGCCATTTCAATATGTTCGAGTGTGATTTGGCGTTTGCTTCGGGCGCGTCGCTGATCAGACCGGAGACCGCTCCCCCTCTCGCAACATAGCGATCAAAGCGCGCAAGCCCGCCGGAATGTGTCGACTGCCAGGAAAGTAAAGGAACAGGCCGGGTATAGCCGGGCACCATTCGCCCAGCACTACCGATAACCGCCTGCGCGCCAGCGCCGCGCACGCATATGGCTCGGGAACATACGCAATGCCAAGTCCATCGATGGCTGCCTCGACCATCAGCGTGCTGTTATCGAGCGTGAGCGCGCCGGGTGGATCGATGACGCACTCCTGCCCATGCTGCGCAAATTCCCAGCGATAGCGTTTTCCGCTAGGAAGACGCTGCCGGATGCAGCGATGCGCGTGCAAATCCTCCGGTGATCCCGGCCGCCCGAATTTGCGCAGATAACGCGGCGACGCCACCGCAACGAAGCGCATGTCCTCGCTCACGCGTACGGCGATCATGTCCTTGGGCAAGGCCTCGCCCAGTCGTACGCCCGCATCGAACCCTTCCGCGACGATATCGGAAAGCCGCCCGTCCGCCACCAGATCCAGTTCCATAAGCGGATATTTCGCGAGAAACGGCGGCACTACCGTGCGCAGCAGATGACGGATCGCACCTTCACTGCCGTTGATGCGCAGCGAGCCGCGCACTTCACCCTCAGAGCGCGAGACGTCGTCGAGCGCATCATCGAGCTCGCTCAACGCGGGACGCAGACGCGCGAGCAGGCGTTCGCCGGCATCGGTGAGCGACACGCTTCGCGTTGTCCGGTGCAGCAAACGCACGCCTAGATCGGCTTCGAGACCGCGCATGGCATGACTCAGCGCCGAGCGCGATACGCCGACTTCGCCCGCTGCCTGAGCGAAACTGCGCCGCGCGGCAACAGCCATGAAGGATTGCAGATCCGCTAATGTGGGTTTGGCCATTGTTGAATATATTTCACCTCATCATGCCGATTGATAGTGATTCTCACACATATGTTAACGGCCTAGCATAGGGTTTTGATCGTCGAACGGAGATTCGCAATGAGCAAAAACTGGCTGATTACAGGCGCGTCGAGCGGACTGGGGCGCGGACTCGCGGAACGCGCTCTCGCCAGGGGCGACAGCGTGGTCGCGACACTGCGCAAACCCGGCGCACTCGATGATCTGCTCGCATCGCATCCCGGGAAGCTCCGTATCGTCGAATGCGACGTGACGGATCTGGACGCCATGCGCCGTGCCGTCGCCCAAGCCTTCGACGCATGCGGGCGAATCGATATCGTCGTGAGCAATGCGGGTTACGGCCTCTTCGGCGCGGCGGAAGAACTCAGTGATGCGCAGATCGACCGGCAGATCGCGACCAACCTGACCGGCTCGATGCAACTGATCCGCGCTGTCGTTCCGCGTCTGCGCGAGCAAGGCGGCGGGCGCATCGTGCAGGTCTCGTCAGAAGGCGGGCAGATCGCGTATCCAGGCTTCGGCGCGTATCACGCAAGCAAGTGGGGCATCGAAGGTTTCGTGGAGGCCGTGGCGCAGGAGGTCGCGCCCTTCGGCATCGACTTCGTGATCGTAGAGCCGGGTCCGACGCGCACGAATTTCGGCACGGGACTGGATGTCGCGGCGGCGCTGCCGTGTTATGCCGATACGCCTGTTGGTGAAATACGCCGCGCGCTCGACGGAGGCTACTTCGAATTTGCTGATGCTGCGAAGACCGTCGAGGCGATGCTTGCCACCATCGACGAGCCGAATCCGCCTCAGCGTCTCGTGCTCGGCAAGCTCGCCTACGAGCACATTCGTGACGCGTTGACCAGGCGCCTCGCAAGCGTCGAAGCGCAGAAGGCGATCGCGTTGTCTGTGATGGAAGACGCGTAACTGAGCAGCCCTGCAATACTGCGGCTCTTTTACGGAGGATGGCGAACCATTAAATTCATAAGGCGGTGCGGGCATTCGATCCACCTTTTCTATCGGACTGCTCCGCGTCCGGTGCTTACGCGCGGCGGACCACCGAAGATTTTTTGCCTTTACGCGAGACAGCGCGCTGGCCGGCCTCCTTCGAGGCGCGATGACAGCTGCCAAGGAGTTCCACCAGCCGTGTCTCGCATTCGGAAATCGAGTATCCGCGCCGTTGCGAGATCATGAAAGTAAGCGGGCGCATGTGCCATGCGCGCCGTTTAAGTTCGACAAGTGTTCCATTCGCGAGGTCGTCGTCAACCAGATGATGCGGCATGTGTCCCCAGCACAAGCTTCCCCTCAGCAGATCGTGTTTCGCGCCCAGGTCGTTCACCAGCCACTGGCGTTCACTGGCGACACCCTGTTGGGTCTTTTCCGCATCCGGCTGATTGTCGGTTACGACGAGCTGGATGTGCCGGCCAAATTCCTCTCGCGGGATGGACCCCGTGATTGCGGCCAGCGGATGCGATGGCGCACAAACAGTGACCATTTGCGCTTCGCACAAATGCTGCCTTTCGATGGTCCCGGGGCTTAGCTCCGGCACGTCTGTGATCGTCACCGCCAATGCGCACGTACCATCGAAAACCAGCCGCTCGCCGCCCTGCATGGTCGTCATGCGCAGATTGATTGCAACCGTCGGGAAGTCTGCCTGCAAAGTGCGCAGGCATTCGCTCAGGTGCGCACGCGGGAAATAGACATCGACGGCAAGCGACACTTGCGGCACCCCGGCTTCGGCAATCGAAACCGCACGCATCTTCATCTCTTCGGTGCGCGAGATCACCCCGCGAGCATCCGGCAGAAGGCTGCGGCCCGCGGCTGTCAGCGTCGCTCGGCGAGTGTTGCGCTCGAACAGCACCACATCAAACGCACCTTCGAGCGCGCTGATCGCGTGACTGATCGCCGACTGTGCACGTCTTAATTCCCGTGCGGCCCCTGAAAAACTCCCCTGATCGCAGACCGCGACGAAGGCCCGGAGCTGGTTGATGGTGACGTTGTCGAGCATGGTTATCTAAAAAGTAGATGGTTTTAATGCATCTTTAGTCAATTGTCTTCATGGGTCAAGAGCTAGAGAATGGTCTTCTCCATTTTTGAAGGACGCACGACGTGAACAGACTGAATGGCAAGACTGCTGTGATTACCGGCGGCGCGACCGGCATTGGCCTCGCCGCAGCCCGGCGCTTTATTGACGAAGGCGCATTCGTCTTCATCTTCGGCCGCCGGCAGGAAGCGCTCGACGCTGCCGTGGCAGACCTCGGGCCTCGTGCCCGCGCGGTGAAGGGTTCGGTCTCCGACCCGGCCGACCTCGACAAGCTCTACGCAGCGGTGAAGGCCGAGCGCGGCGGCCTCGACATCGTATTAGCCAATGCCGGGGCAGGAAGCGCGCTTCCACTCGGCCAGATTACCGCCGAGCACATCGACGAAACCTTCGATACCAATGTGAAGGGTGTGATCTTCACGGTTCAGAAAGCGCTGCCGTTGATGGGCGAAGGCGGGTCGATCATCCTGACTGGTTCGAGTGCGGGCACCACGGGCGCTCCGGCAATGAGCGCTTATAGCGCGAGCAAAGCGGCCGTGCGCAACCTTGCGCGGACCTGGGCGGTGGATCTGAAGGGCACCGGCATCCGCATCAACGTGCTCTCACCCGGGGCGACGGCGACCGAACTCGCGAAGGAGGCGCTCGGCGAAGAAGGCCAGAAGGTCTTCGCCTCGATGACTCCGCTGCAGCGCATGGCTCATCCCGCCGAGATCGGAGCGGCCGCGGCCTTTCTAGCGTCGTCGGACAGCAGCTTCATGACTGCCAGCGAGCTCGCCGTCGACGGTGGCCTCGCGCAAATCTGACGCGCGATCCAATCATCAACACATCCACGGAAGAAAATCAGATGGGACAAGCTCTTAAAGGAAAAACTGCCCTCGTTACCGGAGCATCGCGAGGCATCGGCCGCGCCATTGCTGAGCGTCTTGCAAAGGATGGCGCGACAGTCGCGCTGACCTACAACGCCAGCAAATCGGGCGCCGACGAGGTGGTCGCGGCGATCGAGAAAGCTGGGGGCACTGCGTTCGCGATCCACGCGGACCTCGTTGACGCGGCGGCCGTCCCGGCGCTGTTCGAGAAACTCGACGACGAGTTCACCAAGCGGAACGGAAGCAGAACCCTCGACATTCTGGTCAACAACGCGGGAAATTCCGGCTGGTTAGGCTTCAAAGACGCGACGCCAGAAAGTTGGGATACCTTAATGGCGGTCTATGCCCGCGCACCCTTCTTCATTGTTCAAGCCGCTCTGGACCGTCTCGCCGATGGCGGACGCATCATCAACATTTCTTCCGCTGCCTCGACCAAGCCCGTGACCGTTGCGCCGGTCTACTCGATGGCGAAGGCGGCCATCAACAACCTGACGCATGCGCTCGCGTCCGAACTTGGGTCGCGCGGAATTTGTGTGAACGCCGTCGCGCCGGGCTACACGCGAACGGACGCGAACGCCGCCTTGCGGGAGGACCCCGAAGTCGTCAAGGCGGCCGAGGCCAACATCGCGCTGGGACGCTTTGGCGAGCCTTCGGAAATCGCCGCCGTCGTGGCGTTCCTCGCTTCCGATGATGGCCACTGGGTGACCGGCCAGACAATCGAGGCGAGCGGCGGCTACAAGCTCTGACCGCGCCGAAAAATCGAAGGAGGAAAGATGAGTTACGCAATTATCGGCTTCGGCAAGATCGGTCGTGCTCTTGCCAGGGCATTTGCCCGAAGCGGCATCGAAGTATCCGTTGCAACCACGCGCGACCCGGAGAGCTTCGCCTCCGATGCGGCGTCGATCGGACTCACGATCGTCCCCCGGACACTGGCGGACGCCGTCATGGCGGACACGATATTCCTGGCGGTCCGTTTCGAGTCGTACCCGGAGGTTGCCAGGGCGCTTCCCACCTGGGAGGGAAAGACCATCGTCGATGTGACCAATGCTTATGGCGTGCCTCCTGAGGCTCTGGGGGGAATGCCTTCTTCCAAAGCCGTCGCACAAGCCTTCCCGGGCGGTCGGCTGGTCAAGGGCTTCAATCATTTGCCTGCTGCCGTCCTCGAAAAAGATCCCGCCGTAAATGGTGGAAAGAGAGTCGTGTTCCTCGCGAGCGACGATAACGGCGCCGCAGCGGAGGTCGGCGCGCTTGCAGAAAAACTTGGCTTCTCGCCGATTACCCTCGGCGGGCTTTCGGAAGGAGGACTGCTAGTTCAGGCGCGCGGAAATAGCTGGGGTCAACTGATCTTTAAGGACCTCGTCACGTTCGGCTGATGAATCAGACCGTCGCCGGATTCGTGGCCCGCGTGCACATGTGATGAATTGGAACCGGAGAACTTCGATGAGCATTGAAGAGAATGTCCAGGTCGTCAAAGACTTCTTTGCAGCAATCAGCGGCGGCGATAAGCAACGTCTGCTGGAGTTGTGTGCCGAAGATATCGAGTGGATCATTCCGGGCGACAGCTGGCCGCTGGCCGGTACGCGCCGGGGGCACGCAGGATTAACGGATCTGCTTCAAACGCAATCCGAAACGGTGGAGACTTCGTTGACGCAGCCCAGTGAATTCGTCGCGCAGGGAGACCGGGTTGTGGTCATCGGCTTCGCCAAGGGAAGAATCATAGCCACCAATAAAACGTTCGAGGACGATTGGGTGTTCGCCATTACCGTTCACAACGGCAAAGTGTCGAAGATCCGCGAGTACATCGACACGCAAGCATTGGCACGGGCTTCGGCACCGGCATGAACGGCGCCGGTCATTGCTCGCGCAGATAGTCGTACCGGTGCGCGAGCCATCGCGTACCGGTTCATTCGCCAGGATGAAGTACTGGTCCTTGGTTTCGTGGTCGCGACCGCACAGCCACCGCTTTATGCCTGCCAGGAATGACTGTTATCGACGGCGCCTGCCTTCTTCGATCAGGCGCTGACCTCCATCATTTGCTCACCGTCAACCAACAGGACAAAAACGATGAGCAACTTCCAAACCTATACGATCGATAACGCACCGGCCGCTTCGAAGGCCGGCCTCGAAGACACGAAGCGCGCCTTTGGCTTCGTGCCCAACCTTCAGGCGCACATGGCGGAGTCGCCCGCACTGCTGGCCGGTTACTCGGCGCTGTGGGACCTGTTCTCCAAAAGCACGCTGACGCCGCATGAACAGCAGGTCGTCTACCTGACCTCGAACTTCGAGAACAACTGCCACTACTGCATGGCCGGTCACAGCACGCTGGCAAAGATGATCAAGATGGACGCAGGCGTGATCGCCGCGCTGCGCGCCGGCACACCGCTGCCCGATGCAAAGCTCGAAGCGCTGCATCGCTTCACGACGCTCGTAGTGCGCGAACGTGGCTTCGTTCCGGACGCCGATGTCGACGCGTTTCTCGCCGCCGGTTACACCCGTCAGAATGTGCTCGAAGTGATTCTAGGCGTAGCGACCAAAGTGATGAGCAACTACACCAACCACATCGTCCATACCGAACTCGACAGCTTCATGGCCGGTAACGAGTGGACCAGGCCGGTCGCCGCCTAAGCCGTCTCGGGGAGCCGTTCGCGGCTCGCGTCCAACCCGATACCGAAGCTCAAATACACGCGCATCGCAGCCGCGCTGAACGCAGCCTGAATCTGCGGCCACCCGGTTCCTCAATTTCACTATTCCCCTCACGGAGAACACTCATGTCGCTGCAAGAGAAACTCGATGCATTCCGGGCCGACTTCAAGGCAGGCAAACCGCCGTTCAATGCACCGCCGGAGATTCATCCGGTGATGGAGCGCGCTACCGCAGAACTGATAGCAAGCGGACAGGCGAGCCGTGCGATCAAGGCGGGCGACCGCGCGCCGCATTTCAACCTGAAAGATCAGGACGGCAACGACGTGTCTTCCGCTGCGTTGCTGGTGAAGGGCCCGCTGGTGGTGACGTTCTATCGCGGCGTCTGGTGCCCGTACTGCAATATCGAATTGCAGGCGATCAACGAAGTGCTGCCGCAGATTCAGGCCTATGGCGCGAACGTCGTGGCGATCTCGCCGCAAACTGCGGTCAATAGCCGAAAATCGGTGCGCACCAACGAACTGGGCTTCCCCGTGCTGAGCGATGTGAATGGGCAGACAGGCGCCGACTTCGGCTTGCGCTTCGCGTTGCCCGACTATCTGGTCGAGTTGTACAAGAATCTGAGGAACGATCTGCCTGCGTTCAATGACGACCCGGGCTGGACCTTGCCGATGCCGGCGCGCTACGTCATCGGGCAGGATGGGATCGTGCTGTATTCGGAGGTCAACCCGGACTACACGCGTCGTCCGGACCCGTCGGACATGTTCCCGGTTCTGGAAAAAGCCGCCTTCATGACGGGTCAAACGCTTTACGTCGACGGCGGAGCGTCAATCGGCAAGCTCGCTTTCTGAGGGTGCGCCGCCGGTGCCGCTGCCAACGGCACCGAGTGTTTCTTCGACGAAGGCGACGAACGCTCGCGCCTTCGCACTCACCAGCCGTCCAGCCGGGAACACCGCCCACAGGTCGATCGAGGGCAATTCCCAGTCGGTTAGTACCGCTTGAACCGAGCCATCGGCGAGTTCCGGCGAGAACATCCATTCCGAGGCAATTGCAAGGCCTAGTCCGCCCAGCACCGTGGTGCGCATGCCTTCGGCGGCGCTGACGCTGACGCGCCCGGACACGACTACCGCCACTTCCTTGCCGCTCTGGCTGAACGCCCACGACTCCCCGCCGCCTCGCAACGAGTAGACGATGACCTGGTGCTGACTTAGATCCGCGGGCGTCTTCGGCACGCCTGCTTCGGCGAGATAGGCAGGCGTTCCGACAACCAGTCGACGGCTTTGCGCAATGCGGCGTGCCGTCATCGTCGAATCATCGAGCGATCCCATGCGCAGTGCAACGTCCACGCCTTTTTCGAGCAGGTCGATGGTGCGATCGTCCAGCACGATATCGATCTGCAGGTTCGGATGCCGGTCGAGAAACGTCTTGAGCGCAGGCAGGATGTGCAGGCGCGCGAAGGTGACGGCGGCACTGATGCGCAGCACACCGGATAGTCCGGTCGACGCGTCGCGCGCGACGTGTTCGGCGAGATCCACCTCTTCGATTGCGCGCCTTGCGTGCTCATAGAAGCGCTGTCCCGCATCGGTTGGCGTAAGACCGCGCGTCGAGCGCAACAGGAGCCGCACGCCGAGTCGCTCCTCGAGTTGCGCGATCGACTTCGAGACGGCCGGTTGCCCCAGTTTGAGCCGCTTTGCGGCTGCCGAGAACGAGCCCGCCTCCACGACGCTGACGTACGTTTCCATTGCTGCCATCCGGTCCATTCGGCTGCTTCCCCTTGAAGGACGATGAAGTCCGTGTCGTGACTAAGATGTGTTCAGCTGGAAGTCTAGCGCGTCAGGGCATGGGGTCGATGAAATTGCTGGGGACCGGTCTTTGTGATCTGTGGCCGATCACGGAGACAGTCCGCAAAACAGTCGGCCCCGCCGCAGGCAATGCTGCGGCGGGGCCGGTTGGCGATGCGTGCAGTCCGGTTCAGATACCCGGCGCTGCTTTATGCCTCACTGCTTACACATTCGGCGTCGCGCTTTGCGGGTCCGCCGGCGTGGCGGGATCGGGACTCTGAAGCGCCGGTGCATAGAGAATCACGTTGGGCAGCCGCGGGTTGGCCGTGTCGGTGCTATCTCGCACGCGCGACTGGATGGTCGTGTTATCCGTCACGCCCCAGAAGTTGTTGGTGAAGTCCAGAGAACGAAGCGTGGACGCGTTATAAGTGCCGTGAGACTCGATCGCGAGGCGGTTTCCATTCGGTGAATCCTTCTTGAAGAGGAACGAGTTCCGTTGCGCAACGCCGGTGGGCGCCTGTCCATTGGCAGGGAACGCGTCGATCAACACGAGTGGATCCACCATGTTGATGAACAGGTTGTTTTGCACGAAGACCGACGGATCGAAAGCGAAGGCCGCGGAGTCCACGAACGTATTGCCTTTCACGGTCGCCGACCTGCTCAAGCGCGGGTAGCCGTTCGTGCCGGCTTCATAAGTCGTCACTCCGTTGCGAACAATTGGCGTCACGTTCATGTGCGTGGCCTGGCTGTACGTCATCGAGAACGGCGCGGCGTCGTTGATCTGCACGAACGCGTCCTGCAACACTGTATGCGTGATGCTCACCGTGCCGTTACCCGCGTCCTGCGCCAACGACGTGTTAGCAGCCGTCACGCCCAGCAGTTGAACCGGACCCTGGCTTCCCACGTTGAGCGTGCCCGCCACGTTGATGATGCCTTTGGTCGGAATCGTACCCACACAATCGGCCGTGCATGGCACTGAGCGGTAAGTCTCCACGATCGTGTTATCGGGGATCGTCAACGTGACGCCCGGCGCCACTCGTACCGTACCGGCGAGGAAATATGGAGAGCCGCTCGCCGGCCACGTGGTATCCGCGGTGATCACGGTTCCGTCGGGAATGACCGTCTTCGGCTGCACGTAGACATACGCAGTAACGAGATTGCCGCTCGCATCGGTGCAGACTTTCGTGGGGTCGGTCGTGTACGGACCGTCGGTACATGCCTTGGGACTCGTGGACGAAGGTGCCGAAGATGCCGTGGTGGCGCTGTTGCCGCCTCCCCCACCGCCGCCACAGGCCGCGAGCAGAAGGGCAAAGAGTAAGCCTGGATATTTTTTCATTTGAAGGTCCCCGTATCGCGCTTATCGTTTTCGAATCTCACTGGTGTGTACACATCAGCGATTCGTGCGACGGATCTTCACATGCCCCACCTGCGCCAACTGCGGTCTAGGACACAAAACATCGCGATTGGCGATGTCGCTGCCCGAATCGCCTCACGCGACTGTCAGGCACTGCATATGCTCTGTTACGCCTGCGGCGCGGTGACGGTCGCTTCGCCCCAGCGACGGGGATCAACTATCCAAGGAGCAAAACATGCGAGGCATTCAATCGATGCTTGTACTTCTGGCCGCATTGGCCGTTTCCGGCACGGCGAGCGCCCAAGCTGGCGGCAATGGCAACGGCGGATCGGGCGGCGGCAACGCCCACGGCGCAGCGACGGCGGGCCCGACTGCCGGCGGAGACAACACGTCCGCCCCGACGAGTACCCACTCGACCCATCATCGTTCGCACAAGCACGCCAAGCATCAGAAGCAGCCAGACACGCAGTAATGCGAGGCACAGCGGGCGTGACCACGAAGGCACGGCGACGCCCGCACAGCCGATTCCGACGATGCATCCTTTCGCCACGGCCGCCGGGGAGGATTGTTTTCAATCCCCGGCGGCTCGTTTCCGCTAGTTTCGCCGCTTGGCTTAGTTAAGCCGCTTCAGTTCGCCATCGTCCGCGTACCAGTCCACCGTCTTGCCGGATGTGTTGATCGTCACCGCGCGAGGCTCGCTGAACTGGTCAAACGACTCGATGCCCGTTTCTCGGCCCACGCCGCTGTTCTTGAATCCGCCCCACGGCGACGCCGGGTCGAGCCGATGGTGGTCGTTCACCCACACCATGCCGAACTCCAGCCTGCCGGCGACGCGATGCGCCCGCGCCACGTCCTGCGTCCAGATCGAAGCGGCAAGGCCGAACGACGTATCGTTGGCGATACGGATCGCATCGGCTTCATCTTCGAACGGCATGACGACCGTTACGGGCCCGAACACCTCGTCCTGGCCGATCTCCGAATGCGGGTCCGCATCGTAGACGACGGTCGGCTCAAGAAAGTACCCCGAGGTCAATTCTTGAGGCACGCGTCCGCCCGTGAGTAACTTTGCGCCCGCCTGCTGCGCGCGTTCGAGCATCGCGAGAATGCGTTGACGCGAACGCTCGGAAATGACGGGACCAAGCTGTGTCTTCGCATCCGTCGGATCTCCCACACGGATACGTTCCACCTTCGCGCGGAAACGTTCGAGGAAGGCCGCATACATCGATTTCTGCACGAGGATGCGCGCCCCGCAGACACAGGTCTGCCCAGCGCCGATGAACGCGGCGAACGACGCTCCGTTCACTGCGCGCTCGATATCGAAGTCATCGAACAGGATCACCGCGCCCTTGCCGCCCAGTTCCAGCGTCGTGAGCGCGAAATTACGCGCGGCAGCCTCGCCGATCGAGCGACCCACTTCCGTGCCTCCTGTGAATACCACCTTCCGGATCAGCGGATGTTGCGCGAGCGCCGCGCCCGCTACGCGCCCTTCGCCGTTCACAACGTTGACGACGCCTTTGGGAACGCCCGCGTCCTGCAACAGCTTCACGAGCCGCACGGTCGTCAGCGGCGTCTGTTCCGACGCCTTGATGACGACGCTGTTGCCTGTAGCGAGTGCGGGAGCGAGACTCTTCGAGAGAATCATCAACGGATGGTTGAACGATGTCATCAGCGCGACGACCCCCAGCGGTACACGCTGCGTGTAACACAGGTACGGTCCTTCGATCGGAATCACGTCGCTGCGGCGCGTGAGCGCGAGCGCCGCGAAGTAGCGATAGAACTGCGGCAAGCGTGAAATCTGCGCGCGCGTTTCCGCAATGGGACGGCCGTTATTCAACGTTTCGAGCTTGTAGAACTGTTCCAGATCCGCTTCGAACAGATCGGCAAAACGGTTCAGAATGCGCGCGCGTTGCTGGATCGACATGTCGCGCCACGCACCGCCTTCGAATGCGCGATGACCGGCTTGCACGGCCCGATCCACATCGCGAGCGGAAGCCGACGCGAGCGCCCCGATCACTTCGCCCGTCGCGGGATTCACAATGTCTAGCGTGCGGCCGTCTTCAGCATCCGTCCATTCACCGCCAATCAACAATTGCGCGTCATAGCGCTGTGAGTTGCCTGTATTCATTACATGGTTCCTGTCGATTCATTTGTTAGGCGAAGCGTGCGCGTCGGCATGAAGCGCGTCGCGCGCGAGGGTGTCTTCCGGTTGAAGGTCTTCGAGGCGCTGTCCGGTCGGCTCGACGCCAAGCCATGCAACGACGACGATCTGCACGGCGAGCAGACCGATCATCATTGCAAGCACGCCGACGATGCCGTACTGCCCGAAAAGCGATACCACGATGAAAGGCGTGACGATGGTGGCGCCGCGGCCTAGCGTATTGCAGACGCCCGACGCGCGCAGCCGCACTTCAGTCGGGAAGAGTTCCGGCACATAGACTGCAAATAGCAGCGCGACCAGCACGTAGATGGGAATGGTCAATAACAGCCCGACGATGGGCAATATCACGGGGCTCGTGATGAACGGATACATCGCGCCAAAGACGATCGCGGCGAGCGACGAGCCGATGATCGTCGGCTTGCGGCCCCACGCGTCTGCGGTGAGCGCGCCGATTGCGGAGCCGATAGGCGCGCCGAGCGACATCACGAGCGCGAACCCGAACGACTTCGCGATGCTGAAGCCCTGATGCACGAAGAATGTCGGAAGCCAGGTGACGAAGCCATACAGCAGCGTGTTGATGACAATGAGCGTCACGCAGCCGACGATCATCCGTTGCAGCATTGCGCCGCTGAACAACGAAGCGAACGACAGCGCCGGTTGCGCTGTCGCGCCGGGTCTCGTCGACGCTGGCGCAGGCAGCGGCTTGCCGCCTCGTTCAGCCGTCACTTCTGCTTCGACGCGACGCAGGATCACGTCTGCCTCGTCGTGGCGTCCAACGGAATCGAGCCAGCGGGGCGACTCCGGCAAGGACTTGCGTGCATACCAGACGCCGAGTGCGCCAACACCGCCGAGCACGAACATCGCGCGCCAGCCGAACGACGGAATCAGCAGCAACCCGATCAGCCCCGCGACGGGCAGTCCGGACACGACGAAAACCGCCATCAAACCCTGCAGCCTGCCGCGTTTCTGCGGCGGCACGAATTCGGCCAGCGTCGAGTAACCGACCACGTTTTCCGCGCCCAGTCCAAGTCCCATCACGAAGCGGCACGCGATGAGCACGCTCATGTTCGGCGCGAGTGCCGCGCCGAGCGACGCCAGCCCGAACACGGCGAGATTTGCCTGATACGTGAACCGCCGCCCGAACCGGTCGCCGAGAAAACCGGTGGCGAGCGAGCCGAGCATCATGCCGAGAAAAGTGAGCGACACGAACAGCGCGTTCTGCCCGAGCGTGGAGAATCCGGACTTCAGCGTTGCGCCGAGCACCGTCGACGCAACGTAAATATCGAAACCATCGAAGAACATGCCAATGCCAATCAACCACATGATGCGCCGGTGAAATCCCGACATCGGCAGACGATCGAGCCTGGGCCCTGCGTTGACGTTCATGTCTGTCTCCAGTCGACGTTACGGTGTCAGCGGATTAGCGCTTTCATCGACATCCGCACGTCGTGTTGTATCGAGCGGGTGAAGCACGGCCACGCTCAGCGGGTCTGCATCAACCGCAATGCGTTGACGGTCAGCATGTCGGTCGCGGCGCGGAAGTTCTGTTCGACGCTGCCTTCCTGCGCGGCGAGGAAGAACGCCTTGCACTGTTTCGCGCCGGCTTCGTCGAGCGAGAGAATGCGAGCGGCAAGCGCGTCAGCTTCGGCGTGCAGGTTCGCGCGGTCGCATACTCGCGTGACGAGCCCTGCCTGCAAGGCCGCTTCAGGTGTAATGGGATCGCCGAACAGGACCATTGGAAACAAGGCCTTGGGCAGCGCATAGCCGCCGAGGTAAGCCATGATCGCGGCGGGCGGCAGACCGCTGCGCATCTCAGGAAACCCGAGCCGCGCCGACGATGCGACGAGCGTGAAGTCGCACAGGATCGCAAGCCCGAAGCCGAAGCCCAACGCGTCGCCCTGCACCTGCGCAATCGAGATCAACGACGTGTTGCGTACGAGCCGCTTGAGTTCGATCAGTCGCGCGACTTCGGTGCGGATCGACACGGCGTCCCGCCCCGCTCGCTCACGCCCCGTGCAGAACACATCGCCGTTCGCGCGGATGCGCAGTACACGCGCCTTCGGTTGCACGGCCTCACTGCGCAACGCGTCCGACATCGCGTCGAACATTGCAACCGACACTTCGTTGCCGACGTCCCGGCGGTTCAGCGTGAAGGTGAGCACGTCGCCGGTATGCTCTATGACAACGGGGGCTTCCAATGCACTGCGATCCATGTCGTCTCCTGCTGTATAATCTGTATACAGAGTATTCACAGAAATCCGAGGTGTCAATGCCCGCTGCTAAAACCGCTTCTTCAAAATCCACGACAGCGCACACGCGCCACGCGCCGAGTCTCGAATCCATTGCCACGCGGTATCACGCGCGGCTTCGCACGCTGGACTCAACCGGCGATTCATTGAGCGATGGCGTGGTCGTCCCCGCGTTGCGCGAGGCGATCGTGGAAGGCGTGCTCGCTCCGGGTAGCCGTCTGTCCGAAGTGCAGGTCGCAAAACAGCTGAACGTTAGTCGCACCCCGATGCGCGAAGCGTTCGCGCAGCTCGAGCGCGAAGGGCTCGTGACGGTTCTTCCGCGAGTGGGCGCATATGTGCGGTCGGTGACGCTTCGCGATGTGGAAGAGATTTATACGGTGCGGGCCGCGCTCGAATGTCTCGCGGTGCAGCTTGCATCCGAGCGCATTACATCGCTCGGTGCCGCTCAGCTAGATGATGTGATCGACATGATGCGAACGAGCGTCGATGCCGGCGACGCTGCCGCCTATGTCGATGCATTGGACCGCTTTTACGCGATCGTCATGACGATCGCCGACAACCGCACGTTGCAGCAGAGTCATGCATCGCTGATCGGGCCAGTGCGCCGGCTGCGCCGCATCGCAATGGCGCAAGGCGGGCGGATGCGCGCATCGTTCGAACAGGCAGTGCGAATTCGCGATGCTGTCGTCAACGGCACCGGGGATGCGCAGGATCTGATGAGGGAACAACTGCAACGGGCGTGCGAGGCCGCGCTGGATGTGCTCAAGAATGCGGGGAAATAGACAAGCGTCGCCACGCCACGCCGCGCAACGGCCCACGAAAAAGTGCTCCGTTGCTCTTGCCGGCCGTTCAGCACCCGGCCGGCCCGAAGATTTTCTCCGGATGCAACGATCGTTCGCCCCGTGGGATTTTCGCCCGGGCAACGACCGTTGCGCCCGCTTTAAACGCGGACCGTCGGCTTATCCTGGTCGAACGCAGGCTCAAGGAACCGCTCGATCCAGACTGCAAGGCGGTCGGCCGCAAAACTGGCCCGCGCACCGGCACGGCAGACGATAGCGTCACCTTCCCGGAAGAACTGCAGCGCGCCGCCCGCTTCTTCCAGCCACAACAGGCAGGCCAGCCATGCAGCGTGCTCGGCGGATACCGCGTGACCCACCGGGCGCGTGAGGAACTCGCTCAGCGTTGAGGGCGAAGTCCAGAACAGCGCCTCACCATTGCCGCGCACCGTGGCGCCGAGGACATCCATCAAGACCGGCAACGCGTCAGCAACGCCACGCCCCGCAGTCTGCGCACGCAGTTGCGCGAGACGCGTACCGACCGCGTGGCCGAAGCTGCCGCTGCATTCGCTCTCGGCATGCACCAGATCGGCGTAGTCCATACGCCGCCAGTCCGGCTCGGCATTGCGCGTACCGGCCAGTTCGGTGCCGGTCAGGTAAGTTTCCACCGGCTGGAACCGGCCAGGGCCAATCAGGCTCGCGCACAACGTGTGCACTACGCCAATGCGGGTGGCCACCGTCTGCGTCTGCAATACGCCAAGCTTCTCGCGCACGAGTTCGTCGCGTTCCTTGCGCAGCCCCGACAGCTCCAGCGCCTGCTTCATCTCCATGCGCAGCGCTGAGATATCCCACGGCTTCTTGATGTAGCGATGTATCTGGCCCTGGTTGACGGCCTCGACGGTCTGATCCAGCTCGGAATAGGCCGTTGTCAGTATCCGGACGATGTGGGGATAGCGCTCTCGCGCATAGCGCAAAAGTTCGTTGCCATGTTCGCCCGGCATGCGCTGGTCGGACACGAGCACCGCCAGACTGGAGGCGTGGGCGTCCAGCATCGCCTTGCCGTCGTCCACCGAGGCGCCCGTCACCACCGGCGCAATGGAGCCGATGGCGCGTTCGAAGTATTTGACCGCGGTGGCTTCGTCGTCGACGAACAGAATCGCCGGAGGCGGCGTCTGGTTGGCAATCGTATGGCTCATTGGTAACTCCTGTGCATTCGATCCTTCAAATTTGGAGATTCCAGCGTCGCGGCCGTACCGCCGCCGACTGCGGATCTGATCCCGATGTTCCCGACAAGCTGCGCGACGCGGTTGCTGAAGATCGTGCCGAAGCGGCTTGCGCCGGTCTTCGCGATAACCGGGTCGACCGGCAAGCGCTGCGTCACGTCAGTCGCGACACTTGGGCTGTCGTCGCCGATGTCAACACCTCGCGGACCGTGCTCACGCCCAGGGGCTTCTCCAGGATTCGGAACACCCCATCGGAACTGACTGCGGCCGGCAACGCGTTGTTGTCCGCGTAGGCCGTCACCAGGATCCGGACGATATGCGGATACTCCTGAGCGACCTGGCGCAGCAGATCGTCGCCGTGCCGGCCCGGCATGCGGAAGTCGGTCACAAGCACGGCCACGCGCGCTCCTTCGCGGCGAAGGATCGACATAGCCTCCTCTGCGCCGCTCGCGAGAAGCACTTCGTAGTCACTGCCCGCCGCGCGCGCAAAGTACTTGCGGGCTAAATCCTCATCATCGACATAGACGACAGTGTGCGGGCTCTGCTGCGTATTGCTCATTTCGATATCACTCGGCACGCGGCAGGTCGAAGTTGAACGCGGTCCACTCGCCCAACTTGCTTTCCGCGAATAGTGTGCCGCCGTGCCGCTCCACCACCGCATAACTAATGGACAGGCCAAGGCCGAGGCCCTGGCCGACTTCGCGCGTAGTGAAAAACGGTTCAAACACTCGCGCGAGATTTTCTGCGGCGATTCCCGGTCCGTTGTCGCGCACATTCACATGCAGCCGGTCGTCGCGCCACTCCGCCGCGACGTGGATGCGCGGCGACGCGGTGCCGGCCTTCTGCATGGCGAGAGCAGCATTTGAAAACAGGTTGATGAGCACGCCGATAATGGCGGCTTCGTCGCCCAGCACAAGGGTGTCGTCGGACAGCTCACGCGTGACGCTCACGCCGCGCAGTTCATGCGCGCTCAAGCGGATCGACGAGTCAAGCGCCTTCTCGAACAGGAACGGCACGTCGTCTGCCGCCGCGCCGGGTCGACGGTAGGCAAAGGTCTTCAGGTCCGACACGATATGCTGGATGCGTTGCATCCCCTGCTTGACATCCGTCAGGCACTCCATCAGCGAAGGGCTGCTTTTGGCCTGCGGTTCCTCCATGCCGATTTCGATCGCCATCAGGCAGAAGTTCACCGGGTTGTTGACCTCGTGAAGCAACCCCGCCGACAACGTACCGATTGCAGCCATCTTCTCCTGCTGCAATAACTGACCTTTGATCTGCGCGAGGCTTTCGTTGGTACGGGCGAGCTGGTCGTTCTTGTGCGCCAGCTCCTCCTTTAACCGGAAAAGCTGGAAACGGCCCTTCTCGTTGAAGTAGGTGTACACCGAACTGGCCAACGCACAGAAGAAGATCAGGATGAGCTGAAATAGAAACTTGCTCGGGTCGTGTATGCCGCCCGCATGAGCCACGCAGGCTATGTAGTAGAGCGCGACCGTGGCCAGCCCGAAAGCCAGCGTCTGCCAATAGCCGGAAGGGAACAGGATGCCGACCGCAAAGATCGTCAGCATGAGCCCGGCATAGAACAATGACTGCTCGCCCTGCGTGACATAAATCATCCAGGAGATCATTGCCTGCGGCAACAGCAGCCAGAGGAAGGTGATGATCTGCACGTGGCGTTTGCCCGTTGTCGTGTAAAACGACAGCAATGCCAGGCCAATGGCTGCGCTGGTCAGCACCCGAATGATCGCAAAGCGCTTTTGCTCATCCGGATACACGACGTAGTCGAGCGCAACGCCCATCAGCACCAGCACGATCACCGTCAGGCCTCCGGCCTTGCTGCACAGCAACCGGTAGTCGCGCAGTTCTTCACGATAGTTCGACTGTAGCCCACCAAGGGAGGTTGTCATCTCAGGCTACTTGTTGCTGGCCGATCACCACCTCGGCGAACACATTAACCCCGGTCGAGTCCGTGTACAGGCGCGGCTCTCCGCAGTTCTCCGGCATGATGTCGGCCATCTGTGCCTCGTTGCGATAGATCAGGTACCACTCGAGCACGTGCTCCATGCTCAGGCGCTCCGGGTTGTCGGCGTGGACATTGGTTACCAGCAGGCGGCCGCCCTGTCGGGTCCGGCTGGCGAAATGCTGGTTCAGCCGCGCACACACCTTGTCCGACAGGTAGTCGAAGAGGCCGGCGCAATACACCGCGTCGAATTCACGGACGTCCGATGCGTGCGCATCGATCCGGCGCTTGAGCAGGTGGTGGACAGAATCGTGCGTGTAGCTAATGGTCATGCGCCTGCCCATTTTCTGTGAAATGGACGCAAGGCGTTCACGTGTCCAGTCCAGTGTCTCCTGGCTGAAGTCGAGCAGTTCGAACGTCAGCCACTGCGGTTCGTCGTATTCGTGGATAAAACGCTGGATCTCCTGAGCGGGGCCGCAACCTACGTTCAGCACACGGAACGGCCGCTGCGCGGCGCGCGCTTCGTTGGCGAGCCGGGTCAGGTAGTCCACCAGCAGGTCGACGCGATTGCGGTGCGCACGCGCGACGGCCGTCTGCAGGAAAGCCGCGTTGACGATCTGGAAGTACGTGCTCGGCCCCTGGCGCGGATCGTCGAGCATCTGATTGACCATCTGGTAGTCGCCGGCATAGCCCAGCGGCTTCGTGAACGTGCGAAACACAAACGGCGAGCGCAGCAGCAGCGGATGTAGTGCAGCCTGGGCAAAGGCACGGTGTGCCGGCGCCAGTTCTTCGTCGACCAGCCGTGCCTCGCCTTCGAATTCGTCGAAGTAGAGCTTGGTCTTCTCCATTAATGGCGATGCCAGTTCGAAGAAGAAGTCTTCACGCAGGCTATTGCCTTCCTTCGGCATGGTCTCGCCGAGGTCTGCCTGCTCGACCCACCGCGACATGTCCGAGAGAAAAGCGCGGATCTGGTTGACTGCGATCTGGTAATCACGACGGATCTGGAAACGGCCGGTCCAGTCCTGCACGAACCGGCGCGCTTCTTCGCCCACCGTACGCGCTTCCAGCGCGCCGCCACTCAGTTCGCGCCACTCGGCGATCAGCGTTACCGAAACGATTGCTGTGAGGCCGGTATTGACCATGCTGATGACGACTGCCTTGCCAGAATAGGCGTGTTCCACGCCCATCTTGACGGACAGGTCGCTCAGCACCTCGCTGACCTGCACAATCGAGTACGGGTTATAGATCTCCATCACCAGCGAGTTTCGCTGGAGATTGATGATCGTGCCTCGTACCTGCTCGCCCTGCGAGTTCCGGAAGCTGACTACCGGATCGATTTGCGTTTTGGAATACACAATATTGCGGCCAGGTAAGTATCACGACTAGTTGGTTTGGGATCCGACGCCCTATCCGGCCAGCAGGTCGGCCAGGTGAGCGCCGATGGCGTCGTTGGTCCATGTGACACGTGTCGCCAACGGTTTCAGTTGTGGCGACGGCGATCCATTGTTCGTGGCGGCGTGCGATTCACTCCCGTTCGCAGCGGCCACACAAGTTTTGCATTCGACATGACTGCGTCGCCTCGCGACGACACGCGTGCTGATAGCCTCACGGTCTTGACGAGACCGTGAAACTGATGAGCCCGAGCGTCGGTTGCGGCAACACTGAATCGTTGCGGTTGCAGCATTCTACTGATAAAAAAGAATGCTGTCGTCCACTGTCATCTGGTCAGTGAAGCGGGATGGAGGCATGCGGCGAACGGCGCAGAAAGCGCGTAGGTCCACGGCCGTGCGGCATGCATGATAAGGCTCTTGATGCACACCTGACATTGAACAAATGCGTTACGCATGACCTGGTTGCCAGGCGCGAACGGCGTGCGGTGCGTTCGTCGATCGAAGTTATTCGAATAGCCGCGCCGCCGAATCAGGCCGCCAGCTGTTGCCTGATATACGCAGCGGTGCGGCTCTCCTTTTTGCGCGCGACTTCCGCGGGTCTTCCGCTCACCACGATCGTTCCGCCAGCGTCTCCCGCCCCTGGGCCCACGTCGATGACCCAGTCGCTTTGTGCGGCCACTCGCATATCGTGCTCGACCGCGACGACCGTGTTGCCCGCATCGACAAGTCCTTGCAATTGCACCATTAGCCGATCGACGTCGGCGGGATGAAGACCCGTCGTAGGCTCGTCCAGGATGTATAGCGTGTCGCCGCGTTGAGCCCGCTGCAGCTCGGTCGCGAGCTTGATGCGCTGTGCTTCGCCGCCGGATAACTCCGTGGCCGGCTGGCCGAGCCGCAGATAGCCGAGGCCGATGTCGCGCAGCGCGGTCAGTGAACGCATCACGCCGGGCTGGTCGGCGAAGAAACTGCAAGCGGCGTCGACCGTCAGGCCCAGCACCTGCGCAATGTTCTTGTCCCGCCACGTGATTTCCAGCGTCGATTCGTTATAACGGGTGCCGTGGCACGTCGTGCAAGGCGCATAGACGCTCGGCAGAAAAAGCAGTTCGACGCTGACGAAGCCTTCGCCTTCGCAGGTCGGGCAGCGGCCCTGCGCAACATTGAACGAAAAGCGACCCGCGCTATAGCGCCGCTTGCGGGCGGCGGGCGTGTCCGCGAAAAGCTTGCGCACCTGGTCGAAAAGGCCTGTGTAGGTGGCCAGATTGGAACGCGGCGTACGTCCAATCGGCTTTTGGTCGACTCGTACGAGCCGTCTGATCGATTCCATCCCGTCGACAATGTGGCCGCTCGCCGGCATGCCGCCATCGGCGAGCAGCGGGTCCTGTTCGTCATCGTCCGGGTTTTCGATTGCTTTCCCTAGCCGGCTCGCAACCAGTTCCGGCAGCGCCAGGCTCACAAGGCTCGATTTGCCCGAGCCGGATATGCCGGTCACCGTCGTCAGGCAGCCGAGTGCAAACGCGACGTTCAGCCCATGCAGGTTATTACGCGTGATACCGGCAAGCCGCAGCCAGCCCTTCGCGTCGCGCTGCGTGCGCTCGACGCTTGCCGGCGGCGCGAACAGATGCCGGCGCGTCTGTGACGCTTCGACCGCCGCGAGTCCGTCGGGCGGTCCGCTATACACAATGTGACCGCCCTCCTCGCCTGCAGCGGGACCCACGTCGACCAGCCAGTCGGCGCGCCGCATCATCTGCAGATCGTGCTCGACGACGAACAGCGAATTGCCCGCTGCTTTCAGCGCCTGAAGCGCGCTGAAAAGCGCTTCGCCATCCGCCGGATGCAAGCCTGCCGATGGCTCATCGAGCACATACACGACCCCGAAGAGCTGCGACGACAATTGCGTGGCGAGCCGCAAGCGCTGCAGTTCACCCGAAGACAGCGTCGGCGTACTGCGATCAAGCGAAAGATAACCGAGGCCCAGGTCGATGAGCGTGGTCAACCGCTCCTGAAGTTCGGCCGCAATGCGTTGCGCGGCGAGGCGCTTCTCGCCGGACAGGTTCGGCGTACGTCGCACGTCAGGCGAGGCCTTGTGCGCCGATCCGCCAGCCGCCACGCGCCGCTCGACGGCGTCGCGCATAGCGCTCCTGCTGAGCACGTCGCCCTTGCCCCGTGGTACCTCGACCGGCTCCTGCCATTCTCCGCGCGCGACCGGTTCAAGAAGCGCGGCGAGTCCTGAGAGAGGCAACTGCGAAAGCTCGGCGATATCGAGGCCGGCGAATTTCACCGATAGCGCTTCTTTCGTGAGCCGTTTGCCGCCGCACTCCGGACAGTCGCTCGACACCATGTACTTCGACACGCGCTTTTTCATCAGCGCGCTTTGCGTGTTGGCGAAAGTATGCAGGACGTATCTGCGGGCGCCGGTAAACGTCCCCTGGTAGCTCGGCTCGTCTTTCCGTTTGAGCGCTGCGCGCGTTTCTTTGGGTGTGAGACCGGCGTAGACGGGCACGGTCGGCTGCTCATCGGTGAAGAGAATCCAGTCGCGATCTTTCTTCGGCAGATCGCGCCATGGCGTATCCACGTCATAACCAAGCGTCACGAGGATGTCGCGCAGATTCTGTCCATGCCATGCGGGCGGCCACGCAGCGATCGCGCGCTCGCGGATGGTCAGCGAGTCGTCGGGCACCATCGAACTTTCGGTGACTTCATACACGCGCCCTAGCCCATGGCATGTCGGGCAGGCGCCTTGCACCGTGTTCGGCGAAAAGTGCTCGGCAAACAACATGGGCTGTTTGGGCGGGTATGTTCCGGTCCGCGAATACAGCATGCGCACGAGGGTGGACAGCGTAGTCACGCTTCCCACCGACGAACGCGCCGACGGCGTGCCGCGTTGCTGTTGCAATGCGACAGCGGGCGGCAATCCTTCGATTGCGTCCACTTCGGGCACGCCGACCTGCTCGATCAGACGCCGCGCGTAAGGCGCGACCGATTCGAAGTAGCGCCGCTGGGCCTCCGCGTACAGCGTGCCGAATGCGAGCGACGACTTGCCCGAACCGGACACGCCGGTAAATACGACCAGCGCATCGCGTGGAATCTGCACGTCGACGTTTTTCAAATTATGTTCCCGCGCGCCGCGCACGCTGACAAACCCCGTGTCTGTGCGGGAAGATGCCGTGGACGAGCGGGGTTTGCGGCTGCTTGCATCCATATCGGTCGGTAGCTATGGGCCAGGAACCCTACAAAGACGCACAACCCATGCCACACCGGGCAGCCGGCCCGGCGTCCGCGATCACATCTTCCGCTGCGCCACCGCCGCGGGCCACCCTGTCCGCGCTTCGACCCACTCGGCGAGCTTCAGCAAATCGGCGTCACCGTGAGCAGCGCCTACCAGCTGCGCGCCGAGAGGCAAGCCCTGCGGCCCGAATCCCACGGGCACGGTCACGGCCGGCACGCCGAGGAACGTCCACGGCGCACAGAATGACGCGTCGCCCGTATAGTCGAGCCCGCGCGGCGGTTCGCCCGTGGCCGGTGCGACCAGCAGTGCATCGAGCGCCAGCGCGCCGGTCAGCCAGTCGTGAAAGCGGTGCGCCATCGGCATCTGCGCCGCCTTGATGCTCGCGTAGACGGTCGCGGGCAGCTTGCGGCCCTCTTCGACGAGGCCGCGCATTGCCTCGCTCACCAGCTCGGGTGTGCGATCGACCAGTTCGCCGTGCGTGATGGCGGCTTCAACCGACATCAGTTTCAACGCATGCGCAGGCGTTTCGAAGATCTCGGCTGGCAGATCGACTGTGACGATCTCGGCGCCGTCTCGTGCCAGTTGAGCCGCGAGCCTGTCGAGCGCGGCCTGCTGCGCCGGCTCGATTGCCCCGCCGGCCTGTTTCGACAGCACGCCGATGCGCCGCGCCCCCGTGCCGCGCGCCGCAAGCTGGGCAGCGGACCGAACGTGCGAGACGTGCGGATCGGCGGCGTCCTCGCCAGTGACAAGCGCCAGTGCATAAGCCACGTCCGCGACGCGTGTTGCAAACATGCCGACGTGGTCCAGCGACCACGCCAGCGGCAACACGCCCGTGCGCGCAATCGCACCGTAAGTCGGCTTGAAGCCGACGATGCCGCAGTACGCCGCCGGCCGTATCACCGATCCCTGCGTCTGGGTGCCGAGCGCGAGCGGCACGATCCCCGCCGCGACGGCCGCCGCCGAGCCACTCGACGAACCGCCCGGCGTGAACGCGTCATTCCACGGGTTGACGGTCGCGCCCGGCTTACGCCACGCGAATTCGGTCGTCACCGTCTTGCCGATAATCGACGCGCCCGCCGCACGCAAACGCGCGACCACCCACGCATCCCGCTCGGGCCGCCGTCCTTTGTAGGCGAGCGAGTTGAATTCGGTCGGCATGTCGGCGGTATCGATCACGTCCTTTACCGCGACTGGTACGCCCGCCAGCGGCGAGGCGACATCCACGGCATTGACAGGCGCGGCGTCCGGCAAATAACAGAACGCATGCAACGACGCCTGCGATTTGCACGCCGCCTCGTAAGCCTGCGTGACGTACTGCTCGAGTCTCGCCTCGCCCGAGGCAACTTCAGCGCGAATCTGCGAGATGGACGGAATCGGCGCAGCTTTTGAAGAAGAAGAGAACATGGTCATGTAAGCGTCGCGAACGGTGTCAACGGTGTGAGCGGTGTTATTTCGCGGCAAGCGCCGGCTGGATGTAATTCTGCACGATGAACCTGTCGTAGTTCGGCTGCTGCTTCAGATTGCCGAGGGCGATCTGCGTATCCATCGCGACAGTCAGCGCTTTCGGCGTGATGCTGACGTTCTTCGGATACACGCCTTCGTCGAGCATACGCTTCACCGCTGCATCGACCACTGCGGCGTCGAGAGTCGGGAATTCCTTGCGCGCGATGGCCGCCGTTTCCGCAGGATGGCTTTGCATGTAGAGCAGCGCGTTTTGCAGCCCCTTCACGAACCGCGCGGCTGCATCCGGATCGACGCTGCGCTTGGCGGAGATTGACGAAAACGCGTATTCGCCATAGAGCTTCGGAAAGCCGAGCACGACTTTCATGCCCTTAGCGACAGCCTGATCGAGTCCAGGTTCATACATCACCGCGATCTTCGCCTGGCCGGCAACGAGCGGTCCGATCTCCGAGCCGAGCGGCACCTGAACCAGCTTCACGTCGCTTTGCGACATGCCGTTCTCCTTCAGCAGCTTGAAGAACAGCGACGTGCTGGTGGTTGGCATCTGTCCCGACACGACCACCTGATCTTTCACGTCCTTGATGCCGCTGAACTTTACATCCGGCGCAACGGCGATCCACACTGCCGCACCGTTCACGACATTCGCGATCACATCGACATCGGCGCCCTTCTCCGCGGCCACGGCCGTCCACTCCGGACCGTGTAGCGAGAAGTCCGCGCTGCCGGACAGCACAGCCGAAAGCGCCGCGCTCGGACTGCCCGCCGTCTGCTTGTTGACGTCGAGTCCCGCCTTTTCGAAAAATCCGCCGTCTATTGCCACATAGAGCGGCAAATAGAGCATCGACTGGAACGCCTGCGAAATAGTCACTTTCTTTCCGTCGGCCAGTGCCGGTGTTGAAACGACTGCAACGCTCAGTGCCAAAGCGGTCGTGAGCGCGACGAGCGCCTTTCTTGCGGTGAATGCCATCGTCTGTCCTGTCATGAAGTGGTTGGACTGCCGGAATGCGTTAAACCTTGAGCGTGGTGGTATTCGACGCCTGCCGCCAGGGCAGCAGTTTGCGTTCGAGCATGTCGATCAGAAAGTACAGGACGAAGCCGATCGCCATGAGCACGAACAGCCCCTCCCACACGGTGTTCAGGTCGTACAGGCTGGACGCGGTGAAGATCATGTGTCCGAGGCCCTTCTCCGATGAGATGAATTCGCCGACCACTGCGCCCACCAGACCGAAGCCGACGTTGATGCGAAACGTGGAGATCACGTAAGGCAGCGTGAACGGCACCACGACTTTCATGAACACGTCGTTCTTGTTCGCGCCGAGCGTGACGAGCAACGCCTGCAGGTCGGGATCGGCGTCCTTGGCCGCTTCATATGCAGCAATCAGCGCAACGATCGCGGTCAGCGAAATGGCCAGCGCAACCTTCGAGATGAGTCCGGTGCCGAACCACAGAATCACGATGGGTGCAAAAGCGATCTTCGGCACACTGTTGATCGCGACGATAAACGGCTCGATGAGCCGCGCGACGAACGGCGAATACCACAGCGCGAGTCCGCACACCGACCCGACTGCGGTGCCGAACACGAAGCCGAGAATTGCTTCGAAGAGCGTATAACCGGTGTCGATGAAAAGCTGATGCGACTGCACGTCGCGCAAGAGCGCTGCGAGTATTTTCGAAGGCGAGCCCACAAGGAAATTCGATACCCAGCCGACGCGCGCCGCGCCTTCCCATATTGCAAAGAACGCCACTACCGCCGCGAGTTGCAACAGCGAACGCCCCCAGCCGCTGTCGAGCACGAAGCGCGCGCGGGGCTTTGCTGTGCGTTGTGCAGGCGCCGGTTTATTGATGGAAGCGGATTGCGTCATGCTGCTTTCACCTCCGTCTGAATGTCGAGCTCGCCGCATAACGCGTGAAAGTACCCGGCGAAGTTCGGATCGCTGCGTGCGCCGATTGGCGAGCGAGCGGCTATGTCGATGTCATAGATCTTCTTCACCTGCGAAGGCCGGCCGCCCAGTACAACGACGCGCTTCGACAAGGCCACCGCCTCGTCGATGTCGTGCGTGACGAGTACGACTGTCTTGTGAAACGTCTCGACGGCCTCCATCAGCACGCCTTCCAGATACAGGCGCGTCTGGTAGTCGAGCGCCGAGAAAGGCTCGTCCAGCAGAATGATGTCGGGATCGTTAATCAGCGTGCGGATCAGCGCCACGCGCTGACGCATGCCGCCTGACAGCATGCGCGGATACGCATTCTCGAAGCCGGCGAGCCCATAGGTATTGAGGTATTCCATCGCCATGTCGCGTGCTTGCGCAGCCGGCATCTTCGAGAGCTCCGGCCCGATCAGCACGTTTTGCAGCACGGTGCGCCACGGCAGCAGCAGATCGCGCTGCATCATGTAGCCGACCTTGCCGCGCAAGCCATCGACGCTTTGCCCGCGATAGACGATGTCGCCGCTATCCGCTTCGAGCAGGCCGGCGATCACGTTGAACACCGTGGTTTTGCCGCAGCCCGAAGGCCCGATGATGCTGACGAAATCGCGCTCGTGAATATCGAAGGTCAGACCGCCGAGCACGTCGACGGAACCGAGTTTGTTCGGAAACGATTTACGGATATTGCGTAACGCAAGCTGAACGGACATGTCTGTTCCTCGACGACGTTTCTGAGTGCATTTCGACAAAGGCGATTGAAATCACGCGCTCTGCTGTGCCGCCAGAAAGCGCCGGCGCATCGGCTTGAGCACGGCAATGGCGAGCAGCGCGGTCGCGATGTCGAGCGTGATCGCGGTCGAAAACACCGGCACCCAGCTTCCCGCGTGCTGATGCATCAACGCCGCGAGCGGGCCGCCGAAAATAGAACCGATCCCTTGCGAGATATAGAGCCAGCCGTAATTCTCGGTGGCGTGCCGCGTGCCGAACGTGTCGGTGAGCGTCGACGGAAACAGCGAGAAGATCTCGCCCCAGCCGAAGAACACCACGCCCGACAGCAGCACGAACAGCACGGCGTTGTCGCGCGTGAGCAGCCATAGCGCCATGGCCACACCTTCGAGCGCGAAGGCAAAAAACATCGTGTTCTCGCGCCCCATTCTGTCCGATACCCAGCCGAACAGCGGTCGCGTGAGCCCGTTCGTGAAGCGGTCGATCGTTAACGCCAGCGGCAACGCCGCCATGCCGAACACGAGAACCTTGGTCACGCCGAAGTCGGCGGCGAAGGTGGCCATTTGCGACGTGACCATGAGACCCGACGTTGACATCATGGTCATCATCGCGAACATCAGCCAGAAGATCGGCGTTTTCAACGTCTGCGAAGGGCGGAAATTGTTAACGGCAGGTGCGGAAGCGGAACCCGGGGAAGCAGCGGCATCGTGCGCAGGCGGCACTCGCAAACCCTGCGAAGCAAGCAGGCCTACCACTGCGAACGCAATGCCGAAAATCCAGAGCGTTGCATCGATGCCGCGCACTTGCAGCGACGTGGCGATCGGGAACGTCGTGACGATCGCGCCCATCCCATAGCCCGCCGCGACGGCGCCCGCAGCAAAGCCGCGATTGGTCGGGAACCAGCGCACCATCAGCCCCACCACGCCGACGTACACAATGCCGGTGCCGAGACCGCCCACCAGTCCATAAGTGAGGTAGAGCATCGGCGCGCTATGCACCTGTGAGGCCAGCACCCAGCTCAGGCCCGACATGACGGTGCCGATTGAAATCAGCATGCGTGGTCCGAAGCGGTCGATCAGCTTGCCCTGAAACGGCGAGAAGAACGTCTGCAATATGATCAGCAGCGAAAACGTGACCTGTAGCTCAGGCAATGCAACGCCGAGTTTCGCGGCGAGCGGCTTGGTCATCAGCGTCCATACATACTGCGGACTCGAAATCGCCATCATGCAGACGAGACCGAGCCCGAGTTGAAGCCAACGATTGTGGGTCGCGCCCGACGAAACGGCGCCGGCTTCCGTCGACGCGATGGGTGGCAACGAAGATTGCAAACGTGTGGTCATGGTGACTCCATTACTAGGCGAATGTCTGCCGGCGCCCGGCAGACGTGCAGCGTCCTCCGGGCCTCGAAGGCCGGACCTGCAATCCGATTGAAAAATAGCGCGCGTGTGCGTCTACCAGCCCGCGGCTGCCCCGTCACTGCGCGGGTCGTAGCCCGCTTCGATCAATCCATCGGGATACCGAACGATTGCGCCGGCATGTCCCATTGCTTCGTCATACGCCTGCATCGTCTCGACTTCGTGGCCGAGCGCTGCGAGTCGCGCGATCGTGTCCGCAGAGAAACGCGCTTCGAGTTTGAGCGTGTCGGTCGATTGGCCCCATGTGCGGCCGAGCAGCCAACGCGGCGCGTCGATCGCGGCCTGCGGATTCCAGCCGAACATCGCAATGCGCGAGAACACCGCACTTTGCGACTGCGGCTGCCCGTCGCCGCCCATGTTGCCGTAGACCATCGTGCGGCCATCCGCAAAACGTGCGAGCGCCGGGTTCAGCGTGTGAAAAGGCCGGCGCAGCGGCATTAGCGGATTGCGGGAGCGCTCGTCGAGCGAGAAGCTGCATCCGCGGTTCTGCCAGTTGATGCCCGTCCCGGCCAGCACCACGCCGCTGCCGAACTCGTGATAAATGCTCTGGATGAAGCTCACCGCCACGCCGTTGCTATCGGTCACGCCGAGCCACACCGTATCGCCCGGCCCGCGACCGGCGCCCCACGGCGCGGCTCGAGTCGACGACACCTGCGCAGCCATTGCGTCGAGCGCGGCAGGCTTTAGCAGTTCGCGTGGATCGACGCGCATGTGATCCGGATCGGTGATCTCTGCATCGCGCACCGCGAACGCGAGCTTGGTTGCTTCGACGCAGGCGTGCACGAACTCGGGACCCACCGGGTCCATCTCTTTCGTCAACACGCGATCGAGAATGCCCAGAATCAGCAACGACACGAGCCCTTGTGTCGGCGGCGGCATGTTGTAGATCGTGCCCAGCGAATGATCGAGAGCGAGCGGCGTTCGCATGCGCGCCTCGTGTCGTTGCAGATCTGCGAGAGTCAGTAGCGAGCCAGCCGACTGAAGATCACTCGCGATGCTGCGTGCAAGGTCGCCGCGATAGAAGTCGTCGAAGCCTGCATGGGCCAGACGTTCGAGAGTGGCGGCAAGACGAGGTGCGACGAAGCGCTCGCCCGTGGCAGGCACGCGACCGTCGCAGAGGAATGTCTCTGTGAAACCCGGAATCGAGCGCAGCTCGGCGAGACGGCTTTCGACACATTGCGACTGACTGCGCGTGACCGGCACGCCGTGCTTCGCGTAATGGATTGCGTCTTCGAGCAGGCGTTCGACCGGCAGCCTGCCGCCCAAGGTTTCAGCCGACCAGCGATGCGCGCGCTGCCAGCCGGACACCGTGCCGGCCACCGTGTTGGCTGCGAGCGGGCCGCGCGTCGGTATGACCGAGAGTCCACGCGAGCGGTACTCGTCGACACTCGCCGCCAATGCCGCCGCACCGCAGGCTTCGATGCCGACAGGCTCGGCGCCGGGACGCGAGATAAGCCAGAACCCGTCGCCGCCAATGCTGTTCATATGCGGATAGACGACGGCGATCGTCGCCGCGGCCGAGATCATCGCTTCGACGGCGTTGCCGCCTTCGCGCAAGATGGCGAGCGCGCTCTGCGCGGCAAGCGCATGAGGCGCGACCGCCATGCCGCGGGTCCCGCGGGCCGGGTTCAGGAATTCGGAAGGCATCGGGTGCACGGGGCTTTTGCTTGTATACATACCCGGTGCATATGCGAATACCATGCCAACGTCCGCATTCCGCGCAAAGGCCGATTGCAGAAGGCGCTTAACAAATTGCCGCGCCGGAAAGCGTGTTGCTAGATGGTGCCTCGCAACCTCGGTGGTGCATAAGGCGCACTGTGAGGCTCCGAGGCGGTGCGGGCGCGCTGCAGGCGCTCGGTGGTCAGTGTGCGCACTTCCGCCCTGCTTCCTTCTATGTGCCGCCCCAATAACTCGACTGCCCGGTCAGCCGCAAGATCGCGGATGGCGGCGAGAATCGCAATGTGTTCGTTGTAAGTGTCGTCGATGCAATCGCCGTATACGAGGTCGAGCCGCCGCACCACGCGGATGCGGTCAGTCACGCGCTGCATGGCGGCGCTCAGCTCTTCATTGCCTGCGGCGAGCACGAGCGCCTCGTGGAACGCCTCGTCGAGCGCCACCATCTCCCGGCCGTCGCGAACGCGTTGTGCGCGAGGGACGTTCCAGATGCAGTCGAGCCGCTCAAGCATCTGCAAAGCGGTGGCGGATAGAGTTCCGTCAGCGCCAAAGAGCCTGGTGACAGAAAACGTCTCGATCAGCTTGCGCATTTCATACAGATCTTCGAAGCGCTTGAAGTCGATCGGCACGACTTCCCAGCCGCCGCGTACATAGCCGCGCATCAGACCGTCGCTTTGAAGACGTTGCAGCGCCTCTCGCGCTGGTGTGCGCGAAACGCCGAAGCGGTCGGCGATGCTGCCTTCAGTCATACGGTCGCCTGGAAGCAGGCGCATGTCGAAGATATCGTCTCGCACGCTGAAATACACGTGATCAGCGCGGGACGAGGGAGAGCGGGTTGTGTCTTTCACGCACGAGCCTGGGATTAACAGATCTTCCGGCAGTGACTATCGGTCACCGTCAAAAGATCCGTCAACAAGAATTTAATCTGCGGGCGGCGTTGTTGAACTGACGTTCGCGACTATATGCATGCACCGAAGAGTCTGTCGACCAGATCTTCCTTATCCAGTTGGTCGATCCACCAATCCAGCGCATGCCCGCCTTTATCTTCGCGCCACGCGAGATAGCACTGCGTGTGCTCACGCACGCCGGCAATCCGTCTCGCGACGAGTTTCCCTTCGCGTATGAGGCCTTCGGCCACGCGTTCAGGCAGCATGCCCACGGCGATTCCTTCGCACAGCGCGCCGACCTTGGCCGCCAGCGTGGGCACTACGATGACGGGTTGGCCGTCGTACGTCGCCACCGATTGAGGCTGTAACTCGCGCGATGTGTCGCTTATGACAGCGCCGCGATATGCGGCAATCGTGCTGCGGTCCAACGGCTCGGTTATCGCGGCAAGCGGATGATCCGGCGCCATCACGAATAGATGCCGCAACGCTCCAATTGGCCGCGCCGCGATATTCGCCGCGTGAGGCGGCTCACCGACTGCGCCCACGGCGAGATCCGCACGCCCTGTAATCAGCGCATCCCAGACGCCGCCAAGCACTTCGGTGGACAGGCGCAACCGCGTGATCGTTTCCATTTCGTAGAAGCTGCGAACATACGGCCACAACGATTCGAACGGCAGGATTTCATCCAGACAGATGCAAAGTTCCGACTCCCAACCTCGCTGGATGCCTTGCGCTTTCATTTCGAGCTGTCGCGCCGCTTTGAGCAACTGACGCCCTTCTTCCACGAGTACCCGGCCGGCTTGCGTGAGTCTCGCGCGTCTTCCGCTGCGATCGAACAGTTCGACGCCCAGATCGCTTTCGATCTTCTGCACGAGATACGTTAGTGCCGACGGTACTCTGTGCAGCAACTCGGCTGCCTCGGCAAACGTCTCCGTTCGGTCTATTACATCCAGTACTTCAAGCGCTTCAAAGGAAAGCTTTATCGGCATTCGGCATCCTCGGTCCCGCCCAGGTGTTGATACAGTGCATCACGATGCGCAGATCACGGCGGCACCGCTCATTGCAATTCGGAAAAGAAGACATGGAGCGCAACGTCCGTACATGCCGTAACGGCAGGCCAGACTGAACTGCGACTCATGCGAGGGACGGGATTGTAGAGCGGATATAAAGAAGAAGCGACAAATACCGATAAAGCAGACAATTACTGAAATAGCAGACAAATAGCCACGGCGGATTCCCGCTGCCGGAAATCCGCCGCCGGTGCTTCAGAACGAATGGCGCATGCCGATACGCACATCGGCCTGCGTGCTCGTGCTCGACGGCGTGAAGCTATAGCCGATCACCGCGTTCACGCCATCGGAAGCGCGCAGATAATCACCGGAGATATAAACGTCCGTGCGTTTGGACAGCAGATAGTGAAGCCCGAGCGAGCCTTGATTCCAGTGGTTTCCTTCAAATCGCGTGTGTTGATAACCGCCGTATAGCATCAACGCCGGTGTGAACGTGTACGAAGCGCCGCCCTCGTACACCTGCATATGCGACGTTTGTCCGAGCCCCTTGATCGTGGTGTAGGTGAAGTTGCCGCTCAACATCACGTTGCCGATCGTGTATGCGGCACCAACTGCGAAGGCGCCTTGCTTGTCGACGGGGAATGCGGAGGCACTGTACAGATCTGTTACCGCGCCGGTTGCAGGATCGACCGAGACGGTAGGCTGGCCGAGGAAGGTATGCGTGCCGATCATCGCATACGGATCGAACGCGTAGATACCGAACGGATTGTTCAACTGCGTATAGGCGGCGCCCATATTGAACGCGCCGTGTTCATAGCGCGCGCCCACGCTCCATGCGCTTTTCTGGTGGAAGTCGCCCGCCGTATTGCCGAACGAGTACATGCCGCCAAAAGAAAAACCGGAAATGTCGTTGGAGAGATACTTGATCGAATTCGGCAGCCGGTCGCCGTTCATCCGGTCGAAGTCGCCCTGGTGAATCGCGTAACCGCTCGCCCACGCCGATATGTTGTACAGGTAAGCGAATTCTTCCGTCATGTCGAGCTGGTTACCGAACGACAGCGTGCCCCAACTGTTCTTCAGGCCGACATATGCCTGGCGGCCGAACTCGGCACCGCCGAATCCAAGCTGTCCATTGCCCAGGTGGAATCCCGACTCGAGCACGAAGATGGCCTGCAAGCCGCCGCCGAGATCTTCGACGCCTTTGAAGCCGATACGGTTACCGTACGAAATGCCGTCGTCGAACTTGACCTGGTGGGAGCCACCAGCGTTGCTCACGTACGTGATGCCGGCGTCCAGAACGCCATACAGCGTGACACTGCTTTGCGCGTGGACAACCGTTGGCGCGCACACGGCGCTTGCTGCAATAGCGAGTCCCGAAAGACTGACGGCATTTCTCTTCTTCATTGAATTCTCCCCTGCTCTTTGCCTGCGCAATTCGTTGGATAAAGCGATCCCTGCCGCGGCCAATAGCAGGCGCGCGGCGCTTCTCGCATGACGGGCAGTTCGAAACCGGTTGAGACCGATCGATATGGCCTGGCTGTTATTTGTTCAGCATGAAAATTCCGCCAAGCCCGCATCGACGCGTCAAGAATACGGTTCCAGATTTACGGCGAGTCGATTGGATGCGACATGAATCTGTCGCCTTGCGACCTTACGAGCGAACAACTGGCATTGCCTTTTCTACTTCACGCCAAGAGCCGTCTGAACGGCCTGCAGGCCATTCGCACCGCTTGCGGTATTGACGCCATCGAGCCACGACTTGAGCAGTTCGGGGTGGCGCTTGAGCGCTTCGGTCGCGGCTACGTCGACACTAGTCTTCTTTTCGAGTACTTCGGTGATTACTCCGTTCTCAATGTCGACGTTGAATGTCAGCTGCTTGAAAAGACGATCCACGTTAGGGCATTGTTGCGCATAGCCGCTGCGCGCAACGGTGTTGACCGTGGCGCCGCCGTAGTTCGGACCGAAGTACTTATCGCCACCGTCGAGATAAGTCAGCTTGAACTTCGTGTTCATCACATGCGGCTCCCACGCCAGGAACACGATCCACTTTTTCTCGCGCACTGCACGCTCGACTTGTGTGAGCATGCCGGTCTCGCTCGATTCGACGAGCTTCCAGTTGTCGAGACCAAACGCTCTATCATCGACCATCTTCTTGATGTTCTGATTGGCCGGCGCGCCCGGTTCGATGCCGTAGATCCTGCTATCGAACTTGTCGGCATTTTTGGCAAGGCCCGCAAACGAGTGAACGCCCGCCGCCGCCACGTAGTCGGGCACTGCGAGCGTGAACTTCGCATTGCTCAGATTCGGATGAACGACCACGATCGATTTTTCTTCTTCAAAGGGTTTGACGACCGTTGCTTGCGCGGGCATCCAGTTGCCGAGAAACACGTCGATTTGCCCTTTTTTCAGGCCCTGATACGTGATCGGCACAGAAAGGTTAGCCACCTTCTGTTTATACCCGAGCGCTTTCAGCACGACGCCCGTCATCGCATTGGTGGCGTCGATATCGGTCCATCCCGGCCCCGCCATGTTCACCTGCATGCACGATTGCGGCTCCGCGGCCGACGCGAAACTGGCTGCCGCGCATAGCAGCACAACGCTAGACATCGCCTGTTTGAATAGCTTGTTCATCATCGCGACTTTCCTGTGAGTGAGTGAGAAGTAAGCATGTAGCGACCGGTCAGTGCGCGACCGCCGGGAAGCGCGCCATTGCTTCGAGCGTGTCCAGATCGATGTGATTGCGCATGTAACGCTGACTGGCATCGACCCGAGGTTGCCAGTCCCATGAAGCAACTGTGCCTTGCGTGGTGGCGGCGAAATGAAAGCGGCGACGGCGCTGACTTTGCAGCACTTGATCGTGCAGCGCGGCAAGATCCCAGCGCGCGGCAATCTCGTTGCGCAATTCCTCTATCTGGGCGGAGTACTCGGCTTTCGACGCGAGGTTCACTCGTTCAAGCGAATCGGCTTCGACGTCGTACAGCTGGTCCGGGTCGGCAGGCGAGTGTATGAACTTGAAGCGCCCGCGCCGCAGCATCACAATCGGCGCAATAGCGCCTTCCGCAAGGTACTCGCCTACTGCTTCATCATGACCGCCATGCTCTCCTCGAAGATGCGGCACAAGACTGTGCCCGTCGAGCGAATCGGGCCATGCGGCCGGTTGTTTGCCGCGCGCCAGTTCGACCAATGTGGGCAGCAGATCAAGATGCGACACGGAAGCCTTCACGCGATGCGCGTCGAATTGCTGCGGTGCGTGCACGATCAGCGGCACGCGGCAGCCGCCTTCAAAAAAGGTCATCTTGTACCAGAGGCCACGCTCGCCGAGCATCTCACCATGATCGGAAGTGACGACAATAATCGTGTCCTCCGCAAGCCCGGCCTGGTCGAGCGCTTCGAGAATCGCACCGAACTGGTCGTCGACATAGGAAATCGCGCCGTAATAGGCGCGGCGTGCGTTGCGGATCTGCTGGTCAGTCGGCGGCGTGCGGTCGGTTTCGCAAACGTGACGCAAGCGCCTGGAGTGAGGATCGGCTTCGTCGAACGAGTCGCGATGCGCGGGCATGTCGATATCGTCGTCCCGATACATGTTCCAGTACTTTTCCGGAATCGCGTAAGGATCATGAGGATGTGTCAGCGAGGCAACCATGCAGAAAGGCCTCGCGTCTTTTCCCGCGTGCCGCTCACGGGCAATGTCGAAGAGCTTCTGGCGCGTTGTGAACGTGACCTCATCGTCGAAATCTAGCTGGTTCGTGCGCACGCACGGCCCGGCGTCGATAACGGAACTCATGTTGTGATACCACGTTGGGCGCGCCTCGAAATCGTCCCAATTCGGCGTCCAGCCGAAGTCGGCCGGATAAATGTCCGTGGTGAGGCGCTCTTCGAAACCGTGCAACTGATCCGCGCCGCAGAAATGCATTTTTCCCGAGAGAATCGTGCGATATCCTTCAGCGCGAAGGTAATGCGCGAATGTCAGTGTTTGCGACGGAAATTCCGCGGCATTGTCGTACGCGCCGATTGCAGACGGCAATTTGCCGGACAGAAAAGAAAAGCGCGACGGCGCACACAGCGGGCTTGCGCAATATGCAGAATCGAATACCACACCTTGCTTTGCAAGGCGGTCGAGGTTGGGTGTTCTGGTTAGCGGGTGTCCATAAGCGGCGAGCGCAAATGGAGTCATCTGGTCGGCCATCAGAATGAGAATATTCTTTTTGCTGTCAAGCATGGAGCGCGCCTTGAATAGAATCATGGATGTCAGTGCAACTACCTATGCCGGTGCGATCGCAGACACAACTCGAAGCGCTGGTGGCGGTCCGCGTGCGGCATCTGCACCACTATTGCCGGTCAATTCGGCGCTGTGAAGACGGCAATTCGTTATGTGCCTATAAGGGGGCGTTATGTCGAGGCAGGACCGCTTGCCGCCAATGCAGGCATTGACAATGTTCGAATCCGCCGCGCGTCTCGCGAGTTTCACCGCGGCCGCGCGAGAGTTGGGTTCTACGCAGCCAGCAGTAAGCCAGCGCATCGTGCAACTCGAAGAGACGCTGGGCGCCCCCCTTTTCGAACGCGGCCATCGCGGTGTCCGGCTTACCGAAGACGGCGAGCGGCTTTTCGATGCGGTGCGTCTTGCGCTCGACACCATCCGTCATGCCACTGCCGAAATCCGCGCGCGCCGTACGCCGCAAACGCTCACCCTGTCCACCGACTTTGGTTTCGCTACTTACTGGCTGATGCCGCGGCTTTCGCAATTCAAGGCGCTGATGCCTGATGTCGACGTGAAGATCATCACGTCGCAGAGTGTGTTCGATCCGTCGCACGATCACGCGGACGTGGCGATTGCGTTTGGCGACGAACATGCGGACTGGAACGCGCGCAGCGTCATCAAGCTCTTTCCGGAGCGTGTCACGCCAGTGTGCAGCCCGGCGTTTCTCGCAGCACATCCACCGCTGAGGTCGCCGTCCGAGTTGCTCGCGCTGCCGCTTCTACACCTTGAACCGACGCAGCCCGCGCGCTGGGTGTCGTGGGCCGACTGGTTCGCGGCGCACGGTCTCGTTGCGCCCGCGGCGCATCGCGGCATCACGTTCAACAGCTTCACCCTCGTCGCCCATGCGGCGATCATGGGCCAAGGCGTGGCACTCGGCTGGGCGCCGCTCATCCACGAACTGCTCGCCACCGGCCAACTCGTCGAGCTGTTCGACACTCCGGTGGTTACCGAGCGCGGCTACATGCTGGTCACGCAGCGCGCGGCGACACCCGCAGTAGAAGCTTTCCGCCAATGGCTGCTCGGCGAATGCGGGCTCGACGCGGAATAGCTATCTGGCGTTCCGGTTCCATTGCCACGGCGATTCGCTTCTATCCGCGCCGCGTGTGAATTTGCTCTACTGCGACGATGCATGCCGCGCCCCGCGGCATCCCCCTTCGTTTATGTGGAGAGCGCATGTCCGCCGATTCCCGTCCTGATCAACTGGTTCTCACCGTCGCGTGTCCGAGCGCCGCGGGCCAGGTTGCCGCCGTTGTCGGCTTTCTCGACCGGCATCATTGTTATATCGACGAACTCACCGTTTTCGACGACGACCTCAGTGAGCGGTTTTTCGTGCGCTGCGTTTTTCACGGCGTGGATGCGAACGAGACGCGAAATATCGCGGCGCTCAAACGCGAGTTCGAGCCGATTGCCGAGCGCTTTCGTATGACCTGGGCAATGCACGACGTCAGCACCCGTCCCAAAGTACTCATCATGGTGTCGAAGCTCGAGCACTGTCTCGCGGACCTGCTATTTCGGTGGCGAATGGGTGAGCTCAAGATGGACATTGTCGGCATTGGCTCGAATCATCGCGATCTCGAACCGCTCGCGCAACAACACGGGTTGCCGTTTCACCATCTGCCCATCACCGCCGATACAAAACCGCAGCAGGAAGCGCGCTTGCTCGATCTATTCGAGACCTCCGGCGCCGAATTGATGATTCTCGCGCGTTACATGCAGATTCTTTCGGGCGAGACGAGCCGTGCACTCGCTGCACGCGCGATCAACATTCACCATTCGTTTCTGCCCGGTTTCAAGGGTGCGAAACCCTATCACCAGGCCCATGCGCGTGGCGTCAAACTGATCGGCGCGACCGCGCACTTCGTGACCGACGACCTCGATGAAGGTCCGATCATCGAGCAGGTCGTCGAGCGTGTCGATCATTCGTACAGTCCGGAGCGCCTGCTCGCCACCGGACGCGACGTCGAGTGCATTACGCTCGCTCGCGCGGTCAAGGCGTTTATCGAGCGGCGGGTGTTTATCAACGGAGATAGAACTGTCGTGCTGCAATAGTGCTGCAAGCACAAAAGAAAAACGCCGCTTTGATAAGCGGCGTTTTTTGTCTTCGATGCGAGGACAGCTAAAGTTCTGCCTACTTAACCCAGCTATCCACTCGATCGCCGTGTGCGCTAATCCACGCGTCGGCAGCGGCGGTCGGCTTCTCGCCGTTCTGCGTGGCGAGCATCACGCTGTCGATCTCACCCGGCTTCCACTGGAACTTCTTCAGGAACGCGACGACGGGCGGCGCCTTCTTTTCCAGTTCAGGATTGACGACGCTGTCCACGTGCTCCGCCTCACCGAACACTTTCTTCGGATCTTCAAGGAACTTGAGCTTGTACTTTGCGAACATCCAGTGCGGCTTCCAGCCGGTTACGATGATCGGCTTGCTCGCCGCTTCCGATCGCGCGAGTTCCGCAGTCATCGCGCTGCCCGAACTCGGCATCAGCTTGTAGTCGAGTCCGTAAGCCTTGATTGCCTCGCTCGTTTTCTGCATCACGCCCGCACCTGCGTCGATACCGACAATGCGCGAGCCGAACTCCGCCTTTTTCGCTTCCAGGTCGCCGACCGTTTTCACGTCGAGATTGTCGGGCACGATAAGACCGATCTTCGCGTCGTTGAAATTCGGACCGAGATCGACCACTTTGTCCTTGAAATTGTTCCAGTACGCGCCGTGCGTGACCGGCAGCCATGCGGACAGCGTCGCGTCGAGGTCGCCCCGCGCCACACCCTGCCACATCACACCCGCCGCAACCGGTACGAGTTGCACCTGATAGCCCAGGCGTTTTTCGATCACGCGGGCGGCGACGTTCGATGTCGCGACGCTATCGTCCCAGCCTTCCACGTAGCCGATCTTGATGGTCGGCTTCGTATCCGCCGGGGCGCTTACGCTGGTTGCCGCCAGCGCCGCACTCAGAGTGCTCAACACCAGTATCTTTTTGATCAGTCTCATCGCCGTTCTCCCGTTTGCCGTCTAAAAACAACCCATTGAGCATTTAGAATCGCCAGCCAGAATTGCCCGGTAACGTTGTTTTGCGACACATAGTTGTCCGCACGCGACCTGGCTCTTCTGCTTGCTGCCGCGACTCACGGCAGTTTGTTCCTGACCGTTGGCGCCAGTCACTTCTCTACGACGAGATCGGTGAGCGGCTTGCTGCAGCAGAGCAGCACCATGCCTTGATCGATTTCCCGCTGACGAATGCCGCCCGCGTGTTTCATCGCCACCTCGCCCGATACCAGCTTCACCTTGCAGGTGCCGCACATGCCCTGCGTGCACGATGCCGGCAGGCGCACACCCGCTTTCTTTGCAGCATCCAGCACATGCTGGCCGCTGTCGCACTCGATCTCACGATTGCTTTTCGTGAAGCTGACTTTGTAGCGTGTCTGCACTTCGGCCACGCCGGGTGCGGCAGCCGGCTCGAAAGCCGGTGCCTGTTCCCGGGCTTCTACAAAACTCTCGGCTGTTGCCGGCTCAGCCGCGTTCTGCAACACCTCGGCGACATGCACGGTAGCCAATTGTGCGGCGACCTCGCTGACCGTATCGAACGAAAAGCTTTCCTCATGATAATGGCCACGGTCGAAACCGCCCTCGTCCAGCAGGTTGCGTACTGCCTGCATGTACGGCGCGGGCCCGCAAGTGAAAATCTCGCGCTCGAGAAAGTCCGGTGCGATCAGCTTGAGTAAGGGCAACGTCAGAAAACCCGTCACACCTGGCCAGTTCGTGCGCGCGCCAACCCGCTCGCAAACAAATGCGGTACGAAAACGCGCGTGATTTGACGCGATCAGATCGAGTTCACGCGCGAAGATAATGTCGTCGGGCGTGCGGGCGCTGTGCACGAAGACAATGTCACTGTCCTCGCCCAGTTCGTGATGCGCACGACTCATCGACATCAGCGGCGTAATGCCTGAACCGGCCGACAGAAACAGCAGCTTGCGCGCAGGGTGACGGGCGCACGTGAATTCTCCCGCCGGCCCCAGCACGCGAACTTCGCCGCCCACCTGCAGATTGTCGTGCAACCAGTTCGAGACTTTGCCGCCCGGCACACGCTTCACCGTAATGGAGATGGTGTGCGGACGCGTAGGCGGCGAGGAAATCGTATAGCAACGGTTGATTGACTCACCGTCGATATCCAGTTCGAGCGTGATGAACTGTCCCGGCTCGAACACGAAGGTCCGTTCGCCCGGCGCGCGGAAGAAAAAGCTCTTCACGTCATGCGTTTCCTGGCGCACATGGCAGCACACCAGTGTTTCGTCCACATCGCTGTTCCACCGCGCGGGCAGCGTGTCCCAGAAGCGCGGCTGCGTAACACGGCTTGTTGCGTATTGCGATGCCGGCTCGGTGCCGAGCTGAAACGTCGCCTGATCGCGCATCATTGTTTTCTCCCGCTCCTGGTTGCGATCGTGCGCTCAGCGCTTGAAGGACACGACTTTCTCGCCGAATGCGGACGGCTCCGCATCGTGCGTCTGCGGCGCGTTGCTGTAGTCTGCGATGCGGCCGATGTACCACTCGCAGAACTTCTCCACGAGACCCTCTGTGAACGGCGAATACGGACCCGGCTCATAGGCGCTGCTCGTTGCGCCGCGTTGCGAATATTCAACGAGTGCGCGGTCCTGATCATTGGTCGCGCGCCATACGGCCGTCAGGTTGTTGACGTCGTAGTCGATGCCTTCGCGCGCATCCTTGTGCACGAGCCATTTCGTGCGCACGAGCGTTTTGCCGGCCGAAAGCGGAATCACCGAGAAGCTCACAATATGATCGCTCATGAAGTGATGCCACGAATTGGGCTGCGTCCAGAACGACAAACCGCCAAGATCGGCCTGCTCGAAGCCGCCGAGCAATTTCTTCGACGCCACTTTCGCGTCCAGCGTCTGCGATTCGCCGTCGCGATCGAGCGGCAGACGTTGCGTGCGAAAACCGGTAACGAGATCCGCGAGCCGGTCGATTTCCGCCGAGGGCAGCTTCATTGCTTCCCATTGAGCGGTACGGCGCGCAACTGTCTCTTCGAAAGCGGCCATGCCTTCTTCGTTAGCCGGTGTACGTTGATAGCCGAAACCGTATTCGTAAAGCGAAATGGTCAGCTCAGGATGGTTCGCGACGCAGTGATAGCACTCGCGATTGTTCTCCATCGTCAGCTTCCAGTTGCCTTCCTCGATGATGTCGATCGACGCCGCGATCTTGCAGCCGGCCAGTTGATGCGGCGCCAGGTACGGCTCCATTGCCGCGCGCATGACGGAAAAGTCAGCGGGCGGATTGTCGGCCAGACAGATAAAGATGAGTCCGGCGAGGTTCTCGACGTGGACTTTCTTCAAGCTGTGTTTGCAGCGGTCGAACTGGTCGCCCATATGCTCGGCGAACATCAGATCGCCGTTCAGGTTATACGTCCAGCTGTGATACGGGCACACGATATTGCCGAGCGAACCCTTGTCGGTATTGCACAAGCGTGCGCCGCGATGGCGGCAGACGTTATGAAACGCCCGTACCTGCATATCGTCGTCGCGTACGATCAGAATGGAATCGTGTCCGATTTCCACTGTGATGTAATCGCCCGGCTCGGGCACGTCCGGCTCAACCGCGACCTGAATCCAGTGCTTGCGGAAGATCACGTCCATGTCGAGCGCGAAGATTTCCTCGCTCGTATAGAACGGCGCTTCCAGCGTGTAATTCTTCTTGCGGCGTTCGATCATTGCGCGAACGTCTGCGGAAACTTTCATTGTGTGCTCCGTTGCGTGTCACGTCTGGCGCCGCGCCAGGCCCTCCTGGCCGCATGCTCGCCTGAACCGGAAATCAGTAATCCACGAGTTGATGCTCGCGCAAATACGCCAGAATCACTTGTGCTTTTTCGACGGAACTCCCTTCAATTACGACGCTGCCGCCGCGGCTCTCCGTCGTGGTTGCGGAGAGCATCCGGGCGTGGCCCGAGCGCTTCTCGGCAGCGGCGAGACGCACCGGCTTGCTGCTCGCGGGGCGAATAGTCCAGCCAAGCTCCGTCGCACGAGCAGGTGCCGCACAAGCGACCGCGTGAATGGCCCCTTCGCGCTGCCGTGCATAGGCATAGGTCGGCGTTGCGTTTGCCATCGGATGCACGGCGATCAGTGCGGGCAATTGCACCTCGACACGGCGGCGCAAACCCTTGGGCATGAATTGCCGAACTTGTGCGCACCCGTCCTTCACGACGACATCGACAGCCGCGCCGACGAGCGGAATGCCCAACGCATTCGCCACCCGATACGGCAGCATGCCGCTGTCGAAAGCGCCTTCGGCTCGCGTGCCGGTCAGCACGAGATCGTAGCCGGGCAGGCGCGCGGCAAGCAGCGCTGCGCCATCGGCTTGCGACCCGTCTGCGTTGGGAACGGCAAGCACTTCGACCGAGCGCGCGCCTAGAGCAAGATATTCCTGTAGCGCGGGATTCGCAGGGTCGCCGGCGTGCAGCACGTCGAGTGTCGCAGCATGCTGCTTTGCGAGCGTCAAGGCGAGCGTCAGTGCGGCCGCGTCGTTACGGCTGTAGCGCGCAACGCCGCTCACCGGATGTCGGCCCACGGAAACGAGAACGGCGATTTTCATGCGAGCGCTCCTTCCGCGACAGCCTTCGAGTTCAGTAATGCAGCACCTGTGCCGCGTGCAGTGCGCGCTGCGGCAGCCGCGTCATTGAGTGCCGCGATGGTTTCCTGCGCATCGGCAATGACGGTCAGGTTCGCACGCTTGGCGATGGGCGCGCTCGCATCCAGGTTCACCGCGATCACATGCCGGCAATCTTTGATGCCCTGCAAATGCTGCACGGCGCCGGATATGCCAAATGCGATATACACGCTCGCTTCAACGGTCTTGCCGGTCGCGCCGATCTGCTTGTCGCGCGTGAATTTTCCGTCGTCCACTGCGACACGGCTTGCACCGATCGCCGCGCCGAGCGTGGCCGCGAGACGCTCGAACGCAGGCACATCGCTGACACCGTTGCCTGCGGAGACGATGAAGTCCGCTTCTTCGAGCGCGAGCTGCGCGGCGTCCATCTCCTCGATACCGAGGTCGCGCACGATGCCTTTGGTGGCAGTCGGTTCGCCATCGAAACGCCATGCGACTCGCTCTCCTGCGCCGACGAACGGCAGCTTGGGATCGACCGCATTGGGCGCAAGCAATACCACTTCTGGCAGCGCACACGAAGCGAACGCGGTGTTCGCATGCGCATACGCGGCCACGTGAGACGCGTCGATTTCAACGACGTGTGTCGCGACGCTCGCATTTGCCGCCGCCGCATACCGGCGGCCAAGATCGCCGTCGCCGGTCGCGTTGTCCGGTAGGAACAGATGCACTGGCGCATAAGCCGCGACGCACGCGGCGAGCGCGTTCAACTCGTCGTCCGGTGCGAAATGGCGACGATCGAACGAAGACAACTCGATAAGCTTGTCAGCGCCCAATGCGCCGGCGTCGCCCGTAAATTGGCCGAATACCAGCAGCACGACCTCGGTGGTGGCATCGGCGATCAATGCGGCGGCGGCCAGCGTCTGGCGCGCGTGATCGTCGAGCGCGCCGCGGTCCGCGTGCGCCGCCACCAGCATCGCATGCTGCGGCGTGGCGCTCGTGCGGCGCGGCTTCGGTTGTGCACGATGCGCGGCACCCGATGCGGCGAAATCCATTGCGCCCGCCACACCGGTCACGCCCAGCGTGATGCGTCTGAGTCCGTCAACGGTAATCGTGAACGGGCGGCGCGGATCGATTCGTTTGATTGTGTTCATCGCGTTACTCCAGCGCTGCTGCAACCAGTTCGGCGACGTCTAGTACTTCAGGACGGGGCCCAACCACGCCTTCGAGCATCGCGGTGCAATTCGGGCAGCCCACCGCGACGATCTCGGCGCCGATGCCGCGCGCGTCGTCGATACGAATGTCCGGAATGCGCCGCTTGCCCGGAATGTCGGTCAACGGGGCACCGCCGCCGCCACCGCAGCAACGTCCACGCATGCCGTGGCGCTCCATTTCGACAACCTTGATGCCAATGCTCTTCAGCACGCGGCGCGGCGCTTCGGTCTCGCCGTTGTAGCGGCCCAGGTAGCACGGATCGTGATACGTGATCTTGCTGTCCGCGTAGGCGGCGAGCGCGCGCGGAGACAGTTTGCCGCTCGCGACCAGTTCATCGATCAGCGCCGTATGATGCTGTACTTCATAGAAGCCGCCCAACGCGCGATACTCGTTGCGCAAGCTGTGCAACACGTGGGGATCGGAAGTGACGATCTTGCCGAACGAGTACTGCGAGAGCGTGTCGATCAACTTCTTTGCGAGGTGCTGGAACGTCGCTTCGTCGCCGAGACGCCGGGCCGTGTCGCCTGTATCGGTTTCGACGCCGCCGAGCACCGCATAATCGACACCCGCGCGGTTCAGCACCTTGACGAGCGCGCGCAGCGTGCGCTGATAGCGCATGTCGAACGCACCTTCGCCCGCAATCAGCAGCACATCCACGCGGCGCCCAGGCTGCGCGACCTGCACTTGCAGATCGACCGCCCAGTCATAACGTGCGCCGATGTCGTAACCGTTCGAACTGCCTGTTTCGCGCAGATTCGAGAGCGTGATCGGCCCCTTGCCCGGCACCGTGCCTTCCACGAGCGTCTGATTGCGGCGCATATCGACAATGGCGTCGACGTGCTCGATCAGCATCGGGCACTCCTGCACGCAAGCGCGGCAGGTCGTGCATGACCACAGCGTTTCTGCCTCGATCAGGCTGGAAATCAGCGGCTTGCCAGGCGCACCGCCATGCTTGCCGACAGGAATGCCGGGCGTTGGGGAGCCTGCGTATTCGGCGTCCGTGCCGCCCACCATGCCCGTCACCAGATCCTGAATGAGCTTCTTCGGATTGAGCGGCTGACCCGCGGCGAACGCGGGACAGGCTGCCTCGCATTTGCCGCACTGCACGCAGGCATCGAAACTGAGCAACTGGTTCCAGCGAAACTCCACGGGCTTGCCCACGCCGTATTCTTTCGCGTCGAGCAACGGCGCCTTCAATGCAGTCGGCGGCACGATGTCGCGATCGTTACGCTCGGCAAAGCGCTCCTGACGCGGATGAAACGCGAGATGCAGCAGACCCGCGAGCGCATGTTTCATCGGACCGCCACGCGCGGCGCCGAATGTCATCGTGAACGCGCCCACTGCGATCAGCAGCGCGACGATGATCGCGAGCGCGCCCGACATCGCCGCGGCCGGCAATGCGATGAACAACACGAGACCCAGCGCGAACGACCCGAGCAACAGCGGCAGATGATCCCACGGGCCGCGCGAAAGCCGCGCGGGTACCGCTTTCGCACCATGCCGGCGACGCCACACGAAAACCGCGCCGACCAGCATCACGAGCGCGGCAAGAAAGATCAGCTTGTCGAGCCACGGCGAATAGATCGCGAGACCGTAGTTGACGAACACGAGCGCCATCGCGAGGATCGCCCCGCCGGCAGTCGCCACGTGCGTTTTCGCAATGTACGGGTCGCGCGCGACCACATGATGCAGATCGACGAAGTAGCGTTTCGGAATCGACAGCAGATTCGCCCAGCCGTACGCGCCCGCCGCCGTGGCGCGACCCACGCGCCAATACGCGGCGCGCTTCGCGAGCGCGAAAGCCAGACCCGCCATCGACAACCACAACAGCACGGTGATGACAGACACGGGGCTCATTGTCAGAAGTCCTTGCAAAGGCGCAGCGCGTCGTAAATCGCGCCGTGAATGTTGTGCATGGAGATGCAGTCGCCGACGCGAAACAGCAGGAAGCGGCCATTACCGAGCTCTTCGGACAGCGACGGCTGCGGCTCGGATGCAAAGAGCTTATGCACGTCGACCTGCCCGCGATTGACGGACTCCGGCTTGAGCTTCCAGTACAACTCGTCGTTCGGCGTGCTGCCGTTCTCGATCACGACCTGATCGACCGCGCGCTCTTCCTGCTCCTCCGTGTACTCGTTGCGGATCACGGCGATCTTCTTGCCGTCTTCCTCGTACACTTTGTCGAGCCAGTAATTCGGTGTATGGACCACGCCCTGCGCATAGAGGCGGCGATAGAAAATCGGGAACGTGGTGCCGCCTACGTCATCGGCCACTTTCACGTCGGGCGTGACGATCTCCACGTTCGAGCCGCGGCTCGAAATGAAATCGGCGACGCCGGCGCCGGCATGCGTGCTCACGCCGTCGTACACGAGGACATTCTTGCCCGGCTCGACCTTGCCCGAGAGCACGTCCCACGAACTCACCGCGAGGCCTTCGTCGACGCCCCACGCCGCGACTTGCGACGTGAACGCCGAGCCGCCCGTGGCAAGCACCACGATGTCCGGTTTTTCGGCCATGATGGTTTTATCGTCGGCGGCAACACCGAGACGGCGGTCCACGCCCAGGCGCTTTGTTTCCATATCGAACCAGCGGACGATGCCTGCCATCTGCTCACGCTGCGGCGCTTTCGCCGCGAGCATGATCTGGCCGCCCACATAGTCGTTCTTCTCGAACAGCACCACGTCATGGCCGCGCGACTTCGCGACCCGCGCCGCTTCGAGCCCCGCAGGACCCGCGCCGACCACGACGACCTTGCGCTTCGGCCCGTTCGTACGCGCAATGACATGCGGCATGGTAGCTTCACGCGAGGTCGCCGCGTTCTGCACGCACAGCACGTCGAGTCCGTTGTACTGGCGGTCGATGCAATAGTTCGCGCCGACGCATTGCTTGATTTCGTCCTCGCGGCCATCGCGGATCTTGATGACCATATGCGGATCGGCAATCTGCGCGCGTGTCATGCCGACCAGATCGACCATGCCGCTTGCCAGCAGACGTTCGGCCTGGCCAGCGTCGCGAATACTTTGCGCATGCATGACCGGGACTTTGACGACCGACTTGATGCCGGCTGCGAGATGCACGAAAGGCTCGGGCGGCAGCGCCATCGGCGGCATGCAGTTGGCGAGCGTGTTGTGCGTATCCGCGCCGGAGCCGATCACGCCGAGATAATCGATCAGGCCGCTTTCGCTCATTGCCTGCGCGATCTCTTTCAGTTGCTCGTGATCGAGACCGTCTTCGTGGAACTCGTCGCCGCACATGCGCAAACCCACGCAGAAATCGGGGCCCACTGCTTCACGCACTGCTTGCAATACTTCGACGCCGAAACGCAGGCGGTTTTCAAGCGAACCGCCCCATTCGTCGGTACGAAAATTGGTGCGCGGGCTCCAGAACTGGTCGATCAGATGCTGGTGCGCCGCCGAGATCTCGACGCCGTCCATCCCCGCATCTTTCACGCGTTTCGCGGCAGCCGCGAAGTCGGTGATAATGCGGCGAATTTCTTCCACTTCAATAATCTTTGCGTTGCCGCGATGCACCGGCTCACGCACGCCCGAAGGCGACATCAGATGCGGCCAGTGTTCGCCATGAAACGCCGAGCGGCGGCCCATGTGCGTGGCCTGAATCATGATCTTGGCGCCGTGCGCGTGCATGGCTTCCGCGAGCCGCGAGAGCGGATCGATGATCTTGTCGGTAGACAGGTTCACCGACTTCCACCAGCCTTGCGGACTGTCGATCGAGACCGGGCTCGAACCGCCGCATACGGCGAGGCCCACACCACCCTTGGCCTTTTCTTCGTAGTAACGGATATAACGGTCACCGGGCAGTCCACCGGGTTCCGCATACACCTCCGCATGCGCAGTGCTGACAATGCGGTTGCGCAAAGTCAGCTTGTTCAGCGTAAGAGGCTTGAAAAGGTTCGGGTAACGCATCGCGATCGACCTCGGAATAAATGACTTCTAGTGCTATGCCGCGAGCGGCGACACTTCGAACACGCAATGGTCGTGGCCTTCCGCCGCGCATCGCGCTTCTTTCGACTGCGAAGGCGGACCCTTGCGTTGTGAATCGGGCGCCGTGTCGTTGACCCAGTCCATTGCTCCCGCGAACCAGCCGGCGAACATGTAGCAGAGCTTGCCGACTTTGCCCGGTTGCGCGAGCACGAACGACGAGTGGTGCAGTTCGATACGCGCATGCGACGTGGACGGATCGCTTTCCGTGATCGTGAAGATGCCCCAGCCGCGTTGCGAAAGCCGCTTCAGGTAGTGCTCGAATACGGCCATGCCGGCGATGCCGTGCTGCTTGGCCTCCTTGTCGCACCAGAAGTACGCGGACTTATAGCCCGCCTTGTAGAGAATCTCGGCATACGTGTCGATGCCCAGCGCTTCTTCAACGGCGGTATGGTTGTTCGTGAAGAAATGGCGCGGCACGTACAGCATCGGCAGCGCGTCGGTGGTCCAGACGCCGGTGTTCGCATCGACGTCGATAGGCAGTTGAGGTTGCATGTGGAAGACTCCTTGTTTTGTGGGGCGAATCTGCGGGCTATGCGCGCGTGAAGCTCAAACCTTCCACACCTCACCGAATACGCGGACCCAGTTCTCACCCATGATCTTTTTGATGCGCGTCTCGCTCCAACCCGCGCGCTCCATCGCGGCGGTCAGGTTCGGAAACTCGCCGATCGTGCGGATGCCTTCCGGATTCACGACCTTGCCGAAGTTCGTCAACTGGCGATAACGGCCCTTGTCGTGCGTGATCCAGTCGAAGAACTCGGTGCTATAGCCTTGCGTGAAGTCCGTGCCGATGCCGACCTGGTCTTCGCCGATCAGATTGACGACGTAGTCGATTGCCTCGATATAGTCTTCGACGGTCGCGTCCGGACCGCGCTTCAGGAAAGGCGCGAACATGGTCACGCCGACAAAGCCGCCGGCGTCGGCGATTTCTTTCAGTTGTTCGTCGCTCTTGTTGCGCGGGTGCTCTTTGAGTCCCGACGGGCAGCAATGCGAGTAGCACACCGGCTTTTTCGACGCAGCAATCGCTTCCGACGAAGTTTTTCCGCCGACATGCGAAAGATCGACCATGATGCCGACGCGATTCATTTCCTGGATCACTTCACGGCCATAACCGGACAGACCGCCATCGCGCTCATAGCAACCGGTGCCGACCAGATTCTGCGTGTTGTAGCAAAGCTGAACCACGTTCACGCCGAGGTCTTTGAATGCCTCGATATAGCCGAGGTTGTCCTCGAATGCATGCGCGTTCTGGAAGCCGAAAATGATGCCCGTCTTGTTCTCTTTCTTCGCGCGGAAGATGTCGTCGGTCGTGCGCACGAGCGTGAGAATCTCGCTGTACTCGCGGATCTGCTGCTTCATTTCGGCGATGTTATCGACGGTCTTCTGGAAGCTTTCCCACACGGACACCGTGCAGTTCACCGCGGTCACACCACCCTTGCGCATATCTTCGAACACCGAGCGCTCGAACTTGGAAATGTTCAGGCCGTCGATGATGATGCTGTTTTCGTGCAAATTGCTCATCGTGTGCTCCAGGTGTTCTCAGTAGATGGGGAAGCGTTCGCACAGCGCGAAAATCTCGCGGCGCACGCGTTGTTCGGTGGCCGCATGGCCTTCGGGGTGATCGCGCAGCGAATCGAGCACTTCCACGATCAAGCGGCCCACGTCGCGGAACTCGTTCACGCCGAATCCGCGCGTCGTGCCCGCCGGTGTGCCGAGGCGCACGCCCGAGGTGATCGTCGGCTTTTCCGTGTCGAAGGGAATGCCGTTCTTGTTGCACGTAATGCCTGCGCGCTCCAACGCCTGCTCGACCTGATTGCCCTTGAGGCCCTTCGGCCGCAAATCGACCAGCAGAAGATGGTTGTCGGTGCCGCCCGTCACGAGATCCACGCCGCCCGCCTTCAGCACTTCGCCGAGCGCCTGTGCGTTGGCGAGCACGTTGTCGATGTAGGTCTTGAAGCCGGGTTGCAACGCCTCGCCGAACGCGACGGCCTTGCCCGCGATCACGTGCATCAGCGGGCCGCCTTGCAAGCCGGGGAACACAGCAGAATTGATCTTCTTTGCGATGTCTTCGTCATTCGTCAGCACAAAGCCGCCGCGCGGACCGCGCAAGGTCTTATGCGTCGTGGAGGTCACTACATGCGCATGCTCGACCGGATTGGCGTGACGTCCGGCCGCGATCACGCCGGCGATGTGCGCCATATCCACCATCAGCTTCGCACCGACGCTGTCGGCAATCGCACGCAGCCGCTTGAAATCCAGCGCGCGCGGATACGCCGAGAAGCCGGCGATCAGCAGCGCGGGTTTATGCTGCTGCGCAAGTTCCTCGATCTGGTCGTAGTCGATCAGCAGCGTGTCGCGGTTCACACCGTACTGCACCGCGTTGAACCACTTGCCCGACATGGCCGGCTTCGCGCCGTGCGTGAGGTGCCCGCCCGCGTCGAGCGACATGCCGAGCACCGTGTCGCCCGGCTTCACCAGCGCGAGCATGACCGCACCGTTCGCCTGCGCGCCGGAATGCGGCTGCACATTAGCGAACTTCGCGTTGAACAGTTGCTTGATGCGTTCGAGCGCAAGGGTCTCGATCTCGTCGACGTATTCACAACCGCCGTAGTAACGCTTGCCCGGATAACCTTCCGCATATTTGTTGGTCAGCACCGAGCCTTGTGCTTCGAGCACCGCGCGTGACACGATGTTTTCCGACGCGATCAGTTCGACTTGCGACTGCTGGCGCTCGAGCTCTTTCAAAATAGCGCCGCGCACCGCCTGATCGCGCGTGGCGAGCGATTCTTCGAAGAAAGGATTCGGGTTCGACATGGAAGGTCCGTGGAATCGTTGACGGGAAGGCCCGGAAGCCGCGCTGACGCTTGGCTTGTGCGGCGCTTGCGCCCTGCTGCTACCGGCTTGCATTGCGTCTATTCTTGACGCTTGCATCGCGCGTCAATTTATGAATTCAGACGCGTTCTTTGCCTTTTCCGCCATGAGCGACCTTTTTCGACAAGTCGCCCGCGCGAGCCCGCCGATGTCGTGACCGGCGCCTCGGTAAGTACCCTGAGAGATGTCGCTCGCGCGGCCATGCCGAGGTCGAACGACCGTTCGATGCTGAAGGAATTCTGAACAGCAGCTAAACGCGATGCGCGGTTAAGGTGCGGGTTTTCAGCGTCGGTGGTGCTGCTGTGGTGCTGCTGTGTGCACTCCTGGTGCCGTTTCGCGAGCGTTCCGCGCATCGGCATCGACAACCAAGGGTTTAGCCTGATGGCATGGTAGTTGCGCTAGTACGCAAAATTGAAGAAGTCGCCGCTCCCCACGGCGACGCGACACTATAGATTCCAAGGAATCACTCCTCACATGTCCACCGATCGCACGGCGTCACTGTCGCATTTCGCCTTCATGCCCGTTCCGAACTTCACGATGATCGCGTTCACGAATGCGATCGAAGTACTGCGCATGGCGAACTACCTGACGGGGCAGACGCTATATCGCTGGTCGATCGTGAGTCCCGACGGCGGGCCGGTGGCGGCAAGCAATGGTTTGTCGGTCGATACGGGTCCCGTCGAATGCGTCGGCCAGCCAGATATCGTGTTCGTAATCGGCGGCATCGACGTGCAGCACGCGACCACGCCGGCTCATTTGTCCGCATTGCGCCGTTTCGCCCGCATGGGTTGTGTGCTCGGCAGCCTGTGCACGGGCACCTACGCGCTTGCGCGTGCCGGGTTGCTCGCGGGCTACGCCTGTGCGATTCATTGGGAGAACATGTCGGCGCTCAAAGAAGAATTCCCCGACACGCGTTTTCTGAAAGAACTGTTCGTGATCGATCGCGACCGTGTGACATGCACAGGCGGTGTCGCGCCGCTCGACATGATGCTGAACCTGATCGCTCCGCGCGTCGGCACCGCGCGTGTAACGCAGATCGCCGAGCAATTCATCGTCGAACATGTGCGCGATACGAGCGCGCAACAGAAAATGCCGCTGGTCGCGCGACTCGGTTCGGCCAACAAGTCGCTGTTCGAAGTGATCTCGCTGATGGAGAACAATATCGAGGAGCCGCTGTCACGCGAGGAACTGGCAAGACTCGCCGGCATGTCGCAAAGGCAGTTGCAGCGCCTTTTCCGCGAGCATCTGGGGATGACGCCCACGCATTACTATCTGACGCTGCGTTTGCGGCGCGCGCGCGAACTGCTGCTGCAAACCGATATGTCGATCATGAACATCACGATGGCTTGCGGTTTTCAGTCCGCCTGCCACTTTTCGAAAAGTTATCGCGACGCATTCGGCACTGCGCCCACGCGCGAGCGTCGCAAGCAATCGCCTTCGCTGTCTTCGGCGCCGGTCATGGCGGCCTGAAAAGCGCCCCTACTCGCCAGCGTCAAAGAAAAACGCGTTGAACGGAGATCCGTTCAACGCGTTTCTTTATGGACAGCCTCCAGTTTCTTGCGATGCTCACGCCGCCTTCAGCAAGCCGTGCGGATCGATAACGAATTTGCGCGGCGCGCCGCCGTCGAATTGACGGTAACCATCGGGCGCCTGATCGAGCGACACCACGGTCACATTAACGATGTCGGCAATCGGCAAGCGGTCCCACAAGATCGCCTGCATGAGGTTGTGGTTGTACTTCATCACCGGCGTCTGGCCCGTATGGAACGAGTGCGACTTGGCCCAGCCGAGCCCGAAGCGGATGCTCAAACTACCCTTGCGAGCGGCCGCGTCGACGGCACCCGGATCGTCAGTCACGTAAAGGCCCGGAATGCCGATCGCGCCTGCTGCGCGCGTGATCTCCATCAGGGAGTTCAGTACCGTGGCCGGCGCTTCCTCATGCGAGCCGCTGCTTCCATGCCCGTGCGCTTCGAAGCCTACGCAATCCACCGCGCAATCCACTTCTGGCTTGCCGAGAATCTGTTCGATCTGTTCGCCAAGCGTCGCGTCTTTCGACAGGTCAACGGTCTCGAAGCCCATCTTGCGCGCATGCGCAAGACGCTCCTCGTTCATGTCGCCGACAATCGTGCAGGCCGCGCCCAGGAGGCGCGCCGACGCGGCCGCGGCCATGCCGACCGGCCCCGCGCCTGCAATGTAGACGGTCGAACCCGGCTTCACGCCCGCCATCACTGCGCCGTGATAACCGGTCGGCAGAATGTCGGACAGACAGGTGAGGTCGCGGATCTTCGACATGGCCTGCGCGCGATCGGGGAATTTCAGCAGGTTGAAGTCGGCGTACGGCACCAGCACGTACTCGGCCTGTCCGCCAATCCAGCCACCCATGTCGACATATCCGTAAGCGCCGCCCGCGCGCGACGGATTGACGTTCAGGCATACGCCCGTGTGCTGCGACTTGCAGGTCGGGCAGCGTCCGCAAGCCACGTTGAACGGCACCGACACCAGATCGCCGATGCTCAGCGTCTCGACGTCGCGACCCACTTCGATCACCTCGCCGGTAATCTCGTGGCCGAGCACGAGGCCCACCTCGGCGGTCGTGCGGCCGCGCACCATATGCTGATCAGAGCCGCAAATATTCGTGCTCACGACCTTCAGAATTACGCCATGGCCGATCGCGCGGCCACGTGGATCGACCATCTTCGGATAGTCGATCGATTGCACTTCCACCTTGCCCTGCCCGAGATATACGACGCCGCGATTGCTGCTCATTGAATGTCTCCGTGTCTTGTGAGAGACGCGTGGATTGTGTGCCACGCGCCGTTCAACGAGCGTAGCGCCCGCGGCAAGCAATCACCTGCATGGAACGCGACACGGGTTTGGCCGTAACCGACATGGCCGCAGACGTCTGTTTTTATTGATTGACCGTTCAATATAAAAAAACTACCATGCGCCGATTGAATATGCGGCCTGCGCCAGTTGCGAGTCGTCCAATCTTCACACCATCACCATGCCCAAGCTCGGAATGCGCGAAATTCGCCGCGCCCAGTTGATCGACGCCACGTTGCTCACCATCGACCAGACCGGCCTGGCGGGCGCGACGCTGGCGTCTGTCGCCCAACGCGCAAGCATTTCCACGGGCATCGTCAGCCACTATTTCGGCGACAAGGACGGCTTGCTGGAAGCCACCATGCGGCACGTGCTGCGCGATCTGTGGCAGGCCACTTCGCGTCGGCGCCGCGCGGCGAAGGCCGACCCGCGTTCCAGGCTGCGAGCGGTAGTCGCCGCCAACTTCGATGCGGAGCAAACCAGCGCGCCCGTCATGAAGACGTGGCTCGCCTTCTGGTCGGAGAGCATGCACAAGCCGCATTTGCGTCGGCTTCAATACGTGAATACGCGGCGTCTGAACTCGAACCTGTGCGCCGATTTTGCGAAAGCGATGCCACGCGCAGCCGCGCGGCGGGCGGCGAGCGGGCTCGCTGCGCTGATTGACGGACTGTGGTTGCGCGGCGCGCTGTCGGGCGAACCGTTCGACACCAAAGCGGCGCTACGTGTGGCAAACGAATACATCGACCTGGTGCTGGCGGCGCGCGAATCGGCGTAGATCTGCCAGACAGGAACCAGCGATATCTTCACAAAGGAGCAAGTCATGGCGGTATTCGCAACGCAACGTCTCTATATCGGCGGCACCTATGTGGACGCGACCGGCGGAGAAACTTTCGACACCGTCGATCCCGCCAACGGCGAAACGCTCGCTACCGTCCAGCAGGCAAGTTCCGCGGACGTGGACCGCGCGGTGCAATCCGCTCGTGAAGGTCAGCGCGAGTGGGCCGCGCTCACGGGCATGCAACGTTCACGCATTCTGCGTCGCGCGGTCGACATTCTGCGCGAGCGCAACGACGAACTGGCCGCACTCGAAACGCGCGACACAGGTAAGCCGATTGCGGAAACGCAAGCCGTGGACATCGTCACGGGCGCGGACGTGATCGAGTATTACGCGGGCCTTGCCACCGCGATCGAGGGGCAGCAGATTCCGTTGCGGCCGACGTCGTTCGTGTACACGCGGCGCGAACCGCTCGGCGTATGCGCGGGCATCGGCGCATGGAACTATCCGATTCAGATCGCATGCTGGAAGTCGGCGCCCGCGCTGGCCGCGGGCAATGCGATGATCTTCAAGCCGAGCGAAGTCACGCCGTTGTCGGCTTTGAAACTCGCCGAGATTTACACCGAGGCTGGCGTGCCTCCCGGCGTGTTCAACGTCGTGCAAGGCGACGGCCGCGTGGGCGCGATGCTCGCCGCGCATCCGGACATCGAGAAAATCTCGTTCACGGGCGGCGTGGAAACCGGCAAGAAGGTGATGTCGATGGCGGGCGCATCGTCGTTGAAAGAAGTGACGATGGAACTCGGCGGAAAATCTCCCCTGCTCGTTTTCGACGACGCGAATCTCGAACGCGCCGCCGACATCGCGATGAGCGCCAACTTCTTCAGCTCGGGCCAGGTCTGCACGAACGGCACACGCGTGTTCGTGCAACGTAGTGTGCTCGAACGGTTTGAAGCGTTGGTGCTGGAGCGTGTGAAGCGCATCCGCGTGGGTGCGCCAGGCGACGCCTCCACCAATTTCGGCCCGCTTGTTAGCGCGGCGCAATTGCAGAAGGTGCTCGGGTACATCGATAGCGGCGTTCAGGAAGGCGCCCGGTTGATCGCGGGCGGCAAGCGCCTGAGCGAAGGTCATTTCGGCCAGGGCCAATATGTCGAGCCAACTGTGTTCACCGGCTGCCATGACGACATGCGCATCGTACGCGAGGAAATCTTCGGCCCGGTCATGAGCATTCTGATTTTCGACAACGAAGACGAAGCCATCGAGCGTGCGAACCGCACCGCTTACGGCCTCGCTGCCGGTGTCGTCACCGAGAATCTGGCGCGCGCACATCGCGTGATTCATCGGCTCGAAGCCGGCATTTGCTGGATCAATACATGGGGCGAGTCGCCGGCCGAGATGCCAGTGGGCGGCTACAAGCAATCGGGCGTGGGCCGCGAGAACGGCATTACCACGCTCGAGCATTACACGCGCATCAAGTCCGTGCAGGTCGAGCTCGGTCCGTATCAACCGGTGTTTTGAGGAGCCAGCCATGACTTCGAACGAATACGACTATATCGTCGTCGGGGCGGGTTCGGCGGGCAACGTGCTGGCGTCGCGTCTCACCGAAGACGCCGACGTCACGGTGTTGCTGCTCGAAGCCGGCGGCCCCGACTACCGCTTCGATTTCCGCACGCAGATGCCCGCCGCGCTCGCCTATCCGTTGCAAGGGCGCCGCTACAACTGGGCGTATGAGACGGACCCCGAGCCGCATATGAACAACCGTCGCATGGAGTGCGGCCGCGGCAAGGGACTAGGCGGGTCATCGCTGATCAACGGCATGTGCTATATCCGCGGCAATGCGCTCGACTACGATGGATGGGCCACGCGGCGCGGTCTGGAAAACTGGACCTATCTGGACTGCCTGCCTTATTTTCGCAAAGCCGAAACACGCGACGCAGGCCCGAACGCCTATCACGGCGGCGACGGTCCCGTGCACGTGACCACGAGCAAGCCCGGCAATAACCCGCTCTTCGCAGCGATGGTCGAGGCCGGCGTCCAGGCGGGCTTTCCGCGCACCGACGACCTGAACGGCTATCAGCAGGAAGGCTTTGGTCCAATGGACCGCACTGTCACGCCCAACGGCCGTCGCGCCAGCACCGCGCGCGGCTATCTGGATCGAGCGAGGGCACGCGCGAACCTGACCATCGTCACGCATGCGTTGAGCGATCGTGTGCTGTTCTCCGGCAAACGTGCGGTTGGCGTCGCGTATCAGCACGAGGGCGCGACAGTGAATGCCCATGCGCGCCGGGAAGTACTGGTCTGCAGCGGCGCGATCGCATCGCCGCAATTGTTGCAACGCTCCGGCGTGGGTCGCTCCACGTGGCTGCGTGAACTCGACATTCCCGTCGTTCACGATCTGCCGGGCGTCGGCGAAAACTTGCAGGACCATCTGGAGATGTACATTCAGTACGAGTGCAAGGAACCCGTGTCGCTCTACCCTGCGTTGCAGTGGTGGAACCAGCCGGCCATCGGACTCGAATGGATGCTCAACGGCACGGGCATTGGCGCGAGCAATCAGTTTGAAGCGGGCGGCTTCATCCGTACACGCGACGACGACTTGTGGCCCAACATCCAGTATCACTTTCTGCCGGTGGCGATCAATTACAACGGCTCGAACGCGATCAAAATGCATGGCTTTCAGGCGCACGTCGGCTCGATGCGTTCGCCGAGCCGCGGGCGCGTGAAGCTCACATCGCGCGACCCGGCCGCACATCCGAGCATTCTCTTCAACTACATGGCCGATCCGCTCGACTGGCGCGAGTTCCGCGACGGCATCCGCATTACACGCGAGATCATGCGGCAGCCGGCGCTGGATCGTTATCGCGGACGTGAGCTGAATCCGGGCGCCGAACTGACCACAGACGCCGAGCTCGACAGTTTCGTGCGGGCGCGGGCCGAAACGGCGTTTCATCCTTCGTGCTCATGCAAGATGGGTTATGACGACATGGCCGTGGTGGACAACGAGGGCCGCGTGCACGGCTTGCAAGCGCTGCGCGTGGTGGATGCGTCGATCATGCCGATCATCACCACGGGCAATCTCAATGCGCCGACCATCATGCTGGCGGAGAAGATCGCGGACCGCATTCGTGGGCGCGAACCGTTGGCGCGCGTGGACACACCTTACTTCGTCGCGAATGGCGCGCCTGCCAGGAAGCGTGAACGAGCGACCGTCTGACTTCCGCGTTCCGGATTCCGGTTTCCGAATTCAGGGTTTCCGCCCGGGCGGCGAGCTCTTGCCGCCCATAACTTTTTCTTGACCCTCTCGCAAGTTATCCTCGATTGTCAGCGCTCCGCGAAAGCCGGATAGTGCTGCGTCAGCACACCTGTCGATACCAATTCAAGGAAAACGCCGCATATGAAGCTAAGAGCCGTGAGCGTAATAGCGTCCGCCGTCTTCGCGCTGAGCGCAATCGCACCGGCAAGCCATGCAGCCGGCGACACCGGCGACACCGACGACGCGATCAAAACCGTAGTGGACTCGGCAATCGAACCGCTGATGGCGAAATACCATGTGCCGGGCATGGCGATCGGCGTGATCGCGAACGGCAAGACCTATGTATTCGACTATGGCGTGGCGTCGCTACAGACAGGCAAGCCTGTCGCGCAGCGCACGCTATTCGAAATCGGTTCTGTCAGCAAGACATTTACCGCGACGCTCGCCGCCTACGCGCAACTCAACGGTCAACTGAAGCTGTCCGACGAGACCCAGAAATATTTGCCGTCATTGCGAGGCAGCGCGTTCGGCAAGGTGAGCCTTCTGAACCTGGGCACGCACACGCCCGGCGGTCTGCCGCTTCAGGTACCCGACGACATTCATGACAACGCCCAGCTGTTGCAGTACTTCAACGCATGGAAGCCCGCGTACGCGCCCGGCACTTACCGCACGTATGCGAATCCCGGTATCGGCACGCTTGGTCTGATCACCGCCAGAAGCATGGGCCAGGACTTTGCGCCGCTAATCGAGCAGCACATGTTTCCCGCGCTCGGCATGAGAAGCAGCTATATCCACGTTCCCACGGCGAAAATGTCCGACTACGCGCAGGGCTATACGAAAGATGGCGCACCGGTCCGCATGAAAGGCGGCGTTCTCGCCGACGAAGCGTACGGCGTGAAAACCACCGCCGCGGACATGGTCCGGTTCGTTCAGGCGAACATGAACCTGATCGACGTGGACAGCAAGCTTCAGCGCGCGATTACGGCCACGCACACTGGCTACTTCAAGGCCGGCGTGCTCACGCAAGACCTGATCTGGGAGCAATACGCGTATCCGGTCGCGCTCTCCACCTTGCATGAAGGCAACGCGCCCGCCATGGCGGTCACTCCGACACCGGCCGCTGCGATCGATCCGCCGCTGCCGCCGCAGCAGAATGTGTGGATCAACAAGACCGGTTCGACGAACGGTTTCGGCACCTACGTCGCCTTCGTTCCTCAGAAACGCGTGGGCATCGTGTTGCTTGCCAACAAGAACTTCCCCATCGAGGACCGCGTCAGCGCGGCGTATCGGATCATGTCGGCACTCGTTGAGAGCGCACAGTAGCGACGAAAAGCGCGATGAAAAGTGCGATGAAAAGCGCGATCGCGCCACGGTGCAGCGGACAGGCAACCGCTGCACCGTGGCGGGCGAACGCTTCTACTCGCGCGCCGGACTGAGCACGCCATGCGCGTCGCTCTCCACGGCTTCCGACACAAGCGTCTCGAGCGCGAGTCCACGCGTTTCGATACCGAGTATCCACACGGCCGCTGCCGCGATGACGAAGCACATCGCGCCAAGCGAGAACACGCCGCCCTGGCCGAACACCGGCAACACGACGCCCACCACATACGGCCCGATCAGCGAGCCGACACGGCCAATTGCCGAGGCGAAGCCCGAACCCGTGGCGCGCGCGCCGGTGCCGTAGAGTTCCGGCGTATAGGTGTAAAGCACCGCCCACATTGCGAACAGAAAGAACTGCATTGCAAGTCCCGCGCAGATCAGCAACGTGGGCGTCTGGGCGTGGAGCGCGGTTTGCCCGTACACGTAGGCCATTACTGCACTGCCCGCAAGCGACGCGATACAGGTCGGCTTGCGTCCCCAGCGTTCAACGAGCCATGCTGCGCAGATAAAACCCGGAATACCGCCGAGAGAGATCAGCACCGTGTACAACACCGACTTCGTCACCGCGAAGCCGGCCTGCTGCATCAGCGCGCCGAGCCATGACGTCAGACCGTAAAAGCCGAGCAACGCAAAGAACCAAAGCGTCCACACCATGACCGTGCGACGTCGATAAGCCGCGCTCCATATCTCGCGAAACGCGCCAGCGCCTTTCGTGGCCACTGGTTCGGCGAGCATGACCGGCGGGCGCAGGTGGCTCAGCCCCGCGGACTTCATGACTTTGACTTCGATGTCGGCAAGAATTTTGTCGGCGTCGCCGAGACGTCCGCGATGTTCGAGCCAACGCGGCGATTCCGGCACGATGCGTCGCACGACGAGCACGAACACGGCGGGAATCGCGAGCAACGCGAACTCCGTTCGCCAGCCGAAGGTCGGCAGCACGAAGTACGACACCACGCCTGCCGTGATGAAACCGAGCGGCCAGAAGCCGTCCATTAACGCGATCAGACGCCCGCGCGAAGAAGCCGGAACGAATTCCGACAGGAGCGTTTGCGCAATCGGGAACTCCATGCCCATGCCGAAGCCCAGCAGCACCCGATAGAAGATCAGCGCTTCGACACTCTGCGCAGTCGAACACAGATAGGAAGCGAGACCCCACAGCACCATGCTCCATTGAAACACCGGCCGGCGCCCGAAGCGATCCGCGAGCAAGCCGGCTACCGCCGCACCGCCCACCATGCCGAAGAAACTCGCACTTGCGACGAGGCCGGCGGTCGCGGTCGACAAACCGAACTCGGTCTTGATCGAACCGAGTACGAAGGTCATCGTGCCGAGGTCGACGGAATCGAAGAAGAACGCAATCGCGATAATGATGAAGATGGTCCGGTGATAGCCGGAGAACGGCAGCCGTTCGAGTCGCGCGGCGGCGCTCGCGCGAGACTGAGAAGCGGTAGGCATGGCATCCCCTGAATATTGCGGCGCGGCCGCGAGTGATGTTCCGATGAGCACATTCAGTAGACGCCGACATAAATCGGCGACATAGAAGAAATACGTCATCGGGATGGAACGGGGGCGTCGTTCAACAGTCCTCGCGCTGATAGGCCGTACCGGCCGCCGGCCGGGCGCGAGGCAACCGCTACACGCTACACGCTATGCGCGCAGCCGCGCACGAGCCGCGCCTGCAACACGCGCGAGCGCGTCCGCGCTCAGCCGCGCGGCGATTTTCTGAACGTATTCGTGGTGGCGCGCCTGCAACGGCGCGCCCAGTTGCTGTGCGAGTAGATAGCGAATCAGCGCGATGCGCCGGTGCCGCAGCAGCATGCTCTGATCGAGCAGCGCGAGCGCGGCATCGGCATCGCCTTGCTGGCATGCGCGCTCAGTGAGGCGCGCAGTGACGACACGGGTCGACGTCATGTGAGCCGGGCAGCGCGAAAGCCGCGAGCGGTCCACGGGAACAGCGCTCGCGGCATTAACGCAGTCACGACATCAACGGCTCGGCTGCGTCGAGCATGATCTTCACGAAGTAGTCGGCAAAGCTGCGACGCACGATGATGTCGAAGCTGTCGGCGCCGGTGGGCACCAGCGTCATCGACGCCTTGAAGTAATGGCTTTGCGCACACTGCCCGTCGCCGAACGACTTGGGATGCAGATCGAGCGGACAGCCGCGCGATAGCACTTCACGCGTGCGAGCACCGGTGATTTCGAGCACCGTATAGCCGCTGCCGATATCCACCGCGGACGCGAACACGCCTGCAAACGCTGCACCGAGCTTCGCCTGCAACGGCGCAGTGCGCGTTGCGTCATGCGCGACCGCGGAGCGCACGAGCCATTCGTCCGGTCCGAGCCAGAGCATCTCGTAACCGTTGCCGCGCGCAATCGTATTGGCTTTTTCGGGCGGCGGGCAACCGAGCACATTTTTTACCGCCTGCACGAATGCGGCGTCGCGCGTATCGCCTCGCACGTTCACGAGTTCGAGAAACGGCCGCTCGCTCAATCTGAATGCCGTGCCTGCCGTTGCCTGATGCTTCTTCAGCAGCGCATCCACGCCCACCAGCGGCGACTCCTGCCAGACGCCGGTTTGCCTGCCGACAGCACGGTCCACGACCGACGCCGCCGTTTTAGTTTCATTCCACATGTTGACGCGCTCCTTCGCTGTCGTAGAACACCGAGCTGGTGATCTTCGCCGCAATCTGTTTGCCGCTCGAAAGCGGGACCGTGACCGTTTCGCCGATCTTCTCGAGACCGCCCTTCACGACGGCCATCGCAATCGAGCGCTTGAGAATCGGACTGTAGTAACTCGACGTGACGTGGCCGAGCATCGGCGCGGTATCGCCCTGGAACGGACCGGCGACAATTTGCGAGCCTTCCGGTATCACGAACGACGGATCATCGGAGAGCAGCCCGACCAGTTGCTTGCGCCCCGGCTTCGCCGTGTCGGAGCGGGTCAGCGAACGCTTGCCCAGAAAGTCTTTCGACTTCGCGACGAGCCCGCCCATGCCGAGGTCGTAAGGCGTCATCGAGCCGTCCGTATCCTGACCCACGATGATGTAGCCCTTCTCCGCACGCAACACGTGCATCGTTTCGGTGCCATACGGCGTGATGTCGAACTCGGCGCCAGCGGCCATCAAAGCTTCCCACACCGCGCGTCCCACGTTCGCCGGCACGTTCACTTCATACGCGAGTTCACCGGAAAAGCTGATGCGCATCACACGCGACGCCGCGCCCGCGACCGTGCCTTCGCGATAGCTCATGAACGGAAATGCGGCGTTCGCGAAGTCGATGTCATGACAGACCTTCTGCAAGACCTTGCGGCTGTTGGGGCCGACCACGGCGAAAGTCGCCCAGTGATCGGTGACCGACGCAAGACGCACGCGCATGTCCGGCCATTCCGTTTGCAGCCAGCGTTCGAGCCACGTCAGCACGCGCGCCGCACCGCCCGTGGTCGTCGTCATCATGTAGTGCTGATCGGCGAGGCGCACAGTCACGCCGTCGTCGAAAATCATGCCGTTTTCGTCGAGCATCAGTCCATAGCGGCACTTGCCGACTTCGAGCTTGCTCCACGGATTCGTGTAGACCCAGTTCAGGAGCTTTGCAGAATCGGGACCCTGAATGTCGATCTTGCCGAGTGTCGATGCATCCAGAATGCCGACGCTGGTACGCACCGCGAGCGATTCGCGTGCGACGGCCGCGTGCATGTCCTCACCCGCTTTCGGGTAATACCACGGACGCTTCCAGTTGCCGACGTCCTCGAAAGCAGCGCCGTTCTCCACGTGCCATTCATGCACAGCCGTCTTGCGCACCGGATCGAGAAACTCGCCGAGTTCGCGGCCCGCGAATGTGCCGAACGTGACCGGCGTGTAGTTCGGGCGGAACGTGGTGGTGCCCGTCTCCGGAATCGTCTTGCCGAGCGCCTGCGCGAGAATCGCCATACCGTTGATGTTCCCGAGCTTGCCCTGGTCGGTGCCGAAGCCCATCGCCGTATAACGCTTTACGTGTTCAACCGACTCGAAGCCTTCGCGGGCGGCCAGGAAAATATCCGCAGCTGACACGTCATTCTGGAAGTCCACGAACTGCTTCGGCCCGCGCGTTGCAAGCTCGCGTCCGCCGACGAGCCACAGCGGCTCCAGCTTTGCTTCGCTGATTTCGGCGACCTGAACCGGGTTCGGCCGGGCGACGATATGGCCTGCGGCGCGCGCGGCCTCGATGCCAGCATCGACGGCGAAACGGATGCCTTGACCCAGCGTGAAATCGCCGTTGCAGGCGCCGACGCTCGTCTCCGCCTGCATCGCCTTGCCGGGCACGAAGCAGGCTTTCTCGTTATGCCAGTGCGCCTTGCCGCCCGACTGCGCGAACAGGTGCAGCACGGGGCTCCAGCCGCCGGACATCGCGAGCAGATCGCACGGCAATTCGCTTTGCTTCGCGCCGGTCTTGCCGTTCGCATATGAGGCGATATCCACCGACGCCACGCGCAGTTTGCCGTGCGCCGCGGTGATGACGGCGCCGCCGATCACCTTCACGCCGTAGCGGCGGGCAAGCGCGGGCAGCGTGCCCTTCGATTCACCCGCGCGCGGATCGATCACCGTCACCTGCGCGCCGGCCGCTTTCAGGTCGAGCGCGCATTGATAGCCGTCGTCGTTGTTCGTGAAGACTACTGCGTTGCGGCCCGGCAATACTGCATAGCGATGCAGATAGGTCGAAACGGCCGAAGCCAGCATCACGCCCGGCAGATCGTTGTTGCCGAACACGATCGGCCGCTCATGCGCGCCGGTCGCGAGAATCACGCGTTTTGCGCGGATCTTCCACATCAGTTCGCGCGTGCCCTTGCGTTGCGACACGGGCAGATGATCGGTTAAACGCTGGGTCACCGTGACGAGATTGTGGTCCTGGTAACCGAACGCGGTGCTGCGCGTGAGAATCTTCACGTCGGGCATCTGCCGCAGTTCGTCTTCAATCTTGTGCACCCACTGCAACGCAGGCTTGCCGTCGATCTCCGCGCGGCACGACAGCAGCGAGCCGCCGAGTTCCGGCTGATCGTCGACCAGTGTCACACGCGCGCCCGACAAAGCGGCTGCGTGCGCGGCCGCGAGACCGGTCGGCCCGCCGCCCACGACCAGCACGTCGCAATGTGCAAAGCACTTGTCGTAGCGGTCGGCGTCGAGTTGCTCGGGCGCCTTGCCGAGACCCGCGGCGTCGCGAATCACTTCTTCGTACTTCGGCCAGAACTTGCGCGGCCACATGAAGGTCTTGTAGTAGAAGCCCGCCGGAATGAAGCGCGCCAACTTCTGATTGACCGCCATGCGATCTTTCTCGATGCTCGGCTTCGCATTCACGCTGTTCGCGACGAGCCCCTGATACAACTCGACTTCGGTCGCACGCGCATTCGGCACCGTGTAGGCGCCTGTTTCCAGTTGCACGACGGCGTTCGGCTCTTCCACTCCGGCCGTAACGATGCCGCGCGGCCGGTGATATTTCCAGCTACGCGCAACGAAATGCAGGCCGTTGGCGAGCAATGCCGAAGCCAGCGTATCACCCTGATAACCCTGATACTGGCGGCCGTTGAACGTGAACGTAAGCGGCAATGCGCGGTTGATGCGCCCGCCATTCGGGAGTCGGTCTTTCTGGCTCATTGCGTCTTGCCCTCTTGTGCCTTGCCGTCGTTGCTATCCATCTTGAGCAGCGGACGGTCGAACGTCTCGTAGCCCTGGATCTCGTAGCTCACCGTATCGCGCTGCGCCTTGAACCAGCGGCGGCAGCCTTGCGTATGCATCCATTGCTCACGATGCACGCCGCGCGGATTCTTGCGCATGAACAGGTAGTCGCCCCACTCCTTGTCGGTGAGCTTCTCGGTATCGAGCGGACGCGCAATGTCCGCTTCGCCGCCGCAGGAAAATTCGGTTTCGGCGCGTGGCCCGCACCAGGGGCATTCGATCATCAGCATGTTTGTCTCTCTATCCAGCGCTAGTGCGTTAGTGGGCGACGGCGGCGGCGCCGTGTTCGTCGATGAGATGGCCGGTATAGAAGCGATCCAGCGAGAACGGCGCGTTCAATTCGTGCGGCTCGTCTTTCGCGATCGTGTACGCATAGGCCCAACCGGAACCGGGGGTCGCCTTGAAGCCGCCCGTGCCCCAGCCGCAATTGAAATAGAGGCCCTTCACGTCGGTCTTGCTGATGATCGGGCATGCGTCCGGCGAGACGTCCACGATGCCGCCCCACTGCCGGTTCATGCGCACGCGCGAGAACACCGGGAACATTTCGACGATGGCTTCGAGCGTGCCTTCGATAATCTGGAAGCTGCCGCGCTGTCCGAAACCCGTGTACTGGTCCACGCCCGCGCCGATCACCAGATCGCCTTTGTCGGACTGGCTGATATACGCGTGCACGGCGTTCGACATCACCACCGTGTTCACGACCGGCTTGATCGGCTCGGACACCAGCGCCTGCAACGGATGGCTTTCCAGCGGCAGGCGCACGCCGGCCATGTCGGCGAGCGTGGAGGTATTGCCCGCCGCCACCACCGCGACTTTCTTCGCCTTGATGAAACCCTTCGTCGTATCCACGCCCGTTACCTGGCTGCCGTTACGGCGGATACCGGTGACCTGGCAGTTTTGCACGATGTCGACGCCCGCCTGGTCCGCACCCCGCGCGAAGCCCCAAGCCACCGCATCGTGACGCGCGACGCCCCCGCGCCGCTGAATCGACGCGCCCAGCACCGGGTAGCGGCTATTCAGATTGATGGTCGGCTCGAGTTCCTTGATCTGCGCGGGCGTGAGGAATTCGGCGTCGACACCGTTCAGGCGGTTCGCATTCACGCGCCGCTCGGTGTCGCGCACGTCCTGCAACGTATGCGCGAGGTTCATCACGCCGCGCTGGCTGAACATCACGTTGTAGTTCAGATCCTGCGAGAGACCCTCCCACAGTTTCATTGCCTTTTCGTAGAGCGCGGCCGACTCGTCCCACAGATAATTCGAGCGGACGATGGTCGTATTGCGCGCCGTATTGCCGCCGCCGATCCAGCCTTTTTCGAGCACGGCGATATTACGCACGCCATGTTCTTTAGCAAGGTAGTAGGCGGTGGCGAGACCGTGTCCGCCGCCGCCGACGATCACCACGTCGTACTCGCGTTTGGGCTCGGGGCTCTTCCACTGGCGCTCCCAGTTTTCGTGATACGACATCCCGTTGCGCAAGAGGCTGAATATCGAATAGCGGCTCATCGTTGGTCCTTGTGGGTACTGTCGGTGCTTATGGTGCTTGTAGTGCTCGTGTGCTTGATGCCTGGTGCTTCATCACGACTCTAATAGAGCGCTGTTCAGCACTCGATAACGTTCACGGCCAACCCGCCGCGCGACGTCTCCTTGTATTTCGTCTTCATATCCGCGCCCGTCTCGCGCATCGTCTTGATCACGTTATCGAGCGATACGTAGTGCTGGCCGTCGCCCTTCATCGCCATGCGCGCGGCGTTCAGCGCCTTGATCGCGCCCATCGCGTTGCGCTCGATGCACGGAATCTGCACGAGTCCGCCGACCGGATCGCAGGTCATGCCGAGGTTATGTTCCATGCCGATTTCCGCGGCGTTTTCGACTTGCGTCGGCGTGCCGCCCATTACTGCGGCAAGCGCCGCTGCGGCCATCGAACAGGCCACGCCCACTTCGCCCTGGCAGCCCACTTCGGCGCCGGAGATGGACGCGGTCTCCTTGTAGATGATCCCGATAGCCGCGGCCGTCAGCAGGAAGTTGACGATGCCTTCGTCATTCGACGCATGCATGAACTTCACGTAGTAGTGCAGCACGGCAGGGATCACGCCTGCCGCGCCGTTGGTCGGCGCGGTCACGACGCGCCCGCCTGCCGCGTTCTCTTCGTTCACGGCCATCGCGTACAGGTTGACCCAGTCGAGCATCGAAAGCGGATCGCGCAGCGACTCCTCGGAGCGCGAGCGCAATTGCCCGCACAGGTCGGCTGCGCGGCGCTTCACATGCATGGGTCCGGGCAATTCGCCGCGCACCTTGCAACCGCGTTCGACGCAAGCCGACATCGCGCGCCAGATCGCGAGCAGACCTTCGCGCACTTCCTGTTCGGAGCGGGACGCGCATTCGTTGCGCAGCGTCACCTGGGCGATAGAGAGGCCCGTTTCGCGGCACACGCGCATCAGATCGTCGCCGGTGCGAAACGGGTACGGCACCTCGGCGCCCGCACGTACACCGTTCACGCGATCGCCCTCGCGGTTCACGACGAAGCCGCCGCCAATCGAGTAATACTCTTTTTCGACCAGCAGCTGCCCATACTCGTCGAATGCCTGAAAACGCATGCCGTTCGGATGCACGATGCCCGAGCCGGGCGCACCCGGCATCAGCTTGCGAAAAAATCCAAGATGCTCGCGCTCGTCGAATTTCACCGGATGCTTGCCGAGCAGCGCGAGCTGCTTCGTCTCGCGAATCGCGAGCAAACGCGGCTCGATCGTGTCCGGGTCGATCAGTTCGGGCAGGTTGCCTTCCAGGCCGAGCAGCACCGCTTTGTCGGTGCCATGGCCCTTGCCGGTTGCGCCGAGCGAGCCGAACAGTTCGACCTTCACGCGGCGCACGAAGCCGAGCAGGTTGGCGTCTTCGATATGCGACGCGAAGCGGCAAGCAGCGATCATCGGCCCGACGGTGTGCGAGCTGGAGGGACCGATACCGATCTTGAACAGATCGAATACGCTGACGTTCATGGCTAGCCTTGTGCGTTGCAATGCCTGGGTGGAGGGACTTACCTCGAAACAGGCCCTATTGCACCGCACGTCAAATTGGACCGATAGAATAAAAACGGCATGACAGTGGGATAGTGGCGTCAAGCGCACTGCGCGCCAAGCGTCGCGACGTATTTACGAAGGCTTCTGACGCATTTGCGACAGGCGCAACCCCTGCGCCTCGCGATGCTGACGACACGTATGATCAGTGCCCCGGTGCATCCCGGTGCTATGCTTGACTCAACCTTTTTTGCTCTGGCTGCATGCATGAACTCCGCTGAACCGCTTCCCCTTCAATCTATCGACGGCACGCCGAAGCAGCGCATCCGCTTTGGCATCATCCTGCTGCCGAACTTCACGCTGACGGCGTTTTCGGGTTTCGTCGACCTGCTGCGCCTGTCCGCGGACGAAGGCGACTTCAGCAAGCCCGTGCGCTGTTCATGGAGCGTGATAGGGGAAACCCTTGCTCCGGTACGCGCGAGTTGCGGAATCCAGATCACTCCGTGGGAAACCTTCGACAACGCCGAGCCGTTCGATTACGTCGTCGTGGTAGGCGGCCTGCTGCATTCGGGACCGGCCGCGAACGACGCAACGCTTGCGTTCATACGCCGCGCCGCGGCGGCCGATGCAACGCTTGTCGGCATGTGTACGGGCGTGTTCTCGCTGATGCGCGCGGGCGTGCTCGACGGTCATCGCATTTGCGTAAGCTGGTTTCACTACTGGGATTTCATCGAGCGTTTTCCGTCGGTGAATGAAGAGGCGCTCGTGGCAGACCGGCTGTTCGTGATCGATCGCCGGCGCATTACGTGTTCAGGCGGGCGCGCTTCTATCGACGTGGCCGCGGCCATTCTTCTGCGCCACTTCGAAACCGCAACGGTACAAAAAGCGCTGCGCATTCTTCTCGTCGACGACATGCAGAAAGGCAATGCGCCGCAGCCGCATCCGCCGGGACTTGCACCCGCGGCGCACCCGAAAGTGAAGCGCGCAATTCTGCTGATGGAACAGCACGTGGGGCGTTCGCTTTCGCTCGATGAACTCGCGCGCAAGCTGGATCTGTCGCCGCGTCAATTGGAGCGGCTTTTCAAGGCGCAAACCGGCAAGGCGCCGCAGGCCTATGCGAAGCAGGTGCGGTTGCGCACCGCTGCCTGGCTGTTGACCAGCTCGGACAAGACCGTGGCGGACATTGCATCGAGTTGCGGCTTTTCCGATGCGTCCCATCTGGGCCGCGAATTCCGCAAACAATTCGGCTTGCCGCCGATGATGTACCGCGAGCAACGCGGCACGGCGGCGGAAGCGGAATATGGTGCGGATTTCGACGAGACGTTTCCGGGGCGGGCGCAGGCGATTTGAGGCCTTGTTTCAAGGCGTTTTGTCGATGCCGTTCGATTTCGGCCCTTGTTTAATAGCCTGAAACCCTGCAACAGGCGGTTTAGCGCCGCTTCAAGCGGCGCCAAAGCCGATATCACTTCCCCGCCACATACGCCTTCACTGCCGGCAAACCATCCTTGCCGTCGAACGTCTTCACGCCCGCGAGCCACTGGTCGAGCACTGCCGGATTCGCCTTCAACCACTCGCGCGCGGCCTTGTTGGGGTCCGTTTTGTTCATGATCGGCAGCATCACGTGATTCTCGATGTCGGTCGTGAAATGCAGGTTCGACACGAGTTTCGCGACGTTCGGGCAGCGTGTCGAGTAATCGGTCGGCGTGACCGTCATGACCTTGGCCTCGCCGTAGTTCGGACCGAACACGTCGTCGCCGCCGGACAGATAATCGATTTTCATCTGCACGTTCATCGGATGCGGTTCCCAGCCGAGGAACACAATCGGCTTCTTGTCGCGGATCGCGCGGTTCACCTCCACCAGCATGCCCGCCTCGCTCGACTCCACGAGCTTGAACTTGCCGAGCCCATACTGGTTGCTGTCAATCATCTTCTTGATCAACGCATTGCCGTCGTTACCCGGCTCGATGCCATAGATCTTGCCGCCGAGCTTGTCGTAGTTCTTCGCGATGTCGGTGAACGTCTTGATACCCGCCTGATACGCGTAGTCCGGCACGGCAAGCGTGTACTTTGCGCCCGTCAGGTTCGGCGTCGGCAGCACGCTCAGCTGACCGGCCTTTTTGAACGGATCGATCATCGGGTCCATGGTCGGCGACCAGTAGCCGAGGAATACGTCGATCTGCTTGCTCTTCACACCGGCAAAGGTAATCGGCACAGAGGCGATCGTCTTGGTCGGCTTGTAGCCGAGTCCTTCGAGCACCGTCGATGCAAGCCCTGTCGTAGCGGCGATATCGGTCCAGCCAACGTCGGCAAAGCGGACGTCGCGGCATGTTGCGGGTTCGGCGGCGAAAGCCGAAGGAACGGACGACACAGACAGCGCGCACAACGACGCAGCCCACAAACGTTTCATGGCGTTTCCTCAGGGTGATTGAATGCTTGACTGGCTTATTACACTGACTTTTTCGACGCCGCCTGCTGCGCATCGAGGCACGCGCGAACGCACGTCACCGAACTTGAAGCACGAACATCCTACGCCGACAGTCGCCGCTCGACGCTCGGCGCATGACCGAATTGCGCGCGGTACGCCTTGCTGAAATGGCACGGCGAATGGAAGCCGCAAACGGCCGTGACGCGCGCGATCGAAGCGTCGGTATTGCGCAGCAGTTCACGCGCTCGCCGCAGGCGCAACGTGAGGTAATAGTGCGTCGGCGATACGCTCAGGAACATCTTGAACATGCGCTGCAAATGGCGCTGCGACAGATGCACGAGCCGCGCGAGTTCGTCGAGCGATAAAGGCTCTTCGATATTCGCCTCCATCAATCGAACGACCTCGATGAGTTCGGCACGCGAGAAACCGACGCGGGCGTCGACGGGTATGTGCTGATAGTCGGTCGAACCGCGTATTCTTTCCACGATGAACTGCTCCGACACCTGCGCCGCGACCGGATGACCGAGCCGCATGGCAACCAGTTTCAGCATCAGATCGAGCGGCGCGGTGCCGCCCGTGCAGGTCATGCGGTCGCGGTCGATCACGAAGAGCTCGTCGGCGAAACGCACATGCGGGTAGCTCTTGTGCAGCGGCGACATATCTTCCCAATGCACGGTACAGCGATAGCCGTCGAGCAGCCCGGCTGCGAGTAGCGCATACGGTCCCGTGCAAATGCCGCCGAGCGGTATGTTCTGGGCCGCCACGTCGCGCAGCAAACCGATCACCGTTTCGTTGACGTAGTCGCGCACGTGCCAGCCCGCGCAGACGATCAGCACGTCAGGCATGCCGGCTTGCGCGAGCGTCGTGGTGGGCTTCACCGTAATACCGTTGCTCGCCCGCGCCGGCTCGCCGTCCGGCGTGATCACGGACCACCTGTAATGCTCCGCGCGGCCCACGTAGTTGGCCATGCGGAGCACCTCGACCGCGCTCGTGAACGCGATCATCGAAAAGTTCGGCAGCGTCAGAAAGCCGACGTGCGCGAGCCGGGAAAGCGGCGAATCTGAAGGGGCCTCGACCTGGGTGATCGCGTCGCGCTTCATGTGCGGCTCAGCTGTGCTGCGCCGCCGGCGCGCGGCGCACCTTCATCACACTGCGCAAGCCCGAGAGAAGCGGCGCGCGCGCCATGCCGGGCGAGCGGCCAAAGCTCTCCGTGATACGGTCCAGAATGATCGCGAGCATCACGACAGAAAGTCCGCTTTCGAAGCCGAGCCCGATGTCGAGCCGCTGAATACTGGCGAGCACGTCGTTGCCAAGCCCGCCCGCGCCGACCATCGACGCAATGATCACCATCGAGAGCGCCATCATGATGGTCTGATTCACGCCGGTCATGATCGAAGGCAGCGCATTGGGAAACTGCACCTTGTAGAGCAATTGCCACGGCGTGCAGCCGAATGCCTGCCCCGCTTCGACGATCTCGCGGTTCACGTGCTTGATGCCGAGCGACGTGAGACGCACCGCGGGCGGCATGGCGAAGATCACCGTGGAAAGAATGCCGGGCACGCGGCCGAGGCCGAACAGCATAGCCGCGGGAATCAGGTAGACGAACGCGGGCATGGTCTGCATCAGGTCGAGCACGGGACGCACGATCATTTCGACGGTCCGGCTTTTCGCGGTCCAGATGCCGAGCGGCACGCCGAGCAGGAGGCTGATTAACGTGGACGACAGCGTGAGGCCGAGCGTGATCACCATCTGATCCCAGAACCCGGTGCCGTAGATCAGCAGCATCGCCAGCAAGGTGAAGAGCGCGAAACGCCAGCCCACCCGCCACAATCCTATGCCGACGAAGAACGCCATCAGCGCCCACATGGGAACGGCTTGCAGACCTTGTTCGATCAGCGCCGCAAAACCCTCGATGACTTTGCCGATGGAATCGAAAGTCTTGGCGTCGTGGTCGAGCAGGTAGTGGACGCCGTGGTCGACCCAGGTGCCAAGTGGAATGACTTCAGACATGGGAACCTCGATGGCGCGTAAGAACGTGCAACACGTTCGTCTTGTTGACCGAACCACAGTAGGAGCCGTCTGCTTCGACGACCGGCAAAGGCGCGCGGCTCGCGACCACGCGTTCGACCACATCGTCTAGCGGTGTGGTGCGTCGAATGCATTCGACGTAGTTCAGTTTCGCCGACGCGCTGCCTGTTTCGTCGCGGCAAACGAAGCCGCGAATCTTGCGTTCGCTGTCGAGCACGAACGCATAGTCGGCGCTGCCGTTCAAGGTGGCGGCCACGCTCGACGCGTCGATCTGCGGCGAATGCGAATGCATCAGCGGCACGGCGTCGGTCTGCATCAGGTCGCCGGCCGTCAGATAACGGCTGGTGTCGATGCCTTCGAAGAAGGCGCGCACGTAATCGTCGGCGGGATTCGTGATGATCTCCTGCGGCGTGCCGATCTGCACCACCTTGCCGCCTTCCATGATCGCGATGCGTGTGCCGATTCGCATGGCTTCTTCAAGATCGTGCGACACGAACAGGATCGTGCGCTGCTGCTCGCGTTGCAGATCGAGCAGCACGTTCTGCATTTCCTTGCGCTTCAACGGGTCGAGAGCGGAGAACGCTTCGTCCATGATCATCAACGACGGGTTGACCGCGAGTGCCCGCGCAAGGCCCACGCGTTGCTGCATGCCGCCCGACAGTTGTGCGGGCAGCTTCGCCGCGAACGGAGCGAGGCCGACCTGCTCGAGCACGGTCATCGCGCGCGCTTCGCGTTCTTTGCGGCTGACGCCTGCCACTTCGAGCCCAAACGCTGCGTTCGACAGCACAGTGCGTTGCGGCATCAGCGCAAACGACTGGAACACCATGCTCATGTCCTTGCGGCGCAGCGCGGTCAATTCGGCGCGCGGCACGCTGGCCACGTCGCGCCCATCGATCAGCACCTTGCCCGCCGACGGTTCCACGAGCCGGTTGATCAGGCGGATCAGCGTCGACTTGCCGGAGCCCGAGAGCCCCATCAGCACGAAGATCTCGCCTTCCTTGACTTCGAAGGATACGTTGTGAACGCCGACGATCTGACCGGTCCGCGCGAAGACTTCTTCTTTCGTCGCGCCGCCCGCCAGCATGGCGAGCGCCTGTTTCGGGTTAGTGCCGAACACCTTGCACAGCCCTTCGACCACGACCTTGGGGGAATTCATTGAATGCTCTCCTATGTCGGCCAGAGTTTGTGCAAAACACTTACCCTGGTCCCATGCAAAGCTGCGAGCGGACGTCGTCCGCGCTGTGCATACATAGTTGCCAGAAAAAAGTACGCCTAGCCGACTATTTGCGACAACCACATGAGGAAATACGACACTCATGTCGCACGGACGAAGTTTAGCCGCCGCGAAAGCCTTGATGGGTAAGGGTTTCGCCGATATGGGAAGCGTCAGGCGAAGATGTCGCTACAAGCCAAATGTAGGGTTTCGAGAGCAGAAAAAACGTCGTGCGACGATCAGATGCGCTGGTGTCGCCGCGTAACACCGAGTTTTCTCTGGCGGCAAGTTGCGTGTTATTCGTCAGTCGAAACGATAGTTCGCGCCACGCGCGCCGTTCGAAAGAGCATTGCGCCGGACAGCATCGGATAATCGCGCTGCCCGGTGGCACGAATTACGGGTTAATGCTTACTGGCTCGCGCCTGTGCCTATGCCCGCCTTCTTCTGCGCATTTTGCAGATCGGTCGGATAGTTCGGGTCGTTCCGCGACGGCTGATAGCCCGCGTCCTCCAGCTTCTTAAGCTCTGCATTCTTTTTCGCGCGGGCCTGTTTGCGGGCCGCTTTACGCTCGGCCTTGGTCGGCTTGGCGGCGCTGGCGCCGCCGGGTTGCGCGGTCTGTGCGTCTGTATCGGTCGTGGTTTGCGCGGCGGCGAGTGGCATACCGGCTGCGACCATCGCGGTAACCGCAAAGCCCAGCATGATCTGTTTGATGGCAACGCGCTTCATGGCTGACTCCCTCTTAAGTTGGCAAGTGCATTCAAGGTTATGTGCGACTCATCGTTCTTCGGCGGATCGTGCGCGATGCAACGCACGGTTCGCCGTTGAGAGCTTAATGCCAAACTGCATATGGCGCACTGATGCCCGCCAGTACAGACGCCACCGCCAGTTTTTCCAGCATGAGCGCGCGTGCTGAACTATTGTTTAAGCGCGCCGGGAGCGCCACGGCATTGCGTTTGTACAAGACAGGATGCTCCCAGTGAGCGGACACCGTTCACCGGCGCGTATTATTTTGCATGCAACGAAGCGACATCAACTTTTCGAGGATGGAGAAAACGTGAAAACAGTCAATCTTTTGAAGACGCTCGGCATCGCATTGTGTCTGGCAACTGCATCGAGCGCCTATGCGCAATCGAGCGATGCGGCGCCGTCCGACATGACGGACTCCTCCACTGCGCGCACAAAAGCGGTGAAAAAGACGGACCGCAAGCTCGGTCTCGACGTGCGCAAGGCGTTGGCAAAAGCGCAGGGCTTCGATGTGTCGAACGTGTTCGTGCGGGCTCGCGGCGGCGCAGTGACGCTAACAGGATCGGTGCCTGACGGCGCGCAGATTCCGCAAGCCGAGGACGTGGCGAAAAGCGTCGCCGGTGTGAAGTCCGTATCGAACAAGCTCACAATCGGCAACCCGAACGGCGGCGGAGGCTGATCGCCCGAGTCGTTCAGTGGCATTACGCCTGATTGCATCGGACGACGAAGGGTTGCGCCTTGCACTGCTCCCGCGCTGCTGTCGCCTATGAGGCGCTACCCTTTGTCTTGCTACCCTTTGTCTTGCCCGCCATCTTCCTGGCCGCCCATTATCCTGGTAAGTGAATCACACGCGCGGCTCTTCGCCTATACGCGTCGCCCATGCGACGACCGCGCATAACGCGCGAGCAACCACACGGCCGCTGCGGCCGCGGCAAGCAATGCCGTCTGCTGCGGATACATCGACGCCTGCGTGTACAGACTCGACTCAAACACCCGGCGCTTCTGTTCGGAACGCTCGCGCAATGCACCATCGCCGCCGTTATTGCCGGCCGCCGTATGCGGCGGCTCCTGAGTCCGTTGCGACAATATGCCAAGACGGCCCATCACGCGGTCATACAGATTGGGCGCTCGACGCGCGAACGTGACCATTGCCGCCGATGCACCGCCGACATACAGATCGCGCACCGGCGTGGCCGCCGCATGCAGAATCGCCCTCGCGACAATATCCGGTGCATAGACCGGCGCCGGCAGCTTTGGCTGCACGTCGAGATGATTGCGGGCATGCTCGACAAACTGCGTATGAATGCCCGACGGCTTGATCAGCGTAACTGAAACCGGCACGCGCTCTTCCAGCAGTTCCATGCGCAATGCGTCGGTATAGCCCTTTACTGCGTGCTTCGACGCGACATATGCGGCCTGCAGCGGCAGCGCGACGTCCGACAGCTCGCTGCCCAGATTGATCAGCGCACCGCCGCTCTGCCTCAGGTGCGCGAGCGCAATCATCGAACCTTGCACGACGCCCCAGAAGTTCGTCTCGAACAACTCTTTCTGCTCGTCGATGGGGACGTCGGCGCAACGGCCGTAGATCGACGCGCCGGCGTTGTTGACCCACGTGTCGAAGCCGCCGAAGCGCGCAATGGCCTTGTCGGCGGCGGCCTGCAATTGCCCGGCGTTGCTCACGTCGGCAACCGCATAGTCGACGAGCGCGCCCTGGTCGCCGAGTTGCCTCGCGAGCGCGGTCAGCGCTTCCTCGTCGCGAGCGACCAGCATCAACCGCGCTCCTTTGCTCGCGGCAAGACGGGCGGTAGCGAGTCCGATACCGCTCGTCGCCCCGGTGATGACGATGACCTGCTGACCGACCGGTTTGAGCTTCACTGTCATGGCGAATCCTCGGAAAGAGATGACGGGATCACGGCAGCGCACGTTTTTGGCGGCCTGTCCGGCGAGCTACGTCTGGATGCCGGAGCATCCGTCGTGCCGGGCCGCAGTGGGTCAACTACCGCTTGCTGCCGCCGCGCGCCAGTGTCACCGTCAGCACAGCGACAGCACAACGACAGCAACGGTTATCGAAATGAATGGCGATCGAGAGCCAACGTAATATGCGCGCCCTTAAATCTTAATCATCGAATGCTTCAATGCGCGCAGCTTGTGGTTGCCGCAGCGTGGGGCAGCGACAAGCACCGCATTATTTCCAATAAACAATATCCCCAGCGAACTCCACACGTACATCATGGAAGCGCTGAACGGCGAAGTCGAATCTGGAGCCAGTCACATGTTCCGTAGAACCCTGTTACCCATTCCCTTTGCCGCACTGCTGACGCTCGCCGCTTGCGGCAACCACAGCATCAGTCCGAGCGCATCGTCGCCGACACCGTCGGTGACGGCACAGGATGCCCTGGCCACTGCCACGCCGATCAAGCACGTCGTCGTGATCTTCGGCGAGAACGTCTCGTTCGATCACTACTTCGCGACTTATCCGCAAGCGTCGAATCCGGTGGGCGAGCCGCAATTCACGGCGGCTGCAGGCACGCCGGCGGTCAATAACCTCGCGAGCAACAACCTGATCGCGACCAACCCGAATGCGCTACCTACGTCGCCGAATACCGCAGGCCGCACGGTCGGTCTGGTGACTATCGCCGGGCTCGGTCTGCCCGCAGCGGATCTGTTGCCGTTCCGCCTCGACCGCTCGCAAGCGAACACGTCCAGTCAGAACCACGCATACGCCGCCGAACAGCTCGCCTATAACAACGGCGCAATGGACTCGTTCCCGCTCTTCACCGCAGCCGGTTCGACGATCGCGGGCAGCACCGGCGCATTCGCGACGAAGGGCCAGGTGCTCGGCTACTTCGACGGCAACACCGTCACCGCGCTGTGGAACTACGCGCAGCACTTTGCGATGAACCAGAACGCGTACACCGACACGTATGGTCCGTCGACGCCGGGCGCGCTTGCAGTCGTCTCCGGCCAGAACAACGGCGTAATCGTTTCGGGCGGCACGTCGGGCAACGCGATTCCGGATTCGGCCGGCGGCTTCACGATGGTCGGCGACCTCGACCCGACCGGTGACGTCTGCACGACCGCGGCGGGCAGCACGGTGACGGGCACGATGTCGTCGAACAACAAGAACATCGGCGACCTGCTCAACGCGAAGAACATCACGTGGGGCGGCTTCATGGGCGGCTTCAATCTGCAGACGGTCAACGCGAACGGCACAACGGGCTGCGCCCGCTCGACCTTCTCGCAGGTGCTCAACGCGACGAAGACCGACTACGTGCAGCACCACGCGTGGTTCCAGTACTACGCGAGTACGGCGAACCTTGCGCATACGCGTCCGTCCTCGACGGCCGTGATCGGTGCGGCCGATCCGCTCGACAACACCGCAACGCCGGTTCATCACCAGTACGACACCGACGACTTTTTTGCCGCGGTGAAGTCGGGCAACTATCCGTCGGTCAACTTCCTGAAGGCGCCGGCAGTCGAGGACGGCCATCCGGGCAACTCGGACCCGATCGACGAACAGGCTTTCGTCACGAAGGTCATCAACTTCCTGCAGCAGCAGCCTGACTGGAAGAACACCGCCGTGATCATCGCCTACGACGATTCGGACGGCTGGTACGACCATCGCTATAAGGCGCCTACGAGCTCGTCGTTCGACTCGACGACGCCGCAATCGGCAGGCGGCAAGACGGTGGCGGGCAGCGACAACCTGAGCGCGGCAGGCCAGTGTACGGCCGCGGGCGCAGTGCAGCCGCAGGGCGTGAACGGCGGCGCGGTGAACGGCCGTTGCGGTCCGGGTACGCGCACGCCGTTTATCGTGGTCTCGCCGTGGGCGAAGGCGAACTTCGTCGACGACACGCCGATCACTCAGGCATCGGTCGTGAAGTTCATCGAGGATAACTGGCTCAGCGGTCAACGCATTGGCGGCGGTTCGTTCGACGCCACTGCGGGCAGCATCATGAACATGTTCGACTTCGCGGGCTCGGGCAACAATGCGCCGCTCTATCTGGACCAGAACCTCGGTACGACGCTGGCTCAAGCGCCGGCAATCTGACCAGAGCTGGTCACGAGCCGTGCAGAAGCTTGCGATCAGGCAACCCGCGTTCATGCGATGCGCGAGTATCTCGCGCGCATCGCTGACGAACGCGGTGTCATGACGCAGAGCACGGCTTGCAGCAAAGCGTAGTCGGCGTCGAGCCAGTGCATACGTGCTGGCTCGATTTGCCCTTTTGATCGCATCAGAAGAACTATTGTCACGACCGCCATGAACCAAGCTCCAGACGCTGCCCTGCCGCCGACTCTTCCAGCGAGCGGCGAACCCGGTCCCGCCCTTACGCGCCGCTCAGCGCTCCGGCTGCTTGCACGAAGTGCCGCCTGCATCGCTATTGCGGCCGTCGCGCTCAGCGCATATGCGCTTGTTTATCCGGAGCGGATGCCGGCCGCAGTCGGCGCGATCGTTGAAGACCTCACAGGCGCGAACCCTCGACCGGTGCATCTTTTGCGTCCGGCAAGCGCGCCACTGAGCGCGGTGGCGCTGCTCGGCAAGGAGATTTTTTTCGACCAGTCGCTGTCGGCTTCCGGCACGCAGTCTTGCGCGTCGTGCCACTCGCCGAAGAATTCGTACGCGCCGGATAACGCGTTTCCTGTTCAGCTCGGCGGCGCGCATATGACCGACGCGGGTTTTCGTCCGCCGCCATCGCTCACGTATCTGTATCGTCAGGCGCCGTTCAGCATTGGTCCCGACCAGGGCGACACGGATGTGCCGGTGGATCTGACGCAACTCGCTTCGCAGGCAAGCGGCGTCACGCGCGCGCAAAAGACCGCTCTCGCCGCGCCTGCCGCTCCGGCAATGGTGCCGCAAGGCGGGCTCTTCTGGGACGGCCGCGCCGATACTTTGCAGGACCAGGCAATCGGCCCGCTGACGAATCCCGTCGAGATGGCCAACAAAACGCCCGAAGACGTCGCGCACAAGCTGCTGCAGACGAAGTACATCGACCAGTTCAAGCAGATGTTCGGGCCGGCCATTGTCGGCAATCCGAGTCTGCTGATTTCAGAGGCCATGTTCGCGGTGGGGCGTTATCAGATCGAAGATCCGTCATTCCACGCGTTCACGAGTAAGTATGATTACTGGCTGGAAGGCAAAGCTCGCCTCACGCATGCAGAACTGCACGGCCTGCAATTGTTCAACGACAAGGACAAAGCGAATTGCGCGGGCTGCCACCTGAGTCAGCCGAGCAAGGACGGCCTGCCGCCGGTCTTTACCGATACGCAATACGAAGCGCTGGGTGTGCCGCGCAATCCGTCCATTCCTGCGAATAAAGATCCAAAGTTCTTCGATATGGGGGTATGTGGGCCGTTTCGTGGAGATCTCGCGAAGCAGACGCAGTATTGCGGCATGTTCCTTACACCCACGCTACGCAATGTCGCGAACCGCAAGGTGTTCTTTCACAACGGCGTGTATCACGACCTGAAGCAGGTGATGGACTTCTACAATCTGCGTAATACATCGCCGGAAAAGATCTATCCGCGCGATGCATCGGGCAAGGTGCAAAAGTACAACGATCTGCCGCCGCAGTTTCACGCGAATGTAGATGTGTCCGACGCACCGTTCGATCGCAAATTCGGAGATCAGCCTGCAATGACGGATCAGGATATTCAGGACATTATTGCGTTCATGAAGACCTTGAGTGACGGGTTCGACGCTAAGGGATCGTGACTCTTCGCGCTGCGCGCGGTCATGCAAGCGCGCAGCGCCACGCGGCGCGTTGTTGTATGCTCTCCCGTTCCGCGATCTCTTCCCACTCTTCCCGATGGCCGATTTTCCGTTTCACGCCGTACTTTTCGATTGCGACGGCGTGCTCGTCGACTCAGAGCCGATCACTAACCGCGTACTCACCGAGATGCTGGGCGAGTTGGGCTGGCACCTGAGCATTGAAGAGACGATGCGTATTTTCGTCGGCAAGGCGGTGAAGGACGAAGCGCCACTGATCGAAGCGCGCACAGGTATTGCGATCACGACCGACTGGCTGATGCAATTTCGCGCGCGCCGCAATGCAGCGCTCGAACAGGAACTGACCGCGATACCGGGCGCAGCGACAGCGGTACGTTCGCTTCACGCATCATTGAAGGGACGAATCGCCGTTGCTTCCGGTGCGGACCGGATCAAAGTCGAATTGCAATTGGCCAAGGCGGAGATCCTGGACTGCTTCGAGGGGCGCATCTTCAGCGGTCACGAAACACCGCGTAGCAAGCCGTTCCCTGATGTGTATCTCGCCGCGGCGGCGGCGCTGGATGTGGACCCGGCGCACTGCGCTATTGTCGAAGACACGGTGACGGGCGCGACTGCCGGCGTTGCAGCCGGCGCGACGGTATTCGGTTACTGCCCGAACGAGTACGGACATAGTAGCGCTGCCGCATTGCAGGCAGTCGGCGTGGCTCAGGTATTTCGGGACATGAACGACTTACCCGGTTTGCTTGCCGCGTGGCGCGGCAAGGTGTGAATCGGCCTACTCGAACGCTGCGTCGATCGGCACGCGATATCCCACCGCGAGGCGGTTCGTTTCGTTAGCCATGCCAACTACTGCGAGCAGTTCGCCAAACATCTCGTCAGTCATACCCGCACGGCGAGCCGCGGCCGTGTGACTCGCAACGCAATAACCGCAGTTGTTCGTCACGCTTACGGCCACGTAGAGCAGCTCTTTCATTAACGGATCGAGCGCGCCGGGCTTCATCACGTCTTTCAGACTGTCCCACGTGCGCGCGAGCGTCGGCGGATGCTGCGCGATGTACTTCCAGAAGTTGTTGACGTCGTCGACCTGACGCGTCTGCTTGATATCGTCGTACACAGCTTTGACTTCGGGCGATGCTGCGGAATACTCCACGGCTTTCTGCTGACTCATGGGCTCTCCTGTTGTGACTGCATGAAAGTGCGATTCGGGCTCAGTTCGGCATATGCGGCATCTATTGTGCGCGCATTTTGCCGAACCGGAATCGACTATTCCGGCATTCACACTGCCCTGTCACCCAGGCGTACGCGTCGCCGCAACGACCGCTGCGGGGGCGGCTGCTTGCAGGTGTTCGCCGCCATCGCGAGGCGTCGGCTCCGGACGCGTGGAGCGCTCCGATTGCGCCAGCAACGTACCGACCGACGGGTCGATGGCGTCGGTGAAAGGCTTCGGATCCAGTCCGATTGCGAGCACCAGCAGCGCCATTGCGCCGAGCAACACGAATTCGCGCTTGCCGACATCTTTCAGGTTGCCAACGCGCGCATTCGCAATCGCGCCAAAAATCACGCGCTTATACATCCACAACGTGTAGGCCGCGCTCAGAATCAGCGTAGACGCCGCCATTGCGCCGATCCAGAAGTTAAAGCGAATCGCGCCCATCAGCACCATGAATTCGCCGACGAAACCCGACGTGCCCGGAAGGCCGACATTCGCCATCGAAAACAACATCACGAACGCGGCGAAACGCGGCATGGTGTTGGCAACGCCGCCGTACTCGGCGATCGCAGCCGTTTTCGTGCGATCGTAGAGCATGCCCGTGCACAACAGCATCGCGCCGGACACCACGCCGTACGACAGCATCTGCACGATCGCGCCGGCCTGACCGATACGGTTGAAGACGAACAGACCGAGCGTGACGAGGCCCATATGAGCCACCGTCGAATACGCAAGCAGGCGGCGCATGTCGGTCTGCACGAGTGCGAGAAGACTCGAATAGATCACCGCGACGAGCGACAGCGTAATTATCATCGGCGCGAAAAAGTGGCTTGCCTGTGGTGCAATCGGCAATGCGAAACGCAACAGGCCGTAGCCGCCGAGTTTGAGCATGCCGATCATCACGGCAGCGCCCGTGGGGCCGTCGAGGTGAACGTCGGGCAACCAGGTATGAAGCGGCCACATGGGCACCTTCACGCCGAATGCCGCGAGGAAGCCGAGAAAGATCAGTACTTGCGGCATGGTGCCAAGGCGCGTTTCCCGCCACAGCGCGAGGTCGAAGCTATGCGTCTGGCTGTACAGATACAGCATCGACATCAGCATCATCAGCGAGCCAAGGAACGACACGAAGAAGAACTTCACCGCGGCATACGACCGATTGGAGTGCCCCCACGTGCCGATCAGCAAATAAAGCGGAATCAACGTTGCTTCGAACGAGACGAAGAACATCATGCCGTCGAGCGACGTAAACACGCCCTGCATGAAACCGGACAACATCAGGAATGCGCCGAAGTACTGCGCAGTGCGCTCGGTGATCGACTCCCACGAGGCGACCACGATGATGATCGTCGTCAGCGCGGTCAATGCGACGAGCCACAGCGAAATGCCGTCGACGCCGACGTGCCACGCGATATCGAAAGTCGGCGACCATCTGACGTTTTCGACGAATTGCATCGACGTCGCTTCGTTGCGGAAATTCGCGACCAGCGGAATCACTGGCACGAAGCCCGCAAACGCGCCGATCAATGCGAGCCACCGCGTACGGTTGCGAGCCGTGTCCGACCCGGCTCGCAAAACGACGAGGCCGGCAACGATAGGGATCCAGATAAGCAGACTAAGGAGAGGCAATGGCATGTGCGCTGTCGAAAACTTGAAGTACAAAACGCCGCACCAACACTTTCCATTTCGAAAGCATTGAAGCGAATATGTAGGGTTCGGGGCCAGCAGGGGCGACGTGTGCAGACTTCGCTCGACTACACGTTTACCCGCAGTCGAACGACGAGGTGGGAGATTACCAAGATAAGAATAGTTTTGCAGCGCAACATTGCGCTAATGCCCTAGACAATGACTTATTGCGGTCGCTTCGCTTGCACAAGCCGGAAAAATGTGCACCTGCACAAACGGGCTGGGGATTCTTCGCGGCTCCGCGAATTTCCCGGAGAAGCAGGCTCTTGACGACCATTTGCCGCCAGTTCACGACGTGAGCAATGGCGATTTCGTCAACGAGGCACACGGAATGCGTTCGACAGCGCCGCGTATGGGTCTTTTCGCGCACCGATCTGCATCCCGCGCTGTATTGGACAGAAATATTTTTTATGCGTGTGCAGTCGCTAGACGAGGTGCCGTGTCGGGAAAACCGTCGCCGATCGCATGCTTCACACGAGGAGCGGATGCGCCGACGCGCCTTACAGAAGCCGAATATACTTTGGCGGCCAACACATCGAAGGCCGCGCATTCAGCGAGCGAATGCTGTTGCGTCGACCTCATTCTCCGGACTTGCATGGTGTTTTCTCACGAAGGTGTCGTTCCCGCGCTCGAGTGCCGCGGGCTTAGCAAGACCTACGGCGCGGGCCGCGTCGTGCTCGCAAATCTCGACTTCACGCTGGCGCCCGGCGAATTCGTCGCGATCATGGGCGACTCAGGCGTCGGCAAATCGACGCTGCTGAATCTGATCGCCGGTCTCGATCAGGCGGACAGCGGCGATGTGATGATCGGCGGCCATGCCGTGTCGCGTCTCGACGACAATGCCGCGACGCGTCTGCGCAGGCAAAAACTCGGCTTTGTGTTTCAGGCGTTTCACGTGCTGCCGCATTTGACGCTCGCGCAGAATGTCGCGCTGCCTCTGCTGCTAAACGAGTTGCCCTCTTCCGCGGCGCTCGACATGCTCGCGGCAGTCGGACTCGAAGGCCGCGGTGATGACTTTCCGCGGCAACTGTCGGGTGGCGAAATGCAACGCGTTGCTATCGCGCGCGCCCTGGTCCATCGCCCTACTCTGATCCTCGCCGACGAACCAACGGGCAACCTCGATCCCGATACCGCCCACGGCGTGCTCGCGTTGTTTCGTGCGCAAAGCAAGGCGACCGGCGCGGCCACGATGATGGTGACGCACTCGGAGGCCGCTGCCGCCGTCGCCGACCGCATCATGATTCTCAGCGATGGCGGCTTGCATGCCGCGTCGGAAGTGCCGGCGTCTTCACAGGCGCAATACGGCGCGCGAACCACTGCCCGTTCAACCGATGACGCCCGCTGATTCGCAGCGCTCCGCGCCCGGACGCGGACACCGCATTCTCGCGCGCTGGCTGCTCGCCGCCGAATGGCGCAGTCATCGGGCACGCGCGCTCGTTGCGATCGCAACCATCGCGTTGGGTGTGGCGCTGGGTTACGCTGTGCAACTGATCAACAGCGCGGCCTTCGACGAGTTCTCCGCTGCGGCGCGCAGCCTCTCCGGCCAGGCCGATCTGCAGGTGCGCGGCGCTCAGCCGCTACTCGACGAGTCGATCTATCCGCGCCTCGCCACGCAAAGAGGTGTCGCGCTTGCGAGTCCCGTTCTTGCGCTAGACGTCACGGTGCCGGGACAGAACGCGGCTTTGCCCGTGCTCGGCATCGACGTGTTCAAGGCAAGCCGCATTGCGCCGGACCTGATGGGCGTGCCGTCGAGCGGACAGCCTTTCGACACGCTCGCGTCCGACGCCGTGTTTCTCTCGACCGCCGCGCAAGAATGGTTGCACGTGAAGACCGGTGATCAGGTGGCGCTTCAGAGCGGCACGTCGATCGTGCACTTGCGGGTGGCCGGCGGCATCGTGAGAACAAGGCCGGGTCAACGGCTCGCGATCATGGATATTGCCGCGGTTCAATGGAAGTTCGGCAAGGTCGGCAAGCTTTCGCGCGTCGACGTGCAGCTTGAGCGTGGTGTCGACCGCGAGCGCTTCAAACGCGATCTGCAAAATGATCTGGGAAGCCAATGGGTCGTCGCCGAAGCGCGTGACGTCGAGAGCCGCACGGACCGGCTGTCGCGCGCCTATCGAATCAACATGAACGTGCTCGCGCTGGTTGCGCTTTTCACCGGGGCGTTCCTCGTGTTTTCGACGCAGGCGCTGAGCGTGGTGCGTCGTCGCGCGCAGTTTGCGATGCTGCGCGTGCTCGGACTGACGCGTGGCCAACTGTTGCGTCAGATCCTGCTGGAAGGCGCGCTGCTCGGCTTGCTCGGTTCGCTATGCGGCCTCGCGCTCGGTTATGCACTCGCTGCCGGCGCGTTGCGTTTTTTCGGCAGCGATCTCGGCGGCGGCTACTTTCCCGGCGTGCAGCCGCAGGTCGGCTTCGAACCAGTCGCAACTGCGATTTTCCTGACGCTCGGCATCGCCGTGGCAGTTCTCGGGAGCCTCGCGCCGGCACTGGAAGCGGCGCGCGCACGGCCCGCTTCCGCACTCAAGGCCGGTGCCGAAGAAGGCGCGCTCGCGCGGCTCGCCACGCCGTGGCCCGCCCTCTTGTGCCTGGTTATCGCCGCGCTTCTTACGCAAGCACCACCATGGTTCGACGCGCCGATTGGCGGTTATGTGGCCGTCGCGCTGCTGCTGATCGGCGGAATTGCATTGATGCCGCGGGTCACCGCCCTCATATTCGGCGTAGCTAGCCGGGGGTTCGCATCGCGCTCACGGGCCGGTGCGGCCAGTACGCTTGCGCTCGCGCGTCTCGCGAATGCGCCAGGTCATGCGTCGATTGCAATGGGCGGCGTGTTGTCGAGCTTCGCGCTGATCGTGGCGATGGCGATCATGGTGGCCAGCTTTCGCGTGTCCGTCGAAGACTGGCTGGTCCATCTACTGTCGGCTGATCTTTACGCGCGCGTCGCGGAAAACGGCGACACAGGCGGCTTGAGTCCCGCTGACCAGACGCGGCTTGCGGCCGTGCCGGGCATTGCAAGGGCGGCGTTCGCACGCACTTCACATATCACGCTCGACCCGGCGCGCCCGGACGTCGCGATACTCGCACGCGAGATCGACGCAACCGATCCGGGTGCAAACCTGCAAATGACGGGACCTGTGCTTACACCGCGCGATCTGCAAAGCGCTGAAGCACCTGTTTGGGTCTCCGAAGCAATGGTGGATCTATATGGTTATAGGCTCGGACAGCGTATCCGCTTGCCCATCGGCGAGCGCGCAAATGTGTTCGTGGTGGCGGGCGTATGGCGCGATTACGCGCGGCAGACGGGCGCGATCCAGATACGGCTTGCCGACTACCGTCGCCTCACCGCCGACACGAGCGCTACCGATGTCGCGGTTACCGTCGAGCGAGGTTCGAGCATTGAGCGCACGATAGCCGGGTTGCGTGCACTGCCTTTCGGCGCGAGGCTGGACATCTCGCAACCTGGTGCCATTCGCGCGCGTACGCTCGTGATATTCGACCGGAGCTTTGCAGTCACATATCTGCTGGAGGCGGTCGCTATCGTCATCGGCTTGTTCGGCGTGGCCGCAACATTTTCGGCGCAGACGCTCGCACGCGCTCGCGAGTTCGGCATGCTGCGGCATGTCGGCGTGACGCGCTCGCAAATTCTCGCGATCCTCGCGCTCGAAGGCGGCATGCTCACCGCGTGCGGTATCGCAATGGGTTTTGCTCTCGGCTTCGCGATCAGTCTGATTCTTGTATTCGTCGTCAATCCGCAGTCGTTTCACTGGAGCATGTCGCTGCATGTTCCGTGGACGATGCTGGCCACAGTTGCGGTCGTGATGCTCGCGTCGTCGTGTTCGACAGCGGTGATTGCGGGACGTGGCGCCGTTTCCGTGGATGCAGTGCGCGCGGTCAAGGAGGACTGGTGATGCGAGCTTTGCGCCGGTTATCGGCGCTTCAATCGATGGCGCTTCGATCCATGCATTTGGCGAACGCGGGGAACGAGGTTTCGGTCGCGCGTTTTCGTCGGACTCGGCCACGGGTTCCACACTTGTTCGTTGTCGGCGCGTTCGCCTTGTCGGCCAACATGGTCTTTGCCGCAACGCCGGAATTCGCCGCTGTCACGAAAGACCATCAGATCGTGCTGCCGATGGACACCGGCGCTCACGCCGATTTTCGCACCGAGTGGTGGTACGCCACCGGCTGGCTGACTACGCCCGATAACCGGCCGCTCGGTTTTCAGATCACGTTCTTCCGCTCGGCAACGGGACACGATGCCGCCGATCCCAGTGCTTTTGCTCCTTCCCAATTGATCATCGCGCACGCCGCGTTGAGCGACCCTGCACTCGGCCACCTCGTGCACGATCAGCGAATTGGCCGCGTGGGATTCGGCCTCGTCTATGCGAAGCCCGCGAATACCGACGTCAAGCTCAACACGTGGAAAATCGTTCGTACCGCCAATGGCCGCTACGATGTCACCGCCGATGCCGGCGAGTTCGCGTTGCATCTCGAGCTAACGCCAACGCAAGCGCCTTTGATTCAGGGCGAACATGGCTACTCACGCAAAGGCCCGCGGCCGGAACAGGCCAGTTATTACTACAGCGAGCCGCAATTGCGCGTGTCGGGCAGCGTGAGGCGACCAGGCGCCAATGGCGATTCATCGCATGGAGACACTGCCGTGACGGGCGTTGCATGGCTCGATCATGAGTGGTCGAGCACATTGCTCGACGCGAATGCGGTTGGATGGGACTGGCTGGGCGCGAATCTCTCAGACGGTTCGGCACTGATGGCCTTCAAGGTGAGAAGCCGCGACGGACATGCGATGTGGGCGCATGCGGCATTGCGCGAGCGCGACGGACGAGTCACGACGTTCGCTCCGAACGAGGTCGACTTCACGCCCCGTCGCACATGGCGCTCGCCGCGCACGAACACGTCGTACCCGGTGTCGATGTCGGTGCGAACCGGTGCGCTGACATGGCAACTCGATCCGCTGATGGACGACCAGGAACTGGACTCGCGACAGTCTACCGGCGGGGTGTACTGGGAGGGCGCGGTGCGCGTGAGCCGCGATGGCGCGGATCTCGGGCGGGCTTATCTGGAGCTGACGGGTTACGCGAACGCACTGCGGATCGGCAGGCAGTGAGGGACGGGACGAGCTGAATCCAGCCTGATTACGGCGTACTGCTGTCGTCGGTCTCGCTGTTTTACCGCCGCGTTTTTCGCCGCGTAAACGCAGAAACCCCACCTTTTCCGGGGTGGGGTTTCTGTTGCTGCTGGGGAGCCTGACGATTACCTACTTTCACACGGGCAATCCGCACTATCATCGGCGTGGAGTCGTTT